>NZ_BAAIEU010000003.1:0-539329 GCF_054654555.1 Halopiger thermotolerans | reverse complement strand
AGTGACAAGCCCGGCGATGGGACACACCGTGAGGTGAACGATCGCTACGACGATCCGTACACGGACGACCAGGACAGCGGGTGGCTCCCCTACTACCCCTCGTGGGGGTGGGGTGGCGGATGGGGCTTTCCGTTCCCCGCCCGCAGAGACGAGGCGGACTATCCCGACGAGGGGACGTACGAAGGTACCGCCGATAGCTACTCCGACGAGGACGACGACGGAAGCCTCTGGGACGAGGGGCTGATCACGCTGCTGATCGTCGCCGGTGTCGTCCTCTTCCTGTTCCCCGAGCCGGCCACCTCGGGGCTCGGAATCTTGCTCCTGTCCGTCGGCGTACTCGCGTGGCTCGTCGACTGGGCGCTGTAGTAACGGCACCGAGTGGCGGTCCAGTTCCGTTTTATTCTACACCACGTTTATACGCCCTAACCCGAGCCGGCCTGCGGTGAGACGGATGGATCGGGCCTCGAGGTCGTGTGTTCCCAGGTGTACTGGGCATACCTCCAGTCGATGTCGTCGACGGGACCAACGACGAACCGCTCGAGGTCGCGCCGATAGCGGACGTAGATCGGACAACGACGATACTACCGGTGAGTCCATATCGACAGTAGTCGGTTACTGATGGCGAGAGGGAACAAGCTCGCTGACCGTGACGTCGCGTGCAGCCATCCTGGAACATTCCTCACAGAGATACACGATAACCGTGGCAGCGCTGAGATACGTTATTTCCATGCGTTCACCCCCAGCATCATCGCATCGATTGCAGTTCATGGAACTCCTATGTCACGCGAAGTATTAACACGATCTATGGAGGTCGCAAGCGACCAGTAAATCGCCTCGGGTTCCAGCCGCGGAGTGTCCTCTCTACCCGGCTAAAAGCGATCGTAGTAGCGTCCCTGAACAGTGGTGGGTCTGACTCCACGGTAGGACTCCGCGCCCTTCAGGATGTGGAGAACGGCAACAGGTAAGCATCGTCTGACGACCGACGTTTCGAGAGCCGGCCCTACGAGCTCCACATCGGCTTCACCGATACCATCGCCGACGCGAGACTGCGGAGAAACTGCATTCCACCTCTCACTTTTTGGTCACCACCGTGGATGGAACCGCCATGAACGTCACCCTCCTCAGCACGGGCGGAACCATCGCGAGTACCGACGTCGACGGCGGGCCGAAACCGACCCGAACGGGCGCGCAACTCCTCGAGGCCGTCCCCGAACTCGAGTCCCACGCCGATCTCTCGGTCGAGGAGGTCGCGCAGGTGCCGAGCTTCGAAATGGACGCCGAGACGCTCGAGACGGTCGGCGAGCGCGTCCGCGGCCTCGAGGAGGATCGGTCGGTCGACGCCGTCGTCGTCACGCACGGCACGGACACGATGGAGGAGACGGCCTACTACCTCGACGTTACCGTCCGCCCCGAGACGCCGGTGTTCCTGACGGGCGCGCAGCGCCGGCCGGACGAGGTGAGTCCCGACGGGCCGCACAACCTCCTGACGGCGGTCCGCGCCGCCGCGGCGTTCGCCGACCGCGACGCCGGCGGGACGTTCGTCGCGTTTAACGGGGAAGTCCACAGCGCCCGAGCGGTGACGAAGGCACACACCTCCGCCCTCGAGGCGTTTCGGTCGCGAACCGCGGGTCCGGTCGCAACCATCGACCGGGGCGGGGTCGCAATCCACCGGACGCCACGCAGCGAGACGCGACCGATCGACGCGACGTCGCTCGCGGCGACCGTCTTCACGGTCAAAAGCGGGAGCGCCGTGACCGGCGACCTGGTGGCTGCCGCGCTCGAGCGCGACGCGGACGGGCTCGTGATCGAGGGAACGGGCCTCGGGAACGCGACCGCGGGCGTCGCCGACGCCGTCCGCGAGGCGATCGAGTCGGGCGTTCCCGTCGTCGTCACGTCGCGCTGTCTCGAGGGGCGGGTCACGCCGGTCTACGGCGCTGAGGGGGGTGGCGAACGACTCCGTGAGTACGGCGCCGTCTTCGCCGGCGACCTGTCGGCGCAGCAGGCTCGGCTGCGGCTCGCGCTGACGCTCGCGGCGTTGGACGAGGACGAGAACGATTCGGAAGCGATTCGGGAGGCGTTCGCGCCCGCCGATCGATCACGCACGGACGACTCGAGAGCCGATTACACGTAGTCGCTCTGACTCTCGTACACCGACGGATCGTCTTTGTACTTCTCGGCGATGGTCTCGAGGGTGACGAACTGCGCGTTCTCGTGGCCCTTCACGTACTGGATGAATTCCTCGAGCAGCGGGATCATGTGCGGTAGGCCGTGGATGTCCGGGTGGATCGTGAACGTGTAGACGCCGGCGCCGCGGCGGTTGTAGAGGTAGTCGAACTGCCGCTTGTAGTACTGCTCGTACATCATCTCCGGGTCCTTGTACCCGGCGTGGTAGATCGGCTGCTTGATGAACAGCATCGGCGGGATGTCGTCGCGGTACCAGCTGATCGGGATTTCGACGACGTCCGTTTCCTCGCCGTACCGGTACGGTTCCATCCACGTCTCGGGGTCCTCGTCGTACTGGATCTTCTCCCAGCTGTCGCCCTTGCGCATCCAGCCCGGCTCGAACATCCGCTCCATGAGGCTGCTGTCGTACAGGAAGCCGTGCTTTTCGACCAGCTCCGGCGTGTTCTCGCTGAACTCCCACCAGCTGGCGCGGTGGCCGACCGGCTCGGAGCCGGTGACGTCCTCGATGAGATCGATCGAGACCTCGAGGATCTCGTCTTCCTGCTCCCGCGAGAGGTCGGTCGGGTTCTCGTGGGAGTAGCCGTGGACGCCGAGTTCGTGGCCGTCGGCCGCCACCGCCTCGATCTCGTCGCGGAAGGTATCGATCGTGTGGCCGGGGACGTACCACGACGTCTCGACGTCCTGCTCGTCGAACAGCGCGCACATCCGCGGAATCCCTTCGTTCCCGGCGGCCAACCCTCGAGAGAGGTCCGCTGGCGAGTCCGCACCGCCGTACGATCCCAACCATCCGGCGACGCAGTCCGCGTCGACGCCGATCGCGACATCTACTGTTCCCATATGCGGTTGCGACTCTCGATAACCAGCGGGAAAGAAGTGTACCACGGTCGTCCGTGACCGTATTCGGATCCGACTGGTTCCGGTACCTGGCACCGTGTGGGCGAGTCAGTGTCGGCGGGTGTGAGGGTTCTTGCCACAAGGTCCCTGTCGCTCGAAGCCCCTCTCTGAATGCTGTGGCTTTGAGTAGAGGGAGAACGACCGAACGCTATCGTCGAGAAACGGTAGGGACGGTCAGCGACTGTCGTGTGGATTCTCGATTTCTTCGCTGAGCGGGATGTCGAAGTACGTCATCTCGTCGACGTCGTGAATCGACCCGTCTGCGATCCGTTCGAACGTGGCCGTGATTCCTTCGACGGTCGCTTTCACCATCGTTCCGAGGGCCTTGTGACCGCGGTCGTCGCTCTGGTGAGAGACCTCGTAGAGCGCCCCCGCGGCGTCGGTCTGCGGACACAGCGCGTCGAGGTACGAGCCCCAGAGCGGTCCGTAGCCGTACCGCGTGATCGTATTGAAGCGGCCCTGACCGAACTGCTCCATCTCGTCGGCGACCAGTCCGTTGAGCTGCAGGGAGCGAGTTTGGGCGTCGACCGAGAGGAAGGGATTCCCCTGTCCGACGTAGGGCGCGTAGTCGACGCTGTCGAGTCCGATGTACGTCGGGCCGAACGGCGCCATCACGCTCATGATCGACTGCCACTCCGGAGCGCTTTGGTTGCCGGACTCCGGATCGATCGTCGGCCCCTGGTGATGGTGGGTGATCGCCCAGTCGGGATCGGCCTCGAGGAACGACTCGGTCACCGCCTGCGTCTCCGGATTGATGTTCAGACCGACGTTCCAGAGTTTCTCGTACGGATTCCCGTCTTTCAGTTCGAGCGGCACCTCCTCGACGGGCATACTTAGCGTGCCGCGGTTCGGTTCCTCGTCGTCGACCGACCACCAGTCCTCCGGTTCGTCGAACGGCTCGTAGTCGGGATCGATGCTGAACCCTCGATTCAGATCGTATCCCGGCGGCTCCACGTCGTACGCGTAGGAGTTGGCGTTGATATACCGCGAGTCGCCTTCTTCCCATTCGGTCGTATTATATCGGCGCTGGCGGAATTCGCCGTCCGTTCCGAGTCCGTCGTCGCCGACGAAGTTCGCGCCGTCGGGATTCACTCGCGGGATGATCGTGATCGTCAGTTCGTCCAGAATCGCGTCGATCGTCGCCCCGGAGCCGTCCGCGAGCGTCTGCAGAATCTTCACCATCGCCTCCGCCCCGGTCGGTTCGTCACCGTGGATCTGGTTGATGATGTGAACGTTCTCGTCGCCGTCGCCGACGGTTACTTCCCAGATCGGATCGCCACGGCCGGCGGATTCGCCGATTTGCTCAAGCGTAATGCGGTCACTGCGCTCATCGAGTTGCCGGAGTCGGTCGCCGAGCTCCTCGTTGTCGAGATAGCCGTTGTAATTGACGGACTGCTCGTTCGGCGACCACGGACCGCCGGGCCGATATCGGTCGGTCTCTCGCGCGGTTACCGCGTTCGTCAGTCCGAGTCCGCTCACCGCAAGACCGGTCTCGAGGAACCGTCGTCGGTTGAGCTTCATAGCCATCCGATTCGTTCAGAGATAGATAAATAAACTTTAGTGTTATACACGATATCAAATTAGTTCAGAAAGATAACAACTGTGGCGTTCTGTGCCGACGGACGAGTTCGATCCGGTGGAAACCGGCCGGATGCGCGTGGAGCGGATCCTGTCTTCGACCGAGGAACGGACGCAGCGCCATGTTCACGTGGTCTCTCACGTGGCGCCGTGGCCGACGGCAACCGCACGAAACGCAACCCTTGAACACCTGCTCGAGAACGAACTGGACTTCCAGTGCGTCCCGGTAACCTGATCGAATACCGTCGTACAGAAATTGGCGTAACTACCGTAGAAATATACTCAATGGCCTGATTTCGACGAATCGACTCGAGAAAAACGACCGGTTTTCACCTCGCCCAGTTCAGCAATCGGTGACCGATTCCCGACCAGTATACCTCTAAGACGCCGGCCGTCACGGCTGCGATACCGAATACGCCGGCGACCGCCAGATCGCCGATCGTCATCCACGCCGGGGCAGCGTGGAGTACGCCATTGACGACGGGGCCGGCGATGAAGGCGACGAGCCAGGACAGACCGGTCTTCGAGGTTCGATCCGCTCCGGCGGCCGTTTCGTCGATGGATCCGTTCGCGAGTGCGGCCGTGCTCCGCCCGGTTGCGCTCTCGTCTCTGGTCCCGAGACGCTCCGCCTCGTAGGGTGTCGCGATGTCCACGCTCCAGACGATCTCGTCGGTCTCCGAGAGTTCGATCACCCGATCCCCTTGGGAATCCGTTACGAGCGTATGACCGCCTGGGAGTCGGTCAGCGTCGCGCGGCCACCGGAGCCGCTCGTCTCGCCACTCCCAGGTTCGCGTCCACGTTCCGTTTTCGAGCTGATACTCGACGACGCGATTGTTTTCCGAGTCGGAGACGATTACCGCCGGGCCGCCGCGGGCGGGCGGGAGATAGTCCGGATTATGCTGCTCGTAGAGGATCTCGTACGCGTCCTCGGCGCCGAGCGTCCAGTCGCGCTGGAGCCCCTCACCCGGCTCGAGAAAGACGACCCGATCCTGATTCCGGAGGCTGACCATCACCCGACCGTCCCCGAGCAGTTCGATGTCGTTGACGTGAGTCCAGTCGCCGGGTTGCCCGCCGCTGTCTGGATCGAGAGCCGCCTCGGCGCGCCACTCCCAGGTCACCTCGTCGGTGGTGGTGTTCAGCGTGAACACGCGGTCTCGAGCGATGTCGGCCACGAGCAGCCGGTGGTCGTCGATCCGGTCGACGTCGTGCCAGATGTCCCAGCCGGTGACGGCAGTGTGGATCCGTTCGGTCGTCCCGGTCGTGAGGTTGACGCGCTCGACTGCGACCTCAGCGCAGCCGTCGTCACCGGCGCCCTCCGTCTCTGCTTGGAGCCTGTCGGGACACTGGTCGTACCGGCTTCCGGCCACGTACAGAACGGTCTTCGAGCCGGGCGGATCAGGATCGACGTCGAAGTAGTTGCCGTACGTATCGTTGTGATAGAGCGGTCGTCCGTCGGCGCTGAACGCGACGATAGCTCCGAGACCGTCGTTCCCCGCCGGCGGATCGGTCGTAATGACTGTCGCCCCATCGCGGTTCTCGACGACGGGCGTTCGATCCGCGAGCGGTAACTGGGTCTGATTCGCCGCGGCAGCGGTCGCGTTCGTCGGTGCGTTAACCCACGCGATCGCAAGCGTACCGGCGGAGCCGACTAAGACGGCAAGCAGCAGCACTCGAAGGATAGTGCGCCGTTCCATTGTCGAGACGAGCCACTACCTGTGCCGACCACCCGCTTCTACTTGAGAATGGGGCTCTCGCCGAGTTCGATACAGGACGTACGTGACGAACGCGCCGATGTATGCGACCGCGAACGCTTCGGTGATGAGGGATCGATCCAGAACGACGATCAGTCCGATGACGAGAGGGCCGAGCAGTAACAGCGAATCGAAGACCCGGTCGTCGGCACCGGCTTCGAACACGGAGGTAAGAACCGGGAGATCGCTTGCCCTCATTGGTAGAGCCCTCCGCGCTTGAAGATCGTTCGGAGCATCACGAGAACCGGAATGATCTCGAGTCGCCCGATCCACATGTGAAAGAGGAACGTGATCTTCCCGACCGGAGGCAGCGACTCAGGGCCCGTGATCCCCGACGAGAGGCCGACGTTCCCCTGGGCGCTGGCGACCTCGAACACGACGTTAGCGAGTGAATACTCCCCGGACGGGAGCGTGAGCAGCAGCACGAACGTTCCGACGACGAGGAACGTAATCCAGAGGACAACGATGATGGCCGCTTCCATAAATTCGCGGCTCGCTTCTTCCTCGTTCAGTCGCCGGCCGTTGATTTCCAATCGCCGAACGGCGGTCTTCGGATAGAAGACGTCCACTATGTGATACCGGATTCCCTTCGCCAGCGTCAGTCCGCGAATGAGTTTGATGCCGCCTGCGGTCGACCCCGCGGCACCGCCGACGAACATCCCGAACGCGACGGTCAACTGCGCGTGCGACGGCCACCGTCCGAGCGCGACGTTCGTGGCGTCGACGGCCGTCTGGAACCCGGTACAGGTGGCCGCGGAGACGAACTGAAACAGGCCGTAGCGGAGGGCGGCGAACGGCGTCTCGTACGGGCCAGCGACGTAGAGGAAACTCCACAGCAACGCCGACCCGATGCCCATGTAGCTGAACACCCACCGGGTCTGGAGGTCCGAATAGAAGTTCCGCAGGTCGCCCTGCAGGATGAGGTAGTGGACCGGAAACGCGATGCTGCCAAGCAGCATGATCGGAATCAACGCGAAGTCGATCGCGACGCTGTCGTAGGTCGCAATCGAGTTGTCCCTGATCGAGAACCCGCCGGTCGCGAGACCGGTCATCCCGTGGTTGATCGCGCCCCAGATCGGCATTCCCGCCAGCCACAGCGCGATGATCGAGACGAACGTAAACAGGATGAAGATCCACCAGATCGTCCGAACCGTCGACACGACGCTCGGGTGGATCTTCTCGGAGCGAGCCTCGCTTTCGTAGAGCGTCAACGAACCGCTCCCCGGGCGCGAGAGGATCGCCGTCGTTAGGACGATCACACCGACCCCGCCAACCCATTCGGTAAACGTTCGCCACCACTGGAGCGTGCGAGGAAGCACCTCCTCGTTGTCGGTCATCGTGAGGCCCGTCCCGGTGAACCCGCTCATGCTCTCGAAGATTGCATTGAGGGGGTCGGTGAACGCTGCGAGCGTCGCCGTCTGCGCAGGCGTCGTGAATCCCGGCACGCCGAGCCGGACGCTCCACGCGATCAGGAGGAACGGGAGCGAGCCGAAGACGCCCACCGAAAACCATCCCGACGCCGCGACGATCATCCCGTGTAACCGGCCCGGCGCTTCAGCACCCTCGAACCGTCGATAGAGTAATCGTCCGAGTCCCAGCGGGACGAGGGCCGAAACGAGGAGCGCCGGAATCGCGAAGTACTCCCCCCAGACGACCGGCACGACGAGCGAGACGATCAGCAACCCGCCGAGCGCTTCGAGGATACGGCCGAGATCCCGCCCAACCGTGGCCACGGACCCGTTCATGCGTTCCCTCCGCCGACGATCGGATCGGTAGCAGGGTGCCCGGCGCAAATCGTGCGCAGTTCACTTCTCGCGGTCTTCATGGTGGCCGAAGATGCCCGTAATCTCCGGATCGGCGCCGACACCGGAGTACACGGTCAGCAGATCGCCCTCCCTGATCGTCGTCTCACCTAGAGGAGTGATCGGGTGGTCCATGCCATCGCGTTCGATCGCCACGACGAGCATATCGTCGGTGAGCAGTCCCGATCGGGCCGCTTCCTCGAGCGTCTTTCCCGCGATCGGTGCGCTCTCGGTGACCGTAATCTCGAACACTTCGGCGTCCTCTCCGATACGCATGTAGTCGACGATCGCCGGTCGCGCCACGGCGCGATACAGATACTCGGCGATGAGTTGCTGGGGGTTCTGCATCGTGTTCACGCCGATCTGCTCGAACAGTCCCATGTGCTCGGGATTGTGGACGACCGAGAGGACCGCGGGGACCTCGAACTCCTTCGCGAGCAGGCAAGTCATCACGTTCGTCGCGTCCTGGTCGGTCGTCGAGATGAGCGCGTCAGCCTGCGCGGCCCCGGCATCGTCTAACGTGTCCTTCGTCGTCGCGTCGGCGTTCAACACCAAACAATCGAACTCGTCGGCCGCTCGATTCGCTCTAGTTTCGTCGCGCTCGATGACGACGACCTCGTTGCCTTCTCTGGTCGCAATGTCGATGAGCGGGGCGCCGATATCTCCTGCACCGACGATGATAATGTACATATAGATCACACCTCCAGTCGCCGCGGTAGCGCTTCACGGATCGACATCGCCGACTCCTCCGGACCGCGTGCCGTCCTGCCCGTCCCGTCTATCCTCTCGAGATCAGCGGCGGTATCCCGATCGGCGTCCAGCTGCTCCCGTTGCCGTTTGGCTCGCTCCTCCTCGAACTCGAGGTCCCGGGTGACCGACGTCTGTCGGGGGACTTCGGTGACGGGTATGGCGATCAGTTCAGCGGTCCCGTCTTCGTGAGCGTGCGCGTTGACCGTAGCCGTTGCCAGTGGGAGCGGGTCATGCTCTATCTTCAAGCTCACAACCGGTACAACGAGATCAGCAATCATCGACGCTGACATGGCTTATCCCTCCGTATCTGGGTGATCGACGTCGTCACTGCCGCAATGCGGGCAGATATCGACATCGTCGTCAAACGTTCGTCCGCAGGTTTCGCACCGAGTTCGCGCTGCATTCTGAACGTCCCCGAGATACGCCCAGTGCAGCGATTCTGCCCCGTCGAACTGCTGCTTTCGTCTCACGTGATAGAGGGACGTAACATCCGTGTTCGGGCCGTCGGTATCCGGGTCAGGCGGATGCTTTCGCACGAGCGCGTAGGACCCGTGATTCTCGATCTCGAGGACCTCCCCGGCGGCGTTCGCTTCGATTTCCTCCTCGATGGAGGGCCGCACTGCGTCGATACGCTGCTCGATGTACGAGCGGAGGGATTTCAGTTCGGAGAGTTCCAACGCGTCGACTCGCTGGATCAGCGCATCGGAGAGATCGTCAGGCGGCGTCGGCTCCGCATTTGAGTTCCCCATGGTTCTACCTCCATCTCAGAGACGCTGTGAGATCGTTCGGTCCGCTGGCCAATTCGCTCGAGACGTGCAACGGGGACGGCTCGGACTCAACCGGTACCCGACAGGCAAGCCGGTGGCCCATTCCGTTCACTGAGTCGGGCCGCGTATTCGCATCGGCTGGTGGCGTGACGGGGGCGAACACGGCGGTCATACATGAAGATAAATTTTGGATCGATAAATATCCACTGGGTTCGTAAACGATTCCGTAACAACTACGGGCATAACGTTCTATTCGTTTGGTCCTCCTATCAGGAACTCTACCCGGTATTTTCAGCTGTTTCGATCGGATAACGGAGTGCCAGATCGTGGTATACCACCGCGATTTTAATCGGATCCCTAACGATAATATAAAGGTAGCTACGCAGCCAACTGCGAGATATAAATATGTCCGTTCAGATCGATACGATCGACGAACAGATCCTGTACTATCTGTCCCAGGAGGCCCGACACACCTCTGCGCCCGATATCGCGGCGCGGGTCGATGTCTCGGCGCCGACCGTCCGAAACCGAATCCGACGCCTCGAGGAGGAGGGCGTGATTCGGGGCTACCACGCCGATATCGATTATGAGAAAGTCGGCGGCCGGCTGACCAATCATTACGTCTGTAGCACGGGAAACCGAGACCGGAAGGAGATGGCTCAGCGCGTCCTCGATATCTCGGGGGTGATCAACGTCCGCGAGATCATGTCCGGAAAGGGCGACCTTCGAATTACGGTCGTCGGGACGGACACCGACGATCTCACGCGAATCGCACAGGAGATCACTTCGATCGGTATCGAAATCGACGACGAGGACCTGATTCACAACGAGTACTTCCGGCCGTACGCCCCCTTCGGACCTCGAGACGAGGAGGGCGCCTCACCGGTGACCGGCGTTGCGGGACTCGCGGGCGATACCGACGTCGTCGAAATCATCGTGCGAGAACGGGCTCCGATCGCCGGCAAAACGCTGCAAGAAGCGAACGAGGAGGGGCTCGTTCCCTCCGACGTGCTGGTCGTTCGAATCAACCGCGACGAAGGTACCATTACGCCGACGGGACAGACGCTGATCAAGGCGGACGATTTCGTCACGATCCATTCGCGATCGGGTGTTACCGAGGAGACGCTCGAGGCCTTTACTGGAGACTGAACTCGAGCCGCGAACCGAGATGTCGGAATCGAATTCAACGGGATCGTTCGGGGTTTGGGTTTCTGCGGCGGCGAGGAGTGCCGGCGGACACGCACTCAAAGCTCGGCTTCGACGCGGAGCCATCGCCGGTTCGTCTGCCGCGTTCTACAAGACGTCCCGACGCCGTTCCGAAACAACCATCCGACATCATGATGAGCCCACAGATATTCAATGAGGTCCCCTTCGACCACGCATGTCGATTATCGGGTCAGCGTGGCCTACGTTGGAACGGTCCTCAAGTATATCGGCGTCGCACCGTTGTTCCCGCTCGTTCTCTCGCTTTATTACGGCGAAGATCCGCTTCCCTTTATCGTGGCTAGCGTTGTCATGATCGGTGGCGGTTTCGTCCTGGAGCAGATTAATTACGACGGCGAACTCGGAAATCGAGAAGCATTCCTGCTCGTTGGTCTTGCGTGGCTCCTCGTCCCTGTTGCGGGGACGGTTCCGTACCTCGTCGCCGGGACGGGGACCGTTGCAGAACCCGTGAACGCACTCTTCGAGAGTATGAGCGGGTTCACGACGACGGGGGCGACGATTCTCGGAGAGATCTCCGTCGAGAGACACGGCCACGCGATGTTAATGTGGCGGCAACTCACGCAGTGGCTCGGCGGCATGGGCATTCTCGTGTTGATGATCGCCATTCTCCCGGAGCTTTCCGTAGGCGGTGCTCAGATCATCAATCAGGAGGCACCGGGACTCTCGCTGGAAAAACTCACGCCGCGAATCCAACAGACTGCGAGGGCGCTCTGGAGCATATACGCGGCGTTTACGGTCCTTGCGGCCGGCGTCTACTACGGCCTCCATCTGGCCGGCGTCGCACCGAATATGGGCCTCTACAACGCGGTCGCACACGCGTTGACGACGATGCCGACCGGCGGGTTCTCGCCGGAAGCACGGAGCGTCGAAGCGTTCACACCCGCGATTCAGTGGGCCGTAATGCCCTTTATGCTCGTCGCGGGGACGAACTTCGCACTCTTTTGGTACGTGCTGCAGGGCGAACCCCGACGGCTCGTAAACAACACCGAGTTCCGTGCGTACTTACTTGCGATCGCGGGCTTCGGTGCGGTCATCACAGGCCTCCTTTTTGCGGGGGTCGGTCTCGCCGAAACCCCGACGAACGTCGGTATCGTACCCGGGAACCTGGAAAACGCCCTGCGACAGGGATTGTTCCAGGTTATCGCTATCGTCACAACGACGGGATACGCGAGTATGGACTTCAATACGTGGGATGCCTCCGCGCAGACGATTCTGTTGTTCGCGTACTTCCTCGGCGGATCAGCGGGCTCTGCGGCCGGCTCCGTCAAAATCGTGCGGTGGGTGCTCGTGAAGAAGTCCATCGATCGCGCGCTCTTCACGTCCGTTCATCCCGACGCTGTCCAACCGATCCGGCTGCAGCAGGAACCCGTCGACGAGGAGACGATTCGAGACGTCTTTGTGTTCGTGTTACTGTTCCTCGGCCTATTTGTGCTCTCAACGGTACTCCTGTACCTCGATAGCTTCAGAACGTCGGCCGTGACGATGACGGGGCTGGAGGCGATGAGCGTCGCGATCGCGACGCTGGGGAACATCGGTCCGGGGTTTGGCGTCGTCGGTCCGATGGACAGCTTCCTGCCGTTCACCGCTGCGTCGAAAGTCTACATGGTGTTCCTGATGTGGATCGGCCGCTTAGAGGTGCTGTCCGTACTCGTACTGCTAACGCCGACCTTCTGGACCCGCTAATTGCGGCGAGCGATCTCGTTCCGATCGCTCGAACCGCTGTCGGGAAGCGATCCCATTCCAACTGCTTGAGTCTCTGTCGGGAGTGACCGTCCTTAAACGGTGACGCTACGCCCTCCCTCGAGAAGGGAGGAATTACTATCGACTCTCGGACAGTCCTTTGCGGAGGGTCCGAACTGCGGCCACAAGAGTGGAACTGAACCAGTTGAATAAGTAACCAATACCGCTGGATAGTGCTATTGAGGAATTTGTCGCCGTGTGACTGCCCGGAAGAAGACGTATACGCGATAATCCATTCAGCGACCCATTATATAATAACGGGCTACTGTAACTAATTACTGAATTAACATAAATAATAAATATATGATTGTGGATGTCGAGAGCGGGCCGAGCACAGGTCCGCGACAGTGCGGATTAGCGGTTCCCTAACGGCCGTCGCGGACTGGCTCACCGCTCGATCACACCCCCACCATGAGCGACACACGACGACCGAAGACGGAAACCGAACAGTCTCCCCGCGATCGACTCTCGCCGACGCGGCGGAGGTTCCTGCAGGTGACCGGGATGACCGCGCTGGCGACGGGCGTCGGCGCCCAGTCCGGCGGTGCAGTGCAGTCGGACGGGCCGGGCGAGCCCGGCCGGATCTCGAACCTCGCGGCGTACCTGGAGGACCCGGAGACGGTCGCGGAGAACGTCGAACCGACTCACGTGACCACCGCGGTTCCCTACGAGTCGGTCCGGGCGGCTCGTCGAGCCGACGAGCCGTTCACCGAACTCGAGTCGCGGTTCGCCGAGTCCGAGTACGTCCGCCTGCTAAACGGGGAGTGGCAGTTCGCGTTCCACGAGGATCCGTCGGATCTCCCCGACTCCTACGACGACCTCGCGGCCGACGACTGGGGATCGATCGACGTCCCCGGCGTCTGGCAGACCCAGGGGTACGGCCAGCGGATCTACACGAACAGCTCGATCACCTGGGACGTCTACGAACCGGCGCAAGACGGCGACCTGGACCCTCGCGACGACGGCACCGTTGACGTTCCCGGCGTCGGCGACGACGGCCTCAACCCCGTCGGGACGTACCGGCGGTCGTTCTCGGTACCCGCCAGTTGGGACGGCCGGCGGACGTTCCTCCACTTCGAGGGCGTCAAGCAGGCCTTCTTCGTCTGGGTCGACGGCGAGTACGTCGGCTTCCGGACCGGGTCGATGACGCCCGCCGAGTTCGATATCAGCGACCACGTCGAGGCCGGCGGCGACCATCAGGTCACGGTGCAGGTGTACCGCTGGTCCGACAGCGAAGCGCTGGAGACCATCGACATGTTCCGGTACGCCGGTATCTTCCGGAGCGTCTACCTGTTCGCGACGCCGGCGGTCCACCTCCGGGACTTCTACGCGCGGACCGACCTCGACGACGACTACGAGGACGGCCGGCTCCGGATCGACGCCGAGATCGCGAACTACGGCGACGCGCCCGCGGGGGAGTACGCCGTCCGCGCGCACCTCTACGAGACCGACCGGACGAAACCGGGGCGCGGCCCGCCGCGCGGGAAGGGCCAGAACGACGAGCAGGAGCGGGGCCCACCCGAGGGGCGCGGTCCCGACGAGGGACGCGGCCCGGGCGATCGGCCGCCGCGGGGGCGCAAGGTCACCACGGTCGAAGCGACCGCGACCGTCGACGAGAACGGCGCGGTCGTCGCGCTCGAGACCGACGTCGAGGACCCCGCCAAGTGGTCGGCCGAGCACCCGAACCTCTACCAGCTCACGCTCGAACTCGTCGACGCCAAGGGCCGGACGACCGAGGCGATGCTCGAGAAGGTCGGCTTCCGGACCTACGAGACCACGCGCGGCCAGCAGGGCGCCGAGGTGCTGGTCAACGGCGAGCCGGTCGACATCCAGGGGGTGAACCGCCACGAGACCGACCCCGACTTCGGCCGGACCGTGCCGATCGAGCGGGTCCGCGAGGACCTCGAGACGATGCAGCGGTTCAACGTCAACGCGATCCGGACCTCCCACTACCCGAACGACCCGTCGATGTACCGGCTCGCCGACGAGTACGGGATCTACGTGCAGGACGAGGTCTGCGTCGAGACCCACTGGTGGGAGGGACTGCTCGCGAACACCGAGGCCTACCACGACCAGGCCGTCGCGCAGTTCCGCCGAATGGTGTTGCGGGACCGCAACCATGCGTCGATCTTCAGCTGGTCGACCGGCAACGAGGCCGGAACCGGCGCTGAGCACCTTGAGATGGCGTCGCTGGCCGCCGACTCCGACGAGTACATCCCCGAGGACACGTCCGACGTCAGCGGCGTCGATACTGTCGAGTCTTTCGACGGCGAGCCCGAAGGGTTCGCGCCCGACCGCCTGCTCTACCACCAGCCCAACGGCGGCGGCTGGAACGTCGAGTACAGCGACATGCTCGGACCGCGGTATCCCGACGTCGGCACCCTGCTGTCGGTCGGCGACGGCTCCTACATCGGCGACGGACTCCGCCCGGTCGTGATGGGCGAGTACAACCACGCGATGGGCAACAGCCTGGGGCTCGTCCACGAGATGTGGAACGAGCACATCAAGCCGCCCGTCCGCGAGGCGACCGACCGGAGCGGTTCCGACAATCCGGGCGTGCTCGTCGGCTCGCCCGCGGTCGTCCCCGGTCCGGACGCCGCGCCGGGCGGGAATACGGACGGGGCGGTCGCCCTCGGCGCCGGCGACGCCATCGAGATCCGCCGCGACGCGAGCCTCGAGGTCGACGTCGGATTCGCGGTCGGCGCGACGATCCGCAGCGCCGATCCGGCCGCCGAGCACCCGATCGTCACCGACGACGATCGCTACGTGCTGGCCCTGGCCGGCGGCGAGCTCGAGTTCTCGATCGCGGGTGGCGAGGCGTCGGTTTCGGGGTCACTTCCCGACGGCGCGCTCGACGACTGGACGACCGTTGTCGGCGTCGCGGACGGGAGCGAACTCGCGATCTATGTCGACGGCGAGCGAGTCGCCGCGACGGGCCACTCCGTCTCGGACCTGCCGTCCGGCGAGGGGCCAGTCAGAATCGGCGCCGACGCGGGTCGACGCGACGGTCGCGACGTCGATCTCACCGTCGACGGCGTCGGGATCTACGACCGCGCAGTCGGCGCCGCCGAGGCGGCCGACGCCGACGGCGAGCTCGAGGACGGCGCCGTCGCGGCCTACGACTTCGCCGACCTGCTCCGGGACGAGAGCCTCGTCGGCGGGTTCGTCTGGGACTGGGTCAACCAGGACCTGAACGACGTCACCGAGGACGGCGAGGAGTTCCAGTTCTACCACAGCGACGGCCCGGACGGGGCGTTCTGCCTCAACGGGCTGGTCTGGTCCGATCGCGACCCCCAGCCCGAGATGTGGCAGCTCAAGCACGCCCACCAGCCGGTCGGGGTCGCCGACGCCGCCGTCGAGGACGGCGAGATCTACGTCTCGAACCGGTTCAACTTCACCGCCCTCGAGGCCCTCGAGGGGTCGTGGGAGCTGACCGCCGACGACGAGACGATCGACAGCGGCGATCTGCACCTCGACCTCGAACCGGGAGAGACCGAGCGCGTTGCTCTCGATGCGTCGGCGCCCGCCGACCCTGAACCGGGCGTCGAGTACCGGCTCACGGTCACGTTCGCCCTCGCCGAGGCGACCGATTACGCCGACGCAGGCCATCGGGTCGCATTCGAGCAGCTGGAGGTCCCCGTCGACGCACCCGAGCCGGCACCGGAGTCGCTCGAGGCGATGGCGCCGCTGTCGGTCGACGAGGGCGGCGACGTCGCCGTCTCCGGGGACGGCTTCGAGTACGTCTTCGACGCCGACACGGGGACGCTGTCCTCGATGACGTACGACGGCACCGAACTGCTCGAACGCGGGCCGCTCTTTACCCCGTGGCGCGCGCCGATCATGAACGAGATCCAGCAGTGGGGGAGCGCGCCCGCGCTTTCGTGGTACGACGCCGGACTCGACGAGCTGACCCACACGGCCGAGTCAATCGAGACGAACGCGCTCGAGGATTCGCTGGTCGAAGTTTCGGTCAACGGCTTCGCGGCGGGGACCGAACTTCCGCCGCCGCTACTGACGCCGGACGCTTCGGGCGAAGGCAACGACGGCGAGGTCGTCGGCGACCCCGATATCGTCTCGGGCCAGAGCGGTCAGGCCGTCGCGCTCGACGGTGATTCGCAGTACGTCAACGCGGGCACCGACGGCAGCCTCGACTTCGGCGCGCCGGGTTTCACGATTCAGGTGCGGTTCAAGGGGCTGCCCACGAACGGCGAGAACAACCCGTTCGTCAGCAAGGGCGACCACCAGTACGCGCTGAAGGTGTCCGACAGCAACGAGCTCCAGTTCTTCATCTACCAGGACACCTGGATCGTCCACAACGAGCCGGTGCCGTCGGACTTCGCCGAAGACGAGTGGCACACCCTGACGGGGGTCGCCACCGAGGACGAACTGCGGATGTACCTCGACGGGGAGTTGCTCGGCACCAGTAGCCACGGCGCGACGAGCATCAACCAGTCGCCGTACCCGGTACACGTCGGGCACAACGCGGAGAACGCGGACCGGTACACGGAGACGACGATCGACGAGGTGCGAATGTACGACCGAGCGCTGTCGGCGAGCGAGGTGTCGTCCGGCTTCGACGAACCGCCCGAAAGCGCGGTGCTGTGGTACGAACTGGACGAGTTCGAAGAAGGCGAGGCGACCGAGATGGGCTTCGACACCCAGTATCGCTACCGGATCTACGGGAGCGGCGATGTGCGGATGCGCGTCGAGGCCGTTCCGAACGAGCCGCTGCGCAACACGGTGACGGGGTGGCTCCCCAAGGTCGGCGTCCAGCTCGAGCTGCCCGAGCGCTTCGATGCGTTCGAGTGGTACGGCCGCGGCGAGCTCGAGACCTACCCCGACCGCAAGTGGGGCGTTCCGATCGGGCGCTACGCGGGCTCGGTCGACGAGCAGTACGTCCCCTACCTGCCGCCGACCGATAACGGTAACAAGGCCCAGACGCGCTGGGCGACGCTCTCGGACGGCGAGGTTTCGCTGCTCGGGACGTTCGACGACGAGGACGGTAACGTCAGCCTCGAGCAGTGGGCGAACCTCGACGACGCGCAACACCAGTACGAACTGGAGGAGCGCGGCTCGGTCGGGTTCAACCTCGACCATCGCGTGACCGGTCTCGGCGGGACGCCGACCGATCCGCTCGACCGGTATCAGGTCGAGGTCGAACCGACCGCGTTCAGTGTCGTGCTCCGACCGTTCGATCCCGACGCGGCCGATCCGATGGCGCTTGCGAACCGCCGCCTGCCCGACGCCGGCGAGTGAGCGGCCGACGCCGACGCGTTTCTTTTGGTCGGCTGACTGAGTACGAACCGCAACCGCCAGATCCACACCACCCGAGGCCAGCGGCTACGCACTCGAGACTTCCGACCCCGCCGAGCGCTCACCAGAGAAGTCGATGTCAGAGTTGGCCGGTCTGGATCGTCTACCGGGAACCATACAACCGTGAACTCCCTCTCGGGAACTTCACTCCGTTAGGGAAGCGAGCGTCAACCGTCGTCTCGCAACGGCGCCTCGAGTTGCGCGATGTCCATGATCACCTTGTTCACCGAATCGTCGACCGCGACGACGACGCCGGCGAGAACGAGGCTCGAAATGGGCGTCGGCCCGATGACGATCTCGTCGCCCTCCGAGAGGTCGCGAAGCGACTGCTGGAAGTGAACCTGAGCGCGACACGACTCCGGGTGGTGAACGTTCGTGAACTCGATCTCGTCGACGGTGGCGTCGATGCGATCGAAGTCCCGCGCGAGGGTGACCGTCTCGGCGTCCTCGAGTTGATCGCGGTCGAGGGCCTCGTACGCGCTGGCGGTCGGCTTGTAGCCGCCCTTCGGTCCGGGAATCCCCTCGACGAGGCCGAGCGACGTGAGCGACTGCATCTGATTGCGAAGCGTGCCGGCGTCTCGATCGAGAGCGCCCGCGAGCTGCTTGGCCGTTACCGGGGAATCCGCACCCTGAAATTCGTTGATAAGCGTCGTCAGCGTTCGTCGCTGCCGACTCGTGAGATCAATTTGACTCATACAGATCTTCGTCTAGTAGCAATGGGTGTGTTCATCTATTAAAGACTTAGGGGGACAAATAGCGGCTTTTCCCTAAATATTAGGAACGATCGTTAAGTACGGGCCCGAGTAGAGACCGCCCGTTGAGCGCTCGTCGCAGTGTGCATTCGAGACGTTCCTGACGGATCGACTCACCGTTGTCAAGGATCGCTTAGTTGTCCGGATCATTCGTCTCGACACCCCGAGGAGGGAGGCCACCTGCCCCAATAGACTGGAGAGTCTCATCGTCAGGGTGAAACCCTACATTCGTACGCGTTTCCCATTACCACATGTGTTGGTTGGTGATTCCGCGGCCGTACTGCTTCATTGCTCTCAGCAGGGGTCGTGCGGAGACACGCCGGAGTAGTGATCTGTCTGGCGGTGTACTGCCTCCAAGTGATGTTTCCCAGCCGGTATGCGTCTGGAGGCGTTTTCGTTCTCGTGCTGCGGCTCTGCGAACGCTCTCGACGTCCATCGATTCCACTGTTTGTTCCTCCATGAGAACCTCACCGTCGACGATAACCGTCTCGATATCTCCCGCCGTTACCGTGTTTGTCAGTACTGACGGAAGATTACTGTATGGCCGGTGGCGTGGGGTATCGACGTCGATGACGACCAAGTCGGCGCGTTTTCCAGATTCGAGACTCCCGACCTGGTCGTCGAGTCCGAGTGCGCGCGCAGCATCAATAGTAAGCGTTCTGAGCAAATCGTACGAGGACCACTGCTGCGCTCCGTACTCGAAGTTCGACAACAGCCGGGCGTGTTTGGCCTCTTGAATGAGGTCCCAGGAGTCGAACCAGAACGGATCGTCCAGGCCGATAACGACGTTCGCACCGAACTCTTGGAGTGCCGGGAGCGGGAACCAGGCTCGCTCCCCGGTCTGGAAGTAACTGTACACCGTCGGGCAGTGAAGGATGTGCGCACCGGCGTCGGCGAGCCGCCGCGCATCGTCCCGGTCCGCATGCAGCAGATGGGTGAGCAGCGTTCGCTCATCGAGGAGGCCGTACCGGTCAAGTAAGTCAAGTGGATCGTCAGCGCCGGTCCCCGCTGCCATCGTATCGGCTTCAGCAGAGTCGTACAGATGCGTATGAAGCGGTAAGTCGGGGTAGTCAGCCCGAAGCTCAGCGACACCCTCCCAGAGTCTCCGTGAACAGCCGGCTTCACCGCCCGGTGCAATACTCGCGGTGACACGTCCCTCGTAGCTCTCGTGATAGGTTTCGATGAATCGACGAGCAGACTCGAGCTGGTCGTCTGCGGACGCGGGATTGAGAAAGTCTGCCAGTTCTGGCCCGATCACGCCGCGTAACCCAGACTCGCCGATCGCTTCTGCTCCGATTTCTGGGGTGAAATCCATCGCGTTGACGGTTGTGACCCCGTGCGTGAGTTGTCGCAGGCAGGCGAGTTGCCACCCTGCCTCGAAGAATGAGTCACCCAGAGTTGGTTCAGCGGTGTGGTACAACGCGAACGCTTCCTTGAGTAACTCACCACCGCTGAGTTCGCTGAAGAGTCCTTGGACGAGCGTGAAATCGGTGTGGCGGTGGGCGTCGATGAGGCCGGGAATTACGACCTTGCCGCTGGCATCAATTACGTGCTCCGCGCTCGAGTCTCGATCACTAAGCTCAGTTGCTGTGACCGACGAGATGGTTCCATCTCTGACTCGAATAGAGCCGTTTTTCAGTATCTGATTCTCTCGATTCATCGTCACGACGATTGCATCGTGAACCAGGATGTCAGTCATCATTCAACTTACACTGGTAGAACTGTGAAAGTAGTTCGGGAGGGGAATCCTCGACAGACGGGTAGCATTGACGTCCGACTGTCGATGCCGTTGTCAGAACCGCTTTAGGCTGCCGGTGGGCGACCACGTGTTCACTCAATAAAGCATTCGCGCCACCTCCAGTACGATCGCAGCCCCGGCGAAGACGCCGAAATACGAGGGTGAGTTCACCACGGACGCGAGGAGGACGAACGCGAAGACGGCGATGCGACGTAGATTTTCATCTCGTTCACAGGTCAAGCTCGATTCGTTCTCCCCGCTCCGCAGATTCGTAGAGGGCACGGATGGTGTGCATGTCGACCATACCGTGTTCGCCGTCAGGTTCGAGGTCGAGACCACGTTGGAGGCGGTTGGCAAAGTAGTCGAACTCCTCGCGCATCTGGTCGACCGGTTCCGGCCGATACTCGCCCTCGATGTCCGGTCCGGATACCCGGAGTACCTTTCGGGTGTTCGGGAAGAACAGCCCCTCGAGGGTCAGTTCGCCTTCGGTGCCGACAAACCGGAGGCTCGAGGTCACTGTCGCGCTGTGCGTGACCGTACACGAGGCGAGCGTAGCGTCGGGGAACTCTAGCTGGAACGCTGCGTGCTCGTCGGTTCCGTCGTAGGCTGACTGTTCGGACTCCGTCCGGGCGTACACCGCTTGGGGATCCTCTTCTAGGATGAACCGGATCGTGTTCAGCGGGTAGATACCGATGTCATTGAGTGTCGTCCCACCGGCAAGGTCGGGGTCGAACCGCCAACTCGTCTCGTCGACGGCATCGAGGATTGTGTCCGACATGTGCCCGAGTACCGAGACGACATCGCCGATGGCACCGTTCCGGATCAATTCACGGGCGCGACGAGCTACGGGTTCGGTTTGGAGCCGGTAGGCGACCATCAGTGGGACGTCTGCCTCCTGACAGGAGTCGACGAGCGACCGAGCGTCTTCGACGGTCGCTTCCAGGGGCTTCTCGCAGAGAACCGCCTTATCGTACGCGGCCGCAGCTTCGACGTGGTCGCGGTGGAGTCCGTTCGGCGTACAGACGTAGACCGCGTCATAGGCGTCGGTCGCCACGCCGTCGGCGTACTCATCGTAGGTGAGGGTTCCTTCGATTCCCTCCAAGTCGGCCGCGACCTCCTCGGCCTTCTCCGTACTGGAACTGACCAGGACCGTCGTCGTACAATAGTCCGCGTTTTCGACGGCAGGGATCGCTTGCTCGCGGGTCCACCACCCGAGTCCGACCATGGCGAACCGGACTGGATCGGCATCCGTGGGGCGTTCCCAGTCGCGAGCACTGAAGCTGTCGAGAGTAAACTCCATGAGTGATATTCACTGCCCATAACAGATAATCTTCACGCACGAAGTCACCTATCGGGTAGAGACGATTTCTAGGAGCGTGTTTAGAATTATGAAAGATACGAATTGTGCAAGAAGATCGCTACTGATTACATTCGAAAAGTCGACGTCGAGGAAGACTCGAAAGCGGGGTCAACTACGAAAACCCAATGCTGCTCGAGGTCGCATCTTTACCACTCGGCGATTCCGCCGTCCTCGTGACGCCACACGGGATTGTACCACTTCACGTCGGCGCGCGACTGCTCGCGGACGTACGACTCGTCGACGTCGATTCCTAACCCCGGTTCGGTCGGTCGACTGACGTAGCCGTCGTCGAATTCGAACGTTTCGGGGTCTTCCAAGTACTGCAGTCCGACGCTCTCGGCCGGATCGTGAAGCGAGAGGTCCTGTTCCTGCATGACGGCGTTGTGCGAGCAGAAGACCACCTGGAGGTTCGCCGCGAAGGCGATCGGACTCAACGGACAGTGGGGAACGACGGCCACATCGAATGCGTCGGCCATCGTCGCGATTTTCCGGAGTTCCGTGATTCCGCCGACGTGGGTCACGTCGGGCTGGATGACCGTGACCGCGCCGTCCGTGAGAAGCGGTTTGAAATCGTACCGCGAGTAGAATCGCTCGCCGGTCGCAATCGGGACGCTCGTCCGCTCGGTGAGCGTCGTCAGAAACTCCGAGTGTTCCGGCAGTACCGGTTGATCGACGAACATCAATCCGTACGGTTCCAGCGCCTCGACGAGACGGCGAGCCATCGACTTCGAAACGCGCCCGTGAAAGTCGACGCCGAGGTAGAGATCGTCCCCAACGGCGTCCCGAACGGTAGCGACGCGCTGTCGCGCTCGTTCGACCGCGCTCGGGGGTTCTAATGCACGGAACTCGGCGGTCGCGTTCATCTTAATCGCTTTGTATCCCTGGTTTCGGCGGGTGATCGCCTCGTCTGCGATTTCTGCCTTGTCCTCGCCGCCGATCCACTGATGGACCATCACTCGATTCCGGACCTTCCCGCCGAGCAGTTCGTGGACCGGTGCTCCGTAGTGTTTCCCCTTAATGTCCCACAGGGCGTGGTCGATTCCCGCGAGGGCGCTCATCAGGATCGGCCCGCCGCGGTAGTACCCGCCCTGGTACATCGTCCGCCAGTGGCGTTCGATATCCAACGGATCTTCACCGAGAAGGTAGGCCTCGACGAGTTCGTCGACGGCAGTCTTGACGGTCTCGAGTCGCCCTTGGATTATCGGCTCTCCCCAGCCGACGAGGCCGTCGCTCGTCTCGAGTTTGAGAAAGAGCCACCGCGGCGGGACGGCGAAGAGTTCGTAGTCGGTGACGCGCATGCCCTACGTTTCAGCGACGGCTACTTCAAGACACGGAGTATGTGTTAGGTGGGACGTACCCCTCGCCACACTACCACTTCCGCCAGGTGGCCCTTACACCGACAGGTCGCGCCAACTGCGGTCGGGTTCCCAGTCGAGTCGCTCCTTCGCCTTCGTGAGGTCGACGATTCCCGTCTTTCCCGCGGGCATCTCGCGCACCGTCGCCTCCGGGTAGAACTCCTCGACTAGGTCGGTTGTGGGGACGTCGGCGGTGGTATCGTTCGCGACCGCCCAGAAGATTTCGTGGCCGTCGTACGTTGCCTCGGCGGCCTTTCGGGCGATGGTCGCTGCGTCGTCGATAGCGAGGTACGAGAACAGGACGTCCCGGCCCGTTGCGGGATGAGCGTCGTGAAGCGACGGCAGCGAGCGATCCGGTTCGCAGAAGTATTCGCGCATCTCCTCGTCGGTCGTCACCCACGGGTATCGGAGCGACGCGATGGTGAGGTCCGTCGAGGGGCGCCGCGCGATCCCGTCTGCGGTCACTTCCATCGCGTGTTTCGCGACCCCGTACGGATCGCTCGGCGTTCGCGGATGCTCTTCGTCGAGCGGAATGTACCGCACGTCGGCCGGCCGCTCCTGATGTTCGCTCCCCACGGCGTTGATACTCGAGGGGAGCACGACCGACTCGAGTCCGAGTCCGTCGGCTGCCTCCAAAACGTGCGTGGCGGACATCACGCTGCTCTCGTACACCCGGTAGTCCGGATCGTTGTACGGGTCTGGAATCGTCCCCATGTGGATAACGGCGTCCGCATCGGTCTTCGCGAGGGCGCCGTACGTCTCGCCTGCGTCCAGGAGATCCGTCGTGACGTATCTGTCCGACTCCTCCTCCCGCCGTTTGCCGCGGGAGATGTTGACCGTCTCGTAGCCGTGTTCGTTCAGATGGGCGAGGATCGCCTCGCCGATTTTGCCGTTGCCGCCGGTCACAGCGATCGTCTCGAGCGTCATTGTCTCGGTAGTTCGAATCCGATCTCTGTCATTCGAGCAGTCCTTTGATGTAGCCGATCGCGAATAGCCGCCCCATGTCGGTGTAGCCGGCCATCGCGTCGTCGCGATCCTGTTCGCCAACCATTCGCGGGACGTGGTCGGGGCGAATCGGTCCGTCGAAGCCGACGTCCCGATAGGCGTCGATAGCGGCTTTCATGTCGGTCGGGCCCTTGTCGTGCCACGTTTCGACGAACTTCCGCTCGTCGCCCTCGACGTCCCGGAAGTGGACGAAGTGGATCCGGTCGCCGAACTCGCGGATCGCGTCGATCGTGTCTCCCTCCATCGCGGCGAAGTTCCCCTGACAGAACGTCACGCCGTGGCGCGGACTATCGTGTAAGTCGAGGATCCGCCGGTAGTCCTCGAGAGACTGCACGATCCGGGGGACGCCGCGAACGGGCGAGGTCGGCGGGTCGTCCGGGTGCAGGGCGAGATTGACGCCGTACTCCTCGGCGACGGGCACGACTTCCTCGAGGAAGTACTCGAGGTTCTCCCACAGTTCGTCCTCGGTGATGTCAGCGGCCTCGTGGTCGGGCGCGCGCTCCATCCACTCGTGGTCGTAGCCGATGCGCTGGGAGTCGCCGCGACCGGGTACCGAGTCCGACGTCCGGACGATGCCGATCGGATTCTCGGTCCACACCCAGCAGTAGGTGTCGATCCCGAGTCGGCCCATGTTCTCGATCAGGTTCTTTACCGTCTCGATTTCGTCGTCGCGGCCCTCCTCCCCGAGGACCGTCCGCGTCATCGGCGGACGATCCTCAACGACATCTAGCGAGAAGCCGCGGTCCTCAAAGCGGGTGACGGTGCGCTGGAGGGTGTCGTACTCCCACCAGTCGTCGACGCCCCAGAAGCGCACGACGGCCGTGTCGAGGCCGAGCTGCTCGGCGATGGTCCACCGCCGATCCGGCTTCGGCGGGAGCAGTACGGTCGGATCCATGTCGTATCTGTCAGTCATCTGTAGTAGCGGTCGCGAACGGTCGGTTGTTGGACTGGCGTTCGTGCGCGGAGCGCCAACACTCGTAGAAGGCGCTCACGGGATGGTAATCGGGTTCGACGCCCGGCGGATCGGGGGCGACGAGGCCGTCGCCGTCGTCGGCTGCGAGGCGCTTCTCGTACCAGAGGCCGGCGGGGCCTCGATAGCGGTCGGCACACTCGAGGAACGTCCGGTTCCACTCCTGAAGGCGGTCTGCCGCATCAGTATCGTTGCGTGCGACGGCCCGCTCGGCGAGCGCTGCGGAGGCGCCGACGGCTTCCGCCAGCGCCCAGCCGTACTGATCGGGTACGATGGGCGTCCCGTCCGCCTCGTGCGTGTAGACGAAGCCGGTCTCGGTCCACCCGGCGTCGACGGCGGCATCGAACAGCTCTAGTCCGCGGTCGTACCAGCCGTTCCCGGGCGCGGACTCGTCGTCCGCACCGGCGTCGATCGCGGTCTCGTACCGATCGAGCAGTGCGAGGAACTTCGCCCACTCGACGTGGTGACCGGGCTGGTACCCCGGCGGCCGGAACTGGTGTCGCGGCTCGTCCTCGTTGTATCCGAAATCGTGGGTCCAGTCGTCGGCGTAATGCTCCCACAGCAGCCCGTCAGTTTCCGCCGCAAGATCCACCGTAATCGTCCGCGCGATGTGGCGCGCTCGATCGAGATACTCAGTCTCGCCGGTCGCCTCGTAGGCGGCGAGGTACGCCTCGCATGCGTGCATGTTGGCGTTCTGGCCGCGGTAGGCCTCCCGCTCGGTCCAGTCCGGATCGCAGTCGCTCCGGAGCATCCCGGCGGCGTCGCGGAACCGGTTCTCGAGCAGGTCGTGGGTCGCCTCGAGGTCGTCCTCGGCGCCGTCGATCCCGGCCTCGGCTGCCCGTGCGTACGCGAGGAGGGCGAAGGCGTGCCCGTACGCCGAGCGAGTTCGGTCGATCGGGGTGCCCTCTGCATCCACGACGAGGTGGTAGCCACCCTCGTCGCCGCGGTGTGCCTCCTCGAGGAAGGCCAGTCCGTGCTCGGCAGCGTCGAGACACCAGTCCGGGCCGTCGACGATCACGCCGACCGCGAAGTTCGCGATCGACCGGCAGGTCGCCACGAGGTGGCGCCGGTGGTCCGTGTACGGGTCCCCCGACTCCGGGTGCAACAGGCGGAAACCGCGATCCGCGAGCGCGTCCGGGTACTGCACCCGGAGCGTCGCGAGCAGGCAGCCGCGATGCGCGGTTGGCGGGAACTCGCTTGTCGTCATACGTTAGAGCTGGCTCGAGGTCGCCTCGGCGTTCTGCGACTGCTCGGCAGTCAACGCTCCGATCTCGGTGTCAAGCTTGCGCTGGTGGAGCGTCTCGCCGGTCGCCCGATCGAAGAGGTGTGCGTCCGCCGGCGGAACGTGGGCGTACAGCGTCTCGCCTTCGGCGATCGGCTGCTGACCGTCGACTTCGACGACGAACGTGTCGTCGTGCTCCTGGCCCTCGACGCGACAGTACACGTACGAGATGCTTCCCATCGGTTCGACCACGTCGACGGTGACCTCGAAGCTGTTCCGATCGACCGGCTCGTCGTGCAGTTCGACGTCTTCAGGGCGGATGCCGAGATCGAGTTCGCCGTGGCTGCCGACGCTCTCCTGCATCCGGTCCGAGAGGTCGTACCCGAACCCGTCACACTGCAGCGTGCCACCCCTCGCGGTCCCGCCGAAGAAGTTCATCGAGGGCGAGCCGATGAATCCGGCGACGAACCGGTTCGCGGGCCGGTAGAAACACTCGAGTGGCGTGCCGACCTGCTGGAGTTCGCCCTGGTTGAGGACGACCAGTCGATCGCCCATCGTCATCGCCTCCGTCTGGTCGTGCGTGACGTAGAGGGTGGTCACGCCGAGGTCGTTCTGGAGGCGGTTGATCTCCGTTCGCATCTCCGTCCGGAGCTTCGCGTCGAGGTTCGACAGCGGTTCGTCCATCAGGAAGACGTTCGGATCGCGAACGATCGCGCGACCGAGCGCGACCCGCTGTTGTTGCCCGCCGGAGAGTTCGCCCGGCTTCTTGTCCAGCAAGTTCGCAATTCCCATCGTCTCCGCCGTCGACGTCACGCTTGCTTCGATCTCGCTCGGGGACATATCCGTCGACATCTTCAGGCCGAAGGACATGTTCTCCTCGACTGTCATGTTCGGGTACAGCGCGTAGTTCTGGAACACCATCGCGATGTCCCGCGCACGCGGTCCCAGCTGGTTGACGACCGTATCGCCGATCGCGACGTCGCCTTCCGTCTGCGTTTCCAGTCCCGCGACGATCCGCATGAGCGTCGACTTCCCGCTGCCCGACGGGCCGACGAACACGACGAACTCGCCGTCGTCGATCTCGAGCGAGACGTCGTCGACCGCGACCACCGAGTTCCCGTTGTCTCCGAAGCGTTTCGTCACGTCGTCGATCGTGATTTCTGCCATTATCGGTACTTCCCGAACGTCGCTTCGTGAACTGTGCTGAGTCATGGACGAACAGAGTGAATGCCGGTGTGGTAACTGAGTGAACAGGAAGTAGAATCCACGCATGAGGAGAAGTGAAGTAAGAAGGCTGAGATACGCTGTTCTAGGCGAATGCTGTTGCTCACCAGGAGCTTGCCCAAGGCCGCGGGCTGGCGTCAGCCCGCGGCCGGCGCGTATGCTTCTGGCACACCTGTTCCGTTCATTTCGATCTCCCAAGTCCGCTCTAGCTCTTCCTCTAATGCATGTCTGATCCAGTCAGAGAACGTCTTGAACGTGAATTCCTCGGGCAGGTCGCGCCCGCCCCGCTGGGGGCGGGCGACGACCGCCCATCGAAGCACAAGCCAGAGGTTCTCCAACAGGAATCCAACCAGGACGAACGCGAAGCGGATGATTGGGTCTTGTGTCGTCGTTACCACTCGTGCTTGGCGAAATACACGGTAGCTCGTTTCGATCGCTGACCGTTTCCGATAGAGCCGTTCGACTTGTTTCGGCGTGCGATCGGCCAGATCGCACGCCACATAGCCTCGCACGACCTCGCCACTTTTCCCGCGATCTCCGGCGTGATATGACACAGCGACCGCGAGCGGGAATTCCAGTTCCCGCTCGCGGCCTTTGTACATCCGATAGGTTGTCATGTACGAGCAGTGCGTATCCAGCTTCTTCCTCATGCGCTTGCCCTTCTTTTGGACGGGAACGACAGTCGCAGCAACCTCCCGTGAGCGGCGCAGAATACGTTCGTTGTAGAAGCCGCGATCAGCCAACAGAAGCTCTATCTCGAAGGGATAGGCCTCGACGCGGTCGAGGACGCGCTCGACCGCGTCGGCCTCTTTCTCATCACTACGGACGTACGTCATCGCCAACGTCACTGGCTTTCCGTTCGAGACGAGATACGCCGTGCAGTACCGGTGGCACGTCGTTGTTCCGTCTTTCGCGTGCATGCGACAGAGTTCACCTTCTTCATCGGCGTACGTTCCGTGGTAGGGGTTATCGACGAAGTCAATGGAGACGATCCTCGACCGATCAGGGTCGAGGATCGTCATCGCTAACTCTCTGAGAAGGCGGTTAGCAACCCGCTCAAGCCACTCCCGGTTGAGCGTATGTAGCCAGTCCATGACAGTATCGTCACAGACAGCGTTGTCGTTGTCCTTGCACGTCTCCCAGATGGACGTCTGATTGACTGCTGCAAGAATGACAACAGCCCAGATATCGCCGGGATCGAGGGGCGAGCCCTCGATCCCTGGCAAGGGGAGCTGGCAGATGACGTCTTCCGCTAAATCTTTCACGTCCGAATCCGAAAGAACACCGTCTGGCTGAGGGATACTGAACACATTCACTCAACCAGACATCTTCCTCATGAGACCAACGCTTTAGCTCCAGCTCTCACACCAGTCGGGAAGTACCGATTATCGAGCCTCCGTTGTGCAGCTGTTTGCCCCCGCTGCAAGGGTCTCGTTCGCGTGCGATGCGTCCCGTCCGTGCGAGGTCGTGCGCTGGATCATTCTTTCAACACCACGCCGAAGCTGAGTCCGGCGGCCAGGTACCTGTTGACCGCGACGAGGAAGATCGCGACCGGAACGATCATCGACATCGACGCGGCCGCGAGCATGCCCCATTCGATCGACCGCGAGCCGATGAACGAGTAGACGAACAGCGTCACCGGCACCGCGTCGAAACTCGTCAACACGAGGCCGAACAGCAACTCGATCCACGCGAAGATGAAGCTGATAATCGCGACCGAGAAGATCCCGGGTTTGGCCGCCGGTAGGACGACCTTCCGGAAACCCTGGAACCGGGTCGCGCCGTCGACTCGCGCCGCCTCCTCGAGCGTCTCGGGGATACCGTCGAAGAACGCCTTCATCACCCAGATCACGAGCGAGAGGTTGATGCTGACGTACATGAGGATCATCCCGATCCGCGTGTCGAAGAGGTTGAGCTCCCGGTAGACGATGAAAAACGGGAGCACGACGGCGATCGGCGGAAGCATCCTCGAGGAGAGGATCCACACGAGCACGTCGCGCTCCATGGGGACGTCGTACCGCGAGAGGACGTACGCCGCCGGCACCCCGATCAGCAGCACGAGGACCACCGACGCCGACACCATGATCAGGCTGTTGGCGAACGCGGCGATGAAGTCCGGATTCTGGAGCAGCTGGATGTAGTTGTACACCGTCGGCAGGAAGATCCAGTCCGGCGGCAGCGCGTTCACTTCGCTGGGCGGCTTCAGCGACATCGAGGCGAGCCAGTACAGCGGGAACAGGACGATGAACGACCACGTCAGCAGGATCGCATGTCGAACGACCGTGACGACCGTCTCGCGCGTCTCTTTGTCGAGGCGCTGGGACGAGCCGGGATCGACGTCCGTGGTCGCCATCAGTCCCACACCCCCTCGAAGCCGACTTTCGCGATAACGATGTTACACAGCGCAATGACCATGACGAGGTAGACGACCGCGATCGCGGCGGCGACGGTTGGCTGGACGTTGATGAACATCTGTTCGTAGATGTTGATACTCACCAGCTGCGTGGCCGTGCCCGGTCCGCCCTGGGTCAACCCGTAGACCACGCCGAACGTCCGGAACAGGTCGATCATCCGGACGAGCGTCGCGACGAACACGACTGGCTTCATGTACGGGATGACGACGTGGACGTAGCGCCGCCACAGCGGCGCCCCGTCGACCCGCGAGGCCTCGAGCAGCGTTTCGGGGACCGACGAGAGGCCGGCATAGAAGATGATGAACATGAACGGCGTCCAGTTCCACGTATCGAGAAGGATCACCGTCAGCAGCGGCAGCTCCGAGAGGAACGCCGGCGCGGCGAAGGGGGTCACCGTCTCGATCAGGTACGGAACGATGCCGACCTCGCCGTTGAGCATGATCCGGCCGATCGTCGCGAGCGAGACGGGCGCGACCGCCATCGGGATGATAAACAGGATTCGGTAAAACGACTGCAGCCGGTTCGAATCGACGCCGGTAACGAGCGCCGCGAGGCCGAATCCGAGGACGGTCTCTAAGAGCAACGCACTGACGACGACGGTGATCGTGATGACGAACGAGTGCGTCGCGCCGGCGAGATCGAACGCCGCCTGGAAGTTCCGCAGGCCGACGAACTCGGCCTGGAAGACGTTCAGCGTCGGTTCGTCGATCAGGCTGAGATAGAGGTTGTACGCACCGGGGAAGATGGTGATCAGCACCATCACCAGCACCATCGGTGCCGTAAACCAGACCGGGAGGTGCTCGTTCCAGACTTCCCGTAGCCTGGCTATCCCCGTCGCTCTCGTCTCTCGTGTCGGTTCCGTTTGCGTTTGTGTCGGTGAGCTCATTGGTTTCGTGATCGCTTACACACTGTAGATCTTCTCCGCCACGTCCGCCGCGCGACGCATCGCATCCTCGGCGGACTTCTGGCCGTCTATCGCCCGCTGCAGTTCCTCGGAGTAGCGCTGTCCCCACCGGGGATACTGCCGGTCGAACGGGTCCGGGCTCGCCGCCTGCAACGACTCGAGCGAGACCTGCGCGAACTCCTCCCCGACGCGCGAGCGGAACTCGTCGTTCTCCCAGATCGATTGGCGCACGGAGAACGACGCGTCGGTGTGGAGGTGCATCCAGGTCGTGGTCGGTTCGGAGGTCGCCCACAGCATGAACAGGAACCCCTCTTCGGTGTTACGGGCGTTTTTCGCCATCGAAAGCTGCCACGTGTACGCGTTGGGGGAGAACTCGCCGTCGGCCGGCCGCGGCACTTTCGCGATGCCGACGTCCTCAGCGACCTGGGAGTCCGACCCCGTCAGCCCCGGCCAGAACAGGTTGGCGTCCGCGACGATGTGGCCGGCGCGGCCCTCCTGCATCGTCGTCAGCGCGTCGGACCACGACTGGGAGGCCGCTCCCTCAGGTCCGTAGTTCTGGAGCAGGTTGACGTACCACTCGGTAGCCTCGATAGCCGCCTCCGTATCGAGGCCGGAATCGTCCGAGAAGTCCGTCCAGAGCTTCCCTCCGTGCTCTCGGAGGAACGTGTTCAGCACGAAAATGTTCATTCCGTACCCCTTCTGACCGCGACCGACCGTCCCGACGACGTCCGATTCGTTCTCCTGAATCGTCGCCGCGTTCTGCTGGAACTCCTCGAGGGTCTCGGCGACCTCGAGGCCGTGTTTCTCGTAGAGGTCGGTCCGGTAGAACTGGGTCTGGACCTCGACGGTGATCGGGAGCCCGGTCCACTCGTCGGTAAAGGGGCCGCCCTGAGCCTGCCACTTCGACGCCTCGAAGATGTCGTCCGGCTGGTACCACGCCTCGTCGTACAGGCTGTCGTCGTCGAAGTACTGATCGAGGGGCTGCAGCCAGCCCGCCTCGCGGTACTGGTTGACCACCTGGTCCATGAAGAAGACGTCGAACTGCCCGGCACCGGTGCTGACGTCGGTCTGTCGTTTCGTTCGGAACTGGTTTTCGGGGAGGACGTTCCACTCGACCTCGATACCGGTGAGCTCCTCGAAGACCGAAGTCGCGGGTCTGATCGCGTCGACCCACGGATGCTGGACCGCTCCGATATTGACCGTCGATCCCTCGAACTGCTTCCAGTCGATGTCCGCGTTCTCGAACTCGCTGAGCGGAAGCTGATCGTTCGGAACGCTGAGCAGTTCGACGCTGTTTTCCGAACGGGCCTCGCCACCGCGGGTACAGCCGGCCATCCCGGCGAGAACGCCGGCGCTGGCCGCTTTCAGCACCGATCGTCGATCGTACGATGTGTCGGTCATTGTTGGTGAATCATCGGCTACCGGTTCGGGTAGATTATCTTCTTCAGCCCGTCCCGGTCTTCCATCTGTTCGAAGGCCCGTTCCAGCCCGTCCAGCGAGAACTCGTCAGTGACGAGCGTCTCCGTGTCGATCCGGCCGTTCTGGAGGAGCGCCACCGATCGAGCGAACGAGTCCGGGGTCAGCGAGTACGTACCGACGATTTCCCGCTCCTCGTAAAACACGTCGAACGGCGAGATGTCGACCGTCGCGTCTTCCGGCGGGACGCCGAACACGAGGGTTCGACCGCCCGGTCCGGTGAGTTCGTGGGCCTGCTCGATGGTGTCGGGCAGCCCGACGGCTTCGATGGCGACGTCGACCGGGCCGACGAGTTCCGGAATCTTCGCCGTCGGATCCGCGTCCGTCGGATCGACGACGTAATCTGCACCCACCTCGAGCGCCATCTCGCGTCGCTCGTCTTCGGGTTCGGAAACGACCACGGTTCCCGCGCCGCTAACCCGGAGCAGTTGCGTGAGCAATAGGCCGATCGCACCGGCGCCGACGACGACGACCGTCTCGCCGCTGGTGAGGTCGATCTGGTCGATACCGTTGACGCAGCACCCGAGCGGTTCCGCGAAGGCGGCCGTTCGGTACTCGAGGTTGCCGATCTCCTCGACGTTGCCGGCGGGAACCGTCACGTACTCCGCGAACGCTCCCTCGATAATGTGGGTGGCTGCGCCGCCGAGCGAGGTGAGATCCCGACAGAGGTTTTCGCGACCGGATTTACACGCTCGGCACTCCTGGCACGGGATAGACGGATTGATAGCGACGCGATCGCCCGCCTCGAAGGCGTCCACGTCGTTCCCCACCGCTACTACCTCGCCGGCGCTCTCGTGACCGGGGGTCATCGGATAGTCGACGGTAAGTGACCCGCTGTACATGTGCACGTCCGTCGTACAGACGCCGCAGGCGTTGACTTCGACGAGCAGTTCGTCGCCGTTTGGCTCCGGCCGTTGCCGCTCGTCGATCTCTACCGAGTTGACGTCCGTGAGTGTTGCCGATTTCATCGAACCGTCTGTTCTCCTCGAATCCAGAAGTCGCTGTTAAGCGTTTCGTGAAGAATAGAAATCGGCCGCTCTGAGCCACAGAAGCGGAAAAATATGGACTTCCTCTCTGTTTCCCTCTGGAAAACAGTCCGCAGTTCGCTGATAACGTATTGGAAACAATTCACATAATTAACGATCATGTGCATCGTACTGGATTCCCAGCGAGCCATCCCGAGCGCTGCTGTTTCGCTCTGGAAAACAATTTTATGATGCTCGGCCGTCTATCGCGACGCAATCGATGTCGAGTGAGAGTCCGAAAACTGTCGAAGCGACGGTACATTCGTTCGAAATACTAGAAGCTCTCGTCGAAGCGGATCGACCGATGGGCGTCACCGAACTGGCCGAGGCGGTCGGCCTCTCGAAAGGGGTCGTCTACAACCACTTGGGAACGCTCTCGGAACTCGGTTACGTCCGGCAAGCCGATCGGAAATATCGGCCGTCGCTCCGCCTGCTCGCGCCGGGCGAGCGGACTCGGTTGAACCACGACGTCTACCGCGTGGCACGATCGCACGTCGACAACCTCGCCGAGACGACCGATGAAGTCGTGACGCTGTTCGTCGAGGAGGACGGTCTCGGTATCTGTATGTACATGGCCGCGGGAAGGACCTCCTGGTCGCCGGACTACATCTGTGGCGACGCGCTTCCGCTGCACGTTACCGCGCCCGGGAAGGCGATTCTCGCTACGTTCGACGACGATCGTCTCGACGAGATCGTCTCGAAACGCGGCCTGCGATCGGTGACTGACAACACGATTTCGAGCGAACGGTCCCTCGAATCGGAGCTCCGATCAATCCGAGAGAACGACATTGCGTTTTCCAGAGAAGAACAGACCGACGGGGTCGTCGGCGTCGGAACCACCGTTGGGCTCGACGAGCGCGCGCCGGCCGCTGCGATCGGCGTCGCGGGACCGTCGGATCGACTGTCCGGTCGCTACCTGCAGGAGGACATCACCGGGCAGGTGATCAGTACGGCGAAGGCGATACAGGTCGACCTAACGAAGTAGTCGCGCCGGCCGTCATCGCGTTCCGCGGACGAGCTCGAGTCGAGAAACTCGAGTCCTGATTGACTCGGGCCGGGGGGTTAAATCAGTCTCATGGCTCACACAGCAATCGACGGAAAGATGTTTTCTAACTTGCCTTCGGAAGACCGTGAAAGTTCCAGCACTACGGCTAACCGCTTTACAAAAGATCAGTGAGGTATGAATGCCCAAAGCCGTACTCAGCGACGTCCCTCCGGTCAGGAAAAGCAGCAACTACTCCCGGCTCCTTCGATTCTCTTTCGCGCTTTGATTCGTGGACTGAAAGGAGGATTTATCGCAACGGCCGTCATGACGCTGTATCGGTGGCCGATTTTTCGTGCCCTTCCACCGACAGCCGAGTTTTGGGCCCAGTTTGTCGAAGGTGGAGAAGCCGATCAGTATCTCGTTCAAGGGTTAGTTCTCCACTTTCTCTACGGCGTCGGTGGCGGAGTGATCTTCGGCCCCGTCTTTGCCGTCCTCGATCGCCAGACTCGCTTCGACCGAGAGCGCTTAGGCCTTGTTACTGGGCTCGTGTACGGGCTCGCGTTATCCGTCTTTGGTCATCGCATCATCTTTCGGCGTCTTCTCGATCGAAAGTTAGAGGACGATGAAGTGCTCGTATTTCACGTTGGACATGCAATTTACGGCGTAACGCTTGGGACGTGGTTCGGATCCCGCGAACGCTTCGGCGAAGTCTACGATTGACTGTTTCGCCCGCCTATTCAATCCTTGATCGTCGACCTCCTGCCTTCGATTTGCCATACTTGATCGATGAGGGTGCATGATATTGCGCCGTCTAAAATTATACTCTCAAAATGGGTTTGAACGCTTATGACAGACCCTATAGATACGCTAACGGAGGTTGATGTCCATGACGAACTCCGAGTGACGCTCCTCAACGGCACCTCAGTCGAAGGTAAAGCCGGATCCGTTGACTATGTTCCTGAAGACCACCTCCGAATCGAGATCGAAGAAGAAGACGAGACAGAAACAACTCGATACGAGATCAGTGCGACGTACACCGATGGCGAATGGGAACGACCTCGAGTTCGAAGATACAAGCACGGTACTGAAACGGATAAGTGGATCCCCGTAGGGGAGATCGGGGATACGAAGATCACAGAACGAGACCAAGGTAGCGAGCATGTTTGATTATAGTGCACTTATAAAATAGTCCATCAATGGTACAGCGGACACGGAAGCCGATCACGGTGAGTAGCGAGGGTATGGATCAGTCGCGATCGGCGCGGATATGATCGAATTCGAACCAGATCCCGATAAGGATAGCAACGAAGAGGACGGCTATCACAGCCATCCCAATATTGTCCGACCATCCGCTAAGTGCTGGCACCACGAATCCGCCTAACCAGCCGACAAGCATTCCTCCGAGTGCGACAGATGCGATCAGTAGTATCATAAGACTATCGGTAAGCTCACTCATACCAAATTTAATGCGTCTGACAACGATAAGTACGCGCCCTGAATTGGCTATACGACTCGCAGGTAGCCGGAATTACTCGAGTTCGACATGGCGCTCAGGTCATACGGGTATGCATTAACGACAGACGACACGGTTGTCTGCGTAGCCTTCGACCAATGGACGACAGTAATGATGGTAATGACGATATCTGAATCGAACGTCGACGATCTGGAAAGTGGTGCAGCGGAGGCGCCAGAAGAACCATGCGAGTAGTTTCTTTCTTGACCGGCTCTGTGATATAGCGGATACACTGCACTTCGCTAGTCATCGTGACCACCTGGAAGGGAATCCGTCGACAGAGAAAGCGTGGGTCGACAGTCGGGCGAGTGTTAGAGAGTGACTTGCAAAGTTCGTACATTACTATGACACAGCAACCGCATTAGTTACTCAACGGACAGACGCCAGTGGCGGTGCGAAACGAGACAGTGCCCCGATATCGTAGTGTTTCGACGACAGGATATCGACCTGTAGCACCTGTTGTGGGATAGAAAGTGTAAATTCAGGTTCCCGTCCTCGCCGTCATTCTAACTGCCTGACGAACTGCCGCCCGAGCCACTCTCGTCCGCTTTCTCGGCCGCCTTCTCGCCGGCCTGTTCGGTTTTTTCGGCCGCACTCTCGGCCGTCTGCTGGACCTGCTCGCCGGCCTTCTGCGACCCTTCCTCGACGCGATTGGCCACCGTCTCGCCGCCCTCTTGGATCGTGTCGGCGGCCTGTTCGGTCATCTGCTTGGTCCGGTCAGCGGTCTCGCTCGCCACGCTCTGGAACTTCTGTTTCGGTTTCTGCGACTTTCGGAGGAAGTAGCCGGCTGCGAACGCGCCGCCGATGAGTAGCAGTAGCGGAAGCATCTTTCGACCGCTCGACTCGTTCGCCGGCTTGATCTCGACGGTCTTGTCGTTCGACTCCGTGATCGCATCGACTACTGCCTCCTGAATCTGTTCGTCCATCTCGTTCTCCGAGGACCCGACCGCTCCGCTTAGCATTGAGCGTTTCATCATTCCAGATCCCGCTAGAGCCTCGCTGCCAAAAACCGTTCTACCGGCGTTTGCGGGCAGGAACACACCTCCAGAAGGGAGAAATTCCGTTCACGGCAATCGACAGTCGACGGACCTACTGCCCGTCGGCGATATCGGGAGGCGATCTATAGCCGATCACGCATCAGCGGTTCCACGGCGCGTCGGCGGGATCGACGATGCGTCGGCGCTCCTCAATGCCGTCCAGTGTCGCCACGTCCTCGTCGTCGAGGTCCACGCCGAGACTGAGCCAGTTCTCCCGGAGGTGCGCCGTGCTCGTGGCCCTCGGAACGGCGCTTACCCCCTTCTCACGGAGCCACGCGAGGCTGATCTGTTCGGGGCTCGCCCCGTGCTTGGCGGCCACTTCTCGGATCTCGTCTACGTCCTCGACGGCGCCGCGGGCGAGCGGTGAGTACGCGACGAGCTCCACGTCGACGTCGTCTCGAGCACAGAACGCCCGAAGTTCCTCCTGCGGGAGCAGGGGGTGCATCTCGACCTGGTTGGCGAAGATCGGTTTTTCGGACACCTCGAGCGCTTCCTCGAGGTGGTCGACGGTGAAGTTACTGACGCCGATCCGTTCGACGAGTCCCTCCTCGTGGAGGGTTCCGAAGGTCGCCAGCGTCTCGTCGGCCTCGTACTCCTCGGTCGGCGAGCGGGGATACAGCATGTCGACGTACTCCATTCCGAGTCGGTCGAGGCTCTCCTCGACGCTGATTCGGATGCGCCTGGCGTCTAGGTCAGCGGGGTCGACTTTCGTCGCCACGAAGAGCTCCTCGCGGTCGACCTCGGACGCGTCGACGGCGTCGCCGACGGCGGACTCGTTGTGATAGGCTTCGCGCCGGACGGTCGTGTCGATGTGACGGTAGCCCGTCCGAAGCGCCTGTCGGACGGTTTCGCGGCACTCGTCGTACGACGCGTGGTGGTGAGTACCGAGGCCGAGCATCGGCATTCCTCGAGTTGTCGGCGCGGAAAGGGACGTAATTGCTCGCTCAATGTCGGCGGTCCCGACAGCAGCTGGGATCGCGGTCCGGGCGGAGTCCGCCTCTGGCTCGTTCGGGGTGCTTTCCGCGGTACCGCGTCCGTCGATTGGGACCTCGGTAGCGGCTACTTCGTTGCCGCTAAACGCTGTCCTTTGGCGTACCTGTGACACGATTTCTGCCAGTCCGCCGTGATCGATGTTCGATTCTGTCGTATTCCTGGCATTGTCGAGTCGCCGTCGGAGCAGATAACCCGCGACGAACGCGGCCGCGACGGGTAAGCCCTTCCGAAGCAGGCTGCCGCCTCGGCCTCGTTCGTTCCTCCGTCGGTCGTCGGTCTTCGTATCCTGTCGAAGCATTCTGCATTGCTATCGGCGACGCACATTTCAGCGTTAGGCCTGAAACACCAGTATTGTTCAGCTGTAGCTGGAGCCGTGAAGCGCACTGAACGAATAAGAGGATACCGCGATTACCGGACAAACGGTATCACAAGCCGTCTCCCCACACGACACTGCTCCCGCCTGTCCCAGCGCGATTAAACGCAGGAATAGCAGAAGCGACTACGTATGGCGAAGCGGATCACTCGCACCTCCGTTGCGACCATTCGCAACCGCCAATCGGTGTGCGAAGACCCGGATTCGCCGTTAGCTGTTTCGTGGCTAACCCGCCGATCGAGGGTCCGAGGATCCTCGAGTTCCGTTATGGATCCTCGTTGTAGACGTCGCGGATGGGGTCGCCGCTGACGTCGATGACGCCGAGCGCATCCCGGCTGGCCGCGCGGGTCAGCGCGTGATCGACAATACTCCGAAGCTGGATCATTTCCCCTACGGCCTTTCGGAGTAGATTGAGGGCAAGATTACAGCGATAGGAGGCGAAACCCCCATTGTTTTCCTCCAATCTCCAGGAGGACACGACATTGTAGTCGGCCACTATTAATAAAATACCCGTCAAAATCAGAGGTGGATAGTCTTGGGGGTTAGATACAATAAAGCTCGACTCGCGGTTGATACTCGATGTTGCAGTCTTCGGATGACGAGATACCGACCAGCTACTATGTCCTGTAGCGGCTGACCGAGAAACACGAGCCCTCAGACACGGTATTTTCCGTCGATGATGACGGCTGTCTGACTGACCTCTCCCGCTTCGGATTGTGCGGTTGGTTTAATCGTGGTGATCAAAACGTGACCGAAAAGCGGTTTCTGAGCGACAGGGTAACTTGACCAATACGGACACTACCACGACGCATAACGATCACACCCATCGCGAAACGGACAAACGGCCGGTCAATCGACGATCGGTTCGAAACGAGACGATCGAAATCGCCCGTCCTACGGTTCGCAATAGAGGGTCATACCCTTTCGAACGCACTCGATCCGCAACGGATCGTCGTAGGTCACCGTAACGTGGTCGATCGCCTGTACGTAGTGTGACGGAACGCCGCTTCGGGAGCGCTCGTTGAGCCGGCTGATCAAGCCGGCCTCGTGGAGGTTCTGTACTTTTCTGTACGCCGTCGACTGTGGCAGATCGAGTTCGTCGGCCAAATCGCCGACCGTCGACGGCTCCTCGAGGTGGAGGTAGATCGCCCTCGCGTCGTCGTCGTTGAGCAGTTCGATGAGCAGCTCCGGGTTACAGCCGAGTTCGCCGTCCCTTTCGGCACGGGCACACGCGGTCGGATCGTCGACTGTGTCGGTCATATGCGGTTCTTCGATCGTATTCCGGATACGGGTGCCGGGTCGTTCCCGCGACCTGAATACCGACCTGATCATATTCACGATTTATATCCGAGTCGTCGTTCAGTCGAGTCCGATAGGTCTGCGAATCGGCATCGTCTACGCCGACTCCGGACCTCGAGGACTGCCTTCGACAACGGAATCGTTATATCTCCGAGTTAGCAATACTCGAGAGAGAATGAGAGTGAGAGGTCGCGTTGGTGATCGCCGCGCGGGAGCGCCCCGGAGCCGATCGACGGGTGATAGCCGATGACCGTCGGCGTCGTGGGCGCCGGAATTTCGGGGCTGTCGCTCGTCCACTCCCTCGCCGATCGGGATGTCGACGTCGTCGTGTTCGAGGCGCGGGAGGAACCCGGGGGAATCATGCGGAGCCGGCGCGTCGACGGTCGGGTCGTCGAACTGGGCCCGCAGCGGTTGCGGCTCACCCCGGGCATTGAGGCGATGGTCGATGAGCTCGACCTTCACGATCGACTCCGACGAGGCGACGACGAGCAGCCGCTGTACATCTATTACGACGGGAAGCTGCGCGTCGTTCCGCTGTCCGTTCGCGAGGCCCTGACGACCGATCTCCTGAGTCCGCTGGGGAAGCTGCGGATTCTGAAGGAGCCGCTTACCGATCCGGCGCGGCCGAACGAGACGGTCGACGAGTTCCTCGTCCGGAAGTTCGGCCGCCAGGCCGCCCGCCGATTCATGGGGCCGCTGTACAGCGGCCTGTACGGCACCGACCCGCAGGACATGTTAGTCGAGTACTCGCTCGGGCGCGCGCTCGAGAACGCCGGCATCGACGGCAGCATCCTCGCGGCGATCGTTCGGCGGGTCCTCTCGGACCGCGAGACGCCGCCGATCTGTACGTTCGAGAACGGCCTCGGCGAACTGTCGGAGCGACTGTACGAGGAACACGCCGACGCGATCTCCCTCGAGACGCCGGTCACCGAAATTCGGGCGGCCAACGACGGGTATGAACTCGTCACGGACGACGGACGCGAGACCGTCGACGATGTCGTGGTGACGACGCCGGCAGGGACGAGCGCCGACCTGCTCGAGCCCGTGGATGCGGACCTTGCGGCGACGCTCGAGCGGTTCAACTACAATCCGATCGGCGTCGTCTTCCTCGAGTCGGCGTTCGACGGCGAGGGGATCGGCACGCTCGTCCCGTCGACGGAGGACGTCCCGATCAGCGGGCTCACGTGGAACGCGAGCTTCCTCGATCGCGACGGGGTATTCACCTGTTACATCGACCCGGGACGATACCCCGAGATGTCCGACAGCAGCGACGAGGAACTGGGCTCGGTCGCGGCGCAGGCGTTCGAGCGAATCACCGGCGCCGCGGCGACGCCGATTCACGTCCACCGCTGGAATCCCGGCATGCCCGCGTACGATCGCTCGTGGACCGCGATGGACGACCTCGAGTTGCCGTCGGGCGTTCACCTCTGTGCGAATTACGTCGGCCGGCCCGGCATTCCGGGCCGAATCCGAAACGCCAAGCGACTCGCCGACGAAATCGCCGAGTAACATCGCTTCGGTCTTGCGTCCGGACGACGAACCGCGTCCCAATCCCACCCGATGCTAATTCGTCGATCCCCGTTTTCGCCGGCAACACTGTCCTGTGCTGCCGAGTTCGAAGTATCTATACCGGGTGGATCCTAACCCCCGTCCATGCAAACAGGAATAGTCCTGTTGAACTTCGGTGAACCGTCGACGCCGGACCGGGACGTGGTGCTCGACTACCTCACGCGGATCTTCTACGACAACGCCTCGCTCGAGGAGGCCGACTCCGAGGAGGCCGCGTGGGAACGTTCGCGCGAACTGGCCCAGCGGCGTCTGCCCGGCCTCATGGAGGAGTACGAGGAGATCGGCGGCTCGCCGCTGCAGGAGCAAGCGGACGCACAGGCCGAGGCGCTCGCGGCCGAACTCGCCGACCGCGGCCACGACGACGACGTCGAGGTGTACCGCGCGATGCAGTTCATGGAACCGCTGATCCCCGACGTCGCCGAGGAACTGGCCGAGGACGGGATCGATTCGGTCGTCGCCGTGCCGATCTACCCGCTGTGCGGTCCCTCGACGACGGTCTCGTCGATCGACTCCCTCGAGTCCGCCATCGACGAGATCGACGGCTACGAGCCGGACGTCGCCTCGCTCACCGGGTGGCACCGATCGCCGGTCTACAACCGCATCAGGGCTGACTCGATCACGGCGTTCGCCGACGAGGAGGGACTCGACCTGCAGGATTCCGATACCGCGTTCGTCTTCTCCGCCCACGGCACGCCGACGAAGTACCTCGAGGAGGGGAGTCGGTACGACCAGTACGTCGAGGAACACGCCGAGGCGCTCGCCAGAATGCTCGGCCTCGACGACTACGAGATCGGCTACCAGAACCACGAGAACCGCGACATCTCGTGGACCGAGCCCGAGACCGAGGCGGTCGTCGAGTCGATCGGCCGCAACGACGAGGCCGAACGCGTCGTCGTCGAACCGATGAGCTTCATGCACGAGCAGTCCGAGACACTCGTCGAACTCGATATCGACCTCCGCGAGGACGCCGAGGAAGTCGGCCTCGACCTCCACCGAGTGCCGGTTCCCCACGACGATCCCCGCTTCCCGGAACTGCTCTCGGAGCTGGTCGAGCCGTTCCTATCGGGCTTCGAGCCGTCGTACTACAACCTCCGGCAGTGTCAGTGTCGCGACGAGCCCGGGACGTACTGCATGAACGCCGGCCTCGAGCCGCAGTAAGATCGTATCGGTAACGCCGAATACTGGATCGAAGTCACCTCTCGAGACGGAACCGGGTTATGCGTCGTCCGCCTTTTTCGCCGCCTCGAAGAACGCCTCGACGTTCTCGACCGGCGTGTTCCGATCGACGCCGTGGCCGAGGTTGAGAATGTGGCCTCCCTCGCCGGCGGCCGCGATGACGTCACGCGTGCGTTCCCGGACAGTATCTGGCTCCCCGTACAGCAGCGCCGGATCGAGGTTCCCCTGAATTGCGACGCCCTCGTCCGCGAGTTCCTCGCGAGCCTGCCCGATATCGACCGTCCAGTCCAGCGCGACCACGTCGGCCCCGCTGTCGGCCAACAACTCGAGGTTGCCGCTCATATTCCGGACGAACACGATCGTCGGCACGTCGACGGCCTCGAGGATCTCCCGGTGGAGCGGCAGGAGGAACTCCCGGTAGTCCGCCGGCGAGAGCAGTCCGGCGTAGGTGTCGAACAGCTGGATCGCGTCCGCGCCGGCCTCCTCCTGGTAGGTGACGTACTCGACGAGGACGTCGGTAAACGCCCGGAGCAGCCGTTCGAACGCCTCGGGGTGTTCTGCGCGGAGGCGGCGGATCGCCATGAACGTCCGCGACGAGACGCCCTCGCAGACGTATGCGCCGAGCGTGAACGGCCCGCCCGCGAAGCCGAGCACCGCCGCCTGGTCGCCCAGTTCCGCCGTCAGGCGCTCGAGGAGAGCGCCGACGTAGTCGAGTTCTTCGCGAACGTTGCCGCGATTCCGGTCCGTGTCGGCCGGCGACTCGACCGGATTCTCGACGACCGGGCCGACGCCGGACTCGAGGTGGTAGGAGAACCCGAGCGGCTCGAGCACCGTGAGAATATCGGAGTACATGACGACGCCGTCGGGACGAAACCGCTCCCAGGGCTGCAGCGAGATTTCGGCGGCGACCTCCGGCGTCGAGATCGCCTCGAGAAACGAGTAGTCCTCCCGGAGCTCCTGGTACTCGGGGAGATACCGCCCGGCCTGTCGCATCATCCACACCGGCGGCCGCTCGGTCCGTTCGCCCCGGGCCGCGTCGATGAACAGTTGTTTCATAGCCCTCGGTTGGGAGGGAAGGTGCCTAATTGTTGTGAAACGCGGCGAAACCGTACGACCGACGGTCACGACCGCGATGCGACGAGGGAACCGCCGTCGTCGATCATCCCGGTGACCGTGTCGGTTCGAACGAGTTCATCATACTTCCCTCAATTGCCGCCGAGACGAACGCGTCGTTCTCGATGTCGACGACCGGACTCGTCTTCTGGCGCCCGTTGCTGCGAGCACCGCGCTCGCGCACTGAAGCGTCACGTCGCTCCTCCCGAACGACGGTGCGGAGATCGTGCCTCGAGTACGGCACTCGTCAGTTTCCGGCGGCTTGGCTATTCGGTCGTACCGCTCTTTCGCACAATCCGATCCGGAAGCGACGATATTTTCAGTTCCGGACGTTCTCGCTCGATCGGCTTTATCCGTGGATTAATAACCCCTATTTACGTCCGGTCCGGCGGGTCATCAGCGTCATCGAGAACAGTACTGACTAAACGGAAAACGTGCGGGATGTATTCCTGAACGTGTGATCAGTACGATGTACGACGTCAGTCTAGAGTTCTGCCGGAAGCGGCTTCTGCTGTGTGATTACGTCCTTCAGATATCGTCTCCACCTCTATCTGTCAATATACAGTGGCACGTCATTAGCGCACTGTACCGTCACGAGCAGTTTCCCCGCGACGGCACCGCTGTGGCGGAGCCGTCTCCCCATCGACTCATTGATCGACCATTGTTACAGTCATACATCTGTAAGGGGTCGGTCCGCTGCGAAAGGGTTGTACCGTCGTGTGACGGGAAATGCGTGTGTCGTGCCGTAGTTTCGGTACTCTCCACTACTATAAAAAGAAATACAATTATCGGTCAACATAAGTCTGTAACCAATTTCGTCTCGTTTCTTCCGTACCTCGGAAACTGGAGGATCGTTCTGCGTGGTAAACTACCCGTTCCGTGAGAGTGATCGTCGGTATGCGGTCGGCCCCATCGCGGAGCTCGCTCAGATCAGTAGCCGCCGCGATGGAATTCGATATCTCTAACGCGTCCGATCGGTCTGTTCTCCGTTCGTGGTCCGGTTTCCGATCGGACGCAATTGTCGATCGAACCCGCGTGCTCGTTCTGGACCGCCGCACGGTCCCGTTCCGTCCGCTCCTTCGGCTTTATAGCGGGGTACGAACGCAGCGATGGGACGCCGTCGTCGAACACGGGCGTCGGCAACTGTTCTCCGTGCTTTCGAACCACCTATTCACACCGGTCGTTGGAGAGCCGTGGACCGCCGTTTTCCATTACTATTTCTCGAAACCTCTTGACCGAGCACTCCTTTGGACGTGCTCGTTGATATGTATCACTACTGCAATGAATGTGCAAATTACTATTCCTCCGAGAAGCCCCCACCCGATGGGCGTTTTTTGAGCATCGGCGGTTATTCCGGGGCCGATGAAATACCGGTTATGGCCAACTCACGACCGTTCACTGCGTACGATGGCCAGTGCCAGTGGTCGACACCAAGACGAACGGTAGTGAACGGCGCGTTGGTTCGGTAACGGATCGGCCGGGACGAAGAGGTAGCGGCGCACCAGGAAGAAATCCTGGCGACGTCGTCCCTCCGGGGGCAGGCGTGGTGATGCGGTGTGGTGTGTCAACTGGGAGGGGTTTCCACCGTCCGTGGCGGGTAAACTGGTTTCAGCGTCGGCGAAGCTGTCGAGGCATCGAGCAACTCTCTACCCCGCCGATTGGACGGTTATCACGAATGAAAATAACTCTATTGGAAACGCCCCTTCTTTCTTGGAAGTCAAATAGACTAGTATAATCGCAGCGTGTGCAGGACCGATGAAATGCCGGTCGATGACCGGCGGGACCGCCATCCGGGGGGAGTGGATTGCGGTTTTAGAGAGGTCCCAGCGAAGGGAATCTCTATACCGTTTTTAGCGAGGTATGGATCGTGCCGAATGTCACGGCAGATTCCCGACCTCGCCGGTACGGTAATTCCGCTCCGTCGCAATAAACCCTGTCATTATCTCTCATACCAAAACGACTTATGGCCGGTGTGGGAATCGAGGCCGTTATGGAAGGCAGTAGCTTCAAAAATTCCGTCGAGCGCCTCGTCTCCGCGATCGATTCGTTCTACCGCTTCTGCCGATGCTGTACTCGGAACTACCGTATCACACCTCTTTACCGCCGGGAACGCCTCGGATAGTGACGTCGAGCTCGCGGGGATCGATCCCGTCGATTGCATCGCAGCTTCCGAGCGCAGCGACGATCTCGTCATGGACGGCGAGCGGATCCGTCGGGACTGCAGCGGCGAGGTCAGCGTCAAAGCGATACAGTGCCGTCCAAGCGATCGTCAACTTTCCGTCAGTCATAGTTTGCTCGAGATCAGCGTGAGACTCGAGGAACGTTTCGAGATCGTTAGTCATCTGTGTCGCTCCTCTGATAGGGAAAGTTCGAGTGCGGTCAGCTTCGGGCCTTTCATCGTCCAGTTCTCTACGGTCGGCCGGTAATCCAACCAGCGGTTTCGAGGCGGTTGTACGAGGCCGTCGTGTTCGGAAACGGAACGGTGAGCCATCCGACTGGTCGTCATCGGGGAGGTGTAAATCGTTTTCTCTCGTTGGCCGACTGGGCGCCTAGGCTCACGGGACTAGCGTCGGGACCGATAGCGGCGAGGTGAACGCTCATCTGCGCCCGGGCAATGGGTATGCAAGGGATTCGAACCCTGGGCCTGCTGACCAACGGTTTTCCTCGTTCCCGGTAGCGGCGCGCCGCGCGGACTCACGCCTCGATTACGCTCTCAGCAGTTCAGCTGTTCTTTCCGACTGAACTACATACCCTGGCGAACCGCCGCCCGAACTGGAGGTTGCTATTACCAAAAATCTGGCGACGATATCGCGCTGGCCGTTGCTCAAACCGTTTGGTATCCCCTGCGGGATCGCTGCTGGAACGTAGCGTCACTCGGACACCGTGCCGGAAATCGTCCCGTTCCGGACCGATTTGTATCCAAATCTCTCATTTGGGGTTACAATCGTACGTATGTAACGAACGAGTATAACGGTCATTACAGCCACTCGATCACTGTCTCAGATTCGCTCCGAAATCGATTACGATACGATAATGTAGATCACTAAAATAAATATCGTCACTGTCTCGAGTAGCACTATATTCGCCATCAGGGACGGATCAACGGTGAAGTCTGGGATCAGTTTAGAGGGACGAACGGTCGATCGGGACTCGGGGGAATCGGCGCCCACCTCTTCGGGGCTCGTTCGAGCGGTGTAAGAGAACTCCGCAGGTGACCGGGTATCTCGCGACCGGTCTTCGGTTCGCTCTGCTTTTCCGACCGATCTCTCTATGTAAGCGAGCGTATCGATTACCGTCTCGTATCGCTCGGCGGCACTGATCACGTCGTCGTCCTCGGCGTACGAGATCACGTCGTTTTTGACGAGTTTCGGGATATGGTTCTGTCGTAACGAGACGCGCACGCTGTTCCGAGAGACTCGGTCTTTACCGCGGTTTTCCTCTGCTTCGATTATATCTTCCACGATCGCGTTGAGCGGTATCTCGTCTTCGGTTCGCTCGTTGATCCTGCGTATGATTATCCGCCGCCGGTTATTTGCGAGTACCTCGATAAGCCAGCCGTCGGCGTACGTTGAAGCCATCCGTTCCAAACCTTATATTTTCATTTGATTCTCCTGTAATAGTTCTTTTGGATAGGTGGATAGATATAATTTTAAGGTTTCTGAATAACGAAATAGGGTCTCAAGAGCGATGTCTACGGATAAGTGCCGAGGCAGAGACAGCTCTCGTCGGGGTGTAACGCTCGCAGCGCTCGTCCGACCGGCTGCGAGCAGTTCGCCGACGTTCGGCGGACGGCTCGATAACTCGTCCGTCGAATCGGCGAATCGGTCGCCGTCCGGTCTGCCACGGCGGAAATGGTGGATTCAATACCGACGGTCCGGTCGTAACGCGGTGTCGCGATGGTCAGCTGACGACGATCCTCACGATCGAAACCCGAATTTTATCACGCCGCTCGACGGACATTCGAACTCGATGCCAACGCTTCGCAGACAGCGATTTATCTACGCACAGCTGGCCTGGCTACTGAGCGTCGTTCTCCTCTTGGCCGCCGTAGATTCGCTTACGTACGATTTGCTCTTTCTGTTCTCGCTGATCGGGTTCCTAGTCGTCACCGAACTCACGGCCCCGGTGAGCGTGACGCCGCGCTGGCGACAGCGGTTGATCTGGGTTATCGTAGTCGGACTGGTCGGATTTACGGTACTCGTCGTTCGCCGACTCGTCGCTATCCTCCCGCCGGAAATCCTTCCGGTATGAGTGGCTGACCGCTCACGCGTCCCTGTCGACTTCGCGGGACTCACCCGCTCGCGTCTTTCCAGGCGCTTCACTAGTCCTCGTCGGCGCCCCCGATCCGATTCCGGTCCGCACTGCTCGCATAAAATTGGCAGGAGACGAACCAATCGGCCTGACCGTCCGCGCTGGTCACGTCCACTTTCACCGGTCGATCGAGCCCCGTCGCTAGTCCGGTCGCGAGAATCGACGGAATCGGATGATCGAATCGGTCGAGCGGTCCAACCGTACTATCCGAGATCGCGACTGTGACGCAGTTCGATTCGGGATCGAAGTGGGGATTTGCACGAGATGCGAGTTCGAACTGGTCGGTGATCCCGTCACAGAGCTGCACGGAGAGCGGTGCGGGTTTCTGTGCGAGTTCGCCCGAGAGCGTGTGTTCGATCTCTCTCACGAGCGCCGCGCCGATCGGCTCGAGAATCTGGTCCTGCCGTTCCTCGAGACCGGGCGCGTTCGGCGTCCGTCCGCGCTCGCGTCGCGGCACGCACAGCCGAGGTGATCGGGTTCCGTCTCCGGGTCGATAAATGCGAACGGATTGCAGATCGAGGGCGTCCGCGAGCGTCGACCAGTTATCGGCGGTGGTCCTGTAGATGCGTTCGGCCACGTTCGCAGCGACGAACCGCTCGGGGGTTACGTAGTACGTGAGCACTGCTCCGTACACGCCGATCGCCCCGAGCGCGACGAGCACGGTGCGTTCGGCGGGTAGCAGTACGCCCCCTGCAAGCATTGCGAGGCCGACCGTCGCGAGTGCGAGAGCCGCCTGCCGGTAGGCTTTCCGCGTTCGCACGTACTCCTTATACGGATTCTCGGATCCGAGAAATTCGATTCGCGACGTGATGTCGAACCGGTCGGCCTGAGCTGTCGTCGCCGCTACTGAAGCGGTATTCGATCCGCCATCCGTCTCCGATCGTTCGGTGGGTTGTGACGTACTCATTGGGATCATCCCGTTCTGTTGACTTCGCGGCGGCGTGCGACGGTGGTGGTCACGCTCACCGGTCGTCGATCGACTCGGTCGGGACGGCCGCGTAACGCGTCGGATATTTCCATCTCTCCGGACAGGGCAGTTCGCCATCCGGACCCGTTACGTTTGATTCGCACCTCACTAATTTTGTACAATCCGTGTTGAAATTACCGGTTCCCGAGCTTCCGATCTTGCGCAGTTTCCGTCGGAGTGACTGAAACCGATAGTTTGGACGATCGACCGATTTTTCACGGTTAGTAACCATACCCCGCACCGAATGGAGGATCGACGAATCCAGCGGTTCGACGTTGCCAACCGAGCGCGCAGGCTGCCGGCCGATCTCGCAGCGGCCGTCGTCGTCACCGGGCTCGTCAACGGCGCCGTGTTCGTGCCGGTATTGCGTGCGACGCCGCTTCGGATCCCGCTCGGGCTCGTCTTCGTTCTATTCGTTCCCGGGTACGTCTCCGTCGCCGCGCTCTTTCCCGAAGACGGGACGGCTATCGCGGCGTCGGCGACTAGTGGACCGTCTCGAGAGACTAGTTGGGGACTCAGTCTGCTCCACCGGTCGGGAATCGATCGGCTCGAGCGCGTCGCGCTCTCCTTCGGTGGCAGCCTCGCCGTCGTTCCGCTGATCGGGCTCGCCCTCAACTTCACTCCGTGGGGGATTCGATTACTCCCGATCATGCTCGCGCTGACCGGGTTCACGATCGGCATGACCGCGATCGCCGTCGTTCGACGGCGGCGGCTTCCCGAGGAAGACCGATTTCGCGTCCCGTACCGCGAGTGGTATCGCGCCGGTCGGAGCGAGCTTTTCGAGTCGCCGTCGCGTCGCGGGACGATCCTGAACGTCCTGCTCGTCGCGTCCGTCGTCCTCGCCGCCGGGACGGTCTCGTTTGCGGTCGTCGTCTCGCAGGAGAGCGAACAGTACTCCGCCGTGTACCTGCTCTCCGAAACCGAGGACGGAGAACTGATTGCCGACAACTACTCCACGGAGTTCTCCCCCGGGGAGTCCCACCCGATCACCGTCGGCGTGGACAACCACGAGTACGAAACGATCAACTATACCGTCGTCCTGCTCGAGCAGGCCGTAACCGTCGACGGCAACGAGACGATCGTCGAACGACAACGCGAACTCGACCGATTCGAGACGCGGTTGGCTCACAACGAGACCTGGCGCCACCGACATCGACTCGAACCGACGATGACGGCCGAGAACACCCGCTTCGTGTGGTTGCTCTACCCCGGCGGCAGCGACGCCGTCCCGGCGGACCCGTCGATTGCGACCGCCGAGTATCACGTCCACCTCTGGGTCGACGTCGCGGAGGCGTAATCCAGTTCGACCGCTCGAGATCGCTTCGCCGGTCGCCTCGTTCCGCGTCCTCGTCGTTCGATGACGTTGCTTCACGACGCTTACTGTGTCGCGTAGAGGTCGGCGTAGGGCCCGTCGCGTTCGAGGAGTTGCTCGTGGGTCCCGTTTTCGACGACGGCTCCGTCGACGAGGGTGTAGATCCGGTCGGCGTCGTCGATCGTCGAGAGGTCGTGCGCGATACTGATCGTCGCGTACCGGTCCTCCAGCGCGTTGATGCCTGCATATACGTCCCGTTCGATGTTCGAATCGAGTTCGCTGGTCGCTTCGTCGAGCACCAACAGGTCGGCGTCTTTCAGGAGCGCTCGCGCGATCGCGACGCGCTGTTGCTGCCCGCCGGACAGCCGCACCCCGTCCTCGCCGAGTTCGGTCTCGTACCCGTCCGGGAGCTCCGAAAGGAATTCGGTCACCTGAGCGACCTCACAGGCTCGCTCGACCGCGGCTCTGGGGGCGCCCCGATTGCCGACTTTGACGTTTTCGAGGAGCGTGCCGTCGAACAGGTACGGATCCTGCCGGACAACGGCGATTCGTCGCCGCCACTGCGTGACGTCGAACGCTTCGATCGGCGTCCCGTCGGCAAGAATTCGACCGGCGTCGGGGCGCTGCAGTCGACCGAGCAACGAGACGACCGTCGATTTCCCGGCGCCCGACGGGCCGACGAGCGCGACCGTTTCCCCGCGGGAAACGGCGAACGAAACGGACTCGAGGACTCGCTCGCCGTCCTCGTACGCGAACGAGACGTCGTCGAACTCGAGCCGGTCGATCGATTCGACGTGGCGGTCACCGTTGTCGTCGCTCAGTTTCTTCGACTCGAGGTCGTGGATCCGCGACTGGACGCGGATGACGTGGGGCAATTGGCCGTCCAATTGGTAGAGGGCGGTGTTTATCTGGTTCACGACGGGCGACAGTCGAAAGACCGCAAAGAGGAACACGCTGAGTTGCGCCAGCGTGAGGCTCGTGTACCTGAACCCGGCGTAGACGAGCGCGAAGACGACGGCGGCGTTCGAAAATCGATTGAGATTGTTCAGCGCCGCCTGGTTACGCCGGAGCCTCACGCTGTCGGTTTCGTAGTCGTCGAGGACACTTCGCATGCGGTCGACGAGCGCCGATCGCATGTTGAACAGCCGGACGTCGCGCATTCCCTGAATTGCGGTCTGGGAGATCGTCTGTATGCGGTCGTTCGCGGTGGCGATGTCGTCGCCGGCCGTGTACGCCGGCTCGAGGACGTACCGGACCGCTATCGTGCTGAGCCCGAGTCCGACGAGTGCGACCGCCGTCAGCTCCAAGGAGAGGAGCGCAGCGATGACGAGGTAGATCCCGCCGCGAAGCGTCACCTCGACGATCTTGAACCCCGCCATAGCGATCCCCCCGGCCCGGTTCGTTTCCGTGATGAGGCTGTTGAGGAGTTCGTCGGAGCCGGCTCGGTCGATGTACTCGATCGGTCCGTACACCAACGCGTCGAACAGGCGCTGCCGGAGGTGGCGCTGGTAGCTCATACTGAGCACCGACTGCAGCCACGCGGTGAGGAAACTCAGCACGAACCGGACCCCCATGACCGCTGCGACCCCGAGAATGAGCAACTCGAGCGTGAACGGGAGGCCGAAAAACGAATAGAGTCGAACGAAGGCTCCGAGAATTCCGTCCGCGTCGCTCGGCGGCGCCGACGACCGGGCGAGTTCGACGATCGGGAGCAAAAACCCGAGTCCGATCCCCTCGAGGAGCGCCGTCGCGAGACTCAGTACGACGATTCCGGTTCCGAGGAGCGGACGGAACAGCATCGCCTCGCGGATCGCGGCCGCTTTTTCGCGGATGTCGCCTGACATGTGTTTTGCGTAGCGTCTACCACGAAAGCGATTTAAATAAAATACAGTACCGCCCTCGAGCCGTCCCCTCGCTAGTGGAAGTACTAGGTCGAGCGGATGCGAAAGCTTACAGTAGCCGAATTGTACTAGCGAGAAGACGACAATGCTTCCGTGGGGCCATCTCGGCGTCGGGTATCTCGTTTACACCGTCGGAACACACGTCGGTCTGGATCGCCCGCCACGGGAGCTACCCGTGCTCGCACTCGCACTCGGTACGCAGGCGCCGGATCTCGTCGATAAACCGCTCAACTGGTGGTTCGACGTCTTCGACGGGCGAGCCATCGGTCACTCGTTGTTGACGACCGTCCCGATCTGTCTGCTGCTGTTTTTCGTCGGCAAAAAGTACGGCCGCGGTGAGCTCGCGGTCGCCGCTTCGATCGGCGTCTTCACTCATCTGCTCGGTGACGCGTGGCGTCCGTTGCTCGCAGGGAACTTCGAACCCGCCCGCTATCTCCTTTGGCCCCTGTTCTCTCCCCCGACGTATCCGTCAGATAGCTTCGCTGACCACCTTCAACAGTGGGTCGCCCACGTGCAAATGCTCCGCGCGTTCCCCTGGCGGCAGCTGCTGTTCGACCAGTTCGGCGTCCAGTTGCTGCTCGCTGTCGTCGTCCTTACCGTCTGGGCACTCGACGGGTTTCCCGGCGCTCGAACGATTCGAAACTGGATAACCCGCAGAGCGTAGCGAGACGCATCCTACGATTTCCGAGCGGTCCCGGTGTCCTAGTTTCCGAATTGCTGACGCGATCTCGAACCACGTCAGAAGGATTAATAGTCGGGGAATCGATATCACTCCTATATCGGGGGTACTAGACGTGACCAACCTTTCCGCATCGACGCGAGTCAGCCGAACGGAGAACTGCCTGGCAACGACGATCGACGGTGAGACCGTTATCCTCCACCGGGACGCGGAGAAATACTACGGGCTCAACGAGGTTGGGACGGTTGTCTGGGAGTCGTTACAGCGACCGCGTACGATCGCGGAACTGTGCGATGCAGTGACCGCGACGTACGACGTCTCTCCCGACCGCTGTCGAACCGACATTGAGGACGTCCTGGTCGAGATGAACGAGCAGAACCTCGTTCGGTTCGAGACGGCATAGCTCACGCATGGGGCGAACGCCTTCGTTTCTCTCGTATTCGGTCGGGGATCAGGTTCGAGTGCTCGCTGCGGCCGCCCTGTTGCTCTCGTTGCCGCCGGTACTCGGCGCGATTCGGTTCGAACGGGTACGGCGGGTTCTGTTACGGGCGAGCGACGCCGCGGCAGTAGCGATTCCCGGCGATCCCGCGCCGGCCCGAATCGTTTCAGCTACCGAGGCGGCTGACCGCCACTTGCCGGGCTCGAGGCGGTGTCTCGTCCGGTCGCTGACGACCGAAACGCTCCTCCGCCTCTACGCGTTCACGCCCGACCACCGGATCGGCGTCACGAAAGGCGCCGACGGCGTCGTGAAAGCGCACAGTTGGCTCGAGTTCGACGGCGAGATCCTGATCGGTGAGCTGGAGAACCTCTCACAGTACGAACCGTTACCGCCCCTGAACCGAGGGACCAACTTGTGAGCGGTTTCGTCGCACTGTTCGACCGTCAGGGGACCGGTCTCGATCGGGGCGTCGCTCGAGCGATGCTCGATCGGATCGACCATCGCGGTCCCGACGGGAGCGGGCTCTGGTGCGACGGGAACGTCGCATTGGGCCATCAGCACCTCCAGTCGACGCCGGAATCGACGTTCGATGACCAGCCCGTTCGGGAGGACGACCTCGTCGTCGTCGCCGACGCTCGCCTCGACAATAGGGGTGAACTGCGCGAGAAGCTCGGGCTGCGGGAAGCCGGACACCCTGTCCCCGATAGCCGACTGCTCCTGGCCGCGTACGAAAAGTGGGGTCGGAACTGCGCCGAACGGTTACTTGGATCGTTCGCCGTCGTTATCTGGGACGGCGACCGAGACGTTCTCTTTTGCGCACGCGACCGATTCGGCGTCAAACCGCTGTACGTTCACCGCGGCGACGACGTCTTCGCGGCCGCGTCCGAAATGAAAGCGCTGCTGACTCACCCGGAGGTCTCGGCCGCCGTCGACGAGGTGAAGATCGGCGATTTTCTCGTCGGGCGGTTCGACGACAAAGAGCGGACGTTTTACCGGGCGATTCGGCGGCTTCCGCCCGCTCACACGCTGACTGTCGACGGCACCGACGCCGAAAAGCGCCGGTACTGGGACCTCGATTCGACGCGAACGATCTCGCTCGAGTCGGACTCGGCCTACGAGCGTCGCTTCCGCGACCTCTTTCGGCAGGCCGTCGAGTGTCGCCTTCGGACGAGCGGCACCGTCGGAACGTCGCTCAGCGGCGGGCTCGATTCGTCGTCGATCACCGTGATGGCGCGGACCCTGCTCCCGTCGGACCAACCGTTACCGACGTTCTCGAACGTCTACGACGACGCTCCCTCGAGCGACGAGCGCGAGTTCATCGAATCGGTGACCGCCCGGCGCGGGATCGAATCCAACTACGTGTTCCTCGACGACGTCAGGTCCTTCGAGGATTGCGAGCGGATGTTTCGTCACTACGATCTACCGCCTCACGATACGATGCATCACGCCATCTGGGAGCGCGTGAAACGCGCCGATCAAGACGGCGTCGACGTCCTGCTGGAGGGCGCGCTCGGAGACAGCGCCGTCGGATACGGACTCGGCTTTCTCTCGGAGTTACTGCGGACGGGGCGCTGGCGGCGGCTCTGGAACGAGCTTCGAGCGATGAGCGACGTCGTCGGCGCTTCGCCCCGACACCTGCTCGTTCGACATGCGGTATCGCCGCTCGTCCCGGAACCGATCGATCGGTTGCGCTCGCGATTACGCGGCGACCCCGTCCTAGAAGCGGCCGAGAACCCGACCCTCGATTCGGCGTTCGTCGATCGAATCGGACTGCGACGCCGACTCAAAGCGACCGATTTGGGCGTCTCTGTCCTCCGAGAAACGGCCCGCCGACGCCAGCGCCGGTCCCTGTGTTCCGGACTGATAACGGCGAGCCTGGAGACTGCGGATCTAGCGTTCGCCGCGTTCGGCGTCGAGCCGCGGTATCCGTTCACCGATACGCGCCTCGTCGAGTTTTCCCTCGCGATGCCCCCGTCACAGCAGCTTTCGGACGGCTGGACGCGTTCGATCGTTCGGCGGTCGCTTCGGGACCTCCTGCCGGACCAAATCCGAACGCGTCCGTGGAAGACCGACATGAGCGAGGGGTTCCGCAATTCGTTGGCGCTCGAGCGGGAGGCCCTTCACCGACTCGTCGACGATCCCGGCCCGCTAACGGCGTATCTCGACGAGCAGGAACTGCGAACGACCTACGACCGGTTCCCGGAACACGCTGACATCCGAGACGCGCGAGTGCTCTTTCGAGCGCTCTCGCTCTCGAAGTGGTTCGACGCGGATACCGTCGCCGATTGGCAGTTTCGGCGGTCTCGCAGCGATAGTAGGCGCCACACGTCTGGCCTGCGTTCCTCGAGCGTAGACGGCTAGGAACGTTCTCCGTCCGACCGCCACGACCGGTTACTAATTCTACACGTCAGTTAGAATTAAGTAATGTCAGATATACTTACAGGATGCGATGTCCGGCAACCAAGACAGCAGTCAGTACAGTCCGCCCGAACTGACTGAATACGGCTCGATCGAATCGGTCACAGAACAGGTGAACAAAGAAGGCGTCGCGTCCGACCAGTGGAGCGAGAACACCCCGCTCCTCGGCTCTACCGACCCCGCTCCGACGTAACACCGTAACTACCGATGCTATTTTGTTTTACTTGAGATCGGTAACCACTACCTCGACTAGCTCCGGGAGACGCGCGTGATCCTCGGGTCGCCGTACTATCCTGATCGGCGCGGTCTCGATGACCCGTCGACACTGCTGGAAGTGAACTCCAAACTGATCCGTATCGCCGAGAAGCCCTCGCGCGTACGTTCTCGAGACGAGTTCCAACACCGACTCCGGTCCGGATATCGCCTCGAGGCCGAGTTCGTCGCCGTCCCGCAGCACGTAACAGCCGGCTAACGGCGCGGGATCGGGTATCTCGTCGATCTGGAGCAGTCGTTTCTCGTACCACGAATCCGAGGAGGGCGTCGTGCTGTCCTCGAGGCCGAGGGCCGCCGCTGCGTCCGGCCGCAACCGCAGTTGCGGCACGCCCGGTAGTACCGTGGGGCCGTTCGAATCGAATCGGACGGCGACGACGTCGTCCTCGAGGATCGAATACCCGCTCGCGTTGAACGCGGCCGCGGTCGTCGATTTCCCCGCGCCTCTCGGTCCGAGAAACACCGCTGCCCGGCCGTTCACGGAGACGGCACTAGCGTGGAGTACTAGGTGATCTCGCTGGTGGAGGACTAGCCCCAAGAGTTCGTTTTCGATGAGCCGGTAGAACTGCTCTCTTTCGACGACGCGCTCCTCGAGCGGATCGCAAGTGATCCGCTCGCCGTTTTCGATCAGGACGGACCCGAGGGAGTCGTACGTCAGCCGGACTGCGTCCGGCGTCGCTTCGATGTGCCGGCCGCCGCAATCCGCCTCCCTTTCGGCCTCCGGAACCGGATCGACGTTTCCGCGGCGGATCTCTACGTCTACGTCCGCGTCGCTCGACCGTCCCTCGACGAGCGGTAATTCGGGCAGTCGGAAGTCCGAGCGTATCGTCAGGTCGTACGCGGTGTGGTGAACCATTACTATCTGCTATCGTCGTCTTGCCTGTGCGACCCACAGTCACCTATACGTTTGGCGGGCGTCGTCTCCGGAGGGCGCCTAGTAAGTCACGTTCCACGCGACTCCTGCACTCGCGACAGCAACCCTCGACTCGCCCGTAGCCAGCGCACGACGACGTAGAGCGGAGCGAGCGGCCGCGGAAGCGACACGGCCGTAATATCTTCGGGGGTGGGGGTACAGATTCCCCCGAGCCAGAGTCGTAGTTTGTCTCGGGTCCGATGCAGCGTTCGCGACTGGTACCGCTTCATCCGGAAATTGTTCTTCCCGCCGAAGAGCGTACCGTACACGTGCGATCGCAGTCGGGGAATTGCCGGATCCGATCGAATTTTCCGCCGAACGTCGTCGGGAAGTGGGACGCCGAGCAGCTCGTCCGCGGTCGCGAGTCCGAGATACACCATTCGTTCGCAGTGATGGGCTCGAGCGCGTCTGTCGACGGTTTCCCAGTCGACCGAACGCCTTCGTACGTACGCCGCGACGTCACAGAGCCACTGGAGTCGTTCCCACCGATGTCGCGTCCCGTGGACACACAGCATCAGCAGCCGATCTTCCGGCGACAAAACGGGCAACTCGCTGTCGGCGATCGACAGCGATTCGCGTCGACTCCAGACGGATTCGACGGTGAGCTTGGTCGGAAAGTACTGGTCAACGATCTGCCAGTGCAGTTCGATTTCCGTGTCGGTCGACGGGCGTTGCAGCGGATACTCTCGGCTCACTCTATCGTAGACCCACTCCTGCGCAGCGGTGAACTTGTACCGCGGCTGATAGCCCCGTTCGGACAGCACGGACCTGGCTTCGGGGAGCGCATCGCGCGAAACGAGTACGTCGAGATCGCCGAATTCGCGTCGGCCGATATCGCCGTACGCACGCTCGGCGATGACCGGTCCCTTGTATGGAATCGCTCGAATCCCTCGATTTCGAAACGACCGAACGACGTCCACCAACTCTTGGACCAGCCGAAGGTTTCGACGGGAGCGGCGCTGTACCTGTAACTTGAGTCGCTCGAACGGCTCCGGCGGCACGTCGTCCCGACGACGGACCGCATCTAAAACGAGGTAACTGACGCCGTGACTCCCGGTAATCGTAAGCACCTCGTCCCAATCGAGCGCGTCTTCGGAGCGAGCTACCGCGTCTGTGTCGGACTCGAGCGCCCGCCTCACGCAGCGGACGACGAATCGTTCTTCCGGTTCGAAGCGACTTTCGTACCCTTCTTCGGTCATAGCTGTGCGACGGTCTGCCTGTCTATTGTGCGATACCAGTGATAAGAGTGCGGTACGGCAACGACGGGCCGACCACCTCGAATTAGCGGTATCGAACGGAACCGTTCGCTATCGATTATCTCGTCGCTACTAGTTCGTTGTAGAACCTGTCGACGTCGTCTTTCGTCAGCTCTCCGACTGCGAAGGCGGCTATCACGTAGCTGATGACTCCCGCGATGATCTTCGCCGGTATCGAGTGGACGAGCCCCGTTTCCAGTACCGCTACCATGAGGAGAGCCGCAAACGTAGTACGGAGTATCGTCAGTGAGGGGAAGCTGATCGGAATCACTCTCCGAACGAAGACGAAAACCAGACCGCACGTCAGACCGTAGGTCAGCGACGTCGTCACTGCCGCCCCGAAGACTCCCAAGATGGGTATCAGTAGTATGTTCATGACCGTGTTCAGGCCGGCACCTAGATACCGTATTTTTGCCGCTAGTACGTTTTTCTTCGCGGCATTCAGCGTCGTCGCTAGTATCCGGTCGAGCCCTCGGAGGGCGATCCCGACCGCGATCGTCGCGACGAGATAGTTCGACGGAACTTCGGCGCTGCTCGCCAGTAACACGGCTACCAGATCCGGTGTAAGCGTGTACAGTCCGGCGATGCTCGGCACCGCTATGAGCAGAAAGTACCTGCTCCCGGTATCCAAGAGGAACTCGATCTCGTCGGTTCTCCCGTTCTCGAACAACTCGCTTATCTCCGGGAAGTAGACGCTCCGGATCGGGAACGTGTAGATCGTGATCGAAACTGCTAGCTGGTAGGCCGCCGAGTAGACGCCGACCGCCTCCGGCCCTAAAAACGATCCCACGAGTATCCGGTCGATCCGACCCGAAATACTGCTTGCTAGATGCGAAAACGCAAACGGAAGCGCGTATCGAAGGTGATCACCCGTTTTCTCGAAGTGAGGGACTGACCACCCGATGTCGTTCGCGATCAACACCTGCAGTATCCCCGCTAGTAGCACCTCGACGCCGACGATACCGAGAAAGAGTTCCTCGAGGCCGCCGTCGAATACGAGCAGAACGGCGAGAACGATCCCGATAATCCCGTACGCTTGAACGCCGCGAATGAGGGAGTATCTCTTGAGGTGGGATCGGGATCTGTAGAAATCCTCCTGTAGCTTTAAGAGTATCCTCGTTACGACGAGGAAGCCGCCGATTCGGAGTACGGTCGCGTACTCGGCAGTGCCGAGCGTGAGCGACGAAAGCATCGGCGAAAACGAGTAGAGGAGTCCGTAGACTACCACCCCGCTTATAATTGACAGCACCATGATGGAATAATAGATCTCGGCGAGCTCGTCTTCGTTCGACTTCGCGAAGCGGATCAACGAGTAATGCAGTCCGAGGCCGAATATCAACTGTAGCAGTCGCGTTATCGCGAGTAGTTGCGAATAGACGCCGAATGCCGCTATCCCGAGCGTCGCGGTGATAAGCGGTATGAATATCAGTCCTCGGAGCCTGATCAGAAATTCAATAACTAGATTCGATATAATGTCCGTAGGGAGGCCCGATTTCATACTCCTCGAGTATAATTTACAGAACAAAAAGTATAATCACATCTCTTGTCACAGGTAATATTTCAAGGGGGCGGATAGAATAACCGTAAATCTACAGCTCGCGGAGAATAGTGATTCAGTCGGAGAAACTGGAATATCGTCATATCGCTAAGAACCAGCGCGTAGGTATCCTATCTCGATACTCGGACACTGTTCCTCTCCGCTGTCGGAGTTGAGAACGCATCCGCGTCTTGCGAACTGTTCGAACGAACGCCGGTCCGGTAAAGCGTCGCGCCCTTTGACGAGTAGATTCGGTCCGAGGAAGCGGCAACTCGATCGAAGTCTGTCTCGGAGTAGCGTAGTCCTCGGTACAGCTCTACGTGTTGTTCTTCCGCGTAATCCGTTATCATCAGGTATCCGGATTCGTTTAGCGTCGTCGCTCGAAAGTGGGGTAGTACGATGCTTCGTTCTGATTGCCAACTGATGTGCCCTAATTGCTTGCTATGGTGTTTCCCGTATATCGCGTGTACAAATCGGCTGGGCCGGTTTTCGATGGTATGTATTTCACCCACGTCTGCATTACCGTTCTCAAACGCGAATTCGTAGCCGCTAACGGATGACTCGGTCACCTGATTGTTTGGCTGGTACGTGTACCCTGACTGGTACGTGATCGGCACGGTCGCTAGCGTTGCAACGAGTATTATCGCGACGATCGCAGCGCGAAACGCGTTCGGAAACCGGGGGCGGTACTCGCCGCCCAATATAGCGAAGGAAATCGCCGCGAGCGTCGAGAGCAACCCGATATACCGGAACATCTGGCTTCGCATTCCGATAACCGCGAAAAGGAGACTGAAAACGACCGCTGAACACGCTATCCCGATCAAAAGCCATACCGTCGGCAGTCGGAATAGCGCCGTCTCTCCCCGATAGAGATACAGAACAACGAGTACCGCCACGGACAGTGCGAGTATCCCTTTCGGGAGGAGGACCTTTATCGCCAGTTCAAGGAGGCTTCCGCCGACCATCTGAAGGCCGGACTCCGCCGGTGCTGCATTGCTGACCGATGCGCTCCGTTGTAGACTCAGTATCGTTCCTCGTATGGTGCCCGCTATTTGCGGGCGCGAGAGCAGCCAATATATGGTTACGACACCCTCTATCAGCGCTAACGAAAAGATGGTCGTCGACGTGGTGGTCGGTCTTCGGCTGGGGAGATCTATTTTCTTCACAGCGAGTAAGAATAGCAGTCCCCCGAGGAGAACGACCGTATGCTGCGGATGGTAGAACACGAACGCCACCAGTACTCCGATCGCGGTAATGCGTGACCCGGTCGTAGTCTGCTGATACGCCAGGATAACTACGAAGAGAACGAAGGGAAGCAACAGCAACGCTGCGACGGTCGGTGCGGGTACGACCTTCGGATGTCGGACTCCGATAAGCCAAACGAACGTCAGCGGGACCGTTGCTCCAATGGTACGACTCAACGTTGTGCGAGAGACGCGAGCAGTTATCGTATAGATACCGAAGCAATAGACGAGCACGAACAGTGGGGGTATCAGTAGGAGTGCACGATTCGAGTCGATTCCGGTGATCGTCGAAATCGAATGGGTGAGAATGTGCATGTTCGGATAAATGGTCGTCTCGAGCGGGTTGATATTGTGCGTGAGATCGATAACGATTCCGCGATGGTTCAGCGGATCGAACCGCCCGTACAACCAATAGCCGCGTAGATACGGGAGGGCGGTCAGGACTACTGCCGCCGCCCAACTGATACCGATTCCGACGACTCGAATTCGTCTCGATGTCGCCACGAACGCTAGGACGACCGGAATTACTAACGAGCACAAGAGTGACGCCCAAACTATCGCCGGAGTTGACCTGTAGATCGAGAGCTCGTACCCCGTCGCTGGCGTAAGGACTGCGGCCAGCGTTCCGATACTGAGGGCGAGACAGCACCCGATAATCACTATTTTTTCCGCGTCCGTCCTCGAGTTCTCTCCCATAGTGAGTATTAGCTGCGACTGTATCCGAGATCTAGTAGCAAATCGCGTCCGTCGATTTTGCTCCGCCGGACTGGAATCACTATCGCGGATATTCGATTGGAACTCTCTTATATTTTAACTCCGTATAATACTGATCTTGTTCTGGAGATAGCCAATCATAAATATGTTCTCCGAGAAACGAACCGAAAATGACAGACCGCCCGAATATAGTCGTGTATGTCTCCGATAGCCTCCGCGCCGATCATACGTCCTGTTTCGGGTACGACCGCGAGACGACGCCGCACCTAGATCGGGTTAGCGAGGACGGCGTTCGATTCTCGAACGCTTTCTCGCAGGCGATCTGGACGTCGCCGTCCAGCGCGTCGATTCTTACCGGACTGTACCCGGAGACGCACGGTGCACTACGGGTGGCGGACCGAGTTCCCGATGACCTTCCTCGACTAGCGACCAAACTAGGCCAGCAAGGCTACGAAACGGGGGCCTTTTCGACGGTGGATCAAGTCTCTCGAATGCGCAATTTTCACCCCGGATTCGACGTGTTTGACGAGATCTTCGACGACCACGATCCGCACGACTCGGACACCGCGAAGCTCTGTACCGATCGCTTCGTCGATTGGGTCGGGTCCGGATTCTCCGACCCGTTCTTCGGATTTATCTGGTCCCTCGGGACGCACAACCCCTTTTTCCCTCGAGCGGGCGAGTTCACGGACGAGTCGGTCGAAATTGACGGAACGGTACCCGAACTGAAAGGGACGACGTACGACCAGGCACAGACCGTTATCGATCTGTACGACGACGTGATCCGATACTCCGATCGCCAGTTCGGCCGGCTCGTCCGGCATCTCAAGTCCATCGGCGAGTACGAGAATACGGCGCTGTTCTTCCTCGGTGATCACGGCGAACTACTGTCCGAACACGGCCGATTAGAGCAGATCCCGGACTGGTTGTCCGCGACGATCAGCACGCTCTTTCCCGGCTTTGCGTCTACGTTTAGAATCGTCGACAGATACGGATACGTCGGCCATCAAGCGGTGATCCCATACGAGGAACTGCTGCACGTTCCGCTGGTGTTCAAACCGCCCGAATCGACGCGGGCGGGGGACGAGTGCTCGGAGTTAGTGCAAACGATCGACGTCGTCGGGACCATCGTGGATCTCGTTCCGGACGTGGAACTCCCCGTTCAGGGATCATCGCTGCTTTCGCTCGTCGAAAGCCACAGCCCCATCAACGAATACGTCTACTCGGACAGCCCGACGCTAGGCGGAAACGTTCGATACCGATCCGTCCGAACGGAGGACTACAAATACATCAAAACGGATACCGAGCCGGTCTCGGTGGCCGACGTCACCAGTCAACCGTCTCGGACGGTGTTCTCCCTGCTTCGCCAGCTGGCATCGTCACAGGAGGTCCTCTTTCGCGTCCCGGACGAACGAACGAACGTTATCGAAGACGAGCCACAGAAAGCGACGCACCTTCGCTCGATCATGAACGACGTTATCGAGACGAACCGGACGCAGAGCACGGAGTTCGTCAACGAGACGTCGGACGTGAGCGAGGCGGCGAAAGACAGGCTGGAACAGCTCGGCTACGTCGATTGACCGCGGAGTTCTCGGTAGAGTCGGTAGTGTTTCTCGGCGCCGACCGATCCTGAAAAGTTATTTCGAACGCGATCTCTCGCTTTCCGTCCCCTTTCGGCGGCCAGATCGTCGTCGGAGAGGTACGTTACGATGAGGTCGGCCAAGTCGGGCGGGTGTTCGGGAGCCGCGTACTCGTGGTCCGCTCCGAGCGCTTCGCGGAACGGGCCGATTCCCGTGGCGACGATCGGCTTGCCGAACGCCATCGCCTCGAGCATCCCGATACTGAACCCTTCGAACTTCGACGGGAACGCGATGACGTCCGCGGCACTGTACACCGTATACGGGTTCGGCACTTTCCCTAAAAAGTGAACGTGATCGTCTATCTCGAGGTTCTTTGCCAGTTCGACGAGTTTCCGCTTGTACTCGCTCCACCCGGTTAACGCCAACTGTGCGTTCGAATACTCGTCCAGTACGTCTTGGAACGCCCGTATCAAGTGGTGTTGGCCCTTTTTCTCGCTCATGCGCGCGACGCAGGCGATCAACGGACCGTCCGGGATATCGGTCGCCCACGCGACGTCGTCGCCGGTAGCTTCGCCACGCCTGACGACGGCGTCGACGTCGATACAGTTGTGGATCACGGTGGACCGGGCGCCGAGCCCGAACCCGTCGGGAAGCGACCGCTGCACCGAGCGCGATACCGAAACGATCGCGTCCGCGAGAGGGCTCGTCGGATAGTCCATCGCGCGCGCTGTGACCGCCCGCTCCCGGTACAGATTGTGCATCGTCGAGACGATCGCCGTATCGCGAAGCCGGCCGACGCTCCGACCGAGAAGCGAGGCGGCGCCCATGTGCGTGTGCACGATGTCCGGCGCGAACTCCCGGAGGCTTCGATTCAGACGCACTGGATGGCGAACGTCGGGAAACTTCTCTCCCAGGCATTCGACTTCCAGACCGGCGTCGCGGAATCTCGCGACGCTATCGTCGTTCCCGCCGAGGTACGCGATACGGATTTCGTCCACGCTCTCCCGGAGATTCGTCGCGACGTTGTAGATGACCTTCGGGACGCCGCCGGCGCCGAGCTGCCCGCTTAGTACGTATACCCTAATGAATCGATCACCGTTCCGGGGTTCTTTCTACGACGTAAAATACATTTGGTTCCGACCGAAAATCTCATTGATATCCTCGAGCGTACGTATGTAATATGGCACGTGACTCGGTCATTCTCATCGGACTCGACGGACTCGGGTGGTCGGAAATAGACCGATGGCTGACGCCGCACTCGCTGACGAATCTTCATCGGCTAGCCGCGGACGACACGTCGTGTGACCTGCGCAGTACCCATCCGCCGTGGACGCCGTGCGCGTGGCCGTCGCTGCTTTCCGGTCGGAATCCCGGCAAGCACGGCGTCTTCGATTTTTTCACGCGAGACGGATACGACAAGCGCCTCGTCGATCGATCCGACGTCGATGCGCCGTACTTGTTCGAGATAGCCGATGCGGAAAACCGCACGCCGATCGTCGTCAACTATCCCGTTACGCATCCGCCATCGGAACTCGAGAACGGTGCGGTCGTCCCCGGCTACCTCGCTCGGGAAGATACCGCCTTCTATCCACGCCACCTCAAAGACGACTACGAATCCGAATACGGCGAATACAGGATTTATCCCGAGTATGGCGCCGACGAGGACGCCGTCAGCGAGTACGTCGACGTCGCCCGTCATCGACGGGACGCGGCTCGGTTTCTCGATGCCCACTACGATTGGGATCTGCTGGCCGTCCAGTTTCAGGTGACGGATTCGGTGTTTCACGACTTCGACGACCCGGAGAACGTCCGCCGCGTCTTGGAGACGGTCGACGGATTCGTCGGCGATATCCTCGAGCTCGGCGAGGACGATCCGACGGTCTTTCTGGTCTCCGACCACGGGATGGGCGACTACGAGTGGACGTTCTACGTCAACTCCTGGCTCGCCACACGCGGGTACTGCGAGACGTCGACGGGCGAGACGCAGTATTTCCGCCAGCGGAAGAAGGAACTCCAGCGGGACGGTGACGGCCACGGCGGCCGTCCCCTGTCGGCGAACGCGATTGAGGCGATCGCGGGCGGTTTGACGAGCGTCGGCCTCTCGCCCCACCGCATTCACCGCCTGCTCTCGAGGATCGGAATCGCCGACGCGGTCGAACGGTTCCTTCCCGAAGACGCTCTCGTCGCCGCCCAAAACCAGGTCGTCGATCACGCGGAGTCCGAAGCCTTCCAACTGTATTTTAACAGCCTCGGCGTTCACCTGAACGTCGAGGGACGGGATCCGAACGGCCAGGTTCCGCGAGCCGAGTATGAGGCGGTACGCGCCGCGCTTATCGAGGACCTCGAGCGGGTTCGCGATCCGGACGGCGAGTTAGTCTTTGAGGCGGTTCGTCCGAAAGAGGAGGTCTACGAGGGCGATCGCCTCGAGGACGCCCCCGACATCGTCCTCGTTCCGCGGGACTACCGGTACGACGTGAGCGGCTCTATTCTCGACACGTTCCGGCGGAACCCCCACAAAAATCACAAGCCGAACGGCATCCTGCTGTCGAATCGCGAACTCGCGTGCGACGAGGCGGCGATTTACGATATCGCGCCCACCGTTGCCGCGGCGTTAGGAATCCCCGTGGATACCGACACTGACGGGACGGTCTTGCTCGACGAGGAGGCGGCCGTCGAGCGCGCGAACTGGGATACCCTCGCGGACGGATACGCGGACGCCCGATCGGGCGACGACGCGTCCGATGTCGAGGAGCGACTCGCGAACCTCGGCTATATGGAGTAACGGCACCGCGGTGTACGAGCAGTATCCGGTCAGACGATCCGTTCGTAAATGCGGTTCGTTCGGGCGGCAACTCCCTCCCAGGCGTACTCGGTACTCACTTCTTCGTACGCGTTTTCGGCCCACGCTTCGCTCTCGTCCGGATTCGAGAGCCCGTACCGGATCGCGTCCGCGAGTTCGGCGGGCGACTCCGGCGGGACGAGGAATCCGGTCTCCTCGTGATCGACGAATTCGGCGATCCCTTCGACGTCGCTCGTTACCACGGGCACTTCGGCGGCCCAGGCCTCGAGCAGCGTCAACGGGTGGCCCTCCCAGACGGACGGCAGGACGAAAAGTCGGGCCCGACGGTAGTACCGCGGAATCGCCTCGTCCGAGACGCGACCTTCGAAGCGGACGCGATCCTCGAGCCCCGCGTCTTTCACCTGCGACCGTAGCGCCTCGCCCTTCGGTCCGGTCCCGACGATAACGAGGTCCGTCTCGGGGTACTCGTCGGCGAGCCGATCGAACGCGGCGATGAGGTCGCTCACTCGCTTTTTCGGCGCAAGCCGGCCGAGGAACAGGATCTCGTCGCGCGAATCGACGCTCACGTCGAACCGATCGAGATCGACGCCGTTCGGAACGCACGAAACGTCGTCGTGATACCCCTCGAGGAGATCGAGGTGCTCGGTGTTCACCGAGATCACGTGGTCGTAGTCGAAGTTGAGAACGAACAGTCGTTCCAGGCGCCGTTTGACGGTCGCGAGGACGGACTCGTCCCGGCCGACGCCGGACGTCAGCGCCGTCCCGTGGACCGTAAAAACGCTCGCGGCGTCGGTGAGGGCTCCCCCGACGCGGGTCGGGACCGCGGGCAAAAACGTGTGCCCATGGACGATATCGAACCGTTCCGTGGCCAGGTGTGGAACCGGGGTGGCGAGAGACGACAGTCGACCGACCGCGTCCCAGTACTCCGTCGACGGCTTGAGCCGATGGACTCTCACGTTTCCGCCGGCGAACGTTTCCGCGTTCGTGTGTGACCGCCCGTCTTTTTCGAGCGCTCGCGTGTAGATGTCGACCGTGTGATCGAACTGTTCGGCGAGCGCGACCGAGAGCTCTTTGACGTGGACCGGCCCCCCGCCGGTTCGGGGCCACCAGTCGTCCTGAATCATCGCGATTCGCATGGTCAGTCCTTGTATCCGAGCGCACTTAGTCGGTGTTCGATCTCCTCGTCGACGTCGCCGCTGGCGTCCGCTTTCGCCGTCTTTCCGTCGTCGTCACCTCGCTGCACGCGCTCTTTGACGTGCGATTCCAGTTCGTCGCGAAGCGACGGGTCCGCACAGTCCGAGAACTCGAGCGCGCCGGTGTTTCGATCCCGTTCGCAGAAGCACGCGCCGTTCTCCGTCCGGATCGCGTACCGCCGAACGTGGTCGTGGTCCCCCTCGCCGCGGGCCTGCGAGAAGACCGGTCGCTCCGATTCGACGCCGTCGGCGTCCGTCGACAGCAAGGATCGGCCGTCGCTGCTGAGTCCGACGAATTGCTGTATCGTCGATGCGACGCTCAGCGTACTCACGGGCGTTGACACCGCCGTCCCGTCCGCGCCGCCGGGCGGACGAACGATGAGCGGAACGTGCGTGATCTCGTCGTGCAGATAGCGGGGATGCTCGTAGTAGCCGTGTTCGCCGAACGCGTCGCCGTGGTCGGCCGTGACGATCACCAGCGATCTCTCGAGCAGGTCCCGCTCCCGCAACGACGCGAGAAACTCCCCGATCCGCTCGTCGTTGTATCGGATTTCGGCGTCGTACAGGTCGATCAGTAACTGCCGTTCCGCGTCGGTAATCGAGTCGGGATCGTCGATCGCCCGCTGGTAGAGCGACTGGGCGTTCCCGTCCGAAATCGCTTCGCCGTGATACCGGCGCTGGTACCGTTCCGGCGGTTCGTACGGCCCGTGCGTGTCCATGTAGTGGTTCCACAGAAAGAACGGATCGGTTCCGTCTACCGAGTCGATCCAGGCGAGCGCCCGTTCGTTGATCTCCTCTGCTCGAGCGTAGTGGCGATTCCGAAGTTTATCGAACGCGCGCTGGGCCAGCGCGACGAGTTTGTGTTTGCCGAAGTGGAGATCGTCGTCGAATTCGTCGAAACCGCGGTCGAACCCGTACGCGCGCGAGACGAACGGATTCGAGTGGAAACCGCCCGTTTCGAACCCGCGGTCGGACAGCGTCGACGCGATCGTCTCCGTCGCCAGCCGATAGTCGGCATCGATTGCCGTATCGGGATACTCGCCGGTCAGCAACGCCGGCACCGCCTCGCGAGTGTGCGAGCTCGCGCTGTACGCCCGTGTGAACCGGAGGCTTTCCGCGGCGAGCTCATCGAGGACGGGCGTCGTCTCCCGGTGGTAGCCGTAACACGAGAGATGATCCGCTCGGAGAGCGTCCGCAGAGAGTAAAATGACGTGGTCACAGTTCACTGTCATCGCCGTGTGAGACGGGAACAGTCTCTTTATAGTTTTATTCTTCGGTGACATTCGGCTCGGGACTAGCGTCCCGCACACTCGAGCTGCCGATACTAGCGGCCCCCGCAGTTCAAAAGGGCATTAGTGTTCGTGTTCCGACGGTGACGGCATGGATATCGCGTTCGTCTCGAACGTCGTGTTTCCGTTCGTGAAAGGCGGTGCCGAAAAACGCATCCACGAGATCGGAACTCGACTCGCCGCGACGGGACACGACGTCACCGTCTACGGCCGTCACTTCTGGGACGGCCCGCAAGTGACGGATCACGAGGGAGTCACGCTGTACGGCGTCGCGCCGCCACGGGACCTCTACGCCGACGAGCGACGGTCGATCACGGAGGCGCTCGAGTTTTCCGCGCGACTGCTCCCGGCACTCCGTCGAAACGCGGAGCAACACGACGTCGTCGTCGCGTCGCTGTTCCCCTACTTTCCCGTCCTCGCGTCGAAGATAACGACCCTCCGGACCGACACCCCGCTGATCACGACCTGGCACGAGGTGTGGCTCGATTACTGGGACGACTACCTCGGCCGGCTCGCCCCCTTCGGAAAGGCCGTCGAGCGTCTCACCGCCAGAGCGCCGCACTACCCGATCGCCGTCTCGAGCGTCACCGCCGATCGACTCGCGGAACTCGGCCCGTCGCGAGACGCGATCGAAGTCGTCCCGAACGGGATCGACGTCGCGCAGATCGAAACGACCGACCCCGCTCGAGACGGGTTCGACGTGCTCTACGCCGGCCGACTCATCGAGGACAAGCGCGTCGATTTACTGCTCGAGGCGTTCGACCGCGTCGCCGCGACGGCGCCCGACGTCACCCTCGGGATCATCGGCGACGGGCCGGAGCGGGACCGCCTCGAGCGGCAGGTCCGGTCCCTCGAGCACGCCGACCGGGTGACGATGCTCGGCTTCCTCGAGGAGTACGCCGACGTACTCGCGCACATGCGCGCTGCGGACGTCTTCGCGTCGCCGTCGACGCGCGAGGGGTTCGGAATCACGTTCGCGGAGGCGATGGCCGCCGACTGTACCGTCATCGCCGCCGATCATCCCGAGTCCGCGGCCGCCGAAGTGATCGGCGACGCGGGCTTTCTCGCGTCACCGACGGCCGCCGACGTCGCTCGCGTTCTGAAGCGAACGCTCGAGGGCGAGCGACCCGCTGCGGATCCCACGCGTCGCGCGGAACAATTTGACTGGGACACCGTTACCGAACAGGCGGAACGGCGCTACCGGCGGGCGATAAACGGTGAGTGGTAACCGTGCGGCTTCGGGTCGGGGAGTCGGCGACCGTCTTCCGTCGGGCGAAGCGTCGTCACGACGATGCGTTCCGACATCGTCGCCGCCTCCGGGCTTAGCCTAGGTGCCGGCCTAGTCGTCCTAGGGTGTGTCGATGTCGTCATCGACGCCGATCTCCTCGCTGTTCCCGTGCCACCCTCGCGCTCTTGAGGCGCATTCGTCGGTTTCTGCTGCTCCGCGAGCGGTCTCTCGACGCGAACGCCGTCTCAGCGTGCCGATTCAGAGTCGGCGCACATCATCGATCGGATGATCCGTAACTCTTCGTCTTCGGTAATCCGATCGGACTGCATGCACGCGTGGACGACCTTGTGTGCGAGTTCGGGGTCGGCGAGCGCAGACATGGATTCGTCGGCCGGTCGTGATACGAAATTAGACATGGGTTCGTCCGCTGATTGTGACGTGGACTCGGACACGGATCCAGCAGCCGGCTGTGACGCGGACTCGGCCACCGATTGCGTCTGATCCGCCAGCTGCTGTTCGAGCCGATCGACTCGCGCCGTCACCGCCGCGAGTCGGTCAGCGAGCGCCTCGGCGCACGTCCGGTCGTTTTCACCCGGCTCGGACCGAACGGGCTCACGCTCGCTCGCCGACTCCGAATGGTTTTCACTCGAGGCTTCCGGCGAGTCGGACTCGACGACGCGGGGTCTGCCGTCGGCTCCCGTCATGTCCCGGTCGTCGGGGTCGGTCCGACTCTCGCCCGCGTCCGGCTCGTCGCCGAACAGCGCAGCGGTAAACGCCCGTCGGTCGTCCCACTCGAACCCGTCGATCGAGTTGACGCGCTGACTGACCGACGCACTGGTGATACCGAACATCGACGCGAGCTCCGCCTGCGTCGCGTCGGGTCGCTCGTGTACCGCTCGGAGCGTCTCCAGTTGCGCTTCGGTGAAGGACGACGGATCCGGAACGTCGGGGTCGTCCGAGTCGTCCAAATCCGTTTCGGAGTCGGTTTCGGTCACGGCCTCGCCGTCGCTCTCCGCGTCATCGAGTGCGGCCTGCTCGTCGTCGTCATCGTCGTCGTTTGCAAGCGGTGATTCCGCGCCGGGCGACGGCGCCGGAGAGTCGCCCGAATCCCCGCAGTCGGCCGTCGCCCGACTCGAGTCGAACTCGAGCGAGACCGAGCCGTCCGACGGATCGTCGTTCGACTCGGACGGGGGCTCGTCAACGGTCGAGTCGTCGGACTCGTCGTCCGGGGCCGGGACTACCGAGTCGTCGGGCGGCTCCTCGAGGTCAATCGGTTCGTCGGGAGTAGCGTCGGCGGCCCGTCCTGGATCCCCGTACTCCTCGAGAACCTTCTCGACGAGCTCGGTGGTTGCCCCGCTTACTTCCTCGGCGATCGCGGTCATCGACGCATCGGGCGCCGACTCCGCGACGTCTAAGATCTGCTTGTGAATCACTGCTCGCGGGACGCCGGTGCTCGACGATGGGACGGTGCGATTCGTCGTCTGATTCGTCGTTTGCTGTGAGTTACTCATGTGTTCCCCCGGTTTGATGGCTGGTCCCAGAGGTGACCGGAGCGTTACCGGTCGCCCCAATCTGCTCAACCGTCACACAGAAAACATTTTCGAGAGCATATAGTACTACCGCTTATTTACGCGTCTACGGGATGCCGCCCACCGGACTCCCGCGACGGATCGTGATCGTGGGCCGTTCCTCTCGTTGCCCGACGGAACGAGGCAATTCCGGTGGGCGCACTCGTCCTGACGTGGTCACCGTCTTTCCCCGACCGCTTCCGCTACGCGTTCGTCGCCGGAAGCTGCCGCTCTCGGTGATCGTCGCCGACTTACGAAACGCGGTCCTTAGTCTCGACCGTCATCGCATCCGGCGAACGGGTCCGGCACCGAAGTTTTGTGCGCCCAAATATTTATGAAAACATCTATCGCAGGGGTAACCATGACGGAGGAGTTACTCACGGCAACTGTCAGCGTTCGCGGAGTCGTGTTTTCGAACGACGACGTCTTGATCTTGCAGCGCTCGACCGATCACGAATGGGAGCTCCCCGGCGGCCGACTCGGCCCGGACGAACCGGTCGTGTCCGGACTGCGGCGAGAACTGCGCGAAGAGACCCTCCTCGAGGTCGACGTCGTTGACATCGTCCACGCGACCGCGTGGCGGAACGACGAGAACGACGGTCGGTTCGCCGTCTACTATCTCTGTCGCACCGACCGCCGGCCGGTGCGGCTGAGCGAGGAACACGCCGACTCGAAGTGGGTGTCGTCCGCCGAGGCGACGACGACGCTCGCGAAATCTAACGCCACTGCGGTTCGCCGGGCGAATCGGCGACGAATCGATCAGGCACGCGAACCCTCCGTCTCTGGATAACCGTCTCCGTCAACATCCTCGTCTACAGCGGCGATGAACGAGATTCTCACCGGTGGCGGGTTCGCCTTTCCTTCATAGCTGGATGATAACCACTCACACGAACTTCACAATTTAAATATCTCGGAGAAGTCAATAAATCTATGGATGCGATCGTCCTCGCCGGCGGATACGCAACGCGACTCTGGCCGATCACGAAGGACCGTCCCAAGATGTTCCTTCCGCTCGACGGCTCGACGGTGATCGACCCAATTTTCCGATCGCTCGAATCGGACGACCGGATCGACACCGTCTACGTCTCCACGAACGAACGGTTCGCGGCGACGTTCGAGCGATACCTCGCATCGTCCCCCTTCGAGAAACCCACGCTCTCAATCGAGAACACGACCGGAGAGGACGAGAAGTTCGGCGTGATGAGCGCGCTCGCCCAACTCGTCGACCGAGAGGGAATTGCCGACGATACGATCGTCATCGCCGGCGACAACTACATCAGTTTCGACGTGAGCGAGTTCGTCGATTTCTTCCGCGAAAAAGGCAGCCGACGGTTGCCGCCTACGACGTCGGCTCCCGAGCGAAAGCCAGGTCCTACGGCGTCGTGGAACTCGAGAACGATCGGATCTGCGATTTCGAAGAGAAGCCCGAGTCGCCCGCCAGCTCGCTCGTCTCGATCGCGTGTTACGGCTTTCCGGCCGAGTCGATCGATCTCCTCGACACGTACCTCGAAGACGGGAACAACCCGGACGAACCCGGCTGGTTCGTCCAGTGGCTCCAGAATCGCACCCCGACTTACGCGTTTAGCTTCGACGGCGCGTGGTACGACATCGGCACGCCGGAGAGTTACCTCGACGCCGTCGCGTTCGAGCTAGACGGTTCGTCTGCGATCGCCGAGTCCGCGACGGTTCGGGATTCCGAAATCGGCGGCGGCGTTCAGATTCTCGACGATGCGACCGTGATCGACGCGGAACTCGAGCGCGCCGTCGTCTTCCCGGGCGCGACGATTCGAGATACGACGATCCGTGATGCGATCGTCGGTCGCGATAGTTACGTCGAGGCGGTCGATCTCCGTTCGACGATGATCGGACGGCAGCGGGAACTCACGCCGCTGTCGCTGTGACGGGTCGTCTCGATCGGCGCCGATCGCAACCGCTGCCGGTCGGACGGTAGTCGGCGGCTTCCACCGCTTACCCACGTTCGTATTCCGCGGTCTGCGATCGATCGCTGTTTTCCTCTCGTAACGACGGACGAGTCGCTGACAGCCTCGCTTCCGTATCGACGTCGCCTGGGTCTCACCCGTCCCAAACTCGATATTTGGAAACGGCCCTCTGTATTTACGAATGTACGATCGTAATAGGAACGTCGGATTTACGGATCAAACCCGGCTTTTGACCGTACCGCGACCGTCGAGAGTCGGGCTGTCTACATCCAAACGGACGCTGCTCATAGGACGGATACGATTCGTCACTCATCGTCTCCTCTTTCGATCGCCAGCCCGGCGATCGGACTCGAAATCGCGTCTGTCCCGGAACGCCGGGATCGACTGGCGGATACTAGCCGGCCGACGGCCGAGATCGAGGTGACCTTCAGCGTACGGAAGCGATGCGAAAGCCGACGACTGCGCATCGTCGGGCGTCGTCTCGGACGATTCGTCGGAGCGATCACCGAGTGACTGCCCCGAGGAAGAACGACGAGAACACCGTCTGCAGGCCGATCACGATGAGGGTGAACGCGAGGATCGACCCGAGGGTGAACGAGACCGAGCCGAATCCGGACGCGATCCACCGGTACACGAGGCTCCCGGCGTATGCGCCGCCGATCCCGAACAGCGCGACGCCGACCGTTGCGCCGTACTCCAGCGAGAACGACGACACCGCCCACTCCGTGATCGGATCCTCCGGCTTCCGGATCGGATCGCTCGACGCCGCCGCAAAGATCCCGAGCGATGAGGTTTGATAACCCACGATCGTGAGGAGACTTCCCGCGAGCATCGAGTGGACGCCGAACGTGATTCCGCCGATCGTCGTCCCGGTGTAGGTGAGTCCGAGAATCAACGCGCCGAGCGCGGTCATCAGTAGCCCCGGCACCGAAAACAGATAGCCGGGCGCGTTGACCAGCATGAAGCGCACATGTCGCCAGCCGTCCCGGAAGCTCTCGAGCGTCTCCTCGCCCTCCCGCTCGTGGTAGACGATCGGCGTTTCCGCGATCTCGAGGTCCTTCGCGCCGGCTTCCATGATCATCTCGCTCGCGAACTCCATCCCGGTCGTCTCGAGGTCCATCGTCTCGAGGGCGTCCCGCCGAAAGACCCGGAACCCGCTGTGGGCGTCGCTCACGCCGGCGTCGTAGAAGGTGTTCAGGAATTTGGTCAGGAGCGGATTCCCCACGTATTGATGTAGCGCGGGCATCGCTCCCGGTTTGATCTCGCCCTCGAGCCGACTGCCGAGTACCATATCGGCGCCGGTCTCCTCGAGTTCCTCGAGGAGCCGCGGAAGCGCCTTGAAATCGTATGTCGTGTCGGCGTCTCCCATGGCGATGAACTCCCCTCGCGCGCGCTCGAACGCGTACCGATACGCGTACCCGTACCCGCCGCGATCCGGCGTGACGACGATCGCGCCCAATTCGCGTGCGATCTCCGGCGTCCGGTCCGTCGAGCTGTCGCTGACGATGATCTCGGTCGGCAGTTGCAGTTCCTCGATCGCCGTTTTCGCCCAACCGATGCACGTCTTGATTCCCTCCTCTTCGTTCAGGGTCGGCATCACGATACTTATCGCCGGCTCGAGGTCGCTCTCGCGATCGACGAGGAGGTCGTCCGCCGATCGCTTCTCGCCGAGCACCGTACTCCCCGTTTCGGATGATAGATCCCGGTCGACGACTGAGTCATGTCTGGAAGACATCTTTCTAGGTGTGGTCTTACGGGACGCATATCGAACGGCCACCTCTTAACGATATTCCACACTAGTATGAGAAAATACATCTCGACCTCCAATCGTATATATCGGGAAGTTGTTCTAATACGAACATTATTGTGGAGCGAGTGAGGAATTCGTACTGGCCATGCGCCAGCAAGAAGGTCCGTCCCTTCGTCATCCGGTGATCGAAGGACTCGAAGGAAGTCAGTGTTCGTTCTGTAACGACGGGCAGCTCGTCCAGGAGCGATACAAAGGCAACACGGCCGTCGTCTGTGAGAACTGTCACACTCCGAACGCGCAAGTCTGGTAGCGGCGTCGTTCTGTGAGCGCGGAGTCGGTCGCGTGTCGCTGACCGAGACGACGCGCTCGAATATTTGGTACCCGCTGCCGAGTTCCCACGGTACCACCTAGTTCCGACCGTAGATTCACATGGGACCCATCCGTAGGCGAGTGTATGGAGGACAAACGCGTCCTAGTCACCGGCGGTGCCGGATTCATCGGGTCCAATCTGGCGAATCACCTCGCGGCGGACAACGACGTTATCGCGGTCGACGACGAGTATCTCGGCACTGAACGGAACCTCGACTCCGACGTGGAGTTCCAGAACGTGAGCGTTCTCGCGGACGATCTTCCCACGGACGTTGACGTCGTCTTTCATCTCGCGGCGCTCTCCTCGTACGCGATGCACGAAGACGATCCGACGATGGGCGCCCGCGTCAACGTCGAGGGGTTCGTAAACACCGTCGACCAGGCGCACGCGGACGGTTGCGAGACGGTCGTGTACGCGTCCACGTCGTCCATCTACGGGAGCCGGACCGAGCCGTCCCCGGAGGATATGCCCGTCACCGTCAACACCGGGTACGAAGCGTCGAAACTCGCTCGAGAACGGTACGGCGAGTACTTCGCGAACCACTACGGCATGAACACGGCCGGAATGCGCTTTTTCTCGGTCTACCAGGGCTACGGAGGCGCCGAAGCCCACAAGGGCGAGTACGCGAACGTGATCGCCCAGTTCGCCGATGACCTCGCGAACGGCCGGTCGCCCGTCATCTACGGAGACGGAACGCAAACCCGCGATTTCACGCACGTCGACGACGTCGTTCGCGGGCTCGAGCTGGCAGCCGAACACGACCTGACGGGCATCTATAACCTCGGCACCGGCTCGTCCTGTAGCTTCAACGAACTCGTCGACCGCCTCAACGAGACACTCGGAACCGACATCGAACCGGAGTACGTCGAGAATCCGATTCCGACGGACGTCTACGTCCACGACACGTGCGCCGACGCTAGCAAGATGCGCCGGGAGACCGGTTGGGAGCCGACGATTACGCTTTCGGACGGCATCGAACGGGTCTGCTCGCCCTATCGGTCGTCGTAGTGTCGGCGTCGTTACCCGGCGCTCATTTCGCCGGGCCGGTTCGCTTTCGGTCGTAGACTAGTCGCTGCCGCTCGTCAACGTCCCGGTCTAGGGAACTCGGCGATCGAACCGCGGTCGTCTAGGGCGTTCCGTTGACGAACCATTTAATAGTTGACAGAACAGTGACTACGTATGCCAGATCGGCACGTACTCGTTACCGGCGGCGCCGGATTTATCGGATCGCACCTGACCGACCGACTGCTCTCCGACGGTGCGACCGTGACGGTCGTCGATAACTGTTCGAACGGCCGCGAAGCGTGGGTTCCCGACGATGCCACGTTCGTCCGGCGTGACCTCACCGACCCCGACTCCCTCGAGGGGGTCCTGACGGCGGACGTCGATCGGGTTTACCATCTCGCCGCGTCGAAGGCGGTTAACAGCGATCGCCCGCGTGCGCAGTTCGACGCCAACACCCGGATGACCTACAACGTCCTCGAGGCGATGGACGACGCCGGCGTCCCGGAGCTCGTGTACACCTCCACGTCGACGGTGTACGGGGAAGCGCCGCGGCCGACGCCCGAAGAGTACGGGCCGCTCGAGCCGATCAGCGTCTACGGGGCGAGCAAACTCGCCGACGAGGGGCTGTGCTCGACGTACGCCCACTCGCACGATCTGATCGTCCGGACGTTTCGCTTCGCGAACATCGTCGGCTCCCGGTTGCGCGGCGCCGTTATCCCGGATTTCATCGAAAAACTGCAGTCGGATCCGCAAGCGCTGACGATCCTCGGAAACGGGCGCCAGGAGAAGTCGTACCTGCATATCGACGACTGTCTCGACGCGATGTCGACGGTCCTCGCAAACGAGGAGCGTCCCTTCGCTATTTACAACCTCGGGACGCGAACGACGACGTCGGTGACCAGGATCGCGGACATCGTCAGCGAGGAAATGGGAATCAATCCGACCTACGAGTACACCGGCGGCGACCGCGGCTGGACCGGCGACATACCGAAGATGCGACTCTCGATCGAGAAACTCCAGTCGCTCGGCTGGGAGCCGACCCACGAGAGCGACGCCGCCGTTCGACGGGCGACGCGGGACCTCCTCGAGGAACTCGACCTTCTCGACTGAGCCGCTGCGCCACCGAGATTTGCGCGACGTTTTCGCCGGATCCCACAGCAGGCAAATATACGGTTTGACCGACGTACTCTGCCCTCGAGGTATCGATCGGCGCTCAAATGATCTGTTTGTCGACTGTGGTCGCGACGGTAGCGCAGTCTGCTGACCCGCACTCGAGACGCAATCGGTTTCGCGGCGGGCGCTCGATCGCTCAGTTTGGTCGCTCGATGCCCGGAGCCTAGTTTCGATCGCGAGCGATTTCGATCGGGTTGTCGTTCTAGTCCCGGACGCGTATCAACAACACTTTTACAGCTGTCGTGACATTTCTGCCAGTAACCGTCGATCAGGCCATGAACGAGTGTAATCGCTGCGGTGCGCACGTTACCAGTCGGTTCGTCCGGGTGTTCGGGACTAACAGCGGGGAGATAAACGGCTGTCCCAACTGCATGAGTTATCGCGAGTTAGCGTCCGGCGACGGCGTTCAATCGGATTCCCAGTAACGTCGCGGGTTGATGCCGTCCGTCTACGAACCGGGGCGCTTCGATCAGGGAGTCCCTCGTGTCCGTCTGGACACGTCTAGTCCGCTCTGGTATCGAATTCAGATTGAAACTCTCGTCCCGTCGCCGTTTTCTCGTCCGTTTCCGTTTGCCGTCCTAGTTAGTGACTAGGCGTTGAATACCGTGTTGCGGTCGCAGCGCCTCGAGCATTATTTCTTCAAGGATATCGAACGACGTTGCTTCGAGTTCATACTAGTGATCGACAAGTTTGATGACGACGGATACCACTCGAGGTTGTTTATGGACGTACAGTTGTAAAAACATTCGCAACGGTATCGCTGCGAAGGCGGGCTGTACGCCGTGACGGACGATAGATGCATCATCGATGAACGTTTCTGTGCGCTCCGGTCCTCGTACTGGACCGTCTTGTAGACCCCGACGAATCGAAACCGATCGCTCGATCTCGCTTACTCCTCGAGCGCCCCCTGCGTGAGTCCGCTGACGATGCGCTTGGGCCACCAGGACGAATCACCGCCATCGGGATGACGCCGACGATGCTCGCCGCAGCCATCCGTTTGTCCTCGATCCGTTGGGTCCCCTAGGGCGGGAGACATTTACTCTATTTGTCTATTCCGTCCGTACATGATAGCGTATTGTCTTTTTCGTGCCGGCCAAGGCTTCCGATTTCTCACTCTCGGTAACGGAAAAATGAATTATAATATTCCGTAGGTACTGATATCAAGTAGTTAATCAGAGGGGTTACGAAGCCAGTTCGTCGTTTTGACGGATCGACGCGGCAGTCTGCCGTTCAGCTACTGTTACCGTCGGCGGTCGAACGGACAGCGGTGGTCGGAGTCGCTTTTACCGCCGTAGCTACCCATTATATCTAGTAGAAAAATATAATAGATATTTCCAGAAAGTGTGTGTTGGTAGCGACTCACAGCGTGTTACCGGCGGCTCCCCTCCGCGCGGCGATACGGTGACGACGAGGGAGTCCCCGAGCGGGTCACGCAACGGCGCTATCGGTCGATACGTATGTACGACGAACGCCCGTCCGACGACGATGGAACAGACAGTAAACCGGACTCGAGCGACGTCTCGCGGCGCACCTACTGTAAACTGATCGGCGCGGCCTCGGCCGCCGGCGCGGTCGGTGCGACCGGGACGGTGAGCGCGAGCGATCACGTCTCTGTCGGGAACGGCAGTTACACGACGACGTTGCCCGCGGGCGCGACGGCACCGCAGGACGCGATCTGGACGACGTCGCGCTTCGGCGACGCGCCCGTTCCGACCAACGACTGGTGGTCGAGTCTGGTCTGGAACGCGTTTTCGGAGAACATGTTCTCCCAGCCGCTCATGCTCCGGGCGGAGGAGGCCGGACTCCTCGTGAAGAATCCGACCGAGTGGATCGACGGTACGACGACGGTGATGGACAACCAGGGGCGCGATCTGACGATCGGCCACGCTGGCGCGGACGGGTTCGCCGACGCGCGTCTCGACGATCACGGCGACTGGTCGGTCGACGCGGTCTGGGGCGACGGAACCGCGACGACGCTGCGGGCGACGTTTGCACAGGGTTCCCCGTTCGTGTTCTGCGAGTACGCGGGCGGCGGCGCCGAGATCACCTTCGACGCGGCGCCCGACGTCTGGGCGGACGAGGGGAACGTCCTCGGCGTCACGATCGACGGCCACCACTACGGGCTCTTTGCGCCGTCGGGGACGAGCTGGTCGGGCGTCGGCACCGACACGCTCGTCAACGATCTCGGCGGTGCGGGGTACTGCTCGGTCGCGGTCCTCCCCGAACCCGGGTTCCTCGAGACGGCCGAATCGTACGCGTACAACTTCGTCACCGACACGCGCGTCGACTGGGAGTACGACGAGGCCAACGCCGCGGTCCACACGACCTACACCTTCGAGACCGACGACAAACCCGAGAGCACCGCGACGGGGACGATCACCGCGTTGCATCCCCACCAGTGGAAGTACAGCGACGACGAAACGCTCGGGCCGACCTACACGTCGCCTCGGGGCGAAATGCGCGCCGTCGCCGGGTCGTCATTCTCGACGACCTACGACTACGGTGGCATGCTGCCGTACCTGCCCGACGAAGGGAGCTACGACGTCGGCGAACTCGAGGGGTACATTCAGGAAATCGACACTTCGATCGAGGGGCCCGACACGTACAACGTCGGCAAGGACTACGGCCGATTGGTCGAGAGCAAGGCGCTGGCCGAGCAGTTCGATATGTCCACCAAACGCGACGCGATCACCGGCTCGCTGCGGAGTCACCTCGAGGGGTGGCTCCAGGCCGAGAGCGGCTCGGAGGAATTGTTCTACTACGACGACAACTGGGGATCGCTGCTAGGCTATCCCGAGAGCCACGGATCGGCCTCGTCGCTGTCCGATCACCACTTCCACTACGGCTACTACGTCCGCGCAGCTGCCGAGATCGCGCGCACGAACCCTGACTGGGCGGCCGACGCCGAGTGGGGCGGCATGGTCGAACATTTGATCCGCGACTACGCGAACCCAAGCCGGGATGACGACATGTTCCCGTTCGCGCGGAACTTCAGTCCATACTGCGGCCACTCCTGGGCAGAGGGCGGCGGCGCCGAGTTCGCCGACGGTAACAATCAGGAGTCGTCCTCCGAAGCGCTCAACGCGTACGCGGCGATCATCGAGTGGGGCGAGTACACCGGCAATCAAGAGTTACGGGACTTCGGCGTCTACCTCTACACAACCGAACTCCACGCCGTCCACGAGTACTGGTTCGATGTGGACGACGACAGCCAGCCGGATTCGTGGGACTACGACACCGCCGGCATGGTGTGGGGGAACGGCTACGCCTACGCGACCTGGTGGACCGCCGACGAGGAGGCAATCCACGGGATCAACTGGCTGCCATTCGCCGGCTACTCCTTGCATCTAGGCTGGGACGACGCGGGACCCGCCGAGAACTACGACGAACTTGTCGCGAACAAGGGAACCGACCAGTTCGATTACTGGCCGGATCTCATGTGGATGTATCGTGCCTTTTCGGACAGCCAAGACGCCGTCGACAAGTTCGAAGCGCGGAAGAATAGCTACGAGGTCGAAGCTGGCCACACGCGCGCTCAGACGTACCACTGGCTCTACAACCTCCACGAGATGGGATCGCCGGACGGGACCGTCACTGCGGATACGCCGTTCTATCAGGTGTTCAGCGACGGCACGCAGCGGACCTACGTCGCCTACAACGCCGACAACACCGGCACGACCGTGACGTTCTCTGACGGTACCGAACTGTTCGTCCCTGCGAATTCGATGGCAACGACAACTGGCGACGATACCGGCAGCGGTGGTGGCGGCGACGACGGCGGTGACGGCGGAAGCGGTGGCGACGATGGCAACGATGGCGGCAGCGGCGAACAGACCTACTCCGGCGACGCCGGTGAGGGCTGGACCGCCACCGTTACCGACGACGGCACCGACAGCTACTGGGAGTTCGTCCCGAACAACGACGCTTCGTGGGCTGATATCCAGTTCGACAACGGCAACGGCTGGGTCGGCTACCGCATGACGGCCGACGGCGACGCCCACACTCACGTTCGAGACGCCTCCGACGACGGGGCCTCGATCGACGTCCGGTTCGTCTGGGACGACGGCGCCGGCACCCAGTACGTCTCCGACGCGTTCACCCATCAGTACTGACGCCTCACAGCGTCACCGGCGCTCGAGTCAGACGTTGCAAAAGACTGATTAATCGGTGCGCCAGTGATGCGGGCATGGACAGGGATCCGCTGCGAGACGCGCTGCAGGACGCGGGATTGACCGCGTACCAGGCCGACGCCTACATCACGCTTCTCGAGCAGGGGATGATGCCGGCCGTAGAGGTCGCCAAGCAGTGCTCCGTCCCGGTATCGCAGATCTACGACGTCCTTCGCGCACTTGAGGGGGAAGGGTACGTCGAGACGTTCGATCAGGACAAACTCCACGCCCGTCCCAAGGAACCGATCGAGATCCTCAGCGAACTCCGCTCGCGCGGAAAGCTGATGAACAAGGCCGCAGACGCCATCGAGGATCGGTGGGAGCAACCGGCAATCAGCGAGCACACGGTCAGCGTCGTCAAACACGAGGAGACGGTCGTCGACCGCGCGCGCGATCTGATCCGCGACGCGCAGAGTTTCATCGAACTGTCGGCGACCGTCGAGCAGTTCCGGGCGCTGATGAACGCTCTGCAGGACGCCCGCGATCGCGGCGTTGTGATACGGGTCGCCGTCTACGGGACGGACCTAGATGAGCGACTCGAGGACGTCGACCTCGCCGCGACGGTGTCGGAACTGCGCGCCTGCCGGATCCCAGGCCCGTTCCTGCTCGTCGCCGATCGCACGCGAACGTGTTTCACACCGAACGACTGGGCGAACCGCCCCTTCGGCGTCCTGATCGACGACTACATCCTCTCGTTTATCTTCCACTGGTACTTCCAGACCGGCGTCTGGGAACTCTGGGAGACGGTCTACGAGAACACCGAACCGCCCGTTCCCTACATGACCTTAGAGGAGTTCGTCCGCGACGTGGCGCCGCTGTGGCGGGACGGCGCTGATCTCGCGGTGACCGTCGAGGGGACGTGGGTCGAGACGAACGAACCCTGTCGGATCACGGGCATCGTCACGGATATCGCGTATCCGGGGATCTATCGCTCGGACGCGCACCCCTCTTTCGAGGACGTCGCCGGCTTCCTGCAGCTGGAGGTCGCCGCCGACGGCGACCTGTACAGCGTCGGCGGCTGGGGCGCCGTCTACGAGGACGTCGAAGCGGTTCGCATCACCCTCGAGGCGATCGAGTTCGAGGCTCCCTCGAGCGGGACCGATCTCGACGTCGACGAGGTGCTCGAGCGGGGCGCCGAGTCCGACGCAGACTGACCGGCCATCCGTTCCGTTCGGATCTGCCGAGTCCGACGCCACGAACCGGTACCAAGAAGTACTCCCACTCGAGTGTGCGTACCAATGGCAGACACGATTACCGATCGATTCTGGAAGACGATGCGCGAGTACCGCTCCGCGGTCGTGTTACTGCTCGGCCTCGAGGCGGTTCTGCTGATGCTGTTGCTCGTGGCGCTGTGGCTCCAGCCGTCCGGGTCGGCAACGCGGACCGTTCTCGTCGCCGATTTCGTCCTCGTCGGTACGGGTTTTCTCGGCGCCGTCTACGTGCTGTATCGGTGTCGGCAGTACCGACCCGTCGACTAACTATTGTTGAACAGTACGACGGCAGCACGATCTGTGAACCGCTGCCGAATCGAGAACGGCAGCCGTGATTATTCCTCGTCCAGTCGCGCGCCCTCGAGCGGCTCGCTGTTCCAGTACTCGCTGTCGTCTTCGAGGCGGAAACAGGAGGCGCGGTGTGCGCGAGCGCCCCCGTCGACCGAGCGCACGCCGGGCGCCGTCGTCTTGCAGTGGTCGGTCGCGTGCGGACACCGCGTGTGGAACCGACACCCCGACGGCGGATCGACCGGGTCGGGGATGTCGATCTCCCGAACCGGCGGCTCCGTGGCCCCTTCCTCGAGGCTGAGCGACGGCGTCGCCCACTTCAGCACCTTCGTGTAGGGGTGTTGCGGGTTCTGCAACACCTCCTGGGCGTCCCCGAGTTCGACGAGTTCGCCCAGGTACATCACGCCGAGGCGCCCGTCGGCGTGCTCGGCCAGGTAACGGGCGTTCGAGAGGTCGTGCGAGATGAAGAGGAACGACGTGTCGAACTGCTCCTGCAGGTCGAGCATCAGGTCCATCACCTCGACGCGCAGGGAGACGTCCAGCGCCGACACCGCCTCGTCGGCCAGGATGAGATCCGGGTTCATCAACAGCGCCCGCACGAGCGCGACGCGCTGTTTCTCTCCACCGGAAAGCTGGTGTGGGTACCGCTGGGCGTAGTCGTGGGGCGGCGCCATCCCGACGCGCTCGAGCATCGCGAGGATCCGCGCCTCGCGGTCCTCCGGGCCGAGGTCGGTCTGGTACTTCTTCAGGGGTTCGGCGAGCGATGCTTCGACCGTCCGGTGCGGGTTCAGCGACGAGCCGGGGTCTTGGTGGATGATCTGGAGCGACCGCCGGATCTCCTCGTAGGGGATCGACGGATTCGAGAAGCGCTTCTTGGCCTCCCAGACGTCCTGGCCGCGGTAGCTGACGGTGCCGCCGGTCGGTCGCTGGAGGCCGACGGCCGCCTTGCCGAGCGTGGTCTTCCCGCTGCCGGATTCGCCGACGATCGCGACGACGTCGTTCTCCGGAATCTCGAGGTCGACGCTGTCCACCGCCCGTACGGTCTCCGAGTCCTCGAAGGGGTTGAGACCGCCCTCCGTCTCGAAGTGGACGTCGACGCCGTCCATTGAGACGACGGGTTCGTCGGCGCTCATCCGTCTACCTCCGCGGTGAGTTCGATTTCGTCGACGCGGTCCCGGTGGTGACAGGCGACGTCGTGGGTTTCCGTGACCGGCTCCATCGGCGGTTTCACCGTCGCGCAGTCTTCAGTCGCGATGGGACACCGCTCGTGGTACGGACAGCCCGAGGGCACGTTGACCGGATCGGGCGCCGAGCCTTCGATCGGTCGCATCTCCTCGAGCGGGGAGTCGATGTCGGGCGTTGAGTTCAACAGCGCCCGCGTGTAGGGGTGGGTCGGCGACCGGAGGATCTCCTCGGTCCGGCCCACCTCCGCGAGTTCGAACGCGTAGAGGACGCCGATGCGGTCCGCCAGTTTCGTCACGAGCGGCAGGTCGTGCGTGATAAACACCATGGTCAGGTCGTACTTGTCCCGCAGATCGCCGAGCAGGCTAACGATCGAGCGCTGCATCAGCAGGTCGAGGGCTGCGGTCGGCTCGTCCATCACCAGCACCTCGGGCTCGAGCACCAGACTCAGGGCGATCAGCGCCCGCTGTTTCATCCCGCCGGAGAGTTCGTGCGGGTACGAATCGAGCACCCGGTCGGGGTCGAGGTAGAGGTCCTCGAGCAGTTCCCGCGTGCGCTCCATCCCCGACTCGACGTCGTACTCGTGGGCCTCGAGCGTCTCCACGAAGTGGCCCCGGAGCGTCAGCGTCGGGTTGAACGACGAGAGCGCGCCCTGGAAGACCATCGAGATCTCCTCCCACCGAAGCCGCCGGAGTCGGTCGTCCGAGAGCTCGAGGACGTCGATCTCCCGACCGTCCGTCGGCCGGTAGGTGATCGACCCCGAGGTAACGCCGGGATCGACGACGGCGTCCAGCAGCGCGGACGCGAACATCGACTTGCCGGAGCCGGATTCGCCGACGATGCCGATGATCTCGTTGCGCTCGATGTCGACGTCGAGGCCGTTGAGTACCGTCGACGTTCCCCGGTCCATGTGGAACTCGACGGTGAGGTCGCGACACGCGAGGACTGCATCGGATCGAGACTCGGTCGCGACGGCGTCCGATCCCGATCGATCGGCGCGACCGCTCATCGGATCCCACCTCCGGTTCCGGTCGTCGCAGCGCCGCCACCGGACTCAGGCGGTTCGTCGTCCGACCCCGTTGTGGAGGCATGTCGAGCGCGAACGCGCGGGTTGAACATTCGATCCGTCCCCTGCGAGAACAGGATCAGTCCGAACGACAGCAGCGTGATCGTCGCCAGCGGCGCGATCAGCCAGTGGGCCATCGACGCGACGTGCATGGCCCCGCCGCTGATCGCCTGGTCAATCATGACGCCCCAGTTGACGACGCTGTCGTACGGCAGTACCCCCAGGAAGTACAGGCCGACCGATGCGAAGATGACCTGTCTCGCGGCGTTAACGAACGTGATCAGTACGTACGGCATGATGTTCGGAAGGATGTCTTTGACGATGATCGACGGCGTCGAGAGCCCCATCGCCTGGGACGCCTCGACGTAGGAGTGGCGGCTGATCGACAGCACCTGCGAACGGATCTCGCGGGCCAGCCCCGCCCAGACGTTGACCGTCAGGATCAGCCCCGTGACGATCGGGTTCTGGGGCTCGAGCAGCGCGGCGAGGATGACGATCAGCGGGAGCCCCGGAATGGTCATCACGATGTCCGTGACGAGTGAGAGCAGCCGGTCAGTCCGGCCGCCGGAGTAGCCCGCGATCGTCCCGACGGTGACGCCCATGACCGTTACGAACAGGCCGCCGGCCGCGATCATCTGCAGCATCGACGGCGTCGCGTGGACGATCTGGGCGAGGATATCGCGGCCGAGGTTGTCGGTGCCGAGGGGGTAGGCCAGCCCTTCGGCCAGCGGCGTAACCGATCGCGGGCCCTGATTGGTTCGCGGTTCCTTGTACAGCGCCGGGCCGACCAAGCCGACGACCACGTACAGCAGGATGATCCCGGCGCCGATGCGGGCGCGGCGCTCGCTCCAGACGATCCGGCCCGGCGCGAGGAGCCAGCGGTCGACCAGTCGTTGGTACCGCTCCTTTCGGGTGAGCGTGGTCTCGGAGACGGCATCGAAGGCGTCGCCGTCGTCGATCGCGTGCAGCGGCTCCGTTCGCTCGCTCCGCTCGCTCATCAGTGCTCACCTCCGCGAGTCTGGGCGCGGGGATCGATGATCCCGTACGTCAGGTCGGCGATGTAGACGCCGAGGACGACGGCGACGGTCATCACGAGGAACACGCCCATCATGAGCGGGTAGTCGCGGGCCTCGAGGCCCTCGATCATGTAGTAGCCAACGCCGGGGTAGGTAAACACCTGCTCGAGGATGACGCTGCCGCCCAGCGCGAAGCCGATCGCGATCAACAGCGCGGTGTAGAGCGGCAGGACGGCGTTGCGTCCGACGTACCGCGTCGCGATCCGCCGCTCCGAGAGGCCGCGGAGCCGCGCGACGCGCAGGTAGTCCTCCCCGAGTATCTGGATGCTGTTGCCCCGCATCCGCAGCGCCCAGCCGCCGGCCGCGACGACCGTGTAGGAGGCGATCAGCAACGCGGCGTGCCAGACAGCGTCCCCGAGGAATGCGAGGGTCTCGAGCGGCTCGAGCAGCGCGACGGTCGGTTCCATCTCGGTCGAGTACCGGCCGCCGGTCGGGAACAGCTCGAACCGGTAGCCGAGGAACCAGATCAGCACGATCCCGACGATGTAGTTCGGGATCGAGTTGAACAGGATCGAGCCGACCGAGAGGCCGTTGTCGAAGTAACTGCCCTCCTTGTAGGCCATCATCGCGCCGAGCGAGACGCCGATGGCGAAGGAGAGCAACAGCGCGGTCGACATCGTGAAGATCGTCCACGGAAGCGCCTCCGCGATGATCTCGGCGACGGGGACGCCCTCGTTGATCGACTCGCCGAGGTCGCCCTGCAGCAGTCCGATCACGTAGTTGATGTACTGTTCGTGGAGCGGCGCGTCGGGGAGCACGTTGAGTTTGCGCTCGACGCGGTGGTCGATCTCGGCCTGCGTCATCTGCGGATTGTTCTGGATGAGCTCGGCCCGGTAGGCGTCCGCGGGATTGCCGGGCATCAGCCGGAGCAGGAAAAACGCGAGGCTCATCACCGATACCACCGTGACGATCGCCTGTAGCGTGCGTTCGACGTAGTATCGTTGCATGTATTCGACGTAGCCGCGCTATTCTTCCTTCGCGACGAGTTTCCCGATCCGGGGGAGGTACGTCGTCGGATACTTGACCGACGCGTCCGGGTCGGAGTCGTCGACGACCTTGAAGTCCTTGGTCGCGACGAAACACTGATCGACCTTCTCCTGGATCGGCAGCTGGGGCAGGTCGTAGTTGAAGGCCCACGCCAGCTTGTTGATCTTCTGCCGCGTCTCCTCGGCGTCCCGATCCATCCCGACGAGTTCCTCGAACTCCGGGGCGAACTCGAGGGTTTCGGTCTCGCCGTCGGGTTCGCCGATCGGCGGCAGCTCGATCGATCCGGGGTAGTTGTAGACGTTCTGCGCGTCGAAGCTGTTCTGGTTCCAGTTTAAGGTGTGGTAGGGATACGTCCAGCCGTCGGACCACCAGAAGCCGGCGACGTCGAAGCCGGTGTCGCCGTAGAGGTCCTGGCCGAAGTAGACCCCGTCGTCCCGGGTGATAAGGTTCGTCTCGATGCCGAAGTCCTGGAGGTGCTGATTGAGCGTGATCGCGGCGTCGACCCACTCGTTCCAGGCGGCCGGCACCTTGAACTCGAAGGTCAGCGTCTCGCCGTCGGCGTCGACCCAGGTGCCGTCCTCCCGCGAGAAGCCGGCCGACTCGAGCAGTTCGGTCGCTCGCTCGGTGTTGTTCCCGGCGTAGTCCTCGAAGGCGTCGGGATTATCGAGCCACTCGTCGGCCGAGCCGTCGAAGTTGCCGACGATGCCGGTCGGCGTCCCCACGGGCGCCTTCGCGTCGCCGCCGCCGGCGGAGTTCTCCGCGACGACCTCTCGATCGACGACGTGGGCGATCGCCTTCCGGACCTCGCGCTGGCCGAAGTGCTTGTGGTCGTGGTCGAACGCGATCGACAGCCCCCAGTTGGCGGGCTGTTGGACCTCGACGACGTGGTCCGGGAACGACGCCATGATGTCCGGCGAGGTGAAGATGTTGTGCAAGGCGTCGACCGCGCCGCCCCGCAGCGCCTGCCAGGCCTGCTCGTTCCCATCGATAAATCGGAACCGGTACTCGGTGAAGTTGACGTTGTCGGCCCAGTGGGAGTCTTCGAACTTCGTGGTGACGAGTTCCTGTTCTCCCGCGCTCTCGTACTGGAACGGCCCCGTCCCGATCGGTTCCTCGGGCGCGAAATCCGCCAGCGCCGTCGACTCGGGATCGTCCTCGAGTTCCGCGAGGATGTCCTCGTACTGCTCGGCCGGCGTATCCAGCTCCATGTTCTGGATCGAGTTGAGGAAGACCGGCTCGGAGACGTCGGCCTCGAGACCGACCTCGACGGTCGTGCCGTCGACGGCCGCGACGTTCTCGACCGAGGTGAAGTTCCCGATCGGGTGGCTATCGTAGAGCGAGATGTGGAGCTTTCGGACGAGGTCCGCCGCCGTGGCGTCCTCGCCGTTGTGCCACGTCAGGTCGTCCTGCAGCGTCAGCGTCGCCGCGTCGTCGCCGATTTCCCAGTCGGCGAGCGCTCCCGGGGCGAACTCGCCGGTCGTCGCCCGAAAGTACACCAGCCGGTCGAAGACCACGAACCCCGGCCGATCCGGATAGTTGCTGTCGTTCGCGGCGTTCCACTGCATGTCGCCGGGCAGCACCGACGTCGGCGCGGTGAAGGTCCGTTCGGTCATCGGCTCGTCGCCGGTGATCTCCCCGCCGGAAGTGTCGGCCCCGTCGTCGCTGCCGCCGGCACACCCTGCGAGTGCCGCTGCCCCCACTGTGCCGGTGACTCGTAAGATCCGTCGCCGTGATGCCTCTGTGCCGGTGGATAGCACTCTCTCTGGTGCCATGGTACTCCTGCGGTACCGTCCCAGATAATAAATATTTTTCGGAAAACATAACGATTCTTTACACCGTTATCGCGTTCGCGCGCTCCGCCCGGGCGTATCGTTATTCCGACTCTCAGAGGCCTCAGACGTCCGTACACGAGGGATACACTTATTAACTTCCTGCGTGGATCCCTACATCCATGACGAGCGAGGCTCGGTATCTAGATCCGTCGCTGTCGATCGACGAGCGCGTCGCCGACCTCCTCGAGCGGATGACCCTCGAGGAGAAGATCGGGCAACTGGCCGGTTCCTACGTCGGGGTTCTCGACGAGGGCCTTCACGATGTCGACGACGTCATCAGTGAGATCGACGAGTACCACATCGGGGCCGTCGCTCCCTTCGGCTGGGGCGGGTCGCCGAACGAGTCGGTCGACGAGGCGGTCGACGCGGCGCGCCGACTCCAGCAACACGCCGTCGAGGAGACTCGCCTCGGGATTCCGCTTTTGTTCGCCGCCGACGCGATCCACGGTCACGCCTACATCAAGGAGGCGACCGTCTTCCCGAACGCGCTCGGCGCGGCGGCGACGTGGAGCCCCGACCTGATCGAACGGACCGCCGAGATCACGGCGGCGGAGCTGCGCGCGACCGGCGCCGCACAGAACTACAGTCCGACGTGCGACGTCGTCCGCGACCCTCGGTGGGGGCGAACCGGCGAAACGTTCGGCGAGAGCCCGTACCTCGTCGCCCGGCTGGCCGCCGGCAAGGTCCGGGGCTACCAGCGCGACGACCTCGAGGACGACGGCGTACTCGCGACGGCCAAACACTTCCCGGCCTACGGCGTTCCCGCGCGCGGCGAGGACGCCGCGCCGGTCGACGTCTCTTCGCACACGCTCCGCAACGTACTCCTGCCGCCCTTCGAGGCCGCGCTGGACGAAGGCGTTGGCTCGGTGATGCCCTGTTACAACTCGATCGACGGCGAACCGGCCCACGGCTCCCGTCGCTACCTGACCGACCTCCTCCGCGAGGAACTCGGGTTCGACGGCGTCGTCGTCTCCGATTGGAACGGCATCACGCAGTTACACCAGGAACACCGGACGGCGGGGACGCCGCTCGAGGCGGCGCGCCAGACCCACGCTGCGGGGCTGGATATCGGCTCGGTCGCCGGCGGCGAACACGCGGGACGCGTCCAGGAACTGGTCGAGCGGGGCGAACTGTCCGAGGCGGTAATCGAGGCCAGCGCCGAGCGGGTACTGCGGGCGAAGTTCGCGCTCGGCCTCTTCGAGGATCCCTACCCTGACGACGATGCCGCAGACGCGCTCGGAACGCCGGACCACCTCGACGTCGCCTGCGAGACCGTCCGCAAGTCGCTGACGCTGCTGCAAAACGAGGGCGACCTGCTCCCCCTCGAGGACCCCCAGGAGGTGTTCGTCACCGGGCCGAACGCCGACGCGATCGTCCACCAGAACGGCGGCTGGAGCTGTAACGCCGACGAGGGCGTCCCCGGGACGACGATTCTCGAGGGGATCGCCGACGTCGCCGACGAGACGACCGTCACCTACGAACCCGGCTGCGAGATCAACGCGTCGGTCGATATCGACGCCGCCGCGGAGCGGGCGGCCGCGGCTGACGTCGCCGTGGTCGCGCTCGGCGAGGACTGGTACCTCCACGAGTTCGGTCCCTCTGCGGAGACCGACGGCGAGACCGGCGAGTTCCCGACCCGGCGGGAACTCTCGTTGCCCGACGCCCAGCGCGACCTCGTCGAAGCGGTCTCGGCGACCGGAACGCCGGTCGTCGCGGTGCTGGTGACCGGCCGCCCGCTGGCTATCGAGGAGGTGGCCGACGACGTCCCGGCGATCCTCATGGCGTACTATCCCGGCCGCGTCGGCGGCGAGCTGATCGCGAAGGTCCTGTTCGGCGAGGCCGAGCCCGGCGGCCGGCTCCCGATTTCGATGCCGCGATCGGCGGCCGACCTGCCGACGTACTTCAACTACCTGCCGCATCCCCATCCGATCGGCCCGGACGAGCATCCGTCCTCGTACGATCCACTGTTCGAGTTCGGCCACGGACTGAGTTACACCACCCTCGAGTACGAAGCGATCGACCTGTCCGACGACACAATAGCTCCGGGCGAGATCGTCACGGTCAGCGTCACGGTGGCCAACACCGGCGACCGACACGGCAGCGAGGTCGTCCAGGCGTTCGGTCGCGACGAGTTCAGTTCGGTCGTGACGCCCGTTCGCGAACTCTGGGCCTTCGAACGCGTCGAACTCGAGCCCGACGAGCGAACGACGGTCGATCTCCGCATCGATCCGGACGAACTCGGGCTCTTCGACCGCTCGTCCGACGGACGCCGCGACGACGGACACCTCCAACTCTCCGTTGCGGATCGAACGTTCGAACTCGCGGTCTATCCGCAGCGCGACTAGTTCTGTCTCGAGGCCGCTCGAATCGATCTAGTTTCTCTCGTCGGATCCTCGTTTTTCGTCCGGCGGCTGACTCCGAGCACTCGAGCGGCGGCGCTATCGATAAACGCCCTCCAGAAGCGCTGTCGGTCGTTCTGCGGGACTTCATACGTATTCTTACAGTTTTTCGTTTCTCGAGTTATACGGAAGAATCGACATACGACGGCGCCGTCAATAGATAAGATATCTGTTTAATCTACGGTCAGTAAACAAGTATCGGACACGTACTCCGTGCCGATTGACGTTGAGGATGTAATTACAATAGTATGTGCGTAAATACCTAGGGCGGAATCAGTACGAGACGCTCATCGAGAAAACGCCCGTCGACTTCGATCCGAACGCCGAGAGGAGGTGAGCGCGATCTAACCGTCTCCGCCCGCAGTCGCTTACGGCCGATCCCAGGGGAACGCGTACGTCGGGTCGTTGACGAACCGCTCGAGGTCGGCGCTCAACGAGATCCGGGAACCGCTGGGGAGGGTTACTCGAACCGTGTTCGATTCCAGGCGGTGGTCCTCGCTCTCGGTCTGTACGATCGCGAACTCGTGCCCGCCGTAAGCGCCCTCCGTCGGGGCGTTATACCGCCGATTTGCGCCGAGCGAGCGTGACGCCGCGCGCTGATCGCCGTCGGGTGATATCGGGCCGGATCCATCGAGTTACTCTCGAGCGCCGTACTCGACGTCGACCCACTGGTCGGTTTTAGCCGCTTTCTCCAGTGCGAACGTGATATCGAGCGCCCTGCGCGCCTCCCCGGGTGGGATCATCGGCTCGCGGTCGTCTCGGATCGCCGCGACGAAGTCCCGAACCTGCCCGGGGATGCCCGTGCCCATGTGGAACGGCTCGGGCGTCGCCTCGGCGCCGTCTTTCGTCTCGAACAACTCGAGTTCGTCCTCGTGCCACTTGATCGACCCCTCGGTGCCGTGGAGGTGCAACGAGATCCGTTCCTCGGGGTACATCGCCGTCGTCGCCGTGATCTGGCCGTAGCCGCCGTTGGCGAACTCGACGCTCGCGACTGCGGTGTCGGGCACCTCGACGTCGTGGTGAACGGTATCGACTTCGGCAGCGATGCGCTCGATTTTGCCGGCCGTCCACTGGAGGAGGTCGACGCCGTGGAGCGCCTGCGTGAGGAGCACCCCACCGTCGAGGTCGGTCGTCCCGTGCCACCCGACGTCCTCGTAGTAGGACGGGTCTCGGTGCCACTTTATCTCCGTGTTGCCGAACACGAGATCGCCGAGCCGCCCGTCGGCGACGACCTCACGGGCGAGCTGCGGCCCGCCGTACAGCCGCCGCTGGAAGATCCCGCCCAGCGTGATTCCTTCGCGCTCGCAGACGTCGATCAGCTCGTCGACGCGTTCGCGCGTGATCTCGAGGGGTTTCTCGCAGAGCACGTCGACGCCCGCCTCGGCGAGGGCGTCGACGATCTCGAGGTGGGTGCCGTTCGGCGTGCAGACGCTGACGATGTCGAGATCGGCGTCGGTCGCCATCTCGGCTGGATCCGTGTACCAGGCGACGTCGTACGCCTCCCCGAACGACCGTGCGACCCCCTCGTCGATGTCGGCGCAGGCGACGAGCGTCGCGTCCTCGAGGTCCTCGACGGCGTCCGCGTGGTTTTCTCCTATGCCGGCGCAGCCAACAATCCCGTATCGGAGCTTACTGGTTGCCATTTGCATTCAAAAAGAACGTAACAGGGATTTATAGATTGTGATGTGATTCCGTACCGAACACGGCCGATACTCCGAGAAATCACGTCGACAGCACCATCTGATCTGCGGCGGAGCGACTGGCGGTGAGTTCGGCCGCTTACCGTTCTCGAATGCCGAACAACTCCCTTCCCTGCAGCGACCGTAGCGAGTGTCGAATGCACTGTAATATACGAGGTCTTCGATCGTCATACGTAGATTTCTCCTGAGTAGGGAAACGAATCGATGGAGAACGGACCGAACCCAAATCGAGATACACGTTCGGCATTCGTAACCCTGGGACCAACTACGCTGGCGGCGAATTCCACTCCTCGCCGTCGTCCTGCGGATCGTAGCCGATCCGGGCGCGAGCGTGCTCGAGGTCGAACCACCGCCGGCGGTTGTCACTGACGCCGTAGAAGATATCGAACTCGACGTCGTCGTCCTGGAGACAGCAGTCGATCTGATGGGCGAAGTCCCGACGGGACTGCCACATCGCCTTCATCCGTGCGACCCAGCACTCGTACGCGTCGCTGCCACGTTCCCAGTCGCCCTCGTCGACGCCCTGTTCGGCATCCCCGTAGGGGTGGTCGTACTCGCTCGAGTTGACCGTACAGATCCGGAGCGCGTAGAACTGCGTCGGGTACTCGCAGTCCTCGATGTAGTACCGGCCGAGGTCCTCGCCGAAGCTCTTGGAGGCGCCGTAGTAGGAGTCCGGCCGCACCGGATCGGTGTGATCGAGCACGAGGTCGTGGTCGCGCCCGTAGATCTCGGGCGCGTTCTCGAGTTCGTACATCCCCATCACGTGGTTGGTCGACCCGAAGACGATCGACTCGACCTCTGCCTCGCGTGCGGCCTCGAGGACGTTGTACATCCCGACGATGTTGGGTTCGAAGACGTCGCGCCAGTCGCCCTCCGCGCTGGGGAACGCGGCCAGGTGGACGATCGCGTCCTGGCCCTCGCAGGCGTCTCGAAGCGTCTCGTAGTCGCTGATATCGCCGACGACGGTATCGTATTCGCCGTAGGGGTGATCGTCCGGTCTATCCGAACGGTTGTAGTAGGTAAAGTCGTACTCCTCGCGGTCGTGCAGGTGGTCGATGATCGCCGTCCCGCACCGACCGTAGGAACCGGTCACAAGGACGTCCATACCAGCTATCTGATGGATACACCTATTAAATTGATGGGTTCGACGGCTCCGATCGCCACGCCTCGAGTCCCTACTCGTCAGCGCGGTACCGCGCCAGCGCGTCCTCGTCGATCGAGATCCCCAGCCCCGGTTCCTGGGGAACCTCGAGTACGCCGCCGCTAGGATCGAACGGGGTCTCGAGCAACTCGCTGCGCAGCGGGTTGGTGCTGCGGTCGAACTCGATCAGCATCGGCTCGGGTACGTTCCGGGTATGGGGGTAGTCCGAGACGCTCGCGGCGAACTGGATCGCGGCGGCCATGCCGACGGCACTGTTCCAGATATGAGGTCTGACGGCGACGTTCTCCGTCGAGGCCATGTCGGCGATCAGCCGCGCTTCCGAGAGTCCGCCGCAGCGACCGAGGTTCGGCTGGACGATGTCGACCTGCCGGTCGTCGATCAGCCGCTTGAAATCGAACCGGCCGTAGTGGGCTTCCCCTGCCGCTAGCGGTACGTCGACCTTCGCTTTCACGTCGCGGTAGCCTGAGGGGTTCTCCGGCGGCACCGGTTCCTCGATCCAGGCGACGTCGTACTCGGCGATTCGCTTCGCCGTCTCGATCGCCTGATGAGGCCGATAGTTCCCGTTCATGTCGACCATGAGCGTCCCGCCGTCGCCGAGGAGCTCGCGGGCGACGCGGACCCGTTCGACGTCGCTGTCGGGATCGGCGCCGATCTTGATCTTCGCGGCGGTAAAGCCCTCGTCGACCGCCTCACGAATCGGCTCCTCGAGCGGCCGATCCTCGTCCGTATAGTACATCGTCGAGGCGTAGGGGGTCAGCGTCTCGCGCTCGCGGCCGCCGAGCAGCCGGTGGATCGGTCGGCCGACCGACTTCCCGATGATGTCCCAGCAGGCGACGTCGATCGCGCTCAGCGCACTCTGTACGAAGACGTCGCCCCCGAAGTGGTACGGATCGGTGTAGGCGCCGTCCGCCAGCGACTCGACATCGAAGGGGTCCATGCCGAGCACGTCGTCTCGGAACAGTTCGTCGATCGTGGCTGCGGCGATTCCTCCCGGCGCGAACGCCTCGCCCCAGCCGACGAGTCCGTCGTCGGTCTCGAGGCGGACGAGCGTGGTCGCGCGGGTGCGACCGAATCCGCGGGCGTCGCCCAGCCCCTGACCGTCCGGTAACTCGTGTTCGAGCGGAACCGTCTCGAGTGACGTAATTTCCATGTGCTACCGAGTAGCGCCTGCCACGAAATAGCTTGTGCTGCGGTGACGTTAGGAGCCGAATCTTTTTCACGATCACCGACGAGTCACCGTCGTATGACTCAGCAAATCACGGTCTGGAACGAGAACGTCCACGAGCAGGAGCGCGAGGTGGTTGCAGAACGGTATCCCGACGGCATCCACGGCGCCATTGCGGAAAGCCTCGAGGCAGAGGACCGAACCGTCAGAACGGCGACGCTGCAAGAGTCGGACCATGGTCTCACCGAGGACGTGCTCGCGGAGACCGACGTGCTCGTCTGGTGGTCTCACTGCGCGAACGACGAGGTCAGCGACGAGGTCGCGGACCGCGTCGTCGACCGCGTCCACGAGGGAATGGGGTTCGTCCCCGTCCACTCCGGGAAGAACTCGAAGCCGTTCAAGCAACTGATGGGGACGACCTGTAACATCAAATATCGCCACAGCGGCGAGACCGAACGGATCTGGGTCGCCGATCCCGGTCATCCGATCGCCGACGGACTCCCCGAATCGTTCGAGGTGCCGGCGACGGAGATGTACGGCGAACCCTACGATATCCCGGAGCCCGACCGCACCGTCTTCATCTCGTGGTTCGAGGGCGGTGAGGTGTTCCGCTCGGGCATCTGTTACCGCCGCGGCCGTGGCCGCATCTTCGCGTTCCGGCCCGGCCACGAGGAGTACCCGATCTTCTACCAGGACGAGATCCAGCGAGTGCTCGACAACGCCGTCGAGTGGGCAGCCCCGACCGAGGGGAGCGACGCGGTGTGGGGCGAAGTCGAACCGATCGAATCGCTGGACGACGACTGACCGTTTTCGCGGTGCGGTCGCCGCAGCTACCGTTTTCAGGTTCGTTTGTCGGCGTCATCTTTCTATTCGATTTCGCGACTGAACATCCGGCTACCGGTCGAACACGAATCGGACGTAAGCGATGGGCTTATATCGTGTGCTATGAATTACCACTTTATGCCGTCGTCAACTCAACGGGTACGGGACCGACTACGGGGCGTTGCCGTCGGTTTGCTCACGCCGTTCGACGCCGATCTCGAGATCGAACACGAGAAGCTCGCCGAGAACGCCCGGACGCTCTACGACGAGGGCGTTCGGACGTTCCTCGCGACTGCGAACATCAGCGAGTACCACTCGCTATCGACGACCGAACGCGTCGCCGTCGCGGAGACGAGCGTCGACGCGCTGCCCGACGACGCCTGCGTCCTCGCGGGGGTCGGCGGAAGCACGAGCCACGCACAGGACCTGATTCGCGCCTACGACGACATCGGCGTCGACGCGATGATGATCATGCCGCCGGATCACACGTACATCCACGAGCAGGGGCTGCTCGAGTACTATCGCGAACTCGATTCCGCGACGGACACGCCGCTGGTACCGTACGTGCGCGGCTTCGATCCGTCCGTCGACTACCTCGCCGAACTGACTCGCGTCGACGGCGTCGTCGGGATCAAGTACGCGCTCGAGGATCCCGTCAAACTCGGTGCGGGCGTCAACGCCGGTGCGGACGACGTGGTTTGGGTCGACGGGCTGGCGGAACCGTACGCCGTCTCGTTTTGGGCCGAAGGTGCCGAAGGATTCTCCGCCGGCGTGAGCAACTTCCGGCCGGAGATCGGCCTCGAACTGTACGAGGCACTTTCGGACGGCGACTGGGAGCGCGCCCGAAAACTACGTGATATCTGTCTCCCCTATCAGAACTTCCGCGGCGAAACCGGTCAGGACAACCAGATACCGGGGGCGATCAGCGTCTCCGCGGTCAAGAAGGGGCTCGAGCTCGCCGGACTCAACGCCGGAAACGGCGCCGTCCGCGAGCCGATCCGCCCGCTCTCAGCCGAGGAAGAACGTCGCGCGGAGGAGCTCTACCGGCAACTCGAGGACGACGTCGAGTCGCTCATCGAGTGATTCTGCGGCAGCAGCGAGACACTCGTCCGACGACCGCGACTGCCGCGAGCGGAGCGTTTCTCGTCCTCGATCGAATCCGTTAGCCTCGAGCGCCGTCGGCGTCGCTGCCATAGTGAACAGCTATTTGGCGATTCGCTGAAACCTGTCCCTATGGCTCTCACGAAACACGACGGCATTCTCCTCGTGTACAACCTCGGCGTGACGATCACTGCGGGCTACGTCGTCCAGCAGTTGGCCCTCACATCTCGGCTCGAACTCGTTCTCAGTGCCTTCATTCTTGCGATTCTCTGGACGATCTACTTCAAGATCGCCATGGTCGATCGGATCGCCGACCACCCGCGATTCGCGGGCGACGAAGACGACGCCCCGATGGGATCGTCGGGCTAATCCTGTTGTGGCCTCCCTCGAGAAGCCGACCAACCGTATTTAGTGGCTTGGTCGTTGTACTCGGACACGATGACCGCACAGGACGATCCCACGGGGCGGGTACGACCCGGCAGCGAACAGCTGTACGACGCGCTGGTCGAGGCCGGGATCGACCTCCTTGTGGGCTTGCCCGGAACGCAGACGCTGCCCCTGGATCGTACCGTCGCACGCCGCGACGACATCCGGTACGTGATGGCCCGCCACGAGACCGCGATTCCCCACGTCGCGTGGGGGTACTACGAGGCGGGCGGCGGCGTCGCGGCGACGCTGACCGTGCCTGGCCCCGGGGACACGAACGCGATGCACGGCCTGAAAAACGCCCTCGAGGATCGCGTCCCGCTGGTGCACATCGCCGCGGACGCCGATCCAGAGGATCGCGGGAAGGGGCCGATCCACGAGATCGAGCCCGAGACGTTCGATACCGTCGTCAAGGAAAACGTCTCGATCGAGCGACCGCTCGAGTTCCACCGGGCCGTCCGCTCGGGGATCGAAACCGCGCTGACCCCGCCGCGGGGCCCGGTTCGGCTCGGCGTCCCGAAGTCGCTGCTCAAGGAGGGGTTTCGATCGCCGGCGGTGACCGTCGAGCCGGAGACGAGTCGCTTCGACGGCGACGAGGAGTATCGAACCGCGACGCGACTGCTCGCCGATGCGGATCGGCCGGTCGTCTACCTCGGCGTCGGCGCCCGCCGCACGTGCGAGCCGGCCGCGGTCCGCGCCCTCGTCGAGCGGCTGAACGCGCCCGTCGTCGCCTCCTACAAGGGGAAAAGCGTCTTCCCGGAGGACGACCCGCGCTGGCTCGGCGTCACCGGCAGTCACCTTCCGGCGGGCGCACGACGGACGCTCGAGGCGGCGGACGTCGTCCTCGCGCTCGGGACCCGCTTCGACGGCGTGACGACCGACCACTGGTCGATCTCATTCGGCGAGACGCTCGTCCACGCCTCGGCCGATCCGGCGTGGATCGACAACGCCTACGAGGCGGACGTGGCGATCGTCGACGACGCCGGGACTGCAGTCGAGCGGATTCGTGACGGGCTCGAGTCCGAGTCCGACGCTGGGACTGCGGACGACGGCTGGGACGGCCGCGAAATCGGTGACCACGTTCGGTCGGAGTACGAAGCGCAACTCCGCGATCGCGGGCTTCTGTCGGACGAGGAGCCGATCGCGACGGCCGGCGTCCTCCGGACGCTTCGCGAGGCGCTCCCGCGAGAGACCGTCGTGACGACCGACATCGGCGGCTTCCGGCTGTGGGCCAAGCAGAACTTCGCGGCTTACGATCCCGAATCGTACGTCACCGCCGGCTCGTGGGCGGGGATGGGCGTCGGCGTCCCCGCCGCGATCGGCGCGAAACTCGCGGCGCCGGAGCGGCCGGTCGTCGCGCTGACCGGCGACGGCGGGGCCATGATGTGCCTGCAGGAACTGCACACGGCAGCCGCCTACGACCTCGACGTGCTCACGATCTGCTTCAACAACGCGGACTACGGAATCATCAGCAAATCGCCCGAGATCGATCAGTACGCAGAGGGACACCGGTTCGACTGGTCCTCGCCCGACTTCCCGGCCATCGCGGAGGGGTTCGGCTGTCGGGGTCAGACGGCCCGAACGCTCGCGGGACTCGAGGAGGCAGTCGACGACGCGTTGTCACGGGACGGACCGGAATTAATCGACGTCCGCGTCGATCAGGACGAGCCCACGGCCGGGGAGGCCGCGGCGTACGAGTCCGCGATGTCGTTCGGAGACGGGTAGCACGCGAACCGCCCCAATTGACGATCCGATCGTTATGTTCGCGGTCCGAAGACGGCCGGCGGGTCCCCGTTCGTGTGGGCGACTGGCGAGACCGGAGCGATGAACTCGCGGCTAACTCCGGCGATTTGGCCGTGGACGTCGGGATCGTCGACGACAGCGACGCGACGCTCGAGTCGTTCTGATCGCGGCGCCGCGGTCGAGGAATCGGTCAGTCGCGTTGCAGAATCGCCGGTTACACGCCGGACATCCGACGTCAGGTATGGTCCTGTAGCTCCCGCACCTCGTCGACGTCGATCGGGCGACCGAGGTCCGCCGACGCGTACGCCGCGAGAACGATTTCCACAGCCCTGCGGGCGTCCCGCCCGCTCACGAGCGGCTCCCTGTCTTCTCGAATCGCCTCGAGGAAGTCCCGAACCTGTCCCTCGAGGCCCGTTCCCGTCGGCGGTTCGACTATGTCCGGTTCGACCTCCTCGTCCTCGAGGACGAAGGTTCCCGAATTGTAGGAGCCTTCGGTTCCGTTCAGTTCAACGCGGTCCTCGCCGCCCCGAACGGCGGTCGTCGCCTCGATAACCCCTCGAGCGCCGTTCGCGAACTCGAGGGAGACGACCGCGAGGTCTTCGCATTCCATCTCGTGGGCGATCGTGTCCGTCTCGGCGGAGACGCGCTCGATGCCGCCGGTCAGCCAGTCGAGCAGGTCGACGAAGTGGATCGCCTGTTGGATAAGGACGCCGCCGTCGAGGTCCCGCTGGCCGTGCCAGTGGTCGTCGTAGTAACGCTGGGGGCGGTGCCACTTGACGCTCGTATCGGCGAGGATCAGATCGCCGAACCGGCCGTCCTCGACCCACCGGCGGGCGGTCCACCGTTCCGGCGTGAACCGCCGCTGGAAGATCCCGCCGAGTCGAACGCCGTTGCGATCGGCCGCCTCGATCATTCGATCGACCCGGTCGATGTACACGTCCAGCGGCTTCTCGCAGAGAACGTGGAGTCCGGCCTCGGCAGCGTCGACTGCGATCTCTGCGTGGGTTCCCGACGGCGTACAGATGCTGACGGCGTCCAACGCCTCGGCCTCGAACATCTCCCGGTGATCGGTGTAGCCGGTTGCGTCGTACTCGTCTGCAAACGGTGCGATCGATTCTTCGCTGCGCGCCGTGCCGGCGACGACTTCCGCGCCGTCGATCGACTCGACGGCCGCCGCGTGGTTGCTCCCGAATCCCGTCGCACCGACGATTCCGTATCTGAGCATACGGGAGCCAACAAGTCGATCGTACTTCAATTTTCGTCGGCGCGTTCGGATTGCAGCTCGCGACTTGGCGGCAGTGTCCAGCAGCAGCTCGAGAGCCAGCCGACTGCGAGCACACGAGATCGAGTCCTCCGTCGTCCGCGCTATCTGATCCCCGGGATCGTACGTCGACCGCACGGATCTGCCCGACGACTGGCCGATCGGACGTCGAGGTGGCACTCGAGGGCGTCTGAGAGCTGACCGACATTACGGCGTGCTCACCGACGGTGAACTGCATCACGTGACGGCGTTCGACGCGAGCACACGGTCGGCGGCCACCTCAAGGCAAGTCGTGAGACCGGCGTGCTCGGGGCAGTGACGATCTGGAAGATCGACGGGCTCGAGCCGGAACGTCGGTCCGGCGAGCGGAACGTTCTGCGACTTCGGCGGGGTACGGAGGTGAGCCGCTGTAGCGCCGCTAGTGGAACGTCACGCAGACGTTCTCCATGTCGTCGTTGTACTTCGCGATGTTGATCAGCAGCGGCGTCAACGCCTCGACTTCGGTGGCGTTGGCGAGCGGCCCGACGTCGAGAGGACGAAGGCCCCGAATCGAGTCCGCGATCGTCGCGACCGTCTCCTTGGCGTCCTCGTCGTCGGCGATCAGCAGCGTGTCCGTGTCGATCTCGACGTCCAGATCGGCGAGTCGTCTCCCGGAGAGGTTCGTAAACGCGCCGACGACGGGAACCTCGTCCGGCGCCGTTTCGTCGATCATCTCGATGACGCTGCCGCCCGATGGCGGGTGGTAGTGAAGGCCGTCCTCGTCGCCCTGCATGCCGACCGCGGGACTGACGAGGATCGCGTCGTCCCCGAGTACCGGTGCGATGGCGTCGACGGTTTCCTCGGCGTAGTAGGGCGGAATCGACAGCACGACGACGTCGGCGTCCGCCGCAGCGTCGACGTTTTCTGCCGCTTCGATCTGCGGCTCCACGCCGCGCTCGCGCAGCCGGGAGCGGTACGTCTCGGCCGCCTCGGCGGCTTTCTGCTCGTCGCGCGAGCCGATAGTCAACGGGTAGTCCGCGTCGCGTCCCAATCGCAGCGCGAGCGCTTCGCCGATCTCTCCGGTACCGCCGAGCAGTGCGATCTCCATGGTGGTGTTGGTCGTCATCGTTGGATTGTCAGGCGTCGTCGTAGTGGAATTCGGTCCAGGGGCCGTCCCTGAACGGGTACTGTTCGATCACGTCGTCGTTTAGCTCGACGCCGAGTCCGGGATCGTCAGACACCGACAGGACGCCGTCGGTGACGTCGGGTTGGCCCTTGATCAAATCGAACGCGAGATCGAACGGGTACATTCCCGGGTCGACGGCGGCGTCGAACAGCGGGTCGTTCTCGAAGACGGGATACTCCACGAGCGTCGCGTCGGGCGCCGCCGCGACGAGGTGCGCGTTCGCGGCGAGGCCGATCCACGTCCCGAAGTTGTGCGGGACGAACTCGAGGTCGTCGCGGTCCGCACAGAGCGCGACTGCCTCCCGGCAGCCGGTAAACCCCTCGTGGTGGCGGACGTCGCCCTGCAGAAAGTCGACGGCGCCCGTCTCGCCGAGCGCGACCAGTCCCGCCGCCGAGTCCTCGCTCTCGCCGCCCGCGAGGGGCGCGCCGGTCGCGACGAGGTCGACGTACCCGTCGTGGTCGTCCGGCGCGACGGGCTCCTCGATCCAGTAGGCGTCGTGGTCGTCGGCGTGGACCACCAGATCGCGGACCGTCTCGCGGTCGTAGCCCTCGCGGAGCTTCCACCAGGTGTGGACGTCGAGCATGAGTTCGATGTCGTCGACGGCCTCGGCGAGTCGTTCGACGGTTTCGCGGTCGCCGTCGGGGCCGATTCCGGGCCGATACTTGTAGCCGAAAAACCCCAGCTCCTCGAGGACCTGCGCCTGCTCGACGTAGCCGTCCGGCTCCATGTACATCCCCGCGCTGGCGTACAGATCGAGTTCGGTCGTCGGCGCCGCGTCGGCGTCGAACTCCTCGGCGAGCAGTTCGTACACCGGCGCACCGCGTCGCTTCCCCAGGATGTCGTACAGCGCGACGTCGATCGCCGAGATCGCCTCGATCAGATCGCCGTCGGGAACGTCGCTCTCGCGGAGTCGCTCGTGAGCCTCGGGGATTTCGTCTATCGTCTCACCCTCGAGGGCGTCGGCGACGTGACCGTCGACGACGTCGGCAAATGTTCCCTGCGAGTCGTCCTCGAAGTACTCGGTCATGGCGGAACTGCTCGCTCCGGCGGTCGCGACGCCTCGCTGTCCGTCGCCGGTCTCGACGACGACGAGGACGACGTCTCGCTTCCGGAGTCGCCGGACGCCGCCGTGGAACGGCCGCTCCTGTACCGGAGCGATCGGCGACGAGAGGGCGTATCCCCTTACATTTGCGATCTCCATACGCGAACCGTCCATATCTATCAGTATAAGTCATGCGAGCACCGTCAAGAATTAGCCGCGATCTACGAGAGGTTCGTGTTGCGTTCGACGACGTTCGCTGCACCCTGAACGTAGTCGGCGAGTTCGCCGTGCAGTCGTTCGTCGGTGAACCTGCTCGACGGTCCGGAGACGCTGATAGCACCGAGGACGTCCTCTCCGTTTCTGACGGGCGCGGCCACGCAGCGAAGGCCGTCGATGTTCTCCTCGTCGTCGATTCCGTAGCCGCGCTCGCGGATCGCCTCGAGTTCCTCGTAAAACTCCTCCGCCGTCGCGATCGTGTTCTCCGTCTGCGCGAGGAACTCCGTCTCCGAAACGATCTCGTCGACGCGTTCGCGAGGGAGGTACGCGCAGATCGTCTTGCCGAGCGCAGTCGAGTGGATCGGCTGCTGCGTGCCGACGCTCGAGGCGGTTTCGACGCTGTCGTCACCGGCCGCCTTGCAGAGGTACGACACTCGGCTGTGTTCCTCGATGCCGAACTGCGCGATCTCGCCGGTATCCCGCGCCAGCGTCTTGACCTCTTTCCGAATGACGTCGTAGTTTCCGATCTGCTCGCGAACGTGCTGGGCGATGTTCAGAATCCGCAAGCTGAGCCGATACTGGTCGTCTTCCTTGACGGCGATCTCGAGGTCCTCGAGCGTTCCGAGGTGGCTGTGAATCGTGCTCTTGGAGTGTTCCAATTCGGTTGCGAGCTCCGTCACACCGGCGCCGCCCTTGCGCTTGAGCGACTCGATTATTTTAAACGAAATCTCAACTGAACGGATCGTTCGACCCGTCCCTCTTTGTGACTCCATATCACAATTATTGGTGGAAATTATAATAAACCTGTTCCTGTCACAGGAACTACAGCCGGTCCCAGACGAACGTAGATACGCCCGCGTTTGTCTCTCCACTCTCCTACTCGAGTGATATCGATACGTTCGCTCTGGCCGAACGGCTCCGCGTTCGGCCTGCAATTTCGGATTATCGAAACGATTCGACCGCGAGCATTCACCGTTTCTTGACTGTCCGTCTCTGTGTTCGTCTCTTGCGAACGCTTCTTAACGACTCTCGGGCCACGGCTGCTACTGACTTCCATTACGAACGTACTCTTGTAATTCCAGGTGTGGAACGCCGTCGACCTGGGATGGGGCACGTCGATAGACTACGAGTGACTGATCCGTGAGATCGGTCTCTCGATCAGTCTATTCGCCGATATCCGCGAAATACGCGTGCACGAACTCGGTCGGTCGAGCCGATCCGCTTTGACCGGACGCTTCGCGGTGACTGTTTTCGTGTTGTCGGCACGCTTTCACGTTCCGTAACGTCGGTCGCGAGGTCCGTCTCGGTTCGTGTTTATCGAACCGTACGATTCACTTCCGGGGGTCACCGTCCCCTCGTCTCCGCGGAGCGACGTAACATGTAAATAGTAGCTGCGCACACGATACCATCGTAACCTATGAGCATGAAGTTCGGAATTTTCCCCGTCGAGGGCGGACAGTCGTGGGACGGCGTCGTCGAACACTGTCAACTGGCCGAGGACGTCGGCTTCGAGTCCTGCTGGGTCAACGACCATCAGGCCACGGAGGGCGACAACTACTGGCCGTCGCCGCTGACGCGGCTGACCAGCATCGGCACCGGCACGGAGGACCTCGAGCTCGTCACGTCGGTGCTGATCCTCCCGCTGTACCACCCGCTGCACGTCGCCCAGCGGGCGGCGATGCTCGACAACATCTCGAACGGCCGGCTCACGCTCGGTGTGGGGCTCGGCTACGTCGAGGAGGAGTTCGAGGCCTTTGACGTGCCGATGGACGAGCGCGCCGGGCGCATGATCGAAGGGCTGCGCTTCCTCGACGAGTTCCTCTCCTCCGAGGAACCGATTACCTTCGAGTGTCCGTTCTTCTCGGTGGAGGACTGGCAGCCGCTGCCGCCGACGGTCCAGCAACCTCGCCCGGATCTGTGGGTCGGCGGCTGGGGCGACAAGCAGATCGCGCGCTCGGTGAAGTTCAGCGACGCCTGGGTGCCCGGCGTCGTCGCCGATCTCGGCATCGTCGAGGACCGCAAGGAGCAACAGCGCGCGCACATCGAAGACAGCGACCAGGACTGGAACGAGATCGAACACCCGCTGATGCGCGAGGCGGTCATCGCCGAAACCGAGGAGGAAGTGATGGAGCGCAAGGAGTACGTCCATCGCACCTACATCGACGAGTACGGCGGCGAGTTCTCCCACCCGCTGATGACGGCCGACTCGGTCGAGGACTTCGAGGAACTGGCCGACGACCGGTTCATCTACGGGACGCCCGAACAGATCGTCGAGCAGATCGAGTCGATTAAGGAGCGCTTCCCGCTGGACCACCTCGCGCTCCGGTTCCACCACTCGGGCATGCCGAAGGATCTTGTGGAGGACCAGATTCGCCTGTTCGGCGAGGAAGTCATCCCCGAGTTCGAGTAAGGCTGCACTCGCGGCCCCGACGAAACCGCGGGCATTCGTCGCTGACCCGCCGGGGCGTCGTTCGAACGGCGGGTCGGCCGTCGAGGCTGTCGACCGCGTTCCAGTCGGTACCGTCGTTGCCGTCAGTTATCCGCACGCTCGAGGCTGTAGTGTCCCGTTCCCGTTGCTGTGTCGAGCGATTTCCGGCGATTCGTCCCCGTCTCGAGCCGTGTCTTCCGCTGACGGCTTCGATCCTCTTTGTCCGGCGACGTCGGACTTTTCGCTTCCCCCGTGGACGAACACCATCTAAGGCGGCCTATCCGGGTGTTTCCACACTTCTGGCAGCGATTCTATCGGCTAGTATCCGGCGTCGGCCGACGAACACCGAGACGATCGAGGGCCGTCCGGTGACACCGAATAGATGAACGTATGGTAATAAAAGGTAAATGATCGATGGTGTAGATCAGTGCAGGGAACGGATCTATAATGAACAAAGGGCAATATTTATATAACGGTCTATTCATGTACCGCTCATGGTTGAGAGACCCAATCGTGGAGCTTCGGAAACATCGCGGAACAGGCGCCGAATTTCTCGACGACGAGTACTTTCGGCGACCGGAGCAGCCGGCGTCGTAGGGTTCGCTGGCTGTATCAGCGATGGCGGCGGCAACGGCAACGGCGGGTCCGGCGAACTAAATATCGGAGAGTACGACGGCGAGGAAGTGACCGTCGAGTACGCCACCGCGCCCCTGTTCGGCGATATTCAGGACCAACTGATCGAGTCGATGCGGAACGCGGGGCTGCCGGAGAACATTTCGGTCGAGTTCTCCACGGGCGTCTGGGGGGCCGACGATCAGCAGGATCGATACACGCAGATCCTGCAGGCCGGGCAGTCCACGCCCGACGTCATGCTGACGAACTTCTCGTACACGTCGGCATTCGCACCGCGAGGGTGGCTGGTCGATCTGAACAAGGCGCTCCCGCAGGAGAAACTCGACGAGCTCGAGAACGACTACCACCAGACGATGGTCGACTCGATGCGCTGGGAGGGCGGCCTCTACGGCATTCCGCAGTTCGTCGACATTCCGGCGATCCTCTACCGGAAGGACTACGTGCGAAACGCGGGCTACGATCCGGAGGGCGAAAACTGGGCGACGGAGCCGATGACGTGGAGCGAATTCTCCGACATCGTCAGCGACACCGTCGAGGAGAACGACCTCGACCACGGCTATACGCTGACGCTCAACCACCGGACGATCGCTCACCAGACCGGCTACGAGAAACTCGTGACGATGGGCGGCAACTACTTCGGCGACATGGAGAACCAGCACGGGCCCATCGGCGATCGACCGATTACGGTCGACGATGGGCCGGTCATCGAAACGCTTCGCCTGCTCCGGACGTTCATGCACGGCTCCGACGACGAGTACGCGCTCGAGGACGTCTCCGGCGACATTCTGCCGTCCGAGGCGCTCGGGTGGGACACCCAGCCGTCCCAGGAGTCGTTCCAGGCCGGCCAGGCGGCCTTCCACCGAAACTGGTCGTATGCCATCGCCCAGTTCGCCGGCGAGGACGCCTTCGGCGAGGACCTCGGCGTCATGCCGTTCCCCTACGGCGTGCCCAAGGACGAGGCCAAGTACGAGGGTACCGGCGGAACGAACGCGACGCTGGGCGGCTGGCACCTGTCGCTGAACCCGAACTCCGAGAACCTGCCGGCGGCCGTCGAACTGATCAAGGCGATGACGTCCGACCAGTTCTACCTCGACATCTTCGAACTCACCGGCTCGACGCCGCCGAAGCCGGAGCTGTACGAGTCGGATCAGGCCGCCGAGGTCCCCATCATGAGCCGGTACCTCGACACGCTCCGACTCCAGTCGGAAAACCAGTGGGTGCACCCGATCAACTCGATCTGGGACTCCCAGTCGGACGCGATCGCGGAGGAGTTCACCGCCTGTCTCGAGCAGAAGCAATCGCCCGAGGAGGCGGCCGCGGCGGCGCAGGAAGCCGTCGAGGAGATCGAACAGTCGCAAGCGTAACCGTGTTCCGCCACGACCCGCGGCTCCGTCCCGGATCCGGGACCGGCCGCAGGCGCTGTGTGGACCGCCGGTCCAGCAGCAGCGGTAACGACACCACGCACCACACCACCACACAATGAAAAAGAAGGTACTCAACGCAATATCGCCGATCCTCTACCGGATCGAACAACTGGACGAGGACAAGTACGGCTACCTCCTCATCGGACCGATGCTGTTCGTCCTCTCGGTCCTCGCGTTCTATCCGTTGCTCCGGACGTTCTGGGTCTCGCTGCACAGCGACGACCTCCGCGGGGCGTATCCCGTCGGCGAGTTCGCCGGCTTCGATACGTACGCCGCGATTCTCAGCGGCGAGATGGACATCATCCTCAGCGATCCGTTCTTCAGCCTGAGCGATCCCCTCTCGAGCGCCCTCGTGGTGACGCTGCTCATCACCGGCGTGAGCCTCGCGATCGGGACCGTTCTCGGACTGGGGATGGCGCTGATCCTCAACAAGGACTTCCGCGGCCGATCGGTGGCCCGGATGATCGTCCTCCTGCCGTGGTCGATCCCGATCGTCATCCAGGGGATGATCTTCTATCTCCTGTTCCAGCCGTCGATCAGCTTCCTGGTCGATCCGCTCCACAGCATCGGGCTGTTCTCGTCGAATCCGCTCGTCAGCACGACCGATTCGATCGTGATCGTGACGCTGATCGACATCTGGCGGAAGGTTCCGTTCATCGCGCTGATCATCCTCGCCGGCCTCGCGAGCGTCGACCGGAGCCTCTACGACGTCGCCAGGGTCGCCGGCGCCTCGAAGTGGCAGCAGTTCCGGTTGATCACGCTGCCGCTGATCAAACCGGTCGTCTTCATCGGCATGATCTTTTACACGATCAGTTCGATGAAGGTCTACGGCGTCGTCGAGGCGTCGACCGGGTGTAACACCGTCCCGACGCTGACCTGCCTCGTCGTCGACACCTTCCGCATGCAGCGGTGGGCGACGGCCTCCGCGATCGCGTTCCTGACGGCGCTGCTCATCGCGGGCATCGTGATGGTCTATCTCGTCAACTTCCGCAACGAGGTGAGCACGAATGCGTAACGTCGCACAGGAGGAGTCGCGAAGCCGCGTCGGTCAACTGGTCGACCTGCTCGTCAACAACCCCTACGATACCTACAGGGTGTTGTTCTACGTCGCGCTGACGTCGTTCATCATCGTGACGCTGTTTCCCTTCTACTGGCTGTTCGTCCTCGCGATCACGCCGCAGGACCGCCTCTACGGAATGGGGATCCTCCCCGAGGGCACGAACATCGGGGTCTTCCTCGAAGTGTTCCGACAGGTGCCGCTCCACCACTACATCTTCAACAGCCTCGTCATCGCGACGATCACGGTGATCGTCTGTCTGGTGATCGGCAGCCTGGCCGGCTACGCCTTCGGTCGCGTCGATTTCCGGGGCAAAGCGCCGCTGATGCTCCTGCTGCTCGTCGTCTCATACTTCCCGGGCATCGCGTTCCTCATCCCGCTGTACGAGATGCTGACCGGGGCGCTTACCATCGGGATCTTCGAGACGCCCGACCTCTACAACACGCCGTGGTCGATGGCGTTCCCGTTCACGATGCTGACCCTGCCGATCACCATCTTCATCCTGACGACCTTCTTCAGTCAGATTCCGGACGGGCTCGAAGACGCGGCCCGCGTCGAGGGGACGACGCGACTCGGCGCGCTGTTTCGCGTCATCCTGCCGCTGTCGGCGCCCGGCGTCGCGGCCGCCGCGATCATCGTGTTCATCAGCGTCTACCGGGAGTTCTTCTTCTCGTTCCTGATGACCGACGGCGACGCGGACAACTGGGCCGTGCTCGTCTACGGCATCCTCGAGTTCGAACAGCAGAGCGGTCAGCTGTACCACCTGATGGCGGCCGCGAGCATCGTCGGGATTCTCCCGATCGCGCTGCTCGTGGTCTTCGCGCAGAAACACATCGTCAGAGGCTTAACGCAAGGCGGATTAAAGGAGTGACAAGATACCATGGGACAAGTCAATCTTACTGATACGACGAAGCGCTACGAGGACGTCGTCGCGGTCGACGAGATGAACCTCGAGATCGAGGACGGGGAGTTCCTCTGTCTCGTGGGCCCGTCGGGCTGTGGCAAGTCGACGACCCTCGAGATGATTTCGGGACTGACGCTCCCTTCGGAAGGGACCGTCGAGATCGCCGGCGAGGACGTCACGAACGACCCGCCGAAGGATCGGGACATCGCGATGGTCTTCCAGAACATCGCCCTGTTCCCCCACATGAACGTCTACGACAACATCTCGTTCGGCCTCCGACTCCGGGACTACGACGACGACGAGATCGAGCGCCGCGTCGAGCAGGCGGCGAAGATCGTCCAACTCGAGGGCATGCTCGATCGCAGCCCCGACGAGCTCTCGGGCGGCCAACAACAGCGCGTCGGCATCGCCCGCGCGATCGTGCGCGAGCCCGAGGTGTTCCTCATGGACGAGCCGCTGGCGAATCTGGACGCGAAACTGCGCGTCCACATGCGGACCGAGATCCAGCGCCTCCAGAAGGAACTGGGCATCACGACCGTCTACGTCACCCACGATCAGGAGGAGGCGATGACGATGTCTGACCGCATCGCGATCATTAACCAGGGACACCTCCAGCAGTGCGCGCCGCCCCTCGAGTGCTACAACCGGCCCGCGAACCGATTCGTCGCGGGCTTCATCGGGAGCCCGTCGATGAACATGTTCGACGGAACTGTCGGGAGCGAGGGGATCGATATCGAGTACGCCCGGCTCCAACATGCCCTCGGCGCCGAGTACGACGGTACGGACGTTACCGTCGGCGTACGTCCCGAAGACGCCTACCTCGCCTCGAGCGACGACGCCCCCGCGAATCCCAGCGCGTCGTTCGACGCCGTCGTCGACGTCCTCGAGCCGGTCGGCGACCAGACGTACGCGTACCTGATCCCACAGACCGCGCTGGCGGAGTCGGACGGCGAGACGTTCATGGGCGACGACGGCGCCCAGTTGCTCGTCAGCATCGATCCGGATAACTCGATCGCCGAGGACGACTCGGTCGAGGTCGTCTTTGACCGCGAGAAGATCCACGTCTTCGACGGCGCCACGGGCGACGCGATCGCGCACAGCCTCGTCGACGGTTCGACGGTCGAGACCGCCGCCGGCGCGTCCGCCGAGGACGGAATCGAGGGGTGATCGACGGATGGTGACGACAGTCGGCGCGCTGTTCATCGTCTCCGCAGCCGTGCTGTTTTTCTTCTGGATCTACGGGATCGTCTCGTTTTACTTCGATCTGCGACACCGGTTCCTCCCGGTCGCACGGGAGTACCTGCGGGACGACGAACAGCAAGCGCGTCCCGACCCCGAAGAGTACCTCTAAAGGGCTCCGCCGCTTCGATTCCCCGCTGTATTCGCTCCACGGACGATCGGTTTCCGAGACGCCGACCGGTCCTCCAGGAATAGGGCCGAGCGATGGCGGCGCAGCGTCCCGTTCGTTGCGACCGCTTCTTCGGCCGATCCCCGCTCGCCTTACTCGAGGTCGACCGTGACCCGCCCTCCGGTTCGGGCCGCCTCGTACGCCGCGTCGAGCAGCGCCGTCACGCGGATCACGTCCTCGAGCGTCGCCGGCGGTTCGGCGCCGGTCGCGATCGCCTCGACGAACGCCTCGATCTTCCCGCGGCCGCCGCCGTGATCGATATCGCAGACGGCGTCGGTGCCGTCCTCGTCGATCGCCGTCAACGTCGGTTCCCCCCAGTCGCGGCGGCTAAACTCGAGCGCGCCGTCGCCGTCCCAGATCTGGATCCGTTCGCGGTCGGTCGTGGCGACGGCCGAATCGGCCATCGTCGCGACGGCGCCGTTCTCGAACCGGATCGACAGCGTCGCGCGCTGGTCGATGCGCTCCGCGTCGTCGTAGAACGCCATGTCGGCGGTGACGGATTCAGGTTCGAGGCCGGTCATCCAGAGCAGCGATTCGAGAACGTGTGTCCCGACGCTGAAGAGGTGGCCACGACAGCCGATATCGGGATCGAGCCGCCAGTTCGTTCCGGCCTCGAAGTGGTCGGTCCAGTCCTGCAGTAACTCGCCGGTCATGAACGTCGGCTCCGCGTCGCCCTCGGCCCAGCGCTCGTGACCGCGGATGAACGCCGGCTCGAGGTGGCGCTGATAGCCCGCCATCAACACCTGCGAGCTGTCGGCGAACCAATCAGCGACGTCTCGGGCCTCCTCGAGATCGGCGACGACGGGTTTCTCACAGAGCACGTGGAGGCCGCGATCGAACGCCGTGCGGATCTGGTCGTAGTGAAACGCCGGCGGCGTCGCGATGATGACGGCGTCCAGCGCCGTCTGTTCGTACATGGCTTCCTCGTCGGTGTAACGGGCGTCGGGATCGACGCCGAACTCGTCGACTGCGATCTCGAGGTTGTCGGCATCGACGTCGACGACGGCCTCGAGGGTCGTATCGGAGTGGGTCGTCAGATCCCGCGCGAGATAGCGACCGAACTCGCCGAACCCCAGCATAGCTATCCGAAGCATGGTCTGGACAACCCGTGATCGGTAGTTATGCTTTTCCGTTTCTCATCCGGGCGGCTTGCAGGAGTTCAGTTTTCGGACCATCCCCGTTCGGATCGCGCTTCCCGCCGACGCTGATACGCGTCGACGGCGGAGCTCCGATCGCGTCGGTGTCGGAGTGCACCGACTCGAGAGCGGCTAGATTCCGACCCCCGACGAGTGCTCGTCTCACTGCGACATACGAAAGCGATGTCCGGACGGTGACTCTCGGCCTGGGAACTGCGGTGTTGAAGCTACTGCCATCGTTTAGTCAACGCCTCGACTGCGACTATAATTTCAATTACTAATACACAGTCATACGCTATTGTAGTGTATTATACAAACAATATACTGGTACATATGACTCTATGTCTATATACAACGGAATCAGATACAAGATATTAGCATATATCGTCTGTAGGAGGTTATAATCCAGAATACATTGCTAAAATAGTGGATGTATCAAAAAGTGGTTGGCGACTAGTGCCAGAGTCATCGTAAAGGGTCGATTTGGAGATATCTGGTATTTCGGTTATCCGCTGGCAGAAAACCGGAATCTGTATTCGTATATCGTTGTCCACACGGTGACAGCGAGATGAAGTCCGAGACAATATATTGTGCAATATATACAATCTCAATTGGGGGTACTACTGATAGCTATATTACTCATCCCGGCCTCCGATGGCCTCACCGTCCTGAAAACGCGACACACGTTCAGCCGCATGACACTCTCCGAATAGGGCTACGGGCAGCGTCGCTAACCGAACTTCACCCGTCCGCTACTCGAGGTGGCCCACAGTGACAGTGATGACCGTCGAGATCCACAGCGGATTAGCCGATATCGTCGGGATCGAGTTCCTCAAGCAATCGCCGTGTTTCGAACGAGTCGGTGTCGGGGGTAGTGATTTCTCCGGAGCACAGTCGACAGTGGTCCAGTTCGTCGGCGAGTTCTGATCGAGACCGTTCGAAAACGGTATACGCCTGCTGGAGTCCCTGACAGCCCCGATTCGTGTGGTAACGGTCGCTGTGGGGGACGACGTAGACCTGTCTGGATTGTCTCTTTGACATGCGGATCACCCGTAGCAGCGTCCAGTCTGGCATTCGTTCGAAGAACACGCACGGTGGATGAGCCGAGACCACGAGTACCTCGCTAAAGCGCAGCGGGTACGACGGGTACCTGTGTTATCGGGGGCGTCGGGATGGTCGCGCTGGTGTTTCATTTCCGGTGTCCCTATCGTGGGTTGACGCGCCGGATAAATGTATTCGATACAACGTACGGTTCAGTACGATTCTCCGGTGTTTGTGCGGACGCTCTTGACTGTGTTCGGATTTCCTGACAGTGCTGAATTTTATATATTGTCCCGACTGTGTAGACAGTATGGAGAAAGTACTTGTCGTCCAGACAGACGATGAACCGGACCAGAAACTGTTGCGCACAGCGAAGGATCACGTTACCGGAACGGAAAAAGAGATCCTGTTTTGCAGGATCGTCGATGAAAAGCAATTCCAGAACAACCTGCAGCGACAGGCGACGTCGGACAGGGACGTCGAAAGCGTCGACGAGATGGAGCAGCTCGCGACGTCCGAGGCCGACGAAATCGCGACCGATGCGTTCGGCGACGATATCTCGTACACGACACTGGGCGTGGTCGGGACGATTCCGAGTGACATCCTCAGAATCGCCGACGAGGAAAACTGCGGGCACGTGTTCGTCAGCGGCAAGAAACGCTCTCCGACTGGAAAAGCAGTTTTCGGTGACGTCGCACAGTCGATCATCCTCCAGTTCGACGGACCGGTTACCGTGACGACCCAGTCAGTGTAACGCGCTCGAATTCATCGAGTGTGGATGGCCCGGTCTTGTCCGGGCCATCGGGAGACACCGATACCGACGCGACCGAGACCATAATATTCTTTCACGAGGTAACGAGTGGATGGAAGAACTTATATTGAAAACCGACAACGAATCACGTGGCGCTAAGGGCCGTAGCAAGGTGTCGGATCATGGGTGATCCTCACGCTCCTTGGGCACTGAAAGCGCCATTCGTCGTAGCTCTCCGAAAACGCTAGTTCCGCGTTGCTGTCCCATAGCAGCGGCTACAAAATCTAGCTTTTCGGCTTTCGTCCGGCGAGTCAGTTCTCTCGTGGAAATCTCGCGTGAGTCACAGTACTCGAGTCGATCCGATATCCGCTCCGAAATAGTTTAGACGCTTCAAACGAGTGATCGGGTATGGATCGCGATAGCAATACGTCCGTCAGAGTCGGTGTTCGTACACGATCGCTTTCGCAGTCTCGATTACGATACATCCGTCAACTCGGAGCGACGGACATTTTCGTCGATCACGCGGACACGGACGAAGAACCCGACGAATTCAACGACCGGGACGGGACCGATACGATCGCGGTCGGCCCGAACCAGATCCCGTCGGTCTCGGAGCTCACGGCTGCTCGAGAGCGGATCGAAGACGCCGGTCTCTCCTTTACCGGAATTCAGTCGCTGCCGTATTCGATGTACGGCGACATCATGTTCGGTCGCGACGGTGCGGACGAGGCGCTCGAGCAGATCACCACCCTGATCCGAAACCTCGGCGAGGCCGGAATTCCGGTGTTGGGCTACCAGTGGAACCCTCGCAGCGTCGTTCCGATGCGGACTGCACCCGTCGAGACCCGCGGCGGCGCGGAGGCGACCGCTTTTGATTACGACGAACTCGACGATCCGGACGAGCTCGCACCCGGTCTCGATCGAGCCTACACCGAGGAAGAGTTCTGGGAGAACTACCAGTACTTCCTCGAGACCGTGCTCCCCGTGGCGGAAGAAGCCGGCGTCGATCTCGCGCTTCACCCCGTCGACCCGCCGGTTCTCGAGTCGCTCGGTGGTATCCCGCGTCTGTTCCGGAACGTAGAGAACTTCGAGAAGGCGATGGAACTCGTTCCCAGCGACAACCACGGGCTCAAGCTGTGTCTCGGTTGCTTCTCGCAGATGGGGGAGGACGTGACCGAGGTCATCCGTCGCTTCGGCGAACGCGATCAGATCGTCTTCATCCACTTCCGCGACGTCGTCGGAACGGTACCGAAGTTCCACGAAACGTTCGTCGACAAGGGTAACTTCGACACCGCAGAGGCAGTTCGGACGCTCCACGACGTCGGTTTCGACGGTCCCGTCATCCCGGACCACGTACCGAAAATGGAGGGCGACGACGACTGGCGACACCGCGCTCGTGGGTTTACCGTCGGCTACCTTCGGGGCGTTATCGATACGGTTCGATCGGAACCGTCTCGGACGACTCAGGTGGCGGAGACGGAATAACCGCCGTCGTCGTTTGCGGCGTATGATTTTATTGGCTGTCGTGCTACTAGTGGCGTGTACAATGCGTTGCGACAGTTGTAACCGTACGTTGGTTGCGCCGTACGAGAACCCCCTCTTCATGTGCGAGGAATGCGGGTACGTTCCGCCGCAGGGAGCTGATTAACGGCTATACGACCACGGTTGTCGGGTTCGACGTCGTTCGGTCGCGTTACGTCGTCAGTTTAGCGCCCGTAGTGTCCCGTCGTCGATCTCGATCCGTTCAGGCGCCCCCGTGGTTTCTCGCTCGTCGTCCTCGTGTTCGCGATTGACTCCACGTCGGACCCACCACGAACGGCAATTCGTCGGTCCGTTGTGCTCCGTCTCGACTGTCGACGCGTTCGAGGGCGACTACTGATTCCGTTTCGGTCCGATCTATCGAAGCTCCTGCATTCTATCAGCGATGCATTCCGCCGTTTCGACCCTGTTGGCTTCTAGCGGAGCCAATCGAGCCGCGTCGTCAAATTCTCCGAACTACACCCGTACTACTAGTTTGCTCGGCGTTCGGTTCCGCTACCGGCACCTTTCTCTAACAGAGAAAATGACGTTTTATAGTATATCTTATATTTGAATCAGCGTCACTGGTTGGTGGGGAAAATAAGCGGACTCAGTGTGCAGTTCCTCTTCTCCCTCCGATCCTGATGGAGTTACTCCTCTCCCGGATTCTCTAATGGTGAAAAGCCATTCCGTACGAACAGCGCATTGTTTTACTACTGTCGATTCTATAATGGAAATTGAAGCTGGCACGCTGTGTACCGGTCGATCTTCGATACGGCGCGAAATCTATTCTCTCCTCCCGTCAGTAGCAGACGGTCCGCCGATCCCATCAAATATCTCAGGAGTGCGGACTAGCCGGTTGCTCTTTTGCGATCTCTATTACAATAGTACCTGTGTAAACAGCCGCTTCACATAGGTTGTTTTCCGGCCCGAAAGAAGATTATTTTTGTTACTTGTTGGAGGTCATCTGGAAGTTACACTGATACGACTGTAAATCGTTTCTGCGCCTGTTTTACTATAGTACATGCGTAAATGAATCGGCGGTGGTTTCTCTGTCAGAGAATCCTTGTCGATAACCGTGCGAAGGAGCAGGGAGAGCGGTCATCGTTCCAGATCCCGTATCTGACGCCCGGATCTCCGGGAGTGAAGGTGACTATCGGGAGTGGTGACGCGTTGGACCGCTACTCGAGGACGGCGTTACGAATCGAGAGTGGCGTACTTCGCTCGTCGTCGTTCACGATTCTCTATCGAAGAAAATCCTTATAAGATCATGTCTCGAACGGCGAGGTATGGGATACAAGGCTGAATACCCGGTCAAAGCGACCGAAACGTCGCTCGAGATTATCGATCTCCTCCAAGAGCTAGACAGAGCGGGCGTGACGGAACTCGCCACGGAGTTGGACCTCGCCCCCAGCGCCGTTCACAAACACCTCAGTACCCTCCAGGAGCACCGATACGTCGTCAAGGACGGATCGAAGTACCGGTTGGGGCTCCGGTTTTTCGAGTTAGGGGGATACACGCGCCACCGAATGGAACTCTACAATACGGCGAAGCCGGAACTTAAAGCGCTAGCGGAGGAGACGGGCGAAAAGACGAACCTCCTGGTCGAGGAGCACGGACTCGGAATCTACATCTACCGCTCGATGGGGAACCAAGCGGTTCAGATCAACACGTACACGGGCGAGTCCGTCTACCTCCACAACACCGCGCTCGGAAAGGCGATTCTGGCTCACCTTCCGGAAGAACGGGTCCACGAAATCGTCGACCGCCACGGACTTCCGTCTGCGACCGACCGAACGATCACCGACGTCGACGAACTCTTCGACGTGCTTGCGGAGATCCGAGACCGGGGGTTCGCTTTCGACGACGAAGAGCGGATCAACGGGCTTCGATGCGTAGCGGTTCCGCTCTTGGACGACGGGACGGCTATCGGTGCGATAAGCGTGTCCGGTCCGCGGAGTCGAATGACCGACGAGCGGTTCCGAGAGGAGATTCCGACCAAGCTGTCCCAGAAGGCGAACCTGATTGAGCTCGATCTAACCTATTGATCGAGTCCGTTTCGCCCGCTTCCGTCTCTCGATCGGTGATCTGCGGCCACGGTCGCTCGTCTCGAGATGGTGCCGTCGGTCGGTCGTAACGGTGTAGCCCTCACGTGAACTCGTTGCCGGCTGACCGAGATGACCGGCCCTCACCTCGTCTCGCTGGTGGTTTGGACTGGTACAGCGATCCTGGAGTTCCGATCGTCACCCGCACCTTGGTATAACCGGAGTGGGATTTACAGATATATTATGGGAAAAATAGGGATAGATTCATATACCACCGTTACAATGGTGAGAGTATGTCTGGCAATCAGGCAACCGGTAAGGATAGCCGTTTAGCTAATATGACGCGCCGTCAGGCCGTCAAATTGGGAATCGGTGCATCCAGTATCGCAACTCTCGCCGGTTGTATGGGCGGCAGTAGCGGCGGCAGTGGCAGCGGCGGCACGACCATCACGATGGCGAGCGTGATGAAAGAGGGAACCTCGCCGGTCTACGCGGGGAAACAGTTCAAGCAACGTATCGAAGAGGAGTCCGACGGTGACATCACCGTCGAGTTCTCCTACGGCGGTTCGTACGGGTCGGAGTCCGAGACGTTCGATCTGATGGCCCAGGGGTCCGTTGACATGTACACCGGCGGATCGGACGCCTACGACATCCACGCGCCCGAGTACTACTTCTTCAACTCCCCGTTCGTCCTCGAGAGTTTCGAACAGCAGCAGCGGATCATGGAGACGGACGAGTTCCAGGAAGAAGTGTACCCCGCTCTCGAAGAAGCGGGGATCAAGCCCGTCGGTCCTCGAATCTACAGAGGAATGCGCCATTACACGTCGAACGAACCGGTGCGTACTCCCGACGACGTTCAGGGGATGGACCTCCGGCTTCCGAACCACGATTCGTGGGTGAGTGCGTGGGAATCCGTTGGCGCGAGTCCGTCACCCGTCTCGCTCGACGAACTGTACTCGGCCCTGCAGCAGGGAGTCGTCGCGGCTTCGGAAGGCCCGCCCGCCCAGATCGCCTCGCTTAGCCTGTGGGAAGTGCAGGACTACTACAGCCTCACCAGCCATCTTCCCCAGAGCGGACAGATGTACGTCGGTACCAGCTTCTACGAGGGCCTGGATCAGTCTCAGCAGGATCTGGTCGACGAGGTCGTCAACGAGGTCACTCAGGAGGCAACCCAGTGGGCTCGAGATTCGGAGGAAGAACTGCTCACGGAGGCCGAAGAAAACGGCATGGAGATCATCGAAGACGTCGACTCGGAGGCGTTCTACGAGGCGGCTGCTCCTGCGATCGAACAGCTATTCGAAGACAAGTACGCGGGTTCGTGGGAGCAGTGGCGTAACGTCTAAGTGAGTCAGTCCCGCTGAACCGGTGCTATTATACCACACCAAGCATCATTATTGAGTATGGATATCGACCAGTCATTGGGGTTAAAACAGGATACATGGTACGATTGGCTCGTACTTAACGTAGCAACGTTCATTTTCGTTTTAATGTTAGTGCTGACAGTGGCACAAATTATCGTCCGCGTCTTTAACCTCCCAATTAGCGGAGGCGCGTGGTGGACGGAACCGCTCGCGCGATATTTGCTCATCGTCGGGACGTACGGCGGGGCCGCAGTCGCCTCCAGAAACGGTGAACACATCAAGATGACAATCGTCGCTGACCAGCTCGAACAACGGTCTCCGGTGGCCGGGATGATCGTCGACGTCCTCGCACAGGTCCTGACGATCGCGTTCCTGATCATGCTAGGGTACGCCGGATTCCGTGCGACGGTTCAGAACTGGAGCACGCCCATGATCGGTGTTGGAGCAGTCCATCAGGGATGGATATACGGGACGATATCGGCGTTCATCGCGATGATGGTGTTTTACGAACTGCTCAATCTCCGCTCGACGCTGACGACGACTGAGGTCGGTCAACAACTCATGAACAAGGAAAACCGCGCGAACAAGGAGGGTGAATAAGATGGAACTGTTACTGATCGGACTGATATTCCTCGGCGGACTGCTGGTCCTCTACGCGCTTGGCATGCCCGTCGCGGTCGCGATCGGGTCGGCATGCGTTCTCATCATGTTCTCCCCGTTCGGCCCGTCCCTTAATTACGGCCTGATGTCGAATCAGTTGATGCACGGGCTGAACTCGTTTACGCTGCTCGCAGTGCCGTTCTATCTCATGTTGGGCCGGTTAATGAACCGGACGGACATGACCTCGGACGTGTTCGACTTCGCCAACGCCATCTTCGGACGGGTCCGAGGCGGCATTGCACAGGTCAACATCGGCGCGAGCGTCATCTTCTCCGGGATGTCCGGGCTGGCGGTCGCCGACGCTGCGGGACTCGGCCGCGTCGAGTACAACGCGATGCGCGATCAGGGCTACGACAAGAAGACGGCGATCGGTGTTACCGGTGCGTCGTCGATCATCGGTCCGATCATCCCGCCGAGCGTTCCGATCATTCTGTACGGCGTGTTAGCCGAAGAATCGATCGGCGCACTGTTTCTGGCCGGGATCGTACCGGGGCTGCTGATCGCTGCCGTCCTTTCCGTGTTCACCTATCTCGTCGTGCGGTGGAAGGGATACGGGAAGGGCGAAGCTGCCGGACTCCGGACGATCGGCCGGGAATTCGTTAACGCGCTCCCCGCGTTACTGATCCCCGTGTTCATCGTCGGCGGCATCCTTTCCGGGGTGTTCACCGCGACGGAAGCCGGCGCGGTCGCGGTCATCTATGCGATCGGGCTCGGCTTCTATCAGGGCTCGCTTACGGGCGAGGTCCTCCTCCAGGAGTTCCAGGAGGGGATGGTCGAGACGTTCTCCATCCTGTTTATCATCTCCCTGGCGATGCTGTACGGCCTCGTCGCGTTGCAACTCCGGATTCCGATCCTGCTCGCCGACGCGATCACCGGATTCACGACTAATCCGACCGTCGCGATTCTGATCTTCGTTCCGCTGTTCATGCTCATCGGGACGTTCATGAGCATCACCGCCACGATCATGATCATGGTCCCGATCCTGATGCCGATCATCGAGACGCTCGGGATCGATCCCATCCACTTCGGGATCGTGATGATCCTCTCGCTCATGACCGGCGTCGTCACGCCGCCGCTTGGCTCGGTCCTCTTCGTGCTCGAGAAGGTGACCGACGCGTCTCTCGAGACGGTCATGCGCGCGATGGTACTGTTCTACATCCCGCTCCTGATCGTCATCCTCATCGTCGCGGTCGTGCCCGAGGTCTCGGTCTACGTCCCGAACAACTTCTTCTTCTAACGCCCGGTCCGTTTCTGTTTTCGGTCCGGTGTACTGCCGCGAGGTCGTCGCCGGCGACGGTTGGTCGGCCGGTCGCCAGCAGCGCGGATAGGATTCGCTAGGTCCGCCGCTCGCTGACCGAACGGTGATCACAATTCATGTATACCAGAACCCACAACGTTGAAACGGAATGTCGACAGTGTACGCTAACTATATCGACGGACAGTGGAGTGAATCGGAAAGCGGCGACACGTTCGAGGTTCGAAACCCCGCAGATACCGACGAGGTGGTTGGACGGTATCAATCGTCGACGCGAGCGGACGTCGAAACGGCGATCGACGCGGCGGTCGCCGCGCAGGACGAATGGGCCGATACCCCCGGTCCGAGTCGCGGTGAGATCCTCAAAGAAGCCGGGAACCGCCTCGCTGCCCGCAAAGACGACGCGACGGAGACGTTGGTCCGAGAGGAGGGCAAGACCCGCAGCGAGGCCGCCGGCGAAGTCCAGCGTGCGATCGATATCTTCTCGTACTACGCCGAGAAGGCTCGCGACCTCGGCGGAACGTCGAAAGCTCCGAGCGCGCCCGGAAAAGAACTCTACACGAAGCCCGAGCCGCTGGGGACGGTCGGACTCATCACCCCGTGGAACTACCCCATCGCGATTCCGGCCTGGAAGATCGCCCCCGCGCTCGCGACCGGAAACACGCTGGTCATCAAACCCGCGTCGGAGGCACCGAACATGACGCGGATCGTTTTCGAGTGTCTCGACGAGGCGGGACTGCCGGACGGCGTCGCGAACTTCGTCACCGGTTCGGGAAGCGAAGTGGGTGCACCGCTGGCGTCCCACGACGACATCGACGCCGTGTCGTTCACCGGGAGCACGGCGGTCGGCACGACGGTCGCGCAGACGGCGGCGGACGATCTGAAGCGCGTCCAGTGCGAGATGGGCGGCAAGAACCCCACGGTGGTCATGCCGAGCGCCGACGTCGACGAGGCCGCCGACATCGTCGGTGTCGGTGCGTTCGGAACGACCGGCCAGTCGTGTACCGCCTGTTCCCGCGCCATCGTCCACGAGGACATCGCCGACGAGTTCGTCGACGCGATCACCGACTACGCGGAATCGATCGAAATCGGGCCGGGTCTCGAGGACCCCGACATGGGCCCGCACGTCAGCCGAAGCGAACTTGAATCGACGCTCGAGTACGTCGACATCGCTCGAGACGACGGCGCGACGGTAGAGACCGGCGGCGATGAACCCGACGGTGACGAATACGACGGCGGGTTCTTCGTCGAACCGACCGTCGTCACCGACGTCGAAAGCGAGATGCGGATCGCCCAGGAGGAAGTGTTCGGTCCGGTGCTTGCCGTCATCACGGTCGGCGACTTCGAGGAAGCGCTCGAGGTGGCGAACGACGTCGAGTACGGACTGTCCGCGAGCATCGTCACGCAGGACCTCACGGAGGCCAACCGATTCGTCGAAGACGTCGAAGCCGGCGTCGCCAAGGTCAACGAGAAGACGACGGGGCTGGAACTCCACGTTCCGTTCGGCGGTTACAAGAACTCCTCGACGAACACCTACCGCGAACAGGGCGATGCGGGACTCGACTTCTTCACAAGCACGAAGACGGTCTACCTGAACTACTAACGTCTCTCGAGGGAGATGCGGAGCTGAATCGTCGGGTACGAGCTCCGCCGATCACTCTCTGAACCGATTCTCGCGGCCGGTGGTCGTGGGAGAACGAGCCAGCGGGATCGGACCATCCGGTCCGACGACCGTTCATCGGACAACGGTGATTTCGTCGTTCAATTGGCCGTAGACGATGGTTTTATGCCGATTGCCGCTACATAACGACTCATGGCATTATCTGCCGAGCAGGTGCAGGAACACCTCCGTGGAGTAGCTGTCGGATTACTTACACCTTTCGACGAAAACGGCGACATCGAGTACGAGAAGATAACGGAAAACGCGAGGGCGCTTCACGACAAGGGCGTCGAAACGTTCCTCGCGACCGCAAACATCAGCGAGTACCACTCTCTGTCACAGCGCGAGCGGATCGCAGTCGCAGAGGCGGCCCTCGAGGGGCTTCCGGAAACCGCCTGCGTGCTCGCAGGCGTCGGCGGCAGCACCGCCAACGGTCAGGAACTCGTTCGAGAGTACGAGCAACTCGGCGTCGACGCGATGATGATCATGCCGCCGGACCACACCTACATCCACGAAGCGGGCCTCCTCGAGTACTACCGAAAGCTCGGAGCGAACACCGACCGACCGCTCGTTCCCTACGTCCGCGGGTTCGATCCGTCCGTCGACTACCTCGGCAAGCTCACGCGACTCGACAGCGTCGTCGGGATCAAGTACGCGCTGAAAGACACCGTGAAGCTCGGCGCTGGAATCGCTGCGGGGAGCGACGACGTCGTCTGGGTCAACGGCCTGGCGGAACCGTTCGCGGTCGCATACTGGGCGGAGGGTGTCGAAGGGTTCTCCGCGGGCGTGAGTAACTTCCGGCCGGAGATCGGACTCGAGCTGTTCGACGCGCTGTCTGAGGGCGAGTGGGACCGTGCGCGAGAGATCCGAAACATCTGTCTTCCGTACCAGAACCTCCGCGAGGAGTACGGTGATAACAACGAGATTCCAGGAGCCGCCAGCGTGCCGGTCGTCAAGAAGGGGCTCGAGCTCGCGGGACTTCACGGCGGAAACGTCCGCGAGCCGATCCGCCCGCTCCCCGATCGAATCGAACGCGAAGCCGAAGAGCGCTACGACGAACTCGAAGACAACATCGATCGCCTGATCAATTGAGACGACGCCCGCGGCCGTGAGCGCAGCCGACGACCAGTTATTTCTCTGTCCAGCCATCTCGATCACGTCTACATTCTTGATTATTAGATGTGTGATCCTCGGACGCCGTCGAATAGTTACTGCGATGATACCGGCGGAAGCTGTGCTTCGTGAATCCAGAACGCCTCGATCGCCTGTGCCAGCGACACGAATTCATCAGGGTTCCTCGGTTTCGACAGATAGGCGTTTGCAGCCAACTCGTAACTTTTCACCACGTCATCGTCTGCCCGTGAGCTCGTGAGGACGAGAACTGGGAGTGGTGGATACGCCTCGTTCTCCCGGAGTTCTTCGAGGACTTCGAATCCGTCTTTCCGAGGCATATTCAGATCGAGGAGCAACAAATCCGGATACGCGTCCGTATCGCAGCGGTCACGGAGGAACTCGAGGGCTTCGTTCCCGCTCGTTGCCGTGTGAAACGTCGGTTCGATGTCTGTCTCGTGGAACGCCTCTTTGATGAGTCGGATATCGCCGCGATTATCCTCCGCGAGGAGGATATCTACGGATTCGCTAACGGCGTTAGCAGTCATACGCTGATCTCACCTACTTTTCTGACGGGCGTGTGTCCGGTGTCGGTAAAGTGGTCGATTGCTCGTCGACTTACATCGACGTGATCGTCGGTCCCCGTCGCTGTCGCCTCCCAGCCACAGGCCGAACAGACGATTCGGAGGGGTGACCCGCCGTTTGTTCCCTCGTCTTGCGTTTGCTGTATTTGATCCTCGGTCCCGTGGATGACGATCGGTTCACGGCCGCGGATGACGACTGTGTATCCGGCGTACTCGAACGAGAGGTGGCCCGAGTCCCGATCACGAAAGAGGGTATCCAGCGCTTCCGGATCGATCGTCTCGTAGAGCGGTGGCATCTCCGGCGGAGGTATTTCTTTCTGCTCTGCGATTCCCAGTACGATCGCTTCGCTGAGGCTGGTCTCCTCGGAGACGGCGATTTCGGCGTACGTTGGTTTCATCATCAGACCCTAGGAGAGTGACGAGAAAGGGCGTAGCGCTTTCCGCGGCACCGTTTTAAATCGGGACTGCTGTTCAGCGTCAGTCTTCGACCCTGTCGGTGGCCTGGATTGGTTCGGGAGTGGGGGTGGTCCGAACGGCTGCGTCGACGAGGTTGTCCGTGGCTCGGCGCAGAAGTTCCGACAGGTTCTGATGCGACATCTCGAGCTCGTCGGCCAGTTCGCGCGTCGAGATTTCGCGGGGGACCTTGTAGTAGCCCAGTTCTTTCGCCCGTCGGAGCGCATTGCGTTGGGCCGGCGTCAGTTTTCCTCCCATGTGCCGCGGATCGTCCGGTCGGGAAAGTTCCAAGAGCGTGTAGTCGTACTCCGCTTCGGCGAGAACGTCGCGGAACGCATCGAATTGGTCGCGGGTGCCAAAGCGGATGCGGATCTCCCAGCCGTCGGCGGTGGCCTCGGCGTGAAGGATCGACGCTTCGCTGTCGACGTACGCGTTAATTTTCGCTTCGATGTCTGCGCTCCATTCCAGTTGATAGAACTTTTCGTCGCCGAACTCCGTCGCGTCAACGATGGTGTCGACGGTTGGTTCGTCCGCAAGCGCGGTATCCAGTTGGTCGAAGTCGACGTTGCTGGCCCACATGCAGGGCATCGTCCACTTGGTGCTGTGAGCCGCCACCCGTTGGGCCTCGAATCGAAGGTCGGGGAGTTGGTCGAACGTGTCCGTAAGGGCGAGCGCATCGAGCTCGATCCGGAATGCTGCGAGGAGCATACGACTGTTACAACACCGATAGATATAACGTAGTATGTGGGGCCTGGGAACGAGGACCGGTCTCGGATTCCCACTGTGAACAACGCTGCCGTGTTTCGTGAGGCGGATACCGATGTTCGAAAACCGTGATTCGGGGATTGACGGCGTTTTATACCCGTTGGCTAGTGCTTCGAAAACGGATAGTCCGATCGACCCCGAAAGTGATTATATATTCACAGAGCGTAGGAAGTGATGGCGAAGTCGAAATATGGAAACGAGCAGCGAACGACAACGTATCCTTGCCGTCTGTTCCGACTGTGAGAGGATCATTCCGGTTTGGAAATCGTCCGACGGAGACGTGTACCCGGTCACAGCGCACAGCGCCTGTTCATCCGAGTGTGTTTCCCCCGAGTATCGGATCCTCAGGGGAAGGTTCAACGCGGATGGTCCACGCATATCGTAACCGATTGACGCTGGATGGCCTCGGTTTTTGTCATCCACTTATTTTCCCGGCTACCGGGACGTTCGTGGCGGAGTTAGGTGCGACGGCAGTTGCGAGGTATGCGGGCCGGCGTTGTGCCCCGTCGTATTCAACGCGAGCAGTCGCTGCGTCAGTTGCGAGTTCGTCGACGGTGATCGCTATGCTCGCTCGAGGAATCGGATAGCGGACGCGTGAGAATAGCGGTTTGGCGGAATCTGAACTGCGCCCTCTAGTACCGAGAAACGGGTATTTGATATAGCGATATGGAATTTATATCTGCGCCGATGATCCTATTCGGCCGATAGAGCCTTCGAGGAGACCAGTATCGCGCGGCGACCGATTTCCACACCTCACTTTGCATTAGTCCAGTAATCACAAGTAGCTTTACTATCCCCGACGCCGTACGGTCGTCGCAGTCGATGGATTCCACAGATTCAGGGGCTCGACCCCACGGGAAACCCCTCGAGGACGCCCTCGCGGAGTGTCTCGAGAGCAAAGCGAACGCGGCGCCGAACTACCGCCAGAACCTCGAGCGAGTCGTCACCGACTGGATCGACTTCTGCCGGGATCGCGGCGTCGAGACGCTCGACGACGTCTCTCAGCGACTCATGGGCGCCTACGCCGGCCACCTCGCTCGTCGCGTCGAGGCCGGCGAGTCCGACGCAGTGGACGGCGGAATCGCCGCCTCGACCGCCTGGACCTACTACGATTACGTCTCGGCGTTTCTCACGTGGGCGGTCAAATGGGACTACCTCGCGGAAAATCCCGCCGAGAAGGGGCCGGCTCGAGAGAGCATGCCCGATCGGCCCTCGAGCGGCGAGTACGAGCGCCAGTACTGGCAGCCGGCACAGCGTCAGGCGGTCCTCGAGTTCGTCCGCCGGCGCGTCGACAGCGCCTACCAGGAGCCGGTCGCCCCGACACCGATTCTGCACAAGCGGCTTCGCGACCGCGCGTTCGTCGCCACGATCGCTTACTCCGGGGTCCGCGGCGGCGAGATCGTCAAAGATCCGAACGACCCGCGCCGGACCGGGATCCGGTGGACCGACGTGGACCTCGAGGCGGGGACGATGTGGATTCTCGGGAAGAATCAGGAGCGCGAACCCGCACAACTGCCGGAGCAAGCGTCAACGCCGCTTCGACGGTGGTACGAGGCCTACGACCCGCCGAGCGACGACTGGCCGGTCTTCCCGTCGCTCCACGTCCCGACGTTGTCGCGGAACCTCGGGGCCGAGCTCGGCGGCGAGGAACGCGACCGGCGGACCGAACGGCGAGGCTACTGGACGGTCGCGCTCGAGGCGGGGGTCGAACCGCCGTCGATCACGACCGAGGGCGCGCGGTCGCTCATGCGCCGGCTTTCGACAGTTGCTGACGTCCCAGATCTCGAGGACGGCGAGTATCTGAAGCCCCACGGCGCCCGGCGCGGCGTCGGCGAGTTGCTCTACAAGGAGAAGGGGCACCAGCGCGCCCAGCGGACGCTCCGACACGCCGATCCGAAGACGACGAGTCAGATGTACTCCCACATCGAAGCGAGCGAATTAGCAGAAGATAATACCGAGGTGTTTGAGACGGAATAATCGGTTAGCGTGTCTCAGCCGTCGGCTACGACGAACGACGATTCGGCCAAACGGGATAAATCATATGTCGCTATAGAAATTGGGCCCCCTCGATCGAAATCACGCCGATGCAATCACGGACCTGCCTCGTGACCAAGCCACCGCGTTCAGATACCGGTTCTGCCCTGGAGGAACCGTCTAGTCAGCGCGTCAAGCAAGTCGTAGTGGTGGGCCGGAACGTTGTAGCAGGTGTGCTCAACGATTCGACGCGCAGAATGTGACTGTGTGATCCGACGCGACGCCCGTCAGGCCGTTCGCCGACGCCTCTACGCGCCGGGTGTTAAATTCGATCGACGACCGCAAGGGATTCGTCATTTATTAGCGTCGGACGTTCTCGTCGAGTGAACTGGAACCGAGTACGTCGGTCGGCTGACAGCGTTTTCGATCCGCCGACCGTGACGTCGTCGCGATCTCTATTGATGGAATTCTGTCAATAAAGACTCCCGATCGTATTGGTCGTTTACTACAATACGCTTGAGCTCACGGTCGGTTCTCGACATTACGGGCGTCTGACGGCGGGGTACCGATCTAGCCACCGTATTCGTTCAGAGACTGACCGAGAGACGCGATCTTCTCGAGGTCGTACTCTCGCGGACGGTATCTACTCACGTTCTCGATTCGGATCGAGCGTCAGCGCACTCCGTTAATCGAAATCTGATCGAAGGGAGTTCCGCTGAAAAGCGAGCCGTCCGCTCCTCCCTCTCGTGGGTGGACAATCGGACGCGATCGGGAAATAGATTGAATGAGATGCCCACGACTACGGAATGGTATCTCAGACTAATAATGTCACTAGTATATCTGAAGCGGTGATACGCTGAATGGTATTACGGAATCACGACCAATTTGCACTAATAGCAGAACTCACATCATCGTGAATATCCCAAGCGAGCAGATTGTCGTAGTGTATCACTGATTAGGAAAACTCTTTATTGGTTTAGTCGTGTTTTCCCTCTATGTGTGGTGATGACACGCCTGCGAACGAAACCACCGATAGTGTCGACTCGAGACGACGGGGCGACGATTTGACGGTTGACGTCCCGATTAATATCGGCGATCTCTTTCGAATTCTTGCGAACGAACGGACGCGCTATCTCTTGTATCTCCTGACTGCTCGAGGGGGAACGGTTCACCGCAAAGAGATCGAACGCTATTTCGATAGCGAAGACGTCGGTATCGAACTACGTCACAATCAACTGCCGCGTCTCGCCGATCACGGTATTATCGACTATCATCGAGAAGCGGGGAGCGTCACCCTTACGCCGATCGGTGACGAACTGAAACCGGTCATCGAGAGGGTTCAGGGTTGGGAGAACGACGAAGTCGACGAATTTCTACGACAGGCAAAGCGGGACAATATCCCGTAGACGGCCGAGTGCACGGAGTACGCTGGATTCCAGGAGCGGACGCAGCGGACCGGCGTACCAACGTCGTGAGCGGCCGTTTCCGATACGCGCTCCGCATCGACGGCGCTCGCTCAGATCGACCGCGCGGAATTACAGACGACGAGCGCGCTACTCGCAGCCATCGCGACGGCGGCGAACAGCGGATTCAACAGCCCGCTGATCGCCAGCGGGATTGCGACCGCGTTGTAGGCGAAGGCCCAGCCGAGGTTCTGCCTGATCCGTCGGTGAGTCCGCGTCGCGACGGCGAAGGTCTCCCCGGCGGCCGCCAGCTCGTCGTTGACGATCACCGCGTCGGCCGCGTCGATCGCCAGCTCCGTCCCGCTTCCCATCGCGATTCCGACGTCGGCGGCCGCCAGCGCGGGCGCGTCGTTGCTCCCGTCGCCGATCATCGCGACCGTCCCTCGAGCCCGGAGGCGCTCGACCGTCTCGGCTTTCCCCTCCGGCGGCACGCCCGCGAAGACCTCGTCGACGGTCTCGAGTTCCCGGAACTGATCCGCGGCGGTGCCGTCGTCGCCGGTGAGGACGACGACCTCGCGTCCGTCGCCGAGCGACTCGAGGGCCGCGTCCAGGTCGGCACGCGGTGAGTCGCCGACGGCGACGACGCCGCGGGTCCGGCCGCCCCAGCCGACGACGACCGGCACGTTCCCGGTCGCACGTACGTCGTCGACGGCCGTCTCGAGCACGGCGGGGATCGATTGGCCCCGTTCGCGGACGAACTCGGGGTGGCCGACGACGACGCGCTCGCCGTCGACGAGCCCGCTGACGCCGCGGTCGGCCTGTTCGAAGCTTTCGACCGTGCCCGCGTCCGAGTCCGCATCCGCGTCCGTGAACGCCTCGATCGCGTCGTCGGGAGCGGCGTCCGTCACGGCCGCGGCGATCGGGTGCTCCGAGAGCGCTTCGATCGCGCCGGCACGGCGGAGCAGGTCGTCCTCGTCGACGCCGTCGGCGAGGTGGACATCGTCGACGGCCATCGCGCCGGTCGTGAGCGTTCCCGTCTTGTCGAGGACGACGACGTCGACGTCGGGGGCGTCTTCGAAGATCGTCTCGGCGGCGACGACGATCCCCCGTTCGGCGGCCGCCCGAATTCCGGCGGCGACCGCCAGCGGCGTCGCGAGCCCGAGCGCGCAGGGGCAAGAGACGATCACGACCGTCAGTCCGACCAGCAGCGCCCTCGACGGTTCGGCGCCGGTGAGCAGGAGGGCGGCGGTCGTGCCGACCGCGAGGGCGACGACCAGCGGCACGAAGACCGTCGCGAGCTTGTCCGCGAGCCGCTGGATGCCGGGCCGGGAGCTCTGAATCGACCACAGGACGGAGACGAGCCGATCGAGCGTGCTCTCGGCCTCGTCCCCGACCGCGACGACGATCGGCGCGTCGGTGACGACCGTGCCGCCGCGGACGGCGTCGCCCGGCCCCTTTCCGACGGGAAGCGATTCGCCGGTGACCAGCGACTCGTCGATCGCGGCCGTTCCCTCGACGATCTCGCCGTCGAGGGGGACGCGCTCGCCGGGCCGGACCAGGAGCCGGTCACCTGGCTCGACGGCGTCGATCGGCACCGTCTCGCCGCCTTCCCGACGCGCCCGATCGACCTGCTGTTCCGTGAGGTCGGAGAGCAATCCGGTCGCCCGGCGCTTGACCGCCCGCTCGTAGCGGGTGCCCGCGGTGACGACGAGCACGATCGCGACGGTGACGTCGAAGTAGAGGTGGAGCTGCCCGAGGAGCGTGGCGACGGCGCTGTAGACGTACGCGCCGAGCGCGGCCGTCGCCACGAGGAGATCCATGTTCGGGCGTCCCGCCCGGAGGCTGACGATCGCACCCCGAAGGATCGGATAGCCGGCGTAAAAGAGGACGATCGACGTGAACACCCAGACGTTCGCGGCCAGGAAGATCCCGTCGTAGGACCCGAACTCCGCGACGGGCTCGAACCCAAAGTACGTCGGGTAGAGAAAGAGGGCGTACCACATCATGACCATCATTCCGAAGAAGCCGCCGATGAGCAGCCGAAGTAGCCCGTCGTCCGAACCGGAGCCGCCGTCGGTCCCGTCGGTCGTTCGCTCGGAGGCGGTGTAGCCGTAGCCGGAGACCAGTTCCGGCAGTTCGTCCGCCGAGAGCTGCTCGGGATCGTAGACGATTCGGATCGTGTCCGTCGCGTAACTGGCCGCTGCGCCGTGGACGCCGTCCTCGCGTTCGGCCATCGACTCGAGGAACGCCTCGCAGGTCGAACAGTGCATTCCCTCGACCGCGAGGAAGGCGTCCTCGCCCTCGAGGGAGTCGAGGTCGCGACCGTGATCGTCGTCTCCGTCCTGTCGCACCCGCTCCGGCATGTCCGCGGGGGCGTCGGTGCTGCCGAGCGCGCGGGCGACCTCGAGACAACCCTGACAGCAGAACGAGCCGTCGACGTCGTCGCCGGTGATCGGATCGGCCGGCGTCGGCAGTTCGCAGAGATCGCAGTCGTCGGCGGATGAGGCGGGTGATTCGGTGTCGGAGTCGGCGTCGGCGCCGGTACGCGCATCTAGACCGGGACGCCGACGCGTTGCGGGTCGACCGTGGGTGTCGTTCATTCGGAACCAGGTGGTGGACTTCAGCCGGCAGCCGCGCTTAATTCGCGACGCCGTTGCCGGACTGGTCGCGGCCGCCGCCGTGGCCGTGGCCGTGGTCGCCGTCGACTGGCGTCATGGCGACGTACAACGAGCCGTAGATGAGCGCGAGATTGATCGCGCTGACGAGGCCGGCAACCGCCGAGTGGGTGACTCCGTAGACGACCAGCGGGACGATCGCGAACAGCCCGACGGCCGCCGCGTGACGCGGTGTAACCGATTCGAGAGTCGAAGCCATACGTGATACTCCGGAGTCGAACCCATTAACCTCGCAGGGTGTTCCTACGGCGTGGGAAGAGCAAGCGCAAGTAAGTTATTCGGTTCCCCTACCACCCCGTATGAGTTCAGCGACAGAAACGGAACCCCAGGAGGCCGACCGCGTTCGCGAGATCGGCCACGAGGAGTACGACCCGATCGGGACGGCCGTGCTGATCGGGCTCTACTTCCTGATACTGGTACTGCTGTGGCTGTTCATGTACTTCGTCGAGTTCCTCGGTAACGGACCGACCGTCATCGGGACGCTCGCGACGGTGGTGGGCGTCGCATGAACATCCACACCTACGAGAAGATCTGGCTCGTCGCGGCGATGGTCCTGATCGTCGGTTTCATCGCGACGATCACGTACGGGGCGGTCGGCCCCGGCATCGCGATGATCGACGACGAGGGCGGTGACATCGATCCGGACAACATCGACGAGCACGAGCGCTTTTCCGATCCCGGGGTGACCCACGTCGGCGGCAACGAGTACGAGGTGAACGTCGTCGCGCAGGCGTGGACGTACTTTCCTCGCGAGATCGAGGTGCCCGCGAACAGCACGGTGACGTTCTACGTGACGAGTCGGGACGTGACGCACAGCTTCACCGTTCCCGGAACGAATATCAACACGATGGTAATTCCTGGCGAAATATCGAAGATGACCGTTGAGTTCGACGAACCGGCCGAGTACGGCATTCTCTGTAACGAATACTGCGGCTCCGGTCACCACACGATGGAAGGGAAACTGACCGTCGTTCCCGAGGACGAGTTCGACCTGACCGAGCTGTCGGCCGAGGGGCCCGACGAAATCACGGCGGGCGAGTCGGCGACGATCAACGCGACCGTGACCAACGGGCTGCAGGAGGACCTCGAGACGACGGCCACGCTCGAGATCGGCGGTGACACGTACGAGGAGCCGATCACCGTTCCCGGCGACGGCAGCGAAACCGTTTCGTTCGCCGTCGCGGGCGACGACCTCGGTGAGGGCGACCACGACTGGACGGTGACCGTCGACGGCCACGAGGAGAGCGGCACGGTGTCGGTCACCGCCGCCGCCGCCGCCGACGGCGACTCCGCGGGGAACGAGACGTCCGGCAACGCCACTGCCGACGACGGGGGTGAGGACGATGCGTAACGCCTACGTCGACCAGTTCCCCGACGAAGCGCGCGTGATCAGGGCGGCGTTCTGGAGTTCGTTCGTCGCGCTGGCGATCGGCGGCGTCCTCGGTCTCGTCCAGGCGCTCCACCGGACGGACGTCCTCCGGGTCATCGACTCGGCGGACTACTACACCGTCCTCACCGCCCACGGCGTGTTGCTGGCGATCGTGTTCACGATTTTCTTCCTCGTCGGCCTCTTCACGTGGGCGGTGACGACGAGCCTCGACCGCGGTCTCGAGGACTTACGCTTCACGTGGGGCTGGTACGGGCTGATGGTCGTCGGAACGGCGCTGACCGGGATCGCGATCCTCGGCGGCGTCGTCGACGCGATTCCGGCGAGCGCCGACGTGCTCTTTACGTTCTACGCGCCGCTGCAGGCGCATCCGATCTTCTACGTCGGGCTGGTGCTGTTCGTCGTCGGGACCTGGCTCGCCGGCGCCGACTGGTTCCGGACCTGGTGGGGCTGGCGCAAGGACAACCCCGACGAACGGATCCCGCTCCCGACGTTCATGACGCTGACGACGACGCTGTTCTGGTACCTCTGTACGCTCGGCGTCGCCGCGTCGATCCTCGTCTTCCTGCTGCCGTGGTCGCTGGGGATCGTCGACTCGGTCAACCCGCTGCTGACCCGGACGCTGTTCTGGTACTTCGGCCACGCGGTCGTGTACTTCTGGCTGATGCCGGCGTACATGCTGTGGTACATCATGCTGCCGAAGCTCTCGGGCGGCAAGCTGTTCAGCGACCCGCTCGCGCGCGTCGTCTTCGTGCTCTTCCTGATCCTGTCGACTCCGACGGGGATCCACCACCAGTACCTCGACCCCGGCATCGCGGAGGGGTACAAGTTCATCGCCATGACGAACACGATGTTCCTGCTGCTTCCCAGCCTGCTGACGGCCTTTACCGTCGTCGCCAGCATGGAACACGGCGCGCGCCAGCGCGGCGGCGAGGGGTATCTCGGCTGGCTCAAGGCGCTCCCGTGGCGCGATCCCGTCTTCACCGGGATGGCCCTCGCGGGGCTGATGTTCGCCGCAGCCGGCTTCTCCGGCATGATCAACGCCGGCATGAACATCAACTACCTCGTCCACAACACCTGGTGGGTCGTCGGCCACTTCCACCTGACCGTCGGCACCGCCGTCGCGCTGACGTTCATGGCGGCGACCTACTGGTTCCTCCCGCAGGTGACCGGCAAGGAACTGTGGAACCGGTCGGTCGCACTCGGACAGGTCCTGATCTGGTTCGTCGGCATGACGTTCATGTCCAACGCGATGCACCGGTCCGGACTGTTCGGAATGCCGCGCCGAACCGCCGAACCGCAGTACCAGGGATTCGATTTCGAACCCGCCGTCGGCACCGTCGCTGAGATCAACGCCCAGGTCGCGCTCGGCGCAGTGTTGCTCACCGTGTCGCTCGCGCTGTTCCTCCTGAACGTCACGCTCACGTCGTTCAACGGCCCGAGCGACGCGATCCCGGACAACACCTACGCCGGCACGCTATCGGGCCCCGAAGACGCGCCGGTCGTCCTCGACAACCTCAAACTCTGGACGGCCATCGCGGTCGTGCTGGTGATCTTCGCGTACACGCTGCCGCTCGCGAGTATCGTGAACGGCGGTGGGCTGTTCGGCTCCGGCATCGAGGGGTACCAGCTCAGTCTCGGTCCGAACGCACTGCCCGTCCTCGAGACGCTCGAGACGGTCCGGGAGGTGGTCGTCTAATGCGCATCTCGAGGGGTAGCCTGCTCGTCGTGCTCGCCGTCCTCGTGCCGATCGTCGTCGAGCTGCGGACGGCGCTCTCGTGGTTCGGGATCTACCTCTCTGTTCTGGAGACGGTCGCGATCGGCGTCGTCGTCGCCGCTGCGATCGTGATCTGGGCGGTGCTCCCCTCGCGACGTGACGCGAATAGGACGAACGCGTAACGTGACTCGCTACTACGATCCGTTTTCTCGAGTCGGACGCGAAATTCGCGGTAAGTACAGGTCGAGTCGGTGACCGAGGAATGACCGATTGCTCCCGAAGGCGGCAGAGGCCACGTATTGAAAATCGTATCACGGAGCTATCCGATCAGCCCGAGCAGACCGAGGATCCACCGAGCGCCTTCGCTGGCGGCGAACAGGGCCCCCTCCAACCGAGAGAGTACTCGGCCCGTCCAGAGGGCGGTGACCATCAGGAGAACGATACCGACTAACCACGCCAGCGTCCCCAGTGCCGTACCGCTCACCACGAGCGGCCGAATGATCGCCGCCACGCCCATGATCCCCGTGATGTTGAAGATGTTGCTGCCGACGACGTTACCGACCGAGACCCCGAGGCTTCCCCGTCTGATAGCCACCAGGGAAACGGCGAATTCCGGCGTCGAGGTTCCCGCGGCGACGATCGTCCCGCCGATGACCCATTCGGAGATGCCGGCGCCACGGGCTAACTCCGAGGCGGCCAGTACCATGTAGTCGCCGCTTATCAGCACCAGCGCTAGCCCGCCCACGAGAAACGCGGCGTCTCGCCCGCGAAAGGCCACCCGTTCGGTCACCTGACGGGTCACCGCTCCTTCCCCGGACGGCTGATCGGTCGGTCCTTCCGATTCCGTGTGGTTGCCCCGGAGCAGATAGGCCGTGTAAGCGACGAACAATCCCACTAGGAGCGTACCTTCGACCCTCGAGACCCGGAGGTCGAACAGGATGATGCCACCGATGAGCGTGCTCGTCAGCAGCGCGACACCGTCGCGATGGACGAGCGATTTCTCGATCGGAATCACCTTCAGCAACGAAATCGCTCCCAGAATGAACGCCAGGTTGTAAATATTCGAGCCGAGGACGTTCGCGACTGCGATGTCGCCTAACCCTTTGAGCGCGGCGTCGACCGAGACCGCGAGCTCCGGTGTCGACGTCCCCATCGCCACGATCGTCAGTCCGATTACGAGGTCCGAGAGGCCGAACCGTCGAGCCAATCGGACGACCGCATCCACGAGGAGTCGCGCGCCGATCCACAGGCCCAGAACTGACAGGAAGATAACGCCTATTTGACCGACGACGCCCACTTGAACCATGGTACGGGCATTCAGTTGATCGGTAAATCAATGTTGGGTGTCCTTTCGCTCGCCCTCTCGCTGTAGGACACGTATCCGCCCCCGCTCAGCACGATCCTTGACCGTCCGCAGCAGTGGTAGCGGTATCGGTACTCGTACGCGCAGCGCTCGAGGGCGGGTGCCGATCTGCGGGGAGGAACGAATCACCGTGTGACCTGCCCACCTCACCTCGCTTCGAACCCGTTCGTCCGCTGGGTTTCAACTGGTTCTCGGAGATCGACTTCCGCTCTCTACCGATTCGTGCGGTGACTCTCTCCGCGTAGATTCGTTGAGCGACCGGAATAGGGACAATAGGTACAATATTTGAATTGGGGATAATAGCTGCAATAGGGAAGATAGGAGCAATAGGTACAACAGATGAGGTGGGTGCCGTAGGAACGATGGGCTCGATAGGTAGGGCTCACTCAAGCGGTCCAGTCGCTATTGGACTCGTTCGTAGTCTCTCCTCGAGTCACGATAGCTACCTAACGGTAAATCGGAACGATAGTTACAATAGGTAGAATTTCTCCACCGTATACAATAGGTGCAATAGGTAGCTATCAGAAAGTAGGTCGAGTAGCTATTAGCGGGACAGCTATCGACCCTTCCGCGCCTCGAGTGCGTTCACTACGCGAGACAGTTCCCGGAGCTACCGAACCTACGACAGCCACAATAGGAAAAATAGGTGCAATAGGTGAACTAGGTAGCTTGCGAAAGCTGCCTACTGCACCTATTCTACCTATTACAGCTATCGAAGTTACAGTAGGTAGAATTAAGAAGGTAGAATAAAATGTCTTTCTTGCCCGCTGAACCAACCACGCACGGGACAATAGGTACCTATCATACCTCGATCGGGCGGGCGAAGATACCCATGGACGAACCAACGACCGAGCCACGCGCCGTAAGCGTCGTGATCCTGAAAGGCGGTGTCGGCAAATCAACGACGGCGATGAACCTCGCGCGACAGCTCGCCGAGCGCGGCGACACGCTGTTCGCCGACCTCGACCCGAACGGGCACGCGACGAACGGGCTGGGATTCGAGGCGGCCTACCAGGGCGAGATCAACCTCGGCGACGTCATCCTCGAGGGCGACGCCACGCCGCAGGATCTGATCCGACCGACGGACCACGGCTTCGACCTGCTGCCCTCGTCGAATACCCTCGAGGACGTCGAGAAGGATCTCGCCGGCGCGATGCAGGGGTCGGCCCGGGTCAAATCGAAGATCGTCGACCCCCTGCTCGGCGACGTCTACGATTACGTCGTCTTCGACTGCCCGGCGTATCCGGGGATGCTCAACAACAACGCGCTCGTCGCGACAGGCAACGTCATGATCCCGATCGAACCCGGCTCGAGCGCGATCGGCGGCTACAAGCGCACGATGGAGCGGTTGATCGAACCGGCCCGCGAGTACATCGACGTCGACGTGCTGGCCGTCGTCCCGAACAAACTCGGCGACCGAATTGACCAGCAGACGGAGGACCGCGAACTCCTCGAGAACTTGAATACTGCGACCTACGAGGTCAATCCCGGACAGCCGCTGCAGGAGGCCGTCCCGGAGTTTGCCCGGATCACGGCCGAGGAGTTCGAGGCGATCGACGCCGGCGAGATGGACGCACCGAAGCCGGGGATTCGACATCGCTCTGCACTGTCGCGCTCGCTCCAGCACAACCAGCCACTGCAGGACTACGATCCAGAAAGCGATCAGATCTCGTGTTACGAGGAACTGGCTGAAATCGTCGTCAGCGGAGGGATCGACCGATGAGCAACCCGTTCGACGACCTCAAAGCGGACGACGAGACGGCGACGGATTCCGAGTCAGAGTCGGATTCGGAACCGAAGTCAGCGACGGACCCGGATGACCGATCCGCAGCGGACTTAACGGAGACCGCCGACGCGGGCACTGCGACGTCGAAAACCGAAACAGCGACAGCGGAATCGTCGGAATCGCGCGCCGACGACACTGACTCGAGTCAGCCGTCACGACAAGACGACTCAAACGACGTGACGGCGAACGACGAGACTGCCGCCGAACAGCAGTCACCGGCGGAGACCGGACCGGCGTTCGAATACAGCGAAGTGCGACAGAAACCGCTGTACGCCCGTGACGAGACGTGGAACGAACTCGAGGACGAACTCGGAATCACCGTCACGCCCGAACTCCGTCGGATGGGGATCCGGGACGAGGAGACGAGAGAAATCCACGACGCCCTGTTGAAGGTCGCAATCGAGCATATCGACGAGGTGCCCGAAACGATTGCGGACGTACGCCGCCACTCGTCGTAGCTGAGCATACCGTAACTATCACGACCGCGTCGAGCGTACTCTTATAGAGCGCTAGCCGATGACTCGGGACCAACTAACATATCGGGAGGGGCAGACGCCACTAGACAAGAATCCGTCCTCAGCGGACGGACAGATATGGAAGCGACAGTCCTCTCGAGTGTCTCCGCCATGACTCCGGGGTTAGAACCGACCGAAGAGTACGACGGGTCGATTACCGTTCGCCTCCTCGATGATCGGACGGGAACGGAAACGATCAGTTGTTCCTCGTACGACGAAGCGATCGAGATCGTGACGGCAAACCGGGACTCGGTTACAGTAGCAAAGATCGTGGACCGAGACGGGAACGTCGTCTTTACGTCCGCTGAGATGGATATCGACGAGTGGGAACGTATCTGGCGGCGAGAGAAACGTCGGCAGTCCGTTACCGTCGAAGCGTATGATTGTCCCTACGATAGCGTTTCGTGTTTTGCCGATGACCGCTGCGTTCAGTGTAAAATCGATACGGTACGAGAACAGTACTGAGCGAATCCAGCCGTACTGAACAGGCACAGTGGCTGTATAACGGCTGATTTGATTGCTCGTCCGTCTGGCCGTCCCGCCGAAAGACCCCCCTCCTATTTACTGATCTATGTACCTCTATCCCCAGATATATAAATAATATCAAAGTTCATACCGATATCAGCCGACGGCGTATCTGTATGTCAGAGATGGCTACAGAGAAAACGAGTTGGTTCAGCTTCGGCCAACGAGATATGACGGTGTTCATTTTCGTCATGTCCCTCAGCGGCTTACAATACGCAATTACGGAGGTACTACCCGAATTCGACGTCGGACCGTTGGAACTGGGTGTCGGTGACTTCATCTTCATTCCGATCGTGCTGGTGTTGCTGTTTCGAACATTCTGGGCCGCACTCGCGGTTCCGATGGGAGAAATCGTCTTCGAGGACGTGCTATTGGGCGACTTCAATGGACTCGGAGTGATGGAAGACTTGCTGCTCGTTTCGACGTGTTTCTTCTTCGCGGCACTGCTGTTTCAGGACCCGAGGAATCGCCGCCAACTCGCCGCGGTCGTCCTCATCGCTGAGGGGCTCAACGAGTTCCTCGCCATGTTCGTCGATATCGGGAAGGTGTACATCGGCGTCGAAGAACTGGAAGCGGTGCCGGGACTCCCTGAGAGCATACTCGTGCTCGAGGGCGTCGACTTTCTCACGCAGATGGTGATCACGGGGATCATCTTCGGGGTTATTCCGGCACTGTATCTGTATCCTAAACTCCACGGAAAGATCGAGCCGCTGATGGGAATGGAACCGTACAAGGGGACGCAGGGGGCGTCCATGCTACGCGGTTTCTCGTGGACGGCAGCACTGTCCGTACTGATTGCGTTCCCCCTCGCGTTCGGGTTCGCGGCGGCCGCGGAATCCGGCTTCGGGCTGAACGTCGTGTGGGCGCCCGAATTCATGGACGCGTACGGTGAGATGTTTATTGCCGTCCCGATCGTTGCGGCCGCTCTCGTCGCGATCGTCGTCTGGCAGCGTGCAAAACACTCCGCGTAAACGGGCGTAAGCATGACAGAGACAGCTATCGACGTGTCGGATGTCACCTTCCGATATCCGGGGGTTGACGAACCGGTAGTAGAGAAAGCAGATTTACGTATCGACCGCGGCGAGTTTATCGCTATCCTGGGCGGAAACGGGAGCGGGAAGACGACGCTGTGTAAAACGTTCAACGGACTCGTCCCGCACTTCTTCGAGGGCGAGTTCGACGGTCGCGTACGCGTCGCCGGGCAAGATACCCGCGATGCGTCCGTGGCGGACCTCTCCCGCGACGTCGGCTACGTGTTTCAGGAGTTCGAAAATCAGCTCGTAACGCCGACCGTCCACGACGAACTGACGTTCGGCCCCGTCAATTACGGGCGAGATGATTACCGCGAGCGGGCGCTCAACACGCTCTCACAGTTGGATATCGAAACGGTCGATGGCCGTTTCATATGGGAGTTGAGCGGCGGTCAGCAGCATCTGGTCGCTCTCGGTGCGGCGTTGACGATGGAGCCAGAGATCCTCATCGTCGACGAGCCGGCCGCACAACTCGATCCCGTTCGTGCGCACAAAACCTACGAACGACTACAGTCGCTAAACGAGAAGGGAATTACGGTCGTTACGATCGAGCACCATACCGAATTCATCGCCGAGTACTGTGATACCGTTGCGCTGGTGGCAGACGGCACCGTCGAATGGAAGCGGCCGACTGACGAGGGGCTCAATCGAATCGAAGAGCTACGAGAGCACCGCATTCATCCCCCGCAAGTGACTCGAGTCGCCAGACGAATCGACGACGGCGGAGATCTCCCGACGACGTACGCCGATGCGATCGACCGGTATCGATCGCTCAAGTACGAGGCGGATCAAACGGACGACCAGGAAATCGAACGAGGACAATCGGAAGTCGAGCCGATCGTCTCGTTCCAGAACGTCGATCACGGATACACGACACTCCGCGATGGCGACGTTCGAGTACTGGAAGACGTTTCGTTGGATCTCTATCCGGACGAGCGGATCGCGCTCGTCGGCGCTAACGGTGCCGGGAAATCGACGCTGTTGCGGTTGATCACCGGCATCGAGAAGCCCGATTCCGGGCGCGTCACTGTCGACGGAACCGACACCGATGCTGTCCTTCCGGAAGCACTGGCGGCGGACATCACCTACGTCGATCAAAACCCCGAGGACATGTTTATCCGCGACTCGGTCCGAGGAGACATTGCCTATTATTTGCGAGAACGCGACGTCGCGAACGTCGAGGAACGGGTTGACGAAGTGATCGAATTTCTCGACCTCGAGGAGGTACAGGACCGTGACGGTCGACTGTTAAGCGTCGGTGAGCAGCGCCGCGCGTCGCTCGGAATCGGGCTGGCGACGGACCCGTCCATCGTGTTGTTCGACGAGCCGACCGGAAGCCTCGATCTGGCGAGTCGCCGTGAAGTCGAACGGACGATACACCGCGCTGATAACCGCGTCGAGACGGTTATCATCGCCACACACGACCTCGAGTTGGTCGCCGAGTGGGCGACGCGCGTGATCGTTTTGAATGACGGTGCCGTCGAAACGGACGGGACACCGAGAGACGTGTTTGCCGATCTCGACCGTCTCGAACGGTGTAACCTACGGGCGCCGCAAGTCGTTCGACTGAGCGACGACCTCGATATCTCGCCGCCTGCGACGACCGTCTCGGAGTTGGCCGACGGACTCTCCGAACACGCACCGGCCCTTGAGGGGAGCAACCGATGAGCTACCACGACGAGTTCCGGGACGCACTGTCGATCGAGTCGTTGAAACAGGATCTGCTCCGCACCGCGTACGACAACGAGGGGACGATCTTCAATCGACTCGATCCTCGCGTGCTACTTGCGTGGTACGGCGTGTTCCTCGTCATTCCGTGGTTGTTTTACGATCTGCGAATTCTCGGCGGGCTGCTCGCGTTCGTGTCCGTCCTCGCGATGGTATCTCGAGTCAGCAAGTATCTGATCGCGCTACTCGCGTTTGGCGTCGTAACGAACGTGCTCTTGTACGCGTTCGTAACGGTACTGATGGGCGGGAATTTCGTACAGAGTGCGACGGCACTGCTTCCCTACACGACGAAACTGACGATCGTCTCGGTGACGTCAATCGCCGTGTTCTCCGGGATGTCCCCGAAGAACATCAGCCGCGCGTTCATGAGCATCGGCGTCCCGCGCCAGTTCACGTTCGCGATCAGCTACGGGTACCGAATGTTGCCCGTTCTCATCGAAGAGTACCACGAGACGGTGAACGTCTACCGCCTTCGAAGCCGGGCACCAGAATCGCCCGGTCGTTTCAAATGGCGCTATTACGTCTACCTGATTCGGCTCTCGATCAGGGCGTTCTATCCGATGATCTTCGACGTCGCAAAACGAAGTCGCGTGACGGTCGAAGCGCTCGAGACGAGGGGCTTCTCGTATTCGTTAGCAAACGACAAAAGCCGTGAATTACAGTTAGGCGACCTGCGTGTCGGCCGATTCGACGTGCTCTTCATCGGTGGCTCGGCGATCGTCGTCGCAGGTATTATCCTTCCGTTCGTGTAGTCTTCTCGTCTTCTCACGTCGGTCACTCCGAGTAGAATCAGGACACACACCAGACATCGATCAGAACACATGGGAACTGCATTCGACGACTTTCTGACGACAGCGAAGACAGCAGCGACGGAAGTAAGCGAACTCCTCCGATCGAACTTCCGGTCGGACTACGACACGGCGCAGAAACGAGAGGGGACGCTGGTAACGGAGATCGATCTCCGTGCCGAACAGATCATTCGCTCGATTATTACGGAGGCCCATCCGGAGCACGCGATTATTAGCGAGGAGGCCGGGCGCGACGGAGCCGCACGGTTCACGTGGGTCGTCGATCCGCTCGACGGGACCGCAAATTACGTTACCGGGTTCGAGCATTACTGCACGTCGATCGCGTTGCTAGACGAATCTGAACCGGTCGTCGGTGTCGTCGTCCATCCCCAACGCGAGGATATGTACACTGCGGTCGCGGGTAACGGTGCTCGAAAAAACGGACGACCGATATCCGTATCTTCAGCGCCCTCGCTGGCGGAAAGTGCCGTGCTATTCGGTATCTCACCCCCGATCGTCGACGACGGTCGGCTGCGTCGGGTGTATCAGCACCTCTTTCCGCCTGACCGATCGCGAGGACTTCGCCAACTCGGGGCTGGCGCGTGCGATCTTTCGTTCGTTGCGAACGGAACGTTCGAGTGTTTTCTAGACAAGTACACGTCTCCCTGGGACGTTGCTGCGGGGAGTTTGCTCGTCGAGGAAGCCGGTGGAACAGTGACCGACTGGGACGGATCGCCGGTGAATTTCACGGCCGAGGAACGGGACGTCGGCATCGTCGCCTCGAACGGACGCGTTCACGGAGAGTTGTGTCAACTCTATCGAAACGAAGCAGCGAACCCGGACGCGGACTGAGCTGCCGTTTCGGGCCGCCGCTCAATTACCCTGACCGCTCGAGGAAATGAGCGAGACGGCTTCCTGATGGATCTGCGGATTCGACGCAAGGACCATCTCGCGATTACTCCCGTCCAGTTGCTCGATTCGGGTGATTTCGCCACCGGCCTCCTCAATGATCTGTATGCCAGCAGCCGTATCCCAGACGCTTAGCACCCGCTCGAAGAAGATATCGAACTGCCCGGTAGCGACCATCGCGAGTTCAGTAGCGGCCGATCCAAACCGTCTCACTCCCTGAGTCCGATCGAGTAGCGAACGGAACTGATCGAAGCTTTGTTCCTTGATCGTCGTCGGATCGAACCCCGTAACCACCAGTGCATCCGAGAGTGTGGCCGTGTCCGAAACCGAGATGGGGCGACCGTTCAGGTACGCCCCCTGCCCCTCGATAGCCGTAAACAGTTTGTCCGACGGAATATGGTAGACGACGCTCACGTCCGCTGCTCCTGTCCCCTCAAACGCGATCGACACCGAATAGTGGGGAATACCGTTGAGGTAGTTAATCCGTCCATCTAGCGGATCGACGATCCATCGCGGTTTCGTTGCGAACCCCGGATAGCGCTCCTCCGAAATCACGTTGTGCTCGGGAAAGTGACGCTCGAGTTCGTTCAAAATCGCTTTTTCAGTGGCCAAATCGCAGGTTCTGGCCGGTTCTTGGCCTGCTGCGCGATCGGTGTGATGCTCGTCCCACGATGCAAGCGCTTCAGCACCGCGACGGGCTGCTAACAGCGCAGCCCAGAGATGTGGATGCCGAGCCATACGGTGTGTGTCTGGGTCGCCGTCTATTCGTTTGCTATGAGTGCTATGTGGTCCTATGTACCGTCCCGGTGTACGCGAGCCGCGTCCCCTCAGACCGGATAGAACGGTTGGGTACAGCTAACGGCCCGTCCGTCTCCGTGAACTTCCGCTCGGACGTACGTCCGATCGACGAATCGATCGTTCGGAACCGTTTCGCCGGTTGCGACGACATCGCCGTCGGCGATCCATTCTATCCTCATCGCATCGGGGGCAGCGACGGAAATTGCGTCGTCCGTCACGTCGATCGAGCGGATGAACGGTGCGTGATGATTCCCGTTGTGCTGAACGTAAAACTGTCCCGTGGTCACTGCCTCTCGGACGGCTTCCTTCGAATGAGTAGACAAAAGTAGGACGATCCGCGACCGATTGAACCGTTTGCCGTCCCGTGGACGGGCGCGGCCGTGGTAGTCGTCGCCGGCGAACGCCCAGATCGGTCGATCGGGTCCAAAGTGCGTGAGCAATCGATCCCACAGTTCGCGACTCGGATACCGATCGTTCCCATTGAAGATCTCCATTCCGAGAAGGACGTCAGCGGTTTCGAACACCGAGACGTATTGTTCGTAGTTCGACGCGTCGTTGTATTTCGACGGGTGCGGGAGGATCGCCAACCCGTCCTGGTCCGCGATACGATCGAGTAGGGCAGTCATCGAGGCCTGTCGTCCGTGTCCGATATCCGTGTCCAGGCCGATCACATCGTGAAGCGAGCCGTGGTGCGACGCCCGTAATTCAGTTCCCGGAAGTGCGACCACACCTACGTCCGCCGGATTGATGTCCCACTTCGTCCAGGGCCAACTCGTTTGATCAAGTCGGTCGGGCATCTCCTCGTAGGGAACGTCTTTGTACTTCGATCGCTCGACGTAGTACTCGTGCTCCGTTAGCGAGAAAACGGTGTATCCGACGTTTCGATATTTCTTCAGTAGCGTCCGCGGCGAGGACGCCGGCGAGAGATTGTTTTTCCCGAGATCGTCGATCGGGATCGTTTCTGCGTCGATACTCGGTTCGTGAACGGACGTGTCGTCGCGTATCGTGTTCCGCGGCTCGTGCGTGTGAAACTGCGTGAGATGTTGTTCGTGCTCGTCCCACGCGACTCTATCATACGGGTGGAATTTTTCCATGGGTATCCAGAAGACACCGCTGTCAAAAATGTTATGGAAGGTGCCATGAGAGGAATGTAATTTCGATGCCACTGAAAATTTTGGCCCTATGTGCCCTCTAACGCGTCTTTTACTTAGCCGTCACCAGATAACCGAAAGTCAGCACGGAATCAATTCGGGTTCTGAAAGACCCCCCACTCTCTATAGTCAAATAGTGACCTTAGTAGACGTATTGTCGGTTGAGGGCCTGTCACTATAACAGTCAGCGAGAGAAAATATGAATCGACTCCTCGATTGAATACTATGTCCAACGGCGGATCGAGATTTCTGTTTTCGTCTCGGGATGGCCAGCCGCGTCGGCGGATCGCTGATCGGAGAGAACGCGTCCGACCGACGAGATACGCGACATCGTTGGCGTCGCGCTTCTCGATCGATTTCCGTCAGAAGCGATCACTAAAGTCGCCGAAATAGCCGTGTACGGTGGGTTTCGTTTCTATCGAGAGCAACCACAGTCACAACCACTTTTGTTGGTCGACGATTCAGATCACGGGTTCATGGAGTGCAACGCGATTCGATTTCACGCCAGTCGCGAGTTGAAAAGGGACTTTCTGTACCCGATCGTGAACACCCTGTTCGATCATTCGGCAGTGGTAATATCTAATTCTCTACTAGTATTCAAATCAGATAACTATCGAGGAGAGACCGATACTCAGCACCACCAACCGTCGTATCCCGATCACCTCTTTTCGACGGGTACTCGAGAGAAGACCGCGTCACTTCATCCGATACACTTCATCCAGCCAGATGTCGCCGTCGTTCGGCTCGAGGATGCCGTCCATGACCTCGTCCCACGCGGCTTGCGCGTCGCTCTCGTCCATTACCTCCTTGATGGCGTCCGGATTCTCGAGTTCCAGATAGCCGAAGACGTGGCCGTCGCGCTCGAACACGGAGTAGGTCTCGATGCCGGCGTCGGACTCGAGGTACGCGTCCTCGAGTTCGTCCGGGACGTTCCGGTGTTCCTCGCGGTACGCGTCTCGCTGTCCGTCGACGATTTCCAGGTGGAACGCGATTCGTTCCATACGAAGACCGTTTTCTCACGATGACATAGATGTTCGGGTGCCGTCAGCCGCGACGGGTCGACGGTCCTCGGGTGTGCGACGACCTCGCGTCGCGCGACGGCGAACGACACTAGGCGTCCGAATCCCCTGCGTCGACCGGTCGCTCGAGACGCAGCAGTTCCGCGTCGTCGTGGGTGACGACGAGCGGGTCAACGGACTCGAGCGTCGGGGCCTGGTTCCACTGCTCGTCACCCCCGTCGCGGGCCGCCGTCACCGCCGTGACGAGCCAGTGGGTTCCGGGGTCGTGTTCATCGACGAGCGTCGGGATCGTCGTTCGCGAGTGGCAGACGTTCGTGTTCGGCTCTCCGTTCGTCGTTTCGCCCTCACGTTGCTCGCGGCCGTCCGCTCGGAGGTCGCGAACCCCGCTTGTACCGCCGGGCGTTCGACACCACGCTCGGCCCGTTCCCGTCCGGTACTCGTGGCGATCCGGCCGGTCGTCCTCGCCCTTGGGGAGCGCGAATCCGCCTTCGGCGCTGCGGAGCGGCCGATCGCTCTCGACGCGGTGGACCCGGACGTGCCACGGCGACGCAGGCGCGAGCCAGGTATCGACGCGGACGTCGTCCCAGGGCGTCCACCGCGAGTAGAGCGTGCCGTCCCGGACGGCGGTTTCGTCGACCGACTCCCGAATTCGGTACGCACGGCCGTCCTCGCTCAGCGCCAGTGCGCTGTCGAGGCCCGCACCCTCGAGTCCGGGGCGGCGACCGCGGACGCCGAAGCCGAACTCGCTCGAGTAGGCGAACTTGGTGTACTTCTCGCGGTAGTGGGTCGACTGGCCGGCGGCGAGCGCGTAGTGGTGGTCCGCCGTCTGATCGCGGCAGACGATCAGCTTCGGCTCTGGCTGGACGACTCGTTCGGGCAGGTCCGGAAGCGGATCGGGATCGGCCCGCCAGAACGGATGGTCCGACTCGAGCGCCAGCGGAAGGAACGCCTTCAGCGCCCAATAGGGCGAACTGGGGGAGTTGTACGGCTCGCTCACCTTCAGCGTCGGGTACCGGTAGCCGACCGAGAGCGCACCGCCGTCGGCGAAGATCGGCTGCTCGAGCCACCACCGGAGGTTGCGCAGCCACAGCCCCTTCACCTGGCCCCACGGGAGCGCCTCACAGTCGGCGAACGCGAGCGCGCCCCAGAACGCCGACTGCGCGAACCGGTACGTGAGGCTCCGTCCGTAGGGCAGCGCCGCGCCGTCCGCGCGGAACCAGTGGCGAAACTGGGGCGCGAAGTCGGCGGCGCGCTCGCGGAACCGGTCGGCCCGCTCGGAATCGCCCTCGGCCAGCGTCGCGTAGATGAGCCCGTAGGTGTGCATCGCCCACGGGATGTAGTAATCCCGCGAACTCTCCTCGGCCGGTCCGTCGGCGTACCAGCCGTCCGTCGTCGCGAAGGACTCGAGGCGATCGAGCGTCTCCTCGGATAACTCGCGGTCGTAGTCCGCGTCGACGGCCTCGAGGCCGAGGTGCACCAGTACGCGGAAGAACAGCCAGTTGCAGTCGTGCAGCGACGCGTCGTCGACCTGCCGGAGATACGCCGCGACCCGGTCTTTCGTCGCCGGCTCGAGGGGGTCCCAGAGCCGGTCGGGTGCGAGCGCGAGCCCGAAGCCGATCGCGGCCGTCTCGACGTGTTTCTGCGAGTAGTCCCCCGCAGGTCCCCAGTACTCCGGATGATCGGGATCCGTGCCGTTTCGCAGCCCCTCGCGGAGCCGCGCCCAGCCGTCGAACTCGCCGCCGCCGGCGGCCAGCGGGACGAGCCCCCACAGCGGTCGCGCGAACCCCTCCAGATCCGCCGCGGCGTCCGGGAACCAGGCGCCCGCTTCGCTCGGTTTCAGGCGGGCACCGCCGGGACTGCGGTGGTTCTCGAGCGGTTCGACGAGCTGTCGGACCGCGCGTTGGACATCGGCGCGGGTCTCTAGCGGATTGTCGACGACGTCGTTCATACCGACCGTCTCTCTCGGCTGACAGTTAATTCTTCCGCGCCGGTCGCCCGACTCGCGGTAGTACCGCCAGACCCAGTCGGGGAAGGCTTCGGTGAAGTCGGGGATGTCGCGCTTGCTATCGCCGTTGGGATAGACGGCGTTCAACCGCCCCTCCGTTTCCCAGTAGCGGTCGTGCGAGCGGACGAACTCCCCGACGACTCGAGTTGGAGGTCCCGAACGACGAGGTAGTTGAACGGTCTGAAGGTGCACGCGCCGTCGCGTTGTACGTAGGCGTGGCGCATGTCGGCCCACTGGGTTCCCGCCCGCACGGTAGCCTTGCCGTAGCGGCGGACGACTCTGTTCGCGCGTTTTTCGCCGATCGCCGGAGCCGGGATAGTTAACTCTCCCCGCGACGACGGCATGCATAGCTGCTCATGCCATCGACAGATACGATCACGCAGGGCCCCAGAGCGGGTGCCACATGGCCCGCCGAGTGGGAGGAGTACGACGATCCGCACACGGGCGCTCGAGTGACTCGCCTAACGAACCATCCCGACGACGACTACCACCTCTACTTCACCGAGGACGGCTGGTACGACGACGGCCGGCGGCTGCTGTTTCGCAGCGACCGAACGGGGAGCCGACAGCTGTTCTCGATCGACCTCGAGTCGGGACTGATCACACAGGTGACGGCGCTCGAGGGGTTCCAGGGCGAAACTTCGATCCACCACGAGACCTCGGACGCGTACTTCTGGGTCGACGACACCCTGGTTCGGTTCGACCTCGAGCGACTCGAGGTCACCGACGTCCTCTACGAGGCACCCGAGGGGTACGAAGGCGGGTCGATGGACGTCAACGCCGACGGGAGCGTCGTCTACGCGGCGGTCGTCGAGGCGGACGTGGACCTCCCGGGCGAACGGCCGTGGATGGACGAGATGATGGAGGCGCGACCGCACGCGAAGATTCTCGCCGTGCCGGTCGACGAGGACGGCGGCGACCCCGAACTGATCCACGAGGAGGACCGCTGGATCAGCAGCCACGTCAACGCCTCGCCGACCCGCCCCGAGCTATTCACGTTCTGCCAGGAGGGACCGTGGGACGGCGTCGAGCACCGCATCTGGGTCGCCGACGCGGAGACGGCCGACGTCTGGAAGGTCCGCGAGGTGCCCGAGGACGCCGGCATCGGCCACGAGTACTGGATGGCCGACGGCGAGCGGATCGGCTACCATGGCTCGATGCGCGATCCGCAAGGCCGCGACCGGGCCGACGATCCGGAGCCGTTCATCGGCAGCGTCCGCTACGACGACGCCGACCGCCGGGAAACCGCTCTCCCGGACGAGGTGTACGCGCTGACCCACACCCACGCGAACTCGCCGGAGTTGCTCGTCTGCGACGGCTCCTTTACGGGACTGCCCTACAACATCCTCTACCGATGGGACGAGGACGCGGGCGAGTACGAGGGGCCGCGCGCCCTCGCGACCGTCGACTGGAAGCCCGAGAGCCCCCACCCCCATTCACGATTTAGTCCGGACGGCTCGCAGGTAGTATTCGATTCGGACCGGTACGACGGCTCGAGCAACGTCTACCTCGTCGACGTCCCGGAATTCGAGGGACTCCCCGAGTACGAGCCGTCCGCGTGGGACTGACGGGCAGTTCCGGTCGCCCTTTTCGCGGCGAACGACGGACTGGATTCGTCGTGTTAGTAGATCGCGTGCCCGCCGTCGACGTAGAGCATGTGGCCGGTGACGAACGACGCGTCGTCGCTTGCCAGGTAGAGGTAGGCGCCGGCGATCTCGTCCGGCGATGCCCGCCGCCCCATCGGATTCCGCTTTTGAAACGCCGACCCGTCGGTACTCGAGCCGTCGTTTTCGGAGCCGATCTGCGTGTCGACGGGACCGGGCGCGACGGCGTTGACGCGAATATCGTACTCGGTGCACTCGAGCGCCGCAACCCGGGTGAGCATCGTGATCGCGGCCTTCGAGGGATCGTAGGCGGCGTGGCCGACCTGCGCGTATTCGGAACTGATCGAGGCGGTGTTGACGATCGAACCCGAGACGCCGCGGTCGACCATGTCGGCGGCGGCCGCCCGACAGCCCGCGAAGACGCTGCGCGCGTTCGTCTCGTAGACCGCATCGAACGTCTCGACGTCGAGGTCCAACAGCGAGCCGCCCCGGAAGATGCCCGCGTTGTTCACCATGACGTCGACGCCGCCGAACTCGCGGGCCGCCCCGACGAGCGCCTCGAGATCGGCCGGATCGGAGACGTCAGTCTGCACGAACCGAGCTTTGCCGCCGTCGCGTTCGATCCGTTCGTGCGTCGGCGCGCGGTCGTCGTCGCCCTTCGGCGACTCGCGAACGTCGGCCACGAGGACGGTCGTGCCGGCATCGCCGAACCGCCGGGCGACCGCCCGGCCGATCCCCGAACTGCCGCCGGTCACGATGACCGTCTCGCCGGTGAAATCGTACTCGCTCGAGCCCATACCGGTTCTGCGGGGGACGATTCCTTAGGTGTACCGCCCGCCGCCAACCGACGCCGCGGCCGATCGTTTGTCCGGTGTCGACGGACGAATTCGAATCTTTCGTGCGGCCCCTCGCCGCCGCTATCGCGCTGAGCGCGGCGTATCGCGCAGGCGCGGGCCCTGTTATGTGATAGTGAATTCCGTTCGATTCCGACGCACGTCCGCTATCACCAGAATCGGACGCCATCATGAATTACAGTAGTACGGGTGTAATGAAATGGTGGGGCGAAATCGTGGGTGGCGTTCGAAGGAGTCGAATTCTACCGTAACAGCGGTCCTCGAGGGGTATCGTACGGAGTTCGGTCACGAGCACGAGTCCGTTTATCTCGTCCGGTGATACCGGACGGTTCATCGCAGGTGGGACGGTGTTCCCGCCGGACGAGCGATTTCGGGACCCTCGAGCCGGAACGCGAAGCCGAACGGAAGGGTGGCAACTCGACGATCGATTCGATAGCGAACGGAGACGGGTATCGATCGACGGACACGGAACCGAACCCGCAGAAAACGAGTCCCGCGTTACCGGAACTGCGGCGCGACTTCGTCGGCGAACAGTTCCATCCCGTCTGTGTCGGGGAAGTCGATGAACCAGCCCTGGAACTTCGTGACGCCGGCCTCGATGCGGCGCTCGATCGCCTCGGCGCACTCCTCGGGCGTCCCCATGATGATGTACTCGCGGGCGTCTTCCTCGGTCTCGATCGGCGCCTGATCCTGGTACTCCTCCTCGAACTGGATCGGCGTCATCAGGTCGATCAGCGACTCGAGTTTCGCCTCGTCGCGGGTGCAGATGACGTGGCCGTCCCAGGAGTACTCGATCTCGTCGGGGTCGCGCCCGACCGTCTCGCAGTGGTCCTCGATGACCCCGATCTTGTGCTCGAGGGTCTCGACGTCGCCGTTGAAGACGTCGGTGTTCCAGACGTCGGCGTGTTTGGCGACGAGCTTCAGCGTCACCTGCTCGCCCTGGCCGCCGACCAGAATCGGCGGATGGGGGTCCTGCACGGGACCGGGGTCGCAGTAGGCGTCCTCGATCTCGTAGCGCTCGCCCTGGAAGGTCGCGCCCTCGCCGGCGTCGGTCGCCCACATCTCCTTCATCAGCCGGATGCCCTCGTCCAGTCGCATCAGCCGCTCGAAGCCGTCGCGGTACTCCCAGCCGTAGGCCTCGTACTCGGGTTCGTGCCAGCCCGCGCCGAGGCCGAGCTCGAGACGGCCGTCCGAGATGACGTCGAGCGTCGCGGCCATCTTCGCGACCAAGGCGGGGTTGCGGTAGTCGTTACAGAGCACGAGCGACCCGAGGTTGATGTCGTCGGTGAAGCCGGCCATCGCCGACAGCAGCGTCCAGGCCTCGTACTCGGCGTGGTCGCGCCCGAGCATGAGGTGGTCGGGCGCCCACGCGGCGTCGAAGCCCAGTTCCTCGGCCTTCAGGATGCCCGCCTTCGTCTGCTCCCAGTCCAGTCGCTCGTAGCGGGGCGTGTCGCGGTGCACCGGCTCGTCGTCGCCCTCGTCCGGCGCGCCGGCGAACACCGGCACGTTGAACTCGAATGTGACGTCCTCGGACATGGTCACTCGACGGCGAAGTGCTCCAGCGCCTCGCGGTTGAGTTGGGTGCTGACGCCGGGCTCGTCGGGGATCGGAATCGACCCGTTCTCGGGCGAGGGCGGGTTCTCGAAGATCGCGTCGGCGTAGGTCGACTCCTGTTCCTCCTGCTGTTCTTCGAACCACTCGGGCGTCGGGAAGTACTCCGCCATCGGCATGTTCGTGTGCGCCGCGATGGCGTGCAGCGTCGGATTCGTGCCGGCGTGGGGGATTACTGGCACGTCGTGCACTTCGGCCATGTCGGCGACCTTCATCAGCTCCGTGATGCCGCCGACTCGGCCCACGTCAGGTTGGAGGATGTCGACGGCACCCTCCTCGAGGAGGTCCTCGTGACCCCAGCGCGTGAACTCGTGTTCGCCGCCGGAGATCGGCATCGGCGCGGCTTCGCGAACTTCGGCGTAGCCCGAGATGTCGTCGGCGATGACGGGCTCCTCGACCCACGCCATGTCGTAGGGCTCGAGGCGGTCGAGCATCTTCTTCGCGTAGCGGACCGACCAGCCCATGTAGGCGTCGGCCGCGATCTCGATCTCATCGCCGACGGCCTCGCGGACCGTCTTGACGATCTCCTCGTTTTTCTTCATCCCCGAGCGACCCGCCTCAGGACCGTGGAGGAAGCGCAGCTTCATCGCGTCGAAGCCCTCCTCCGCGTACTGGACGGCCTCGCGCTCGAGTTTCTCCATGTCGACGGGATGGAGGTTCGAGGCGTAGGCGGGGATCTCCTCGGTCGTAGGGCCGCCGAGCAGTTCGTAGACCGGCTTACCGGCTTCTTTGCCCGCGATGTCCCACAGCGCCTGATCGACGGCGCTGATCGCCATGACGGCGACGCCCTTCCGGCCGAAGGGAAGGGTCGCGCGGTACATCTGCTCCCAGAGCTTCTCGCGCTGGGTGGGATCCTCGCCCATCACGATCTTCGAGAGGGTTTCCTCGACGACGGTGGCGATGGCGCCGCTTCCCCAGTTCCCGACGCCGACGCCGGTGATGCCGGCGTCCGTCTCGACCTCGACGACGACGTCGCCCACGGGCCCCATCCACTTGCGGCGGGCTTGGGGGTTCTCGCCGTCGACGTTCCGGTACTCCTTGTACTTCGACATGATCGTGACCAGGGGGAACTCGATGAATTCGCCCCACGATTCGTTGCTGATCTTGGTCGCGTTGACGTCCGTGATTTCCATTCTCTCTCCTCGTGAACGCTACTGCTCTCGGAAGCGATAAAATCCTTTCCACTGATCCGATTGCGCCGCCGACAGCGGAGATCACTGCCAGCGCGGTCGTCCGGGAGCAGGCCGGCGGCGATCGGCCGTGGGCGGCGAGCGAACCGTCGCTCCGTTTCCGGATAGCGCAAAGTTATATGTGAGTAGATTGCAAACCACCACTAGCTCGACTAGAGCGAGAGGGAACTCCAGCATGAAGGCCATAGTCCATACCGGTCCCAGATCTATCGAAATTCGCGAACGAGAGAAGCCGACGCCCGCCGAGGACGAAGTGCTCGTACGAGTCGATTCTGCCGGACTGTGCGGTAGCGACGCCCACGCCTACACGTACGAAGACGGCTACGAGTGGATCCCGCTGCCCCGCATCATGGGCCACGAGTACTCGGGCGAAGTCATCGCCGTCGGCGACGCGGTGACCGACTTCGCGGCCGGCGATCACGTCGTCGAAGAACCGATCCACGACTGCGGTTCGTGTTTCCAGTGCAAGAACGGCCAGTCGAACGTCTGCCGGAACTTCGAGATCACTGGGATGCACAACGACGGCGCGTACACCGAGTACACGACCGTCAAACCGAAAGACCTGCACCACATCCCCGACAGCGTCCCGCTCAGACAGGCGAGCATCACCGAACCGCTGAGCATTGCGACGCGGGCCGTGTTCGACCGGTCGACCGTCACGCCCGGCGATTTCGTCCTCGTCGAGGGCCCCGGCCCGATCGGCGTCCTGGTCGCGGCCGTCGCCGACTCGCTGGGCGCGAACGTCGTCGTCTCGGGGCTCGGCAAGGACACCGAGTATCGGCTGCCGCTCGTCGAACGACTCGGCATCGAGACGGTCGACGTCGAGACCGACGATCTCGAGACGTTCGTGGAGGCGAAAGCCGACGGCGGCGGCTTCGACGTCGTCTTCGATACCACCGGCCACAAGAGCGGCGTCGAGATGGGCGTCGAACACGTCCGCAAGGGCGGGCAGGTCGTCGTCGTCGGACTGCCCGGCGCGCCGAGCGAACTGTTCATGACGCCGGTCGTCCGCGGCGAAGTCATGGTGAACACGTCCTACGGGTCGACCTGGCGGAACTTCGAGCAGGCGATCCGTCTCCTGGACGGCGGCGAGATCGACGCCGACGAGATCATCGATACCTCCTACAGCGTCGACGACCCGACCGCGGCGTTCGAAGCGTTCCTCGAGTCCGAGACCTGCAAACCCGTCTTCTCGTTTTCCGAATAATCCGGCGCAGGGGAGCGGTTCAGTTCTTCGCGTGCCCCGAACGACCTCGGAGCGAAGCGTTTTCGGCTACGTCTGGCAGGAATTTCAGCCGTCACGAAATATGAGTGAGTGTTACATTCTCGTTGTCAAAAAATAATTTATATCCGGACGGGTAACGGATCTGTTGCCGTTAGAAGCGGTTGATACCAATGAGCAATGACAATGCTGACAACGGAGAGCGATCGGACTGGACGCTCCCCCGACGCGGGGCGCTGGGATTGCTCGGAACAGCCGGGCTCGGCGTCGCGCTCGCCGGGGCGGGGAGCGCACAAGAGGACGGCCGCGGCGAACAGCCGTGGTACGCGTGGGACGCCGACGTCGACGCCGACGGTCACAGCCTGACCGAACTGGGCGCGCTCGCAACGGTGGCAAACGATGCGGCGATTACGGACTTCGCCGGTTCGAACCTGAACGTCGACGACGACGGCGTACTCAACGCCGAGGGGTCGGCCGACTCGATCCACGTCGTCACCGACTATCCGGGCGACACGCTCGACCAGAAGCTAGAGAACGTCCTCGAGGATCTCCCGAGCGGACAACCAGGGCACAAAATCGTCGTTCCGTCGCCCGATCCGGACGATCCGGCCGCGGCCGCGGGCCTTCCGGCCTGGCGGTTCGAGTCCCCGGTCGAGATCGACGACAACGTCGGCAAACTGGTGTTCGAGATGGGGTGGACCCTCGTCTTCGCCACGGAGCCGATCGAGAGCTTCTTCGTCATCGGACCGGACGAGAAGACCGAGAACATCAACCTCTACGGCGGAATGTTCTACGCTCGAGGGAACCTCGAGCGGTCGTTCGTCGACATCCAGGGTATCGGTCACATGCACGTTTCCCGGATGTACCTCCAGAGCCTGAGCGGGCGGAACAGCGTGCCGGCCGGGATCAGACTCGCGGACTACCACGGGACGAGCGAAGTGACGATCAAGGACACCGAGGTGACCGGCTGTCGCGACGCCTTCCTCGCCGAGTACGGGAACGAGGACGTCCCGTACGGCCCCTCGTTCGACCTCGACATCTACAACTGGCGGGGCGGCGGCGGCGAACACAGCATCCGGATCGACGGCGGCGCCTCGATCACGCTGGACTCGATCCAGGTCGGTGGCCACCCGCTGCAGTCGGTCAGCAAGGACATCGTCAAACTCGAGAACTCGGTCAATGAGACACGGAGCGTGTCGATCTCGAACGTCCACGAACGCCACAACGCGATGGACTACCACAGCGGCGTCAGGGCCGTCGACGTGACCGACGGCGAGGGGCCGCGACACAACGGGCTCTTCGTCGAGAACGTCGATCTGTTCCACGCCGAGTACAGCACCGATATCGAGTACGCGTCGTACTTCGATCAGCAGAACCTGCGCCCCGAACCCAACGTGAGCGACGACGCGGTCGGGTCGACGCGCTGGTTCGACGACGGTACACAACGGCACGAGACCTCTGGCTCCCACGAGTTCCGCGCCGGCGGATCGCCGACGTTCGCCGTCGAGGAATCCGACGTCCGAATCGAGGGGGCCGGCAACGGTGCCATCCTCACGACGCCGGACGGCGAGAGTCAGTACCGCCTTCGGATCGACAACGACGGGAACCTCATCACCGAGGAAGTCGAAGCCGACGACAGCTCGGGAGCGTAGCGAACTCGAGAGCGACGGTCGCAGCCACGAGCGCGAGGCCAGTCGATTCTTTTCGTCGGGAACGTAACGCACTCGCGTGCGACCCCGTGTAACACAACGCTTAGTAGCGCTCGACGCGTCGGTTCCCCTGAACGAATGGTGCTGGACACTCACACGCACGCCTGGACGCGACCGGATCGCGACCATCCTTGGGTCAACGGGCCGCTCGTCGATACCGTCGACGAGTTCGGCGTCGACGCAGTTTACGACGCCGAGAAACTCCGTTCCGACATGGACGCGATCGGCGTCGACGAGGCGGTCGTCGTCGGCTACCCGATCTGCGAGTGGACAGACAACCACTACACGCTCGAGTGCGCCGAACGGTACGACGATCTCTACGGGATCGTCATGCTGGATCAGTTCGCCGACGATGTGGCCGACCGGTTGCGCTCGTGCATGGCTACCGACGGCATCCTCGGCTTCCGGCTCGGCGCGATCTGCCCCTACGATCGGATGTGGGAGACGTTCGACCCCGAGGTTGACTGGCTGCGCGACGCCATCGACGAACCCGAGTTCTGGGACGCAGCCCGCGATACCGATGCCCTGGTCCAGATTCTCGCCCACTACGACCAACTGGAGCAGGTGGTCGACCTGATCGAGACCTACCCCGACCTCAGCTACGCGCTCGATCACTTCTGTCACGCCGGCCCCGAAACCGATCCCGACGAGGTGTTCGCACCCCTCGAGCCGCTGGCCGCCGAGGAGTACGACGTCGCCGTGAAAATTTCGGAGGTCGTCCACCGCTCCGAGGAGGGGTTCCCCTACGCCGACATGCACGACCACGTCCGCTGGCTGCTCGAGACGTTCGGTCGCGAGCGGGTCGTCTGGGGATCGGACTTCCCGAACGTCAGCGACGCGGCCAGTTACGAGGAGAGCCTCCGGTGGCTCGAGCACGTCGACGGCCTCTCGCAGAACGATCGGAAGTGGCTCACGGAGCGGTCGTTCAGGGAGCTGGCGGGGATCTAACCGCTCCCCGTTCGTCGAAACGGTACCGCGTTACTCCGACTCGCCGACGACCGGGTTCTCGAGCGTCCCGATCCCCTCGATCTCTGCTTCGACGGTGTCGCCCGGCGAGAGGAGTTCGGGCGGATCGCGGAAGATACCGACGCCGCCGGGCGTGCCGGTCGAAATGACCGTTCCCGGCCGCAACGTCGTGAAGTTGCTGATGTACTCGACGACCTCGCCGACGTCGAAGATGAACTCCGCGGTCGTCGACTCCTGCTTGATTTCGCCGTTGAGCCGCAGTTCGACCGCGAGATCGTTCGGATCGACGGCGTCGGGACTAGTCAGCGCGGGGCCCATCGGCGCGAACGTGTCGTAGCTCTTTCCGCGGAAGAACTGGCCGTCCTCGAACTGCGCGTCGCGCGCGCTGACGTCGTCGACGACGGTGTAGCCCGCGATGTAGTCCTCGGCTTCCTCGGCCGACACCTCGCAGGCGGTGCGGCCGATGACGATCCCGAGTTCGACCTCGTAGTCGACCTGCTCGACGTCGTCGGGGTGGACGATCGGCGCGCCGGGGTCGGTGACCGTCGACGGCGACTTCGCGAACAGCATCGGCTTCTCGGGGATCTCCTCGTCCTGCTCCTCGGCGTGGTCGTGGTAGTTCAGACCGACGCAGATGATCTGGTCGACGGCCGACGACGGCACCGGTGCGAGCCGGTCCTCAGGGTCGTCGATCGCCGGGAGTTCCCCCGTCTCGACGGCGCGGCTAACGCGCCGTCGGTAGCCCGGCGACGCGAGTTCCTCGAGGGTCGGCTCGCCGAACCGGGTCAGGTCGTACGTCTGGTCGTCCGCTGTGACGCCCCAACGGACGCTACCGTCGGTCGCGAATCGAACGAATTGCATCGTGTCGAACTTTCCGCCTTGAATCTTGAATCTTTCTCTCAGACGACGCGTCGGCGAGTTGACGACGGCTCGTCGTCCGACGCCTCCAGCGAGCGATGACCGGTGAAAAGGATGAACAATTATACTGGTTGACGCGAAACGGTATGGTATGTCCTATCAGGTAGCAGTGATTGGAACCGGGACGGAACCGGACGACCCCGGACGTGACGGCTACGCGATGGCGTACCACCACGCGGAAGGATACGAGAAACACGATCGGTGCGAGCTCGTCGCCTGCGCCGACATCGTCCCCGAAAACGCCGCGGCGTTCGCCGCCGAGTACGGGATCGACGACGAGAACGTCTTCGAGGACTACGAGGCGATGCTCGAGGCGGTCCAGCCCGACATCGTCTCACTGTGTGTCCCCCCGGCGATCCACGCGCCGATCGCGATCGACTGCTGTCGGGCGGGCGTCGACGCGGTCCACTGCGAGAAACCGATGGCCCAGACCTACGGCGGCGCGCGCATGATGACCCAGGAGGCCGCTCGTCACGACGTCCAGCTGACGTTCAACCACCAGCGCCGGTTCAGCGACGCCGTCCGTACCGCGAAACGGCTGCTCGACGACGGCGAGATCGGCGAGTTAGAGCGCATCGAGTTCTCGGCGCCGGTCGGCATCTTCGACTACGGGAGCCACTCGTTCGACCTCTGTAACTACTTCAACGACGAGGTGCCCGCCGAGTGGGTGCTCGGCCAGATCGACTACAGCGAGGAGAACGTCGTCTTCGGGTCGCACAACGAGACCCAGGCCGTCGTGATGTGGGAGTACGAAAACGGCGTCCACGGGCTCGGCACGAGCGACGCCACCGGCGACGGCGGTCCGACCAGCGCCGTCGCGTGCCACAACCGGCTGATCGGCACCGAGGGAACGATCGAACTCGGCCCTGAGGGCGACGAGAGCGAGGACCTCCCCGTACTGCGCATCCGCCGCGCCGGCGACGACGCCTGGGAGGCCGTCGAAACCGAGGACGGCCTCCACAGCTGGGAGTTCATCGACCGCGCCATCGCCGAGAACGTCCGCTGTCTCGACGAAAACGAGGAGCCGGAACTCAGCGCGGAGAACGCCCTGAACGCGACCGAACTCATCTTCGGGACGTGGGAGTCGGCCCGCAAACGTGGCCGGGTCGACCTGCCGCTCGAGATCGACGACAACCCGCTCGACGCCATGGTCGAGTCGGGCGAGTTGAACCCCGAGCCGATGGCCGACGAGGAGGCCGAATAGATGGCTCGGCTCTCGATCTGTGTCGAGATGGTCTACGACGACGAGCCGTTCGTCGACCGAATCCAGCGGGCTGCCGACGCCGGTGCCGACGCCGTCGAGTTCTGGGGCTGGCGCGAGAAGGACCTCGAGGCGATCGTCGACACCGCCGAGGCAGCCGAGATTCCGATCGCCGGCTTCGTCGCCGGCGGGACGCTCACCGACCCCGACGTAGCCGATGAGGCCGTCGAAACGATCCGAGAGTCGATCGCGACCGCCGCCGAGTACGACGTCCCGACGCTGATCGTCACGACCGGACAGGACCAGGACGGACTGGACCGCGACGCGCAGTACGACAACATTGTGAGCGTGCTCTCCCGCGTCGCGCCCGACGCCGAGGACGCCGGCGTGACGCTCGTCCTCGAGCCGCTGAACACCGCCGTCGACCATCCGGGCTACTTCCTCGAGACGTCCGCTGAGGGATTCGACATCGTCGACGACGTCGGCTCGCCGAACGTGCAACTGCTGTACGACGTCTACCACCAGCAGGTCACCGAGGGGAACGTCATTCAGACGATCACCGACAACGTCGACCGGATCGGCCACGTTCACATCGCGGACGTTCCCGGCCGACACGAACCTGGCACCGGCGAACTCGACTACGAAACGATCATCGCGGCGATCGACGAGGCCGGCTACGACGGCTACGTCGGCTGCGAGTTCTCGCCGACCGGCGACGCCGACGCGGCGGTCGAGACCGTCCTCGAGTGGCGGTAGCGGCTCGCGGCGGGTACAGCCATCACCGATCGTCCGTCATCTAACACCTGCGATCGGCGGTCAGACCGCCCTGAACGCCAACGTTTTTGTACGTCACCGTCAGTCACGGTACCATGCACCATCTCGGTAGTACAGCGACGACTGCGTCGGACGCGCGAACGGACGTGACGATCGGCTACGTCGGCGGCGGCAGTCAGGGCTGGGCGCACACGTTCATGAACGACCTGCTCCAGTGCCGGGACGTCTCTGGGCGAGTGAGGCTCTACGACCTCGATTACGAGGCCGCCGAGCGGAACGCGGACCTCGGCAACGCGCTTGCGACCCGCGAGGAGGCCGTCGGCGACTGGACGTTCGAGGCCGCCGAGACCCTCGCAGCGGCGCTCGAGGACGCGGACTTCGTCATCTGTTCGACCCAGGATCCGCCCGAGGAGACGTTCGTCCACGACATCGACGTGCCACAGGAGTACGGCATCTACCAGACGGTCGCCGACACCTGCGGCCCCGGCGGTGCGGTCCGCGCGCTGCGGTCGATCCCGCAGTACCGCGAAATCGCCGCGACGGTCCGCGAGCAGTGTCCCGACGCCTGGGTGTTCAACTACACGAACCCGATGACCGTCTGCACGCGAGCGCTCTACGAGGAGTACCCCGACATCAACGCTATCGGCCTCTGTCATGAGGTGTTCCACGTCCAGAAGATGCTGGCAGATATCGCCGAGAAGTACGTCGACGACGCCGACGACGTCGCCGGCAGTGAGATCGACGTGAACGTCAAGGGTGTCAACCACTTCACGTGGATCGACGAGGCCTACTGGCGCGATCACGATATCTTCCAGTACCTCGATGCGGAACTCGAGGAGCGAAAGCCCCTCCCGAGTTTCGAGCCCGGCGACTTCGACGACGCGGACTACTGGATCAACCACCACGAGGTCGCGTTCGACCTCTACGACAAATTCGGCCTTCTGGGCGCCGCCGGCGACCGCCACCTCGTGGAGTTCGTCCCGTGGTATCTCTCGATCGACGAGCCCGCGGAGATCCAGCGCTGGGGGATCCGCCTGACGCCCAGTTCCGCCCGCGTCAGCGATAGCGACGGGCCGGCGAAGATGGCGCAGTACATGACCGATCCCGAGGAGTTCGAGTTCACGGAAACCAGCGAGGAAGCCGTCGACATCATCCGCGCCCTGTGCGGCCTCGAGCCGCTGAAAACCAACGTCAACTACCCCAACGTCGGCCAGACGCCGGACCTTCCCGACGGTGCCGTCGTCGAAACGAACGTCCTCATCACCGGCGCCGGCGTGAAGCCGATCACCGCCGGCACGCTCCCCCGCGAAGTCCGCAGCATGGTCACGACCGCGATCCACAACCAGGAGACGCTCGTCAAGGCCGGCTTCGCCGGCGATCTCGATCTCGCCTTCGAGGCGTTCCTGAACGAGCCGCTGGTGACGCTCCCCCGTGAGGACGCGCAAAAATTGTTCGCCGAGTTGATCGACATCGAGCGCGACTACTTCGACGCGTACGATCTCGAGAACGCGGCTGTCCTCGAAAACTGAGGTAGTCGCTGACTACCGTCCCGTTTTTATCGATAAATCGGCGAGAACGGAACCGAGCATCGAACCGCCGGTCGTCCGCGATCGCCTCGAGCGACGCGGTCTACGGAGACCGGCGTAGTGTCTACCCGGCTCCCGTCCCGAGGTTCGTGGTGGTGGTGTGACTACGTGACTCCGATCGGTTAGTTGCCGTCGGGGTCGATAAACGCGAACTGCTGATTCTCCGCACTGGTCACGTTCCAGTGGCGGATGTCCGCGCCCGGCTCCGGATCGCGCTCCCAGACGTCGGCCGCGAGGTCGGCGTGGGTCGGCTCGAGCGTGAAGCCCGTGCCGCTCTGAGGCACCACCGCGAACTTCTGGTAATCGGCGCCCTCCCACTGGCCGAGTTCGAGGTTCGTGCCGGTGTCGGTACCCCCGTCGGCGGCCTCCAGCACGAGATCCTCGTTGCCGGCCGCGGCGATGCGGTAGACGCCGTCTTCGAGTTCGGTCACCGCCCACGTTTGGCCGTTGGCCTCGCCTACGGTGTCGTTGTAGACGTTCGCCCCGTCAGCGAGTTCGCCGTCGACGCTCATCACAATGTCGTTGCTGTTGATCTGGGAGGTCAGACGGTAGGTGCCCTCCGTGAGGTCGACCGTGATCGTCTCGGAGTACGATGTTTCACAACCGCTTTCGGCGGTGGCGTGCAGCGTGACGGTGTACTCGCCGGGACCGTCGTAGCTATGCGTAGCTGACCACCCCGTCGCAGTCGTGCCGTCGCCGAACTCCCACGTCAGGGAGTCGACCGACTCCTCGTCGCCAGAGACGTCCTCCGCCTCGAAGTCGATGGACTCGCCCACGTCGACGCGGGTCGCACTCGGCACGGCCCGCGCTAGCGGCTCCGGTTCGGTGATCGTGATCGTCTCAAAGTCGGTCGTCGTCTCCCCGTTCTTGGCCGTCACGGTCAGCTTGACGGGATACGTCCCCAGTTCGTCGTAGGTGTGACTGACCGACCAGCCCGTCGCAGTCGTGTCGTCGCCGAACTCCCACGTCAGGGAACGGATCTTGTTGCCGTTGCCCGTCAGGTCGACCGCTTCGAAGTCGACCTGGTCGCAGGGAGTCGAGTCGGTCTCGCTCGCGGATATCTCGGCGAGACGGTCGTGTCCCGCGGGCTCGAACGAGGTCATGATGTTTGGTTTCGGCGGGTCGTCCATCCCGTGGCCGAGGAAGAAACTGGGCCACGGCGGCTGGTTGTAGCCCACGTTCTGCCGGGCGATACCGGTCCGGTACTGCGGGTCGTGCAACAGCGTATACAGCCGATGATCGGTCTCGTGTGGCGTCGCGTAGAGGCGCAGGTGGCTGCTGTCCTCGGCCCGCCAGATGACCTCCTCACGCCAGTCACCGAGAATGTCCCCCGACAGACACGGGTTGCCCTTCGAGGAGTTGTTCGAGCGCGTTCCCTCGAACTCCTTCAACAGGTCGAGTTCCTCCGTCTCCGGGTTCCACTTCTTGATCCAGCCGACGCCGTATCCCGCGTCCCAGCCGAGAAAATCGTGATCGAGCAGTTCTCGGTGCAGATCGCCGGTCCACCAGATCGCCGAGTTTACCGAATTGACGCCGGTCTCACTGATCTGCTCACCGTCGGCGGTGAACGTCCCGGCGATCTCGCTATCGGTTTCCAGGGGCACGCCCGCCCACGCTTCCGCCCCCTCGTAGTTCGGATCGATGTCGGCGACCATCGCTCTGCCAATGTCCGCGCCGTTCCTGACGGCCCAGATGTACTCGCCCGTCTCGGCGTCGCGCATCGACAGGCTCGGTGCCCCCTCGGCCGGATACTCGGCGGGGACGAAGATCTCCAAGCCCTCCCGGTCGGGGATGAAATCACCGCAGTGCTGGGCGTCGGGGTTGGACATCGTCGTCGTGTGCAGGCCGGTGCCGTCGTGGTCGATGACTGCCCCGCCGAAGACGATCTCGTCTTTGCCGTCGCCGTCGACGTCCGCGGTGGCCAGGCTGTGTGCGCCCACGCCCTCGTACTCCTCGTTCCCGTCCTCGCTGTCGAAGAGCCAGCGCAACTCGAGTTCGCCTTGCCGGAAGTCCCACGCGGCGAGCATCGTCTTTTCGTAGTAGCCCCGCGTGAACACGATGCTTGGTCGCTCGCCGTCGAGGTAGGCAGTCCCCGCGAGGAACCGGTCGACGCGGTTCCCGTAGCAGTCGCCCCACTGGCAGGGGTCGCCCCGTGCGGGCTGGAAGTCCTCCGTCGCGAGTTCCTCACCGGTCTCGCCGTCGAAGACGGTGAGATACTCCGGCCCCTCGAGGATGTATCCGCTATCATTCGTCCAGTCGGCGTCCGGATCGCCGATAACGTTACCGGCACCGTCTTCGGTACCGTCGCCTGTCCGTACCACTAACTCCGACTTACCGTCGCCGTCGAAGTCGTACACCAGGAACGGCGTGTAGTGGGCGCCGGCCCGGACGTTCTGGCCGAGGTTGATCCGCCAGAGGTGCTCTCCCTCTATCGTATACGCGTCGATCAGAACGTCACTCGTGTGACCCGACTGGGAGTTGTCCTTCGCGTTCGACGGGGTCCACTTCTGGACGATGTCGAGCGTGCCGTCGCCCGTGAGGTCGCCCAGACTCGCGTCGTTCGCGTGGTACGTGATTGTCTCGCCGTCCTCGCCTTCGACCGGCTCGGGCTTGTTCAGCGGAATCTCCTTGTACTGTTCGTCCCAAACCTCGACGGACTCCGACATCCCGGGTTTCCGGTCGCCGTCCTTCCTGCCGCTGGCTCGACCGTTGCCGACCGCTCGAACCGCGTACGTCGAGTCCGTCGTTCCGTCGGGATCGAAGTAGTTCGTACTCTCGGTGATCGGTTTGTTGTTCAGTCGCTTGCCGTCGCGATACACGTGAAACCCCAGATCGCGGGGCTCGGTTCCGAGGAGTCGCCAGCGGACGAGTACCCCGTCGTCGGCCGGCACGGCCACGAGGCCACGATCGAGGGACTCCATCTGTCGTTTCGAGCCGTGCTTTTGCTTGCCTTTTCCGCGGGCGTTACCCTGCCCTTGGGACGCCGTCGTCATGCCAGTGACGACCGCCGCCGCCGATCCGGCTGCCATCCCGCTTAGAATCTCGCGTCGATACCGTCGGCTGCTCGTATCGCTCATATTTGGATCTGTCATTGTCTCTCACACCGCACTTTCTCCGACCACAGCATATGATATAAAAATTATGTAGGTACGCTAAGATTAGCGTCGATTACGACAGAATCGATACTGATCGGGTCATGCAGCATCCGTCGCAACGTCGATCTCACCGCGTGCGGTCGTCACTTCACCGACTCGAGCGTTGGGGGTCGTGTCGTCTCTTATCGCCCTGTCGTCGTGCGTCGAGTCCGCTCGAGGCCGGCTCTCGATCTCGAGTGGCTGCGGCCCGGCAAGATGAGGGGGACGACGTGGTGCGCCGAAACAGATAACACGGTCCGTGATAACGTGTGCATATGGCCGTCGATACTGACGACGATAGTCAACCGAGCCGCCTCGAGCGGAGCGGGACTGCAAGCGGGCGAACGACCGGAATCCTCGGGAGGATCTCGAGCTCGTACGCACTCAAGACCGCCGTCGCCGGACTGCTCGTCACCGTCATCGGGTACGTCGTGAACACCGGGATCTGGCCCGCGATCCTGGGCATCTGGGGAATCGCGCTCGTCATCGTCGGCGCAGCGATCCACGTCGCAGTGACGCTTTCGCGCCGGGGCACCCGGGGTTGAGCCGTCCGCGGGAATCGCTGGTCGGCCGACTCGGGATCGATTTTGCCGTTCGGAAACGGAACAGCCGGTTGAAACGGAAGGAACTGAAACCGACGCGCGGCGTTCTCGACGTCGTCTAGTCGGCGTCGCCCGCCTCTTTTGCGGCCGGTTCGTCCGCCGCGAGCGGTTCGCTGTCCCAATACTCGTGGTCCTCGAGCGCGCGGAAGCAGGCGGTGTGCTGGACGCCGTTCTCGTCGGTGCAGTCGACCAACTCCGGTTTCTGGGAGCGACAGACCTCGCGCGCCTCCGGACAGCGCGTGTGGTACCGACAGCCCGAGGGCATGTTCGTCTGGTCCGGGACGTCGATCGATCGCATCGGATTCTCGTCGTCGTCCTCGGCGTCGGTGCGATCGAGTTCCGGCGTCGCCCAGCGCAGGGCCTGCGTGTACGGATGCTGCGGATCGTGGATGATCTGCTCGGGCGAGCCGATCTCGACCAGCTCCCCGAGGTACATGACCCCGATGCGGCCGCCGGTCTTCTCGGCGAAGTAGCGGGCGTTCGAGAGGTCGTGGGAGATCGACAGGAACGACGTGTTGAACGCGTCCTGGAGTTCGATCATCAGATCCATCATGCTGACCCGCAGCGAGACGTCCAGCGCCGACACGGCTTCGTCGGCCAGGATGAGGTCCGGGTTGATCAACATTGCGCGGATCAGCGCGACCCGCTGCTTCTCGCCGCCCGACAGCTGGTGGGGGTACCGGTCGATGTAGTCCTCCGGCGGACTGATCCCGACGTACTCGAGCATTCCCAAAATCCGCTCTCGTCGGTCGTTGCCGTCGAGGTCGGGGTGCCACCGCTTGAGCGGCGTCTCGAGGATCGTGCGAACGCGGTGGTGGGAGTTGAGCGAACTGCCGGGATCCTGGTGGACGATCTGGAGCGCGCGTCGAATCTCCTCGTCGGCGAGCGTGCTACTGCCGCCGCTGCCCTCCCAGATGTCCTGCCCCTGGTACTCGATTTTCCCGTCCGTCGGCCGCTGGAGGCCGACGGCGGTCTTCCCGAGCGTCGTCTTGCCGCAGCCCGATTCGCCCACGAGGACGACCACGTCGTTCTCGTAGATGTCGAGCGAGATGCCGTCGACGGCCGTGACCACCTCGGAGTCGCCGAAATCGAGCAGCCCGTCGTTCTCGGAGCCGAACTCGACTTCGACGTCGGTCAGCGACACCACCGGCTCGGCGTCCGCCGAGCGATCCGCCGCCGTCTTCCGTCGTCGGTCGACCGCCCCGTCGGCGTCGGAGAACGCTCGATCGATGTTCTCGATCGAGTCCTCCCAGTGGTGGCAGTAGACGTCGTGATCCGGCCCGGCGTCGTACGCGTCAGGGTCCTGCGCCCGACACGCGTCGTCCGCGAGCGGACAGCGGGGGTGGTACGAACACCCCTGCGGAATGTTGACTGGGTCCGGACTCTCGCCCTCGATCGGGCGCATCTCCTCGAGCGGCGCCGAGAGGTTCGGCGTCGCGTTCAGTAACGCCCGCGTGTAGGGGTGTGCGGGGTCCTCGAGGATGTCGTCGGCCGGACCGACCTCCGCGAACTCGAAGGCGTATAGAACGGCCAGCCGGTCCGCGAGGTCGGCGACCAGCGGCAGATCGTGCGTGATGAAGACGATCGTCAGGTCGTGTTTCTCCTTGATCTCCTCGAGCAGCGAGATGATCGAGCGCTGCATCAGCAGGTCCAGCGCCGCCGTCGGCTCGTCCATCACGAGCATCTCCGGATCGAGGACGAGACTCAGCGCGATCAGCACGCGCTGTTTCATCCCGCCGGAGAGCTCGTGGGGGTACGACTCGAGCATCCGCTCGGGATCGAGGTACAGGTCCGAGAGCAGCTCCTTCGCGCGCTCGAGGCCGCGCTGGACGTCGTAATTGTGGGCGCTTAGCGTCTCGACGAAGTGGGTGCGGATCTGCAACACCGGATTGAAGGAGCTCATCGCGCCCTGGAACACCATCGAGACCTCCTCCCAGCGAAACTGACGGAGCTCCTCCTTCGAGAGGTCGGTGACGGAGACCGGCTCCCCGGCCTCGGGATAGTAGATCACGTCCCCGGTCGTGACGCCCGGTTCGGGGACGGCATCGAGCATCGCCGAGGCGAACATCGACTTCCCGGAGCCGGACTCGCCGATGACGCCGACGATTTCGTCGCGCTGGACCTCGAAGTCGACGTCGTTGAGGACCCGCGACTGCCCGCGGTCCATGCCGAATTCGACGGACGCGTTTCGCAGTTCCATGATGACGTCCTCGTTCGGGCGGTCGACCTGCGCCGCCGACTGCGAGACCGTCATCGCGACACCTCCCGCGGGAAAGGTCGGCCGCCGGCAGTCGGTCGTCGAATCGGTCGAACGGGTCGGATCGAAGTCGTGATCGTCGTGGTAACCGTGTTCATACGTTCATCATGTCCTTGGTGTCGGTTTCGGAGTCCGGTTCCAACTGGTCGTCGCCGTGGTCCTGATGGCGCGCCCTGATCCGGGGGTTGAACACCTGATCCAGCGACTGCGCGAGCAGGATGAGCGCGATCGCGATCCCCGTGATGGCGATCATCGGCACGAGCAGCCAGTGGATCGCGTCGGGGCGGTAGAGCGCCCCGCTGTTGTACGCGTTGTTCAACATGACGCCCCAGTTGGCGTCGGAGAACGGCAGCACGCCGAGGAAGTACAGCGCGACCGCCGCGAAGATGATCCGGCGGGCTGCGTTGACCATGTTCACCACGATGTACGGCATCAGGTGCGGGATGATCTCCCGAACGAGGATCCACCGCGTCGACAGGTCCATCGCTCGCGCCGCCTCGACGAACGACTCGGCGCGGATCGTCAGCACCTGCGAGCGGATCGACCGAGCGAGGCCCGCCCACGCCGCCGCCGCCAGCAGGATTCCGAGCGTCACGGAGTTGTTGATCCAGGCCTCGAGCAGCGTGGCGAGGACGATGACCAGCGGGAGCCCGGGGACGTTGATGAACACGTCGGTGATCGTGCTGAGAACGGTGTCGATCGTTCCGCCCTTGTAGCCGGCCACGACGCCGAAGGCGGTGCCGACGACGACGGTGAAAACGGCTCCGGAGGTCATCATGACCAGGATCGACGGCGTCGAGTGGACCGTCATGGAGAAGACGTCCTTCCCGGAGGACGTGGTTCCGAGCGGGAACTCCCACGTCTGGAACGGGCCCAGCAGCTTGTCCCCGTGGGCCGGGTACGTCGGCTCGACCAGGTAGACCCCGACGGTCGCCACGAGGATGTAGAAGGTGATGATCGCGAAGGAGGCCAGCGCCCGCCAATCGCTGCGCAGGATCGACCACGGCGTTCGAACGTAGTCCTCGAGGAACCGGTCGATCCGGTCGCTGCGCGTTTCCGCCACGGACGCGGTCGTCTCGAACGGCGAGTCCGTATCGATCGTTCCGCCGTCGCTTCGCACCGACGGTCCGGCGTCGTCGGTCGCGCCGCCGGACTGATCGGGAACGAACGCATCGACCGAGTTGCGCGTCCGCGTGTCCGTCGATTCGCCGGGATCGTCTTCAGAACGCGTCACGGCTCTCACCTCCTGCACGGGGATCGATCTTGCCGTAGGTCAGATCGGCGATCAACAGCGCGACGACGACCGCGATCGTGATAACGGTGAACGCGCCCATCATCAGCGGGTAGTCGCGTGCTCGCACCGCCTGAATCATGTAGTATCCCATTCCCCTGTAGGAAAAGATCTGCTCGAGGACGACGGAGCCGCCGAACATCGTTCCCAGCGAGATCATCAACCCGGTGTACATCGGGAGGATCGCGTTGCGGGCGACGTATCGGACGGCGATCGTCCGGTCTGCCAACCCGCGGAGCCGAGCGACCCGCAGGTAGTCCTCGCCGAGGACGCGAACGCTGTTGGCGCGCATCGTCAGCGAGGCCGCGCCCGACGCGACGAACATCGAGAGGACGGGCAGCGTCGCGTGGTGGATGATTCCCAGCATGAACGGCAGGTTGAATCCCGGCTCGACGCCCGTCGGCCGACGGCCCGACGTGGGGAACCAGCCGAGCCGGTAGGCGAAGGTGATCAACAGCAACAGCGCCAGCACGTAGAAGGGGATCGACGTGATGACCGTCGCGTAGCCGGTGAGCGCGGTGTCGAACTTGCTGCCCTCCCAGTAGGCCATGAGCGCGCCCAGCGAAATGCCGGCCACGAAGCTGATGGCGACCGCCCAACTCATGACGAACAGCGTCCACGGGATCGCCTCCCCCATGATCGAGGCGACCGAGGCGTTTTGACTCATCGACTGCCCCATGTTCCCCTGAAGCATGGAGATCATGTAATCCCAGTAGGCGACGTGGATCGGGTCCTGCGGGTTGATATTCATGTACGTTTCCGCTAGCTCGTAGGCCTGCTGGGGGTTGTCCAGCTGCGGGCCGACGCGAGCGACGAACGCGTCGACCGGGTTGCCGGGCATCATCCGCGTCAGGACGAACGCCAGGGTCATCACAGCCCAGACGGTGAACACCGCCTGGCCGAGCCGTCGTATTTTCCAGTTCATTGTATACCTGCGTCGTGCGGTTTCATTACCGGTATCGTGTCCTTATTGGTCGGCTCGAGAGCGCTACCCCTGGTACGGTTTGAGTTCGGCCTCGGGGACCTTCGTGAGGTTGAACTCGGCGACGCGGTTGTCGAGCAGTTCCTCAGGGGCGTCGACGTGCCAGCGGTTGGCGTTGATCGCCCCGTAGTCGCCGGCGATGACGCAGTTGTACATCGGCAGCGTCTGATTGTACCACCAGGTCAGCCGCTGGAGGTACTTGTTGTCGCCGGTGAGGTGGAGCTGGTCGATCTCGTCCATGACGTTGATCTCCATCGTCTCCTCGGAGTCTGGGTTGCCGATCTCGGAGGGGACCTCGAACGTTTCGTTCGCGTAGTCGATGTGGTTCAGGTTGCTGAACCACTCCCAGACGAAGCCGACGTAGGTCAGCCCCATGATGGAGAACACCGGGTGGTTGTCGAAGATGATGTCGTGATCGCCGTTGAGCCGGCTCTCGCCGTACGTCGCCTCGTCCACCGCGTCGAGGTTCGCGGTGAACCCGAACTCCTCGAGCTGGTGCTGGACGGCGTTGAGTCCGTCGACCTGCACGCTGGTGCTCGATTGGGCCAGCAGATTGAGTTCCGCTGGGTCGCCGTTCTCGTCGTACCACTGGCCGTCGTCGCGCTGGTAGCCGGCCTCCTCCATGAGCGACGCGGCGCGATCTCGGTCCTGCGCGTAGTCGCTGTACCCCTCGATGTCGACCAGTCCCTCGTCGACCGCGGTCTGGTTGAGGAACGTCGACGGCAGTTCGTAGAGGTCGTACTCCTCGGGCACCGACGCCCAGAGCTCCTCCCGGTTGAGCGCGTACGCGATCGCGTGTCGGACCCGCTCGTCCGACGTGATCGGCTGGTTGGTCGGATTCTCGGCCGGCGAGTTGGGCCAGTCGTAGTTACCGAAGTTGTACAGGACCGACCAGACGTGATTGTAGTCCCGGTTGATCTCGTGGTGCTCCGGCAGCTGTTGCATGATATCGGGCGACTCGGGGAGGTTGAGCGCGATCGCGTCGACCGCCCCCTCCATGAACGCGAGCACCTGGTCCTCGTGTCGTTCGATGACGTACTCGGTAAAGTAGACGTTCTCCGCGTTGGGGTGGTCCTCGTAGATCTCTCCGACGAAGGCGGAATCCGTGACCTCCTTGATCTGGAACGGCCCGTTTCCGACGACGTCCTCGAGGGCGGGGGACCACTCCTGGAAGTCCGAGACGAGCTGCGACGCTTCGTCGGTCTCCGGATCCGCATCGACGAGTCGGTCGCGCCACTCGCCGAAGGACGGGGATCCCACGCCCTCCTCCTTGATCATGATCATGGCGGAGAGTTCGTTGACGAGGACGGATTCCAGCGCGTAATCGTCGCGGAGGTGGAACCGAATGGCGTAGTCGTCGACGACTTCGACCTCGGAGATGTAGTCGCTCGCGGGCGTATCCGGACTCGTAATGTCGGATATCGCGAAGTTGATGTCCCAGTCGGTCTTCCAGTCGTGGACGGTGACCGGGTCGCCGTCGTGCCACGTCCACTGGTCGCTGAACTCGACCAGTATCGACTCGTCCTCCTTCTCCCAGTTGTCCGCGATCACGCCCTGGAACGTGTCGTGGCTCTGGTAGTGAATCAGCACCGGATCGTAGATCAGCCCCGGCGGATCGAAGTTCGCCATCGCGCTGTTCGGATCGTACGGGTTCCACGACGCGTTCTGCATGTCGTAGGTCCCGCGGTGGAGCGCCTTGGTGAACTGCGTGTCGACGCGCTCGTCGACCGGTTCACGGTTGGCGTTGGCTCCGTTCCCCGAGCCGTTAGTACAGCCGGCGAGCGCCACTACCCCCCCTGCAAGCCCACTCTTTAGTGCAGTCCGTCGAGTAATCGCACTGTTCGAGCGATTGCTATTCGTTGGCATCGCTCACGTGTTCATGATATAACCATATATACTTTACTGATAAATTGGGCACGGACGCTGCAGCCCGTGAGATCGGCGGCCGCCGCGGAAAACTTATAGTTCGATGGAATCTCACACCCGATCGATGGATCGCACTCGACCGGTACTCAAGTTCGTGTTCGGCATCAACGTCCTCTTCCTGCTTCTCCTGGGGTTTTCGTACCCGTACCTCGAGCCCGGCACCGGCTCGTACGTCGCCGCGACGATGACGGCTGCCCTCTGCCTACTAATGCTGGTTCTGGTCGGTGTCCTCAGTTACTTCGAAATCGACGTGTTCGATCGATTCTGAATTGGACTCAGCGCAAGCGCCGTCAGTTCGGTCGCCGACCGCGCATCTTCCGTGGGCCGAGGGACGATCGGCGGGGTTCGCCGTCCGTATGGACGACCACCGGATCGACGACGCCGTGCGTCCGACGACGATCGCCCGCCCGTCGATATCGTCGACCGGGGAACGACGCCGACCGTCTCCGTCAGCGCCTCCACCGTCGACAGTCTCGTCGGCCTCGAGGACGGCGACATCGCGGCCGTCCGTGCGCATCATCTGCGCCTCACCATGGCTCGCTTATCTGTAGCTCCGGACGAGTGCGGCGGTCTCCGCCGTCAACCGACCGGCTGGAACCGGAACTCACCGTCGAGGCGGAACGCACCGGCGTCAGCATACCGTCCGGCGTGACCGGACTACTTCGCGTCCGTTAGCAACTGTTCGCCGGCGCACATTTACGGATGTACGGGCGTAAATCGACTGTTCCGATCGTCCATTTCATATCTCGAGGCGCCGTATGACGGGTTCTCCGTCCGAATAGCGGCCGTGTCAGCGTCTGTCCGTTCAGGCCGGACGAAATGTGACGGAAACGCCGATATCGTATTGGGAGACAGTGTCACGATTCTCCCGCGGACTCTCGAATCCGCTCTCACCGTACTCGACGCCACAAACGTCGTAGGTGGGTGGCATCGTCGGTTCGTCGACAGCGCCCGACGAGCCGAACGTTGCCCGTTCGGCCGTCGCCGCTCTCCGGATACAGCGCATGCCGAGCACGCGTTCCTCGTCGGCGACCGCGTAGCCGCGCTCGCGGATCTCCGCGAGTTCGGCCTTCGCTCGTCCTCGTCGGTGATCGTCCGCTCGGTCACGGCCGGCAATCCGTGTCGGTCGGAGAGGTCGTCGACCGCCGATTCCGGCCGGCGAAGGATCGCCTTGCCGAGCGTCGCCGTATGGAGGTGGACGCGCTTGCCGATGTGCGTATCGAGGGCCATGGCGTCCCAACGCTCGAACTCGGTGAGAAAGATCCCCTGCCGTGTCCCTCGATCAGCAGATTGGCGTGTTCGCCCACCTCCTCGGCGAGCTTTTTCAGCTCAGGGGAGGCGACCCGGTGCAGTTTCGTCCGACTGCGGGCGAATCCCCGAGCGCGAGAAACCCCGCGCCGACGCGGTAGGTCCCGCCCTCGGTGACCGGGTACTCGGCTTCGGTCAGCGTCCGGCGGTGGTCGTGGACCGTACTCTTAGGCATCTCGAGTTTGGCGGCCCGTATCAGATACCGAGAGTCGTGTGCCATCCGGGAACGCTACAGGCAGTACCGATATAATCGTTCACGGTCATTCGGCATCGCCGGATCGAATCGCCGGCGCTCGACTAGGTTGTGCCGTCACGTGGCGGAGGACGGTATCGGCGGGCCGTCTCTTACGGGTATCGTCGGGCTCTCCACGCCACCATTCGCTTCTCGAGAACAGTTCCCATATACTGAACCGATACGTCGTCGACTACTCCCGCGGTAGCCGCTGCTGGTCGATCCGCTGGATTGGAACACGGACGACACCTATATTCTTAAGTGATACTCCCTCGCATGACTGCGTATGGCTGGAGAACGTCCGCTAGCGAAACTGCTCCCGACCGTCGCCGAATACACGATCGACCTCGATTTCGAGGACTTCATTCAGGGCGAGCGGCCGATGGTCCTTCGCGGCTTGCTGGCGACGGACGACGAGGAACACACCGAAATCGCCGAGCGGTACATCGACTGGGCCGTCCGCTCGCAGTCCAGCGACGGGCTGATGGCTTACGGCTCGATCGACGTGGTCCCCGAGTGGGACGAACACCGCATCTTTCGGCCGATTCCGGACGCCGGCGCGGTCGCCGTCCTCGCACTGGAAGTCTACGAGAACGGCGGGCCCGACGCCTACCTCGAGGCCTGCCGCCGACAGTTCGAGTACCTCCACGAGGACGCCCCGCGAAGCGAGGACGGTGGGATCACCCACCACATGGACGACATCGAACTGTGGATCGACGCTATCTACATGATGTGTCCGTTCATGGCACGCTACGGCCAGATTACGGACACGCCCGAAGCGATCGACGAAGCCGTCGACCAGATCCTCGTCCACGCGAAGCACCTTCGAGACCCCTACACCGACCTCTACCGACACATCTGGCGCGAACAGCCAAACAGCTACCCCGACGGCTCGCTCTGGCTGCGCGGCAACGGTTGGTTCGCCACGGGCGTCCTCGATACGTTGGACTACGTCCCCGAGAACCACCCCGAACGCGACCACCTCGAGGAACTCGTCACCGACCACCTCCGGAGTATGGCCGACTACCAGGACGCCAGCGGCTTCTGGCACCACCTCATCGACGATGACACGATGTATCTGGAAACGTCGGGCACTCTCCAGTACGCCTACGCCTTCACCGAGGCCGTCGACCGGGGTCTGCTCGGCGAGGAGTACCGCGAAGTCGCCGAAGACGCGATCAGTGCGGCCAAGACGGTCGTCACTCCGGACGGCGCCGTCCAGCGCAACGCGGCGATGCCCGGTGGCCCGGAGGCCCCGCAGGCGATCAACCTCTACGGCCAGGGCTGGTTCCTGATCGCCGGCGAGCGCGTCCTCGAGTCGGACGCTGACGTCTGAGCGGCGACCCGAACGCGCTCTCACTCACGACGATCACCGACGCGCCCGAAACGAAGCCGTTCTTCACACCGATCGAAAAGCAGAATCAAAGCGCTCGATCGGTCTTTTCGTCGGTATCGACCGAAGCGAGGTTACAGGTGACTGCGCAGCGCCTCGTTCATCACCTCGAGCGGCGCCTCCTCGCCGGTCCAGAGCTCGAAGGCGTCGACGCCCTGGAACAGCAGCATCCACGCGCCGTCGATCGTCTGCGCGCCCGCGGCCGCCGCGTCCTGCAGGAACCGCGTCTCGAGCGGCTTGTACACCGCGTCGAAGGCGACGAGGTCGCCGTGCCAGGCGTCGGCCGGCGCGACCGACTCGTCGGATTCCAGCCCGACGCTGGTCGCGTTGGCGACGACGTCGGCGTCGGCCATCAGGTCCGGCAGTTCCTCGAGTCCGTGACCGGTCGCGCCCGGAACCTCGTCGGCGAGGTCGTGCGCCTTGGATTCCGTCCGGTTGGCGATCTGCACGTCGGCGCCCGCTTCCTCGAAGCCGAAGGCCAGCGCCCGGGCGGCACCGCCGGCGCCGACGACGACCGCGCGAGCGCCCTCGAGGTCGACGCCGTGGTGCTCGAAGGCCCGCAGCGTGCCGGTCATGTCGGTGTTGTATCCGACGGGTCCGTCCTCGGTGAAGTCGATCGTGTTGACCGCCCCGACCCGCTCGATTCGCTCGTCCGGTTCGGCGAACGCGAAGGCGTCGTGTTTGAACGGCAACGTGACGGTCAGGCCGTCGATGCCGAGCGCCTCGGCGCCGCGGAACGCGCCCTCGATCCGATCGGGATCGGCCTCGAAGGTGACGTATTTAGCGTCGATGCCGCGCTCGCGGAAGGCGGCTTCGTGCATCGGCGGCGACAGTGAGTGCTCGACGGGGTTTCCGATGATACCGTAGACGTCCATACCCGTGGTCGCGACGGCGAGGAAGATAATGTTCACGATTTGTTGGACGAGAACGCGAGACGGCCGTCGCGCCGCGGACCGCGAAGCGTGTCGAATGGGGAGGCCGTCGGCGAACCCCTCAGTCGCCGCGGACGAACGTGACCGGACACGGCGCGTTGCGGAGGGCGTACTGCGCGGGACTGCCGAATATCGCCTTCCCGGTCGGCGAGCGGTTCGGACCGGAGATGACGATGCGGTCGGCGTCCACCTCGGTCGCGGCGTTCACGATCGCCGCCCCGGTATCGTCGGCGATCCGACCGTGAACGGAGATCGGCATCCCGTAGTTTCGGCGCGGATCGCGCAGTTCGGCCGCCGTTTCGCGAACCGACCGCGACCGCTTCGCGAGTTCGTCCGGCTCCGGCGGCGATTCGGCGTCGTACTCGAGCCGGCGGACCGTCCGCTCGAACTCGTCCGGCGAAAAGGGACACACGAGATGCACGGTCGCGTGGGTCGGTCCGGCGACCGCCGCGACGGTGTCAGTCACGGCACCAATTTGGTCATTGTCTATTTCGGAGACAGCTAGTACGACCGACGTTATCGACTGGCTCGTTCCGTCGCCGACGCGGCGACGGGGCGGATTTCGGTTCGCTGAATCGGGCTCTACCATGGTGGATCGAACGAAATATTTGGGGTAATAGGGCTTGTTCGTCCGTTGCGTCGCGTCCGGGCGTCGGTCGTTCGGTGCATTGGTATCGGACGCTTCGCCGGCAGTCGTCGTGAGGGGACTGCTTGCAAAGTCGAGCCCTCGAATCGACAACATACCGAATATTCGATATACTTCCAGAATAGAGAGGTACGGCATGGCCGAACCCGATTCGACGAGGTTCTGATCAGCGGAGTCGGCCGAGCAGTTTGTAATCCCGATCGGGATCGTACCGACGGAACAGCATGCTGTTCGTCAGCACCGAGACGCTCGAGAACGCCATCGCGCCCGCAGCCAGCACCGGCTGCAGGAGCCCCAGCGACGCGAGCGGGATCATCGCCGTGTTGTACCCGAGTGCCCACACGAGGTTCTGCTTGATCTTCTGCAGCGTGGCGTCCGAGATGCGGATCGCCTTCACCACGTCCAGCGGATCGTCGCGCATCAGCGTCACGTCGGCCGCTTCGATGGCGACGTCCGTTCCCGAGCCGATCGCCGTCCCGACGTGGGCGACGGCGAGCGCGGGGGCGTCGTTGACGCCGTCGCCGACCATCATGGCCTGTCGACCCTCGTCCTGGATGCGCTCGACCGCGTCGGACTTGTCCTCCGGGAGGACCCCGGCGCGGACGTTTTCGGGGTCGATCCCGACGCGTTCGGCGACGGCTCGAGCGGTCCGCTCGTTGTCGCCCGTGATCATCATCACGTCGACGCCGCGCTCTCGAAGGGCGGCCACGGCGTCGTCTGCCGTTTCCTTCACCGTGTCAGCGTCGGCGACGACGCCGATTAGCTCGCCCTCGTAGGCGACGAGCATCGCCGTCTTCCCCTCGTTCTCGAGGCGTTCCATCGTCTCGGCGGCGGGCGACGGATCGATTCCCTCGTCCCGCAGCAGCTTGCGGTTGCCGACTAGCACCTCGCCGCCGTCGACAGTCGCCCGGACGCCGTGGCCGGGGACGTTCTCGAACGCGTCGGGGTCAGTGACGTCGAGGCCGCGTTCCTCGGCGCCCTCGACGATCGCCTGCGCGAGCGGGTGTTCGCTACCGCTTTCGGCCGACGCCGCGAGTCGGAGGACCTCGCCCTCCGAGAGGTCGGATCGAGCCGCGAGTTGGCCGCCGTCCGGCGCCGTCTCGCCGCCGTCCGGCAGCGAGGCCCCCTCATCGAAGGCGACCACGTCGGTGAGTTCCATCTCGCCCTCGGTGAGCGTCCCCGTCTTGTCGAAGACGACGGTGTCGACGTCCTTCGCGCGCTCGAGGACGTCGCCGCCCTTGAACAGGACGCCGTTCTGCGCGCCGATGGTCGTCCCGACCATCGTCGCCGCAGGCGTCGCGAGCCCGAGTGCGCAGGGACAGGCGATCAGCACCGCGGACGCGAAGACGATCACCGCGAACTCGAAGACCGACACGCTCCCGCCGGCCGGCGCGGGACCGCCGGCGACCTGGCCCCACACCGGGAGCCAGTCGACGACGCCGGCCAGCGCCTCCGGGAACAGGAACCAGACGGTCCCCCAGAACAGGGCGTTCGCGATGACCGCCGGCACGAAGTACGCGGAGATGCGGTCCGCGAGGTTCTGAATCTCGGGCTGGCGCGACTGGGCGTCCTTGACCGTCTGGACGATCTGCTGGAGCGCCGTGTCCGAGCCGACCTTCGTCGCCTCGACGACGAGGACGCCGTTCTCGTTGATGGTCGAGCCGACGACCTCGTCGCCTTCCTCCTTTTCGACGGGGACGGACTCGCCGGTGACCATCGACTCGTCGACGGCCGACTGCCCGTCGACGACGACGCCGTCCGTGGGAACCTTCTCGCCCGGCCGGACCTTCATCCGGTCGCCGACCTCGACGTCCTCGAGCGGGACCTCCTCCTCGCTGCCGTCCTCGCGGACGATCGTCGCCGTCTCGGCTTCCATCTCGAGGAGCTTGCGGAGCGCTTCGCCGGCCTGGCCCTTCGACCGGGCCTCGAGGTAGTTCCCCAGCGTGATGAACACGAGGATGAACGCGGCCGTGTCGAAGTAGACGCCGCCGGCGATGAGATCGAGCAGGACCGCCACGCTGTAGATATACGCGGTGGACGAGCCCAGCGCGATGAGCACGTCCATGTTGGCCCGCCCGTTCCTGACGAGCGCCTTGTAGGAGTTCCTGTAGAACTGCCAGCCGAGCACGACCTGGACGGGCGTCGCGAGCGCGAACTCGACCCAGCCGAACTCGAGGCCGAAGACCGCAGCGGGGAGGTAACTGCCCGCCAGCAGGAACCGATCGGCCAGGAAGAACAGGAACGGAGCCGACAGCACCGCCCCGAACAGCGTCAGTCGGAGCTGCTTCCGAATTTCGTCCTGTCGGGCCGCGTCGCGGGCGTCTCGCCCCGACCCCTCGTCGTGGCTCTCCTCGCGGACCGGCGAGTAGCCGGCGTCCTCGATGGCGTCGTACAGGTCCGCGAGCGAGGCCTCCGCGGGGTTGTAGGTGACCTGCGCCTCGTCGGTCGCGTAGTTGACCTCCGCGTCGACGACGCCCGGCGTCGACTCGAGCGCGGTTTCGTTGGTCTCCGCGCAGTTGGCACACGACATGTCGGCGATGGCGATCGTCGCCGTCTCCGAGACGGCGCCGTAGCCGGCGTCGTCGATCGCGCCGTAGATCTCCGCGAGCGATACCTCGTCGGGGTCGTAGGTGACCGAGCCCTCGTCGGTGGCGTAGTTGGCGTCGGCCTCAGAGACGCCGTCGAGGGACTCGAGGGTGTCCTGAATCGTCGCCGAGCAGTTGGCGCAGGACATCCCCGTGATATCGAGGTGGGTAGTTCGGGTGGCCATACTATATCTTGTATCATACTATGGGCCTCATCTTTACGCGGTTTATGCCTTCGATGTGCCCGCTACGGGCGCCGATTCGCTTTCGAATCCAAAGCGTCGTCAGACGCCTTCTTCCAGTTCCCGGTATCGATCCTCGAAGCGGGTGCGACAGGAGGGACAGCAGAAGTGGTAGACCTCGCCGTCGATCCGCGACGTTTCGCCCTCGCTGTCGACCGTGTTCCCGCACTCGGCACAGGAGAGCGCGAACTCGACGCCGTCGATCGACGGGGTCCACTCGACGCGGTCGACCAGCGTCACCGTGTAATCGGTCACCGTCACGTCCTCTAACAGCGTCTCGAGCCACGTGCGGACGTTCTGGGCCTCGATGCGCGCGTAGAACCAGAGGTCGCCCTCCGCCGTCACGAACACGTGTTCGACGCCGTCGGCGTCGCGGACGCGCTCGCGGGCCGGCTCGAGCGACTCGGACGGAAGCTCCGTCCGAATCAAGACGGGAACGCCGGCCCGGAGCTGCGACCGGTTGACGTCGATCGTGAAGTTGTTGATGACGCCCGCCTCCTGCAGCCGTTCGACGCGGTCCGAAACGGCCGGTCCCGACAGTCCGACCTGTTCGCCGATCTCGCTGAACGGTCGACGGGCGTTCTCGGCCAGCAGCGACAGGATCTCCATGTCCGTTTCGTCCAACTCGCGCATGGACTCGCTACGCGCTCAGGATACTATACTGTTTCCTGCGATCCACTTTGGATCGGTCGGGTTCGAGGGGCGCAAAACGTTCGAATCGAAGGGAAAACCCACAAAGATCAGGGTCCGTTACCGTCATTCGACCATGAGTCAGACGATCACCGTCGAAGGAATGTCCTGCGAGCACTGCGAACAGACCGTCGAAGACGCCCTCGAGGACGTCGAGGGCGTAACGAGCGTGAGCGTCGACCGCGAGACGGAGTCGGCCACCGTCGAGGGGGACGCGGACGTCGACGCGCTCGTCGACGCCGTCGACGACGCCGGGTACGAAGCGTCGGCGTAGGGAGCGGTCACCCCGTCCGTCCCGTTCGATCGCGAGTCGCCGTCCGCTCACATGTACATTCGATCCTCGGGGAAATCGCGGCCGCGGACCGGTTGGTCGCGCTGCCGAAGCGCCGTCATTCGGTCCGCGAGCTCCTCGTAGTACCGGTGCATTTCCTCGGAGCGACGACGGAGCTCCCCCTCGTCGATTTCGACAGGGTAGAGCGATTCGATGCCCTCCAGAAGCGTCAGCGCCGCGTCGAAATCCGGGCCGGGCGGATGGGCCGGCGTCACGAACACGCCCACCGACGGGCGAGACGCCTCGAGGCCCGAACGAGCAACTCGCCGTTCACGCCGTCGAGGACGCCACCGGGGAGCGGCTCGAGATCTGACGGCGCCGTCTCCTCGAAGCGGTCCTGCCGGTACGACTGCGTCGCGGCGTAGAACAGCCGATGTTCCGTTTCGCTGTGAGGGAACGGCACGCCGTGGAGGACGCCGAGTTCCTCGATCCCGCGATCGGTCGCCCACTCGAAGACCGCTTCGGCGAACGGGTCCGCGACCGAGACGGGGACGAAGACCTCGCTCACGAGGATCGTGATCGACGTCTCCTCGACCGCGTAGAGGCGGATCGGATGCCGCGGCGCTCCCGCCTCGACCGGCGTCCCGATCGGCAGGTTTCGAGCGGCGACGTGGCCGATCTGCGTCGTCTCGAGGGACGTTACGAGGTAGTCTGCGGCCGTGAGACTCGCCGTTCCGACGTCGGTGAGCCCGATCAGGAGGACGTCGCCGACCGGTGCGTCGTCGGCTACCCGTATCTCGAAGGAGGGGTCTCGAGGCATAGTCTGCGTTCGTGAGACGCCATTATAATTGCCCGCCCTCGATTCGCACCGCACCGGTTCGACGCTCACGAATCCCGAAACGACGGTATTCGACACCGTCTTGGTCCCCGGGCTGGTTAGTACTCCCACCGATGTCCGGTGGCGCGAACCGCGATTCCGTCGATCGACTCACGGCCCTCCGTCGGCGGGTCTGTCCGGTGCTCCACGAAATCGCGGGCCGGTTCGGCGGCTACGTCCAGTGTACCATGCACTCGGCGGAGTACGTCGGGACGGTCGAACGGACGCTCGACCGATACCGGACCGACCTGCGGGAGATGGGCTTTCGTCCCGAACCGATCGCGGCGCTGAAGTGCCACCGCGACGGCCGCAAGTCCGCCGGCAGCTGGGTGTTCCGACGGTCGCTTTTCGCCGACGAGCAACTCCACGTGACGCTCTTTCGCGCCGGCACGAACGCCATCGAGACGTACGCACACTGGGAATACTCGTGGATCAGACACCCGATCGACCACTACCGCGTGCTCGTCTGGGACACCGTCCGCGGCGTCGAGACGATGCGATCGTTACTGCGGACCCACGGGATCCCGTTTCGGACGACGACGCCGTAATGATTTACCGCTGGCCGTGGAAGGACGGTCGAGTGGTCACGCACGTCGCCGCGTTCACAGACACCTACCTGCCGACGGTCAACGGCGTCACGTACACGATCGACCTCTGGCGATCGCGCTGGACCGAGCAGCGCGGTCGGATGACCGTCGTCTATCCGCGCTCCCGCGGTCACGACGCCAGAGCGGGCGAACGGCCGGTACCGAGCGTCCCGGCGCCGACGTACCGCGGCCACCGGCTCGGCGTGCCGATCGCGCCGGCGGCTCTCCCGACGCCCGACGTCGTCCACGTTCACTCCCCGTTCACCCTCGGCCTCGCCGGGATCCGCTTCGCGAGACGGTCGTCGGTTCCCGTCGTCGCGTCGTACCACACCGTGCTCGCCGATCGGCTCGCACAGCGGGTCGGTCACCCCGCGCTCGCCGCAGGCCTCCAGAAGGCGTGTCTTCGATACGAGCGGCGCTTCTACGACGCGGTCGACCTCGTAACGGCGCCGACGGCGGCCGCCCGGCGGTACGTACGAACGGCGATCGATCCGACGACTGCCGTCGAAGTCGTTTCCAACGGCATCGACACGGACACGTTTCGGCCTGTCGACTCCACGGCCTTCGAGGCGGCGTACGACATCGACGGTGACTCGCCGCTCGTCGGCTACGCGGGGCGACACAGCCCGGAAAAGTACCTCTCCGAACTGCTCGAGGCGGCCGCCGACACGGACGTGACGGTCCTCCTCGCCGGCGACGGACCGTCCCGGCCGCAGCTCGTCGAACGGGCGCGGACGCTCGAGTGCGACGTCGCGTTTCTCGGCGTCCTCCCCCGGGACGCGCTACCGGCGTTCTACTCGGCGCTCGACGTCTTCGCGTTTCCCGGCCGCATCGAAACGCAGGGACTCGTCGCCCTCGAGGCGAACGCCTGCGGAACGCCGGTCGTCGCCGCGGACGCGGGCGCCTTGCGCGATACCGTGATCGACGGCGAGACCGGGTACCGCTATCCGCCCGGCGATGTCGCGGCGCTGCGCAGGGCGATCGACCGAACGATGGCGGAGCAGGATCGGCTCCGCGAGCGGTGCTTACGGCGTCGGGAGACGATCGCGGTCGAGCGCTCGTTGGACCGACTGGCGACCCTCTACGAGCGCGTCGTCCGGACCGCCGGCTCGTAGCCGGTTCGTATCAGTGCGTTACTACCGACCGCGGCGCGCTCGGCGCTCGACGCGAGCGGGCGCCGACGGTGATTGCTGGCCGCACCGCGTCACGTCACGGTACGGGCACGCGACGCCACGTGGATCGTCTCCCGAGACGTGGCCACTAACGTCCGATCAGCGCTCGTCCGACAATCGGGTCACCGTCTCGCTGATCTGCTCGACCTTCTCGGCTTGCTCCTCGTTAGTGGCGGCGACGTCCTCGATCTCGTCGGCGACCTGATCGGCCTGCTCGAGGAGTTCGTCGACCAGCGACGCGACCTCCTCGGTGCTGGCGGCCTGATCGTCGGTCGCGTCGGAGACCTCCCGAACCCCCTCCGATGCCTCCTCGACGGCGCGGGCGATGTCCTGCAGGGTTTCCATCGCGTCGTTGACCTGCGTGATTCCGCGGTCGATCTCCTGGGTCGTTTCCTCGAGGCTCGCGACCGTCTCGGCGGTGTCGGTCTTGATCTCGTCGACCAGCCCTTCGATCTCGCGGGCGTGCTCCTGGGACTCCTCGGCCAGCGATTTGACCTCGTTCGCGACGACGGCGAACCCGTCGCCGTCCTCGCCGGCGTGTGCCGCCTCGATCGAGGCGTTCAGCGCCAGCAGGTTCGTCTGGTCGGCGATGTCGTTGATGACGTCGACGATCTCGTCGATCTCGTCGATTCGGTCCTCGAGTTGCGAGACGTCGGCGGCGACCTCGGCCGTCGAGGAATCGATCGACTGCATCAACTCGATCGCTTCCGTCGCCGCTTCCCGCCCCTCCTGTGCCTGGCTTTCGGCCTCGGCGCTGGTCGCGGCGACCTCCTCGGCCGTCGAGGCGATCTCCTCGACCGTCGCCGACATGTCCGCGACCTCGCTGGTCACGGTCTCCATCGAGTCGGCTTGATCGCGGGCCTGCGCGCTGATCTGCTCGGAACTCGCGGCGACGTCGCCGACCGAAGCCTCGAGGTCGGCCAGCGGTTGCTGCACTTCCTGGCTGACCTGTTCCATCAACGCCTCCTGCTCGTCGATGACGTCGTCGAGGCGCTGACTGTAGGAGTGGATGTAGGTGTCCATCGCCACCTGCTGGTCGAGGTTCGTCATTTTCAGGAGCGAGAGGGTTCGAGCCGCGAACTCGTCCAGTACTTCGGCCGGCGACTGCGCCTCCCCGTCGCCAGCGTTGGCCGTCGTCTCGTCGTCGGTCTCGGGCAGTTCGGCTTTCAGATCCGCAGCCATCGCCTCGAGCAAGTGCTCGTAGAAGACGGAATAGGCCCCGAGGTAGATCTTCGGGCCCAAGTCCAGCATATCGTGGATCTTTCCGATCCGCGCGCGCTGTCGGAAGTACGATTCGTCGTACCGTCCGGCAAAGAGGCGCGTGAGATACTGGCGCTGCGTCTGTTTGAGCTGGTCGACCGTTTTCGTGGAGCGATCGAAGATCTCGAGCGTCTCGTCGTACGACTGGAGGTTGTCGTAGAAGTCGTCGACCGTCTCGTCGATGACCGGGTCGACGACGTCGGCCAGCGCCTGCAGCCGCTGCCGGTCGGCATCGTCGAAGCCGGTGAAGTCCTTGCGCCACTCGATCTCCCGCCCGTCGATGCCGATTTCGGCGGCCAGTTGCGCCCCGTCGACCCCTCGTCTGACGGCCGGCGTTATCCGTTCGTCCCCTGCGTTCATTCGGCTACAATTCGAAACGCGAGCCGGGTATAAGTATCGGCCAAATGGGGGGACGGCGTCGGGCCGGGCTACCTGCCGGCCCTAGTCGAAGAACCGGTCGGGCTTGAGCCGGGAGAGCCGCATCGCGTTGCCGGTCACGCCGAGGCTCATCCCCATGTCGCCGACGACGACGGCCATCGCGACGCTGACCAGCCCCAGCGGGACGCCGAGCGCGAGCAGGAACTTCACGCCGAGGCTCGCCCAGATGTTCTGCCGGATGACGCCGTTGGCCGTGTTCGAGAGCGCGTACAGGTAGGGAAGCTTGCCGATGTCGTCGCCCATCAGCGCGATGTCGGCCGTCTCGAGGGCCGCATCCGTCCCCGCGGCACCCATCGCGACGCCGACCTCCGCGGTGGCGAGCGCCGGCGCGTCGTTGATCCCGTCGCCGACCATCGCCACGTCGCCGTACTCCTGCTGCAGGGCCTCGACGGCGTCGACCTTCTCGTCGGGCAGGAGTTCGGCGCGGTACTCGTCGACGCCGACTTCGTCGGCGATGGCTTGGGCGGTGCCCTCGTTGTCGCCGGTGAGCATTACGACGCGGTCGACGCCCAGCTCGCGAAGGCGAGCGACGGCCCGCTTGGAGGCGGGTCGGACCTCGTCGGCGATCGCGATCGCGCCCAGCAGTGTCGACTCCGTACCGACGAGGACGACGGTCTTCCCCTCCCGCTCGAGTTCGGCGAGCGTCTCCTCGCTGAACCCGGTCTCGTCCTTCGCGTCCGAGCCGACGGCGACCCCGCCGTCGGTCTCAGTTACGCTGCGCGCTCGAGAGAGATCGAAGCCGAGGTCCTCGAACAGCGCGGGCTTGCCGGCGTAGTAGGTCTCGCCACCGTCGGACGAGTCCGACGAGCCTCCGGCTTCGCCGGAGACGTCGATTTCGCCGCGGATTCCCCGGCCGGTGAGGCTCTCGAACGACGACGGCTCGGGGAGGTCCGCGATCCCCGCCTCGTCGGCGCGATCGAGGATTGCGTCGGCGATCGGGTGTTCGCTGCGCCGTTCCAGCCCGGCGCCGTACCGGAGGACGTCGCTCTCGTCGGCGTCGCCGAACGGAACGACGTCAGTGACGGCGAGTTCGCCCTTCGTGAGCGTGCCGGTCTTATCGAGGGCAACGGCGTCGACTTCGCCCATCGCCTCGAGGTAGTTGCCGCCCTTGATGAGCACGCCGTTTTTCGCTGCGCTGGTGATCCCCGACACGACCGAGACGGGCGTCGAGATGACGAACGCGCAGGGGCAGGCGATCACCAGCAGCGTGAGTCCGCGCACGAACCACGTCCCCCAGTCGGCGGCGAAGACGAACTCGTAACCGGCGACGGTCGTCGAGACGGGATCGCTGATGAGAAGCGGCGGCACGGCGGCCGTCAGCATCGCCAGGGCAACCACCAGCGGCGTGTAGTAGCCCGCGAACCGGTCGACGAACTGCTCGGTTTCGGTCTGCTTCGCCTGCGCGCCCTGCACTAACTCGATGATCCGCGAGAGCGTCGAGTCGCCCGCCGTCGAGGTGACTTCGACCTCGAGGTAGCCCTCCTCGTTGATCGCGCCGGCGAAGACCTCGTCACCGGCCGTCTTGTCGACGGGGACGCTCTCCCCGGTGATCGGCGACTCGTCGACCGCGCTCTCGCCCTCCCGGACGGTTCCGTCGAGGGGAATCTTCTCGCCCGGGCGGACGACGACCGTTTCGCCGACGTCCACGTCCTCGGCGGGCACGGTCACTTCCTCCCCGTCGCGGCGGACCGTCGCCTCGTCGGGGGAGAGTTCCATCAACTCGCGCAGGGAGTCGCGGGCCCTGTCCATCGCGTAGTCCTCGAGCAGTTCGGCGACACTGAAAAGCACCGCGAGCGTCGCCGCTTCGACGAAGTAGCCGATCCCGGTGGCGGCGATAATCGCCGTCCCCATCAGGAGATCGATGTCGAGGCTCCGGGCCTTCGCGGAGTAGTAGCCGCTCCGCACGACCGGCACGCCGCTGGCTGCGACGGCCCCGAGAAAGAGCACGTCGGCGATCGAGAGCGGCGCGCCGAGCACGCTCGCGACGGCGACGTTCTGCGCCTCGAGGACGAACTCGAAAGCGAGACCGAGGACGACGAACGCGGCACCGAGCCACGTCTTCGTCGCTCGCGGACTCGTCCAGACCTCCGACGGCGGTGCGACGTCGACGCCGTCGGCCGACTCGCTCGCCGCTGCGTCGGCGTCGGCGCCAGCGTCACTGCCGGTACCGCCCGTCACCTCGTACCCCGACCCTTCGATCGCCGCCACCACGTCGCTCTCGGCGGCCCGCTCGGGATCGTACGTGACGGTCGCCGTTCCGGTTGTCGGATTGAGGTCCGCATCGACGACGCCCTCGACGCGCTGCAGGCTCTTGTCCACCTTCCCCGCGCAGGAGGGACAGTCCATCTCGGGGACTGCGAGCCGGGCAGTCAGCGTCTCCGTCCGCTGTCCGCCCCCGTCCCCGCTTGCCTGCCCCACTGCAGTTTCGTCGGTCATTACGTCGAGCTAAGGGCGTCATTTCGATAAGCCTTCGTTGGAATATTCCAACTCGAGGCGAGCGGCGTCAGCGATACGAGCGGAGAGGACGTGAGAAACGCAAAGCAACCGCTTCGCACCTTCCTATACACTCGAGCGACGCGGGTCACATATCTACGTCTTCGAGAACGGTCGCGTCGGTGCTGAGAATACGGAGGTCACCGTTCCCGCACGTGCAACCGGTAGCTCGTTCGCTCCCGATCGGTCGTATTTCACCGTCGGGACCGAGCCGAACCGCGTGAGCAGTCCCGCAGTTTTCACACACTGCCGCTGCCCGTTGTCGCTCACCCTCGTCGACCATGCGGCTTCGGTTTATGTGATGATCTGAGTTAAAACCCTCTTACAGCGATCGAGAGATAGTACCTCGATGATCGTTTCGCATGCAGGTAGCGCTCCCGTGAATTGAGAGGCGATCGTCCGACGTGTGACGCCCGAGACTCGTCGCAATCAGCGACGGCGAACCCAGAAGCATCGGGTCCCCGGGAGGACTAGTTCGTTAGTAGCCCAAGCGATCGCGGACGAGCACCACGGTAGTGCGCCCCTCCTCGAGTTCCTGCCGGAAGATCAGCTGTTTGGCGATCGCAGACTCGACGCCGTAGGCTTCCTTGGCGCGCTCGTTCTCGAGCGGGTAGGCGACCGACTCGAGTCGGTCGAGCGCGTCCTCGAGCGTCGGAACGATCTTGTTCACGCCGCTGACGATGACGACGTTGCTGGCGGCGAAGGGATACGCGCCGATGCGGCTGCCGGAGCGGTCGGCCGCGACGAGTTCGCCCGTCTGTGCGATGGCGTTGATCCCGCCGAGGAAGTAGTCGGCCGTCTGGGACTCGCGGCGGGCGGCCTGACGCTCCGCGTCGTCGTCGATGCTCCAGATTTCGTCGGGGAGACTCTCCCACTCGTGGTCGCCCTCGCTGAGGTACTCGACGAAGCCGATCTCCTCGAGGGTCGTCGAGTGGCCGTTCATCACGGACGCTCCGGCAGGGATGAGCGACTGTACCTCCGCGAGCGCGTCCTCGGCCGAGTCGACGACGACGACGTCGAACCCGTTGGCCTCGAGGTTTTCGACGGTCTCCTCGAGGTCTTCGTCGGTCGGCAGTTCGTCCAGTGATTCGTCGATGGCAGCCTCGTCCGCGTAATCTACTTTTTGTTGTGACATATTCGATGGCGGTTGTGTCGACGTGGAGTATTAGTCAGAGACGGGCCATAAGTGCTCGCGGACACCGATGTCGGCTACTAACACCGGTGTTACTTACTATCCAGCGGACAATCGGACGGGGAAATCGTCACCAGACCGGTACTTCTGATTCTTTTCCAGAGACGAACACGCCCGTCCACACTGCTTAGTGTCGACCTAGTTGCTCTCCACGGTAACTGCCTCGTCGTCCCCTCGAACGGTGATCCGCGCGTCGGTTGGGTCGCGCTCGCCCGTCCCGACGCGAACGAACAACGTTTCACGATTCTCTGCACCGTTGCCCCCCTCAGCGGTACCGATCGAGATCGATCCGTCGATCCGTTCACCGACGTCGAGACGGAGCGAATCGACGTGGAGGTACCGTGCGCCGCTCGAGTGCCGCGCCTGCAACGCGAGAATGCGGGTCGTTTCGAACGTCGTTTCGTCGAGAAAGTCGAGGAGGGCTTCACCGTCGTTTTCGCGAAGGTACGCCCGGTTGACGTCGGGGTCCGACGGGGAGTCAACGACGGCGACGGAGTACTGCACCTCCGAGTGACGTCCGAGCCCATCGACGAGGGGGCTCTCCTCCCGCCAGCTGAGTTCGACCATCCGCTCCGAATCGTAGACTTCCCCGGGATCCGAACCCGATCTACCGACGCCTAAACAGCCCGGTGCAAGGAGAGCGAAAGCGCCGGCAGTCGCGAGGAAAACGCGGCGATTCATGTCTACATTCCTACCGCCGCTTGGAAGTACTTTTTCCATACTGATCGGTAGAGAGCCAGAGCGGGCAACAGCGGCCGTCAGCACTCCTCAGAGCGGTTGGGACGATTCGCTCGTGACCTGCCCGTCCGCGACGTACTGCTTCGCCAGCCGTTCTTCCGCGCGTCGCAGGCGGTAGGTGAGCGTCGACCGCGGCACCTCGAGATGATCGGCGAGTTCGCCGACATCGACCGCCCGCGGCGACTCGTAGTAGCCGTGTTCGACGGCCGCCCGCAGCGCCGCGTCCTGTTCCGGCGGGAGGTCCCCGCCGTCGGCCGGTTCGCTCCCCGTCGGCTCCGCCTCGGCGGTCCGGAGCATCTCCATTCGCGCGCAGTCGCCGACGGCCGTCTCGAGGTCGTCGAAGAACGCGCTCACGTCGCCCTCGCCGGAGTGGATGAGCCGCCAGGTGTAGTGACGGCCCTCGTGGCGCGTCTCGAACAGCACGCCGCTGCCGAGGTGCTCGAGCGCGATGTGAGGAACGGATTCGCAGTCTGGCGTCCGTTTCCAGTAGGAGTAGAGCACGAGCGTGTCGGCGGCGTGTTCGAGGACCTGCGTCGTCTGGACGGCGCCGCAGTCGCCGGTCGCGAGACAGTCCGCGTAGTAGTCGGCGGTGATGAAGGCGTCCTCGATGGCCGCGAGCGCGTCCGGGTCGCCGGTCGCGTGATCGACGCGCCAGAGCTCCTCCGTAGTGGCGTGCAAGGAGAGCGACCGGATCCGGGCGTCGGGGTGGTCGGCGAGCGTATCCGCCACCCTGTTGCAGCCGGGTTCGTACTCGAGGGCGAAGACGAGTTCTCGCATGCGATTCCGTAGGGAGCGGCGACGTAAAACGCTGCGGCGCGATGGAGGACCCTCGCGCCCGACCGCACAGACTCGAGAAGGCGGCACCGGAGACCGACGGTATCGGTGTCGGTAGCTGAGTGATCGAAGCCGAGACGCGTTCGAGCGGCGTTCGCGTCAGTCGTCCGTCTCTTGCGGTCCGAATTTGTAGGCGTCCTCGTCGGCCGCGCGCTCCTCCGAGCCGTGGTGGGTTACCGCGTAGAAAATCAGCCCGAGCCCGGCCGCGATCAGGAGTCCCTCCGCGGTCTGGAGCCAGAGCAGTTCGGTTCCGTCGATGTTGAAGTCGCCCCGGACGACTAACTGATAGCCCGGTTCGACGAGACCGCCGAGGACCACGGCGACGAATCCGATCGTCGCCGTCAGATACGACGTCCGGTCGTCGCTCTGGCGGTACGCGGCGTAGCTCAAGACCACCAACACGCTGCTGATGACGAACAACAGGGTGTTGGCGATTATGAAAGCCCACAGCTCCGGCGGGTTACTATTCATACGACGGTTCCCTCCAGAAATCCGGCCAGCCGGCCTCCGCGGTGGAGTCCGACCGCAGGTTCTCGTAGGCTTCGCCTAACCCCGTCAAGAACCCGTCGTACGAGTCGACGATACGATCTTCGGATTCGTAGAGCACCGCGAAGACGTCCTCGGCCGCCGGGTGGTCCGCGTACGCAACTCGATCGGTTCGCGGATCGAGTTCGACGAGGTCGTCAGCGGCGAGCGCGGGCAGATGGACGTGGTACAGTGACGCGACTACGTCCTCGATCGCGTCGCTGTCCGGCTCGAGATCGGTGTCCGCGGAACGCAGCAGTTCCACGGCGACGTCTCGGCGCGTCATCGACGCCCGAGCCTCCCTGAGAACGGTGAGGAGAACGCGACGGGAGTCGCTGGCGAGGTGCGATAGCACCGCGTCCAACCCGTCGATTTCGAGTTCGAGCAACCGCTCGAATCGAGGATCCGCGAGCGCCGGATGAGTGGTCGCGCCCACAGTCTCGTCCGCTCTGTCCCACGCGATCAGATCGGCGGCGGCTAACTTCGGCAGGTGACTGTGAACGAGGACCGTCCGGACGGCGTCAGCGGTTCGATCCCGTTCGGATCCGCTGTATTCGGTCATCTCGAGGTGAGATACCAGCTCGCGCTCGGTAACAGATGTATTCCGGTCGACGAGAAACCGAAGTATCACCCGACGGGGACCGGCCGCGACGGCCTCGAAAACGGGATGGGGGGAGCGACGGTCGACTCGATCGGAATTCATTGAACTTCCGTTATGGTATCGAGGGTTAAATGGGTTCACACTGTGGTCCGAACGGACCGATTACCGCCTCGGGGATCGACGGCCGATTTCGATCGTCGTCGACGAGCGAACGACGGACAGGGTTACGGGGGTGACAGGCCGAAACCAGGTTCCGGAACGGGCCCAGTGTCCCCGGGCCGCAGTCGGGAACGCTCCCGGGAGGTGGGAGAACCCACGGCCCGGCGGTGACCGTTACGTCGTACTTACTAGTGTCGGATTCTGATAACAAATCCTATATGGTGCAAGGACAGTTCTTAACCCTCTATGAGGCTTCTATTCGATGGAGTGATCTTGTCATGACAGAAGATAATAATTGGCGTCTCGGCGATTCGGACGATTCGCGCCGATCATTCATGAAGAAGGGTGCACTCGCGTCGGGCGCGCTCGCCCTCGGCGCATCGGGGATCACAACGGCGCAGGACGACGACGGCGGCGTCGGCGACCTCGACGACGCCTGGAAGGCGCTCATTCAGATCAGTAACTTCCGCCCGAACGCCAAATTCACGTTCGTCTCGGGAGTCATCAACTGGGTGCCCAACTACGGAGATATACAGGACAGTTGGTTCTCCGAATACAACACGTATCAGATCCGGTGGCTGAACACTGACGAGATCGTTCCGCTGTACGTCGCACAGGACGCGAACATCGGCGAGTACGACGAGGAGCTCGGATTTATCCCCGACGCCGATGACGACCAGAACCAACCCCAGCTGTTCGAGATGAACCGAGAGTGGACCCCGTTCGGCGACAACAATACCCTCATTACTGTCAACGCCAGTCCGGTCAGCGAAGAGGAGGAGGATCAGATCCTCGAGACCGAGGACTGGTGGCAAACCAGCGGATAAGCGGTCGGACCGCCGTTCCGGTGGCGGACCGACGCGACTCGCTACTTTCTATACGACCGACGGGAGAGCGCAGTCCGTGACTGGCGGCTAGACGGCGCAGAGTGGTCGGCGGGGACGAGTCACCGCCGCGCCGTGGCCGGCGTTCCGGCGATCCCGTCAGATGACGTCGTCCGGATCGTGGATCTCGGCCATCCGCTGCGCTTCGGCGGCGTACTGTTCTCGCCGGTCGGGATCGTCGACCGAGCCGAGATTACCGGGCGGGACGTCGACCGCGGCGGTCGTATCGCGGACGTCAGTAAACGACGTGAGCGCCCGTTCCTTTCGGAAGTACCGCTCGCCGTCGACGGTGGCGTACGTGAGGATGATCATGTTCTGTTCGTCGTCGGAGTACGTCCGTTCGACGAGCCATACCCGAACCTCGTCGTCGGAATCGCGTTTCATACCGTATCGTTACGCCGAGTCGATATTCAGCGTGGTGCCGGACCGCTCACCGATCTCGCGGCGTCCGTTCCGCGATCGGAGCGTGTACGTTCCCGCCGCCTCGAGACCCCCGACGCGACGGTGACCGACTTTCCGAATCGAAACGGCTTCGTTCGAGTCGTCGAACCGTCACGTATGCAGGCTGAAAGGATCGATCCGCAGGCGAAGGCCGCGCTCGAGCGCCAGGAGCGAATCCCGTTGCCGCACAACCGCTACGGACTGAAGCTACTCAGACTGTTCAGTCACGTGATGTCGCGGATCCGGAACCGAAACGGGCCGAGCGTCGGGCGGACGATCGACCGGACGATCCCCGGCCCCGACGGCGACCGCGACGCTCGGCTCTACCTCCCGTCCGCGAGCGGACCGCATCCGACGATCGTCTTCTTCCACGGCGGCGGCTTCGTGCTGGGGAGCATCGAAACCCACGACTGGCTCTGTCGGCACCTCACTCGAGCGAGCGGTTGTGCCGTCCTTTCGGTCGACTACCGACTCGCTCCTGAGCACCCCTTCCCCGCGGCGGTCGAGGACGCGTACGCCGCCGTCGAGTGGGCGGCCGCGAACCCCGACATGGTCGCCGGAAACGGACGGATCGCGGTGGCGGGCGATTCGGCCGGCGGGACGCTCGCCGCCGTCGCCGCGCTCATGGCCGCCGAGCGCGACGGTCCGGCGATCGAGTATCAGGCGCTGCTCTATCCGGCCGTCGGGATCGATCGGGAGCAGGCGTCAGTCCGGGAACACGCCGGACTCGTCCTCGACGAGGACGACATGGAGTGGTTCGACGAGTGCTACTACCGGACCGAGATCCACCGCCGTAACCCCTACGCGGATCCGACGAACGCCGGCGACGTCTCCGGCGTCGCGCCGGCGACGATCGTCACTGCCGGCTTCGACCCGCTCCGGGACGGCGGAAAGGCCTACGCCGAACAGCTCGTCCGCGACGGCGTCCCCACGCGCTACGAGAACTACGAGGACATGATCCACGGCTTCATGACGATGCGCGACGTCGACCGCGCGCTCGAGGCGATCGCGTCGGTCGGCGATGACCTTTCCGAGGCACTTTGCACGGACTGATCGCCTGACCGGACATTGTAGTCGAAATATACTAGAGCGTGTAGCCGAGAGTAGCCGGTCGAATGGCGTCGGCTTTCGTCTGGGTAATCGTCGCTCTCCTGTGGGCCGTGCTGTTGGTGTACGGATCGTCGGTTCTCTGGTGGTGGTTCGAAACGATAGTCCTCTCCCGCGGCTGGCGTGTCGGTGCTGACGAGCTCGAGTGGGGGTTCGACGACGTCCAGGTTCGGGTCCTGACGATAGACGCCGAAGCGGTCGTCCAGACGACGGTCGATTCCGTTCCCGACGAGATTACCGACGTGCGCGTCATCGCCGAGGAGGACCTCTCCGTCGACGGCGCGTCCGTTCACGTCGTCCCGGACGAGTTTGCGTGCGAGGCGACCAACAAAGGTCGCGCCCTCGAGTGGGCGCGCCGGAACGTCCCCTGCGACAAGGAGTACGTGCTCTACATCGACGAGGACACGCTCATGGCGGGGTTTGCGGGAATTCCCGACGCGGATATCGTCCAGTTTACCGAAAAGCCGCTGTACACCGGCTCGAAACTCGCGTATCTCGCCGAGGTGTTCCGCATCGGCTACCAGTTCGAACAGGTGGGGTTCCACCGGCTCCGCTATCCGCTGTACGCGTGGGGCGGCGGCGTCGCCGTTCGGTCTTCGCTCGAGGACCAGATCACGTGGGACGCCGCCACGATTACCGAGGATACGAACTTCATCTGGCGGGCGGCGGATGCACGAGAGCTCTCGTTTCGGGTACTGGACTCGCGGTTTCGAAATCAGGCGCCGCCGTCCCTTCGAGCGATGATCAAACAGCGTCGCCGGTGGATTTCGGGAACGACGAGTGACGGGGGGATCCTCCCGCGGTATTATCGTCCGCTGTACTACACGCGCATCGTCGCGTGGGCGTTCTCTCCGTTCGTGCCGCTACTGATGGGCATCGGCTACCTGTTTCCGCGCAGCATCCCGACGCTGGCTCCGTATCGGGTGCTTTCGCTCGCGTTCGCGAGCATGCTGTTCGTGTACATGATCGCGGGCCTCTGGGGGTATCGGAAACATCCGCTGGTGTGGCCGCTGTTCGTTCTGCTCACGCCGGCCGCGGTGTGCGTCCACTCGATCGGTGCGCTGTGGGGCCTGATTCGCCCGGTGGACACGTTCGAGGTGACCGAAAAGGTGGTGCCCGAAACTATCGAAGCGGTGCACGACGATCTCGAGCGGGGCGATCTTTCGAAACACGACGGGACGAAGCGTCTGTTTCGAGAGTCCGACGATCAATTCCAGTCGACGGTGTTCGACGACTAGGGAGGTCCCGCACCGATACCACGCGTCGACAAACTGACGACCTGGCGACTTGGCTTGAGAACGGATCCGAATACGGAATCGATTACCGCCGTTACGGTCGCTCGAGCAGCGGCTCCTGCGTCCGAATCGGGCCGATCGAGCCGCCCGACTGGGCGATGTTGAACGCCATCATGAGGTCGGTTCGCGAGATCAGGCCGGCGAGGTCGCCGTCGGCGGTCATCACCGGCAGGCGGCCGACGCCGCGTTCCTGCATCGTCTCGAGCGCGTCCATGACCGGCTGGTCGGGCCGGACCGTCGGGACGTCGTCGGCCTCGGTCATCACGTCCTCGACGCGATAAGCGTCCCGCTCGACCTCGCGAACGGACTGGGTGTCCTCGAGGGTCACCATGCCGGCGAACCGGCCGTTTCGCAGTACCGGGTAGCCGACGTGGCGTTCCCGCAGCATTCGGTCGAGGAGGTCGGCGACCGTCGTCTCCTCGGTGACGGTCTCGAGCTCCTCGGCGGGGGTCATGATGTCGCGCACGGTGACGCCCTCGAAGGCGGCCTTCAGCGCCGTCTGCTGGGCCTCACCCGAGGCGCCCATGTAGATGAAGAAGGCGAGCGCGATCATGAGGAGATCGAAAGCGAGCAGACCGATGAGACCCATCAGCACCGCGAACCCCTTGCCGACGGCGGCGGCGATCTGCGTCGCGCGGACGTGGGGCCGGTTTCGGGCCAGCAGCGCGCGCAGGACGCGACCGCCGTCCATCGGGAACCCCGGCAGCATGTTGAAGCCGGCGAGGGCGACGTTCATGAGCGCGAGGTAGCCGACGACGAAGCGGGCCGCCGGGAGGTCGGTCGGGAGCGCGACGAAGGCGACGTACGAAACCGCGCCGACGGCGACGCTGACGATCGGACCGGCGACGGCGACGAGAAGCTCCTGCCGCCAGTCCTCGGGCATCTCGGTGAACTGCGCGACGCCGCCGAGCAGCCACAGCTTGATCGACTCGATCGTAAAGCCGTAGTGCAGCGCCACGGCGGAGTGGCCGAGCTCGTGCAACAGGACGCCGACGAACAGTCCGATGGCCGACGCGAGGCCGAGCAGCCACGGCGTCGACCCTTCCGTAAGCGCGCCGCTCGAGGGGGTCGCCTCCGGAAGAATTCCGAGGATGTCGATCCAGAACTCCACTTGCGAGCCGATGACCCAGGCGAACAGCGGCAACACGAGCAGGAACGTCAGGTCGAGCTCGATCGGAATCCCGAAGATCCGACCGATACGGAAGCTTGCCATGGCGTCCAGTAGGGAGTCGTGGCTGTTAAACGGTCTGTCTTATCCGTCCGAGTGTCGGTGATCGGGCTCGGTTGGAATCCGCAACAGCCGATAAGAATAGCGTGCTAAATACAGAGGGTGGATTTAGCACGGCGCACGTACCCTACCAAAGGGTGAAGACTGCTTGCCGAACCTGACCGATAACAGGAGCGGACGACGAGGCCAACGGCCTTGAGGCGGCGGTGAACCTATCTACCCATATCTCGTCGTCTCTCTCCCGCATTCCCACACGGTCGTGCCTGCCAGGGAAGGTCGTGCCTGCCAGGGAAACACGAGTGACCTGAGTCCAGCGAGATCCTCTATAGTCTCGAACTCACCCCGACTGCTCGGTGCGGGTCATCCGCCACGTACCACATCGGCTCGTTGCACGTCGTCTTCGAGTTGATCTGCGTATTCCAGCCGGAGTCGCCGTGCGTCGTCTCGGGACACCGGGCTACGGCCCTCGATCTCGTGTGTGACTGGGTGGTACGCGTCGACATCGAATCCCATGCGTTCGAGATACGACCTGACCGACGCCGACGCCAGCCCGTCGCGGATGGCGTCGTTGACGTATCCCAGAACGGCGTCGAACGTCGGGACAACGACGCCGTTTTCTGTGACGCGGCCCTCGTCGCCCTCGATTCGCAACGTCGTCTCGGCGGCGTGGGTCGCGATGGTCGTGATCGAATCGGCCAGGCGGACGACCCGGCTCGGCAGGGCGGTGTCCGGTGAACGCCACTCGACGGTCGGAAACTCCTCGCGGAGTTGAACGGGCGTCCAGATGGCACTCTCTGGCTCGAAGTTGCGCTCGACGGTTCGGCGGTTGATCCCGGCATCGGCCGCCGCAACCACGAACTCGTCGTAGCGTCGTTCCAGACGCCGTTTCCATTCGTCGGTATCGTCAATGTACGGCCAGAGCCACCCCTGGTGTGGAACGTCGTCGTATGCCATCCAGCGGTAGAGCTTCGACCTGGCACCGGCCGCCAGGTGTCGCCCCTGATAGTAGGGGGACGAATTAACCAGGGCGAGCGCTGGATCGAGTGCGACGAGTGCGTTTACCAGATCGGCCTCGTGACCCGGCACTTGCTCGACGTGGACGTGTGTTCCCGCGCAGTGACGAACGTACGAGAAGTCTCCACCGACGACTTGATTCTGTACTCGTGTCCGGTCGCTCTCCAGTTCCTGGACCCGATCCTCGTTCAACGGCGTGGCCAGCGGAACCAGCCGTTTACCGTCCATCGCGGCGCGCTCTAGGGCCTCGCCGACCCGTTCGAATAGCTCGGCACGTAACCCGTCGGTCGTCTCACACGGGGTCGTCTTGATCTCGAGGATCGGCTCGACGAACTCTCGCTCGGTGCCCGGCGCCGCCACCATGTGGTCGCTCGGCTCGACGAGGTGGCCCTCCTCGTCGATTACCCAGTATTCGACCTCGATACTACGTCGTACCGGCTCTGAGTTGTGTGGTAACACGATGTCCTCGTTCGCCGCGTCTGTCTCTGTCGGTGCGCTCCTCTCTGGACCGTAGCTATGCTAATTTTTCACATTATCTGGAGTGTGACTCATTCACATGAATGTTGTGTGCGCCTACAATATCTGCCTCAAATCGTAGACGGGACGATTGTAGTGAATACGGCGGCGGAATCTCGAGCGACTCGAGAGTGCGCTCAGACCGCTTCGACGCGCTCGAAGAGGTATGTCCCGACGGCGACCGTGATCGCCGACGAAACGACGAGGGCGCCGAGGTCGACGGCGACGGGGTACGTCGAGGTTCCGACCAAGACGGCGCGCAAGCCGTCGACGCCGTAGGTTAGCGGGTTCGCGAGCGCGAGCAGTTGCACCGGGTCCGGGAGACTCTCGAGCGGAAAGAGCGCGCCCGAGAGGAAAAACAGCGGAAAGATGACGAACTGGACGACCAGTCCGAACCCCTCGCTGTCGTTGAACTGCGAGGCCAGCGCCACGCCGAACCCGACGAACGTGACCGCGATCAACACCATGAACACCACGGCCAGCGGGATCGATAGCAGGCTGCTAACGGGGAATCCGAGCGGGATCGACAGCAGGAGGATCAGCGTCGCCTGCACGAGCGCCGTCGTCGACCCGCCGGCGATCCGCCCGAGGACGATCGACGTGCGGCTGACGGGGGCGACGAGGATCTCTTTTAAGAAACCGACGTCCTGATCCGAGAGGATCGACAGGCCGGCGAAGGACGCGCCAAAGAGCATCGTGAACCCGACCATCCCGGGCACGAGGTACTCGAGGTAGTCGACCTCCGCCGGGAGCCCGGGGATGGCGGCGCCGCCGAACCCGAAGCCGAGAAAGACCAGGAACAACAGCGGCATCGCGATCGAGCCGACGATCTGCGAGGGCGACCGGAGAAATCGCTTGACATCCCGCAGCCAGAGCGCGTAGACGCTGCGTGCGTCGACGAGTTTCATCGGTCGTCCTCCGTCGCGGCAGTGTGCGGTCGTCGACCCGTTGATCCGTCTCGCTCGCCAGCGTCGTCGGGGCTGACAGTCGCTTCGCTGTCCGCACCCGACGCCGACGAGCCGTCGCCGATCGTCGACCCCGTCAGCGAGAGGAACACGGTCTCGAGGTTCGGCCGGTGAACGTCGATCGAGGCGATCGGCGCGCCGGCCTCGTCCGCCAGCCGCACGAGGTCGGCGATGCGCTCGGCACCGCGATCGACGGTGACCCGGACGACGTCGGCATCGTCGTCGGTCGCATACTCGGCGACCCACGGCCGGTCCTCGAGTCGTCGGCAGAACGCCGCGGCCGACCCGTCGACGGTCAGCGAGACCACGTCGCCGCCGAGCGACTCCTTGAGCGCGGCCGGCGTATCGATGGCCGCGATGTCCCCGTCGTCGACGACGGCGACGCGGTCGCAGAGCTGTTCGGCCTCCTCGATGTAGTGGGTCGTCAGCACGATCGAGACGCCGGCCTCCTCGTTCATCCGCTGGATGTACTCCCAGGTGTCGCGGCGGGTCCGCGCATCGAGCCCGACGGTGGGTTCGTCGAGGAAGAGCACCGACGGCTCGTGAAGCAGCCCGCGGCCGATCTCGAGCCGTCGCTTCATCCCCCCGGAGTACGAGCCGACGGGCTGGTCGCGTTCGGCCTCGAGGCCGACGAGCTCGAGTATCTCGTCGATTCGCCGGCGCCGCGCGGCGCCGTCCATGCCGTACAGCCGCGCGTGGAAGGCCAGGTTCTCCTCGCCGGTCAACTCTTCGTCGAGCGCGGGTTCCTGGAAGACGATACCGAGGCTGTTGCGGACGGCCGCGGTCTCCTCGGTGATGTCGTGGCCGTCGACCGTCGCGGTTCCGGCGGTCGGCCGGAGTAGCGTGACGAGCATGTTGATGAGCGTCGATTTCCCCGCACCGTTCGGCCCGAGCAGGCCGAACAGTTCCCCGTCCTCGACGCGAAAGGAGAGGCCGTCGACGGCGGTCGTTTCCCCGAACGTTTTGGTGAGGTCGTCGACCTGTATTGCTACCATAGGTGTGACAGTTACGTTATTTGAGTTACATTAGTTCGCCGACACTGAAGTGCGTGCCGGAGATACCAACCTGCGGTCGATCAGCCGGAGGGCGACTCGTCGGATTCGAGCAGGTGCGTCTGGACGTACTGATCGAACGCGGCGGCCGCATCCGCGAGCACCTCGTCGGACCCGGTCGCGCGCTGGACCGTCGATCCGGTTGTCACGACCGCGAACAGCGCCGCCGGTTCCGCCGGATCGACCTCCCGGGACGTCCCCGCTTCGATACCGGCCCGGATCGTCTCCTCGAGGAACGGCAGCAGTTGCGTCGTGGTGATCGGCCGCCGCTCGGTTCCGGCGGTTTGACGGTGACTTTCCGGTGATTCCAGTCCGCTCCCCTCGTTCCCGTCATGACGACTACCGAATACGGTCGCTGGCCATAAAAACTGATTGAATGTTCGATCACCGTCGGCGGAACGGAGCGGACACGCCACCTGCGGGCCGCGACGGCCGGTAGCGCGTCGATAGCGAGTCGAGCGTTCGCGGTGACGTCCACGGCCGAATCGCAGGGACGCATCCCCGACGGTCGCGGATCGGCCGCTCGAGACGAAGATTTATTCCTACTGAACGGTTAGTCAGCGTATGCCTCGCTCGGTCTCGCGGAAGCGACCGTGGCTCGCAGCGCTTCTCGCTGTACTCGTTACCGGACTCGGGCATCTGTACCTTCGGCGACTGCGACGTGCGGTCGGGTGGCTCGCCCTTTCGGTCGCCGTCACCGCGCTCTTCGTCGATCCGGCGGCGCTCGACGAAATCGCGACCGGCACCATGAACCGCGACGCGCTGCTCGGCGTCGCGCCCTCGTTGTTCGTCATCGGACTCAGCGCTATCGACGCCTACCTCCTCGCTCGCGACACCGCTGCTCGCTCTCGTTCGCCCGTCGAGGGCGGCGACGACGCCGACGACGCCGACCCTGACCCAGACGAGTCGATCTCCTGTCCCCACTGCGGGAAGGACCTCGATCCCGACCTCGAGTTCTGTCACTGGTGTACGAAACCGATCGACGGGACCGACGGAACCGATCACGAGCGAGACGACGCGACGCGAGAGTCGTAAGACCGCTTCCTCGCGCACCGAGGCCGTCGACTACCGGCACGTCAGGGAGTACTGCGCGGCGGTTCATCTCGCCGTCATCAGCGCGTCCTCGGCGTCGAAACTGACTGCTCGAGGGGACTCAATTACTCGAAAACGACGGAGATGGAAAGCGAGTTGCGAAGGCGTGTTCGCAAACGCGTGGGACAGACCACGGCAGGTGGGTTGACGGTGGGTGGAAGGTGGTGTGGTGCGTGAATCGGCTGAGGGTGCGGCCACTGTTCCTGACCGCACCCGTCGTTTGGCGGGTGAACATAATAAACGGGGGAACGCGCTCCCACACTCTGGGAATGGGCGAAACCCGTGCTGTGCTGCCGGTTCGCCGACAAAACGGTTTGCGCGTGTCCGGGGCAAACCGTCGCCGGTCGAGCTTCGGTCGGCGTGTGCCGTCAGGGAAGGTACGTTTGCTTGCACGCGCCGCAGACGTGCATTCCGTACTCCTCCGTCGTGAGCTTTCGCGTCCGACAGAGTTCACATTCCCGGCGACTCCGACCAGGAGTCATCATTTCGGAGATGTTCGTCTGCTTCGTCGAGACGGCGTCGCGGAACTGGAATTCCGGGATCACGACGCCCTCATTAGCGGATTGTTCGAAAAGAGAACCGTCCCGTCATCCTCATGCGCCTTCGGGTCGGCGAATCTCGACCACGTACGTCAGGTCGCGGCGATTCGCGAGAATGGGTCGTCACAACAACACATAAGACGAACGGACATGCTTGATAGCGTATGTCAATCGGAACGTGTTACTTTCCGGAACACTGGCCGCGCGAACGATGGGAGGCGGACGTCCGGCAGATGGCCGACGCGGGTCTCGAGTACGTCCGAATGGGCGAGTTCGCGTGGTCGCGGTTGGAACCCGAGCGCGGCGAGTTCGACGTCGAGTGGCTTGAGACGGCCCTCGAGTACATCGGTGACCACGGACTGCAAGCCGTGCTGTGTACGCCGACGGCGACGCCGCCGCGGTGGCTCGTTGACGACCATCCGGACATGCTGCAGGAGGAGCCGGACGGGACGACGCGCGAGTTCGGCAGTCGTCGCCACTACTGCTTCAACTCCGAGGCGTACGCGCTGGAGACGGATCGGATCGTTTCGCGGCTGGCGGAGCGGTTCGCCGACCATCCCGTCGTCGCCGGCTGGCAGACTGACAACGAGTACGGCTGTCACGGAACGATTCGGTGTTACTGCGACGACTGCTCGGCGGCGTTCAGCGAGTGGCTTCGCGACCGGTACGGCGACGTCGAGACGCTCAATGAGGCGTGGGGGACGTCGTTCTGGAGCCAGCGGTACGACGACTTCGATCAGATCCAGCCGCCGCGCCACTCCGCGGCCAGCCAGCACCCGTCGCTGGTGCTCGATTACTACCGCTTCAGCAGCGACAGCGCCGTCGAGTACAACGAGCGGCAGGTCGACATCCTGCGCGAGGCCGACGACGACTGGTTCGTCACGCACAACTTCATGAGCCACTTCGGCTCGCTCGACGCCTACGACGTCAGCGAGAGCCTCGATTTCGCCGCGTGGGACTCCTACCCGACTGGCCACGTCCAAGACCGGACGGGCGAGCCCTCGACCGACGAACTGCTCGCGGGCAGTCCCGACGTCACCGGTCTCGATCACGACCTCTACCGCTCCGCCGCGGACGCGCCGTTCTGGGTGATGGAGCAGCAGCCCGGCGACATCAACTGGCCGCCCTACTCGCCCCAGCCCGCCGAGGGAGCGATGCGGCTCTGGGCCCACCACGCCGTCGCGCACGGCGCCGACAGCGTCGTCTACTTCCGTTGGCGCCGCTGCCGACAGGGCCAAGAGCAGTACCACGCCGGACTCCTCGAGGCCGACGGGAGTCCAGACCGCGGCTACGCCGACGCCACCGACGCCGCGGCCGACCTCGAGGCGCTCCCCGACCTCGAAAAACCCGACGCGTCGGTTGCTATCCTCCATGAGTACGACAACCTCTGGGCGCTGAGCATCCAGCCCCACGCCCCGGAGTTCGACTACTGGACCCACCTCGAGACCTACTATCGGGCGCTTCGCGAGCGCGGCGTGACGGTCGATATCGTGCCGCCGACCCGCGACCTCGACTCCTACGCCGCCGTCGTCGCGCCGACGCTGCACTTGGTTGACGACGCGCTCGCGACGCGGCTGACCGAGTACGTCGAAGCGGGCGGGAACCTGCTGTTGACGATGCGATCCGGCGTCAAGGATCGGGCGAACCAACTACTGAACGAACCGGCACCCGGTCCGCTCGCGGACCTCGTCGGCGCGACGGTCGACGACCACGAGGCGCCCCATCCGAAGCAGGAGCGCACGCTCGAGTACGGCGGCGAATCGTTCGCCTACCGCGTCTGGGACGAGCGACTCGAGCCCGACACGGCGACCGTAGCCGGAACCCACCGGTCCGGAACCCCGGCCGGGACCCCCGCGATCACGACGAACGACGTCGGCGACGGGCGCGTCCGATACTGCGGCGTCTGGCCGGAAGACGCGCTGGCGGACGCGCTGGTGACCGACCTGCTCGCGGACGCGAACGTGGCCACGACCCCCGAACCGTTACCGGCGAACGTCCGCGTCGTCGAGCGGGAGGGCTACTCGTGGGTCCTGAACTTTACCGACGAGGAACGACGCCTCTCGCTCCCGTCCGCCGCGTCGGTGGTGGTGGGCTCGGAACCGATTCCGGCGTACGACCTCGCCGTCGTCGAGGCGCCGGTGACCGAACTCGAGATCGCGTGAGAAGCCGAACGCTCGGACGGGACCGCGAATGCCACTACAGGCGGTATTTAAGGTACAGCGAAACGATCGCGAGCGCCGTGAGCGTGTAGCAGAGCGGGCCGGCGCCGACGCTCGCCGTCAACGCGGCCGATACGGCAGTGCCGACGACGCCGATCGCAGCCCCTTCGAAAACCGGACTCATCGGGCGGACGAATCGCTGCCAGCGCGTCGCGGTGAACTCGAACACCGCACCGCCCGCAGTGCGCACCAGGTCGCTCGATTCGCGGCCAGCAGCGTACGGTCCCCCGGATCGATCGGCGTCATCGCTCATGCTCCGCGCCGGGGGATCGATTTCGTACCGACTTCAACTCTCCGCTCGAGAGGCGCTGGCCGCGATCGTCGCCGTTTTCGTATCGACGGCCCATTCTCAGAATGTAGGAGCGCGTTCCCCGCTTTATTATCCACTCCGGCCAAACGACGGATGCGGTCAGGCAGCGACCGCGTTCGAAGCCGATCCACCCACGCACCCACCCAAGGCACCGTCCACTCGCTGAGTCTGTCCCCCGTCCCTAGACGCCTTCGCGACCCGTTTTTCGCGCCGTACTACCCCTTCTCACCTGAGCCAGGACCGTTACGTCTCGAGATCGATCGGCAGGGCTGCGTCTCGAAGCCGATAGTGCGGCGGGTCGAATGCGGTCGCGAGCGCGTGGACCGACACGCCGGCGTCGCGTACCCGTGCGAGCAACTCGGCGAAGTCGGGATCGACGTCGCGGTACGGCCGGAAGCGATCGACGTCGGGCCGTTGCACGACGAACACGACGTGTGCATCGGTCCCGTCGTCGACGAGCGACTCGAGGCTGCGGAGGTGCCGACGGCCGCGTTCGGTCTGTCGGTCGGGGAACTTCGCGACGCCGCCTTCGACGTGCGTACAGGACTTGACCTCGACGTACGCGGGCGAGTCGGACCGGTCGTGAAGGAGGAAGTCGGCCCGGCCGTGATCGGGGAGTTGCGGTTCCCGCTCGCGGAGTTCGTACTTCCCAAAAGCGGGGATAGCATCGGTCGCCAGAATCGCCTCGAAGAGGTCGTTCGCGAGCGCCGCGCGGAGGCTCACGTAGGTCCCGTCGACGTCGATCGCGATCGCGTCGTAGTCGGTCGAGCGGTCGGGATCGTCGACGGGCGAGCAGAGAATCTCCCGGCCGGGCTCGAGGATCCCCTCGAGCGCGCCGGGATCGCCCAGGAACGCCCGTTCGGGGTCGTCGTCGAACCGAACGCGGACGACGAATCGGTTCGGCCGGTCCACGACCCGCCCCGCGACGAGTTCGCCGTCGAACGTGAGCAGTTCCATGGTGCGGTATCTAACGGATCTGCCGCCAGCAATACGAAGCCGTCGATAACTGAACGAGTCGACTCGAGGGCGGCGAGTCGCCACCGCTACGGAGAGACGGTATCTCGGGAGAAGCGACGTCCCGTCATAGCTCCACCTTGTGACCAGAACCACTTAAAGAACGGACGGACCCGCGTCGCTCGCATCGATCGGACCGCCGCGTGGAGTCGCGTTTGAGTAGCGGGACGGATCGGCTAGACGACGGCGTCTCGAGGCGAGGGCAGAACACTCGCGGGGGTGCCGCTGACACATGGCCGGGAGAGGGAAGGGCGATGATCGGAGCGCAGTCGTCGAGTGGGTCCCCGCGAGTGTGCTGGGACGTAGTGCAGCGACTCCAAAGAGACTGCGGCCAAATAGCATTGGAACGAACTGTCACGCTACGCTGAACGCCGGTCGAACGACGGGCGGACGAAGGGGACGTCGACGTCGTGGCCGGCGACGTGCGCGTTCAGTTTCGCCGCGGCGGGCGACTCCCGCACGGCAGCGGCGTCGTAGCCCGCGGCGTCGAAGGCGTCCGTGATCCAGCGTTTGCCCCGGAGCTGGAATTTCTGGTGGTACGCCTCCGCCACGTAAACGTCCTCGAGCGGTTCGAGCCGCGTCTCGATCCTCTCGCGGTCGTACTCGGAGTCGGCCAGATACGCTCGCAGCTGGTCCCGTTGATCGGCCGTCTCGGTGAAGACGACGTGCTGGTACTGGCGTTTCTTCGGCTGCCGGTACGGACGGTGTTCCGCGAATGCCCACTCGAGGAGGTCGGCGAACGACAGCCGGTTGGGGTCGTACTCGAGCTGGACGACCTCCGTGTGGTCGCCGACGACCTCGTAGGAGGGATCGGCCGTCGTCCCGCCGGCGTATCCGACCCGCGTTCGAACGACGCCGTTCAGCGCACCGGCCGACGCGTCGGGACCCCAGAAACAGCCGAGGCCGAAGGTCGCCGTTTCGGTAGTGTCTGGTGCCTGCGCGTCGAACTCCTCGATGACCGTTGGTGTGAGCATAGCGGTAGTGGATAATCGGGTTCGGTACCCGCGTTCCGATCCGTACACGGTTAACCCTGTCTCTGCCCCCTCGACTGGCGTCCTCGAGGCGGACGCTTCGCCCGTCGCTTCTCATTGTAATCAACGGACTCGCGTTCGTCTTCATTGGCTACCCGGTGAACCCCGCTGCTGAGTCACTGAACTTCGTAGGTGAGAGCCACGAATACGTCGCCGTAGTTCCGGACGGCAGTCAGTTTCAGGGGCGGAGCGGTGATCCTGCGCGGCAGAAGCGGCGCACCCGAACCGAGCGTGACGGGCGCAACGCTGAGAATGAGTTCGTCGAGTAGCCCCTGATCGTAGAACTGCCCGACGAGGTCACCGCCACCGACCAGCCATACGTTCTCACCGGCTGCGGCTTCCACCATCTCCGCGTGGACGGGCGCGACGTTCCCCCGCACAAAGCGAACGTTCGCGCCGTCGACCGCCGGCAGTTCCCGACTGCTAAACACCCAGGTTGGGACGTCGTATGGCCACTTTTCGGGATTCTCGAGCAGATTCTCCCGTTCGATCAGCCACTCGTAGGTCGTCGAGCCCATGGCCGCGGCACCGACCCCGTCTACGAACCGCGGGTAGTCGTCCCGTATCCCCTCGGTTTCTTCGATCTCTCCGAACTGGAAGAGCCAGTCCAGCGAACCGTCGTCGTCGGCGATGTACCCGTCGATACTCGTCGCCGTGAAATATTGGGTCTTCATCCGCTCAATCGTTACTTCGGAGGAGTTCTAGCGGTATAACGGTATCCACGACTGGGACCGGAACCTCAGAAGCGGCTGTCGTCGACCGAACTACCGGTCGAACCCACGATCACTCGATCTCTAACTGGCCACTCTCCTCGGTCTCCTCGCCGCCGTCCTCGTCCCACTCGAGTTCGAACTCAAGACTCAGCTCGCCGGGGCCGTCCGTCGGCCCCTCACGTTCGGCCTTGACCTCGAACGTGGGACGGGCCGGCGGATCCATCGTCACGGATTCCGAGCCGGACTTGAGCGTGACCGTCTCGCCCTGTTCGAGTTTGTCGGCGACGCTGCGAAGGTACGACGCGACCTCCGCTCGTGATTGGTCGCTCTCGGATTTGAAGAGCACTTCTTCGGGCATGGAGATCAGTACACCGTCTGCACTGATAAGTACATCTGCCCTATCGAACGGCGCCGTCACCCGCGTGTGAACGCGGCGTCGGCGACACGGCGCTCGTCAGATGAACTCGGAATTCTGCGGCCCGTTCGTGACGTGTACCTCGAACGGCTGAGTGCTGACGTCGTCCCGTTCGACGAGATGCCAGTAGGTCTCGGCCAACTCGTCGGGGTCGAGGAGGGTGTCGTCGTCGCGGTCGTCCGTCCGCTCGCGAACCGCCGGCGTCTCGATCTGGCCGTCGATGACGACGTGTGCGACGTGAATCCCGTCGGGACCGAACTCCTGAGCCATGTCCATCGCCATCCCGCGGGCGGCGAACTTCGCGGCCGTGAATCCGATCGCGCCGCCGAGGCTCCGCACCGACGAGGTCGCACCGGTGAAGATGACCGTCCCACCGCCGGCCTCAAGCATGTCGTCGACGGCCTCCTGCGAACAGACGAACGCGCCCCGGCCGTTGACTTCCCACGCCCGTTCAAACTCCGCAACGCTCGTGTCCATGAGCCCCTTCCAAGAGGCTGCACTCGCGTGATTGACAAGCACGTCGACCGGGCCGAATTCGTCGCGGACCGCGTCGAACCCGTCGCGGATCTGGTCGACCTCGGTGAGGTCGGTCGGGACCGCGATCCCCTCGCCCGGGTCGGGGAGATCGTCGGCGAGTTCCTCGATGTAGTCCGCCGAGCGGGCGAACAGGGCGACGCGACACCCCTCCGCCGCGAACGTTCGTGCGATCGATTCGCCCAGCCCCGGACCGACACCAGCGATGACCGCTGTGCGCGTCATACGGATACGAATGGTTCTCGAGGGCAATAATGCCGGACCCTTCGCCTTTCACCCAGATTGGCACGTGATCTTCTCGGCGGCATCCGCGTCGAGCCGGTCGCACGCGTCATGCCGCGGCGGCGGTCGCCGCTCGAGCCGACTAGTTTCAGTTTCACTCCGGTTGGATCGGATATTTACACTCTCGGACCCAACGCTGGAGATAGAGGGGGCGACCACACCACACCGAACCACCATCGGCCTATCGCAGTCACGCGCTCCCTCCACACCACCTTCAACGATTCATGCGTCCCGTACCTTCGCCATCTCTTGGTCCGTCCCTGAGTCGCCACGTCGAGGAGATACCTCCGGATGCTGATCCTCGAGCGCGAGCCGGAAACTGGAGCGACGTACACGCCGTGTTCTCAGAATATCGCCGTCGTGACCCCGGAGTGATCCTCTCGGATGCTGTGTAACGGAATGGACCGGCTGCTGTCCCTGCTGACTCCGCACGAAATCGTGTACGAGTGTCGGCGCTGCGGAACCACCGTCGACGAGACTGCCGACGGCTGTCCCGAGTGCGGTTCGGAAGCGATCGTTCAGCACCGGATCTCGTAACGAACGTCGTCGATAGGCGAGGAACAGATAGTAGCTGCGCTTCGCGAATCGGTCGCGTTCGGCCTCCGGTATCGGTTTGGCGGTGTACGCACCCTACTCGTTTCTAACAGTGTTTCACTTCGGGACCGACCGGACCCTTCGTCGGGACCGTCGGCTTCGTCCGAGTTTGTAAACAGTATCTGTAACCATAGTACACGAAAAACTTTTAATGATGGTAAATGATTCTCACCACAGAGTCCGCCACCATGTCTCGCAACGTTTTCGACGAGAGCGAATACGAACGCCGGGTCGACCGGACGAAAGAGCGGTTGCGCGAGGAGAACCTCGACGCGATCGTGGTCGCCGACCCGGCCAACATGAACTACCTCACCGGGTACGACGGCTGGTCGTTCTACGTCCACCAGGCGGTGATCGTCACCGCCGACCGCGACGAGCCCGTCTGGGTCGGCCGCGAGATGGACGCGAACGGCGCGCGGGCGACGACCGTCCTCGACGAGGATAGCATCCGGTCGTACAGCGACGACCACGTCCACTCCCCGTACGACCTCCACCCGATGGACTACGTCGCGGGCGTCCTCGAGGAACTCGAGGTCGCGGACGGCCGGATCGGCCTCGAGATGGACGCGTCGTACTTCACCGCCAAGTCCTACACGCGGCTGCAGGAGAACCTCCCGGAGGCCGATTTCGAGGACGCGACGCTGCTGGTCGGCTGGGTCCGGATCAAGAAGTCCGAGCAGGAACTCGAGTACATGCGCGAGGCCGCGCGCATCTCCGAGAACGCCATGCAGGCGGGCCTCGACGCGATCGAGGCCGGGGTGCCGGAGTACGAGGCGGCGGCCGCGATCTACGAGCAACTCGTCAGAGGCACCGAGGAGTACGGCGGCGACTACCCCTCGATCGTGCCGCTGATGCCCTCGGGCGATCACACGGGGACGCCGCACCTGACCTGGACCGACCGCGAGTTCGAGGAGGGCGACCCGGTCATCATCGAACTCTCGGGCTGCCGGCACCGCTACCACTCGCCGCTGGCCCGGACGACGTTCGTCGGCGACCCGCCTGCAGAACTGCAGGAGACCGCGGACATCGTCGTCGAGGGGATCGAGGCCGCGCTCGACGCCGTCGAGCCGGGCGTCACCTGCGAGGCCGTCGAGGAGGCCTGGCGCGAGACCATCGCCCAGTACGGCCTCGAGAAGGAGGACCGGATCGGCTACTCGATGGGTCTGGGCTACCCGCCGGACTGGGGCGAGCACACCGCGAGCATCCGGCCGGGCGACGAGACCGTCCTCGAGGAGGACATGACGTTCCACATGATCCCCGGCATCTGGACCGACGAGATCGGCATGGAGATCAGCGAGACGTTCCGCGTCACCGGCGGCGGCGCCGAGACGCTGGCTGACTTCCCGCGACGGCTGTTCACGACGTAATCGACTCGATATCCGACCTTCACCGTACTTTCGACCCTCCGACCCACCACATGACCACGACACCACCGACGCAGGCGGCCGACACCGAATCGGCGGACGACGAACCGGACTCGGCGCTGATCACCGCGCGCCGACAACTCGAGCGCGCAGCGGCGCACATCGACGTCGACGCCGGCGTCGTCGAGCGGTTGAAGCACCCGACGAAGGTCCAGCAGGTATCGGTACCCCTCGAGCGAGACGACGGCTCCGTCGAGGTGTTCACCGGCTACCGGGCGCAACACGACGACGTTCGCGGCCCCTACAAGGGCGGGCTGCGGTACCATCCGGGGGTTACCGCCGAGGAGTGTATCGGCCTCTCGATGTGGATGACCTGGAAGTGCGCCGTGATGGACATCCCCTTCGGCGGCGGGAAGGGCGGCATCGCCGTCGATCCGAAATCCCTCTCCGAGGCTGAGACCGAGCGGCTCACCCGCCGGTTCGCCGAGGAGATCCGCGACGTCGTCGGCCCGAAACAGGACGTCCCCGCGCCCGACATGGGCACCGACGCTCAGACGATGGCCTGGTTCATGGACGCCTACTCGATGCAACAGGGCGAGACGATCCCCGGCGTCGTCACCGGCAAACCGCCCGTCGTCGGCGGCTCCTACGGCCGCGAGGAGGCGCCCGGCCGCTCGACCGCCATCATCGCCCGCGAGGCGATCGAGTACGACGGCCGCGACCTCGCCGAGACGACCGTCGCCGTCCAGGGGTTCGGCAGCGTCGGCGCCAACGCGGCGCGCCTGCTCGACGACTGGGGCGCGACCGTCGTCGCGGTGAGCGACGTCAACGGCGCGGTCTACGACCCCGACGGGCTCGACACCCGCGCGATCCCGACCCACGAGGAGAAACCGGAGGCCGTCCTCGAGCACGACGCCCCCGAGACGCTCACCAACGAGGAGATTCTCGAACTCGACGTCGACGTGCTGATTCCGGCGGCCGTGGGCAACGTCATCACCGCCGACAACGCCGACGCGATCGAGGCCGATATCGTCGTCGAAGGGGCCAACGGCCCAACGACCTTCGCCGCCGACGCCATCCTCGAGGAGCGCGACGTCGCGGTGATCCCCGACATCCTCGCGAACGCCGGCGGCGTCACGGTGAGCTACTTCGAGTGGCTCCAGGACATCAACCGCCGCCAGTGGTCGCTCGAGCGGGTCAACGAGGAGCTCGAGACGAAGATGCTCGCGGCCTGGGAAGACGTCCGCGAACAGGTCGACGCGAAGGATCTGACGTGGCGCGACGCCGCCTACGTGGTCGCGCTCTCTCGGATCGCCGAGGCGAAAGCGACCCGCGGGCTCTGGCCGTAGCGGTCAGCGGGGCCGCGGCCGTGACGAGCGACCGAAAGCCGGACGCGGGCGTAGTTTTTTCCGCGACCGCGTGGGAATACCGCGTAATGTCCTTCGATCCCGATGCCGTCGAGACGCTCGCGTTCGACTCCTACGGGACGCTCGTCGACGTGACGGCCGTCACGGAGCCGCTCTCGGAGTACGTCGACGAGCCCGAACTCGTCTCGAAGCTGTGGCGAGAGCGCTCGCTGGCGTACGCGATGGTCGGCAACGCGATCGACGAGTACGATTCGTTCTACGAGATGAATCGCCACGCGCTTCGGTACGCCCTCGAGACGGTCGGCGCCGACGTCGACGACGACGAGCGCGAGGCGCTCCTCTCGACGTACCACGAGCTCCCGCTGTTCGACGACGTCCGTCCCGGCCTGGAGCGGTTGCACGACGCCGGATACGAGCTGTACGTCGTTTCGAACGGGAACGAGGAGATGCTCGAGTCGATGGTCGATCACGGGGATCTCGGCGACCTCCTCGAGGAGACGATCAGCGCCGACGAGATCTCCCAGTTCAAGCCGGAGCCGGAACTGTATCGCCACGCCGCCGATCGTATCGGCACGCCCATCGAGGAGATCGCGTTCGTCGCGGCGGGCTGGTGGGACGTTCCGGGCGGGATCAACGCCGGGATGCAGGGGGTCTGGGTCGACCGACAGGACACCCTGTGGGGCCCCTACGAGACGGAACCCGACCTCACGATCGAGAGCTTCCACGAACTCGCCGACGAACTCGAGGGAGCATGACTCGGTAGCACGACCCCACTACTCGGGCGGACCCCGGTTTGTTACCACAAAGTATATTCTCCACACAGCACACGTCTCAGGAGAGACGGTGGACGGTCGGGTAGGGGTACTCGCGGATTCTGTCCACCGATTTATCAGTTCGGTAGCGTCGGCTGCTTGGTACGGCGACGAACCTGTACGACCCAAGTTAGCCGAATGCTCTCGAGCCCCCCACCTATCGTTCGCGGTGCAAAAAACGAGATGCCGTCCAAACGCCGCTCTCGAGGCTACCGCGAGAGCGCGGCGGCAACCGCTTCGATCGGATGCGGCGGATCGTCGCAGCCGTCGTACGCCGATAGCTGGGTCCGGCAGGACGCGCCGGGCGCGACGACCCGGTCGCCGTCGCTCGAGTCGATCTGATCGAACAGGATCTCGCCGATCCGTCGGCTCAGCGAGTAGTGTTCGGCCTCGTAGCCGAACGAGCCGGCCATCCCGCAACAGCCCGAATCGAGGGCGTCGACCTCGTAGCCGACCGCCTCGAGGACCGCCGCCGCGTGGCCGTCCTTCTTGGTGGCCTTCTGGTGGCAGTGGCCGTGGTAGGTCAGGGTCTCTGCGAGGTCGCGGCGGCCCGCCGGCAACTCTGCGGCGAGGTCGAACCGGTCGAGGTACTCGCAGACGCCGTAAGTATTCGCGGCGAGCCGTTCTACGTCGGGTCCCGAGAGTAAGTCCAGATAGTCCGACTGGAACATGACGGCGTCCGAGGGCTCGACGAGGACGACCTCCCAGCCGTCCTCGACGAACGGCGCCAGCGCCTCGACGTTCGTCCGCGCCCGTTTGCGGGAGACGTCGAGGAAGCCCTTCGAGTGGGCCGGCCGGCCCGTCGACGCGACGCCGTCCGGAATCCGGACGTGCACGCTGGCCGTCTCGAGGACCTGCACGGCCGCCTTCCCGGCCCGCGGGTGGTTGTAGTTCGTGTACGTGTCGGGGAACAGCAGCACCTTGCGGTTGGCCTCCTCGAGCGGAATTCGGGAGCCGCCCCGGGATTCGAACCAGTCCTCGAAACTCTCGCTCGCAAAGGTCGGCAGGTCGCGCTCGCGGGCGATGCCGAGGGCTTTCTCGGCGAGCAGGTCGGCGCCGGGAAGCGACGCGGCCCAGTTCGACAGCGGCGCGAGCGCGGCGCCGACGGCGTTCAGTCGGTCGACGTTCGCGAACAGTCGGTCGCGGAGACTCGCACCGTGTTTCCGGTGGGCCGCGTGCTCGACTTCGGCCTTGAGCTTCGCCATGTCGACCTCGCTCGGGCAGTCCCGAGCGCAGCCTTTACAGCCGATACAGAGGTCCAGCACCTCCGCCAGGAACTCCTCGTCGGTGGCGTCGGTCTCGAGGTCGCCGCTCATCGCGGCCCGGAGCATGTTCGCCCGGCCGCGGGTGCTGAGCCCCTCCTCCTCGGCCGCGCGGTAGGTCGGACACATCACGCCGCCGGTGGTCTCCTGCTCGCCGCGGCAGCCGGCGCAGCCGTGGCAGAGTTCGACCATGCCCTGGAAGCCGTTGTCGGTGTCCCACTCGAGGGTCGGCTCGAGCGACGGGTCGAACTCGTAGCCGGGATCGAACCGCAGGTGCTCGGTCATGCTGTGATCGCCGCAGACGGTGCCCGGGTTCAGGAGCCAGTCGGGGTCGAAGGCCGTCTTCAGTTCGCGGAACAGCTCCCAGACGTCGTCGCCGTAGAGTTTGTGATTCCACTGGGTGCGGGCCCGGCCGTCGCCGTGTTCGCCAGAGACCGATCCGCCGTAGCGGACGACGAGGTCGGTCACGTCGTCGGCCAGCGACTCGAAGTCCTCAAGTCCCGCCTCGGTCTTCGTGTTCACGAGCGGCCGCATGTGCATACAGCCCGGGCCGGCGTGGGCGTAGAAGCTCGCGAACGTGTCGTAATCCGCGAGCACCTCGCGGAAGTCGGCGACGTAGTCCGCGAGGTTCTCGGTGGGGACCGCGGTGTCCTCGATGAACGAGATGTGCTTCTCGTCGGACGTTCGCGAGAGCAGAATGGGCGCCGCGCTCTTGCGGAGCTTCCAGAGTTCGGCGATCCCCTCGGGGTCGTGGGCCTCGAGGGCGTCGAAGGCTCGGACCGGCGCTTCGCCGTCGGCGTTGACGGTATCGGGATCCTGATGGGCGTTCTCAGGTAGCCGATCGGCCAGCAGGTCCGCGACCTGCTCGCGCCCGTGGTCGTCGTCTTCGGCGTAGAACTCGACGAGCAGCGCCGTCTCGGTGCCCTCGGGAAGGCGTTCGACGAGGTCGGCGAACTCCTCGGTCTCCCGCGCGAGGTCGAGCAGGACGTCGTCGATCGCCTCGACGGCGGCCGGATCGTGGGTCCGGACGATGGTGTCGACGTCGGCCATCGCCTCGAGCAGGTCGCGGTAGGTCAACAGCGCCACGGACGTCGTCTCGGGGACGGGCTCGAGCGAGACCGTCGCCTCCGTGACGACGCCGAGGGTGCCCTCGCTGCCGGCGAAGACGCGGGCGAGGTTGACGGTCGCGTCGGGATCGGGCGCGGACTCGCCGTCGATCTCGATCGATCCCTCCCGGCTCTCGTCGAAGGCGTCCGGCTGACCGTACGCTTCGGCGACCAGCCGATCGAGGTTGTAACCGGAGACGTTGCGCTTTAGCTGCGGGAAGGCGTCGGCGACCGCCTCGGACTCCTCGTCGACGACGCGGGCCAGTGCCGCGTAGATCCGCTCGAGGAGGTCGCCGTCCGGATCGGCTCGCTCGCGGAGTTCGCGGACGGTCACTTCGCCGAAGTGCGCGACGGAGCCGTCGGCGAGGACGACCTCGCAGGCCTCGACGTACGCGTCGGTTTTCCCGTACTGCAGGGAGTGAGCGCCCGTGGAGTTGTTGCCGATCGCGCCCCCGACGGTGCTGCGATCGCCGGCGGCGGGATCCGGCGCGAACTTCAGTCCGTGAGGCTCGAGGTCGTCGTTGAGGTCGGCCAGCACCGCGCCCGCCTCGACGGTCGCCCGCCGGTCGTCGGGCTCGACCTCGAGCACGTCGCCCATGTGCGCCGTGAAATCGAGCACGACGGCCTCGTTGACCGCCTGGCCGGCGAGGCTGGTGCCGCCGCCGCGGGGGAGCACGGGGATTCCCTCGTCGGCGCAGTAGGCGACGACGCTCGCGACGTCGGCCGTCGACCGCGGTAAGACGACGCCGACGGGCGTCTGCTCGTAGGCGCTGGCGTCGGTCGCGTACAGTTGCCGGGAGTAGTCGTCGAACCGGACCTCGCCGTCGACGCGCTCGCGCAGCGCCGCGACGAGGTCGGGGCGGTCGATCTCCCCGCCGACGTAGTCGTAGTCGGCTCGCGGATCCGCCGCCGGATCGTCGGTCCGCGGATCGGCGGGTGGACCGAAGTCGGTCCCGTCGGGCGTCGACGTCCGATCACCGTGGTCGGCCGTCGACCTCCGGTCACCGCGGTCGGACGTCGAGTCCGGGTATTCCGTAGCCATCGTGACTCGTCAGTTCGACTCCGGTCGGTAGACGACGTTCTCGAGCGCCTCGCCCTCGTCGGCTTCCAGCGCGGCCACGTTGGTCGCGACGATGTCGGCCAGCCGGTCCCAGTGTTTCGGCGTGTGACCGCCGGTGTGGGGCGTGAGCAGACAGTTCTCGAGATCCCAGAGCTCGTGGTCGTTGGGCAGCGGTTCGGGATCGGTGACGTCCAGCGCCGCCCCGCGGATCCCCTCGAACTGCAGCGCCTCGACGAGTGCGTCGGTGTCGACGATGCCGCCGCGGGCCGCGTTGACGAGCACGGCGTTCGGCGGCAGCGTGGCCAGTGCGTCCTCGTCGACGAGCCCGCGCGTGAGATCGTTCAGCGGACAGGCGAGAACGACGTAGTCGCTGCGGGAAAACGCCTCGTGGATGTCGTCCTCGTCGAACCCGAGCACCTCGTCCGTGGGTCCGCCCTTCTCGGGGGTGTACCGGATGCCGATCGTCTCCACCTCGAACCCCTCGAGGCGCTGGACGACCGCCTGGCCGATGGAGCCGAGGCCGACGACCGTGACGGTGCTGTCGGTGAACTCGTGGGACTGGAAGTGGCGCCACTCACCGTTTTGCTTGCGCCGCCATCCCTCGTGGAGGTTCCGCGCGAAGACGAGCATGTTGGCGATCGTCTGCTCGGCGATGCCGGGCGCGTGGATCCCGCCCGCGTTCGTCACGGCGACCTCGTGCTCGGCCAGCGCGTCCATCGGGACGTGGTCGGTGCCGGCGAACGTGCAGGCGAACAGCTCGAGTCGGTCCGCGTCCTCGAGCAGCGCCTCGTCGATCGTGATCCCGGTGACGACCCGCGCCTGCGGGACGAGCTCGCGTTCTTCCTTCGGCGTACGCGCGAGCGCGACGGTGTGATCGGGCAACCGCTCTCGGAGGGTCTCCGCGTACGATTCCATCGACAGCCCTTCCGTCCCCTCGCGGAGGACGACGACGTCTGGATTCGTGTGCATGGTGATCTGCGTCTCGCGACGCGTTACCCCTACGGTTGTCACGGGTTCTCTTATCCTTTTTGTGTAGTCGTCGTCAACACAGATTGTGTATAATTAAGTCCCCGGGGCGCGTCAGTGACTCGCATGGACTCACCCGTACGCGACCGCCTTGGAAGCCTCCGACGGAGCCTGCACCGCCACCCCGAACCCGCGTGGCGCGAGTTCTACACGACCGCGCGCCTCGTCGAGGAGATCCGGGCTATCGGGGTCGACGAACTGGCCGTCGGCCCCGACGCCTACGACCCCGCGGATCGGATGGCCGTCCCCGACGACGAGGAGATCGAACCGTGGATCGAACGCGCACGCGAGCGCGGCGCGGACGAGGCCCTCTTAGAGCGGATGAGCGGCGGCAACACCGGCGCCGTCGCCGTCCTCGAGCGGGGCGACGGTCCCGCGGTCGGCCTCCGGGTCGACATCGACGGGCTGTTCATCGAGGAGTCGACCGACGACCACCACGCCCCCGCGAGCGAAGGGTTCCGCTCGGAGATCGACGGGACGATGCACGCCTGCGGCCACGACGCCCACATGACGTGGGGGCTGGCCGTCCTCGAGGCGATCAAGGAGAGCGACTTCGCGGGCCGGCTCGTGGTTTTCTTCCAGCCCGCGGAGGAGGAAAGCGGCGGCGGGCATCCGATGGCCGAAAGCGAGTTCGCCGCCGACCTGGACTACCTGCTCGCCGTCCACGTCGGCCTCGATCACCCGACCGGCGAGGTCGTCGCCGGCATCGAGAAGCCGCTGGCGATGTGCCACGTCGACGTGACGATCGAGGGGACCTCGGCCCACGCCGGGAAGGCGCCCAACGAGGGCGACAACGCGATGCACGCGATGGCGACGGCGATCGAGAACGCCTACGGCATCCCCCGCCACAGCGACGGGATGACCCGCGTCAACGTCGGCCGCGCCGAAGCGGGGACGACGAGCAACGTCATCGCCGAGCGGGCGCAGATGAAGGCCGAGGCCCGCGGCGAGACGACCGAGCTGATGGAGTACATGAAAGACCGCCTCGAGCGGACGATGCAGTCGGCCGCGCGCATGCACGGCTGTCGGGCCGAGTTCGACGTCGTCAGCGAATCCCCGCGGGCCGACAGCGACGCAGAGCTACAGGCCCTCGTGAGCGACGTCGCGAGCGGGGTCGACGGCGTCGACCGCGTCGTCCGGTCGGCCGACTTCGGCGCCAGCGAGGACGCGACCTTCCTGATGGACCGCGTGCAGGAGGAGGGCGGCCTCGCGACCTACCTCATCGTCGGCACCGATCACCCGACGAGCCACCACACGTCGACGTTCGACGTGGACGAGGCCAGCCTCGCCCACGGCGTCGAGGTGCTCGCGGAGACGATCCGGGAACTCGAGCGGCGCCATCCGGTCGCGCGCGAGTCCGCGGCCGTCGAAACATGACCGCGGACCGCGTCACCCTCGCGGACGTCGAAGCAGCCCGCGAGCGCATCGCCGACGTCGTCCACCGCACGCCGCTGGACACCTCACGGACCTTCGCCGAGCTGAGCGGCGCGGCTTCCGTGGGGTTGAAACTCGAGAACGTCCAGCGGACGGGCTCGTTCAAGATCCGCGGCGCGTACAACAAAATGAGCCAGCTCTCCGCAGCGGAACGCGAAGCGGGCGTCATCTCCTCGAGCGCGGGCAACCACGCCCAGGGCGTCGCGCTGGCCGGCCAGTTGCTGGATATCGAGACCACGATCGTCGTCCCCGAGGTCACGCCCGCGGCGAAGATCGAGGCCACCCGCGGCTACGGCGCCGAGGTCGTGGTCGAGGGCGACATCTACGAGCGCTCCTACGAGTACGCCACCGAGCGCGCCGCCGAGACCGGCGAGACGTTCGTTCACCCGTTCGACGACGAGGCGATCGTGGCCGGCCAGGGAACGATCGGGCTCGAGTTGCTCGAGCAGTCCCCCGACCTCGATACCGTCCTCGTCGCGATCGGCGGCGGTGGGCTGATCTCGGGAATCGGAACGGTGCTGAAGGCGTCCGATCCCGATATCCGCGTCGTCGGCGTCCAACCCGAGGGGGCGGCCCACGCGAAACCGTCGCTCGAGGCGGGCGAGATCCGCGAACTCACGGACGTCGACACCGTCGCGGAGGGGATCGCCGACACCCGAATGCTCGAGACCACCTTCGAGATCGCCTGCGAGGTCGTCGACGACGTCGTCGCCGTCAGCGACCGCGAGATCGCGACCGCCGTGGCGCTGCTGGCCGAGCGCGCGAAGACGGTGGCGGAGGGCGCCGGCGCGGCCCCGCTGGCGGCGGCCCTGTCCGACGAGACGGATCTCGAGGGAGAACGGGTCGCCGTCGTGATCTCCGGCGGGAACGTCAACCTCACTGAGCACGCCGAACTGACCCGAACCGGCCTCCACGAACTCGAGCGCTACGTCGAGGCCCGACTGGCCGTCGCGGGCTGGCCGGGAACCGTCGGCGACGTCGCGGACGTCGTGGAAGCCGAAGGCGCGGAACTCGACGTCCTCGAGCGCGCCCGGCGCACCGCGGTCGACGATCCGAACCGAGTACCGGTCACCGTCGGCCTCGAGGGGAGCGGCCCTGACCACCTCGACGGCGTGCTCGAGGAACTGGACGCGCTCGAGGGCGTGTCGGTGCTCGAGCGCTCGCTCGCGTGATCGCACCCGCTGGGAGCGACTCGAATCTCCGGTTACGATTCTGAGCGGTGCTACGTCCGTGTTTCGAGAGAAGGACCAGACCGTTCATTGGGTCGTCCGCCGAATAGTGCCGTATGGTATCACACGGCAATCGGTTGGTCGTACTCGCAGTGATCGGACTGCTACTGGCCGGCACCGCCGGTCCGGTCGCCGCACACGAGACCCAGAGCGTCGACGGCTACGATATCACGTTCGGGGGAGCGGAGGAACCGCTGATCACCGGCGAGCGGATGTGGCTGGAGTTCGAGATCGTCGACAACGAAACCGGCGAGCCGGTTACGGGACAGGCGGATTCGCTGAACGCGGCCGTCCAGATCGAGGGCCATGACCGAGGCGAACTCACCCTCAGCGAAAAGCACGGCGAAGACGGCGTGTACGAGGCACCGGTCGTCTTCACGGAACCCGGGGCGTACGTCGTCCACCTCGAGGGCAGCATCGAAGACGCCGAGGTCCACACCCACTTCGAGAAGGAGGTTCACGATCGCGCCGACCTCGAATACCCGGCGAACGGGTCCCAGACTGCGGACGGCGATAGCGAAACTCAGTCCGCGAATCGGCTGTCGGAAGCCGGCTTCGGCGCTGCAGGCGTTGCCGCCGTCGGAATCGGTCTCGTCGGCGTCGCCGGCGCGACCCTCGTCCGTCGGCGACAGTAACCTGCGGGGCGAGGCGTCCTCTGGAGGGACCGATCACAGCAACCGTTTCACCGCGGGCTCCGGGGCGACGGTTTCGCAGCGGCGGGAAAAGCCGCTCGACCGAATTGCGTCGATCCGGAACGGGTTCCAAGAACGGTATTCGTTTACGCCGGGTCTTCGACGCGATCGTCGCCCGCCTCGAGCCGGCGGGAAACGACGAGCAAAACCGGCGGGCGTTAGTCGGCGACCGTGACGCTCGCACCGACCGCTTCGATCGCCTCACAGAAGATGCCGACCCCGAGTTCGATCTCGCGCTCGCTCGAGTCAAGCGGCGGGAGCAGGCGGATGGTCTTCTTCCCGCAGCCCAGCGTCAACAGGCCCCGCTTCAGGGACTCTTTCACGACGGCGTTGCGCCGTTCCGCGGTGTCGAACTCGACGGCCAGCATCAGCCCCTTGCCGCGGACGTCCTCGACGTAGTCGGGCGCATCGTCGCGCAGGAGTTCTTTGGCCTGCCGGCCGCGCTCGGTCGCGTTCTCGAGCAGGTCGTGTTCCCGGATCGCCTCGAGGGTGAAGGTGCCCATCATCGCGCCGAGGATGTCGCCGCCGCCGAAGGTCGAGCCGAGTCGGTTCTTCTCGTCGGGGAAGACCTCCGACCGGGAGATGGTCGCACCGACGCGCAGCGCCTTTGCAGCGGAGATCACGTCGGGTTCGATCGGATAGTGGTCCGAGGCCCAGATTTCGCCGGTGCGGCCGATCCCCGACTGGATCTCGTCGACGACCAGCGGGATGTCGTACTCCGCGGTGACGTCGGCGACCTCCTGCATGAAGGCCTCGCTGGGGAACCGGTAGCCGCCGACGCCCTGGATCGGCTCGAGGGTGAGGAAGGCGATCTCGTCGGGATCGATGTGGCCGCCCTCCGGCGCGAGCATCGATCGGAGCTGGGAGCCCTCGCCGGCGAAGAACCCGCAGTCGCAGGTGTCGCCGGGCCCGTCGCAGCCCCTGTCGTCGCAGAACGGCACGGTCTCGACGCCGCTGATCTGCGGATAGTGGCGGGTGTAGACCTCCTTGGACTTCGTGATCGAGAGGGTGCCGAGCGTTCGACCGTGGAAGCTCCCGGCGAAGGCGACGCCGTACTTCGCGGGCGCCCGGTAGTCGTTGGTGATCTTCATCGCGTTCTCCATGGCCTCCGCGCCGGAGTTCGAGAGGAAGACCGTGTCCATCCCGTACTGGCTCGAGACTTCGGTGAGCGCCTCCATGAGGTGGCTCGAGCCGGGAACCGACGACTCCTCGGGCGTCGGACCGGCGCCGAAGTACATGTCCTGTCCGGCGATCTTCATCGGTTCGACGAGGTCGAACTCCTCGAGCTTCCCGGTGATCTTCTCGTTGTTGTACCCGAGCGGCGCGGCGCCGATGTGACAGGTGAAATCGAGCAACACGTTGCCGTCGACGTCGGTCACGAACGGGCCGTCGGCCTCGCGGGTGACGTCCCAGACGAATTCGTGGGAGTACTCGCTCGGTGCCGAGTGCGACTGGTGAAAGTCGACCCACCGCTGTGCGTTGGGGCCGGGGAAGGCGTCCACGTTCGGTTCGGCTGTGTCCCTGTTCATACACAGTTTATGTGTACACCGTACATTAAATCTTGTTATGAAGTAACGAAGGGTCGTCCGTTGCAGAAAAACGGTGGAACGTGGCGGCGAGTCGGATTCTCGCCCGGCGAGGGGGCGGGCGAGGCGGTTCAGTCGTCGTCGGACTCAACGGGGCCGCCGGGACCTGCGGGCGGCGATTCGGGTTCCGACGCGCCGCTCGAGCCGACGAGGACGGTCTCGTCCTGAAGGAGCACGCGGCCGTACCGCGAGCCGAAGTCCTTGATCAGAGAGAGCATCGCGAGGAAGCAGACGAAGGCGAAGGGCGTGCCGGTGATGATCGCCGCCTGCTGGAGCGTGTTCGCGCTGCCCGTCCCGCCGAGGATCATCAGGATCGCGGCGGTCATGCCGAGGACGACGCCCCAGAAGATCCGGTTGATGGTCGACGGTCGGGCCTTCCCGCCGGTCGTCATCATGGAGACGGCCAGCGTCGAGGAGTCGGCCGACGTGACGAAGAACGTCGTCACGAGGACCATGAACGCCAGCATGAAGACCGATCCCAGGGGGAACGCCTCGAAGAGGATGAAGCCGGAGACCTCCGCGCCGGCCTCGCCGGCGATGACGGCGCTGAAGTCAGCGACGTTGTTGTGGTGGGCCCAGACGGAGGTGCCGCCGATAAAGGTGAACCACGGGATGGTGGCCGCCGACGTCGCGACGATTCCGGTGAACGCGACCTCGCGGACGGTCCGACCCTTGGAGATGCGGGCGATGAACAGGCCCGCGAAGGGGGACCACGAGAGCGCCCACGCCCAGTAGAAGACGGTCCAGGCGTTCATCCAGTTCGTGGCCTCCGGATTGCCCCCGCCGAAGGCCCCGGCGCCGGTGAAGAGGCTCATGTCGACGAAGTTGGTGAGCATGCCGCCGAAGGCCTGCGTGCCCACGAGCAGGAGGAACAGCGTCGGCCCGACGATGAACGTCGCCAGCATGAGGACCACGAACAGCACCATGTTGAAGTTCGAGAGTCGGCGGATCCCCTTGTCGACCCCCAGCACCATGGAGGTCGTAAACAGCAGCGTCATCATCGTCACGACCAGCAAAATGCCGATGTTGCCCATACTGATCCCCCACTGGTACTCCAGTCCGGTGACGAACTGGCTCCCGATGAATCCCAGCGAGGTCGCCACGCCGCCAATCGTCGCGAAGACGGCGAGGATGTCGACGACTTTGGCCGCCGGGCCGTCGAGGTTCTCCTTCCCGAGGATCGGCGTCAACGCCGAGGAGACCCGCAGCGGGACCGCCTCGTAGTTGTACGCGAAGTAGCCGATCGCGATTCCCATGATCGTAAACACCGCGAGCTGGGGCAGCGCCCAGTGGAACAGCGTCTGCTGGATCGCGATCGGGATCGCTTCGGCCGTCCCGCCCTGGACGTCGAACAGCGGCGAGGGGCTGTCGTAGTAGAACAGCGCCTCGGTCGGCCCCCAGAACACGACGCCCGCCGCGAACCCGGCCGAGTACAGCATCGCGAAAAACGACAGGAAGCTGTACTCCGGCGACTCGTCGCCGAGCCTGATCGAGCCCCACGGCCCGACGATCAGGAACAGCAGGAACACGACGATCAGGAACACGATCAACAGCAGCGCCCAGTTGAACGCGCCCAGCAGCGAATCGTTCAGCGACGAGATCCCGTTCTCGACCGTGCTCGGGCTGACGAAAAACGCCACGATCACGCCCACGGTCAACAGCGCGCCGAACGCGAAGACGATCGGATCGATCTCCTCGAGGAACGTATCGATCGCTCCCTTCTCCGCGTCACTCATCCGGTCTCACCTCCCGGCTCGAGCGACGGATCGCTGACTGGCGATGCCTCCACCTGCCGTCCTCCCTGCCGTGCGATGGCATACCGTGACCATTGACGGCGTATACAATAAGTGTTTCTCACTATCGATGCCAATATACGAATAGCGTGTACCGTACGTTCGCTAGAAACATCGCGATATTCGAAACAGTACGGCGGTCGAGATCGTGAATCGATGTCCATTTCGGGAGAGATACTACATTATGTGGGAGATGTCGGCAACTGCTTCAGAAGAATCTGGAGGTCAGTAATCGATAATACGAGAAGCCGACGCGGCGAACGATCGGAACCGAGCGCGGCGCCGCGATCGACGGGACGACGATCGAAAACGAAATCCGAAGACGACGGCCCGTCGGGCCGTCAGTTCGTCAGCTCCTCGAGGTTCTCGTCGCGAGCCGCGGCGCTCTCGGCGACCCGCTCGGAGAACTCGTCGACCCGGTCTTTGATCTCCTCGCGGGTCGCTTCGGGCGAGAACGCGTCGGACATCGTCAGCAGGCGAACGAACGCGCGGAGTTCCTCGTCGGTGAGCTGGGCGAACTCCTCGTTTTCCAGTTTCTCGATGACCTCGTCAACGTCGATCTGGCCGACCGGTTCCACGTTGAACTCGACGTTGACCATCCGGTAGTTCGACCCGGCGAGGCGCTGTTCGGCCTTGCCGACGCCCTCCGAGAGCATGTCCTTGAACGGCGTGTGATAGCCCATCGTTCCGAGGTGGAGGAAGGCAAGCATGTCGGTGATTCCCTGCGTGTAGGCGTCGCGATCGTCGTCGTCGGGATCGAACACCGTCTCGCGATCGCGCTCCTCCATGTACTCGAACAGAATGCTGAAATCGAGAATCGCGTTGCGAACTCGCCGCCGGATGCGGTTGCGCTTCTGCTTCTTCGAGTGATCTGTGTAATCGGTCTTCCGACCGAGCAGGAAATCGCGATCGGACGGCGTGAGGATCCCCCGCGGTCGATCCGAATCCGCCGCGGTCCGCAGCGACTCCGGTACGTCGTCTTGTCCCATACGTACCACGCAATGCCTCTCGAGAATTAACAGTTCTGTTCACGAGTCGACAGCAAGCTCGACGGTTTGCGTGACGGTGTGGCGCGGCGGAGAGTCGACCCGGCGCTCAAACCGGCCGTTGCGAGAGTTCGATCGCGGTCTCCGCCAGCACCGACGTGCCGATCTGGAGACTCTCCTCGTCGACGTCGAACGTCGGCGTGTGGTGGTTCGTCGGGTGATCGGTCCCGACGAGGACGTAGGATGCGAGGCCGCCGCCGTCCTGCACGCGGTCCATCAGGTAGGTGACGTCCTCGCTGACGCCGAACTCCGTCGTCGGAACGACCCGGTCGACGCCGTCGACCCCGCGGGCGACGTCCGCCACGAGGTCGCGCAACGCGGGGTGGCTGTCCGCCCGCGGCGACTCGCTGATGACCCGCGGGGTGACGTCGCAGTCGTGCATCTCCGCCGCGGCGTAGCAGACCCGCTCGAGTTCCGTCCGCATGTACTCCATGAGGCCGGTCGTCTCGCCGCGGACCTCGGCCTCGACGGTGATCTCCTCGGCGATGACGTTGCTCGCGGTTCCGCCCTCGATGTACCCCACGTTGACCCGGGTCATCCCGTCGCTGTGGCGGGGGATGCCGTAGGCGTTCTGGATCGCCGTCGCCGCCGCCTGCATGGCGTTGCCCCCCTCGTTTGGCGCCTTCCCGGCGTGAGCGCTGGCCCCCTCGAACGTCGCCGTCAGGTGGGCCATCGCCAGCGGCTTCTCGACGCCGGCGACGACCTCGCCGGTCGGGTGATCGAGGCCGACGTGCACGGCGAGCAGGTAGTCGACGTCGTCGAGGTAGCCGCCCTCGGCCATCGCCTTTCCGCCGCCGGAGATCTCCTCGGCCGGCTGGAAGAACACCTTCAGCGTCCCCGAGAAGTCGCTGTCCTGCACGGCCTCGATCGTCCCGAGCGCCATCGCGATGTGGGCGTCGTGACCGCAGGCGTGCATGTACCCGTCGTGTTCCGAGCGGAACCCCTCGGCGGTGGGTCGGTGATCGTCGGCCGACGACTCCGCCATCGAGATCGCGTCGAGGTCGACCCGGAGCCCGACGGTCGGCCCGTCCCCCTGCTCGAGGACGCCGACGACGCCGGTGTGGCCCCCGGCGGTTCGTTCGAGGACGTCCTCGCGAACGCCGGCCTCCCGGGCCCGCTGGCGCCAGGATTCGAGTTCGTCGTCGTCCGGAACGGCCATCCGCGCGTCGGTCGCCAGCGCCTCCCGACCGACGGCGATCTCGTCGACGCCGAGCCGCTCGAGTTCGTCGACGACGCGGGCCGTCGTCTTGAACTCCCGCCACCCGGGTTCGGGATGCCGGTGAAACGCCCGGCGGAGTTCGCGCAACCTGTTTCGCACTTCGTATGCCATCGTTTCCCATTACTAGCGGCGGGACCTACTTAACGATAGTCAATAATCGTATTCGGATTACGCAGGTTCGGTGTAAAATCCGCGAGTCGGTTCGGAGCCGGTCGCGTCCGCCGAGGGTACGGAGCCGCTCGATCGGCGGCGAACGGCGCCGGCGACCCCCGGAGCGACGCTCGGACGGCCTAGCCCAGATACGCCGTCGCGTCCATCTCGACGCGAACGTCCTCGGGCAGCCGCGACACCTCGACGCAGACGCGGGCCGGCGGCTCCTCGCCGAACCGTTCGCCGTAGGCCTCGTTGACCCGTTCGTAGTCCTCGAGGTCGGTCAGGTAGACCGTGACCTTGACGACGTCAGCGAGGCCGTCGCCGCCGGCTTCGTCGACCACCGCGGCGACGTTCTCGAGGACGCGCTCGGTCTGGGCTTCGATGTCGCCCTCGACGGTCTCGCCGGTCTCGGGATCGACGGGACCGTAGCCGGAGACGTAGAGGGTGTCTCCGGCGCGGACGCCCTGGGAGTAGGGGTTGTCGTTGCTCGGTGCGCCGTCGGTTTCGATAGGGGTGGTGTCTGCCATCGGTCCTCGAATCTTAGGCCGTCCGTTTCGCCTCGGCCGTCGCGTGTTCGATCGCCTCGACGACGACGTCCAGCGCCGTCTCGGCCAGGTCGTGGGTGAGCACGAGCGGCGGAAGGAACCGGAGCACGTTGCCGTGGCGGCCGGCCGTCCAGACGAGGACGCCGTGCTCGAAGCAGTACTGCTGGATCTCGTCGACGACATCGCCGTCGGGTTGGCCGTCCGCGTCGACGAACTCGGCGCCGATGAACAGCCCCTTCCCGCGGATGTCGGCCAGCCGCTCCGTCCCGTCGGCGGCCTCGCGAAGGCGGTCCCGGATGTACTCGCCGAGGTCGCGGGCGTGGGCGAGCAGGTCGTGCTCCTGAATGTACTCGATGGCGCGGGTGCCGGCGCGCATGCCGACGACGTGGCCGCGGTAGGTGCCGGCGTGGTCGCCCGAGCCCCACGTGTCGAGTTCCTCCCTGTACATCGTCGCCGAGAGCGGGAAGCCGACGCCGCCCAGCGCCTTCGCGGAGGTCATCGCGTCGGGCGTGACGCCCGCCCAGTCGCTGGCCCACCACTGGCCGGTCCGGCCGAGCCCGCTCTGGATCTCGTCGAAGACGAGCACGACGTCGTTGTCGTCCGCGATGTCGCGCAGCCCCTGCAGGAATCCTTCCGGCGGCGTGACGATCCCGCCTTCGCCCTGAATCGGCTCGACGATGATCCCCGCGGGGTTGGCCAGCCCGCCGTAGGGATCCTCGACGATCGCCTGGACCTCCTCGAGGGCGTGATCGACCGCCTCCTGGGGCGTCTTGTCCTGGCGGAACGGGTGGGGATACGGCGCGTGAACGACGTCCGAGAGCAGCGGCGTGTAGTGGCCCTTGAACTTCTTGTTCGACGTGACGCTCATCGCGCCGGTCGTCGCGCCGTGGTAGGCGCCGCGGAACGCGATGAGCCCGTCGCCGCCGGTGTTGTACTTGGCCAGCTTGATCGAGGCCTCGATCGCGTCGCTGCCCGTCGGCCCGCCGAACACGACGCGGTTGTTGCCCTGCAGGCCGTCGGGAGCGATCTCGTCTAGCTTCTCGATCAGCTCGAGTCGCGCCTCGGTCGGGAAGTCGACGGTGTGGACGAACTTGTCGGCCTGCTCGTGGACGGCCTCGAGCACGTACGGGTTCGCGTGGCCGACGTTGAGCACGCCGATCCCCGCGAAGAGGTCGATGTACGTGTTCCCGTCCGCGTCGCGCACCGTCGCGCCCTTCCCCTCCTCGAACGCGATCGGAATGTCGTTCGGATACGCGACCGCGCTGCTGTCGATTCGCTCCTGTTTCTCGAGCAGCGATCGGGTCTTCGGTCCGGGAACGGAGTCGACGTTCGGTGCATCCTCGAAGTGAAGGTCGTCGATCGGCGGTCCAGCCGTCATACATCACCCCAGGTGAAACAGATATTAATAATTTGTCCACACAATCCATGCAGGCCATCTACAGATACCGGTTACAGAACGGCGGCGATATGAATAACAAATATAATAATTACAACTATATGTTTCCAATAGTATAGTGGTTTCATCCCGGACTTCAGAATAGGAAATCCGGATTTAATCCCCACTATCTACTGCATTTACAGCGAAGCGGATTTGGACTGAAAGAAATTCTATCCGAACCATGACGGATATATTATCTATTATCCCTCGAGCAACCGGATGGGTAACATCTAATACCTGCCTCGGGAACAATGACGTATGCTACACAGTCGCGGACCGCTGCTGACGATCGACGTGGGGTCGAAGACGACGACGGAGGAGGACATCGAATCGATCCATCGGGAGTACATCGGCGGGCGCGGCGTCGGCACGCGACTCGCGCACGAGCGCATCCCGTTCGACGTCGATCCGCTCGCCCCGGCAAATCGACTCTACTTCACCACCGGGCCGATGCAGGCCTCGCGGATGAGTTTCACCGGCCGGATGAACTGCACCGGCGTCTCGCCGCTGACCGACGGCCTCCTCTCGAGCAACGCCGGCGGCTTCATGTCCCGAAACTTCGCCGATACCGGCTACGGCGCCGTCGAACTCGTCGGCGCGAGCGACGACCTGCTCGTCGTCCACGTCCGCGACGACGGCGTCGAGTTCGAACCCGTTCCGGAACTCGAGGACGCGACGGTCCCCGAGACGACGGCCTATCTCGAGGACGAACGCGGAATCTCGGCGGACCAGACCGCCGTCATCGGGCCGGCCGGCGAGCGGACCGTGCGGTTCGCGTCGATCATGACCTCCGAGGAGCGCGCGTTCGGCCGAGGCGGCCTCGGCGCGGTGCTCGGCTCGAAGAACGTCAAGGCGGTCACCTTCGGCGGCGATTCGGCCCCCGAGATCGAGATTCCGGCGGCGCAGAACGAGATCCACCGCGAGGCGGCGACCGACGACCACATCATGAAGCGCCAGGGGACGGTCGCGGTGATGGATCTGGCCAACGAGATGGAGGGACTCCCCTCCTACTACTTCTCCGAGCGGCAGTTCGAGGGCGTCGAGGGGATCAACGGCGCCGCCGTCGAGGAGAAGAAGTACAAGAAGGGGACCTGCTCGGCCTGCGCGTTCGCCTGCAAACTCCCGACCAGAGACGAAGAGCGGGGCGTCGAAACGGAAGGCCCCGAGTTCGAGGTCGCGATGGCGTTCGGCTCCAACTCCGGCGTCGACGACATCGTCGAGGTGATGAAATCCAACGAGCTGTGCGACAGGTACGGGCTCGACGCGATTTCGGCCGGCAACACGGTCGCGGCCTACCTCGCTGCTGAGGACGCGTTCGGCGACGTCGACCTGATCCACGACCTCGTCGAGAAGATCGCTCACCGCGAGGGGATCGGGGACACGCTCGCGGAGGGGATCGACCGCGCTCACGACGAGCTCGGCGTCGAGAACTGGACGGTCAAGGGGATGGACTTCGCCGCCCACGAGGGGCGCGTCCTCCACGGACAGGGGCTGTCCTACGCCGTCGCGAATCGGGGCGCCGACCACATGTACTCGGTCTTCTACTCCGTCGAGTACCCGCTCGTCCCCGAGGAGGACGCCCTCGAGCCGACGGGGACCGTCGGCAAGGCGGAGCGACTCGCGAAGCGCGAGAACCAGATGGCGCTCAACGACTCCGGCGTCGTCTGTAAGTTCTCGCGGGATTACATGAGCCCCGAGCGCTACGAGGCCCTGTTCGGCGCCGACTTCGAGGAGCTGCTGGCGGTCGGCGATCGGATCGTCACCCTCGAACGCCACTTCAACAACCAGCGCGGCTTCGACGCCGCCGACGACGACCTCCCCTACGACATCCCCGATTTCGAGGCGGCGCTCGAGGAGTACTACGACGTCCGCGGCTGGGAGGACGGGGTCGTTCCCGACGACGCGGTCCCCTACGCCGACGTCGCAACCGGCGTCGACGCGTGACGCTACCGGCAGCCGCTTCGCGTGCGACCAGGGTGGGCAGAACGCGGTTGCACGGGCGTTCGTCTCCCGGAACTGCTGAGACGTGCTGCTAGTGAGCGCGAATGAGTTCGTCCTCTCAAGCGGACACGGACTCGGTCGTTCGCGTTCGCGTCCGTCAGCAAGAGGGCATCTCCGGCGGTTATAAGAGCGCTACTTCGTTCACGCGCTCGTCGCCTCGAGGACGTCCTCGACGGTCATCTCCTCGCCGTCGAGTTCGACCCACATCGCGTCCGACTGGTCGATGTCGATCGACGTGACGGGACCTCGGACGCGGAACGCGTCGCCGTGGCCGCCGCCGGTAACGCCGCCGGCGCGGATCGTGCCGTCGTCCGCTTCTTCGATGAAGTCCTCCGCGGCGTACGTTCCGCCTTCGATCCGTCCGCCGGAGGGACTCTCGTACGGCGCTTCCGCGAACTCGACGGGGCCGTCGGCCGCAAACTCGTAGCCGGCGAACCGCGCGTCGGGTTCGGTGACGAACGCGAGCAGCCGTTCCGCCGGTTCGGTTTCGTCCGTACCCTCACTGCTATCGGTATCACTGCCGTCGCTGCCGCCGCCCGACGCGGCTTCCTCGGCCGAGAGCGGCACGCCCTCGACTTCCTCGGGGGAGGTACGCTGCGGCGCGCCCGCGGACGAACCGTCGATCGAACCCGAGTGGACCACGTCCGTCTCGTAGCGGACGTTCTCGAGGCGCGGCCGGGCGTCGTCCTGCCACTGACCGTCGCCGACGCGGACATCCCCGAGATCCGAGTCGGAGAAGTCGCAGTTCACGGCTTTTGGCGCGTTGTAGAACGCCCAGAACCCGCAGTCGGAGCCGACGGAGACGCAGTTCTCGACGCGGCTGCCGTCCGTGCCCACGCGGAACGAGGAGGAGACGCAGTTGGCCGCGTAGCTGTTCGTGATGATCACGTCGCCGCCACCCCCGGCGCCGAGACTGTGCTGGGGCAGGTCGCCCGGCGAGCTACCGTAGATCGCGTTGTCAGGCAAGTCCTGGATGTTGACGTTGTTGATCCGAATCGTGCCGCTGTGGTCGTTCGCCACGTAAATCCCGGTGGGGCCGTTCGGATACGTGTCGCCGGTGGCGCCGTCGGCGAAGTAGTAGTTGTCGACGACGCCGTCGCCGCTGACGACGAACGGCTCGGCTTTCTGCGTCTCGTCCCAGTTCCCCCGAATCCCGAGGTTGCGAACTTCCCAGCCCGATCCTTGCGCCGAGATCTGGAACGTCGCGTTCCGCGCCGAAATGTCGATCAGCGTGTTCTCGAGCGTGTCCCCGTCGCCGAGCGCGATCGTGTGCGTCTCTCCGGCGGGGACCTCGATGACGTCGTAGTCCTCGCCGGCGGCCGCCGCCGAGCCGGCGCCGGTGAGAGCGAGCGCGACCGCGCTTGCGGCCGCTTTCAGGTAGGAGCGACGACCGACTAGCGTCCGTTCGTCCGGTTTCGAACGAGTCTCCTCGGTAGTAGTCATCGACGCTCTCTACCGACCGTTCACGGAAGCGTGACTCTCTTTATCTGATTAGTCTTTATCCGATACGCTCTCGTTTGAACGATTGTATCGGGCTGCAGACATTCACGCTCTGATTTCGAGAGCGATCGCCGACGCTCTCGTCACTCGCCGAAACCGTACCTACACCACACTCCGCCAACGGGACGGGCATCCCCTCGAAGTCGGAGCCGATACGGCGGACGATCGAACGCCGGTTCGCACACCGACCTCGATAAACTCAATACGTCCGTTGGAGCCGAAAGTGGTATTTCTCTCCTACTAACATATTTCATTGGCACATAAGATTGTAGTTAAGGTGCAAGATAATCTGAAGGCGTTCGTTCGATATATCGGCATTTATCTATTCTACCGAACGATCAAATTACTCCTGTCTTCGCTTAGATCCGTGAGAATGCAATATAGCGTCGGGAGATCGTTCGCTAATAATTCAAATAAAACATACATATTATCGCGCAGGAATCGGAATCGAAAAATCGTCATCTCGTCCGTCACTCCGCGAAACTAGCTCTGAAGGGGACGAAATCGCCTCTTATCGTATTATACCGTGAAGATAGCAACTCGGTTATATCTCTGAACTACCACATCCGTATTGATAGAATTAAGAAATACTATCTCTGCCGGAAGCCAGAAAAACACGTTACAGACACCCGTCAGTTACAGGACCGGGCAGGTTCGACCGAGTACGCGTCACCGGTACCGGGTCGTTCCGGCCGGGGCGGACGAGGCGCCCTCGAGGTCGACGGTGAGCGGCGAGGCTCAATGCAAGTCGGGGAGGTACTCGGCGTTGGCGGCGAGTAGGTCGTCGACCAGTTCGTCGATCGCCTCGAGATCGAGCGCGGCCGCCGTCAACGGATCGAGTTTGACGGCCCGGCGCAGCGCGGTTTCGTCCCGCTCGAGAATCGCCTCGACGGCGAGTTCCTGGACGGCGATGTTCGAGCGGTTCAGCGCCGCGAGTTGCGGCGGGAGGTCGCCGACGGCGCAGGGACGGACGCCTCGCCCGTCGACCAGACACGGCACTTCGACGCAGGCGTCGGCCGGGAGGTTGGCGATCGCGCCGGTGTCGTTTCGGACGTTGAGGTTCATGCGGCGAGGGTCGTCGGTCTCGATCGAATGGATGAGCCGAGAGCCGTAGTCGGCGGAGCGCTCGAGGGCGACGTCGTCCTCGGTGACCTCGAAGTCGTCTTCCTCCTCGAGGGCCGGCTGGTAGGACCGCCAGTGCTCGAGGTACCGCCCGGTCGGCATCCACTCGACGGTGTAGTGGCCGAAGTCTTCGTCGGGCGTCAGATCGTCGATGACGTCCTGATCCGTCCGGAAGTAGGGGAGGTACTCGCTCAGGTGGTGGCTCGATTCGGTGATGAACGCGCCGAAGTGGTCCATCACGTCGAATCGGACTGGATCCTGCGCGTATACGTCGGGATCGGACGCGGCCTCGCGGAGCGCCGGATAGCAGTCCTCGCCGTCGCGCTCCAGTTCGAGGTACCACGCCATGTGGTTGATGCCGGCGACCCAGTGCTCGAGTTCGTCGCGCGGGACGTCGAGGTAGCGAGCGAGCGCGTCGGTCGTGTGCTGGACGCTGTGACAGAGGCCGACGACATCGACGTCGGTCGCCTCGTCGACCGCCCAGCAGAGCATCGCCATCGGATTCGTGTAGTTCAACAGGAGCGCGTCGGGACACAACTTCTCCATATCGCGGGCGATGTCCAGCACCGTCGGGGCGGTCCGCAGCGCGCGGAAGACGCCGCCGGGACCGAGCGTGTCGCCGACGGCTTGCTTCACGCCGTACGCCTCGGGGATGCGGATCTCGTTCTCGAACGGTTCCTCGCCGCCGACGTTGATCATGTTGAGGACGTAGTCGGCCCCCTCGAGCGCCTCCTGACGATCCGTCGTGGTTCGGATTTCGCCCGAAAGGTCGTGGTGGGCGACGACCGCCTCGCCGACCTCGGCGGTCCGCTCGAGGCGGTCCGGGTCGACGTCCATCAGCGTGATCGTGCTGTCCTGCAGGCGGTCGAACGAGTAGATGTCCGTCAGCAGGTTCGTCGCGAAGACGACGCTCCCGGCGCCGATGAAGGTGATGTTCGTCATCGATAGTCCTCGAGTGCAGTAATACGGGGTCGGTGCTCCGAACGTGCGCGTCGAGAAATCGTCCGGGCACGGTTCGGGAGCGTGCGGGCGGTGTCAGTTGGTCGTCGACGCTGTCGACAGTGCTGAACCGGCATGACTCAACGAGGATTCTTGTCAGTGATAAACCTCACGACAATTGCTCCCATAGAGCAAACCGGCTGGATAGCCGGTATCTTCCCCGAAAGAAATCGTCAGTCAGCGACCGTCGCGTTCGCGTCTGCTCGCGTTCGATCGACTACAGTGTCACTCGCGCAGCACCGACACGTCGAAGACGGGCTTGCAGGTCCCGCCCTCGAGGAACGTCTCGAACGCGTCGTCGGCCTCGAGCAGGCTAAAGCGGTCGTCGATGAACGTCTCGGCGTCGACGTCGCCCGTGTCGATCAGGCGCAGCGCGTTCTCGAAGTCCTCGTACATCGAGGCGTAGGAACACTGCAGGTCGATCTCCGAGCGGACGAGCGGCGAGTAGGGCATCGTCGTCTCACCGGTCTGGCCGACGAGGACGATCTGGCCGCCCTTCCGGACCTCGTCGACGGCCGACGGCAGCCCCGACGGGTGGCCCGTCGTGTCGAAGACGACGTCGTAGCCGATGCCATCGGTCAGTTCGTCGCGGACGGCGTCGGGATCGTCGTCGGCCACGTTGATCGTCTCGAAGCCGAGTTCTTCGGCGAGCGGGAGGCGGTAGTCGGCGTCCTGACCGACGCCGCTGACGACGACCTCGGCACCCTGCGCGCGGGCGACCTGGGCGGTGAGGAGTCCGATCGGACCGGGGCCCTCGACGAGAACTCGCGTCCCGGCCCGGACGCGGGAGTTCTGGATGACGGCGCGAGCACCGATGCTGGTCGGTTCGACCATCGCCGCGTGTTGCTGTTCGACGCCGTCGGGGACGGGGTGGAGCGCGTCCTCGGGGACGGCGATATAGGGCTCGTAGGCACCGTTGTGGTCGACGCCCGTGATGACCGCGTTCTGACAGACGTTCGATTCGCCGATCTCGCACTGGTAGCAGTCGCCGCAGCCGCGGATCGGCCGTTCGACGACTCGGTCGCCGACCGAGAACTTCGTCACGGCGTCGCCGACCTCGACGACGCGACCCGAGTACTCGTGGCCGATGACCGTCGGCAGGTTCATCCGTTCGAACGCCGACTCGAACTCGTAGATGCCCGCGTCGCTGCCACACAGACCCGCGTAGTCGACTTCGATCAGCGCCTCGTCCGGTTCGGGTGTCGGTCGCTCCCGGTCGACGAGTTGCATCGCTCCGTGCTCTCTTGCAGTCTTGGCTAGTCCTCGCATGCTACTGGATCGTTCGTTCACGATTATAATTCTGTGGGGTTGCGATCGACGGACCGAGATCGACCGCCACCGCCGCCTTCGACACCGGCGGCAACGCGTCCCCGTCGCAAACGCGGCCCGCCTCGAAATGTCACGGCCGGCCGAAGTTCGCCGTTGTTCGCGTCTCGAGGACCGAACGCGCTGGCCAGCGTCGCTGCCGTTCGATCGTCACCGGCTGGACCGTTCGCATTCTGTGTTATATTTTATGTGAATCGGGGCACTTATACTACCCTATCAGAAATGAACGTGCGGATGGCTGACGCACAGATCACAGTCCATACTGCAGCGACTATCGACGAGATCGCGCCCGAGATCCACGGCCACTTCGCCGAACATCTGGGGCGGTGTATCTACGGCGGCATCTGGCACGCCGACAGCGCTGACGAGGACGGCTTCCGCGAGGACACCGTCTCTCTCCTCGAGGACCTCGAGTTGCCGGTGCTGCGGTGGCCGGGCGGCTGTTTCGCCGACGACTACCACTGGGAAGACGGCGTCGGGCCGCAAGAGGAGCGCCCGCGCCGCCGGAACCTCTTCTGGGCGCAGGGCCCCGAGGAGAAGCCCGAAGAACCCAATTCCTTCGGCACCGACGAGTTCCTCGAGCTCTGCGAGCGCATTGGGACCGAGCCCTATCTGGCGGCGAACGTCGGCTCGGGGAGTCCCCAGGAAGCGGCCAACTGGGTCGAATACTGCAACTACGACGGCGACACGGAACTGGCGGATCGGCGCCGGGAGAACGGTCGCGAGGAGCCCTACGGCGTCAAGTACTGGGGCCTGGGCAACGAGAACTGGGGCTGTGGCGGCCAGATGAGTCCCGAGCAGTACGCCCGCGAGTACCGCCGATACGCCACCTACGTCGGCACCCAATCGAACCTGATGTTCGATCACGACCTCGAGTTGATCGCCTGTGGGTTCGAGGGTCACGAGTGGAACCGGCGGTTTTTGGAGGAGATCAACGAGTCGCCGTGGGGCGCGGAGTTCCCGCTGGACCACCTCACCTTGCACCACTACTACGGCCGCGGGACGAACGTCGCCGAGGCCGACGACGAGAAGTACGACCGCATGCTCGCCGACGCCCTCGAGATGGAACGGCACATCGAGCGGATGGCCGGGGCGATCAACGCGGTCGCGACCACCCGCGACATCGGCGTCATCATCGACGAGTGGGGCACCTGGCACCCCGAAGCCACCGCCGACAACGGCCTCGAGCAGGAGGGGACGGTGTTCGACGCGCTCTCGGCGGCCGCAGTGCTTGACATCTTCAACAACAACAGCGACGTGGTGACGATGACTAACATCGCCCAGACGGTCAACGTCCTCCAGTGTCTCGTCGAGACCGACGAGGACGACGCCTGGGCCCGCCCCACCTACCGCGTCTTCGACCTCTACGCGCCGCACAAGGGCAACGAGGCCGTCCGCACCTCCGTCGACACGCCCACCCGCGAGGTCGTCGACGACGAATCCGACCGCGAGCTCCCGCTAGTCGGCGCCTCCGCCTCCGTCGGCGACGACGCCACCTACGTCACCCTCACCAACCTCGACTGCCGCAGCGAACAGACCATCGAGCTCTCCCTCGAGGGAACCGAGCTGAATGAAGGGGATATCGCCGGCGAAATCCTGTTTGCGGGCCAGGAACCCGATTATGCGGTGACCAAGCACAACGCCGACGAGTTCGCCGCCGACGAGCTCGCGGTCCCGGCGGACGGCTCCGCCATCGAAGTTGAGCTTCCCCCCGCCACCGTCGCCGCCGTCTCGATCGAATAACGCCACCGATCGGTCGCTCTTTTCTGACCGTTTTCCCGGAGTTCAGGCCCGAATCTCACCCGTTTGTGATGACGGGATGCCGTCGGATCGACCGACCGCCTTCCGACGGTAGCTCGGAAGCGGTGTCGGTGACTGACGAGAGCGCGACCGACAGCGCACTGGCGTCGAATCGATATTGCAGCATTCCGCTGCGCAGTCGGCCCCGCTACCCTGTCGCTCTCGATTCGAACGTCCGTACTGTCGAAGCGACGCTGCAGCCGTCTCGATTCGTGGTCTCGGGCTCCGTTTCCTAGTAAGAAACATATCTACTCGTCGGATACACCCGCTATTCTCCATTATTCTCAATGGTATTCCTCGAGCCGAATTACGTAGGTACATTCGTAAATATCGTCTATCCTGAGCAGGAGTTTCCCATAGAGAAACGACGAGGAACGGACCGCGCGATCGCGCTCGAGTTGGGCTGGAGAAGACGAGCAGCGGACGACCATCCGTCTCGAGCCGCCGTATCGCGTCGCGCTGACCCGATCGTCGGCGGCCGGGGAGCGCGGTCGGCAAGGGGTATCCCTCCGGTTCGCGACCGACCGTGCAAACGAAGCGTCCGGTAGAGTGGCTAGTCCGCCTCGTTTCGGAGGGGGCGGCGACCGTTCGACGGCCGATACCGGCTAGGTCTTCGGCCGACGAGAAGCCGCGATGGCAGTCCGTCTACGACCGGACGTCGCTCGAACGGGGTTATCGGACCGGGACGGTACTGAACTCTCTGTAGATAATGATAGTCCACAATATTTTTTACCCCCGGTTGACAATACAGGTCTATGCCATCTCATGGCAATGAGCACGTGGTGGAGTCGAATCACCGCTCTCTCTCGCGGCGGCACCTCCTTCGCGCCGGCGCAACGGGTGGAGCGATGGTGCTAGCCGGCTGTGCGGGGAGCGAAACCGGATCGGAGGGGACGAACACGTTCGTCGAACCGACGACGACCCAGCCGACCAACTGGCAGTTCAATCACCTCAATCTGACCAACCCGTTCTCGCACGCGATGCAGAGCGACCAGTTGCAGCGATACCACATCGCCAACGAGGAGTTCGAGTCGTACGCAGTCTCCATCGAGGAGTTCAGCGGTGAAACGGCAGTGCTGAAGGTCCGAGACGGACTCACGTGGCACAACGGCGATCCGGGCGACCCGGTCAACGCCGACGACCTCTACACGAAGCTGGTCACCGACGCCATCATCGGGGACACGATTTCGACCCTCTGGACGGACATCCAGCGCGCCGGTGACAAGTCCGTGGAGCTCACCCTCGAGGGAACGATCAACGAGCGGCTGTTCAAGGACGCGCTGAACTACTACTGGCTCGAGACGCCGTACCGGATGTACCGGGACTACGTCGAGCGGTGGGAGGACGCGACGACCGACGAGGAAATCGGAAAGATCCGGAGCGATCTCCGCAACGACGCGTTCGACGAGCCGAAGGGGAACGGCCCCTTCCAGTTCGAGGAGCGAGATAGCAGCTACCTCCGGATGAGCCTCTACGAGCACCATCCGGACGCGGATAACATCAACTGGGACTACTGGGAGCTGCAGCGGGTCTCGACGGACACCGCGAGCGTGCTGCTCGGGGGCGAAGTCGACGGGATCCGGAACTACACCGCACCGGAGTCCGTCTTCGAGAGCGCGCCCGACGATCTCCTGCACTCGCAGCTGCCCGCGCTGTGGGGGCATTCACTGCCGTTCAACCACGAGGACGACGACTTCGGGAACATGCGTGTCCGACAGGCGATCTGCGAGTTCATCGACAGGGAAGCCTGCGCCAACAACTACGGCCGCTTCGGACAGCCGGTGGAGGCGCCGAGCGGGCTCGTCGGAAACATCAACGGGCAGAACGAGCAGAGCGATCGGTGGCGGAACAAGGTCTCCGACGAGATGGCCGACCAGCTCCACCGGTACGACGATCCGGAACGGGGTCGGCGACTCCTCCGCGAGGAAGGGTACCAGAAGGACGACGGCAAGTGGTACCGTCCCGACGGGAGCCGATTCGAGGTAACGATCAAAACCGTCTCGGGCTTCAACGATTGGCACCCCGTCTACGAGACGATCGTCAGCAACCTCCAGTCGGAGGGGATCGCCGCCGAACTCCAGCAGATCGAGGAGTCCGCGTACTGGTCCAACCACTACCTCGCCGGGGACTTCCAACTGGCGTCGACGGGGTGGACGCTCCAGCGATCCAGTCCGTACTACGTCTTCGACATGTACTACAACATCGACACGGAGTTCATGAACCTCTCCCCCGAAGAGCTCGAAGCGCCGCCGATGGGTGACCCCGACGGGGAGCTCCAGTCGGTCGATCCCCGCGGCCTGATGGACGAGTTGCTCGTCGCGCAGGACGAGGAGAAAGCGACTAGCCTCGTCGACGAACTCGCGTGGATCACCAACCAGACGATGCCCATGCTCCAGATCCAGGAGATCAACGATCCGGTCTGGTTCTACACAGACGACTGGGAGGTTCCGGAGCCCGATTCGCCGAAGTACCAGTCGAAGTGGCCGCTCTGGTGGTTCCCGCGGTTCGGAGAGCTACAGGCGAAGTAGGACTGCGACGCCGAGTTTCGAACCATCAGCGAAAGCGGAACCATTATAGGATAACGCCTACCACACTCATTCAAATTAATGTACATAATAAAGCGTCTCGGACAAGCAGTCATCACGTTTTTCGCCGTCATCACCGTGACGTTCGGATTGATCCGAGCGATTCCTGGCGGTCCGGCGGACTACATCAGGGCGGAGATAATGCGAAATCGGGGATCGCAGGGTGCGGACATGTCCCAGCTCAATACGCTGGTCGAGTCGTACACGAACATGGACCCGTCGAAGCCGCTGTACGTGCAGTACTACGATTACCTCACGAGCATCCTGCGGGGTGACCTCGGGCAGTCGGTATGGTTCGACCGGCCGGTCGCCGCCCTCATCGTTGAGGCCGCCCCGTGGACGATCTTTCTCCTCACGGTGTCGATACTGCTCACGTTCGCGATCGGGATCGTCCTCGGGGCCATCATGGCGTACCGCGAAGGGAGCCAATTCGACATCGGATCGACCGTCCTCTCGATGTTCCTGAACTCGGTTCCCTACTACATCGCGGCGATCTTTCTGGTGTACGTCCTCTCCATCCAGCTGAATGTCTTCCCGCAATCGGGGAACTACACGTCCGGGCTGGACCCGTCCCTGTCGTTCATCTTCATCTCCGACGTCCTGTACCACGCGACACTCCCGATCCTGTCGCTCGTCATCACCGGCTTCGGCGGGGTAGCGATCACGATGCGGGGGAACGCGATTCAGGAGATCGGCGAAGACTACATTCGGGTCGCGAACCTTCGCGGCGTGCCAGGACGGCGAATCGCGACCCGATACGTCGGTCGAAACGCCATACTGCCGATGTACACCAACCTGATGATCTCCATCGGCTTCATGTTCGGCGGATCGGTCATCCTGGAGCAGATCTTCGCCTACCCCGGCCTCGGGTACTACCTCCTGCAGGGGATCCACAGCCGCGATTACCCGCTGATGATGGGGATCTTCCTCGTCATCACAGCGGCCGTGCTAATCTGCATCCTGATCACGGATCTCACCTACGGAAAGATCGATCCGCGGATCGCCGAAGGCGAATCCAAGGAGGCATACTGAGAGGTGACTGTCAATGGCTGAAACTAATTCGACGTTCGACGCGACCGAGGATCGAGACGGAACGGGCGACGGATCGGCGGCGACCCGGTCGGAGGTGTACAAAGAGTGGCTCGACGTGGCCGTTCTCGCCCCGCTACGGGTCGTCTGGAGCGACTGGCGGACGCGGCTCGGCACCCTGATCATCCTGTTTTACGTCCTGATGGGAACGGTCGGTCCCTACCTCGTTCCCGAGCCGACGCAGGGACAGGGACCGAATAAGGTGGCTCCCTTCCAGAGCATGTCGTACCCGCTCGGGACGAACGGCATCGGCGAGAGCCTCCTCTCGGAGATCGTGTACGCGACGCCGCCGATGCTCAAGATGATTCTGGGCGGCGCAGTGTTCTCGACGATCATGGCGATGACTATCGGGACCGTCTCGGGCTACAAGGGCGGCTTCGTCGACAGAGTCCTCACCACGTTCACCGACATCGCGATGACCATTCCCGGGCTCCCGCTGATCATCGTCCTCGTCGCCATCTTCGAGCCCGGAAATCCGTACCTGATCGGGATTTTACTCTCGATCAACGGGTGGGCCGGCCTCGCGCGGTCGATCAGATCGCAGGTGCTTTCGATCAGGGACCACTCCTACGTCGAGGTTTCGCGGATCATGGGGACGTCCACGCCGCGAATTCTCGTCGACGACGTCGTCCCGAACATCATGCCGTACGTACTGATCAACTTCGTCAACTCCGCGCGAGGGGTCATCTTCGGATCGGTCGGACTGTACTATCTCGGACTCCTGAGCAGTATCGAAAACAACTGGGGGATCATGCTCAACGACGCCTACACGAACGCCGCTATCTACTCGCTCGATATGGTGTACTGGCTACTCATTCCGATGATAACGATCGTCACGCTCTCGTTCGGGCTGGTACTGTTCGCACAGGGTACTGAAAAACTGTTCAATCCGCGGATCCGGGCGCGTCACGCGGAGACCGTCGAAGACACCGCGCCGTACGAGGAATAAACGATGCACCACCAACACGCACGAACGTCGTCGGTCGACGATCCGATCTTCGAGGTTCGGAACACGAGCGTATCGTTCGACATGGAACGTGGCGAATCAAAGGTACTGAACGAGGTCTCCCTCGACATCGAACGGGGCGAAGTCCTCGGCGTCGTCGGGGAGAGCGGCAGCGGCAAGTCGATGTTCGCCTCGGCGTTGCTCGACGCGGTCGTCGATCCCGGCGTCCTCACCGGCGACATCACCTACCATCCCGAATCGGGGGACGCCATCGACCTGCTCGAGCTCTCCGACGAGGAGATCAAGCAGGTCCGCTGGGAGGAGATCGCGATGGTCTTCCAGGGCGCGATGAGTTCGTTCAACCCGACGATGACGATCAGAGATCACTTCCGGGAGACGCTGGCCGTCCACGACTACGATGTCGAGGAGGGGATGGCTCGCGCCGAGGACCTCCTCTCGGAGCTCTACCTCGAGGCCGAGCAGGTGCTCGACTCCTACCCGCACGAGTTGTCGGGAGGCATGTCCCAGCGGGCGCTGATCGCCCTCTCGCTCGTCCTCGAGCCCGAAGTTCTGGTGATGGACGAGCCGACGGCGGCGCTGGACCTGCTGATGCAGCGGTCGATCATTCAGCTGATCAACGAGATCGCCGAGCAGCGGGATCTGACGATCGTCTTCATCACGCACGACCTGCCGCTGGTCGCGAACCTCGCCGATCGGATCGCGGTGCTGTACGCCTTCGAGTTCGTCGAGGTCGGTCCCGCCTACGACGTGCTGACGGCAGCGAAACACCCCTACACGCGCGCGCTGCTCAACTCGACGCCGAATCTCGACACGCCGCGCGAACAGATGCGGCCGATCGAGGGCGCGGCGCCGGATCCGGTGTCGGTTCCCGACGGGTGTTCCTACCATCCCCGGTGTCCGCTGTCCGACGCGGTCTGCGAACGCGACGACCCGCCGCTGGATTCGGACGCAGACGACGGCCACGTCGCGGCGTGTCACTACGTCGACGACGTCCCCGACGCGGTGCCGCTGACGCTCCAGGAGGTGAAGGTCAATGAGTGACGACCACGTCGTCTCCCTCGAGAACGTGGAGGTCCACTTCGAGTCGGACTCGTCGATGCTCTCTCGGCTGCGGGGCGATACGGACATCGTCAAGGCCGTCGACGGCGTCTCGCTCTCGATCCCGGAGAACGACGTCGTCGCGTTAGTCGGCGAGAGCGGGTGCGGGAAGACGACCCTCGGAAAGACGGCGATCGGCGTCCAGCGGCCGACCGCCGGCTCCGTGAAGTACCGAGGGCAGGACGTCTGGAAGGCGAAAGACGGCGAGGGAACCGTCGAGATTCCCTACGAGGAGATCCGGCAGTCGCTCCAGATCATCCCACAGGATCCGGGCGCGTCGCTCAATCCCAACAAAACGGTCCAACACTCGCTCGCGGCGCCGCTCAAACTGCGCAAGCCCGAGATGGATTCCTTCGAGCGCCGGGAGCGGATCCACGAGATGCTCGAGCGGGTCGGGATGTCCCCGCCCGAGGACTACGCCAAGCGCTTCCCGCACCAGCTGTCGGGCGGCGAGAAGCAGCGCGTGGCGCTGATCCGGGCGCTGTTGATGAACCCCGACCTCATCCTCGCCGACGAGGCGGTCTCGGCGCTGGACGTCTCCCTGCGGATCGACATGATGGACCTCATGTTGGAGCTGCAGGGCCAGTTCAACACCTCCTTCCTGTTTATCAGCCACAACCTCTCGAACGCCAGCTACGTCGCCGGGAAATCCGACGGCCGGATCGGCATCATGTACCTCGGCGAACTGGTCGAACTCGGTCCCATCGACGAGGTGCTCGAGAATCCGAAACACCCCTACACGAAGGCGCTGGTCTGGGCAACGCCGAACCTCGATCCCGACGTCGACGAGGACGCTGAATCCCCGCTCCGGAAGATCGACGTGCCAGATCCCCGGAACCCGCCCTCGGGCTGTCGGTTCCACACCCGCTGTCCGAAAGCCCGTGAGGCCTGCAAGCACAGCGCGCCCGAGGCGGTGTCGGTCGACGGCGACGACGATCACACGGTGACCTGCTTCCGGGAAGTCGACGACCACGAGTACTGGGAGAGTCCCTCGCTCACGGACGAACCCGACGAAGCGGACGACGCCGCGCGTCTCGAGAGCGAACCGACGCAGTAACGGGCGGTCAGGTCGCTTCTCCAGTACTTCTATTACGTCGCCGTCGAAACGAGTGGGCAATGAATACGAGTGAAGCGATCTTCCGAGCGCTCCTCGCGATCACCCTGACGCTTGCGGTTATTCTGCTGGCGCTGTTTCCCTTCCAGGAACCCGGGACGGGCGGCTACATCATGTCCGTGCTGACGCTGTCGATTCAGGGCGTGTTGATCCTCGTCGCCGCAGCGGGGCTCTACTTCGAGTGGGAACCGTTCTCGTTCATCGACGAGCAGTAGCCCGCTAGCTCGCTCGCAGCGCGGGCACGTCCGTCTTCTACGCGCCGTCCGCGGTCAGGCGAACCATCGAGTACGGCGGGAGCGACACCGTGACGTGATCCTCCTCGACCGCCGCGCAGTCCGTCGTCGGCGCGATCCGCTCGGGCTCCTCGAGCGTGTTCCGGTCGTACATCGTCTCCGCTGAGAGGCGATCGACGGTGACCTCGTCGACGGCCGCCAGCGGCTCGCCCGACACCGTAACGTCGATGGCGTCGGCGCCGGCGTCGCGGTGAACGAGGACGATCGCGAGGTCGTGCTCGTCGGCGTCGGTCACCGCCATCGCGTCGACCGCCGGCTCGTCGGTCACCGGCTCGAGTTCGCCGAACCACTCGCTCGTGTCCGTCCCCCAGGTCGTCTCCGTCGAGAAGGTGTGGCAGGTCACGTCAACGCCGATCGGGGTGCCGCCGACGAGCCCCGAGCCGAGCTGCTGGCCGTAGTAACAGGGGTCGGCCCACACGTGGCCCTTGGACTTCCGGAGGCCGCCGCCGTGGTTGCCGACGCCCGAGTGGGTCACCATCTCAACGGTGCCGCTCCGGATGCACTCGTGGATGATCGTGGCGTCGAAGACGACCTCGGTGATGCTCTTGTTCGTCGGGAGCGTCTCCTGATCGAGTTGGTGCTTCTGTGAATCTGCAGGCGATTCAGCGTCATCCTCGGGCTCGTCGAACCGGGTGAACAGTTGGAGTTCCGTGATCGCCTGTCGAACGTCCTCGAGTCCGGCCGCTCGACAGTCGGCCGTGACCGCCTCGTACTCCTCCCGGAGTTGGCTCGCGAAGCCCGAATGGGCGTTGAACAGTTCGACCGGATCGGTCGTCGGGTCGGCGTGACACTCGACGAGGACGTGGTCGGTGAGCCAGTCGTCAGCCTCGAGTTCCTCGAGCAGCGGCTCGTTCCAGTCGGTCAACCGGTTCCCGCAGGCGAAGACGTCGATCGAGTCGTCGACGGCTTCCATCGCGTCTTTGAATCGGCGGAATCGATCCGCGTTCCCCTCGGGCGTCGTCCAGCCGATCTGCCACGAGCCGTAGAGCTCGTTGCCGACCTCCCAGTACGCGACGTCGTACGGTTCGGGGTGGCCGTGTTCGGCCCGCAGCGCGCCCATCTCGGTGTCGGTCGAGCCGTTGCAGTACTCCACCCACCGCGCCGCCTCCTCGGGCGTCGCGCTGCCGGCGTTCAGGCAGATCATCGGCTCGCAGCCGACCGCCTCGCAGAGCGCGACGAACTCGTCGGTGCCAAAGAGGTTCGTCTCGAGGGCGTCCCACGCCGGGTTCGGCTTCGTCGGGCGCTCCTCGATCGGACCGACGCCGTCCCGCCAGTGATACCCGGAGACGAAGTTCCCGCCGGGCCACCGGAGCACGGAGAGGTTCAGCTCGGAAAGCAGGTCGACGATCTCGGGGTCGGCCGTCGCGACGTGATCGTCGGGATAGCAGCAGATCCGGTCGACGACGACGTTCGCGTCCGCGGCCCGCGTGGTCACGCTGAAGCCGAACAGTCGCTCGTCCTCTCGGTCGACCGTCGGCAGTTCGAGCGAGAACGAGACCGTTCGGTTCGCGTCCCGAGCGGTCACGTCGGTTTCGGCGAGCACCGATCCGAGCGAGCCGTCGTCCGCGACCTCGTGGACGGCCAGACGAACCGACGTCTCCTCGGCGGCGCGCAGCGTGGCTTTCCCCTCGAACTCGGTCGTCCGGTGGATCGGAAGATAACACCACTGCGCGAGGCCGTCGTAGTCGTCCGTCGACCCGGTCTCGAACCGCTGTGCGCGGTCGTCGGCCGTTCCGACGTCGGGGCTGGTCCGGACGTCGTCGGCGTTCCCGTACGGGAACCACCACAGCGCAGTGCCGTCGTGATACGCGCGCTGCAACCGCTCGGCCTCCGGTAGCCCATGGGTCTCCGCGTAGGTCTCGATCCGCTCGTCGATCGCGTCGGAATCCGTGAGTTCGCCGTTCCCGCCGTCGGCGCCGTACTGGTGGTCGCCGAACTTCCAGGAGCCGAACGTGGGGTTGAACAGCACCTGGGCCTCGAGGACGTTCGCGACGTTCCGCGGCGTGTAGAGATGTTCGCCGAACTTGCTGTACAGTTCCGGAGCGACCTCCTCGCCCCGCCTCGAGGGGTCGAGGCGGACGGTCGCCCGGGAGTCGGAGTCGCCGCTCGTGTGGGTGAAAAGATCTGCCATGATCGTTCGACAGTGTTATCCAGCGTATGATAAATGTACGGATCGACGAACCCTCGTCGGTGGTGGCCGCGATCGACGGCCGAACGAGCCGTTCGGCGCTCGCAGACGAATATACAGCAGTAGTTATATGTCAACGCGGACTGTTCGCACACAATAGACGATGAGGAACGCAGATTCGGTCCCGCTTACGGACGTGACGATCGACGACGACTTCTGGAGCCCGCGGATCGAAACGAACCGGGAGGTGACGATCGAGTACCAGTACGAGCAACTCGAGACGAGCGGCTGCCTCGAGAACTTCCGGCGGGCCGCCGCCGACGAGAACGGCGGCTTCGAGGGGTTCTGGTTCGCCGATACGGACGCGTACAAGTGGATCGAGGCCGCCAGTTACGTCCTCGCGACGACCGACGATCCCGAACTCGAGGAGCGGGTCGACGAGGTCATCGACCTGATCGCCGCCGCCCAAGAGGACGACGGCTACCTCGATACGTACTTCGCGCTCGAGGAGCCGGACAAGAAGTGGACGAACCTCAACATGATGCACGAGTTGTACTGCGCGGGCCACCTCATCGAGGCGGCCGTGGCCCACTACCGTGCGACCGGGAAGACGTCACTGCTGGACGTGGCCACGAGGTTCGCCGACCACATCGATGACGTATTTCCCGACGAGGTCGACGGCGCCCCGGGTCACCAGGAGATCGAACTCGCGCTGGTGAAACTCGCCCGCGTGACCGGCGAGGATCGGTACGTCGATCTCGCCGAGTACTTCGTCGATATTCGAGGGCGGACCGACCGCTTCGAGCGGGAACTCGAGAACATCGAGGAGATCGCCGGCTACGACCCCGACGACGGTGGCATCGCCGAGAGCGCCCGCGGCGCGTTCTACGAAGACGGTGAGTACGACGGGACGTACGCGCAAGCCCACGCCCCGCTCGAGGAGCAGGCGGCCGTCGAGGGCCACGCCGTGCGAGCGATGTACTTCTTCGCCGGCGCCGCGGACGTCGCCGCGGAGACGGGCGACGACGAACTGCTCGAGCACTTAGAGCGGCTCTGGCGGAACATGACGACGAAGCGGCTGTACGTCACCGGCGGCATCGGCTCGGCCCACGAGGGCGAGCGGTTCACCGAGGACTACGACCTGCCCAACGACACGGCCTACGCCGAGACCTGCGCGGCGATCGGAAGCGTCTTCTGGAACCGACGGATGTTCGAACTGACCGGCGACGCGAAATACGCCGACCTCATCGAACGAACGCTCTACAACGGCTTTCTGGCCGGCGTCTCGCTCGACGGCACCGAGTTCTTCTACGACAACCGCCTCGAGAGCGACGGGAGCCACAGCCGGCAGGGCTGGTTCGACTGCGCGTGCTGTCCGCCCAACGTCGCGCGACTGTTCGCGTCGCTCGAGCGGTACCTGTACGCCGTCGACGGGCGGGAGCTCTACGTCAACCAGTACGTCGGGAGCACGGCGACGCCGACGGTCGGCGGGACCGAACTCGAGATCACCCAGACGACCGACTACCCCTGGAACGGCGAGGTGACGATCGACATCGAGGCGCCGGAGCCGACGTCGGCGACGGTTTCGCTTCGCGTCCCCGAGTGGTGCGACGACGCCGAGATCGAGGTGAACGGCGAGCCGATTTCGGTCGACGGCGACGGGTACGTCTCCGTCGAGCGCACGTGGGACGACGACCGGATCGCGGCGACGTTCGAGATGGACGTCACCGTCGTCCGCAGCCACCCCGCGGTCGCGGCCAACGCCGGCCGCGTCGCGCTCGAGCGCGGCCCGATCGTCTACTGTCTCGAGGAACACGATACCGAGCGGCCGGTCCACCAGTATCACGTCGACTCGACGACGGAGCTGGAACCGGACCATCGGGACGACCTGCTCGACGGCGTGACCGTCCTCGAGGGGGACGCGACGGTTCCGGCTCGGGAGGGGTGGGACGGCGACCTCTATCGACCGGCCGAGGAGTGCGAGGAGACGACGGCCCAACTGACCGCGATTCCGTACTACGCGTGGGACAACCGCGAGAGCGTCCCGATGCGCGTCTGGTTGCAGGCGAACTAGGACTCGGGTCGGTCGATCGGATCGGCTCGAGCGCGCGAGCGCGTCGTCCGGAACCCGTCAGTCAGCGTCGGCCAGATACTCGACGAGCCCGAACAGCAACCCGGTAACGACCGGGTGCGATCCGGCGGTCTCCCGAACGCGGAACGTACACGCGACGACCCGACCGTCGTCGACGGGCCGCTCGAGGAGCGGACTGCCCCAGTCGGCCAGCCACCCGCGGACGTAGCCGACGTGAAGGGTGTCTCGGTCGGGGTCGACGTCCGAGACGATCTCGTACGGATAGGCGTCTTCGAACTCCCAGCCGAGGTGGCGGTTCGAACAGAACGGGGCCACGAGCGGCGAATCCTGGTAGAAAAACGACGCGGTGTTGGTCCAACTGTCCGTCCGCGGAAGCGTCAGGAACTCGAAAAAGTCCGACCGGCGCATCTCCCCCTGGCGGTCCGGGACCTGGACGGCGGTCCCGCCGTTCGAGACGAACTCGCGAACCTCGGCGGTCGCGTCCGTGACGAACGCGACGTCGACGTCGGACGTGAGGCGGTGCGTGACGTCGAATCCCGCCGACGCGAGCCGGGAGGCGAGCGCCCCCTCGGCGAACACGAGTGCCTCCGGCGGTTCGCTCGGCGGCGACGGGACGACGACGATCGGCACCGTCCGCGCCAGGTCCGTCTCGGACCGGCCCCGAACCGTCACGTCCGCGGTTCGGGCCGACTCGACCTGCGGCGCGGTAATCCCCACTGGATCCAGTTCGGCCACGGAGTGAGCCGGCGCGCTCAGTCGGCGGGTTTCGGTCGTCCCGTCGAACTCCAGTTCGACGTCTTCGACGACGCGCTCGTCGGTGTCGTTGACGAGCGCGATCTCGAGGTCGCGCTCCGAGCCGGCCCATGCGACGTGCGAATCGACCGTCGCGACGAGCGTCACGTCGGCGTTCATCGCGGCGACGTCGTCGTAGACGGCCTTCTCGTTGCGGCAGTAATCGAGCAGGCCGGTGGCCTCCCACTCGGTGTCGTACAACTGCGTCAACACGTAGCCGGCGATCTCGTCCCGCTTTCGGAACTCCCCGAGGATGTGCTCGAGCGAGACGCCCGCGCGGTGTTGCCACGATTCGGCGAGGTCCTCGAGGTCGTCGAAGACGTCGTCGAGGCCGGTCTCGACGAACCGATCCCGAACGCCGCTGGGCCGCTTGATCGGATCGGAGAGGAACGCGTGGGAAAACCACGCCGGCTCTCGACCGTAGTGATCGACGAGCGCGGAGAGCGACGGAAACGACAGCGCGCCGAACTCCGAGATCACGACCGGCGCGCCGTCGTCGGTCCACCGCTGCGTGGCGTAGTTGTCCCGCCGGTGGTGAAGCGTGTGTTCCAGATTCTCGACCCACTCGGTCGCTCGATCGGGGCTGATACAGTACCAGTGATAGTCGTTCAGATCGGTCTCGACGTGGGCCCACCCGGAGTTGTCGCAGACGAGTCGCGTCGGGTCCCACTCCCGAACCGTTTCGACCAGCGAGGCGAGGTACGACTGTTTCGTCTCGTCGGTCCAGAGGGTCTCCTCCGTCTCGTCGTGGCCGATCCCCCACTCCTCGTGGTAGAGGCTCCAGACGACGACGCTCGGTCGGTTGTAGTCCCGTTCGACGAGCCGCCGGAGCTCGGTTTTCAGCTCCTCCTTCGATCGATCCGTGTACCGGGCCGGATTCGCCGGCTCCTCCCAGACGAGGATCCCCTTCCGATCGGCGGCCTCGAGGAAATCGGGGTGGGCCGGTTTGAGGTGCTTTCGAACGAGATTGAACCCGAGTTCCGAGACGCGCTCGAGTTCGCGCTCGAAGAAATCGTCGTCCGGCGGCCGGTACAACGTCTTGGGATAGTACCCCTGATCGAGCACCCCGCGGAGTCGGATCGGCTCGCCGTTGAGGCGGAAGCCGTCGCCGTCGCGTTCGATGGTCCGGAGCCCGAAGTAATCCTCGTACCGATCGAGGACCTCGCCGTTGGCTTCGAGCGTGATCTCGAGGTCGTACAGCGCCGGCGAGTCGGGCGACCAGTAGGCCGGGTCGTCGAACTCGAGGACGGCGTCGCCTGCCTCGTCGACCGATTGCACGGCGATCGCCTCGACCGCGCCGTCCCGCGAGGCCCGGATCACGGCGTCGAGACCCGTCGGATCGGTCTCGCCCGCGTCGACGTCCAGCGCGACGGCCGCGGTGTCCGTCTCGAGGTCGGGAGTCACGGCGGCCCCCGACACGTAGACCGGCGGGCGGAACGAGAGCGTCACCGACTGCCAGATCCCGCTGACCCGCGTGAACCACGGCTCGCCCTGCTTTCCGTGGGGTATCTCGGAAACGTCCTCGGGGTCGTGGACCGCGACGGTGAGGGTGTTCTCCCCGGCGGTGATCGCGTCCGTAATTTCGAACTCGAAGGGGAGGTAGCCGCCGCGGTGTTCGCCGACCCGCTCCCCGTTGACCCAGACGGTCGCCCAGTAGTCGACGGCGCCGAACTCGACGAACGCGCGGTGTGACTCGAGTTCCGCCGCCTCGACCTCGAACGTCCGATTGTACCACGCGGTTCCCGCGTACCCCCGCAGGCCGTCGTCCTCCTGCCAGATGTGGGGGACGTCGACGGGATTGGCCTCGGTGACCCACATCGCGAGTTCCGTCTGCCATCCCTCCGTCATCCCGATACCGTCCGGATCGACCTCGAACAGCCACTCCCCGTCGAGCGACCGGGAGTGTCGAAGGGACGCGTCGTCGTTCATACCGGCTTATCCGGCTGATAACGGATGAATTTACCGCTCTCCGCTTCGCGCGTTCCGCGGACTCGCGGGCTCGTTCGTCCGGGATCGGGTTCCGAGTCGATCCGAAGGCGGCTGCAACCTCGGAACGGTCTCGCCGTCGACCGACTCGAGCCGGGTGCAGACGCCTCGAGTCCGGATTACGGGATCGGGGGCCGTACCGGGTTGACGCGGCGGGTCGACCCGCGATCGGGCCCGGACGGTATCGTACTATTTCGAAATGAGAAACGACTTGGCCTATCTCCGATACATTACACGGGTACGTCCGTAACGCATGGTACGACATCACACGACTAGACGCGGGAAATCGGGGGCTGTGAGGGGGTGGCTATCCCGTTTCCCATATAGGAACAGTGGGCAAGGGAACTGTGTGATCGCCGTTCGGCGTCTTTGACGGTCGATCGCGGGCCGATCGAAGCGCACCGTCCGAATCGGCAGCGAGGAACCGTACGAATAAGGCCCTCGAAGCACGAAGGGGAATTCGATGACGAACGCACGCGCGGTCCGCCCCGGTCGACGTCGCTCGCGCAACGGACTGGCAGCTCGCAGACGCTCCGGACCGACGTGTGAGACGAGACGGCATCGGACGACGGACCGATCGGGATCGAACGGCGCGGTAACGGGCGGCGAACCATGACCGACGGGGAGCGGACGGACGACCGCGACGGACGCGTCCTCTACAGCCCCCCGGAGTGGGCGCCGGTCCCCGGGGCGATGTATCCGCGGGTCGCCCGCCTCGAGCACGACGGGAGCAGCGATCCGGCGCTCCTCGCGACGTTCGAGTGTTACGAGACGGCCGGGAAAAACGGCACCGACGAGCCGTACTTCCCGATCTACCGGAGTACCGACGACGGCCGAACCTGGTCCCGATTCTCCGAGATCCGAGACACGCAACACGGGTGGGGGCTGCGATACCAGCCGATGCTCTTCGAGGCCCCCCAGCGGATCGGTCCCTGGGAGCCGGGGACGGTCTTCGCCGTCGGCAACTCGATTCCGAGCGACCGCTCTCAGACGAGCCTCGATCTCTACGCGAGCGAAGACGGCGGTCAGAACTGGTCGTACGTGAGCACCGTCGCCACGGGCGGGAAAGCCGTTCCGGCCCGCGGCGAGTCGCCGGTATGGGCCCCCGAGTTGACCGTCGACGCCGACGGGAACCTCGTCTGTTTCTTCTCCGATGCGCGCCACTCCGACGACGGCTACGAGCGCGTCATCGGCCACCGCGTCTCGACCGACGGTGGACGGACGTGGGAGTCCGAAACGTTCGACGTCGCGATCGCGGACGAGGAATCGATGCCGGGGATGCCGACGATCACGAAACTCCCGACGGGTCGGTACCTCCTCACCTACTTCATCGGCGGCCCCAAGTACGGGGGCAGCGTGTACGTCAAAACGTCGCCGAACGGGCGCGAGTGGGGCGCACCCGACGACCCGGGATTCCCCGTCCAGACAGGGGACGGGCGCCAGTTGATCGAGGGCCCCTACGCGACGTGGGTCCCCTACGGCGGCGACGACGGGACGATTCTGGCCGCCGGAAAGACGTTCCGGGATCAGAACCGCAACCGGGTCCCCGAGAGCGGGACGGTGCTGCTGGCCTCGAGCGACCTCACCGGACGGGGGCCGTGGGAACCGATCTCCGCGCCGCTGTGGTACGAGGACGAACTCGAAACTGGTCACCGCTCCGTCGGCTGGACGACCGCGTTGCTCCCGTCGGCGGACGGAACGTCGCTCCTGCAGCTGACGTCGACCTACGACGGCCACGGCAAAACCGAGATCAGGTACGCGCGGGCGTCGCTGCCGTCCCTGTTCGACTACGACTCGAGCGACCGGTCGGACGAGCAGTCGTCGGACGGACAGCTGAGCGACCGCTCGCCGTCCCAGGACGCGCAGCGCCGGCTCCATCGCTCGCGCGATTCGACGCGGTCGGCGGAGTCCCACCACGTCAAGTCCATCGTCAAAGCGTTCGACCTCCTCGAGACGCTCGAGCAGACGGGCGCGATGGGCGTCACCGAACTGTCGAGACAAACGGGGATCGCGAAGAGTTCCGTCTACAAGTACCTCGATACGCTCCGACACCTCGGCTACGTCACGAAATCCGACGGCAAGTACGCGGCGTCGCTTCGCCTCTTTGATTTCGGACAGCGCGTCGTCTCTCGCCACGAGGTCTACCGGATCGCACAGCCAGAACTGGACGCGCTCGCGGAGAAGATCGGCGAAACGGTCTCGCTGATCGTCGAGGAGGACGGCGACGCGGTGTATCTCTACTGCACCTCGCCCCGCGACGCACAGACGATCGAAGCGGGAAGTCGGATGCCGATCCACGCGTCGACGGGCGGGAAGGCGCTCCTCTCGTACCGATCGCGCGACTACGTGGACGACGTCCTCGAGGACACCGCGTTCGATATCGACCGACAGAATTTCTACGACGATCTGGAGAAAGCGCGCAACAACCGCGTCATCATCGACCGAGATACGAACAACCAGCTGGAGTACAACGCCGGCGTGCTCGAGAAACGGTGGCACTCCTTCGACCGGCAGGACGAGACCGAGCGGCTCTATCGGATCGCGGTGCCGATTCGGAACGCGGACGACCGCGGGATCGCCGCAGTGGAGGTCTTCGGGTCCGAGTCGCGGATGGATTCCCGCCGGCTGCAAGAGGAGATCGTTCCGCTACTGGTTTCGACCGGGAAATCGATCGAAACCGAACTCTTGAGCCACTAGGATACCGATTCGGCAGTAGGGCTCCAAGATTGTAACCGCGGCCGGACGAGCATAGATCTACGATTTTCGTGCCAGGAATTAAGTTCGTCGCCGAAGCGGCCGAAATTATAGGCAATAATTTAATAACATTATGAATAATTCATGTGTGGATGTCGTCAGATCCAACGAACGACGGTAGTGTAGACGACGGTCCGGGCAGCGCCGGCGTTTCGCGCCGAGAACTACTCGCGGCACAATCGATGCTTGTCGCGGGATCGACGGTCGGAGTCGGGTCCGGGATCGTCTCGGCGGACCCGGAGGAGACGATCGAGAACAGGGTGAGCGTCGACCCCGATTCCCAATCCGAGGAACCGGTCAACGACACGCTGTTCGGCCGGCTGAACGAACACTACGGGGACGCGACGATCTATCCGGGCGTGTACTCGCTGCACGTGATGAACCCGACGTTCTGGCGGGTCCCCGACTATTGGTTTAGCGACGAGATAGACGCGTTCTACGAGGTCGAGCGCCACGACACGCTGCCGTTCCCGTGGGAACCGGTCGGCGACTCGGGCGTTACCTTCGAGCACCGGGCCGACGGTGACCGCGTCGCCGGCGGCGACTCGCCGCACGGAACCGTCGGCTATCCGCGGATCGCGGTCGACGACGCGGCCGACAGCGGCGGGCTCAAACAGCGGATCGTCCTTCCGGACAACCGGACGCTCGGGTACGACCTCAGCTTCTCGGTTCGCGGCGACGTCGACGCGGTCACCGCATCGCTCACGACCCTCGAGGGCGACGTCCTCGCGTCGACCGAGGTGGACGTCTCCGCCGAGTGGACGCGTCACGAGCCGACGCTCGAACTCGACGAGAAGAGCGGCGACGAGTACGTCGGCGGCGCTGTCGCCGACGTCGAAACGCCGTACGGGCGGTACGCCCTCGAGTTCGTGACCGACGACGTCGGCCACTTCGATATCGACTTCGTCGAGCTCGCGGCCGACGACGCCGTCAACGGGAAGTTCAACCCGTACACGATCGAACTGCTGAAGGAGCAAAACGGCACGTGGCTGAAGTGGCCGGGCGGCAACGTCACCAGCCAGTACAACTGGCGCGACGGGATCGGCCCCCTCGAGGAGCGTACACCTCGGTTCAACCACGCGTGGCAGGGGATGCAGCCCAATTTCTTCGGGACGGCCGAGTACCTCGAACTCTGTGAGGTCGCCGACCTCACCCCCGAAATCACGATCGGCTGGTGGGACAATCCCGACGACTGGGCCGCGGAACGGCAGATCCTGCCCGAGGACGCCGCCGACTGGGTCGAGTACGTCAACGGCTCGACCGACACCGAGATGGGCGCGCTGCGGGCCGAACACGGCCACCCCGAGCCGTGGAACGTCGACCACTGGGGCGTCGGCAACGAGGTCTGGGGCAGCTGGCAGTTCGGCCACACGTCCGACGCCTCGGAGTACGCCACCGGCTCCGAGGAGCGGATCGGCTTCGACGAGTACGCCGCGGCGATGCGGGACGTCGACGACTCGATCACGATCCTCGCGAGCGGCTGGGATCCGGCCGAGGCCGAACACAACGACAATCCGTGGAACGAAACGCTGCTGGACGAGCTCTCCCCGGACCAGCTCGACGGGCTGAACATCCACCGCTACCAGTGGGGACTGGAGGACGCCGACGCCGTCGAGACGTGGAAAGACGAACACGACGCCGACGACTGGGACTACAACGAGGTGATCGTGATGGCCGCGACCCAGCTCGGCGAGCAGCTCGGCGAACTGGGCGATCTGGCCGAGGAACACGGCTACGAGGACTTCTACGTCAATTTGAGCGAAATCGGGATCTTCCCGACCGTCGCCGACGGGGCGCCGTATCCGGGCCCGGAGACGATGCCCGGCGCCTCCTATGTCGCGGGCGTTCTCAACGCGTGCATTCGCGAGAACGATACCGTCGAGTGGGCCGCCCAGACGTGGGTCCCGATCAAGTCGTGGGTGCCGGTGAAGACGACCGACTACCCGCCGGATCCGAATCCGCTTCGCCCCGACGGCTCCGTGACGGGGCTGTACTCGGCCGTGTTCGAGTACGACGCCGAGTGGCACGCGGTCGACGTCGCGACGGGCGGCGCCGGTCGCGACCTCCCCGACACCGGCGAACGAATCAATCCAGTGGAAGACGTCCCGTACGTCGACGCCGCCGCGATGCAGAACCGGCAGGGGAAGGAACTAGCCGTGTTCCTGACCAACCGTAACCTCCGCGCACGAAGCGAGGTGACGGTCGAACTGGGCGAGTGGTACGCCGACAAGTCGGTCGAGATCGTCCAGCTGCAGCCGGCCGCCGACGAACGGCCGCTCCCCCACGACGTCCCGACCTCGTGGGACGAACCGACGAACCACACCGTCGAGCACACGATCGAGGACGTCGACGGCGACGGGACGGTCACCCTCGAGCTCCAGCCGGCGTCGATCGTCCGGCTGTTCGTCGACAACGATCGGGGCCGCGCCGATATCATCGGCGACAACGGCGTTTGGCACGGCCTCGACGGTGAGGAAAACGTTCCGATCGAGAATAGCAGCACGCCCGGCAGGCGAAACGGTCACGATAACGAGCGCGGAAAGAACGACGACCCGCAGTCGGAGTAACTGAGTGCGACTGGACGCGCACTCCGCAGTCATCTTTCGACGGTCACCGACTGGCATCTCTGACCGATCTGAGCGGAACAAACGATTCGTATCTAAGATACGAGTATACTATCTATCTAGTAGTGTTGGAACACCAGCTACAGGAGAACAACGACTATACTTATATTCTAATACACCGTCCAGGAATAATGGCCTTGTCGGGAGAAATATGGCAGGAAAGGACATAGTTAGGTATAGTATAAGCTAATCCAAACGCTTATAGCTAGTTCGATAGCTTCGATCTGTATGTAGAAGTTCCGATAGACACCGGATATGGTAAAGTTGTAGAGTGATAGAATAGCCCGCTCGATCGCGAACGCCGCGGGCGGTTTCCGTTCAGAAACGATGCCGCTCATCAGACCCCGAAACGCGACAGTACGGTTCAAGAATAGCTACCTATTATAGAGATTGGAGCTATTGCGGCTATTGATAGGGCGACGACGGCTGTCGTCACTGCACGCCGATTGTCTCGAGATCGGTCGGAACGCGCGTGTGATACCGGATGCGCGGCCACGACGGGCCGTGTTACGAATTCACTTCGCACGGCATCGAACGAAAAAAGATACGCCGGTAGAGCGACGACCACGACTAATGAAAACTCACGAAAGGCGCGAGGTACGGAACGGTGACTAACGATGGGTGCTGACAACGTCGATATATTCAAACACATCGTCTTTCGTCTGCCGTCGCTTCGGGCGCAAATAGCCGCACTGGTAGTTTTAAGCCCGATATACGCCGCGTTCACGTACGCGGCGCTCAACGAATTCGCACCGGTCGAACTCCAGCCCTGGATCATTCCGGTGGGCGCGCTCGTGATCTTCCTCGGCCCGTTTGTCGTCGCCGCCGAACTGTTCTATCACGCGCTCCCCGACTACCCGCGCCACTGGAGCTATTTCCTCTCGCTCACGACGCAACTGTTCCTGTTTATCTACGCGCTCATCCTGTCCGGTGCGGACACGGGGACGAACGCGTGGCGGATCATCTGGCTCGCGTTGATTACCGTGAGTCTCACCAACGTGTTGGTCCTGACCGTCTCCGTCGGGCCCGAGCGACTGCGGCGGATCGTGCCGTTGTCGCTCGTGCAACCGCTCCTCCTGATCGGGGTGTTCCAGTTCTTCATCGGGCGGAACGTCGGCATCTCCGAGGCGTCGATCCTCGTCAACTTCGGCGTACTCCTGGTGGTCGTCGCGGTCCTCGTGGCCTTCCTGAAACTGTTCGACTACCTGATCGGCAGCAACGCGAACGTCTCCGCGTTCGAACTCACGTCGGGGCTGTTGAAAGGCGAACGGTCGGCGCTCGATCTCGGCTACCCGGCCAGACCGGACGTGCAAACGCTGACGATCGACAACGGCCGGTCGCTCACCCTCGCGGCGCCGTGGGTCCATCCGGGTCCGCTCGGCGGATTCGGGGGCGGCGAGCTCAGCAGCGAGGTCATCGACAGGCTAAACGACGCCGGCACCGGATTCTTCCTGCACGTCCCGTGTACCCACAAGGAGGATCTCGCGGATCCGGCGGACGTCAGCAAAATCGTCGACGCGGTCGGCGACCCCGAGACGGCTTCGGAAGCGTCGCGGCTCCACGCTGCGGAGTACGACGATCTCCAGTTCTACGGCCGGACTATCGACGGGAAGAAAATCGTCTTCTTCGAAGCCGACGGGATCGACGACTACCATCCGGGCGTCTTCATGCGGGACGTCTCGAAGGACGACGTCCTCCTGGTGGACATGCACAACCACCACATCCACGCGGAACTGGACAGGGAGATCCAGTACGGCACCGAAGACGCGGCACGCCTCAAGCGGTGTTTCGACGACTTCCTCGAGCGCCTCGAGGGCGCCGAAACCTACCCCTACAGGGCCGGGTTCGCCGTCGATTGCGATGAGCATCCGCTGATGGCGCTGGTCGAGGAGGTCGACGGCCAACGAACGCTCATCTTCGGCGTCGATACGAACGGCGTCACGGACGATCTGCGGGCGCAACGGGACCGATTCGAGCGCGAGTTCGACGAGGCGATCCTGTTTTCGACGGACACCCATGCGTCGGTTCACGATCTGGCGAACATGGACGGCTTCGACACGGAGACGGTAGCGAACACGGTCGAGCGGGCGGTTGACGGCGTCTCCGACGCACGGATCGGACTGACGAACGAGCAGACGGACCGACTGCGGTTGCTCAAACTCGACTACAGCGGCCTCGTCTTCAGCGTGAACATCCTCATCCGGCTCGCCATCATCTCGCTCGCGGCGTTCTACGCGTTCCTCGTCCTCTGGGTCTTCTAACCGCCCCTTCGATCGGTTTGTCGGTCGTTACAACGCGCGGACGCGGAACGATCAGCAGGAACGAGCGCCGACGCCCGGCGGAGCTAACAGCGGCGTTCGATACCCGTCGGTCGACCGGCGAGTACTCACGAGCCGCAGTCGTACCGAAAGCTTACTCCGGACCGGGTCGTTAGTACGCTTGCCGCGAATGTTTGAGACGCCGCTGATCACCGGTAGTGCGACCTTCGAAGCCCTCGTCGAATCGGCGACGGGGTGGCCGGGGATGGGTATCGTCTTCGCGTACTCGTTTCTGATCGCGTTCGCGCTTCCCGGACCGAGCGAGATCGTGCTGGTTGCTCCGCTCGATCTCGGACTGCCCTCGTGGGCGCACCTCCCGAGCATCATGCTAGTCAGTGCGACCGGGAAGGCCGCGGGAAGCGTCTTCGCGTTCTACATCGGCCGCGAGATCACGCACTCCGGTCCGATCGTTCGCCGGCTGCGACAGTCGAGATGGGACGTCCTCGAGTGGTCGGAGACGCGAGCCGTCCGGCTCGCACAGCAGTACGGCTACGCCGGACTCGCGATGGCGCTGTCCGTCCCGTTCTTTCCCGATACGATCTCCATCTACGCGTTCGCCGTTCTCGAGCAGAACTATACGAGATTCGCGGTCGCGACGTTCCTCGGAAGCCTCGGGCGACTCCTCGTCACGGTCGGCTTCTTCGGCGGCGTTACCGCGGTCGTCTGACGCATCGGCCTCGACGACCATCGAACGCGCTCCGACGACCGCGAAGAACGCGGCGGTAGTTCGAGTCGCGAACGACGGAACCCGATCTCGAGCGGGACCGCCGAACCGGCCCGAACGACGTTCGGAACAACGGTTTACGTCCGATCGTCGTAACACGGGGTATGGACGGGCTCGAACCGCACGACGTTCCCGACGACGTCGATCCGGACGGATGGGCGCTTCGCGTCAGCGGAACGGTCGATCGGCCGCTCAGACTCGGTCCGGACGACCTCGCGTCGTACCCGCTCGAGGCGGCGGCAGACGACTTCAGGTGCGTCGAAGGCTGGGTCGCAAAGGGGCTCTCGTGGCGCGGCGTGCGCGTCGAGACGCTGCTCGAGCGCGCCGAGCCGACAGCAGCGAGCGGACATGCCCTCGTCCGCGCGATGGACGGCGAGTACGCCTGTTCGTTTCCGCTGGATCGGCTCTGCGAGTCGATCCTCGCGCTCGAACTCGACGGCGAGCCGCTTCCGGTCGAGCACGGCGGTCCGGCCCGGTTGGTTCCGCTCGATACCGACCGCGACTGCTGGGAGAGCATCAAGTGGGTATCCGAGATTCGGGTCGGCGAAGCGCCGTTTACGGGGGCCGACACCGCGAAGGAACTGGCGTTGTCCCGGATCGAAGACTGAAACGAGTCGGATGCGAAAGGAGCGGCGATGCCGAGTCGCACTCGACGGGACGCCGATCTGGACGCGGAACCGCGGGGAACTCCGACTGACGGTTTGAGACCCGTTCGATGAGTGCGAGCCTTACGCCTCGTGAGCGGACGCGTCGTCTCCGGTCTCCTCCTCGACGCGACTCGCGTGGTTCTCGAGCTCGGCTGCGAGCGTTCGGGCCTGGTCGGGCGTCAACTGGAGCTCCTCCATGTGCGCGGGAAGGTGGGTTTCGGTCATGTTGTCGAGTTCGAACTGCAGCCGGACGCAGTCGGGTGCGTCCTTGTCCGTCGTCGCGTTCACGACGGCGAGCGATTCCGCTTCGAACTCGTGTCCCGCCACGACCGCGTCGACGAGGTCGAGCGTCGTGTACGCGTTCACTTTCATCAGGCGGTCGGTCATCGTATCGATCTAGAATCGACGAAGGTACTTAGGTATCCGCGGTCGCGGGCGGAACGCGGACGAAGCGACCCGATCGAACCGTCAGTCGTCCGACGTGATCGGCGTGCCGTCGGCCCGCGCGGGTGCCGGGCTCGCGTCGAGGTCGTCGTCTTCGGCGTACGGGTACCAGGTTCGCTTCGTGTTGTGCATGTACGGATCCTCGTAGTCCGTCTCCTCGGGTTCGATCAGTTCGGCGAGTTCGTCGTCATCGCGGGCGAGAACGAACTCCCGGAAGCTCTCGGTCTCCTCTCGAGCGGCGGCGAAGTTCTCGATCAGGTTCGCGATCGCGCCCGGAACCTCGTCGGCGGGGACGCGTTCGGCGACCCAGGAAGCGAACTGCGGGTTCTCCCCGAGTCCGCCGCCGAGTCCGATGTCGAGCGCTTCGACCGGTTCGCCGTTCTTGCGGGTCTTCATGCCGCGCAGGGAGACGTCGGCGATCTGGGGCTGCGCGCAGGACGCCGTACAGCCCGAAAGGTGGATGTGGAAGTCGTCGACGCCGTCCGGCAGGTCGACATTCTCCTTCAGCCAGCGCGCGAACCGCACCTGACGGTTCTTCGTCTCGACGATCGACAGCGAGCAGAACTCGGTGCCGGTGCAGGCGATCGACCCGCGCTGGAAGGGGTGGGGGTCGGGGCTGTACTCCTCGAGGACCGGTTCGTCGAGGAGTTCGTCCAGTTGTTCCTCCGGGACGTCCGTCAGGATGACGTTCTGACGTTGGGTGAGCCGGACCTCGCCCGAGCCGTACGTCTCGGCCGCGTCGGCGAGTTCGTAGGCGTCGTCGACGCCGATCCGTCCGACGAGGACGTTCAGTCCGACGTAGTAGTTCCCGTCGACCTGTTCGTGAACGCCGACGTGATCGTGCTTGCCGTCGGCGTCGCCCGCGTTGTACGAGTAGGAGTCGCGGAGGTCCTCGCCCGCCGTCTCGAGTTCGAAGTCGACGTACTCCTCCTGGAGCATCTCGCGGATCGTGTCGGGCCCCAGTTCGTCGACGAGGAACTTCATGCGCGCGTTGTAGCGGTCCTCGCGGTCGCCGTGGTCGCGGAACAGCGCCGAGATGCCGCCGGCGACGTCGACGGCCTGCTCGGGCGTGACGAAGACGTCGATATCGCGCGCGAATCGGGGCTCGTTGCGCGAGAGGCCGCCGCCGACGCGGACGTTGTATCCCGTCACCGTCTCGCCGTCGATCTCCTTTTCGGCGGGTTCGAACGAGAGGTCGTTGATGTCCCCCTGTCCGCAGCCTTCGTCACACCCCGTCACCGAAACCTTCCACTTGCGCGGGAGGTTCGAGTGCGCCTCGTTCTGCTTGAACGTGTCGTTGAGTTCGTTCGCGAGTGCGCCGGCGTCGACGTGTTCGTGTTTGTCCTTGCCGGCGACCGGACAGCCGACGATGTTGCGCCACGAGTCGCCGCAGGCCTGGACCGTCGACAACCCAACGTCCTCGAGACGGTCGAAGATCTCGGGAACGTCCTCGAGGCGGATCCAGTGCAGTTGAATTGCCTGCCGCGTCGTTACGTCGAGCCAGCCGTTACCGAATTCCGGATTTGCGACGGGACCGCGGGAAAACTCGTCCGCGATCTCGACGATCCGACGGAACTGGCCCGGCTCGAGGACGCCGCTCGGCGGTCCGATCCGCATCATGAAGTACGACTCCTGACCGGCCCGCTGGTGGTACAGGCCGTACCACTTGAACCGTTCGAACCACGCGTCCTGTTCGTCGTCGGGAATCGCCTCCCACCCTTCGTCGGCGAAGCGCTCTATTTCCGCGCGAATATCAGTCCCGTAGAGTTCGTCCTTCCACTGCTCGACGTCGGTTGGCATTGAGTCCCCATTACGGCGGACGTTTATAAGGCTCTCCTTCCCGCGTCAGTTCTTCCCCCATCTCGGGGCTACCGGCCATTGTTACCTGTATTTATTGTATCTGTACCATCAATATCGAGATCACGAATCCGGCTCGAGAATCGACTGGACGCCCTCGGGATCGTACGGGCGAAATTCGCCGTCGACGATTCTACCGACCGGTAATCCGTCGATCAAATCGCGCGTTCCGCACTCGAGACACTGGCCGACCGCATCCGCGGTGACGATCGGACCGTCGGCGTTCGCGTCGACGAACGTCTCGAGGAGGACCGGTGCGGGTTCACACTCGCAAAACGCGCCGCGAGAGAGCATCCAGACGTCGCTTACGCTTACCTGTCGGGAGTCGTTGACGCTGATCCACGCGCCATCGTCGAGCGTTCGAATGGCAACCGTCATACGCCCACTTCGACGCCCGGTGACCTTCGTTCGTCGACCGACACAATGCTTACCGGTGTGGTAACCCCGTTGCAGTTCTGGCCGCAACGTGCTCCCTCCCCCCGTAACTATTGGGCCCTGTAGCGTGGGGACCCGCCGACGTTCACGAGGGGACCGTTCTCGTACGGTCCACTAAAACGCTTCATGCGGACGGCGAAAGCGTGGTTTCCACTATCACTAAAACATCCATCATTACAAACCAGGTATTGTAGTGGTAGGAAATTACAATACTACTGGATTTGCGGCCGATTCTTGACGTCGCAGTCTTCGACGGCGGAAAACCAGCCCAACCGTCGTTTTTCTGCATAAATTGGCCGAGGGACGCGATCTCCTCGATGCTACGTTTTTCGTCGATCGCAACGGTTAGCTGACTGTCCGTTCTCGATCAGGGTTGAGCAGTTAGCCCGCCTCTGTCGATTGAAACCGATCAATACGGAGTTTGTGAACTCGAGATGCGCGGTTCTCAATTCATAGTAGATAGTCGACAGTCGACCAGACGATAATGTATATAATATACATTACTATAACCCCACAACGACAAAATAATCACGAAGCAGATACACACCAGTGGAGGTGCGAAACTAGACGGCGGCCTCACAGACGGAACTTTCGCGCGGTTTCAGCGAGCCCCTTGGAGGGTTTAAATAGTGGCCCGCGACGCGCTCTCGCTCGGCTTGGCCCCGTCCTCCGGATCGAATTCCCCGCCAGCGCCGTCCGCACCGTCAGTGCCGTCGCCCCGACGGCGGTTCCACCGATGGGCGAGTCCGCAGCGGGGACACAGTTATCTCGTTCGAACGCAGGCTCCGCGGTCGATCCAGCAGCTCCGCGATCAACACACCGAGTCACGTCACGGAGAATGCCCGAACAGTAGCACCGTCTCGGCCACCGGCGAAGAACGAAGAGCGTGGGCGTCGACGGTTGGAGCATGTACGATCGAATCGTAATCGCGGTCGACGGAAGTGAGGAGGCCAACCGAGCGGCGAAACGCGGCCTCGAGGTCGCTCGCGTCTTCGACGCGGCCGTCGACGTCGTTCACGTCGTCGAGCGAAAGCGGCTCCGACTCGCGAGGTCCGCCGACGAAACGACACGGCTTCGGGAACGCGGTGAAAGCGTTCTCAAACGAACAGCGGCCCTCGCGTCCGATAGCAACCGGTCCGTAACGACGGAGCTGATGGAGGGAACGCCGTCGGTCCGGATCGCCGAGTACGCAGCCGACCGAGACGCAGGACTGATCGTCGTCGGAAGGCAGGGGCTAACGGGGTTCGGAAAACGACTCCTCGGCGGCGTCACGGAACGACTTCTCCGCCGAAGCGACGTCCCCGTCTTCGTCGTTCCGAAAGACGCCCCGGACGCGACGGCCGACTACTCCGACCTGCTCGTTCCGACGGACGGGAGCGAACTCGCCGCCGACGCCGCCCGCCACGGCGCCGCGATCGCACGCGGATACGATTCGACGGTTCACCTGCTCAACGTCGTCGATCTGCAGGCCGCGGGCGGCGCGTTCAATGCGGGCGGCCTCGAGCGCGAATTCGTCGACCGACTCGAAGCGAGCGGCGACCGGATCGTCGAGGGCCTAGCGACGGAGATCGAAGACGACGTTCCTGCCGTCACGACCGCCGTCGTTCGGACGTCGTCGTTCGACGGTGTCGCCGCCGGCATCCGCGACTACGTCGACGACGCCGATATCGACCTCGTCGTCATGGGAGCACGCGGTCGGTCGAATCTGGGTCGCCAGGTCCTCGGCAGCGTCACCACGTCCCTCCTCCGAACGGTCGACGTACCCGTCCTGATCGTGACGCGCTCGTCGTGATAGAACGCTGTCCGAACTCGGAAGTGCGCGAATCGCCACGTCACCGCCGTCGGAGCAGTGTCGGCGTGACCGAGACCCGATTCCCCGCTTTCGCCCGAACGATCGAGGGAAGCCGTCACCACGGTCGGAAACGGTCAGCGCGCGTCCGCCGCGGGATCGTCGAGGACGCAATCGCCGAACGCGAGGACGAGCGCCGCCCCGACGAGATCAAAAACGACGTCGAGAGCGGTATCTTTCTTTCCGTACGAGACGAGTACCGGGTCGATTCCGAGGCGATCCCCCGCGGCGTGAACGGCGTACTCGACGAGCTCCCAGAGGAGGCCGAGACAGACGACGGCGGCGACGACGCGCGGCCCGGGATCGCGACCGCGACGCCGGCTGATCGCGAAGACGGCCCCGCCGAGGATCGACGACGAGTGCGCGTGCGTGAGGTGATCCCACCACCAGACGTCGTCGTACGGGCCGAGCATGCCGACGGCGTGGGTGATCATCGCACTCTGCACGTACGCGCGCTGCCAGGGCCGAAGCTCGACGCCGTACGCCCGTTCGACGAGGTCCGGGAGGTACGTCCCCATCGCCGCGACGATGGCATTGACGACTGCGCCCGGATCGCGTCGACGGATCCCCTCCACGAACACCGCGAGCAACGCGTATCGGATTCCGCGTTCCGCCGCGCGTACGATCGCTGTTTTCATCGTCTACTTCGTAGTGGTTAGGCGGACGACATAGTGATATCGGACTGCGGCTCGATCTGTTGAGACCGGTTTCATCTGCCGGTCGTTCTCGCTCGTGACGGTCGCGTCCACCCCCGACTCACCTAGCAGCCGACTCGAGCGCGAGCTGAACGTCGGCGGGGCGGTCGTCTTCGACGTCGGCGGCGGTTCCCCGCGAGGCCCGGTGGTTATAGGTCACGTCGACGAACGTCGCGGTATGTACGATCACATTCTCGTCCCGACCGACGGACGCGAGAGCACGAACCGAGCGATCGACGAAGCGATCGCCCTCGCCGACGAGCACGACGCGACGCTCCACACGCTGTACGTGATCAATTCGTCCGCGATCGCCCCTGGAATCGAGTTCAGCGACCTCGAGGAGATCGGTCGGAAGGCGGTCGAGCACGTCCGCGATCGCGCGACGAGTGCCGGAGTCGAGCGCGTCGACGGGACCGTTACGCACGGCCTCCGGCACCGCGCGATTCTGACGTACGCCCAGGAGAACGACATCGATCTCATCGTCATCGGTCGACATCGCGAACTCGACCACCTCGTTCGCGGGAGCGTGTCGAAGCGCGTCTCCGAGGCGGCGTCGGTCCCGGTGTTGGTCGTCGAGTGAGCGACTGCGTTCGATAGCGACAGTGGCACGAGCCCGGCGGTGGGAACGTCGCGGCGACCCGACGACCGACACAGGCACTTACTCCGACCCGTCCCGACTCGAACGCTGGGCGAACGTCGGGGGAGCGATCGCGTGTCGAATCCCCGTCCACTCGTCGACCGCCAGTTCGTAGACGCGAGTTTGCTCCGTCTCGCTCGCCGTCTCGAGGAGTTCCGGCCGCCAGATCGGTGTCTCTGCGTCTGAGAGCGCCGACTGCTCGTCCGTCGAAAGCCGGCGTAACGAACCCGTCGCGAGGACGCTTCGCCAGTGAAACATCGTCTCGGCGCTGTACACGAGGAAACTGGCGGTATCGGCCCGGTCGGAGAGGGTCGCTTTGCGACTCTCAGCCCCGACGACGTAGACGAAGTACAGCGTCGACCCCCCGTCGTAGCCGTACGACATCGGGAGCAAGTAGGGCGTCTCCCCAGTTGGTAAGCCGAGAATCCCGAGGCTCTGGGTCTTGAGAAACCGCTCGATTTCCTCGTCCGTCATCCGTTCCATGCCGTAGTCGGCGAGTTCGTCGATCGTCATCCCTGACATGTGGTACACGGACAATACACATAGAATCCCGGGTCGGTCTATCGCATCGCTCGCTCGAGCGCGGTAGTCGCCGCCCGTCGGCGCGAGTACTGCCGTCGGTCGGGCTGAGTACCCGGTCGGAGAGACACGTACAGTCCGCCAAGGCCGACAAGAACTCGCGCCAGAACGCGACGGGTTCGAACTGTCGTTCGACCGCACCGGCGTTTGATGAGTGCCGGCGGCGAAGACCGCGGTATGTTCGATACCATTCTCGTTCCGGTCGACGGAAGCGAGTGCGCGGACGTCGCCGTCGATTATGCCGCGGACCTCGCGAGACGGTACGACGCGACCGTGTACGTCGCAACCGTGATCGACGTCCGCTTCGTCTCGGCCGCGCCGCAGTACGACAACCTGCGATCGGAGGCGAACGCCCTCGTCGACTCGGTGGCGAATCGGCTCGAGGCGAGCGGGGTAGCGACCACCAGCGTCGTTCGAACGTCGAAACCGTATCAGGGGGTGTTGATGGTCGCTGAGGAGTACGGCGCCGATCTGATCGTCATGGGAACGCACGGGCGGACCGGCGTCGATCGCTATCTCCTCGGGAGCGTCACTGAGCGCGTCCTCAGGCGATCGGACGTCCCCGTCCTTACCGTTCGGAACCACGAGGAGGGCGGCGTTTCGTGTCCCTACGACGACGTCCTCGTTCCGACGGACGGGAGCGAGGGGGCGGCGGCGGCGTACGAGCCGGCGATCGACCTCGCATCGACGTACGACGCCACGCTGCACTCGCTGTCGGTCATCGAGACGAACGCGCTCGGCCTCGAGACGGCCCCGAAAGGGAGCGACGAGGGACCGGACGAAGCGGCTCGGACGGCCCTCGAGACCGTCGAAACGAACGCCTCGGAGGCGTCAGTCACCGATGTCGTCACGGAGATCACGTTCGGGAGTCCCTACGAGGAAATCCTCGCCTACGTCCGGGAGCACGACGTCGATCTCGTGGTCATGGGAACGCACGGCCGAAGCGGCATCCCTCGCTACCTGCTCGGGAGCGTCGCCGAAAAGCTCGTTCGGACGGCCCCCGTACCCCTGATGACGGTTCGAACGCCGTCATAACCCCCGGATTTGGGAGGCGAACAGTGAGGCTCGTCGGACGAGCGGTTTTGATCCGCGGGCGCCTCTTGGGGAATCGTGATAACCGTGTTGGACTGTATTCGCGCCCGTGACGACAGCATCATAGAGTTCGCCGCGGAACGACCGAACCGATGACCGACAATACCCGCCACCCGACGACCGACGATGGCCGTCGACCGACGATCGGCGAAACTCGCCTCGAGGACGGTCGAGGATTCGACCGCTGGGGATTCCTCCTGTTCTCCCACGGCTGGACGTGGGGCTGGTGGAGCGTGCCGATCCTCGCGGAGTGGCACGTCTTCCGATTCCCGGGACTCGTCTTCTTGATCGTCGGCGGACTCGGCGTCACGATCGGCGGCGTCGTCATGACCTGGCACGTCGGCGGGCGGGCAGGACTCGCGGATCTGTGGCGGCGACTCGTCGACGTGCGACGGCTCTCACTGCGCTGGTTTCTGGTCGTGATCGCCCTCTTTCCGGCGCTCGCAGTGGCCGGCGCCGGCGCTGCAATCGTCGTCGACGGCGCGACGCAGCCGTTGAGCGCGGCACCGCTGCTGGAACTACTCGCCGAGCCGGTCGCGCTCGCCGGGACGCTCGCGGCGATTTTCCTGCTCGGGCCGTTCCACGAGGAGATCGGCTGGCGGGGTTACTGGCTCGATCGGCTCCAGTTGCGGTGGTCCGCGGCGACGGCCAGTCTCGTCCTCGGCGTCGGATGGGCGTCCTGGCACGCGCCGCTGTTCCTGATGGTCGGCTACTTCAGCAGCTGGGACTTCTCGCCGGATCCGATCTGGTTCGCGTTCAACATCGTTCTGGGATCGGTGCTCTACACGTGGCTGTACAACAATACCGACCGAAGCGTTCTCGCAGCGATCCTGTTTCACTTCGTCGGCAACGCCACGGGACAACTGCTCGAGCTCTCGCCGGCGGCGGATCGGTACCAGACGATCGTCACGGTCGGGCTCGTGATCGTCGTCCTGCTCCGGTGGGGGCCGGTGGATCTCCGACGCGGTGACGATCGGCCGCGGCCACCGTACTAATCGGGAACCGTCTTCCCGCCGATGCTGATCGATTGGTCATCAGCCGCGTCGTCCGACCGGTAGAAGTCGTCGTAGGGTTCGATCTCCTCGAGCCGCGGCGGTGCGGCCCGACGAACGACGAAGATGTCGTAGGCCTCGTCCTCGTCGATCCGTCCCTTGTCGCGGGCGTAGCGCTTTCGTTCCGGGACGACCGTCACCGCCGCAACGGCTTCCTCGAGGATGCGACCGTACGCAACGGCTCCGACGAGGGCGGCTTCCGTGAGTTCTGATCCGTCAAAGGAGACGACGAACGTCGTAGCCGGTGTCTTCACGCCCGTCTTAATAACTCCACGGGGCGGTCGGCAGCAACGACGATCCGCGAACGGCCGCCTGCTACGCGGTCGATACGCTCGAGGAGCGGTACTTCTCCCCGCTCGAGAGTACGTAGTTGACAACCGCTTGTTTCCGATCGGGGATTTACATACATACGTCCGTAATATAGTATAAATAAGACCCGACGTATGCCGGGTTCATCGATCCACTGCACCGAAGCAGTCGAAACAGTCAAGCACGATATAATTACCGGGAAAATACGGGCGGAGCAGTCTCGCGCTCGGTTCCGTATCGTCGCGAGCAGACGGCGACGCGTCCCCTCTAATTCGATGCCGAGCCACTTGAACAGCGGCGTTGGCTGCACTCGTGTGGGAACCACCACCAGCCATTATATTCGTTCTCGACAACTGCTCAAATATGACCGAACGAATTCTGGTGCCGTTCGACGGTTCTGAGCCGGCAGAAGCGGCGCTCGAGTATGCGTTTGAGACGTTTCCCGACGCGGCTGTCACGGCGCTGTACGTCGTCCCGGTCCCCGAAGGGTACTGGCGCGCCTTCGGCGCAGCCGAGGAAATCGACATGAAAGCGGGCCGCGAGCACGGCGCGGAGATCCTCGAGGCAGCGACGGCGATCGCACGGGAACACGACCGCGAACTCGAGACGGACGTCGAGACGGGTAAGCCAGAGCAGACGATCGTCAGCCGAGCGGAAGACGAGGCGTACGACACGATCGTTATCGGAAGCCACGGTCGAGAAGGCATCTCTCGAATCCTGCTCGGAAGCGTCGCGGAGAAGGTCGTCCGACGATCGCCGACGCCCGTCGTCGTCGTCAGATAACTGGTGGTCAGCTCCCGGAAAGTTCCAACGGGAAGGGAGACAAAGGAGCCCACCACTAGCCGTTTTGACACGTACGGCCTTCGCGATTGGACGCCGCTGTTCGACGGACGTGATTTAAGCGCCTGCTCGAGGTCGGACGCGCTCGTCTATGGTTTCGATCCTCGTGATATACGCGACCGGCGAAGGACAGACGGCGACCGTCGCCGAGCGCATCGGTACCGTTTTCGAAGACCGCGGCCACGATGCGACGACGATCGACGTCGATACCCGTCCGGCGGATCTCGAACGCCACGAGTACGACGCGGTCCTCGTCGGGGAGTCGATGAACGCTATTTTTCGAGGTGGGAACCGACTACCGAGCGGTCAGCAACGGGACGATTCGTGGTAGCGATGTGCGACTACGGAGAGGCCTCGAGCGCGGTTTCTTCCATCCGCTCGAGAGTCTCGAGGAACGCTTCGGCGTCGAGCGCCGCCATGCTACCGGTTCCGGCAGCGGTGATCGCCTGTTGGTAGTGCGGATCGGCGACGTCGCCGGCGGCGAAGACGCCCGCGACCGCCGTCTCAGTCGTCGCGCGGCCGGCGTCGTCGGTTCGAGTGTAGAGGTAGCCGTGCTCGTCGCGTTCGACGGCGGTTCCCTCGAGGAACTCCGTGTTCGGCGTGTGCCCGATGGCGTAGAACACGCCGCCGACCTCGACGGTCTCTCGGTCCACGTCGACGCCGTTCGCGGCTTTCTCGCTTGGGTAGCCGTCGGGATGGGAGACGAGCGTCGCGCCGGTGACACCCTCCTCTCGCGAGCCGTGGAGCGCCTCGAGTTCGGTGTTCCAGCGGAACTCGATGCTGTCGTTGTCGCGGGCGCGGTCGGCCATGATCTCGGAGGCGCGCAGTTCCTCGCGGCGGTGGACGACCGTCACGCTGTCGGCGAACTTCGCGAGGAAGAGCGCTTCTTCCATCGCCGAATCGCCGCCGCCGATCACGAGGACGTCGTCGCCGCGGTGGAACGCGCCGTCGCAGGTCGCACACGTCGAGAGGCCGTAGCCCATCAGCTCGTCCTCGTTCTCGGCGCCGACCCAGCGAGCGCTCGCGCCGCTCGCGACGATCAGCGCCCGCGTTCGCAGCCGGTCGCCGTTCGAGAGTTCGAGTTCGAACGGCCGCTCCTCGAGCGTCGCGTTTTCGACGGTGCCGTGAGTGAACTCGGCGCCGAAGCGCTCGGCCTGGTCCTTGCCGTTTTGGATCAGCTCCATCCCGCCGACGCCCTCGGGGAAGCCGAGGTAGTTCTCGACGTCGGTCGTCAGCGTCAGTTGGCCGCCCGGTTCGGGCCCCTCGAGCACCAGCGGCTCGAGGTCGGCTCGCGCCGCGTAGACGGCCGCCGAGAGGCCGGCGACGCCCGATCCGACGATCACCACGTCGCGAACGTCTGCGGTCGTGTTAGTTTCCTCGTTCATTCGGTGTACCTCTCGATCAGGGTCCGGAGTCTGGCTTCCGGCAGCGCGCCGGACTGCTGTTCGACCTGTTCGCCGTTCGCGAACAGGACCAGCGTGGGCACGCCGCGAACGCCGAACGACCCCGCGAGTTGCTGGTGCTCGTCGACGTCGACCTTCGCGATCACGGCCTCGGTCGTGCCCGCCAACTGCTCGAGGACGGGATTGAGCATCTGACAGGGGCCACACCAGTCGGCGTAGAAATCCACGAGGACGACGTCGTGCGCCGCCGTGACGTCCTCGAGGTGACTCTTCCCGTCGATGTAGACCGGTTCGTCGAGCGATTCCGCCGAAACGTCGTCGCGTGCATCAGTTGCCATCACTCCCACGTACGGAACGACACTGTTTAAAGGTTTTGTACATACTGTACAATACAGTGGCACCATATCCGAGGGGAGTCACCGGGTCGAATATGCCATACTGGACTAAATCGCGCACAGAGCGCCACTATGCCCCATTTCGATCCTTAAGAACAGCCTGACGCTGATTCAGCGATCAACACCACCCAGTTAGTTTTGTGCGAGAAGTAACAACTCCATTCGGCGGGTCGGTAGACCGCTCCGTGACACCCGTGCCGAAATGCGCGAAGTACCCGGCTCACGTCCCGACACGTGCGTCGTCGCAGATCGATTCGACGTTTGGGTCCCCTCCTGTCTCGTTCGCGGTCGGAAGTGCTCGACCGTCTCCGATCAGATGCCCACGGCCTGCAGCGTCCCGGCCACCGCGATTGCGTCGTCGATACCGTCGACCGCGACCGCCGACCCGTTCGTCCTCGAGACGTTTGGGCTCGCGGCCGCGTCCCAGATCAACGCCGCCGACCGAGGTCCGATTCGTGGAGTTCGTCCTCGGCTTGCCACGTTCGCGGTCGGGCCGCGACGACTACGGCGAGGACGTAGCCCGCGGCGACCGTCGCGGTGACGACGAGACCGGGAATCTCGCCCACGGCGGCGCTTTCGGGCCACGGCTGGCCGGCGAACGCGGCGACGCGGGTGATCCACGCACTGAGGATGATCGTGTACAGAAGCAGGTAGATCCGTCGGAGGCGGTGAGCGATCGCCTCCTCGGTGGAGATTTTGATCGTCGGACGTCGGTAGTCCCGACTCAGTTTCTCGTGCCACGACGGATCCTCGAGGCCGGCCGACGGGTCGAGTCCGTACGCGAAGACGTTCCGCTGAAGCGTCCGGACGCGTCCCCGCCAGACGTCGTAGCCTCGGTAGCGACGGGCCTCGATGATCAGGAACGCGGTCACCGCGGCCCCGCCGAGCAACACGACGTAGTGGGGGTTGTTCCGACTCGAGAACGCCCACGTCAGGACCGCGCTCATCACGACGATCGCCCAGTAGGTCGTCTGGTCGAGCCGTTCGCGCCAGAACTTCATCCGGTGGATCTCGCCGCGATACAGGTGCGCCAGGCTCGAACTCGGCCCCATCTCCGCCTCGAGCAATCCGCGGCCGATCTCGCTGTACTCGTCGTCGGTCGGGTCGTCGTCCGTCGTCGATTCTCGGTTCATCGTAGTCACCAGTATTCGATCGCGGTCGAAAGCACGGATGTCAGGCCGCGCAGTTGTTCGGCCCGAGCTCGAGTTCCGTCGCCTCCGAGTCGTCCTCGGGCGGCTCCGAACCCGTGTTGATCTCGATCACGCGCTCGTAGTTCGGCGGCTTCTCGGGCGCGTTCTCGACCAATCGGTCCACGAACTCGTCCTCGTCCAGCCCCAGCAGGCCGAGTTCGTCGCGGAGGTCCCCCAGCCGAGCGCCGATCAGTTCGCCGGGCGAGCCGACCTCGTATCGGTTGTCCGCCGTGACCGACACGTGGCCCGGGAGAATTTGCGTCTCGTCCGGGAGCTCGAGGATCGTCTCGTAAAGCGATTCGTAGAGTAGCTCGGCGCCCCTCGCCGCGTCTTCGTCGCCAAATTGCAGTTCCGTTCGGCCGACGGATTCGACGAACAGCGTGTCGCCGGTCAGCAGCGCCTCGCCGCCGACGAGGTAGTTGACCATCTCGGTCGTGTGTCCCGGCGTGTGCAGCGCTTCGATCTCGATCCCGCCGAGTTCGATCGTCTCACCGTCGGCGAGCGGTTCGTAATCGTACTCGACGTCCCGCTCGCTCGCGCGTTCTCCGAGGTGGTAGGGGACCTCGAGTTCGGCCGCCAGCGTCGGGCCGCCCGAGATGTGGTCGGCGTGGACGTGAGTGTCGAGGACGCCCTCGATCGTCAGCCCCGCCTCCTCGGCGACGATCTTGAACTGGTCCGTCTGTCGAGTCGGATCGGCGACCACGGCCGACTTCGCCGCCCTCGAGCCGACGACGTAGCCGAGACAGCCCTTCGCCCGCCGCTGCAGTTGCAAGACGACGAGGTCGTCGGTATCGGTTTCGGCCGGAACGACCTCGTAGACCTTGCTCCAGTCTTCCATGCCGCCTTTGACGACGGATACGTCGTCGTAGCCGCGTTCCTCGAGTTCGAAGCTGAACGCCGTCGACGTGAGCCCTTTCCCGCAGATGGCGACGATCGAGTCGCCGCCCCGGACGTCGTCGAGTTGCTCGAGTTGCTCGTCGCTCAGTTCCTCGCCGGGACCGAACGGGACGTTCGCCGCGTCATGGATCCGCCAGCCCTCGTAGCTATCTTCGGGACGCGTATCGACGAGCGTGAACGACTCGTTCGCGTCGATCATCTCCGCGAGCCGCTCGGGCGAAATTTGGTTCACCATTGGAATTACCCCACAATACTAGGTGGTGCGACGGTGAAGATAGTCTTCATCCCTGCATTGGCACCCTCGCTTCGCGCGGGATTCGAACGGGCGTCCCTCGCTTCGCGCAGCGCCGGAGAGCGACTCGAGCGCGGGACGACCGCCGGGTATCGATTTGCGTCCCCGCTCGGTGCAGTGTAACGAGGGAGACGGAACGATGATACGTGATGCGTTCATCGGTAGTCCCTCGACCTCGGATCGTCCCGGCGTATCAGGAGTACGTCGGCGGAGTGATGACCAGCGAGTCCCCGCGGTCCTCGCCGGACGCGTCGAGCGGCCACTCGTAATGGCCCGCGCGGGACGGTCCTGTCGGCGTCGCGACCGCTTCCCGCCAGCCGACACTCGTGAACGACCGACACCGACTCGCCGATACCTTGCGGCGGCAGAATCCGGAAGTGCCTTTCGTGATGGGCCCAATATTATACATGATGACGCTGGCTATCGACCCGACCCGAATTGACCCGGACGACATTGGTGCGAAACAGACGACCCTCGAGATGGACCACGAGGCGGCGATCGACCGCGTTCGCGAGGTGTTCACCGACGCCGGGTTCGGCGTCCCCGTCGAGTTCTCCCCCTCCGAGTTGCTCAACGAGAAGGTCGACGCCGACCGCGATCCCTACTACGTCCTCGGCGCGTGCAACCCCGACGTGGCCGACCGGGCGCTCGAGGCCACCGACGGGAAACTCGGCGCGCTGTTCCCGTGTAACGTCGTCATCTGGGAGGAAGCGCCGGGTCGACAGCGCGTCTACCACGTCTCGATCATGCGGATCGCGCGACTCGTGGGAATGGCACCGGACGACGACGAAATGGCCGATATCGTCGCCGAGACCGGCGGACTCGTCGATGAAGCATTCGAGGAACTGTAACCATGGGCTACCACACCTTCGACGCCGAGCAAGCGGACAAGCTGGAGGAGGCCGGACGGCGATACCGGTTCGTCTCGGCCGAGGAACTGCTGTGGGCGCTCTCGCCCACGCCGGAGGCCACCGTCGCCGACCTCGGCAGCGGGACCGGGTTCTTCACCGACGACGTCGCGCCGCACGTCGGCGAGGTCTACGCGGTCGACGTTCAGGAGGAGATGCACGAGTACTACCGCGAGAAGGGCGTTCCGGAGAACGTCGAGCTCGTGACCAGCGACGTGAGCGACCTCCCCCTCGAGGACGACGGCGTCGACGCCGCGTTTTCGACGATGACCTACCACGAGTTCGCCAGCGACGACGCGCTCGCGGAGGTTCGGCGGATCCTCGCACCCGGCGGCCGCTTCGTCGTCGTCGACTGGTCGGCGACCGGGTCCGGCGACCACGGCCCGCCGGTCGACGAGCGCTACAGCCCCGACGAGGCAACTGACGCGCTTCGCAATGCCGGATTCGCGATCGAACACCGGGCCGTCCGCCCGGAGACCTTCCTGCTGATCGCGACGCTCGAGTGAGACGCGGCGAACGAATACGATCGACGGGTCAAAGGAGCTCTCGCGGCGGCGTTCAGCGACGAGCGCGACCGGTCGAACGTCGGACTGCTTCTCTCCGTCTCTTAAACCTTCAAACCGCTTCGTGGCCGGAGCTACCAGTCGAACTCGAGGTGTAACCTCACACCGACGACCGGGTCGGTGACCCCCGATCACGCGAACAGGACGGGGAACATCGCCACGGCGCCGGCAACGAACCCGACGAGGAGTTCGTATCGACCGTGGTTCGGCAAATCCGCGCCGGTTTCCAGCGCCTCGGGGACGAACTCCGTCGCGACCAGATAGACCATCGCACCGGCCGCGAAACCGAAGCCGAAGGGCAGGAACGCCTCGGCCCAGGAGACGAACGCGAACGCGATGACGGCGCCGATCGGCTGGGGGAGACTCGAGAAGACCGCCGCGCCGACCATCCGCCAGTTGGACAGTCCCATCGCTCGCATCGGAATGGCGATGGCGGTCCCCTCCGGAACGTTGTGGATCGAGATGGCGACCGTCATGAACACCGCCAGCAGCGGGATCGAAACCCCGAATACCGAAATCCCCGCTTCGAGACCCAGCTCGGCGAACGAGACACCGACTGCGACGCCTTCGGGAAAGCTGTGAACCGTGAGGATGCCGAGAATGAGCACGAGTTTCTTCAGGTCGGCCGCGGCGAACGCCGTCGCCTCGAGCGGCGGGTCGTTACGACCGACGCCGTTCGCCTGTATCTCTGCGGATTCGGACACCTCACGGTCGTGCTCGTCTTCGCGGTGGCGATCACCGCTACCGAGATCGACGCTGTCGAGAATCCGATCGGAGACTTCGACCAGTACGACGCCCGCGAGCACTCCGCCGACCAGGAGCGTCGGAAATCCGCTCGAGGCGTATGCGAGTCCCTCGTCGGCGAGACCGAACACGGACACCGTCACCATGATCCCCGACGCGACGCCCCATAGACCGACGTTCCACCGATCGCTGAACTCGTCAACGAAGAAAAACGGAATCGCCCCGAGTCCCGTCGCGAGTGCGGTAACGAGGCCCGCGACGAACACGATGACGAGGTTTTCCGCGAATGCCATACATAATGTTTGGGAGAGAAGGTAAAGTAATCTTCCGAAGTGTGAAATAGATTTTGGTTAACCTAAAGAGTCGCGATCGGCAGATTCCATCGTCGGTGTCGAGGTCCGTGCGAGTGGTTCTGGACACAGGTGTTCGAACCGAGTTCGAATGCTCGACACCGGGATCGGACTGAGGTCGGTATTTCTCTTTTCGACCTCCGACTGGCACTGCTCGAGAAGGCTATCGGGAGAATATTCGGTAGCGTAGCACTGAAGGGCGAAAACGTCGAGCTGGAGGCCAGAGCGTCGCCGTCCGATCGGTTACTGGGCCGGAATTTCGGTGTCGGCCTCGGCGTGTTCGTACTTGTCCTCGAACTCCTGGATGAGCTGGCCCATCTTCGCGTACCAGTCGTTCAGCTTTCGCTGCATATCGTTCGCGATCTCGGTGGGATCCGTGGGGTAGTAGACGTGGTAGTAGCCGCCCTGATCGTAGTTGATCTGCTCCTTCTGGATGAAGCCGCTCTGGAGCAGTCGTTGAATCGAGCGGTACGCGGTCGAGCGCTCGCGGTCGACCTGCTCGGCGACCTCGTCGATCGTCAGCGCTTGCTCGCTCTCGACGAGCACGCGAAAGCACTCCTTGTCGAGTTGCTTGAGCCCGTGGATACACTCCAGCAACCCTTCGCACTCCATATCCTGCTGTAGTAGTTCTACCATCGAGTTAGCCATTTTACTATCTCACGGTAGGGACCGCACCGGTATAAGGGTTGTGTGGGTATTGTGCAATCTCGGTGAGCCGACATCGGCCGGGGGAACGGCGTCGACGTCGTCAGTCTGCGGAGGTCGCAGCCGCGTTCGACCGCTTTCGCATCGTCGCGATCGTGCCGTAGATCACGGCGCCGCTGACCAGCAGCGCCGAGAGCATGATCAGCACGAAGGCGACCGTCTCCAGCACGGGCATTCCGAGGGGGCCGGCGGCCTGCCGGAAGGCCACCGCGACCGAGCCGCCGAGGAGCATCAGTCCGAAGTAGACCTTGATGTCGCCCTCGTCGACGATGCTGGTCGCCGCCGAGCCGATGCGGGCGCCGAGCGCGCTGCCGGCCAGCAGGGGCGCGACGATCGAGAGGTTGACGCCGCCTTCCATCCCATAGATGTAGGAGCCGACCCCGCCCGAGATGACGATCTCGAACAGGTCGGTTCCGACCGCGATGGGCACCGGGACGCCGATCAGGTAGAACAGCGCGGGCATGCGGATGAAGCCGCCGCCGACGCCGAGGAAGCCCGAGAGGAGTCCCGTGGCGAACGCGACCCCGAGGATCATCCACAGCGAGACCTGAATGCCCCCGGAGAGGGTCATCATCGGTGGCACCCGGTAGGACTGAATTTTCTTGGCGACGTCCGGGATGTCGTCCGGATCGATCTCCCGGTCGGCGGCTCCGTGGTGGCCGCCACCGCTGTCATCCGATCCCTCGGCCGTGAGTGCGTTGTAGGTGACGAACAGCCCGATCGCACCCAGCAGGAAGACGTACGTGACGCCGATGACGCTCCCCGCGAGACCGAGGTCCTCGAGGTAGTATACCAAGATACTGCCCACCTCGATACCGACGGTCGTCCCGAGGACCATCAGGGCGCCGAGTTTGTAGTCGACCTGCCCGAGATCGCGGTGTTTCAGCGTCGCGATCACGGCCGTCCCGAAGACGAACGCCATACCGCTCCCGACGGCGACGCTGGTGTCGTACCCCATCACGAGCAACGCGGGCGTGACGAGGAACGACCCGCCCATGCCGAAGAAGCCGAACAGGACGCCGACCATGAAGCCGAAGCTAACGAACAGTGCGAGCGTCGTCAGTGCGATTCCGAAGGGCTCCATCTATGCGTGTTTGATCCGTTCGACGACCGGCGTTGCGACCCGCTCGAGCGCGCCGTATCCCACGTAGAGGACGATCGCCTCGAGGAGGACGGCGCCGACGAGCGCGGCGGCCTGTGCTGCTGACGAAGACGCTGCGAGGTCGATCATCGGTATCGACCTCCGACGTTCGATTGTGTGCGAATCATGGATTTCTGCTCGGTATCGACTACCCGGAGGAGGTGTATAACGCTTTTGGGAATAGCACACAATATTACTGCAATCTATCTCACCGCTATCCAACGGAAATATTTCGATAAGTTATGGAGATACGAGGGGGCGAACGGCTGTCACTCGACCCGCTGGGGCGCGGTCGACATGGGTGACGCGGGATCCGTCCTAGATGTATCTCATATTACAGGTTGTCAGCGCGAACACCGAATCGGTCGGACAGCTCATCCGCGGCGGACACACCGCAATTGTATTGCCCCGTCAAAACAATATTATGCTAGCGACACCTACGAGAGGTATGAAAGCGATCTGTGCGACCGAAGATGTGAGGGTACTCAAAGCCCATGAGCAGCCTCGAGAAGTTCCGTCAACCGCTGGACGAAGCGCGCAGCGGGCGCCCCGTCGACCACATCGTGGTCGAACGTCACCGTGAGACTGAGGTACTCTCGAGGTTCGATCTCCCCGTCGACGACGCCCGGCTTGGTGGCGATCCCGCCGACAGTTAGCTGAAGCGTGTAGTTCGTCGGGCTGATTCCCCAGCCGCCGCCCTCGCCGAACATTCCCACGGACGTTACGGCGACCGTGCCCGCGATGCGTTTCCAGCGTCGCGGAAACGCCTGCGGAAGTCGCCAGAACTGTCGCCGGACGATCCCAGGAAGCCGCATAGCCAGGGACGCCCACGGCGACTGCGGTCTTTCCTCTGGGTACTGCTGTCGCGTCCGAATCTCGTCGTGAATCGACCGCAGTGACCGGCGATTCGCCGCCCGGACGACGTGAGGGACGCCGATGCGCTCACCGTCGACCGCCGTTTCGATGATCACGTTCACGTCGACGTCGTCGAACGAGATCAGCCGCCCCCGCCAGTCGCGGTACGCCTGAACGTGGGGATGGTCGTCGATCGCTCGCGCCAGACAGTACACGAGAAACCCGGTGAACGAGAGCCCCTCTCCAGTTTCGGCTTTCCGTTCGCGGATACGTCGTCGGGCCTCGGTTACGTCGACCTCGACGAGTCCGTGAACGACGCTGCGCCGGCCGGCCACCCGCATGTAGTCGATCGTCCCTCGACGCTGGAGGGGGAGCGGCTCGACTGTCTCGCCGTGCTCGTTCATGAGGCTTCGTCGGAAGGACGATCCCGTCGGACGGTTCGAGTTCCGTCGGGAGTCGTACAGGTGCGGATCGGACGGTCGCGGCTGTCGGACTCGCGCTCGACGAGCCACGCGCGACCGGCGTTCGACTCCGGTAGCATAGCCACCCAAACGGGAACCGCGAGGGTAGTCGTTGCGGTGCAAACGTGTGGTGTTCCAAGCCCCTCATCGCAGCCACACCGTCAGCTCGAGACTGTCACCACCAACGCCCGCCTCCGGCGACTGCTGCGTCTGTACTCGTGTTAGTCGGCACCCGCCGGGGAAGCGTCAGCCGCGGCGTGCTTGCTTCGCCAGACGCCCTGCAGGTAGGCGCCGGTGAACATGCCGGCGAGCGCCCACAGGATGGTGACGTTGCCGACTCCCAGGCTGGCGTAGGCCGCGCCGGGACAGATCCCCGACAGGCCCCAGCCGACGCCGAAGATCGCCCCGCCGACCAGGACGTTCCGGTCGAAAGGCTTCAGCCGGCGTTCGTACCGGTTGCCGGTCAGCGGCGCGGTATCGCGAATCCGGGGCATCACCGCAAAGGCGATCCCGGAGACGATCGCCGCGCCGAACATCACGAACAGCAGCCCGAAGTCCTCGAACTGGAGGAAGTCCAGGACGACCTCCGGTCGCGCCATCTGGCTGAACCCGAGGCCGAACCCGAAGATCAGGCCGCCGACGAGGATCAGCGGCATGAACAGGGGGTGTCGGTCCCGGCTCACGGGTCGTCACCTCCCCGGTCGCGGCTCCGAGATCCGCTCGTCGGTTGCATCTCGCTCATCACGGACTCACCCCCAGTGCCGCGACGATCTGAGCGGTCACGATCGCGACCGTCAGGAACGTCACTACGCCGACGAGCGAGGTCTTCGACGCCGAGCCGACGCCGCAGACGCCGTGGCCCGACGTACACCCTTTCCCGATCCGGGTACCGATCCCGACCAGGATGCCGCCCAGGAACAGCCGCCACGGCTGGACGCCCGTCGACCAGAGCGTCACGCCGCCGACCTCGTACAGGTCCCCAGTCGAACCGGACTGGTAGAGCGACGTCGTGATCACGCCGGACTGGACCGTCGCCGCGAACGCCAGCGCGCCGAGGATGATCCCGAGCGTGAAGACGATGCGCCAGTCGCGGGACGAGACGTACCGCTGGAATCGCGGCCGGTCCGAGACGTACGACAGCGTAGACTCGAGGAACGTGCTCGCTCCGGCTGGGATGCTAGTTCCGACGTAGATGACGACCGTGCCGAGGCCGACGAGCAGTCCGCCGACGGCGTAGCGACTGATCCCGTTGGGGAACAGCTCTGCGGCCAACTGAAGCGGTACTGGATCAGCTACCATCACTCGGATTAGTCACCAGCCAGCGATTCCTGACTGGCCGCGCAGTTGTTCGGGCCGAGCTCGAGTTCGAACGCCTCCTCGTCGTCGGCGTCCTGCTGGCCGAGGTTCGTCGGAATGATGTCCTCGTAGTTGGCCGGCCGGGGCGGCATGTCCGAAAGGATCAGCTCGACGAACTCGTCCTCGTCCATCGTCAGTGCGTCCATCTCCGCCTCGAGCTGGCCGATCGGCGCCGTGTAGGTACCGTCGTCGGCTGGCTCGGCGGCGTCGCTGACGTGAGCGCCGCCGATGAGGGTGTCATCGGGCAGCGTCAGCACGCGCTCCTGGAGCGACTCGTAGAGCTGGCTCGCGGCCTCGGGTGCGCCGTCGTCGCCCTCCTCGAGGTCGGGGCGGGCGACGCTCTCGACGAACAGGCCGTCGCCGGTAGCCAGCAGCGAGTCGTCGATCAGGTACGAGGTCATCCCGGAGGTGTGACCGGGTGTGGAGACCGTTTCGATCGTGGCCGATCCGACCTGGAACTCGTCGCCGTCTTCGGCCAGCGTCATCTCGTCGGCGTAGGTGACTCCGCGTTCGACCGACGCTTCTGGAATGACGCCCTCGACGCCTTCAGCGTCGAGTTCACGGACGCCCGAAATGTGATCCGCGTGGATGTGCGTGTCGATCGCGTACGTCAGATCGGCGCCGAGTTCCGCGGCGTCCTCGAGGTAGCGGTCGGTGAACGCGCGTAGCGGGTCGATCACGGCCGCCTCGTCGCCGTCGACGAGGAGGTAGCCGAGACAGCCGCTCGAAGGGCGCTGGTACTGGTAGACCGTCCCGGCGCCGTCGTAGCGCTCGACTTCGACGCGCTCGTAGATGCGCGCCCAGCCGTTCATCCCGCCCTCGAGGTGGTCGACGTCGTAGCCGCGCTCTTTCAGCGTCGCGGCGACGTACTCGCTCGAGCCGCCCTTCGCACAGAGAACCGTTATTTCGCGGTCGTCGGGTATCTGTCCAAGAACGTCGTCATCGACCTCATCGTCGAGGAACTCGAAGTACGGGACGTTGATCGTCTCGACGTTCTCGCCGTCGATGTGCCACGTTTCGAAGTCCGACTCCATGCGGGTGTCGAGGAGCGTGATGTCTTCACCCGCATCGATGCTATCCTTTAGCTCGTCGGGACTAACCGATTCGACCTCGACGTCCGGCAGTGGAAGATCCATGTCGTCCATGATGTACAGTACTCGGTATCGGCTGCTGGCACTTAAGGGTTTGTGTAGTATCCCATCTAATGCGCAATACAGTTCTGCCAGACACATAGGGTATCACCCCATATGCACTCTAAATGCGCTATCTAGGCCGAATGATCAAAATCAGTATTTTGTATATTGCACAATAATCGATGCTCTTTTATTCCGCGAAACGGTATTGTACGATGACTCCAATACGGAGCACAAAGAGAAACTATGAGTTCGGAATACCAAACCGCCGAAACGCTGGACGTGAAAGGACAGTCGTGCCCGATGCCCATCGTGAAGACGAAGCAGGCGATCGACGACCTCGAGGACGGCGACGTGCTCGAAGTCGTCGCGACGGACGCGGGCAGTATGAGCGACATTCGCGGGTGGGCCGAGGGGACCGACGGCGTCGAACTCCTCGAACAGGTCGAGGAGGAGGGGCTGTACATCCACTACGTGAGGAAGACGGAATAATGAGCACGGACAATCAAACGGCTCCCGTCGACGACGGGGACGTCGAGATCGACGCCGCCGAGTTACGGGCGCTGCGCGAGCGCGTCGACGAACTCGAGGAGTCGGTCGCCGACCTGGACGACGACGGACAAAAGAAGATGACGATCGTCGCCACGCAGGGCAGCTTCGACATGGCGTACCCGCCGCTGATCCTCGCGAGCACGGCGGCCGCCTTCGGCTGGGACGTCGTCGTCTTCCACACGTTCTGGGGACTCGACATCCTCCACGAGGAGAAGTCGAAGGACCTCAAGCTGAGCGCCGTCGGCAACCCGAACATGCCGGTCCCGAACGCCGTCGCTGCGCTGCCGGGCATGGACACGGTAGCCACGAAGATGATGCGGAAGAAGATCGACGAGAACGGAACCGCCACCATCGAGGAGTTGATCGATCTCTCCCTCGAGAGCGGCGTCGACCTGCAGGCCTGTCAGATGACGATCGAACTGATGGACTACGACGAGGACGACTTCTACGACGGCGTCACGACCGGCGTCGGCGCAGCTACCGCGTTGCAACACATGGCCGAGTCCGACATCCAGCTGCTCGTCTAATAACGGCACCGGGTCTACTCCGTCGAAGCCGAGCCTGCGCGTCCTCGAGAAAGCTACCGCCACGGAAGGCGTCGCTGCAGATCCGCCCCCGCGGGCCGGCTGACCGAACCGGACGTCGTCCGGCGATACAATAGGGGGAGGACCGTGCGAATTCGTCACTGGGTCGAATCGATCGGTATCGTCGACTACACCGAAGGCAGCGGGGGAGCTGTCCCCAGTTTCTACCGATGGATAACGCCGGCGCCCTCAGCTACCGATCCTCGACTCGCTCCACGGTAAAGAGGTCGTCGTCGGTCAGGACCGTTCGGACGCGGCCGTGCCAGGCCTCGGCGAACGCCGCCCGTTCCTCGTCGGTCGCGGTCCCGTCGATCAGTTTCTCCAGGTACTGCGCGGCTGGGCCGGGGCCCGGGACGTCCCCGACGTGGTACGTGACCCGAACGGCCTCGCCGGTGTCCGTCCGTTCGAACGTGAACGTGGGGTCGGTCGCGTCGGCGTCGCCGAAGTGCAGGAGACGCTTTCGGTCGCCGTATCCGTCAGCGAGCCCGCCGAAACCGTCCTCCTCGGCGGCCCCCGTCACGAAGGAGACGATTCGGGACATCACGCCGTAGGTCGCGTCGGACTTCGGCCCGCCGGCGGTCGCTTCGACGTCGCCGCGCACGGGGTACTCGTCGGGATCCGGGTAGAGCTCGCCGAGCCCGAGCTGGGCGATCCGAAACGCGCCCGACGCCGTCGGGCAGGAGTGGCCGGCCTCCGTCACGACGTCGGCGTAGCTGATCACGAACGGCTCGCCCGGCTTCAGGACCGCCAGCGCCTCGGCGACGGGATCGCGGATGCGGATCGGGTCGACGTTCTCGTACTCGATGTTCCAGTTCGTTCGGTCGCGGTCGCGGGTATGTTCGCTCATCGTTGTGGAATGTGGGTTGTCGTGGGAGTGTCGGACGGCTGTAGTGTAGCAGTCGATAGTCAGTACCGCAGCAGGCGCATCCCGTTGAGGATGACCAGCAGGACGCTGCCCTCGTGGACGAGCATCCCGCCCGCGAGGTGGACGTTGCTTGTCAGCACGCCCGCGAGCAGCAGGATCACCGTGACGATCGCAACGGCGACGTTCTGGAGAACGTTCCGGCGCGTCCCCTTGCTCAGTCCGACCGCGTAGGGGATGCGTTCGAGATCGTCGGCCATCAGCGCCATGTCCGCCGTCTCGATGGCGGTGTCGGTTCCCGCCGCGCCCATAGCGACGCCGACGTCGGCGGTCGCCAGCGACGGTGCGTCGTTGATGCCGTCGCCGACCATCGCGACGACGCGGCCCCCCTCGCGGAACGACTCGATGACGGCCTGCTTGTCCGCCGGCAGGAGTTCCGCGCGGTAGTCGTCGATGCCGACCTGCGCCGCGACCGCTTGAGCCGTCCGCTCGTTGTCGCCGGTGAGCATCACGGTGCGTACGCCGGCGTCCTTCAGCGCCCGGACGACGCCGGGAGCGGCTTCCCGCAGTTCATCGCGAAGGGAGATCACGGCAACCACCGTCCCGTCTCCGCTCGCTCGTTCGGCGGTCTCGCTCCCGTCGGTCGCTGCGTCCGCCAAGACGACGTAGACTGCCGTCTCGCCGGCCGCCTCGCGCTCGCGGACGTGCGCTTCGACGTCGTCCGGTACGGCGACGCCGCGCTCGTCGAGCAGCGTTCGGTTCCCGACGACGATCTCCCGGCCGTCGTAGCGTGCGACGACGCCTTTCCCGGCGGCGACCTCGAAGTCGTCCGGGTCCGGAATGCCGGTGTCGGCGACGACGGCACCGCCGTCGGTCGCAACGCGTTCCGAAACGTCGGCGTCGCGAGCCGCCTCAAGGACGGCGTCCGCCAGGTGATGTTCGCTCTTCTTCTCGGCGATACCGGCCAGGCGGAGCGCCGCCTCGGGGTCGTAGTCGAACCCCTCGACCGACGAGACGGTCGGCTCGCCCTTCGTGAGCGTCCCCGTCTTGTCGAACACGACGAGATCGATCTTGCCGGCACGCTCGAGGTGTTCGCCGCCTTTCATCAGAACGCCGTTGCGGGCGGCGTTGCCAATAGCGGAGACGATACTCACCGGCGGTCCGATGACGAGCGCGCCGGGGCAGCCGATGACGAGCAGCGTCAGCGCCAGCAGCACGTCGCGGGTGACGACGTAGGCACCGACGGCGAGCAGGACGATCGCGGGCGTGTAGTAGCGCGCGAACCGGTCGATGAGCTGCTCGGTCGGCGCCTGGGCTTCCTGGGCCTCCTCGACGCGGCGGATGATCCGCCGGAGCGTCGTGTCCGATCCCGTACTCGTCGCCACGACGTCGAGCGCACCGTCCTGATTGACGGTCCCCGCGTACACGTCGTCGCCTGCGGCCTTGTGAACGGGCGCGCTCTCGCCGGTGACCGGCGCCTGATTGACGGCGCTCTCGCCGGCGATCACCTCGCCGTCGACGGGAATCTTCGCGCCGGGTTTGACGATGACGGTCTCGCCTTCCTCGACCTCGCGGGCGGGCACTTCGACCTCGTCGCCGTCGCGGCGAACCAGCGCCGTGTTCGGCGTCAGCTCGAGCAGTTCCTGAAGCGCGGTGCGCGTCTTGCGCATCGTCCGCCCCTCGAGATAACTGCCGAGGCTGAACAGGAAGACGACCGCGGCTGCCTCCCAGTACTCGCCGATCACGATGGCGCCGACGGCAGCCAGCGTCACGAGCGTCTTGATGCCGACCGTTCGACTCTGGAGTTCGTAGTAAGCGTTCTTCGCGATGTCGTATCCGCCGATCACCGCCGCGAGGACGAGTACGCTCGCGGCGTCATAGGCGGTGACATACCCGAGACTCCAGCCGCCGGCGTACAGGAGGCCGCTCGTCGCGGCGATGACGGCCTTGCGGTGTTTGCGGTAGTACTGTTTGACGTTCATGAATTCGGTCCGCTTACGCGGGCTGGGGGGAGTAGCCCCGGTTCTCGATGATGGTCCGGAGGTCGGACGGGTCGGTCACGGTCGGATCGTACTCGATCTCGACGCGGCCGGTGGTGTAGTGGACGTCGACGATCTCGACGCCGCTCGTTCGCTTCAGCGCGCGTTCGACGGTACTTGCACAGGTCGGACAGTCGAAGTCCATCACGCGAAACTGGACGGTTTCGGTCATTTCGTTTCTCCTCACGCTCACGTACGCCCCTGCGGCGCATAAGTATTGATCAAATGATATGTTTCGATAGTCGCATCGGCGCTGCGACCGGTTCAACGATCCGTTTGAACGGTCGCGGTAACCGCGCGTACTTTAAAGGATACGCCACGAACACCAGCCCGATGAGCGCCTTCGAATCCGACGTCGAACTACGGGACATCGTCGTCCGAGATACCGACGTATCGAGCGCGGTCGACGAGCCCGTTCGAGCGATGATTTTAGACATGCTCGCGGAGCGTGCGATGACGGTCGATGACGTTCACGAAGCGCTGCGCGACCGTGGATTCGACAGAACGGTAAACACCGTTCGCCACCACGTAAACGAGCTTCGAGACGCCGGTCTCCTCGAGATCGAACGACTGGAGGAACGCCGCGGAGGAACGCTGAAATTTTACCGCGCGAATACCATCGTTCTCTCGTACTCCGTCCCCGAGACGGCTCGGGATGACGTCTCCGAGATGGCCGACTGGATGAGTCCCCGGCTGGAACCGCTCATCGAGGAACTGTTAGACGAGTACGGGGCGGACATCGAGCGAATCGCCGATCAGATGGCGCCCTGTGAACACTGCCGGACGCAGAAATACGAGACGTATCTTCTGCTCACGGTGCTTCGTCGGGGGTTCGTCAACGCACACGTGGAACACTAAAATAGACGAGTATAGTGTATATGTTAAATCCTATACTGGTCCGGTGACCGCGTCTGTACGCGGTCACGCTACCGAACGAGGTACTGCGATATTTGCTCTCGTATCGTGTGTGCGACCCGCCGTCGGCGACGCGATTTGACGTCGACCTCGATGCCGTTACTTTCGAGCCACCGCCGCACTTTGCTACTTCCGGATTTCCGTTCGATTCCGACCTGTTTGAGGTGCTTGATCGGGTGTCGGAGCCAGTTGTACTCCTCGTGGGCGAACACGTCGATGTAGTCCGTCGAGTGGGCGACGAGGATGACGTGGAGCTGCCTGTCGGCCAGCAGGGTCGGTCGATACGTCCAGCTCCCGTTGGGCTCGGACCCGACCGGCGGTTGGTGATACCACGCCAGCGGATCCCAATCGAAGCCGTGCTTCTGGAGCGTCTTGGTGAACTCGTCCAGCGGCCGCTCGACGGTGCCGACGTATCCGGTCTCGTAAAGATGGTATTCGGGCTGGCCGAACGTACGAGCAAGTCGGGTGATCAAGGGACCGAGTCGCTGTCTGATGCGGTAGGGTACGTCCGGGTTAAGAGCCTCGACGATGGTCCGCATGTAGTGGCCGTTGTGGTTCCAACGCCTCGAATGTGTTGCAGGCTCTACGAACCGTAGCGAAGCCAGCTACACCGCATCAGAGGGGGTTCGAGCGGAGCCACACCGTGCTAACTACGACCGCCGTTCAGCAGAACGGTCCTCACAGCCGCCGGCGATCGCTCTCCGGCACCGTGACCCGTGACGAGAACGCTCGGTTACGCTGTCGGCTTCGTGGAACCGATAGGCGATGCGACTATGGCGACGACTCGAGGTCGGCGGTAACAATCCCGCGAGCATCCGGGACGCCCGTCGATTATGGAGGACCGCCGTAACCCTCCCACGAGGTGGCCCCTTGGGCTTCGTAGTGGTTGACGAGTTCTTGGATGAACTCTTCCCGAGTCTCTCCCTCGGCGAGGTGCTCGTCGATCTGTTCGAGCAGTTCGTCGCTCACCTCTATCTTCGGGGTCACACCGTTCGTTGGCCGTCTAGCAGGATAAAGGTCGGGGACCGTGGGGGCAAGTCACGCGATATCGAGCGGTAACTCGAGGGACCGCCCGCTCGTGCCGTCTGCTGGAGCCTCGAGCAAGCGGGTTCCCGTCCGTGACGGCCGTGGTCCGTGGCCAGCAGAACCCGCGGTTTCAGTCGCGTGAGAGGGAGTCATCGTCGCGGTTCCCAACGAGGGTTCACGGCGGCCGTTTCCTCCACCCGGTGTACTGTCGCGACGCTCACCGAGCATTCTTCGATAGGTTACTCGACGGACGGCGTATTAACCATAGTTAGTTACAAAATCGGCCCCCGGTCGCTGTAATGCAAAGTATTATGGTTATGTGTGTTGCGACACCACATCACACTCTGGCTCACGCCAGGGAGTCCCACCATGGAATTTAACGGGGAATTCGAACTCGAGGATACGACCGTCGACGAGGTATGGCTCGCCCTGTCGGATCCGGCGCTGATCGAGGAGTCGTTGCCGGGGTGTCAGTTCCTGCTGCGCGTCGACGAGACCGACGTCGACTTCGACGAGTTGCGCGAGGAGGCGGCGGATCGGGAGGTCGAACCGACCGCGGATCCGGACGTCATCGCCCAGCGCGCGTTCGAGGAGGGCGGACACTACGCGGCGCTGATGCAGATCAGCGTCGGACCGGTGAATCCGACGTTCGAGACGGTGGTAACGATCGATCACCGCGAGTATCCGGAGATGTCCGCCGTGGGCGAGGGCTCCTCGAGCAACAGCTCCTTCGAGATGGCGTCGGGGATGACCCTCACAGAGATCGAGGACGGCGTCGCCGTGGAGTGGGAAACCGAAGCCGACGTGTTCGGGAAGGTCGCCCAGATGGGCCAGCGGGTCATCAATCCGGTCGCGAACCGGGTCGTCAAGCGGTTCTTCTCCTCGGTGCAGGAGCAGCTCCACGAGCGACAGCTCGCCGACGCCGCCGCTGACGTCGACGCGGACGCGACGGCGAACGGATCCGAATCGAGCGAGAGCGACCGAGGACTGGTCGACAGGGTGCTCGGCCGTTCGGGAAGCGACGCGAGCGATTCGTAACGCCATGGCAGAACGAGACATCACGCTGACGGTCAACGGAACAGCACACGAACTGACGGTCGAACCGCGGACGCTCCTGGTTCACGCGCTCCGGGACGAACTCGGATACACCGGGACGAACGTCGGCTGCGAGAGCAGTTTGTGCGGTGCGTGCACGGTCCATCTGGACGGCGACGCGGTCAAATCCTGTACGGTTCTGGCCGTGCAGGCCGACGGCGCAGCGATCGAGACGGTCGAAGGGTTGGCCGAGGATGGTGAGTTCCATCCCATTCAGGACGGCTTTCAGGAGGAACACGGACTCCAGTGTGGCTACTGTACGCCCGGGATGATGATGACGGCGACCGATCTCCTCGAGGAGAACCCGGACCCGAGTCGCGAGGAGATCCGCGAGGGGCTCGAGGGGAACCTCTGTCGGTGTACCGGCTACCAGAACATCGTCAACGCGGTCGAGAACGCGGCCGATGCGATGGGTCCCGCCGCCGTCGCCGACGGCGGCTGCGGCCGCGATTGTGCCGCGGACCGATCGGAGTCCGATCGCGACCCCGACGGTCACGCGGTGCGCTGGCCGGACGATGGAGGTGACGCCGAATGAGCATCGACTCGATCGATCCGGAGGAGGTCGACGCCGCCGACATTCTCGGCTCGGCCATCGAACGGCGGGAGGACCCCGCGCTTCTCACCGGCGACGCCGAGTACACCGACGACATTCAACTGCCCGATATGGCCCACGTGGCGATCGTCCGCAGCCAGCACGGCCACGCGAAACTCGAGGGCGTCGACACGAGCGCGGCGGAAGCGATGGACGGCGTCGTCGGCGTCTACACCCACGACGACCTCCACCGCGAGGACACGCCCGGCGGCGGGTCGTACTCGCTGCCGGTCGGCTGGCTGCTTGACAGTCTCCGACAGGTCGACCATCCGATACTGGCCGACGATCGGATCCGGTATCAGGGGGACGCGATCGCCGTGGTCGTCGCCGAGGACCGGTACACCGCCCACGACGCGGCCGACGCCGTGGCCGTCGACTACGAGCGGCTCGACGCCGTGACCGACCCGGCCGAAGCGCTCGCGGACGACGCGCCCGAGCTCCACGACGACGCCGCGGGCAACGTCGCGTTCGACTGGGAGATCGGCGACGCCGAGAAGACCGAGGAAGCGTTCGAATCGGCCGCGCACACCGCGAGCATCGACCTCGAGAACCAGTTGCTCATCCCGAACGCGATGGAGCCCCGCGCCGCCGTCGCCGACTACAACCCCGGGACCGACGAGCTCGAGGTGTTCATGACCTCCCAGAACCCCCATCTGCATCGGCTGCTCATGTCGGGGGTGATCGGTCATCCGGAGCACAAACTTCGGATCAAGGCGCCGGAGGTCGGCGGCGGCTTCGGGAGCAAGATCCACCACTACGCGGACGAAGCGCTCGTCGCGTGGGTGGCCAAACACCTCGAGCGGCCGGTCAAGTGGACCGCCACCCGCACGGAGACGTACAAGACCGACGCGCAAGGCCGCGGACACGTGACGACGGCCGACCTCGCGATGAACGAGGACGGCGACATCCTCGGCCTCCGCGTCGACACGAAGGCGAACCTCGGCGCGTACCTCTCGACGTTCGCGCCCGCCGTCCCGACGTACCTCTACGGGACGTTGCTCTCGGGACAGTACGACATTCCGGCCATCCACTGTTCGGTGACCGGCGCGTTCACGAACGTCCCCCCGGTGGACGCCTACCGGGGCGCCGGCCGTCCGGAGGCGTCGTTCGTGATCGAGCGGTTGGCGAAACTCGGCGCCGAGGAACTGGGGATGGATCCCGCCGAGTTCCGCCGCCGGAACTTCGTCCCCGAGGACGCGTTCCCGTACGAGACGCAGGTCGCCGTCGTCTACGACAGCGGCGATTACGAGAAGACGCTGGACAAGGCCCTCGAGATGGTCGATTACGAGTCGTTCCGCGAACGGCAAGAGGAAGCGCGCGCGGACGGCCGATACCTCGGCATCGGCTTCTCCTGTTACATCGAGGCCTGCGGGTTGGCGCCCTCCGAACTCGCCGGCCAGCTCGGCGCGCAGGCGGGTCTCTGGGAGTCCAGTCTGGTCCGGTTTCACCCCTCTGGGACGGTCACGGCCTACTGCGGCACGTCGGGGCACGGACAGGGTCACTCGACGACGTACGCACAGATCGTCGCGAACGAACTCGGCATCCCCTACGAGGACGTCGAGGTCGTCGAGGGCGACACTGACGAAATCCCCCACGGGATGGGGACCTACGGCTCCCGATCGGCCGCGGTCGGCGGGAGTTCGCTGGTCAAAAGTTCCGAAAAACTCGTCGAGAAGGCCCGCGAGATTGCGGCCCACCAGCTCGAGGCCGATCCCGCCGACATCGAGTTCGAGGGCGGCGAGTTTCAGGTCTCGGGCGCGCCCGACCGGTCGATCGGCATCACGGAGGTCGCCGAGCAGTCCTACCTCGCTCACAACATCCCCGACGACATGGAGCCCGGGCTCGAGGCCACGTCGTTCTACGACCCGGACAACTTCGTCTTCCCGTTCGGGACCCACGTCGCGGTCGTCGAGGTCGATCCCGATTCGGGCGAGATCGAGTTCGAGCAGTACGCGGCCGTCGACGACGTGGGCAACCAGATCAACCCCAAGATCGTCGAGGGACAGGTCCACGGCGGCGTCGCCCAGGGCGTCGGCCAGGCGCTCTACGAGGGCGCCGAATACGACTCGAACGCACAGCTCGTGACGGGGTCGATGCAGGACTACGCCGTTCCGAAGGCGATGCACATCCCGGAGATGGACACCGGATCGACCGTCACCGAGAGTCCGCACAACCCCCTCGGCGTCAAAGGCGTTGGCGAGGCGGGCACGATCGCGGCCCCGCAGGCGATCGTCAACGCCGTCGTCGACGCGCTCGAGCCGTTCGGGGTCGATCACGTCGAGATGCCGATGACGGCCGAGCGGGTCTGGAACGCCGTCGACGGGGCCGCCGAACCCGAGCCCGAAACCGAGACGCCGGCCGCCGCGGACGGTGGAACGGACGATTCGGACGCCGCCGCGGACGGCGGGACCGACGACGCGCTCGACAGTCCCGATACTACCGCGGACGGCGACGGAGGTGATTCCTGATGTACCCCGACGAATTCGACTACTACGAGGCGACGACGGTCGAGGAGGCGATCGAGCTACTCGAGGACCACGCCATGGAGGAGACGGAGCTGCTGGCGGGCGGCCACAGCCTGCTCCCGGCGATGAAGACCGGCCTCTCGAGTCCGGACGTCCTGATCGATCTCGGCGGCGTCGACGCCCTCCACGGCGTCGCCGTCGACGGCGAGACGCTTACGGTCGGCGCGATGAGCCGCTACAGCGACCTCCTCGACGCCGACGCTGCCCACGAGCACGCGCCGGCGCTGACCGCGGCGGTCGAGCAGGTGGGCGACCGGCAGGTGCGGAATCGAGGGACGATCGGCGGCAACCTCGCGCACGCGGACCCGGCCTCGGATCTGCCCGCCGCAGCGCTGGTCTCCGACGCGACGCTGGTCGCGCAGGGGCCCGACGGCGAGCGAACGATCCCCGCCGACGAGTTCTACTACGGGATGTATGCCACCGATCTCGGCCCGGCCGAGATTCTCACCCGAGTCGAGGTGCCGTCGGCGGGCGACGCCGTCGGCACCTACGCGAAGAAGCCGAGTCCGTCCTCGGGATACGCGATGGTCGGCGTCGCAGCCCTGCTGATGGTCGACGACGGAACCGTGACGTCGGCTCGAATCGGCGCGAACGGGGCGACGGACCACGGCGTGCGCCTCGAGCCGGTCGAGGACGCCCTGACCGGCGAGTCGCTCGACGAGGAGACGATCGCGGCGGCCGCCGAGCACGCGACCGACGACGTCGACGCGGCGCTGCTGATGGACGACCTGCAGGCGTCCGGCGAGTTCCGCGCCCAGCTCCTGGAAGTGTACACCGAGCGGGCGCTCGAGAAGGCGGTCGATCGGCTCTCCGCACCCGCAGCCGCGGACTGAAGCGACGACTTCCCACGCGACAGGTCACATATGGACGACGAATCGACCACGACGCTGGCGGACGTGACGGAGTCGGACGTCCGCGCCGCCTTCGAAGCGGGCGAGTACGTCGCCGAGGACGAGATCGTGACGACCGTCCTCCTGGCGTTGCGGCTGGAGAAGCCGCTGCTGGTCGAAGGGGAGCCGGGCGCCGGAAAGACGGAACTGGCCAAGGTCCTGGCCTCGCAGCTCGGGAGCGAACTGATACGGCTGCAGTGTTACGAGGGCCTGACCGCCGAACACGCTCTCTACGAGTGGAACTACACGAAGCAGTTGCTCGCGGTCCAGAGCGGGGACGACGCCGGCTCGTCGTCGTCGGTGTTCTCCGAGGATTACCTGCTGGAACGGCCCCTGCTGCGGGCGCTTCGTACCGACGCCGATCGGCCGCCGGTCTTGCTCGTCGACGAGATCGACCGCGCGGACGACGAGTTCGAAGCGCTGCTGCTGGAAGTGCTCTCGGACTATCAGGTCTCGGTCCCGGAGCTCGGGACGATCGCCGCCGATCGGCCGCCGATCGTGATCGTCACGTCCAACCGAACGCGAGCGTTGAGCGACGCGCTCAAGCGACGCTGCCTCTACCTGTACGTCCAGCCGCCGTCCGTCGAGAAGGAGACCGAAATTCTCCGCCGGCGGGTGCCCCGATTGAACGACGTCGTCGCCGAGGACCTCTGTGCGATGGCCGCCCGACTCCGCGAGGAGCCGCTTCGAAAACCCCCCGGCGCGGCCGAAACCGTCGACTGGGCTCGAGCGGTCGCGTCGCTGCGCGACGACGGCGACGAACCGCTCGAACGCGAAACGATCCGAAACACGCTCGGCTGCCTCCTGAAGGAAGGCGAAGACGTCGAGCGAGTCGACGAGGAGCTGGTGACCGAGCTGCTCGAGGCCGCCGAGCGGACGAGGGGTGGCTCGTGACCGGGAGCCGCCGCACGGACGCCGGCGACGTCGCCGACCACGTCCGGACGGAACTCGTCCGCTTCGTCCGCGCGCTCCGTCGCGGCGGCGCATCGGTTCCGGCCAACGCCGGGACGACAGCTGGCCGGGCCCTCGCCGAGATCGGGCTCGACGACCGCAGCCGTGTTCGGACGGCGCTGCGAGCCAGCCTCCTCACCGACAGCGACGATTTCGCGGCGTTCGATCGCCAGTTCGACACGTTCTGGCGGCGTCTCACGGCGGGGCTCGACGAGGAGCGGCCGACGGCGCAGCTCGACGACGCCCTTGCGGAACCGCTCTCGTCGCTCGACGATCCGACCGCGACCGAGAGCGACGGCGAGACGCCGGACGGGCGCGAGGGCGACGACCGCGGTACCGGCCGTTCGATCGTCGAGTCGTTCGCGTCGGCGATTTCTGAATCCAGCACGGGCGACGCCGGCGAGTCGGGCGCGACGGCGGCGTACAGCCCATCGGGATCGGCGACGACGGTCGGAAGCCGACGCTCGAGGGACGCGATCGGTCTCGGAGCCTCGTGTCGCGAACTGACTCGCGCGCTCGCCAACCGGCAGGGGCGGCGGTTCAGACGCGGAACCGACCGCGCCGACGTTCGCCGAGCGCTTCGAACGAGCGCGAACACCGGCGGCGTCGTCCTCACCGTTCCGAAGCGGGACCGCCGCCGGACCGCGGTCCGCGCGCTCCTGCTGGTCGACGTCAGTAAATCGGTTCTCGACACCGTCGATCGCGACTTTCTGATCGAGTTTCTCCGGCAGACCCACCGTCGGTGGCGGGACGCTCGCGCGTTCTTCTTCGACGAGGGGCTCCGGGAGGTGACCGACGCCGTCGACGCCCCGTCCGCGGCGGCCGCGCTCGAGGCGCTCGAGGCCGCGGAAACCGCCTGGGGCGGCGGAACGCGGATCGGACGGTCGCTCGAACAGCTCCGGACGACGGCGCCCGCCGCCGTGGATCGACACACCGTCGTGTTCGTCGTCAGCGACGGCCTCGAGCGGGGCGATATCGACGTCCTCGAGCGCGAGCTCGCGTGGATCGACCGCAGGGCCGACCGGGTGCTGTGGTTGAATCCGCTGGCGACGGCAGCGGCGTACGAACCGACCGCTCGCGGAATGGCCGCGGCGATGCCGTATCTCGACGGCCTGTTCGCGTTCGCCGGCCCGGACGACGTCGCCGAGCTGGCGCGCCAACTCCGCCGACGAGGAGCGGGCGGGCGGATCGGCTACGAGTACGATGTTCGAACGAACGGATCGAAATCACCCGAGACAAGTAACTCATGAGCACGAGCAACTGGAGTCTCCCCGAAACGGAGGTCTACGATCGAATACGAACGACGCTCGAGAACGACGCGGCGGCCGTCCTGGCGACGGTGATCGCGGTCGAGGGCAGCGCGTACCGGCGCCCGGGCGCGAAGATGCTCATCCGACCCGACGGCGGCGGCGCGGGGAGCATCACCGCCGGCTGCCTGGAGGACGAGGTTCGCTCGCTGGCCGCCGACGTACTGGCCGACGGCGAGCCCCGCGTCGAGAAGTGGGACCTGACCGGCGACGACGACGTCTGGGGGCTCGGGATCGGCTGTAACGGCGTGATAACCGTCCTGCTGGAACCGCTCGACGAATCGTACCGGCCCGCGGTCGACGCCCGACGCGCCGGCGACGCGATCGGCGTCGCGACCGTCGTCCGAACCGGGGGCGACGTCGACGTTGCCGTCGGCGATCGCGGCTACTATCGGCTGGACCGCGGCTTTCCCGACGATACTGCCCTCCCGACGCCGATAACCGAAAAGCTCGCTGAACCGGCGGCGGCGCTTGTTTCGAACGGGGCGAGCGAGACGCTGACCGTCGAGACCGACGGCGGGCGCGTCGAGGCGTTCGTCGACGGTGTGCGACCGCCCCCCGAACTCGTCGTCTTCGGCTCCGGCCACGACGTGGGGCCGGTCGTCGAGTTGGCGACCCGCGTCGACTTCCGCGTGACGGTCGTCTCGTTCCGCGGCGGGCAGGCCGAGGACGACCGGTTCCCTCGAGCGGACGCGGTCATGTCGGCCTCGCCGCGGGACGTGTCGACCCTTCGGGAGTGGACCGCGGACACCTACGCCGTCGTGATGACCCACAACTTCCTCGACGACCGCATCGCGCTGGCGCAGTTGCTGGAAACGCCGCTCGAGTACATCGGACTGATGGGGCCCCAAAAGCGGTTCGAGGAGATGCGCGAGGACTTCGCCGAGGAGGGGCGCCCGATCACCGACGCGGAGCTCGAGCGGATCTACACGCCGATCGGACTGAGCCTCGGCGGAGACACGCCCTACCAGATCGGGTTCAGCATTGTCGCGGAACTGCTGGCGGTCGCTCACGACCGAACGCCGCGACATCTCAGCCGACGGGCGGGTCCGATCCACGACCGACCGCCCCTCGAGGAGGGCTGATGGGGCGCACGGACGACTCCGACGACGCGACGTCCCGGTCCGATACCGGGTCGATGGGCGCCCGAAGGTGGGCCATCGCTGCAAACTTCCGGAAACCCGCGGACTACGGCATTCCGACCGCGCCGGCGGTTCCCACCGAGCGCTGCGCCGACGGCACCTTGATCGTCGTCGACCCCGACGACTCGAGGCGGGTGATGACGGTCGCGAATCCCGTCGCAGTGCGGAGATAGCAAGGACGAGTGCGAGTGTGAGTGTGGGAGACCGGGAAGATCCGGGAACGAGTCGGTTTTCGGACGGGCCGCGTTCTACCGAGGACGCTACCGGTCCGGGAGATCCGTTCGCCGATCCACGTCCGCCCGAACGCCCGGATCGCCGGTCTCGACGAGCGTCCCGTCGCAGCGGAGGATCTCCCGGCCGCCGACATCCCCCTCGAGGTCGGTGAGATCGCCGAAGTAGTCCGCGTCGAACAGGACGGGATTGCCGCGTTCGCCGTCGTACGCGGCAGCGAGCGCGTCGCCGGCGGCCGCGCGGTAGGCGTCGACGAGCGCCGCGACGGAGTCCGAATCGACGGACGGCATGTCGCCGAGCGAGATGACCGCTGCGGCGGCTTGATCCGAAATCGCGTCGATTCCTCGCCGGACGGAGGTCGACTGTCCCGCCCGGTAGTCCGGATTGTCGACGACCTCGACGGCGAGTCCCTCGAGCGCGTCGCGCACCGCGTCGCCCTCGTGGCCGACGACGGCGACGACCGGATCGACCGGTGCGTCGACGAGCGTTGCGGCGGCCCGCCGGACGATCGGCGTCCCGTCGACGGTCGCAAGCAGCTTGTTTCCGCCCTCGAACCGCGAGCTCGTCCCCGCAGCGAGGAGGACGCCGGCGACGCCCGTCGCGTCCGCGGTATCGGTCTCGTCGCGCTCCATGTCCGTTGATCCATACAGCGGGCTAAATTCCTTGTCCCGTTCCGAGCGGGCGATCGACGCGCTCAAAGTAGCTGTCCAATTGCAGGGGAACCCCTACGGAATCCGAACGGAACGCTGATCGTATGGCTACCGTCGAAACCGTCCTGTCGTCGATTTTCAGTACGATCCCGGAGCTCCACTCCGGCCAACTCGGGTTGCTCTCGGGGGTTCTCGTCGGGATTCTCTACTGGCACGGCTACCGGCGGGCGTCGCTCGGTCTTCTCACCGGGTTCTACCTGCTCGCGCTCGGGGTCGTCCCCGCGTCGACGAAAGGGCTCGCGGTGGTGCAGTCGAAGCCGTGGTACTTCTGTTCGCTCCTGATACTCACCGTCCTCGTCGCGATGGCCGCGCACGGCGTCTGGACGCGGGTCCCGTTCCCGAGTCGGTCTCGATCGCTGACCGAGGGCCGCGGGGACGTCTGACGGTCCCGTTCTCGGCGCCTCCGCCGAGGCCGAACCGCCCGCGGGACGGGCGACGAACGACGCGCGGATCTACTGCTCGCGAGTGACGGGGAGGCGGAACGAGACGCCCGCATCGCGGAGTCGCCACGCGACCTCGAGACCGGCCCAGGCGAGTCCCGACAGGAGTCCGATCGCGATGGCGGCGGCCTCGGCCTTGCCGACCCAGACGGGAGCGACGAAGATCAGCGCGTTGTAGATCCGGTGTGGAAGGATCGATTCGACGACGCCGCCGACGAGCGTGAACGGATCGACGCCGGACTCGCCGTTCTCGGCGGCGTTTCCGGTCGTCGTCCGCGACTCGAGGCCGAGTGCGGCCGCGCTGTGGCCGCCCGTGCTCTCGTCGCCGGTCTCGAGGCGTTCGGCCTCGTAGGGGAGCATCGACTCGACCTGCCAGACGATCGCGCCGGACTCGTTGACTTCCAGCACGCGGTTGCCGTGGGTGTCGGTGATCAGCGTGTTACCGTTCGGCAGGCGGTCGGCGTCGCGGGGCCACTGAATCCGCTCGTCGGCCCACTGCCACGTTCGCGTCCACTCCCCGTCCGCCCGCTGAAATTCCTTGATCTTACTGTTCTCGGAGTCGGCGACGAGGATCGCGGGTCCGCCGCGCGACTCGGGGATGTAATCGGGGTTGTGCTGTTCGTGCAGGACGTCGTAGTCGTTTTCGCTGCCGAGCGTCCAGTCCTCGAGCAGTCCCTCCTCGGGGTCGATGAAGACGACCTGATCCTGATTCCGGAGACTGACCATCACGTGGCCCGCGTGGACGCCCTCTTCGATGTACTCGACGTCGTTGATGTGCGTCCAGTCGTTGGGGAACGCGTGACCGCTCGCCAGCGAGAACTCGCTTTGGGCGTCCCAGAGCCACTCGACGATTTCCGTCTCGGTGTCGACGATGAACACCTGATCGGCGACGATGTCGGCGACGAGGACGTGGGTCTCGTTGATCCGGTCGGCGTCGTGCCACTCGGCGGCGGTCTCCCTGTAGTCGTAGCGCTCGTAGATCACCTCGACCTCGCCGGTCGAGAGGTTCGCGCGTTCGATGACGTTCCGAGCGCAGGGCGGATCGCCGCAGGTCGGCCCTTCGGTGTGGATCGTGTCCGTCGCCGCGTACTCGACGGTCATCTGCTTGTCCTCGACGGGGTCGACGTCGAAGTATTTCGTCCGCGAGTTGTTGTAGTAGACGACCTCGCCGTCGGGGGCGTACGCGGTGATCGTTCCGACCCGTCCCGACTCGGTGACGACCGTGTGATTCGCCGTCGACGGCGCCTCCGGCACGGCGTCCGCCGACGCCGTCGAAAGTCCGCCCGACGCCGCGCTGGCGACGACTGCGGCCGACAGCAGGAGCAGGGCCGCGAAGGCGGCCCGGAGGCGATTGCGCGTGAGTACCGATCGGACGGGGGCGATTGGCCGAACCAGTTGATCGATCATGGTCACTGTTGCGAGCGGCCACGCGGCCGTACGAGGTCTCATCACACCGTCGTCCCCCAAGAAAGACACGGGTCAAGCGCCGGGTACGAACGACCCGAACGGTCCGCGGACGGCGACGGCCGACCGTCTCGCGGGCACGCCTCGAGGCGGTTCGACGGCGTTCGAGGGAGCTTCGGCGGACCGGTTTCGTCGACGCTCGAGACTGCGACAACGTCGCCGCGGTATCGACCGCCTAGAAGGGTTGTTGCAGTCTCGGTAACTACCCAATAGACCAATAAGTATAGAACACGGACACGTTCGTGGACCCATGGATCTTCAAGAATTCACGGAAGCTAACGCCCCGATCGACGACGGAGACGGATTCCAGAAGGAGAACAACCGACTGCTCGATATCCCGGTCGACGGAACGGTGATGGTCAAAGCCGGCTCGATGATCGCCTACACCGGCGACATCACCTTCACGGGGAAATCGTCCGCGGAGGGCGGCATTACCGGCTTCGTCAAGGAGGCAGTGAGCGGCGAGGGGACGCCAATCATGGAGGCCGAAGGGAACGGCCACCTCTACGTCGCCGAGAACGGGAAGAAAGTGCAGGTGCTCGAACTCGACGACGGGGAGTCGATCTCGGTCAACGGGAACGATATCCTCGCGTTCGAGTCGAGCGTCGAGTACGAGGTCAACACCGTCAGCAGCCTTTCGGAGATGGCTGCCGGCGGGCTGACGAACGTCTACCTCAGCGGCCCGGGAGAGATCGCGCTCACGACCCACGGCGACCCGCTGGTGATGACGCCGCCGGTCCGTACCGATCCGGACGCGACCGTCGCGTGGAGCGCGAACCTCTCGCCGTCCATCGAGACGAACAAGATGATCGAAATCGGGCAGACGTCCGGCGAATCGATACAGATGGAGTTTACCGGCTCCGAGGGCTTCGTCGTCATCCAGCCCAACGAGGAGGGATCCGTGACGCAGAGCCAGAATCAGTAGCCGAGGGGACACACAAACCGCCGCTACCGCCGCGTTTGGATCGCCGCCAAACGCGAACGTCGTTTCCGGGTCGCCCCGCGGTCTGGCGGAGGAGGCCAGTCGGCGGACCACCGGCAGCGAGGCTCGTCGCACCGAGACGAGCGGCGTTCGATTCCGCCGGTCGATACGGCAACGGACACCGTTGTCGACGTCCGGGAAGCCGGGCGAGACCGAGTCGGAGTTCCACAATTCTCATGGTTGCAGCCTTCTAAGGGACAATAGTGTCTACGTGGAACCGTGCTCTCGCCGGTGTTGGCGGACGGCGCATAGTCATCGCTCTCGGGGTGCTCTATGTCGCACTCGCCACGGGGCGGGCGTTCGTTCGGCTCACTGCGGGGGTTCCGGTGGAGAACGTCCTCATCAACTCGGTGTTGATCGCCGGGCCCGGGTTCGTCCTCATCTACTGCGGGTATCAACTGCCCACGTTCGACATCCACGACGAATTCTACGCGTCCGTTGCCGGCTGGTGTCTCAGTGGATTCGGCGTGATGCTCGGAGTCCTCGCCCTGTACAGTCTCCAACCGGGCGAGAGCGTCGACGACCCGTTAGCGGTTTTCATCCTGACGGCGCTCGCCACGGTTGCGGGTCTCGCCGCCGGCATCCACGATGCGAAAGCCAAAACCAGGACGCGGGAGCTCGAGTCCCGAAACCGGGCCCTCGAGGACGCACGGTCGGAACTCGAGGACACCGTACAACGCCTCGAAGAGGCGAACATCCAGCTCGCGGAGTCGAACGAGCGCCTCGAACACTATCGAGAATACACGGGGCAGGTGTTGAACGCCATCCACGACGTCTTCTACGTGCTCGAGGACGACGGGACGGTTCAACGGTGGAACGAGACCCTCTGCGAGGTGACCGGCTACTCGGACGCGGAAATCGAGTCGATGAACGCCGTCGACTTCGTCGCCGACGACGAGCAGGCGCGGATCGCGGACGCGATCATGGACGGATTCGAATCGGGGGGCCTCCAGCTCGAAACGGACCTGATCACCAAGGACGGGGAGGCCATTCCGTACGAGTTCGCCGCGTCGACGCTCGAGACGCCCGACGGCGAGGTGGTGCTCGCGGGAATCGGGCGCGACATCTCCGAGCGCAAGGAGCGCGAACGCGAACTCGAGCGCCGGGCCGTCCAGCAGCAAGTCGTCGCGGATCTCGGTCAGCTCGCCCTCGAGACCGACGACCTCGACGAGCTCATGCGCGAAGCGGCCCGCCAGGTGGCCGACGTCCTCGACAACGAGTACTGCAAGGTACTCGACCTCGACACCGAGAGCGAGGAGCTCCTGCTTCGACAGGGCGTCGGCTGGCAGGACGGGATCGTCGGTGACGCGACGGTGTCGGCCGTCGAATCGGACTCGCAGGCCGCGTACACCCTCGCGAGCGATCAGCCGATCGTCGTCGAAGATCTCGAGACGGAGACGCGGTTTAGCGGCCCCGCTTTGCTGCGGAACCACGACGTTCGGAGCGGTATCAGCACCATCATCGGTCCGATCGACGAGCCGTGGGGCATCCTCGGCACCCACGACACCGAGCGCAAAACGTTCACCGAGGAGGACGTCAACTTCGTGCAGAGCGTCGCCAACGTCCTCGCCGAAGCGATCGAGCGCCAGCAGTATCAAACGGAGCTCGAACGGCTGATCGCCGACCTCGAAGAGTCCAACGAGCGGCTGGAACAGTTCGCCTACGCCGCCTCCCACGACCTCCAAGAGCCCCTGCGGATGGTTTCCAGTTACCTTCAGCTGATCGAGCGACGGTACGGTGACCAACTCGACGAGGACGGCGAGGAGTTCCTCGAGTTCGCCGTCGACGGCGCCGACCGGATGCGGGAGATGATCGACGGGCTACTGCAGTACTCGCGGGTCGAGATGCGGGGCGATCCGTTCGAACCGGTCGAACTGGAGGCCGTCCTTGACGACGTGTGCGAGAATCTCCAGGTGAAGATCGAGGAATACGACGCCGAGATCGCGGCCGAGTCGCTCCCGCGCGTCGAAGGCGACGAAGGGCAGTTGCGGCAGGTGTTCCAGAACCTGCTCTCGAACGCGATCGAGTACAGCGGCGACGAGCCGCCGCGGATCCGCATCTCCGCGGAACGCCGAGGACAGCGGTGGAAGGTGTCCGTCGCCGACAACGGCATCGGCATCGATCCGGACGATCAAGAGCGCATCTTCGAAGTCTTCCAGCGACTCCACGACCGCGAGGAGCATCCCGGGACCGGAATCGGCCTCGCGCTGTGCGAGCGGATCATCGAACGCCACGGCGGGGAGATCTGGGTCGACTCCGAACCCGGGGAGGGAACGACGTTCTCGTTCACGTTGCCGGCAGTCGAGACCGTCTCCGACGACTGGACGCCCGGACTGGGCTCGAGCGACTATCCCGTTCACAGGGGATAACTGGAACTGGACCGGAGCAGTCGTCTCCGCGCCATCGCCCGCTCGCGATACTAGATCGGTATCGGTACGGATCGGCGTATCGCCTCGTCGTTTCTCCGTCGGTTCTCATCCGTCGTTCGTACCCGATACAAATGTCGAAATGTCGTTGAACGGTCCTGTTTAGGAGACGGACCCTCGAGTGAGGAGTATGAACCTCAGCAAAGGGTACCTGCTGGTCCTCGTCGGGGTCCTCCTCGCGTTATCGGTGGTGCTGGTCGCGCCGTTTTACCAGTACGTCCTCGGTGCCGTACTCATCGCGTACGCGCTGTACCCGCTCCAGCTCCGTCTCGAGGAGTACACGTCGCCGATGGTCGCGGCGCTCTCTCTGGTGGGGCTGACCGTCGGCGGATTCGCCGCACCGTTCGTGGTGGTCGTTGCGTCCATCAGCGGCGATGCGACGCGTATCCTTCAGGACCTCGAGAACGAATCGCTTCAATTCGGGAGGGTCGAATCCGCTATCGAGGAATACACCGGACGAGATATCGACGTCGCCGGCGAACTCGTCACCTCGGGCGAGCAGGTGAGTACGATCGTCGTCGAGCAGTCGGTGGCGGCGTTCAACTCGATCACCCATTTCGTGATCGGTACCGTGCTGGGACTTTTTCTCCTCTACTACTTGCTCAAAAAGGGAGGTGACCTCCTCGACTGGCTGTATCGAACGGTCCCCCTCCCGACGGAGATTCAGCGATCCCTCTACGCCGAGATCGGCGACATGATGTGGGGCGTTCTCTTCGGGCACGTCTTCGTCGCCATCGTCCAGGGAGGCGTCGCCGGGATCGGGTTGTTCGCGACCGGCATCCCCAACGCGGCGTTCTGGACGGTCGTCATGATGGTCTTTGCGATGGTTCCGCTGATCGGTGCGATCCCCATCTGGGGCGGCGCTGTCGCGTATCTGTTCCTGTCGAACGAGTTGTTGCTCGCCGCCGCGCTGTTCGTCTACTGCGTCATCGTGGTCGGACTGACCGACGATTATCTCCGCCCGTTCGCCGTCGAGCGATACGCCGAACTCAACCCCGCCGTCATCCTCCTGGGCATCCTCGGCGGCGCGTACGCGTTCGGGATCATGGGGCTGTTCTTCGGACCCATGATTCTCGGCGCCCTGAAATCAGCGCTGCGCGTCGTTTCCGAGAACTGGGATCGACTCGAGGAGGCGTAGCGGAGTTGGCCGCTCGGTCGTCACGGGGGCTCTTGCAGGGGATCTACGAACGATCAGATGCAGACTCCCGTCACCCTAAACCAGCCGCTATCGGGTCGCCGCCACTTGGACGCCAAACCGCTTCGGCACCACGAGGGCCTCGAGGCGCCCCGCGGACGGCTACGCGCGCTTTTTCTCCGGATCGACGCCCTGTGGGTGGTACTCCCAGAAGTCGCCGGCGCGCATCGCATTCCCGACGGCTTTGTGCATATCGACCATCGTCTCGAACTCCGCTGGGTCGACGTACTCGAAGATCTCACGCAGCGGGACGACCCGCTCGTAGTTAATCCGGATCGGGTCGTCGCCGTACTCCGCGACGAACTCGTCGCGGTCGAGCGGAAAATCCTCGTCCTCGTCGACCTTCTTGGCGATGATCGCCATGTCGTACTTGCGCATTCCCTCGCTCCCTTCCGCTCCGTCGGGATCGTGTGGCCAGTCCATGGGAGACGTAGGAGAGAGGATCGCAAAAGGGTATCCGCCGTCCGATCGTCTCACAGCGGTTCCGCTCTACAGGGCAGATCAACGATCAGTAGAGCGCCCTATCGTGAGACGTGATAGCGCGAAGCTTACAAGCACTGCGGGACTATATCAATCATGAGACTGACCGAGTTCCTCCGAACCGCCGATCGACGCGGAGCTGTCGTCCGCACGTACGACTACGATGACGGCGAGCACCTCATCGTGGTCGATTTCGGTCACGCGACCGACGACATAGAGATTGACACCGTCGGAGACACGGCAATCGTCGTCGTCGGCGACCGCCAACTCGAGTTCGATCTTCCCGCCGACGTGAGCGAGATCTCGATCAAAAACGGCGTCCTTACTATCGCAGAATAGGTCGAGGGCGGGTGAGTTATGTCACGCTGAGCAGAACAGAAATCAATTCTAAGCGACTGATGACTCTTTCACAGTGTCTGATACCCGGCATTAGACGGCTATCTGACTATTTGTGTTGAGTCCCAAGTGAGCATGATGACGCGGGATAATCAAGTCTCTCGACGGCGAATGCTCAAGTTGACAGGTGCAGCGACATCGACGGCAGTCGTAGCAGGTTGTGGTGGAAACGGCGGTAATGGAAACGGCGGTAATGGAAACGGTGCCGACGGAAACGAAACCGGTGGCAACGGAAACGAAACCGGCGGCAGCGAGACCGGCGGCGCCGAGGGAATCGAAATTTCTCCCGATCAGGACATCAGATTCGAGGGAGTGACGAGCGGTTGGGTCGGGCTCCAGCCGTCCGCGATCGAGGGCGAGGAGAACCCGACGCTCATTCTCGAGGCCGGCGAGAACTACTCGATCGGCTGGACGGAAGGCGACGGTGCCGCCCACAATCTGCAACTGCGCAATGACGACGGTGAAGTCGTCCAAGACTACACGACCGGCGACCCCGTCTCGGACCCGGGGAACGACGAGATCTTCGAGTTCCAAGCGCAGGACGTGATAACCCTCTACCGCTGTGAGCCTCATCCGCAGATGCAAGGCGAAATCCAGATTCAAGGCACAGCTAACGATGGCGGTGGCAACGAGACCGCCGGCAACGAAACCGGCAACGAGACTGCCACTAACGAGACTGCCACCAACGAGACCTCCGGCAACGAAACTGGCAACGAAACCGGCAATCAGACCGGCTAACAGCGACACTTCTGGCCGTTCTCGGTACGTGTCGTGGTCTCGGTGCAGCGTACTTCTGGAATCGGCGTATTGGAGTCAACTACCCTTGGAAGGCAGGGCCACGGCTACTTTGTCGCGGTTACAGACAGCGGTATGAGACGACTGTTCATGGAAACAGAGCCGGGGCAGGTTGTGATGACACGAGAGATGGCGGCGGTGATTTTCCATCGTGCCCCGGCAGCAAATCCCACTACCTCGCCGTCAATAGTTCGAACATCCGCAAAAGCAAGGTCCTTTCGACAGGGGTAGATTACCGGCGAGCAAGACCGTTCTCGGATCCGGTCTATGATACGGTTCGGTAGGGCTCGATGGCTGAATCGACAGCCCTTCACTCTGAGTTGTCGACTGCGAGTACCAATGCGCAAACGGGCACTGCCGTTTCCGTGGAGAGACGGAATGTGCTGCCGTCCGATACTTCCATTACTGCGTAGCGACAAGTTCGGACGATTCCCGCATGGAGACCGAGACAGCGTTCCGTGAAGTACAGCAGTTTCGCCAGCCCTGGCTCTGGACGGTTCTCGGGGGCGTCGCGGTTCTCATGCTCGTGTTGGGGCCTCTCGCGTGGGGTGGCCTCGTCGTCGTCGGAGCCGTCGCCGCCCTCCTCTACGGGCTGCGTCTCGAGACCGAGGTCAGAACCGACGGGATCTACCTCAGGATGTGGCCGCTGCACCGGTCGTTCCGTCGAATCAGTTGGTCGGAGATCGATCGATACGAAGCCAGACGGTACGGACCGATTCGGGAGTTCGGCGGCTGGGGAATCCGCTGGGCGCCCGGGAAGATCGCGTACAACGTCAGCGGCGATCGGGGCGTCTGGATCGAACGCTCGGACGACCGCTCGCTGCTCGTCGGATCGCAACGCCCCGCAGAGTTCGTGGAGGCGATCGACGAGGTCGCCGAACGCCACCGATAGCGCGGTACGAGACTGCGGGCGCTCTCGCGCTCGAACGCCACCTCCACGCAGGGCGAGTGCTCGTCCGGTAGCGGCAGCGTCCGGCGCTATCGTCCGGGTCAGCAGCAGCACAGGCGGTCGATCTCCGCACCGATACCTCGCCTGCGATCTGAATGGGATCGGTCGGGACGACCGCTGACGACGCGGCTCCGTCGCGGCCTTCGTATGGACGCCGCCGTCTTATGCTCCGCCGGTCCGAACGACGGGCAACGATGCGCGTCCTCCTGCTCCCCGAACTGTACCGGCCCGACAACGCGCTGGCGAACGGAACGCTCAACGACCTCCGAACGCTCGTCGACCGGTGGCTGGCCGCCGACCCGTCGCTGCACGTCTACTGGTTGCTCCCCCCGCGGGGGGACGCGGACTACGAGGCGGCAGACGTGCTGGCGGACCGCGAACGGGTCACGCTGCTCGAGGCCCCGACGTTCATGGACGACCACCGCCTCGCCGATTCGTTCGTCGAGACGGGCGCCACCGAGGCGCAGTTCCGGGCGATCGAGGAGGGAATCTATGAGGCGGGGGCGTACGTCGACATCGTCGTCGACCAGCGCGTGACCGGCCGGTACGACCTCTACAAGTGGCTGCTGGAGCTCGGCGGGTACGACGCGGCCGACGTCCGGCCGGTGAGACTGATCGCGAACGTCCACGACCTGCGGCTCCCGTTCAAACGACACGGCCGAGAGTATCCGAACGACGCGCCGATGAAGGTCGAGATCGGTGCCGCGTCGTTCGCCGACCGGCTGTGGTTCAAGGCCGGCGTCGACGCGCATCGGATGCGCGAGTACGGCCGGGAGTACTTTCAGGAGGACCTTCTGGACGAGTTGCTCGAGGACGCCGTCGAGACGGGGAGCCCGATCGACTTCTCGCGGTTCGACGAGACGTACGCCGAGACGCCGACGGTGCTTCACGTGGCCGGATCGGGGTGGGGGAAGAAGAACGTCGACGACGTCCTCGAGGTCGGTCGGCGGTTGTACGACGAGTACGGGATTCGGACGGTGATGACGAACATGGATCCGATCGTCGAGGGGTTCAAAGAGCGGGAGTTCGTCGACGCCTATCCCGAGGCCAGCGAGGAGACCTACGAGCGCGCGCTGCGGACGGGCGATCTGACGGTCTGTGCGAGCGACCACGAGACGATGGCCCGCACGTGGTTCGAGCAGGCCGCGAGCGGCCAGGTCCTGATCGCTCGCGACCGCCCGTGGCTGTTCGATTGCGTCCCGGAGGATTACCGGCTCGCGGGGTCGCTCGAGGACCTGGGTGACCTCGCGGCGTGGGCGGTCGAACACTGGGACGAGGCGGTCGCCGAGAACCGCCGCATGCTCGAGCGCGTCCGCGAGGTGCGCAGTCCCGAGCGCTGCGGCCGGCGAACCTACGAGGACCTGCGCGAGCACGTCGACGAGCGGATTGACTCGTTCGATCCGGCCGAGTACGCGGGCCCGATCGAGGCGGCGCTCTCGGAGGCGACGGGAGGTACCGCGAAAGCGATCGAACTCCCCGACCTGATCGACCGGACGGCCGACCATACCGAGGACGGCGACCCGATCACCGACCGCGAGTCGGTCGCTCGGACCGACGTCGTCTACGCGCTGCGAGCGCTCGGCTACGAGGACACCGGGAGCGCCGGCGCGCCGGTCTTCGAGCGCCGTCGGTCCGCTGATCGGGGGTCGTTGGAGGACGTGGCCGCGGAGTAACGCGGTGGACCGACGGCACGATCGCTCGGGTCGCTGGAGGTCGACGCTCCCGGAAGTGCGACGCGCGAGGCCGGCCGAATCGGACGGACGCGGGTCAGGCGGCGTTCGCGCTCGCGTCGAGTTCGTCGGGCCGGTCCCAGACCTCGTAGAACGGGCTCTCGAGGCGCTGCAGGTCCGTCCGCACCGCCGTCGGGTCGTAGGGGACCGATCGCAGGTCGAACGCGCCGTCCTCGAAGACGGCGTAGCGGGCTCGGTCCACCGGCCAGCCCGGTCGCTGGAGGCCCACGCTCCCGGGGTTGACGAAGGTCGTTCCCGCGACGGTCGCCTCGTACGGATAGTGGGAGTGACCGTGGACGATCACGTCCTCGTCGAACGTGGCGGCGACCGTCTCGAACAGGACGCGGTCGTCCGCGGGGGTCGACCGGGTCGACCAGACACCGTCGTAGTCGTCGGGTCGCGGGAAATCTCCGTGGTGCAGTCGGACGGCCCGATCGCCGAACGCCATCGACGTCGTTCGATCGAGGTCGGTCAGAAACTCGCGGCTCTCCTCGGAGAGCCGGGCGTAGGTCCACTCCTTCCAGTCTGCGTGCGGATCGTCGCGCAGCGCGGCCGGATCGGCCGCGCGGAGGACGTCCCGATCGTGATTGCCGCGAACGGCGGCGGCGAGATCGAGGCCGCAGAGGCGCTCGCAGACGGCCTCCGGATGCGGCCCGTTGTCGACGGCGTCGCCGAGGAAGACGACCGCGTCGCGGTCCGGTTCCGCGTCGAGGACGGCCTCGAGGGCGGGGGCGTTCGCGTGGACGTCCGAGACGATGAGCGCGTTGGACACATCCGCGGAAGGGGCGGCTCGGTGTAAAGCGTTACTCCGCGAGGGCCGGTCTTCGACGGCGCGGGCCCATCTCGCTGTCCTGACGGATCACTCGAGATATTCCCGGACGAACGCCCGGTGGACGGCGGCCCGCTCGTCGCGGACCGCCTCGGCGGCGTTGGCGTACCAGTCCGGGAGACACGCCATCGCGTTCAGCCGGTGGCAGAGGTGGTAGACGCGCTTCCGCTCGCGGAAGTCCGCGGGACGGTCGTCGCCGTGCGCGCGATAGGCCGTGAAGAACGCGTTTCGCAGTCGCCGCCGGCGGACGACGTCCTGGGTCTGCCAGTTGATGTTGTGGTCCGCCACCGTCGCGAGGTTGTAGACGGGGTCGCCCGCGACCAGGTCGACCCAGTCGAGCACCGCCGTCGTCCGCCCCGTTTCGGGCTCGAGCAGGAGGTTTCCGAGGCGGTAGTCCCAGTGGACGAGCGCGGGAGCGTCCGGATCGTCGATCTCCGGCACCGTCTCGCGGACGTACTCGCGAAGCGCCGGCACGAGGTCGTCGAACCGACTCCCCTCCAGTCCCGAGAGGGTGTCCTCCGCGTCGGCGAGCAGCCAGTCGCTCCACCGGTCCGTCCCGCCGAGCCCGTCGTCGACCACGGCGAGCTCGCCGCCGTCGACGCCGACCCGGCCGAACCGCTCGAAGGACGGTCGAACCGAGTGCAGCTCCGCGAGGTGGCGCCCCGCCTGGGCGAACACGCGCTCGAGCGCGGCCGTCGAGAGGTCGTCGAAGCGGTTCGCCCCGTTCTCGCCGGGGAGGCGTTCGGCGACGAAGAACGGCGCCGGAAGCGTCGGATGGTCGTCGACGTATCCGACGACCTCGGGCACCGGAATCGCCGTCTCGGCCGCCAGCCGCTCGAGGAGACGCGGTTCGGCGCGGGCGACGGCCGGTGAGACGACGCCGCCGGTGAACGCTTTCACGACTACGTCGCGGGACCCGTCCGGCGTGTCGACGGTCAAAAAGTGGACGGCGGCCGATCCCTCGTCGCTCGGCCGGACCCGTTCGACCGACCACGTGGGTTCGACGGCGGCGACCATCCGCTCGAGGTCGCTCCGCTCGACTGTCGGAGTCACGGCGGCGGTAGCGGCCCGACGGGCGTAACCGTTCGGCCGGCGCTCGCGGTGGGTCGACGGAGGCGACGGAGGCTGATTGAGGACGGAGCCGACTATCGCCGTCTCACCGCGCGCCGCTCAGTCCCCTGCGGCCAGCCCCGCATCGTCGCTCGCCTCCGCCGCGCCGACGCCGTCGTCCGCCCACGCCGCGCCGAGCGTCCAGCTATCGGCGGTCGCGGCGTCGACGCCGGCCGCCCGGAGTCGCTCGCAGGTCGCCGCGTCGTCGACGCCCCAGGCGACGACGGTCATGTCGGCCGCTCGAGCGCGCTCGAGCACGTCGGTCTCCAGACACTGGTTCGCGTGCGGATGGAGGTACTCGCAGTCGAATTCGCGCGCCGTTTCAAGTCCCCCGTCGACGCCCACGCGGTGGTCGAACAGGTAGCCGAGCGCGGCGTCGGGAGCGACGTCCCGCGCTTCCGCTAACGCGTCGGGGAGAAACGAGGTGAACCGAGCGTCCGCGTCGGCGTCGTCGGCGGCGGCCACCGCGTCCGCGGCGATTCCGGTCTCCTTGAGTTCGGCCTGAACGGCCACGTCGTCGGGGACGGCATCCAGGGCCTCCGAGAGCAACGGAATCCGCTCGCCGGACTCGAGGACGGTCAGGTCGCGCAGATCGGCCCAGTCCAGCTCCGCGACGGCGCCGACGCCGTCCGTGACCCTGTCCACGCGCTCGTCGTGGACGACGACCAGTTCGCCGGACCGACACCGGCGCACGTCGAACTCGACGGCGGGGAGGCGTCGGGCGGCGCGTTCGATCGCGAGAAGCGTGTTTTCGGGAAACTCGTCGGAACACCCGCGGTGGGCGATGAGGTCCATTCTGTGCCGGGGAGCGGGACCGATCGGTTATAGGCCTTCTGACTCCGCTCAGCGGCCGCCGAAAGACGGGCGCCGGCCGACCGACGATTCCTCGGCGTCGGCCAGCGGGAGCCGCTCTCGTGCCCGATCCACGTCTTCCGGACGGTTGAGCTCGAGGTGCGCGTCCGGAGAGACGAAGACCCGCTCGGTCGGCGTCTCGGGGTAGAGGCGGGGATACCAGTCGTCGGCGTTGCGGGCCAGCACCTCGATCGCGCGGTCCCGGTTTCGCGCGTCGACGACCCCGATCCCCGCGTGCCGGTAGCCGACGATCTCCCCGTAGTCGGTCACTTCCCCCGAGACGTCCGATCGGATCGCCGTGTGGTCGGTCTGCGCGCCGGGCAGACACCCCACGACGTTGCGCCCCGGTCCGGCCTCGCGGAATCGCCGCACCAGCCGCCGGACCGTACGCGGCGGCACCACCACGTCGCCGTTGAGGACGAGCGCGTCGTCGGCGGCGCGGAGTAACGCGCGCCGAAGCGACTCGGCGTTGTCGCACTCGTCCCAGTCGTCCACCACCACGGTATCGACCGGCAGCGGCCGCTCGTCCTCGTAACGGGCCTCGAGCGAGGCGAGGCGGTCGCGGGCCCGTTCGGCCTCGTAGCCGAGCACGACCGTCAGCTCGTCGACGAACGGCTCGAGCGCGGTCCGCTGGCGGTCGTACAGCGTCCGGCCGTCGACCTCGAGGAACGCCTTGGGGACGTCCGCCGTCAGGTCGCCCATCCGGCTTCCGCGACCCGCCGCGAGGATCACTCCGCGCACGACATCACCTCCGCGGCGGCGCGCTCGCTGGCCCGCCCGTCCATCGGCACGCCGAGATCCGAGCGGAACGCGGCCTCGCGCCGCCGAATCCGATCCGGATAGCCGTCCTCGTAGAGGGCGTCGATCGTCCGAAGCTCGAGGTCGTCGACGCTCGTCACGTGCCCGATCCGGGGGACCTCGTTCTCCTCGGAGACGATGTCGGTGAACTGGACGAGCGGCCGACCGCTGTGGAGCCACTCGGTGACGATGCCGGAGTAGTCAGAAAGCAGGATGTCCGACGCCAGCATGCTCGAGAGCGGCGTCTCGTTCGCGTCGAAGGTCACGTTCGGAATCTCGCCGATTCGGTCTCGGCACGCCTCGGTCAGCGACTTCCCGGGTTCCTCGTCGCGGTCGGCGGGGTGGGGCCGAAACAGGAGTTCGTAGTCGCTCCCCGCGAACAGATCGACGACCTCGCGGGCCGTGTTCAGGTACGATCCCCCGCCGTAGTTGTGATTGGTCGGCGCGTAGAGCACCCGTCGTTCGCGGGGCGGATCGGTCGCCACGAGCGCGTCCGCCTCAGGCACGCCGACGACGGACACGTCCACGTCGTCGGGATACACCTCCTCGTACCGGCTCGCCCAGTACTCGCCGGGGGCGAGCGCCGCGTCCACCGCCTCGCCGGTCATCTCGGCGGTCTCCTCGATCTCGCCCCGACCGATCGACGCGCCGTGTCGGACGTGAACCAGCGGGTACTCCTCGTGGAACTCGGCGTCGTTGGCCTTGTGGCGGTGGTTGTAGACGACGACGTCGGGGTCGATCCGTCGAACCTGTCGATCGATGGCGCCGACCTCGTCCACGCTCACCTCGGGAATCGTCTCGGACGCGTTCCGCGCGCCGACGTTCATCGGGACGTACGCCGATTCGGCGTCGATGTGATCGTCGATCGCTTCGAACGTCTTCGCCATGAAGGCGTGCTGGATAGCGTAGAGGACGGTAGTCATGTCGTGGTACCCCCCACCGGTCCGCGGAGCGGCGATTTTCCCCGCCATCTTCGCTCGCTCCGAGAACCAGCAGTAGCGAGTAACAGCGTAGACGCCTGACGCGCAAAAGCCGAGGGCATGCGAGCGCCGCGTCGTCTCAGCTGCCGCCGCGGACGACGTGGGTGTACTTCAACAGGCCGACGAACACGACGCCGCCGACCGCGTTCCCGGCCGTCGCCAGCGCGAGGAACGCGGCGTAGTCGAGGGGCGTCACCGACGGCGAGAGGATCAGGCCGAACAGGACTTCCACGTTCCCCGCGATGGAGTGTGGCAGGTGGAGAATGCCGATCGACGCGGTGACGAGCCACACGAACAGGAACCGACTCGAGGTCTCCTGCGCGGCGGCGACGAGCCAGGCCAACAGCCCCATCAGCCAGCCGGCGAAGATGCCGGCGACGAACAACCACTCGAGGTCGTGGTTGACGAGTTTGAGCGCGATGGCGGTGAACGCGTCGGCCGAGGCGACCCCGAGGCTCGGCATCAGGGTGACGACCAGCAGCGTGAACACCGCGCCGCCGAAGACGTTACTGGCGTAGACCAGCCCCCAGAGTCGGGCCAACTCTCGAACCGACGCCCGGCCGTCGAGCACCGGCATCACCGCGACGGTCGTGTGCTCGGTGAACAGTTCCGATCGGCCGATGACCACGAACACGAAGCCGACCGAGTAGGCGCTGGCCAGCAACAACTCCGTCCGGAGGTCGCCGTACCCGCCCGTCGAGAGGGTCAACACCACCGCCATCAGCAACGGGCCGAATCCGATGTCGAGGCCCGCCGAGAGCCCGGAGAGCACCAGCCCCGTCCGCTCGCGGCGGATCTCGTGTAAGCCGGTATCGATGAGCGAGCTGAGAATCTCCGTCGTCGGCGTCTGCTCGGTCACGATCGATCCGGCGGGCAGTTCGTCCGGATCGGCAGCGACGTCAGCGTCAGCGTCGACGTTGCCATCGGCGTCGGCGTCGCTGCCGACGTCGCTGCTCGACTCCGGCCGACGCTCGCTCACGGTACCACCCCCGACCGGCCGGCGGTTCCTCGAGCCGCCCGGACGACTCGATCGTCTCCCATAGTCGACTCAAACGGTGGCCGCGACGTAGGTGTTGGGGATTATACACGCGCGGATGCGTGCCGCGATCGTCGGCCGATGGGGTTCGCTACCCTCGAGCCGTCGCCACGATCCCGAGATCGCACTCGAGATCCTCGAGGCGGTCCGCGGTGGATGCGGAGACGAACCGCGACACCGTCGTGCGGTCGGTGCTCGCGCCGACGAGCGCGAGGTCGTACCGGGGGGCGTGATCGGAGACGAACGCCTCCGGGGAGTCGGTCGCGATCCGCGTTTCGATGCCGCACTCGTCGTCCTGACCCTGTCCGTCGAACGGTTCGACGAGGCGCGCGAGCATCTCGTCGGCGCGCCGTCGGTCCCGGTCGCGCGAGAGGCAGTGGCAGACGCTCACCGTTCCGTCGGCGCCGGCCAGTCGCGTCGCGAAGTCGATCATCGCGTGGGCGAGGTCGCTCTCGCCGCGAACCGGGACCAATACGCGGTTCCACTCGTCCGCCTCCCGCCCGTCGGCCGCCCGGTGGACGAGCACGTCGATGCCACCGTGTATCAGTTCGCGGACGAACGACGAGGGGCCGTCGCTCGTCTCCGACGACTCGTACGGGGCGACGATCAGATCGCAGTCCGCTCGCCGGGCGGCCTCGAGGACGGTCGACGGATCGTCCGGATCCCCCGCGGCCACGACGACCTGACACGGGACGTCCATCGCGGACTCGATGCGACGAGCGTACTCCTCGAGGGATTCGGCGGTTTCGGACCCGAGGCGGTCGGCCGCTCGGTCGCGGGCCTCGGCGTCGGCCGCGCCGTCGGCCACCGCCTCGTCGTCGACCACGTCCAGCAAGACGACCTTGCCGGCGTCGTGTGCGGCGGCCAGGCGCGCGCCGAGGGTCGCGGTCGCGTTCGGGTGATCGCCGCGCATCGGTACGAGGACCGCGTCGTCGGCCGTCGTACTGGCGTACAGCAAGCGAGCGCGCCGCTCGTAGACCCAGCGCCGCCAGCCGACGAACGCGACCGCGACCAGCGACGTCGAAACGAACACGCTGAGGACGTACGCGAGCGCGGCGCCCGTGTGCCCGGGAACGGTCCCCAAGAACGAGACGCTCGAGTCGACGGGGTGGGTCACGAGGACGAGCAGCGCCGTCGAGAACGCCTGCGACTCCTCGAGTCCGAGGACCCACGTGACCGCGCTCGTGAGGAAGATGGCGAACGCGGCGGCGCCGGCGTGGACCTCGAAGGATCCCTGGGGTATGGAACCGCCGGAGGCGTACCGCGCGGCCGTCTCGAGCGCCACCCAGCCGCACAAGGCGCCGACGGTCATGCCGCCGACGAACCGGCGCGGCGACGCGTACTGGCTCTCGGGTTCGGCAAAGAGCGTGTACGTTCCCGAGGCGAGCGGCGGAAACAGGAGAAACGGGAGCGCGTCGACGGCGTTCGACAGCGCCGTCACCGCGGCGATGACCAGCGGCACGAACAGCAGCGCCGAGAGGTGGATCAGGTTCCGCGTCCGTTCGATCCACGCCCGCAGTTCGCGCAGTTCCCGGCGTTCGATACGACGAAGTCGAGACGCGATCGCACCCCAGCGCGACCGGGGCCCCTCGAGCATGTCCGCCCGTACGGACGGCCGAAAAAAGGCGTTTTCCCCGACCGGCGGTCGCTCTCGCTTGCAGCGGATCCAAGGCGTCAGCGGACGACCGATCGAGTATGCCGGAAGCGAGTACGGGGAGGACGGCGACCGACCGATCGACGCGAGCCGACCGCAGGCGCCGATACCGACGATGACCGGCGCACCGACGACCGGCGCCGCCGATCTCGTCGCCGTTCTCGTCCCCGCGTTCGCGCTCGGACTCGCTCTCGTCCATCTCTACGCCGGGCGGTTGCGGTTTCTCGACGCGATTCCACGCAGCCGGTGGCTGTCGCTGGCCGGCGGCGTCTCCGTCGGATACGTCTTCGTCCACGTCCTCCCGGAGGTGGGCGCCGCCGCCGAGGCGATCGACGAGAGCGAAACCGTCCTCGCCGCCGTCGACCACCACATCTACCTCGTCACCCTCGCTGGCTTCGTCGTCTTCTACGGTCTCGAGCGGTTCGTCAGGGAGCGGTCCGGGGCGGAAGCCGACGACGGCTCGCGGTCGGACGGCGGCGAGCGGTCGTCTCGCTCGACGGGCGCCGGCAGCGAGCGACGCGGAAGCGAGTCGAACGGATCCGCGGACCGGGAACCGACGGCCGCTCGGACCTCAGAGTCGTCGCCGAGCGGCGTGTTCTGGCTCCACACGACGTCGTTCGCCGCGTACAACGCCCTCATCGGCTACCTCCTCCTCCACCGCGAGGAGTCGGGCGTCGCGAGCCTGACGCTGTTTTTCGTCGCGATGGCGCTGCATTTCGTCGTGAACGACGCCGGCCTCCGCGACCACCACGGGCGGGTCTACCACCGATACGGTCGGTGGCTCCTCGCGGGCGCCGTGCTCCTCGGGACGGTCGTCGGCTACGCGATGACCGTGAGCGAGTTCACCGTCGCGCTCCTGTTCGCGTTCCTCGCCGGCGGCGTGATCCTCAACGTCGTGAAAGAGGAACTCCCCGAGGAACGACAGAGTCGGTTCTGGGCGTTCGCGGTCGGCGCCGCGGGCTACACCCTGCTGTTGCTCGCCGTCTAGTTCGAGGCGCTGCTCGTCCCGGCCCGCGGTCGCGCGGTCTCGTATCGACTGCGGTACCCCGGCGACGGTGAGCCGGACCCACGCGGCGACGCGATCACGAGCGGCGAACGGTCACCGCTCCCGATCCTCCTCGCCGTCGTCGCCGACCGCGTACTCCGGGATCCACGGCGGCATCGACCGATCCTTCGCCCACCGGAACAGGTGCCGCTTCTCGTTCGCGTAGTAGTAGCGGTACGCCTCGACGTAGTCGTCGGCCGTCCACTCGCCGGTCAGTTGCGGCGGATCGGTCCGGTCCTCCGTGGGCCACTCGAGGTCGCGGACGGCCGGCGTCTCGAGCGAGCGGACGGTTTCCCAGCAGCCGTGTCGCTCCGCGGGGTCGTGGTCCCACCGGTAGCGCCACTCGTCGTGGGCCGCCTCGGTGTAGTCGCGGAGCCGACGCCAGTTCGCGTGCGACCGGGCCGCCCACCGGGTCAGCGGATTGTCGGGGTGGGTGAAGTACAGCGACTCCGACTCGGGATAGCCGTTCAACTGCACCGCGGTCGTGAGCACCATCGAGCACTCGAACACGCTGCTGGTCACGTGCCGGTCGACGAGCCACGTCGCGGTCGTCTCGAGGTCGCGGTCGAGCCAGAACGCGTTGACCATCGTCGGTCGGTTCGGACGCGGGATCAGCGGTACGGTTCGCAGACGCGCCGAATTCCCTCCCGAAGCGAAATTTGCGGCTCCCACCCCGTCGCCTCCCGGAGCTTCGAGTAGTCGGCGCAGGTGTCGTGGACGTAGACGTCCTCCGGAATCGGATTCTCGACGTATTCGGGGTCGACGTCGGCGGCCAGTTCCTCGTTGAGCAACTCGACGACGCGGTTGAACGAGTATCGCTCGCCGGTCCCGACGTTGTAGATGCCGTCCAGTCGGCGGTCGGCCGCTCGAGTCAGCGCGTCGACCACGTCGGAGACGTGCGTGAAGTCCCGCGTCTGGGTGCCGTCGCCGTACAGCTTCGGCGACCGACCGTGGGCGATGTCGTCTGCGAACTGGGCAATCACGTTCGCGTACTCGCCCTTGTGGCCTTCGGCGCCCTCGTACCCCTGGTAGACGGAGAAAAACCGCATTCCGGCTGTCGAGAGGTCGTAGTGGTTCGAGAAGTACTCGGCGTACCGTTCGCGGGCCAGTTTCGACGCCTCGTAGCCCGTGTTCGCGGTCACGTCCATGTCCTCGGGCGACGGCTCGGTCCGGCTGCCGTAGATCGACGACGTGGACGCGTAGACGACGGTCTCGCAGCCGTCCCGTCGCGCTTGCTCGACGACGTTGACGAACCCTTCGACGTTGACCCGCGCACCGCGTGCCGGCTCCTCCTCGTGCATCGCGTACGACGAGAGCGCCGCGAGGTGGAAGATGACGTCGACGTCGGTCGGGAGGTCGTCCTCGAGGACGCTGGCCTCGACGAACTCGACGTCGTCGGAGAGGTTGTCGGCCTCGCCGAGATAACAGTCGTCGACGGCGAGCACCTCGTTTTCCGCGCCGAGTTCGTTCGCGAGGTTCGAGCCGATGAACCCCGCACCGCCGGTGATCAAGATACGTCGCCCGTTCATTCGTTCGCCCGAATCGCGTCCGCGAAGCGCTGGCGTGCCGATTCCTCGTCGGCCGACAGAGAGTAGGCCATACTCGGATCCACTTCGAGCGGCGGCAAATACGTTCGGCGTTGCTATGCAACTCGAGCGCCGCGTTCGACACCCTCGCCGCACCGACGGCGGGCGACAGCGCGACGGTCCACGCAGGGTGAACGGAACAGGCGTACTATTGTAAACCTGAATGTGTCGGCGTCTGATATTGCCCGCCGAGGAACCGCGCACAGACCAGGGCCCGACGCGTGGCCGCCGACCGCTCCGCTCGCAGGAAAGCGGTTGTCGCCGCGCCGGCCGTCCGCCGACGGTAGTCCGGGCTACCGGTCCCGACCGCGGCGACCGACGGCCGCCGAGTCGTCCGCCGCCGATCGGATCGTCCCGACCAGTTCGTCGAACCGCTCCCGTTGCTTCGCCCGCGTGAAGGCGGCCGCGTTCCGTTCGGCGCGGTCCCGAAGCGTCGCCAGCGGCCGCGGGTCGCTGACCAGGCCCTCGAGCAGGCGCCGCAGTTCCGCCTCGGAATCGTAGGTCAGCGTCGAGCCCTCGATCATCGAATCGACGACGAACCCCTCCGGCAGAACGAGCGGCTTGCCGTGTTTCAGCGCGTCGAACAGGACGCCGGTTCCCTTCGTCCGGCTCCGCCGCTCGTCGGGGGCCGGTTCGCGGGTCGTCTCCTCGACGAGGTAGATCGGGTTCAGCAGGACGTCCGAGCGCTCGAGGACGGCGTCGAACTCCTCGGCGGGCACCCAGTCGGTGTCGGGATAGTACGTCACCTGGTACCCCTGCGACTCGAGGTCGCGACAGCGATCGACGATCCGGTCGCCGTAGTCGCCAACGGGTCGGCCGAGAACGTTGAGCTCCAGTGCATCGCCGTGCTCGGGAAAGAGGGACTCGAAGACGTCGAGCACCTGGTCGTAGTCCCGGACGTTCTCGACGACGCGGCCGGAGACCGTCACGGACACCGGCTCCGCGAATCGGCCAGGAGCGCCGTCGTCCGCACCGGCTCGAGAGTCGGCGTCGTCGTCGGCCCCCTCGTAGACGTACGGCGAGAAATCGACGACCGGCCGATCGCCGCCCTGGGCCCGCGTCCACTCCCAGTTCTCCTCGAGGTAGCGCCGGATCGGCGGGTACTCGACGACGTAGCCGTCGTAGTTCTCGAGGATGTACGGCCGCATGTAGTACCGGTGCGGTTTCAGCGACCGCTCCGCCGTCTCGCGATCCTCCGGGACGAGCGCGCGCCGGAGCTCCGGGGTCGCGTCCCGGAGGGTGGTTCTCGCGTCGGTCGCCTCGCGCGTGCTCTCGATGCACGCCCGCGAGTTGTAGAGCCAGCAGACCGACGTGCAGTCTGGATCGAACTCGACGAAATGAGACGTGATGATCCCGCTTCCGAACGGCGTGAGCACCATCAGGAAGTCGAGCGTCTCGGAACAGTACGTCTCGGCGCGGTCGAAGTACGACGCGAGGGATTCGTCCTCTCCCTGTAGCACCCACGAGAACGCGGCGTCCTCGCCCTCGGCCTCGAGGTCGGCGTCCGCCAGCCACCGCTCGTAGAGCTCCTCGCTGGTGAACACGGTGACGTCGTTCGCCTCCGTATCGACGATCCGGCAGAGTTCTCGGAGGTTCTGCGGGTGCCAGGTGAGTTCGAACAGGCCGATCGACGGCGTCCGTGTCTCGGTCTCCGTTTGCGTCGGTTGTGTCCCTCCCATCGTCGATCAGCGCTCGTGCAGCAGCGTCTCGAGGTTCCGTTGCACCGCGTCGCGATCCTTGGCGTCCGTGTACCAGTCGATCGTCCGCCGCAGTCCTTCCTCGAGGTCGTACTCCGGCTCCCAGTCGAGCCGGTCGTTCGCGCGGCTCGTGTCGGCGGCGCGGTGGCGCACGCCGACCGGCTTGTCGGTCAGGTGGTCGATCTCCTCGGGCCGCCAGCCGAGTTCGTCGAAGATCGTCTCGGCGACCTCGTTGATGCTGATGTAGTCCGGCACGCCGGCGTTGACGGCCGAGCCATCGGTGACGTTCTCGGCGGCAAGCCGCAGCGCTCGCGTGACGTCTCGTACGTAGGTGAAGTTGCGCGTCTGTTCGCCGTCGCCCCAGATCCGGAACGGCTCCTGGCGAGCGAACGCCTTGGCGATGAGCGCGACGACCGCGTGGGTCTCGTTCTCCCGCGGGCCGTAGGCGGTGAAGATGCGGACGGCGCTGGCGTCGATCCCGTACTGCTCGTGGAACGCGCGCAGCGACCGTTCGCCCATGAGCTTCGCCCAGCCGTAGGTCTCGTCGGCGTAGGCGCCGCCGCGCTGGTCGAAGTCCACCAGCCCCTCGTGGAGGCGCCGCTGCTCGCGCTGGACGTCGGTCGGGTACACGCACGCGCTCGAGGCGAACGTGATCCGGTCGACGCCGTTCTGTACGGCGGTCTCGAAGACGACGTTGTCCAGCGCCATGTTGGTCGCACAATCGGCCGGGTGCGAGGAGATGTAGCCGCGGCCGCCGTGGTCGGCGGCCAGGTGAAACACCGTCTCGACGTCGGTCGTCGCCTCGTCGGCGACGTCCCACCGCTTCAGATCCCCCTCCACGATCTCGATCTCGTCCGCGACGGACTCGAGGTGATCCATCGAACCGCTCGAGAAGTCATCGGCGACGCGCACGGTCGCGCCCCGTTCGACGAGTTCCTCGGTCAGGTGCGAACCGATGAACGATGCGCCGCCGGTGATCAACACGCGTTCGTTCGCCCAGTCGTCCGGCATCGTGTCGGTGTACAGGAAACAGTCCCAACGGACTATACCCTGATAATGACGGCCCTCGACGCCGAATTTTCCGCGGTCTCGAGCCTGTTATCGCCGCGCCAACTACTAACGGGGCAGGGATGGAGAGCTGTCGGTGATGACGGTATCCGAGCGAGCGGCCCGGCTTCGTCGGGCGCTACCGGGCGACGACCGGACGGCGGCGATCCGGGAGCGAGCGAGCGACCTCGTCCTCGAGGGCGGCCGCGCGCTGCGACGGCGGTGGAACTACGGCACGCCGATCTGGGACCGCGAGTGGGACCTGCTGATCGTGCTGGACGCGTGTCGGTGGGATCTCTTTTGCGAGGTCGCCCCGGCGTTCGAGTTCGTCCCCGACGAGTTCGACTCGGCGTACAGCCCCGCCAGCCACAGCGAGGAGTGGCTCGAGGTTCACACTGAGGCGCGGTACCGGTCGGAACGGCGACGGACCGCGCTCGTCAGCGGCAACATCAACACCTGCTGGAAGGAGCGCTTTCGAGAGGGGTGGGGCTACCTGGACGAGGTCTGGCGACGCGGCTGGGACGACGACGAGGGGACGGTTCCCGCCCGGACCGTCACAGACGCGACGATCGACTACGTTCGCAACCGGGCCGCCGAGACGCCGGCCGAGCGGACCGTCGCGTGGTACTTCCAGCCCCACCGCCCGTTCGTCCCCGTCGACTGGTCCGACGGCTTCGCGTTCGATCGGCTCACCGACCGCGAGCGCGACATCGAACAGCCGAACGAGTTCAAACTGTACCGGGAAGGGGAGATCAGCCGCGAGCGGCTCTGGAACGGCTACGCCGCGAACCTCCGGTACGTCCTCGAGGAGGTCGGCGTGCTGCTCCGGAACGTCAACGCCGACCGGGCGGTGATCACCGCGGACCACGCGAACCTGCTCGGCGAGTGCGGCGTCTACGAACACCCGCGGGATTTCCCCCATCCCGCGCTCCGCCGCGTCCCCTGGGTGTCGGTGACGGCGACCGACGAACGGACCCGAGTTCCGGAGACCGAGACCGAGCGCACCGCGGATACCGACGCCAATGCCGACGCTGACGGTCCGTCCGACACCGAAATCGAATCCCGGCTCCGCGCGCTCGGCTACGCGGAGTGACCGCGTCGCGCTCGCTCACGAGTCGACGCGGTCGCGGCGGGCGTCGGACGCGCTCGAGCCGTCGATTGCGAGTCCCCGACCCGACGGCGTCTCGTCGCATGCTGGGTCAACCCTTTGACGGTGGCCGTGGTCGGGACGTGCAGATGGCTCGAATTGCCGTAGCGCACACCGATCTGACGGCGAAAGGCGGCGGCGAGGGCGTTTGCATGACCGTCCTCGAGACCCTCCAGGCGGACCACGAGGTGCACCTCCTCACCCTGACGCGGCCGGACTTCGGCGAGTTGAACCGCTACTTCAACACGGCCGTCGATCCGTTACCGGTGCGGCGGGCGCAGTTCGCCAAATCGATCCTCGATCTGACGGAGATTCCGCTGTATAACCTGCGTAACGCCTTGCTCAATCGCCACGTCGCGCGCCACCGCGACGAGTACGACCTCGTCGTCAGCACGGACAACGAACTCAGTCCGGAGCCGCCGGCCATCCAGTACATCCACACGCCGCGGTTCGGACGGCTGGTCACCTCGAAACGCGTCGGCGAAGATAGCTTCGTCGACCACCTCTACGATCGGCTGAGCTACCGGATCGGCCGCTACGACGCCGACGAGATCCGCAGGAGTACGCTCCTGACGAACTCCGACTGGATGGCCAACGTCGTCCAGGACGTCTACGGCGTCCGCCCGCAGGTGGTCCACCCGCCGGTCGACACCACCGGGTTCGAGCCGCGACCGTGGAACGACCGCGAGGACGGGTTCGTCACCGTCGGCCGGCTCGCGCGCTACAAGAACGTCGAGGAGACGATCCGCATCGTCGACGGCGTCCGCGACCGGGGCCACGACGTCCACCACCACGTCGTCGGCCCCTCCTACGACCCCGAGTACCGCCGCGAACTCGAGGCGATGACCGCCGCGCGCGACTACGTCACGCTCGAGGGCGAACTGCCCCGGGCGGAGCTCGTCGACCTCCTCTGTACGCACCGCTACGGGCTCCACGGCAAGCGCCACGAGCACTTCGGGATGGCGGTCGCCGAGATGGTCGCGGCCGGCGCGATCCCCTTCGTCCCCGACAACGGCGGCCAGCGCGACATCGTCGACCGCCAGCGCGACCTGCTGTACCGGACGCCCGCCGAGGCCGTCGACAAGATCGACCGCGTGCTCTCGGACCCCGAGCGGCGGCGGGACGTCCGCCTCGAGCCCGACCGCGTCGAGGAGCGGTTCGGTCGCGACCGGTTCCGCGAGGAGATCCGGACGCTCGTCCGAACGGCGCTCGACGGCGACTCGACGGAGCGCCGGCTCGAGCGGCCGACGATCGCGTGATCGGCCGGCGACACGATCGTCGCCGGAAACCGTCACAGCGTTCTTACGGTCCGAGAACTGGACTCGAAGCGAAAGGGTTCGGGAATTCGAACGCGCAGCATTGGGAGGAGCGGATGGGTGTCGACCGATCCGGGCCGACCTCAGTCCGACGGCGGCGACACCTCGACGCGCTTCGCGGTGTCGACGAGATAACTAGCGACCTCGCGGTGGGTGTGCTTCTCGACGAGATGGTCCTCGAGCGTCCGATCGAGTTCCAGCGTTTCCGTGCAGATCGGACACTCGACCGGCGGTTCGAATGCCATGTCCGCACTGTCCGCCGGGTCGAAGGAAAACGATACAGCATGCACGTGCCGATCGGTACCGTCTCCGGCGCGATGCGGCCGCGCCGGTAATCGACGCTTATCGGCCCTCGCTTCGAGGGCCGTCTCGCGGCCTGCAACCCGCGACCCGTGCTAATACCGGGACGGGCTATTTCGGGTCGGCCGTGGTCCGACCGATATGGCCCTTCGAACCGCCGTCATCGGGGCTGGCATCGTCTCGCAGAACAACCACCTCCCGGCGCTCGAGCGAAACCCCCGAACCGACCTCGTCGCCGTCTGCGACCTCGACCGCGACGCCGCGCGGGAGGCCGCGGCTGAGTACGACTGCGACTCGTACGTCGACCCCGACCGCCTCCTCGAGACGGCCAATCTGGACTGGGTACACGTCGCGACGCCGGTTCAGACCCACGCCGACCTGGCGCGGCGAGCCGTCGACGCGGGCGTCCCGGTCCTCGTCCAGAAGCCCGCGGCGACGACGGTCGCGGAACTCGAGGAGCTTCGGACGGCGGCCGACGAGGCCGGCGTCCCCGTCTCGGTCGTCCACAACTGGCTCTACTATCCGACGATCCGCGACGTCCGGCGCCGCATCGCGGCGGGCGAGATCGGCGACGTCCGCGCCGTCGAGGTGACGGTCGCCGGCGAGGGCTCGCCGGACGAAACCTACCGCGGCGACTGGGTGCTCGACCTCCCCGGCGGCGACCTCGAGGAGGGGCTGCCCCATCCGTTCTACCTGGCGCTCGGCATCGGCGGCTTCCCGCGGTCGCCGGCCGCGATCGACGTCCGGACGCGCACGGCCGACGAGTACGCGGACGAGGTCGCCTACGACGGCGTCTCGGTCCAGTACGCGACCGAGAGCGACGCGCTCTGTTCGATCACGGTGCTGAGCGGCTCCGCACGGGACAACCGCGTGCGCGTCTACGGGTCCGAGGGGTCCCTCCACGTCGATATCCCGACGATGACCGTCGACGTCCACGACGCCGAGTCGGGGCCCTACCACTTCCAGAACGAGCGCACCCGCCGCCACATAGAGAAGCTCCGAACGACGCTCGCCGGCGCCGGTCGCGAGGCCGCCCGCTACGCCAAATCGCGCCTCGAGGACGACCTCGGAACCCACACCGAGGAGAGCCAGGACGGCCACTACTACCTGATCAACGAGGGCGCGAAGGCGCTCGAGCAGGGCGTGCAACCGCCCGTCTCCCCCGCGGTGAGCCGCTGGACGCTCGAGCTCGTCGAACGGACGCGCGAGGCTGCGGGCGCGGACCGCGAGGCCGTTCCCGGTACTCCCTCGAGCGCGGCTACCGACGGCGGCGGCCGATTCTGAGATCCGCGTGCGGGCTCGAGCTGCGACGGTCAGCCGATCCCGATCCCGACCGGTCGGTCGGGATCGTTCGAGCGCGATCGCGATCGGTCGAGTAATACCGTTTTACCGGCGGTAACACCTACTTTTTCGCCGCGACAGTCCTGACTTCCGGGCGAGCGGCCGTGCCATGCGATGACGTCGCTCGGCTGACGGTGACCGGAAGACTCTCAATGAGGACCCGCCGATTCGGGTCCATGCTACGCGGACGTATCGACGGATTACCGAACCTCGACGCAGCGTATCCTCCAATTAATGACGAACGCAGGTGACGTCTCGTTCGGCCTCGAGACGCTGAAGGGCGTCTCGGCGAAGCTGGCGATGTACGGCTTCGGGTTCATCGCGACGGCGTACTTCGCCCGCGAACTCGGCCCAGAGGCGTTCGGCGGCTTCTTCCTCCTGCTCTCGGTCGTCCAGTTCGCGAACCGCATTCCCCACGGGATCGGCGGCGCGTGTCAGAAGCGCCTCGCGGAGACCGACACGTCGAACGCGGAACTGCTCGGGCTCGCGCTGGCGGGGTCGCTGACGACCGCGCTCGTCGCCGCCGTCCTCGCCGTCGCCGGCCGGGCGCAACTGGCGTCGTACACCGGCGTTCCGAACGCGGCGCCGCTCGCGATCGCCCTTTTCGTCGCCATCTCGCTGTTCCTCCCGCTGCAGTTCCTGCTGGCCGGGAAGGGGAAGTTCGGCGTCACGAACTGGATCGACTTCGCCCGTGAAGTGATCAAGACCGTCCTCCAGTTCGGCCTCGTGGCGCTCGGCTTCGGCGTGACCGGGATGACCGTCGGCTTCATCGTCGCGACGGTGTGCTGTCTGCCGATCATCCTGTACTACCTCGGCGTCCGGCCGTCGCTCCCCTCGCGGGAGACGGTCGTCTACGTCTGGGACTACGCGAAGTACAACGTCCCGTCGAACGTCGTCGGCAAGGCCTACACTCGGTTCGACGTCTTCCTGCTTGGCGCGATCGGCCTCACGGCCGGCGTCGGCTACTACGAGGTCGCGCTCTCGCTGACCGGCCTCGCGACGCTGATCTCGGGCGTCGTGATGGACGGGCTCATCAGCAAGGCCAGCAACCTCTCGAGTCGCGGGCGGTCGATCCGCGAGTCGGTGACGGCGACGATCTCCTACACGAGCGTCATCGCGATTCCGATGCTCGTGCTGGTCGCGTTCCACGGCGAGGCCATCGTGCGGTCGGTCTACGGTTCCGACTACCTCGCCGCCGTTCCCTTCCTGCTCGGAATCGCGGTCTACCGCGTCGTCCAGACCCAGCGCGAGCCGCTGGACAGCGCGGTGAAGGGGATGGGACGACCGGACGCCGTCTTCCGGATCTCGACGATCACGGTCGCGGTGAACTTCGTGCTCGGCGTGGCGCTCGTGGTGACCGTCGGCGCGATCGGCGTCGTCGTCGCGACGATCGTCGCGGAGACGGTCCGCTGTCTGCTCCTCCACCGAGCGCTGCGGCAAAACGACGCCGCCGTGCCGCTCCTCCCGGCGCCGCTCCGCGCGCAGTTGCGGGGCGCGGTCGCGATGGCCGCGGTCATGGCCCCTCTCGCGGTGCTCCCGCCGAACGCGGTCGCCCACCAGCTCGTCGTCACCGGCGCGATCGGCGTCGCGACGTACCTGGCGGCGATCCTCGCGCAGGACGCGGTCGCCCGGCGGACCCTCCTCGACGTCGGCCGCGCCGTTCGAACCGCGGTGTCCGACGAGTCGGAGCGGCGGTCGACCTCCTGAGGGGTCGCCGTTGAGCACCGCCGCGTCCGCTCGACTGCCGTCCTACTCCGCGAGCCCGAGCGTCGCCTCGAGGTCGGCCGCGACGTCATCGATCGCGTAGCGGTCGGCGATCCGCTCGCGGGCGTTCGCCCCGAGGCGCCGCCGTTCGGCCGGATCGCGCAGCAGGCGGACCGTCGCGTCGACGAACGCGTCCCAGTCGTCGGCGACCAGAAGGTCCTCGCCCGGAACGGCGTCGACGCCCTCGAACCCCGCTCGCGTGGTCACGACCGGCGCGCCCCAGGCCATCGACTCGAGGATCTTGAGCCGGACGCCACCGCCCACGCGCAGCGGCGCGATCACCGCCGCGGCCGCTTGGACGAACGACTCGAGGTCGTCGACTTCGCCGCGGAAGGTCACGCCGGGGCGGTCCCCGAGCGCTCGAACCTCGTCGGTCGCGTCGCGCCCGGCGAGTGCGAGTTCGGCGTCGGGATGGCGCTCGCGGATCCGCGGGAAGACGCGGCGCGCGAAGACGAGCGCGGCGTCCTCGTTGGGGAACCAGACGTAGGAGCCGAAGAAGGCGAGGTGGTTCTCGCCGTCGGCGCGTCCGTTATTATCGGCGCCGTCACCGTCTCCGTCGCCGCCATCGCCGTCGCCGTCCGCCTCGAGCGGCGGCGCGTACGACGACAGATCGAGCCCGACGCGCTCGCGGGAGACGGGCCCGACCCCCGCCTCCTGCAGTCGCCGCCGGTCTTCCTCGCCGAGGACGATCGTCAGGTCCGACGCGCGGTAGGTGGCCAGTTCCTCGCGTCGGAGGCGGGGGATCTCGAGGCGCAGTTCGGCGCGCGTCTCGGGGTCGTCCGCGTACTCGTAGTGGCGCTCGTGGGCGGCGTACTCGACGACGTGCGCGTTCGTGACCAGTCCCGCGCCGGCCTCGCGCGCTGCCCGTCGAACCGCTTCGTCGCGGAAGACCTGCCCGATGTAGGGGTGCTGGGCGACGACGACGTCCGGCTCGAGGGCGGCGATCCGGCGCGGGACAGCCTCGCGGAAGGCCGGCGAGTCGAACATGGTCATCACGTCCGAGCGCCCCAGCGCCGCCCGCGTCACCTTGCGGGCCGTCGGCGGCAGCCGCGACTCGTCGCCGGGAACACGCACGATCGACGCGCAGTGCTCGCGCAGCGTCGCCACGTCCGCCGCCGACTCGCTCGAGCGCTGGGTCAGGAGGTGGACCTCGTGACCGCGCTCGGCGAGTCCGCGGACGTAGCCGTAGGTGACGATGCGATCGCCCGCGTTCGGCGGGTACGGGAGTTCGCGCGTCAAAAAGAGGACCGTGCTCATACGTCCCCGGTGGACTCGACGGACCGTCCGCTGTCGCCCGGTTCCTCGCTCCGGCGGCCGCTCTCGCTCGCCCCCGTGACGTGCTCGCCGTACAGCGCGAGCAACTCGTCGGCGTGGGTTCCGAGGTCGGTCGGCTCCTCAACGCCAGCCCGAAGCCGCCGGACCAGGTCGGGATCGGTCGCGAGATGCCTGAGCGCCGCCGCCAGCGCGTCGGCGTCCCCGACGGGAACGGTGAGCCCGTCCGCGCCGTTGTCGACCAGTTCGGCCATCCCGCCGCGGTCGCCGGTCACGACGGGGACGCCGGCGGCGAACGCCTCCTGGATCACGAGCGGGCTGTTCTCGAGCCAGATCGACGGCAGGACGAAGACGTCGAATTCGGGGAAGACGTCGGCGGCGTCGTCGTACCGGCCGTGGAACCGAACGCGGTCGCGATCGGCGGCCCGGTCCCGGAGCCGCGCGTGGTACGGCTCCTCGTCCGGCTCGAACCGCCCGTGGACGTGCACCTCGAGGTCGGCGTCCGGGAGCCGCTCGAGCGCCGCGAGCAGCAGGTGGACGCCCTTCGACTCGGCGATCCGGCCGGCGTAGCCGACGTGAAGCGGCTCGTCGGGCTCGAACGTCGCCCGGCGAAAGCGGCCGGTCCGGATCCCGTTGCGGCGGTGGACGATCCGCTCCGGATCGGTCCCGTACTCGACGAAGACGTCCCGCAGGAACCGCGAGGGGGACACGAGGCGGTCGCAGTCCGCGAGCGCCCGGCGGAGGCGCCGCGTCCGCCGGGCGACGGGTTCGGCGACGGCGGCCTCGAGCCCGGCGCGCTCGCCGGCGAGGCGCTCGAGGCGTGATTCGTCGGACTCGGAATCGTCTGAGGCCGGCGCGAGGGCTCGAGCGACGACCCCGGCGTAGCAGCCGATACACTTCTCGACGGACGACGGCCCCGAACAGCGGGTGCCGTCCGGCCGCCGGAGTTGCTCGCGGTGACAGAGCGTCCAGAAGTCGTGTAAGGTGGCGACGCAGGGGATCCCCCGTTCGGCGCAGCGGGACGGAATCGACGCGGAGAGGCCCTTGAAGTGCTGGAGGTGGACGAGATCGGGCTCGCGGGCCTCGAGCAGGGCCGTGACCGCGGCGTCGATCGCGGGACTGACGACGCCGCCGGCGTCGTCGAAGGCGATGCCGTCGTCGGTGCCGTCGCTCGGCCGCGGATCCGGGAGTTCGACGACCGTCGCGCCGTCGACGGTCGCGGTCGCGCCCCGCGGCGCGGCCACGGTGACCTCGTGTCCGCGGGCGGCCAGCGCCTCGGCCAGGCGCACGGTGTAGAGTTCGGTCCCGCCGGTGGTGGCCGGCGGCAGCGCGTGCGCGGCGAGTAGCACGTGCATGCGCGGTCAGTCGTCGGTCGCGGGTTCGGGCGTCGGTTCGGCCGCCGTATCGGCGCGGTGCCGGACGTACTCGTACAGGGCTTCGAGCTGGCGCGAGAAGTCGTGCTCGTCGACGCCCTCGGGCGCCTTGAAGAACGAGGCGAGGTGGGGCTGGAGCCCGCCCTCGCCGCGTTCGTCGGCGTAGGCCAGCAGCCGCGCCAGATCGAGGGTCAGCGGCGCTGCCAGCGCCGAGTCCGAGCCCTCCCAGGTGAACTGCATCGTCATCTCGGTCTCGAGGAAGCCCTCGAAGTGGACGTAGTCCCAGGCGGTCTTCCAGTCGCCCAGCGACGGCGTGTAGTCGATCCGCACGCGGTTGTGGTCGATGTCCGGCAGGATGCCGTCCAAGATGCCGCCCTTGCTCGCGAGCTTGCCGGCCTTGTTGCGCTCGTCCTCGAGGACGCGTCCGTCGGTGTTGCCGAGGATGTTGTGGCCCTCCCAGCTCATAACCCGCAGGTTGCGCCCGGCGAACATGGGCGCGAGCGCGGCCTTGACGAGCGACTCGCCGGTCTTGCCGTCCGCCCCCATGTGGGGAACGCCCTCCTCGTCGGCGAGCTCTTGCAGTCCGCCGAGCGAACTACCCGGGCTCGGCGTGAAGTTCGCGTAGGGGTGGCCGTCGGCGAGCGCCGCGTACGCGTACAGGGAGCTCGCGGGCAGGTCGCGGTCGTCCTCGTCGATCGCCCGCTCGAGGGCCTCGCGCGTGTCGTAGCGTTCCGGCTCCGCCAGTTCGGGCTCCGTCGAGGCGACATTGACGACGATCAGGCGGTCGAGCCCCTCGCGGTCGCGGAAGTCGGCGAGGTCTGCCCGCAGCCGGTCGACGATCTCGGCGACCGTCCGGTCGGCCTCGAGCGGTTCGCCGTCGGCCAACTCCCGCACGCGGGGGCCGCAGTTCAGCGCCGTCCCACGTCGGATGCGATCGTCGATCCGCTCGAGGTCGTCGGCGACGGCCTCGATCGTCTCGCTGGCGGGAACGCCGCCCCGGTCCGCGAGCTCCTCGGCGCCCTCTCGGAGACGCCGGTCGCTGATATCGTGGCCGCCGAAGGTCAGGTCCGAGACCGCCGGCAACTCGAGCGACGTACACGGCGGGCGTTCGGTGACCATGCCGGTCGTGGACGTCTCGCCGCGGGCGATGGCACGGGCGCCCACGATCGCCGTCGTGGCGATGTTCCCGCGAGCGCCGACGAACCAGACGCCGACGTCGGTCACGGTCGACCACCCCCGTCGAACCGAGCCGCCGCCTCGGACTCAAGGCGGGCGTCTGAGCGCCCCGCCAGTCCGGTTCGAACGGAAACGGGGACGGAACCGACGGACGTCCGAGGTCGGTACGGCGAAGCGGCCGCCGCAGCCCTTCGTCGATCTGGCGCGGGTCCGAATCGACCGATTTGCTCCGTCGACGGAGACGTCGAAACGAACGCCATGTACGGGATCACTACGCGAGGCAGTAAATAGGTGATACCGACTCAAGTATTCGATAACGACAGGTGTGAACGAATGTCCGACCGGTCGTCCGAGGCCGGCGGGCGCGTCCCGGTTCGAGCGGCCTCCAGTATCGCGAGGTACCGATCGACCTGCTGCGAGACGGTGAACCGATCGCGCACCTTCATCCGTCCCGCGTCGCCGAACGCGGCCGCACGCTCGGCATCGGTCAGGAACGATTCGAGCGCGGCGGACAGCGCCGACACGTCGCGCGGATCGACGACGCGACCGTCGACGCCGTCGGCGACCAGTTCCGACGCGCCGCCGAAGGCGGTCGTGACGACCGGCGTTCCGGCGGCGAACGCCTCGAGGTTGACCGTCGGGAACGGATCGAGGTGGACCGACGGCGAGGCGACGACGCGGGCCGACCGGAACGCCGTCCGGAGCGCCGGGCGGTCGATCCAGCCGGTCGCGACGATGCGGTCGGCGGCCGGGCCGGCGAACTCCCGCATCCGGTCGACGTAGTCGTCGTCCCCGGTGACGAGGAGTCGCGCGTCGATACCGTCGTCGACGAGGCGAGCGAACGCGGCCGCGAGGTGGGCCGCCCCCTTCTCGTAGCTCGTCCGGCCGCCGAACAGGACGAACGGGGCGTCGCCGAGCCCGTGGCGGCGCCGGAATTCGGTCGGGGCCGGCGCCGCAGGGTCCGGCGGCTCGAACCTCGAGGCGTCGATCCCGTTGCGAACGACCCGGTCGCACTCGACGCCGTTGACGGCGAGACCGCGCCGAAGGCGCTCGCTCACCGCGACGCCGACGTCGACGCGCTCGGCGATGCACCGCCGGTTCGCCTCGGTCCGCGGCGGAAAGTACCGAAGGCCCTGCTCGCGAAACTGCTGGCGTGGGGAGACGCGGTACGCGGACGCCGGAATCGCGGCGCTATCGGCGTCGGCCGACAGCGGCGGCGCGCGCTCCGCGACGACCGTGAGTTCGCCGTAGGAGACGGTGCCGGCGTCGTGGAACGTCTTGACGAGCGGGACGCCGCGCTCGTCGACGATCCGCAGGCTCGCGTTCGAGAGGTAGTGCGCGTTGTGCGCGTGGACGACGTCGGGAGCGATAGCCGCGATGACGTCCGGGAGCGAGCGTTCGATCAACGGGTTTCGGACGGTCAGGTACGGCAGGAGTCGGCGGGGGCGGGGCGTCCAGAGCCGGTGGACGACGACGCCGTTCTCGACCGAGCGGCCGACGTCCGCGCGGTCGGTGACGGTCGTCACGACGTGGGTCTCGCGGCCGCGCTCGGCGTAGCCCTCCGCGAGCTGCGCGGCGATCCGCTGCGCGCCGCCGCGGTCCCACGGCGGATAGCCGTCCGAAAGCAGACAGATGCGCACGTCGTCGATCCCGGTCATCGGTATCCGAGTTCGGAGAGCCGGTCTTCGACGGCGGCCGGCATCTCGCGCTGGCCGGCCGCGTCCGCGTCGGTTCCGTCGGCCGTGCCGAGACCACGACCCTCGCCGTCGTCGATCTCCTCGAGCGTCTCCTCGAGGCGCGTTCGAACGTCGTCGGGCACGTCCTCGAGAGAGACCGGCTCGGCTTCGTTCCCCTCCCAGTCGATCCGTCGGGCGCGGTACTCGGGTTCGCGGTCGCCGCCGGGAGCGGCGCCGAGCAGGTCGAGTTTCCACTCGCCGAGGATCGCGCTCCGGCGCGGTCGAAAGAGGTCGACCGTCGGAACGCCGTCCGGCGGGTGGGACCGGACGACCCCCTCGTACGACGCGCGGGCGACCGCTCGCGGCTCGTCGGCGGGGAGCAGCGACCGAGACGGCTCGTGCTCGAGGCCGGCGAGCGCGCGTACGGTCTCGGCGAGGTAGTGCGGTTGCACGAGGTCGTCGCGGTCGTCGTCCTCGAAGACGCCGGGGTAGCGCACGACGAGAGGGACCCGGAGCACCGGTAGGCGGATCGAGGCCTGATGGTCGAGCAGCGTTCGCTCGCTGCCGCTGTCGCCGGTGCTTCCGGTGCCGCGAGTACCGGCGGTACGGTCGGCGACCGACTCGGCGAGGTGCTCCCCGTGGTCCCCCGTGAGCGCGACCAGCGTCTCGTCGGCGAGCCCGTAGTGCTCGAGGCGCTCGACGATCGCGCCGATCACGCGGTCGGCGTACCGCACCTCGTCGGCGTACCGCGTCCGGAGGTAGGTCCGCTCGTCGGCGGTGAGGACGCGGTCGCCGGTTCGAATCGCCCAGATGTCGTCCATCAGCGACCCTACGTACTCGAGTTCGTCCTCGTAGTCGTCGCAGCCGGGCGGCCGGACCGCGTCGGTCCGGAACGGCTCGGGGACGTAAAACGGGAGGTGCGGGTCCATGAGGTGGACGTACGCGAAGAACGGCCGGTCGTCGTCGCCGTCGGCCGCCTCGGCGAACCGCTCGTCGGCGAGTCGCGCGGCGCGTTCGCTCGCGCGGACGTCGTCGAGCCAGGCGTCGCCGGTCGCCTCGGCGAGTTTGAACGCCGCGGCGTTGCCGAGGCTGCGCAGCGGCGCGTCCGACTCGAGCGCGCGCCGGACCACCGTCGCGTACCACTCGGGACCGCGGGCGACGCCCCGTGAGAGGTCGCGCACGTCGCGGCCGCCGTCGAAGTGGCGGTGGCGGGGGCCGGTGAACTCGTCGACGCGGTCGAACCCCGCCCCCTGCGGGAGCCAGTCGCCGATCCACGTCTTCGGCGAGAGGTGGATCGTGCGGTAGCCCGCCGCGGACAGCTCCCGCTGGAGCGTCGGCCCGTCGTACTCGAAGTTCCGCGACGTCGCGCCGTGCTCGTGTGCGTCGCGCCCGGAGAGGAGACTGGTCACGCTGGGCAGCGTCCACGGCGCGGGCGCGATCGCGCGCCGAAACAGCGTGCCCTCCTCGGCCAGCCGCGCCGCGGCGGGCGTCTCGACGGTCGTCTCGTTCCGAGAATCGTCTCCGCCGAAGACGCGTCCGCCGTAGGGCTCGAGGGCGTCCGCGCGGCAGGCGTCGACGACGAGCAGGAGGACGTTTGGCCGCGATCGGTCCGCCTCGCTCGCGTCGGTCGGCCCGGTCGCGGTCATCCGCTCGCCTCACCTCCGCTGGCACCGCTGCCGCCGTCGACGCCGCCGGAGCGAACCGCCCGATCGGCGCGGACGAGCGCGCGCTCGAGTCGCTGCTGGACCGCGTAGAGGACACCCATGCCGACGTCGTACGCCGTCTCGGAGCCGGTCAGCGAGAGGAGGTACGCCGCCACGGCGTTCCCCCGCGTCGGATCGAGGCGGATCGCCCGCTCGAGGTACGGGCGGCCTTCCGCGACCCGACCCGCTTCGCAGTGGGTCGCGCCGGCATCCGCGAGCAGCCGCGCCCGCGTGTCCCGCGGGAGATCGTACTTCGCCTCGAGGCGCTCGATCGCCGTCACCAGGCACTCGGGGTCGGCGGAAACGTTGTCGCCGGGCTCCCCCTTCACGACGAGCGGCTCGTCGACGTACGCGAACCGCCGCGTCCGGGCCAGCCGCATGCAGAGGTCCCAGTCCTCGAAGCAGGGCAGCGCCTCGTCGAACCCGTCGACCGCCTCGAGCGCCTCGCGCTCGGCGACGAGCGTCGACGTGTAAGTCGGAACGGCGAGGTGGCGCAGTTCCGACCGGACGTCGCCGGAGGCACCCGATCGGGTGATCGGCTCGCCCTCGCGCTTCTCGATGCCGCAGTAGGCGACGCCGTAGTCGGCGGGGGCGTCCCGGAGGGCCGCCGCCCGTCGCTCGAGGGCCGTCGGCCGCCAGCGATCGTCGGAGTCGACGAACGCGACAAGGTCGCCGCTCGAGCGCTCGATACCGCGGTTGCGCGCGGCGCTGACGCCCTCGGGCCGGTCCCGTCGAACGTACTCGAGGCGCGGATCGTCGATTCGGTCGACGACCGCCCGCGTTCCGTCAGTCGAGCCGCCGTCGATCACGAGCAACTCGAGGTCGTCGTAGGTTTGCTCGAGGACGCTCTCGATCGCCCCCGAGAGGACCGACGCGCGGTTGTACGTCGGGAGCACGACGCTCACCGCGGGATCGTCGGCAGACGGCGTCACGGTTTCCCCTCCGTTCGGCGACGCCGACAGCCGTCGAAAAAAGGCGTTCCGAGGCCGTCCCACGTCATACCGAGTCCCGGTCGACGAGCTTCGAGAAGCGACTGTCCTCCTCGTAGACGAGCGCGAGATCGCTGTCCTCGAACTCCTCGAAGAACTCGTCCCAGGAGATCTCCTCGAGGTTCTCGTCCTCGTCGCCGAAGTCGATGCGGAGGAGACCGCCGTCACCGTCGTCGCCGCCGCCCGTTCCCTCGACTCGCGCCGGCTGTCCGCCGTGTTCCTCGGCCCATTCGCGAATGGTTTCGTGGTCTGTCGTTGCCTGACTGTCGCTGTCGTCGTCGGCCACCGGAGATCACCGTTCGGGTCCACATCGATCGGCCACATAGTGGTGTAGCGAGCATATTCCGGCCGGTCGTAGCGGCCGTCGATACCTGGTCCATCCCACCACGGAGCATTTTGGCGTCGCGGCCGAAGTCGAACGAAAGATGGGACGCCCGAACGCGACTGTCCCGGCCGGTACCGCCCGCATCGATTCGAGTGGACGCATCTCGGCCCGACGAACCGGCGCCGTCGTCGAGGAGGACGGCGCGTGAACCCGCTCTACCTCGGTCTCGGCGTGGTCCTACTCGCCGTTACAGTCGTCGACCTGCTGTGGACGACGCTCTGGGTCGAAGGCGGTGCCGGCCCGCTGACGTCGCGGGTGATGGCGTGGACGTGGCGGCTCGTTCGATGGGTAGGGTCCCAGAACGATCGAATACTGAGCCTCTCGGGACCGCTCGTTCTCGTCTTCCAGCTCTCCGCGTGGATCGCGTTCCTCTGGATCGGGTGGACGTTTCTCTTCGCCAGCGCCAGGGGAGCGCTCATCGATACGCTTGGCACTCGAGCGATCGGCTGGTCCGAACTGCTCTACTTCACCGGATACACGATTTTCACCCTCGGAAACGGCGATTTCGTTCCCCGTGGCGATCTCTGGCAGCTCATAACCACGCTCGCCACCGCGACCGGAATGCTCTTTATTACGCTGAGCGTCACCTACGTGCTCTCCGTCCTCGGAGCGGTCACCCAGAAACGGTCGTTCGCCAGCAGCGTGAGCGCCCTCGGTTCGCGAGGGTCCGAAATCGTCCGGACGAGTTGGAACGGAACGGCGTTTCAGGGGGTCGACGTGACCGTTCGCGCACTTGCATCGCAGTTGGAGACGCTCACCGCGAACCACAAGGCGTACCCGATCCTCCACTACTTTCACAGCAAACAGGCAACTCAAGCGCCGACGAGGAGCATCGCGCTCTTCGACGATGCGCTGACCCTCTACAGGTTCGGCGTTCCGGAACGGGCCCGACCGAGCGCGCTCGTCGTCACGAACGCGCGCTCGAGCGTCGAGAGTTACATCCTGACGCTCGAGCGTGCGTTCATCGAGCCAGCGTCCGACCGCCCGCCCGATCCCGATCTGGAACGGCTTCGCGACGCGGATATACCGACCGTCCCCGACCGGGAGTTCGAGGCGGCGGTCGCGGGCTTGGACGAACGCCGGCGGACGCTGCTCGCCCTCGTCGAGTCCGACGTCCGCGAGTGGCCGGCAGACGAGAGCGCGTAATCCCGTTTCTGACGAAGGGCACACATCCATCACGTCGGGGACCGTACCGGACGAGAACCATGGACGACCGCGACCGCGCGAACGGCCGGAACGCTCGACCGAATCAGGAGGCGGCGTCCGACGACGAGGAGCCGCGAGTGGAACGGTCGATGCTCGAGACCGAGGCGACGAACGCCGGCGAGGCCGAACGTGCGATCGCGGATCGACACGAGTCCGAGACGGATCAGGACGAAACGGGTAGGCGGCACGGGAGCGGTGACCACGACGGTGGGGATCACGGCGACAGCGATCACGACGACCACGGCGGCATGCACGAAGGCCACGAACAGATGTTCCGCCGACGCTTTTTCGTCTCGACGCTGCTGTCGATTCCGGTCCTCCTCTACAGCGAGATGCTGCAGGATTGGCTCGGGTTTTCCGTCCCGGCGTTTCCCGGAAGCGAGTGGATCAATCCGGTCTTCGCAGTCGTCGTCTTCGCGTACGGCGGCGTGCCGTTTCTCCGGATGGCCGTCCCCGAACTGCGGAAGCGCTCGCCGGGCATGATGACGCTCATCTCGATGGCGATCACGGTCGCGTTCGTCTACAGCCTCGCGAGCGTCGTCCTGCCGACCGAGTCGGCGTTCTTCTGGGAACTGGTGACGCTGATCGACATCATGCTGCTCGGTCACTGGATCGAGATGCGCTCGGTCCGGCGGGCCCAGAGCGCGCTCGACGAACTGGCGAGGCTCATGCCCGACACCGCCGAACGGATCACCGAGAACGGCGACACGGAGGAAGTGCCGGTGAGCGACCTCTCCGAAGGTGATCTCGTCCTCGTTCGCCCCGGCGCGAGCGTGCCCGCCGACGGCGTCGTCGAGACGGGAGAGTCGGACGTGAACGAATCGATGATCACCGGCGAGTCGATGCCCGTCTCGAAGGCGCCGGGCGACGAGGTGATCGGCGGGACGATCAACGGCGACGGGAGCCTCCGCGTGCGCATCGAAGCGACGGGCGAGGAGACGACGCTCGCGGGGATCATGCGGCTGGTCGAGGAGGCACAGGAAGGGAAATCGGAGACGCAGGTGCTCGCCGACCGCGCCGCGGGCTGGCTGTTCTACGTCGCCGTCGGCGCGGCGGCCGTGACCGCCGTCGCGTGGACGGTCGCGACCTCGTTCGACGCGACCGTGATCGAGCGGGTCGTCACCGTCCTCGTGATCGCCTGTCCGCACGCGCTGGGACTCGCGATCCCGCTCGTGGTCGCGATCAACACCTCGCTGGCCGCCAGCAACGGGATGCTGGTTCGCGACCGAATCGCGATGGAGGAAGCGCGCAACCTCGAGACGATCGTCTTCGACAAGACGGGGACGCTCACGGAGGGCGAACACGGCGTGGTGGACGTGGCGACGGTCGAGGGAGTCGACGCGGACGAGGCGCTGACGCTGGCCGCCGCGGTCGAAGGGGACTCCGAACATATGATCGCCCACGCCATCGGCCGCGAGGCGGACGAGCGCGGAATCGACGCTCCCGACGCCGCGGGCTTCGAGGCGATGAAGGGCCGAGGTGTGCGCGCTCGCGTCGACGGGGCGGACGTCTACGTCGGCGGTCCGAACCTCCTCACCCACCTCGAACTCGAGAGCGACGTTCCCTCGAGGCTGCGACGGTTCACAGATGCGGCCGGCGAGCGTGGGGAGACAGTAGTCTACGTCATCCGCGGTGGAGATCCGATCGCCGCGATCGCGATGGCCGACGTGATCCGCGACTCGAGCCATCGGGTCGTCGAAGCGCTGCACGACCTCGGGATCGAGGTGGCGATGCTGACTGGCGACTCGCGGGACGTGGCCGAGTCGGTGGCCGACGAACTCGGTATCGACACGGTGTTCGCGGAGGTGCTGCCGGAGGACAAGGACAAGAAGATCGTCGAGTTGCAGGAACAGGGAAAACGCGTGGCGATGGTCGGCGACGGCGTGAACGACGCGCCGGCGCTGACCCGCGCGGACGTGGGCATCGCTATCGGCAGCGGAACGGACGTGGCCGTCCAGTCGGCGGACGTGATCCTCGTCCAGAACGACCCGGTGGACGTCGTCCGCCTCGTGACGCTGAGCCGGAAGAGCTACCGGAAGATGCAGGAGAACATCGTCTGGGCGGCCGGCTACAACGTCTTCGCGATCCCGCTGGCGGCTGGCGTCCTCGCACCGTTCGGCATCCTGCTTTCGCCGGCGGTCGGCGCGCTGTTGATGTCCCTGAGTACGGTCATCGTGGCGATCAACGCCCAACTGCTCCGCCGGGTCGACCTCTCGGTGCCGAACCTGCCCGATGTATCGCCCTCGACTGAGGCACGGCCGGCCGACTGACTCGAGGAACTTCGGCTGGCGTACGCACGGCAACTCACCGACGAGGAGTTCGAGGAGCGACGGGCGCGGCTCCGGTCCGACGAGTAGCGCACAGCGAAAGTCGACCGACGAGGTCGCGGTTATTTCGTCACCCTAATCGGCTTGCGAGCGGGTTTTCGGTCGCCCCTCTGACGACGGTACTGACGGATTTGCGACGAGGTTGCGCATGTTAGCCGCCGTTTTACCCCGACGGACGTGGTCGGTCTCGAACGCAATGGCACTGGAACAGATCGACCACGTGAGCGAGAACGAGGAGATGCAGGAGTGTATCGACAACTGCTTCGAGGCCGCTCAGGCCTGCGAGTGGTGCGCCGACGAGTGCGCCGGCGAGGGCGAGGAGATGGCCGAGTGTCTTCGCCTCTGTCGCGACGTCGCCGACCTGACGACGATGCACGCCCGGTTCATGGCCCGGAACTCGAACTACAGCGCGGAACTCGCCGAGGCCTGCGCCGGCGCCTGCGAGGAGTGCGCCGAGGAGTGCGAACGCCACGACGCCGAGCACTGCCAGGTCTGTGCCGACGTGCTCCAGGAGTGCGCCGAGTCCTGTCGCAACATGATGTCAGCCTAACGGATCGAGACCGATCGGCGCCAGTCGGCTCGCAGCGGCTCGAGATCCGCCGATCGCCGCAGTCGGACGCCGCTTTTTTCTCCGCAGTTCGAACGGCTACCGCGATCGGGAGTCGGGCAGCGCCCGCGTCGTTACGGGGCCCGACTGAATCTACCGCTCGACGATCAGTCGGACGGCTGCGCGTGCGTCTGCTGTTCGCCGCCGCTCTCCGAACTCGAGGAACTCGAGCGGTGGAGCCAGTAGAGGACGGCGAACAGCGCGGTGGCCAGCACGTTCAGCACGAGTTTGTAGTTCAGTTCGATCGAGACCTCGGCGACGGTCGCGCTCGAACGCGGAGGGATCAGCCCCAGCCCCGCAAACAGGAAGTGGACGACGACGCCGACGACGACGGCGGAGACGAAGATCATTCCCGAGAGGACGGCGGCGAACGTCGTCCCGTAGTACTCGCGGTAGGCGTCGACGATCGGCGGGACGATCAGATCCGCGTAGATGTAGGAGAGGACGCTCCCGAACGGCAGTCCGTTCGTAAAGAGGACGGCCGCGAAGGGAACGTTGCCGACCGAGCAGACGAACGTCGCGACGCCGATGATCGCGCCGAGCGCGGACGTCCAGACGACGTACGTGGGCATCCCGAGGATCGGCCCGGAGAAGATCGACGTCCAGACGCTGCGGGGGATGAACCCGGAGATGAGCCCCGCGAACACGAACCCGATGGCGATCTCGTCCCAGAGCATCCCCCACTCCTTCCACTGCTTGTCGGCCAGCGCCTTCCACCCCGACAGCGAGGTCGCCTGTTCGCGGATCGTCGTGTTCGCTTCCTCGGGGTCGAAGCTCTCCATGCACGACTGCGAGCAGAAGTAGTACGTCTGGCCGTCGACCTCGGTCGAGTAGTCGGTCTCCTCGGGGTTCACCTCCATCCCGCAGACGGGGTCCTGCGCGGTCGGCTCGCCCTCCTCGAGAACGTTCTCGCGCGCCCCCTCGACGATATCGTCGGGGATGACGTAGACGAAGCCGAGCGTCATCAGCCCGATCAGCAGGAAGCCGCCGATCACGTCCGCGGCCAAGAACTGCCACCCGAGCAGGAGCACGATTACGGCGCCGATCTCGATGACGAGGTTCGTCGACGCGAACATGAACGCGCCGAGCGACGCCGCCGCCGACGCCCCCTTCTTGAAGAGGTTCTTCGCGGTGGCGATGGCGCTGTAGGAGCACGACGACGAGACGAATCCGAACAGCGACCCGTAGCCGATCTCGCGCGGGCCGTGGCCCTCGAGCAGGTCCGAGACGGCCTCCGTCGAGGTCCACGCTTCGACGCCGCCGGCGATGGCGAAGCCGACGACCAGCGCCCACCACGTGATCCACGCCATGGCGGCCGTCGTCGTGAGAAACTCGCGCGTCCCTTGCACGAAGAACTGTCCGAGCGGTTTCGACGTCGTGGCGACGCCGATGCCGACCACCGCGATCGCGACGAGTACCAGGATCGGGTACTCCTCTCGATCCATATGTGAGAGTAGGGGACGCTCGTTTACCGGGGTTGGGACTAGCGATGTGACGGCACACAGGGCTCGAGGGTTTCGTTCCCCAACCGAAGCGGCGGACCGATTTCGGCTTGCAAAGTGCGACCGGCCGCGACGGTCGCGAGCGGCGCCGGACGGCCCCTCTCGAGCGGGGCACTGATCGTTACTCGCCGTCCTCGGAGCGGTCGTCGGACGTCGCTTGCTCGTCAGCGTCGTCCGCTTCGGTCTCCCCGGCGGCGTCGGCGTCTCCGTCGTCCTCGTCGTCGCTCGAGTCGGCGGGCGCGACGGCGCCTTCGCCCGTCCGTTCGGGGGCCTTCGCCGAGGTCGGCTCGGGATCGGTCCCCTCGCGGGCCGGATAGGACTGTTCGGGATGGGGTCCCGCCGCCTCGCTCGCTTCGTCGGCCATCGCGGCCTCCGAGAGGTCGATCTCGGTGGGTTCGTCGTCGCTCTCGGGATGCAGCCGCGTGTCGTGGGCGGTCTCGTCCTCGAGGTGGGTCTCCCGGTGGGGGTCGGCCTGTTCGCCCTCGACGAACCGGAGGTCGCCCTCCTCGTCCCCCTGCTCGTCGGCGTCGACGTCGGACCTGTCGGACATCCCGCGCGGGTTCGGCTCCGTCTCCGACACCGATGCCGACTGGTAGACGCTGGCCGACTCGTCGGCGTTGCGCTGGGCGCCGAGATCCGCTTCGGCTTCGGCGTAGGCCTCGTCGGAGACCCGCTTATCGCCGTCTTCGTCCCGGCGAGCGTCGGCGCCGGTTTCGACGGTGTCCCCGCCGCGGTCGGTCCCTCGCTGGCGCGCGCCGAGCGCGACCAGTCCGGCGCCGGCCAGCGCCAGCACCGTCGCCGTCGCGCGGCCCTTCGTCTTCCGAACTCTCGTCAGCGCCGATGCAAGCGTCGCCCCGCCGGCGAGCATCGCCAGCGAGCCGTCTCGACTGCGATCTTCGAGCACCGAGCGGATTCGGGTCGTAGTCGACTGCGCGGTACTGGAATCGTCGTCGGTCGCCTCGAGAGAGTGTGACTGTGATGACATTGTGGATCGTCGTTCGTCGATCGTGTCGAGCCGCGGTCGCGGACTCGATCGCAAGCGCCGTCTGGAGGGGACGTACACTCCGGACACGGTTGAATGCTCGTCCGGCAGCCGCTCGCAATCGATGACCATCACCGTCATGTGAACGCCGCTCCGACGGCGACGCGCTCGAGTCAGCGGTAGCCGAGCCGATCCAGCCGTCGCTGCACGTCCCGCGAAACCTCCCGCTCGGCGGGTCGGCCGGCGGAATCGCCGTCCGGCGCCGGACCGTCGCCCGGTTCGGCCGCCGCGTCGGCGTCCGCCCTCGGCTTCGATCGCGCGCCCGGCCACGACGGCAGCGCCTCGAGCAGCGCGGCCTCGCGGTCGTCCGCGAGTGTACACGGAGTCTCCTCGGGGAGCGAAAAGCCGGCGACGACGCCGTCGCCGGCCGAGACGAGCAGCTTTCGATCGCCGTCGTACACCGCCTTCTTCTCGTAGCCGTAGCGGGCGCTCTCGACGAGCAGTCGGCGGTCCTCGACGCTCGCGGCCAGCGACGTGCCGGCGACTCCCGACGGAGCGGGGAGGCCGACCGCCTCGAGGACCGTCGGCGCGACGTCGATCAGCGAGCGCCGGCCGTCGGGATCGGGCCGGTTCGAGGCGGACTCGAGGGCCGCGTCTCCCTCGCGAATTCGGTCCGCCGCGGCGCTCGTCCCGCCGACGCACAGCGGGACGCGAGCCACGGCTTCGTACGGCGCGCCGCCGTGGCCGACGCAGTAGGCCGGCCGGGGATCGGCGAACCGGTCGGCGGCGAAGGCGGCGTGTTCCCAGAACGCCTCGCCGTGATCGCCGCAGACGACGACCAGCGTCTCGGGGAGCAGTTCGTCCGCGCGGGTTCGAAACGCCGACAGGCGATTGTCCACGTACTCCGCGGCCGCCCGGTAGAGGCGCCGGCGGTGGGTCCGGTAGCGCTCGACGGTCGGCGAGGCGGACGGGTCGGCGACGTCCTCGAACCGCCACGTCCGGACGTCGGGAATCGTCTCGTCGACGTCGCGGGCGTCCCAGTAGTCCGCCGGCGGGTCGACGGGCTCGTGGAGATCGCCGAGGTGGACGTAGGAGAACGTCCGCTCGTCGCGGCGGTCGGCGAGCCACTCGAGGTGGTTCGACAGCACGCGGTCGGCCGACGCGTCCCGGTACAGCTCGTGCGACCCGAAGCGGCCCGAGAGCGCGAGGAAGGGGACGATCATCGAGAAGACGCCGCGGGTCCGGTAGCCCGCTTCGGCCAGCCGTTCCGGGAGCAGTCGACAGTCGGACCGGGGCTGGGGCGGCAATCCAGTCATATCGGCGACCGAGTGCTCGAAGTCGTCGACGCGGCGGATCGCGCCGTGGTCGTGGGGATACCGACCGGAGAGCAGCGACGCGACCGCCGGAAACGTCCACGTCGACGGGGACACCGCCGCAGTACCTAGCATCGAGGCGAGGTGGGGCGTCGTCGAACTGTCGACCGCGTCGGCCCGGAGCGCGTCGACGACCACCACCACGACGTGCTGGGGCGCGTCGTCGACCAGTTCGGCGGCCGCACCGGCGGACGTATCAGCGTCGACTCGCCGACGGAACTCCCGATCGGCCCGCCACGTTCGCACCCGATCCCGCGTCCGCGATCCGAGCGCAGCCTCGAGCATGCGGTGGACCGACGACGACGACGGTGATGTCGTTTCGGGGTGAATGAGCAACCCGGCGCCGCTCCCACGTTCAGGCCCGACCGCGTCGATGCCTGTGGGCGGCCTTCCCTCTGCCGGCCCGACCGTTTTGCCCGCACCGACGGAACGGTCCGACGACGTCCGTCCATGCGCGTCCTGCTCGTCCCCGAAGTCTACCGGCGAACCGACCTCTCGGCCAACGGGACGGTCTCCGACGCCGTCGCGTGGGTCGACGACTGGCTCGAGCGCGACCCGTCGATGCACGTCTACTGGCTCCTGCCCCCGCGGGAGCGGGCCGACTACGCCGCGGCCGACGTCCGCGCCGACCGCGACCGGGTGACGCTGCTCGAGGCCGAGCCCTACGGCGACGCCCTCGAGCCGACCGCGCCGTTCACCGAGGACGGCTACAGCGAGGCCGAACTCCGCGCGATCGCGGAGGGGATCTACGACCGCGGCGCGTATCTCGACGCCGTCGTCGACGGGCGCCGCGCCGGCCGCCGGACGCTGGTCAAGTGGCTCCTCGAGCGCGTCGACCAGTGGGCGGCCCGCGTGCGGCCGTTCGACGTGATCGCCAACGTCCACGACCTCCAGGTCCCACGGAAGTACCGCTACTGCTCGTACCGGGACCGCTACCAGGGGCGGATGGCCCTCTGCGAGGCCGCCTTCGCCGACGGCATCTGGTTCACCGCCCCCGTCGACGCGCGCCGGTTCCGCGAACGCGCCGACGAACTTCTCGAAGACGACATCCTCGACGACGCGCTCGAGCGCAGCCGCGAGATCGGCGGTCCGCTCTGCTTCGACCGGTTCGAGGAGTCCTACGCCGACCGGCCGCAACGGCTCCACGTCGCGGGCTCGCTCTGGGAGAAAAAGCACGCGGACGCCGTCTTCGACATCGCCGCGTCGCTTCACGATCGGTACGGCGTCCGGACGGTGCTGACGAGCGTCGAAGACGTCCCCGTGCGGTACGCGAGCCGGGAGTGGGTCGAGGCCCACCCGAACGCCGACCGCGAGACCTACGAACGTGCCCTCGAGCGCGGCGACCTCGCGATCTGCGCCAGCGAGTACGAGACGCTCGCGCGGACGTGGTTCGAACAGGCCGCCAACGGCCAGGTGCTGCTCCTCCGCGAGGAGCCGTGGGTGTACGACTGCGTCCCCGAGGACCACCCGCTGGTCGCGCCGCTCGAGGAGCTAGAGGGGCTCGCGGCCGAGGCCGTCGAGCGGTGGGACGACGCGGTCGCGGCCAACCGGGACCTCGTGGCCCATCTCGAGCGCGTCCGCGCCCCCGGACGCGTCGGCGAGCGGACGTACGAGGATCTGCGGCGCCGCGTCGACGCCAAGGAGGCGCGGTACCGAGATGCGTCCGCGGACGGAGAGGTATTCCCTGGGAGCACGAACGAAACCGACGACCGACCGATCGTCTCGATCGTCGAAACCGCGCTCGAGGACGTCGACTTCGACCGCATCGCGCTGGATACCGTCCGCGAGCGGGCGACTACCGTTGCGGACGACCCCGGCGGCGACGGTGAGACGGTCGCCGCGACCGACGTCGTCTACGCGCTGCGGGCGCTCGGCTGGCGGGACGTCGGCGATCCGGGAACGCCCGCGTTCGAGCGCCGCGAGCGGCCGGACGGCTGAGCGACGACCTCGAGATTCCCGTCCATCTCCGGTCGAAACCGAACCGAGCACCGCGACCGCCCGGTGCATGGGCATGGGTATTCACAGGCGCCGTATTTGGCGGTAGCCGTCGACGGAGTCGTATGCCGGCGCTGCTGCTCCTGACGATCGACTCCTTGCGGGCGGATTACGTCGGTCCGGGGACGTTTCCGAACTGCTGGGAGACGTTCGAGACCGAGTTCGTCCGCTTCGAGCGCGCCCTGGCCAACGGCGTGGCGACGCCGCTTTCCGTTCCGACGCTCCTCACCGGCCGCCACGTCGTCGACGACGGCACGCTCCCGCCCGACCGGCCGACGCTCGCGGAGCTGTACGACGGCCCGACGTGGGCCGCGAGCAACAACCCGCACCTGCGGTCGGACCGCGACTACGACCGCGGCTTCGACGCGTTCAGCGATAGCGTTCCGGACCTCCTCGACGACGGGCAGTCGGCGACGGCCGCTCGAGGGGACGCCGGCGACGAGCCCGATCTGACGCCGCCGCCGAACTCGGCGGCCGAGGTGTGCGCGGTGCTCCGAGACGCCGTGGCGGATCGGCGGGGCTTCTTCTGGGCGCACTTCATCGACCCCCACTACCAGTTCAAACCCCAGCAGGTCCGCGACCGGGAGTACTCGACTCCCTATTCGAACGCCGAGATCCTGGCGATGAACGAGCGGTACGTCGACGGCGAGCCGACCGCCGAGGACCTCGCCTTTCTCGAGCGCTTCTACGGGGAGCAGATCCGCTTTCTCGACAGGCAGCTCGCGGCCTTCTTCGACGACCTTAGGACGGCCGACAGGTGGGAGGACGCGACGATCGTGATCGCGTCGGATCACGGTGAAGCGTTCGGTGAACGGGGCGTCTACAACCACCGGTGGGACGCCGACCCGATCGATTCGCTCGTTCGCGTGCCGCTGCTGGTGAAGTTTCCGGGCAACGAGCGCGGCGGGGAATCCTACGATCACCTCGTCCAGAACGCGGACGTGCTGCCGACGCTCGCGGAGATTAACGACTGGGAGATCGATCAGCCGCCACACGCTCGCCCGCTCACCGACCTCGGGGGGCGCACCGTCGTCTCGAAGTCGAACGGGGCGGTGCGGGTGACGACCGAGGACGGGGCCGCGATCAGGCGACGCGACGGGTCGACGACCGGGGCGGCGTCGATCGACGCGGAGGCCCGCACCGCCCTCGAGTCGGCGTCGATCCCGGCGGTCGAGAAGCTCTCGGGAGCCGTCCCCGGCCTCGAGGACAGTAGGAAGGACGCCGAGGACGGGGATTCGACGGAGGAAGCGGGCGGGGGCGAGGACGGAGGTCTCGAGCAGGGCGAGCGGCGAGCCCTCGAGCGGCGCCTCGAGGACCTCGGGTACCGGTAGTTCGGTCGGGACAGGGGTTCGCCGGTGAGTAGGGACGAGGTCGGGGAGCGGCGGGAGTCCGTCGGCCGGGCCGTCGCCCCGAGGTCCGCCGCTGTGCGATCTTAATCTCGACCGGTTTCGATCTGCACGTCCTCGAACCGTTCCTCGACGGGCTCTGCGAATCGGTCGCCGTTCCGCTCGTCGTGGCGGGGCCACTCCGGCGGGTCGACCTCGACGGTGATCGCGTAGGTGCCGTCGCCGGGGAGTTCGAAGTTCCCGCCGTAGTGGTAGAGACCGGGGTGCCAGAGGAACGGTATCTCGGTCGGACCGACGACCGCGTCGCCGTCGTCCTCGATAGTCACCCGCACGTCTACTCCAGGGAGGAATCGTCCGTCGGCGCGGCTGGCGACGACCACCTCGAGGTGGCAGTTCTCGTTCTCGGCGGGCTCCTCCCACTCCAGTCCGCCGTCTTGCATTCGATACAGACCCTCGGCTTCCTCCTGGGCGAAGCCCACGATGTAGTCACCAGATTCGGTCTTCGCACCGGTTTCGGCGACCTCCTCGATCATGTGTTCGGCCGCCTCGCGGTAGGCGTCGCCCGCTTGGCGGGCGAGTTCGAGGTGGCGCTCGTCTACCTCGTCGCTCGGTTTCAGTTCGGGCATGTTACTCATTGGACACCGACCTCGTCAGGTGGCAAGTGTCTGACGGGAAAGGGATTGGGCTTACCCACGCAACCAACACGACCCGACGTCCAGCGCGGTCGTCACGGTCGCGCTGGCGGGCGCGGCGGGACTGCTGACGTCGGACCACGATCCCCGGACGCGCGCCGAATCGAGCCGCCGAACGGCCGCCGAACGACTGCCCCAGTCGGAGTAGCCTCGGCCGCCGCCGGAACCCGAGCGGCGCTCGAGGTCGTCCACCGCGGTTCTCACTTCATCGGCGCTCGCGATGTCCTGCGCCGCAGTCAGTCGGCGGTACGACCCGACTCGTGATCGAGATAGGGGATCTCCTCCTCGAGGACGTCGCGTTCGAAGTAGAGGAGTTCGACGGCGAACACCGCGACGGCGATGAGGAGCACGGCGTAGAACGTCCCCCGTTCGGCCGTGTAGAGGTGGTAGAACATGAGGACGAACGAGAGGGCGCCGCCGACCGCGCCGACGGCCGGCCAGGTCGCGCCGATGCGGTCGTCGTCCCGCTGGGCGAACGCGAGCGCGCTCATCGCGCCGAAGACGACGATGAACGAGAGCGAGGCGAACGAGGTGATCGCCGAGAGGCTGCCGTAGGCGGTAAACGCCGCCGTCACGGCGCCCAACACGAGCAGCGTCCGCGTCGGAACGCCGCTTTCGCTCGAGTCGCCCGCGCGGTCGGGCAGCAGGTCGTCGGTCAGCATTCCCTTGGCGAAATAGCCCGCGGAGAACAGCGTCGCGTTGATGGCGCTGCCGGTCGAGAACAGCGCCGACAGCGAGATGACGACGCCGGCCGCGCTCGAGAGGCCGACGGCGCCGCCGATCGTCGACGCGGCGTCGACCAGGGCGGTGTGGGGGTTGTTCTGGATGGCGGTCGGCGCGAGGTTGTAGGTCACGAGCGCCACGAGCACGTAGATCGACACCGCGACGGGAATGGAGACGTAGATCGCCCGCGGTATCGTCTCGAGCGGGTCCTCGATGCTCTCCTGATCGTAGAAGAGCAGTTGCCAGCCCTGGAAGGCGACGAAGGAGACGGCGGCCGCCATAACGGGACTGAACGAGGTGAGCCTCCCGGCGCCGATCGAAACGGGCTCGGACGAGACGGCGAGCGCGTACCAGACCCCCGCAATCCCGAACGCGACGAGCACGACGACTTTCACCGAGGTGAGGACGTTTTCCGCCGACCCGGTCGCATGAGCCCCGAGCAGGTTCAGCCCCACGAACCCGGCGACCACGAACACGGAGAGAAGCGGACGCAGCGGGAGTCCGACGACGGTGGCGGGAACTGCGGGAAGCGAAATCGTGAACTCGGCGAATGCGAACGCGTACATCGCCATCGAGCCGACGTACCCGAACAGCAGCGTCCACCCGATCATGCCGGCCAGCGTCGAGTTTCCGGTGAACGACTGGACGAAGGTTACCGAGCCGCCACCCCCGCCGTCGTCGCCGTCCGCGGCCAGTTCGTTCAACCCGATGTAGGAGTACGCGGCGCACGTCGCCAGGAGACCGGCCAGGAGAAACGCGAACCACGTCGCAGCCTGCGTGATTCCGGCGACGACGCCGAGGACGGCGTAGATCCCACCGCCGATCATGCCCCCGAGCGCCATCGAGACGGCTTCGGTGAGACCGAAGCTCCCGTCGGTCATGAGTGGCCCTACGTCGTCCCGCCAACTCATCTTGTCCCACGCATTCGCAATGGACGGGAGCGGGTCATCGGTTCCGACCCGATCTAGCGTACGCTCCTCGAATCGCGCTCGAGCGGCCGGCCGCTCCCATCAACAGCAAGCCGCCGACCCAAGATTTCTCCGTCACAATGGTCGGTACGGTTTCCGATGCGACGGCGAAACCGCAGACGCGACGACGCACCAGTCGGATCCGGTCCTCGAGAGCGGTCGAACGCGGGAGACGCGCGGGACGACCGGAATCGGCCGACGCGACGGGAGGTGCTCGCCGGCGTCGGCGCTGCGAGCGCGGCCGTGCTGCCCGGCTGTTCGACGACGCTGGGGACGGGCCCCGATCCGACGCTCCGGATCGGCACCCTCCGACCGCCGGTCACGCTCGATCCGATCGAGGCCGAATCGATCGGCTCCGAACAGACGATCGAGCGGGTCTTCGAGGGGCTCTACGCGTACGCCGAGGGGACCGACGTCGTCCCGGCGATCGCCGCCGGCGAACCCCGGTACGAGAACGGCCGCCGAGAGGCCGTGATCGAACTCGACGATCGGGCCAGGTTCCAGAACGGTCGGGACGTCGTCGCCGAGGACGTGGTCTACTCGTTCGAGGCGCCCCTCGAGGAGGACGCGCCGACGGCGTGGCGCGTGAGCCCGATCGACTCGATCGAGGCGGTCGACGAGCGGACCGTTCGCCTGTCGCTCTCCGAACCGTACCCCGCGCTCGAGCACGCGCTTACGCACCCGATCGTCCCCCGAGAGGAACGGGAGGACGACAGGGAGGCGTTCGCGACGGATCCGATCGGCGCCGGTCCCTACGAGGTCGCGTCGTTCAGCGCGGAGAAGAAGGCGACGCTCCGGCAGTGGGACGACTACTGGAGCGAGCCGGTCCCGGAGATCGGGCGGGTCACGATGGCCTATGTCGAGTTTCCGATGACCCAGCTGACGAGCCTCCGGACGAACCGTAACGACGCGATCGAGCCGGTGTCGCCCCAGATCGTCGACGACGTCGAGAGCGTCGGGGGTGCAGCCGTGAAACGACGCGAGGGGTACACGTCGCTTTACTTCGGGTTCAACCTGAACGAGGGGCCGACGACCGACCCGCAGGTGCGCGAGGCGATCAGCTACTGCATCGACCTCGAGAAGGCGGTCGCCGACTTCATCGAGCCGATGGGGGAGCGCCAGTACGGCCCGCTCCCGCCGCAAGTGGCCGAGGAGTGGGACATGCCGACCGGGGAGTGGGCCGAACTCGCGAACGAGAAGAACGCCGAACGCGCCCAGCAGCTGTTCCGTGAGGCCGACGAGACGAGCGGCCAACTCCGCATCCTGACCACGATGGATCCGAAGCACAAGGAGCTCGGCGAGGCGCTGGCGGGCGGCCTTCGAGACGCCGGCCACGGCGCGCTCGTCATCTCGAAGCCCGAGACGTCGTACCTCGAGCGGTACGTCTCCGGCTCCGAGCGGGACTACTCGGTGTTCGTCGGCGAGATCTCGGGAACCCCCGATCCGGATTCGTTCCTCTACCCGGCGTTCCACGAGAACGCCGAAGGGACGACCAACGGGACGTTCTACCGCGAGGACGCGGTGATGGAACGACTCGCAAACGCCAGGGAGACGCGCGAGCGCGAGCGGCGGCGACGGCTCTACGAGGCGGCGATTCGGCGGTTGCTCGAGGACCGCGTCTGCCTGCCGATCTCCTCGTACGAGAACAGCTTCGCCGTGGACGGGAACGTTTCGAACTTCCGCGTGCATCCGATATCGAAGGTCAATCCGCGGCTCGTGTGGGAAAACGAGGTCGTCACCGTAGGTGATGGGTCATGAGCGACGACGGCGGTGGAAACGGCGACGGCGACGGTGACGGTGAATTCGGCGTCGGAACGGCCGTTGCGTTAGGCGTCGGCGGGATCGTCGGCGGCGGCATCTACGCGGCGATCGGGATCGTCGTGGCCGCGGCCGGCATCCTGACGTGGTTCGCCTACGCGCTGGCGACGGTCGTCGTGCTCTGCTGTGCGTACTCGTACATCAAGCTCAACGACGCGACCGACAGCGACGGCGGGTCCGTCACGTACATCGAAGAGCTGACCGGGAGATCGACGGTCGCCGGCGTCGTCGGCTGGACGCTCGTCGTCGGCTACATCGGAACGATGGCGATGTACGCGTACGCGTTCGGCATGTACGGCCAGATGATGATCGGCTTCGAGTACGTCTGGGGGCTGCCGATCAGGCAGTTCCTCTCGGTCGGCGTCCTCGCGATCTTCATCGGATTGAACCTGCTCGGCGCGGGCTCGTCGGCGGCGGTCGAGCGCTATCTCGTGTTCGTGCAGGCCGGTATCATCGCCGTCTTCGGACTCGTCGGCCTCTGGTTCGGCGCCGCGAACTATCAACTGGATCTCGGCCTCTCGGAACTCGGATTGAATCCGATCCTCGCGGCCTCCGTCGGCTTCGTCTCCTTCGAAGGGTGGCAGCTGCTGTTCTACGATCAGGAGCAGTTCGACGACCCCGACGAGACCCTCGCGAAGGGCGTCTACATCTCGATCCCGATCGCGGCGGCGATCTACATCCTCGTCGGCTTCGTGATCACGACGCTGCTGCCCGAAGAGGTGATCGCCGCCCAACCCGAGCCGGCGCTGCTCTACGGCGCCCTGCTCATCTCCAAGTGGCTCGCTCTCGGGGTCGGACTCGCCGGACTGATCTCGACGGCGAGCGCGATCAACTCGACGCTGTTCAGCGAGGCCATCTTCGCGAAGAACCTGATCGGCGACGACATCCTCCCCCACGAGATGGGCGATCCCGACGCCGACGCGGCCCCGAGCCGAACCGTGATCGTCATCGGGCTGCTGACGGCCGCGTTCACCATCCTCGGGAGCCTCGAGGCCGTCGTCGAGTTCGCCTCGCTGGCCTTCATCGTCGTCTTCGGCGCGATGTCCGGGCTCGCGCTGACGGTCCGCGACGAGGTCGACCTCAACCCGATCCCGCCGCTGCTCGGTGCGGTCGGGTCGGTCGCGTTCTTCGTCATGCTAACGTGGTACCTCTACTCGCAGCTCCCGGCGGTCTTCTGGCTGGTCGTCGTCATCGCGGCGATCGTCTTCTCGATCGAGGGGCTGTACTTCAAGCGCCAGACGCTCTCGGAAGGCGTCACCGCCGTCGAAAAACGTCTCTGAGCGCCGGCGTCCGATTCGACGGGCGTCGAGTAGTGCGGACCACCGTTCTCGAGGGGCACACTGCCGTTCGATCGCGGTCGAACGTCGCTCGAGGGCGATCGGGTTCGGGAGACGGCGACTACGGTTCGAAGGGGGCGTGCGCCGTTCAGTCCTCATCCCCCTCCGGCCACTCCCGGCCGCTCGCTTCGATCACGGCGCGCAGCTGCCGACGGCGCTCCTCGAGGTCCGCGACCGCGTCGGCGAACGCCTCGTCGGAGACCGTCGGGATGCCCGCTTCGCGGAGGGGATCGAGATCCGGCGCCGGAGGCGCTTGATCGGCCGGCTCGATCGTGTCCGTGTACGCCTCGAGGTAGCTCTCGGCGTTCGAGCGGGCGCTGCCGACGATGGCGTCGTTCGGCCGGTGCTCCTCGGGGATTCCGAACCGGAGGAGCGTCAGCGCCTCGTCGAAGACGACGACCGCTCTGGCCGAGGAGTCCAGCAGCTTCTCGCTGCGGTAGTAGTGGAGGATCGGATGGATCTTGTGCTGGGCCCCGAGGTCGCTCAGTTCCGCCGAGAGCGAATCGAGCAGGTGGTGGAACCGGTCAAAGTTGTCGCCGTCCCAGCCGGTCGTGACGAACGTCTCGCCCTTTTTTCCGACGCCCAGGACGCTGTTGGCGTACGATCGACGGCTGGTGACGCCCTGGAGCACCGAGATCACGTACGAGACCCCGAGCGTGACCAACAACATTCCGCTGGCCGTCGTCAGAGCGGCAGCGACTTGCCACACGCTGGAGCCGGGATAGAAATCGCCGTTCCCCATCGTGAACATGGTCTGTGCGACGAAGTAGAACCGCCCGATCCACGTGACGGGGCCCGTGGGGCGGGAGTGAACGAGGGCGTTCTCGCCGCCGGCGAAGACGAACGTCCAGCCGAGCCAGATGATCCCGACCCACGTCAGGAGGTTCAACGCGAGGATGAGCGGGCCGCCGACGGAGAGCACCGAGACGCGATCGCCGCCGACCGTTCGAAGTCGGTGCCACGCGCCGGTCATCAACCGGGACGAGAGCGGCCCCGCTCCCTTATCGTCCCACAGCGTCGTCCAGAACAGATCGACGACCGCGACGAGGAGACAGCCGACGCCGATCGCGAGATAGAGGAGCCGCACCGGCTCGATCGATTGAACGATTGCAACGGAACTCGAGACGGCGATACGCGGACGGAATCCGACCATTCTGGCACACGTACGAGGGAGTCCCGGAAAACGTTGGTGCGGGCGTACCGATAGAGACTCGACGCCGATCGCGACTCGAGCGCGGGATCGACCGCCACGGCGACCGGACGTACGCGAGATGTGATCGATCTCCGGAAACGCAGGCACGTCCTATTTCACCTATCAGGTGGAACGATTGTCAGCGCATGTCCGTCGCTCCCGATCCCGCCGAGATCTTCGATCGCGCGGCCAGCGAGGGGGAACGGCGCCTCAATCAGTCGTGGCTCGAGTTGGTCTCGACCAGCTTCATCGCCGGGTTCACGATCGTCTTCGGCCTCGCGGCGCTCGGCATCGCCCATGCGACCCTCGCACCGCGCATCGGTGCCGCCTCGAAGCTGCCGGGATCGCTCGCGTTCGGTATCGGTCTCGTAATGCTGGTCACCGGACGGACGGAACTGTTCAACGAGAACTTCTTCGATCCCGTGGCAGCGGCGATCGAGCGAGACGACTCGTGGCTCGTCGGACCGCTGCTCCGCCTGTGGACGGTGACGTTCGTGGTCAACCTCGTCGGCGGCGCTCTCTTCGTCTTCGTGCTCTCCATCGAGGGCGCGCTTCCCCCCGGGACCGGCGAATCGCTGGTGTCGGTCGCCGAGGATATCGTTCACCGCAAAACGAAAGGGATATTCGCCGACGCCATCGCCGGCGGGGCGCTCGTGGCGTTGCTCTCACACCTCCTCGAGTCGGTCAACAGCGTCGGCAGCCGGATCGCCGTGACGTACATGGTCGGAATCCTGCTGGCGCTCGGGCCGTTCGATCACGTGATCGTCACCGTTCTCCACGTCTTCTTCGGCATGCAGTTCGGTGCCGAGATCGCCATCAGTACGCTGGGGTGGATAACCGCCATCGTGACGGCCGGGAACGTCGTGGGCGGGCTCGGCCTGGTCACGTTCAGTCACATCGCCCAGGTGTCGGGAAGCAGCGAATAGTCTAGATAGTGTCACCGGCCCAAAACCGTACTGAAGACTGATTCGCGGGCAACGTCGAGGCGCCTCAAAACGGCGCTTCGGATCCCGTTTCCGCCCCGTCCGAGCGGTTACTTGCCTCACCTTCGGCATCATTCGCGTTCGCTTTCCCGATCAGAACGCGAAACTCGCTGGGCTCTCGCTTTCGATACTCCCATCGAAATTCGGGCCCGGCTTCGGCCTCGAACTGGTGGTACAGCGGCTTTGGGTCGTGGTCGTTCACGAGCACGAATCCCTCGCCACCCGTCAACTCGGCGTACGCGTCGAAGATCCGTTCGTGCCGCTGGGCGGGCGGGAGATCGCGAACGTCGAGTTCGGCGGTCGTCTCGAGCGCATCCCCGTCGATCGCCGCGTCGTTCGCATCGGTTTCGATACCGCTCGAGGCGTCGCCGTCAGCGTCGCTTCGTTTCGTGATGTGAACGCGGCATCGGCCCGGTTCCTGATCGACGAGTTCCCACTCGAAGGTGTCGCCGTACTGCTGGCGGAACTCCCGGCGGAGCGGCCGGGGCTCGTGCGGGGCGATCAGTTCCATCGTTCCGCCGTCGGGGAGCATTCCGTACCGGTGGTGGATCGTCGGATGGCGCTCCCGTTTCGGGATCTTGCGCACGTCGTACCGAGTAACGACGTCCTCGCCGTCGGCCGCCGATGCGGCCGTCTTTTCGATCTCGACCCGCCATTCGCCGTCGCCTTCGCTCGCGTACTCCCAGCCGACGACGTCCCCGTACGTCGAGCGGAGTTCGTGGTACAGCGGCTTGGGATCGTGATCGTTCACGAGGACGAACCCCTCGCCGGCCTCGAGCGCGTCGAAAATCTCGAGGAGCACTTCGTGACGACGCTGGGGTTTCAGGTCCCGAACGTCGATCGTTCCGAACTCGCCCTCGAGCGGATCGCCCACCGTCAACCGGAGTTCTCGCGGTTCCGCGTCCGGATGGTCGTACTCCCACTCGAGGGCGCGATCGCGTTCGATCTGGTACCGAACGAGGTGCGGATCGACGTCCTCCTCGGCGACGATTGCGAAGACGTCGCCGGTTTCTGCGTCGGTCAACGCCTCAAAAATCCGGGTCCGATACTCGTCATCGGGTCGCCCTCGCAGGTCGAGCTCGGTCGTCATCTTCGTAGTGGATACTACTCGGCGGACGGGAAGCCCCCTGTGCCGAACATATTCGCAGCCTGAAGTGATTGGAGCCGGGGTCGTCGATAGGGTCTGTCCGAATCGATCTGCAATCGGGGTCCGAATCCGACCGCGATGGCAGCCACGACGGCCACGATCCAATCAGGTCCTTTCTCAGCGATGAGTCCACTATCGCTGGGCCGGCGCCCGAAACGGGAGCATCGCCGCGGTCTGCCGGGAGACGGTCGCGATGCGGACGACGAACGCACAGAGGACGGCCAGCGGAACGAATCCGATCGCGACGATCGCCGGCAGGAAGACCGGAAGCGCCGACTGCGGGACGGACGCACCGGTCGACGCGGTGAAGAGCAACAGTCCGGCGACGACGACCGCAAGCGCCGGCAGGCCGGCGAGGACGAGCGCTCGAGAGAGGACGGCGAGTTCCTCCTGCAGGTAGATCGTTTTGAAGTACTGCCGCGCGACGTCGATGTCCAGGAGGTGATCGACGAGGGCGTCGATCTGTTCGGAGACGTTCTCAGGCAGGCGCTCGTCGTAGTCGGACTGGATCTGTCGGAGGTGGCGGATCTCGTCGGCGTAGGTGACGGTGAGCGTCGCCGAGAGGGCCTCGATCGTCGCGGTGTCCGCCGTCCGGAGGTGCGTGTCCACCCTCGTCGCCCGGTCGGTGACTTCGGTGACGGCGGCGTCGATGTCGTCGACGATGACGCCGCTCGTCTCGCTTCTCGCGAGTCCGCCCAACCGTTGCGCGTCCCGGCGCACCGTCTCGAACAAGAGTTGAAGGAACTCGAGCGGGTCGACCGGCGGAATCCGTCCGACGGCGTCACCGACCTCGTCGCGGTACGCGGTCGCGCTGTCGATCTGCGATCGGAGCTCGTCGGGGGTCTTCAGCTCCGTCGAGAGCAACAGCTGACTGATCGAAACGACGACGGTGATGACGGTGATGTTGCCGGTTATCAGCCCGACGAACACGTAAAAGGCGGGCTCGACGGAATCCCACGGCGCGAGCGGGGACACGCTGACCGCCGAAACGAACGCGAAGACGACGGCGATCATCATCGCCGCGACGACGCCTCGAGAGCCGTCGACGAGGAGCCACTTCTTCGCCCGCCTCCAGGCGGCCCGCACGCGATGATCGCCGGAGTGACGATCGCCACTTGGCATCGACGTTCGGTACGGGCCCGCCGGCGAAAAGTCCCAGCCGTTGCCTGTGAAACGGGGCGGGTTCCGCAGCCGTCCGCGGCCGGTACCGCGCGATCGGCGACGCCGCGGGCTCGTCACGGCCGGTCGCGATCGCGCTCGGGAGACCCGTGGTGCTCGAGCAACTCCCGGATCCCCGCGCGGATCGCCTCGCTCCGGGAGTGGTAGACGTCGTCCTCGACCAGCGATTCCAGCGCCGCGAGCTGGTCGTCGGTCGCCCGGAACGTGATGCGGTTCAGCGTCCGGCCGTTCTCGAGTCGGGAGCGGCTGGCGTCGGACGACGCCGCGTCGGCGGACGAACGCCGCGTCATCGGGATCCACCTCGTTCGAACGGGAACTGGCGCGATGGTCTGGTTCGATTTCGTCGGGTGACCATATCTCAGGAACGGCGTCGCCGTCAAAAAGGGCTCGCGTAGCGGAGTGAAAGTGAAGCGATTCGCGGGTCCGAATTCGCTCCTCGAGTCGGGGAAATCGCCGGACGGCGCGACAGACAGCGTTATCCACCTCCGGCCCCTGAACGTGATGCGGGCAACCGCAGAAACCCACCATGCCCGAAGATACGCATTCATCCGCCGAGCCTAGCAAAGCCGCGCCAGAGCCCGATCGATTCGAACGACTCGAGGGCGCCGATTACGACCGGGTCAACGACTTTCTCCGCGATCGCGTCGCCTTCACGGCCCGCGAGTGGGCGATCGCGCGCCTCTGTTCGGACTTTCGGACCGGAACCGGCGTCGAGATGACCAAGATCGGGGAGAACCTGCCCGAGCTTGTGCCATTCATGGACGAGCCGTACACGCGTCAGGCCGTCTACCAGTCGCGACGGTCGTTCGAGGAGAAGGTCCGCACCGCCGGCGCGACGTTTCTCTACGGCGCCTACGCCGACTTCTTCACGGCCGATGAACTGGACGAGATCATGTACGAGGCGACCGAGGTAGCGCGGTTCCTGATCGAAGTCGAGGGAACCTCGCTCTCGCCGACCGACGAGCGGGACGCGGAAGACCGGGTCCGCGCGGCGATGGAGGAGGTTCACCGCTCGAGCCGCGACCTCCGCTACGACCGCTGCCCGAACTGCGGGGAGCGACTCGGCGAGGACGCGATCGACTCCGACGACGACGCGTGATCGCCGACTGAGTCGACGTCGGAACCGACTCGGTACTGACCGACTAGTCGGCCGTCGCCGGCGCGTGAGCCGCTCGCGCCTCGTCGATCAACGCTCGCACGTCGACGGTCCGACCCTCCTCGGCCGCGCGGTACGCGGCCTCGGTCAGCGCCGTGATCTCGAGACCGGTCTCGCCGGAGACGGCCGGGTCGCCGCCCTCCCGCGCCGCGAAGAAGTCCGCGAGCTTGCGCTCCGTCAGCGTCTCGAAGTCGACGGGATCGATCTCGGTTTCGTATGTCGTCGCACCGTCTTCGGTGACGCGCAGGCGCGTCCCGTCGTAGGTGAGCCGACCCTCGGTCCCCCAGATCGCGTACCCCTCCGCGGGTTCGCCGTCGATGCCGGCGCCGCTGACGGAGACGCTCGCGGTCACCGGCCGGCCGTCGGCGCCCTCGAGGTCGATCGCGAGGGCCGCGTCCGTGTCGACGCCCGGGCTGTCGAAGGTCATCTGCGCCGAGACCGTCCGGGGCGTCGCGCCGGTCGTCCAGAGCAGCGCGTCGAGCAGGTGCGAGCCGGAGTCGTAGAGCTGACCGCCGCCCGAGAGCTCCGGGTTTGCTCGCCAAGTGCCCCGCTGGAGGTCGATCCAGTCCTGCGAGAGGTGAGCGTTCGCGGCGTGGACGTCGCCGATCCGCCCCGAGTCGACGATGCGCTTGATCTCGACGAAGGCCGGGTGGAAGTGTCGCTGGTACCCGATCGCCAGCGTGCGGTCCAGACGGTCGGCCGTCTCGATCAGGTCGACCGCGTCGGCGACGTCGGTCACCATCGGCTTCTCGACGAACGCGTCGAGGCCGGCCTCGAGGCAGGCGACGGCCTGCTCGTGGTGCAGGGCGTGGGGCGTCGCGATGATCGCCGCGTCGAGGTCGTCGCGGTGCGTCTCGAGGGCGGTCCCGAGATCCGCGTACGCCGGTGCCCCGACGGCGGCTTCGAACCGGTCGCGAGCGGCGTCGGCGACGTCGACGCCGGCGACGACGTCGATATTCGCACCGAGGTTGGCGAGCGATCGGCGGAGGACGCGACCGAGGCCGCCGAGTCCGACGGCGACGACGGCTGCGGAATCGGTAGAAGCGGTGGACATACCAGCACTGCGCGGCCGTCGCCGGATAAGGGTTCCCGAGAATCTGTTCGCCTATTAAGTGCGCCGGCCGGCGACGCTACAGCGCCGTCGCCCCCGCGGCCACGGGGAGCGCGATCCCGGTGACGAACCGGGCGTCCTCGCTCGAGAGCCACATGAACGCCGCGCTGACGTCTTCCGGCTGGAGGATGTCCGCAAAGAGGTTGTCGGGGCCCGACTGCTCGGCGATTTCCGCGATGTCGTCGTCGATGTGTTCGACGATGCCGCTGGTCATCTCGGTATCGACGGCGGTCGGACAGACCGCGTTGACCGTGATATCGTGCGGGGCGAGTTCGACCGCGAGCGTCTTCGTCAGGCCGATGACGCCGTGTTTCGCCGCCGTGTAGTGGCCCAGTCCGGGCGAGGCGACGAACCCCGCCGTCGAGGACGTGTTGACGATCCGACCGCCCCCGCCCCGGTCGACCATGTGCCGACCGACGTGTTTCGCGGTGAGCCACATCCCCTTCAGGTTGACGTCCACCGCGAGATCCCAGGTCTCCTGCTCGAGGTCCAGCAGCGACTCCACGGGGGCGACGCCCGCGTTGTTCGCCAAAATGTCGATCCCGCCGAACTCCGCGACCGCGGTTTCGACCGCCGCTTCGACCTCGGCTTCGTCCGTGACGTCCATCTCGAGGCCGATCGCCTCGGCGCCGCGCTCCTCGGCGAGCGCGACCGTCTCCTCGAGTTGCTCGCGACCCGAGAGTTCGTACGGCGATTCGTCGACCGTCTCGCAGACGTCCGTCGCGACGACGTTCGCACCGTGCTCCGCGTACTCGAGGGCGTGCGAACGGCCCTGGCCGCGGGCCGCGCCCGTCACCAGTGCCGTTTGCCCGTCGAAATCGTACGTAACCATCTGAGGCGGAGGGAACGACCACGTCCTCCGTCAAAGAGGATGGCCCTGCAGCGCGACGGGCGGCAGTACGAACGGCACGGACAGCCGGTTACGGAGGGCGGACGGCTGCAAAAGCCAGCAGGGAGTTTATTCGAAAACGGGGTAAATTACCCTCCGAGAGGGAGCCAATTGATATGAACGACCAGCTTAGCCGGAGATCGCGTCGATGGTTCGTCAAGGCCGGGGCGATCGCTTCGGCCGCGTTCGGACTCGGGACGACCGGAAGCGTCGGTGCGCAGAATTCGTCGAACGAGACCGGGACCGGGACCGAAACCGATCAGGGCCAACTCCGAGAAGCGTACACGACCGGCGAAACGTTCTTTTCGGGCACGGTCTTCCGGGTCGTTTCGCCGCCGCTGGAGAACGCGCCCCCCGTCGGCAATCCGGAGTCCCTGCAGAACTACAGCGTCCGCGTCATCGAGTTTTTCAACACGAACGAAGAAGGCTACCTCTTCGTCCCGCAGAATACGCAGATCGAAGAAGGCCAGAAGTATGTCTTCGACCAGTGGGAAGCCCCGATCCGAGAAGAAATCGATACGTCCGAACTCGTTCGCGTCCAGTACCGCCCGCTCGGCGACGCGGACCTCCCCTTCGACCTCGAGGTCGAGGAGGATTTCGAGGTACTGGACGACACCGGCGGGGAAGCCGCCGTCCGGCCGGACAACTTCTTCGGGAGCGCGCCGTTTACGATCACCTCCGGGCCGCAGGGGTGGGTGCCGCCGGACGTCGAACAGAGCGGGCTGTTCACCGACTACAACACCGTCCACGCCGAGTACTTCGGGACGAACGAGCAGTTTCTCTTCTTCGTGCAGGAAGGAGCAGAGACCCAAGAGGGACGGCTCTACATCATGCGAGACGAATCGGAGGTCTTCGATCCGGCCGGCAATCTCGTCGCCGCCGAGTTCAACGCGATCGACGAAGACTCCTTCACCATAGAGCGAGATGATCTCAGGTAATCCGCGCGAGCGCCGATCGAGCGGTCGGACGACGGGCGACCGTTCGGACCGACGTCCGTCCGAGCTGACGCCCGCCTAGAATCGTGTCCCCGTCAGCCATCGGCGTCCGGCGGAACGCGATCATCGGGTGGACGATGGGGGGACTCGTAGCGCTCGGTGCAGTCGGCAGCGTTCTCGCGGGGGCGTTGCTCTGGGGAGGGGTCTCGCTACTTCTCGCGGTCGTGATCGCGGTCCCGGCGGTGGTGACTCGCGACTGGACGGCGATCGTTCCGTGGCCGCTGTCGGTTCTCGCCGCGTTCGCGGTCCTCACGGGGGCGATCGATCTCTATCCCGAACTCGCCGGGTATCTGCTGATCGCCGCGGCGGCGCTCATCGTCGTCGTCGAACTCGACGTGTTCACGCCCGTCGAACTCGGTCGTCGGTTCGCCGTGGCCTTCGGCGTGTTGACGACCATGGCGACCGAAGCGGTCTGGATCGTCGCCCAGTATTACTCCGATCAGTGGCTCGGAACGGACTTCTTGACCACGCAGACCGAACTGCAGCGGGACATCGTCGTCGTCACCGTCGTGGGATTTACCGTCGGGAGCCTCTTTTACTGGTACGTCACCCGATTCGAACCGGCGGAAGTAGTCGACCGACCGACGTATCGAACGAGGACACGATGACTATCGGCGACGCGCTCGGACTGTCGGACTCCCAGGAACGACTCGTTACGCGGACCCTTCAGGCCGTGCTGGTTGCGCTGATCGTCGCCGGCCTACTGACGAACTGGATAAACGTCGCCGCGACGGCGGCGATCGCGCTCGGCGTCACGCTGCTGCCCGCGCTGATACGACGGGAGTACGACTACTCGATGGACCCCGGCCTCGTGCTCTGGATCACCGTCGCCATGCTCCTCCACACGGTCGGCTCGATGGGGCTGTACGAGCAGTACCAGTGGTACGACGAAATAACGCACACGTTCTCGGCGACGGTTATCGCCGGCATTGGATACGCGTCCTTCCGGGCTCTGGAACTCCACTCGAACGAGATCGACGTCCCCGAGGAGTTTCGAGCGGTGTTCATCGTCGTGTTCGTCCTCGCGGCGGGCCTCCTCTGGGAAGTGCTCGAGTTCACCTTCGGCGGCTTCGTCACGGTCTACGGGATCGACGACATCGTCACCGATTTCATCTTCAACGGCGTCGGTGCGATACTCGTGGCGATCTGGGGAACCGGATACGTGAGCGGCCTCGTCGGGTTCTTCAGGAGTCGGTTGCAGTCGTCCTGAATCGGGACCGATCGATCGGTCGGACCACCGTACTCCGACGGCATGGTCACGCCCCGCTTTTTTGGAGCGAGTGCTCGTCTTTCCGAACGTTCCGCGTGCACATCGCAATCGCCGCCCACGACCTCTACCCGGACCCCGGCTCCGGCGGCTCGGGTCGGTACGTCTACGAGACCGGCCGCCGACTCGTCGACCGCGAGCACGACGTCTCCGTGCTCACGCGTCGCCGAGGCGACGTCCCCGAACGGGAGACCGTCGCCGGGATGGACGTCCGCCGCTACGACCTCGAGATTGCCGAGCGAAACGCACCGGCCGTCATCCGACAGTTGCCCCGGTCGCTACCCCAGACGGCCGGACACGTCGATGCGCTGTGCTCTGACGGTCCGCCCGACGTCCTCAGCCTCCAGGGTCCGGTGACGGGACCGCTGCTGTCGGCGCTCGCCGACGACGCGATCCCTCGGTCCTGCACGTTTCACAGCGCCTGGCCGACGGAGTACCGCATTCGGACCCGCTCGAGCGACCGGAGCGACCTCCGTCGGGAACTCAACGCCCGGCTCCGACACGCCGTCGAAGCTCGCGCGCTCGACGCCTGCGACGAGATCGTCACGCTCAGCGCGTTTATGCGGGATCGACTCCGCCGAACCTACGGCGGCGCTTCCGAACCGATCGTCGTCCCCGGCGGCGTCGACCTCGAGCGGTACGCGCCGAGCGCTGCGACGGCGGCGGAACGGATCGAGTCCGACGGTCCGGGCCCGACCCAGCCGCTCGAGACGGACGGCTCGGGAGCGGACTCGACCGCCCTCCCCGGACGCCCAGCGTTCCTCACCGTGCGGCGCCTCAGCGAACGGATGGGACACGACCTCCTGCTCGAGGCGTTCGTCGCCGTCCGCGATCGACACCCCGACGCCCGCCTCTACATCGCCGGCGACGGGCCGCTTCGCGAGCGCCTCGAGCGGCGGACCGTTCGCCTCGGCATCGACGACGCGGTGACGTTCCTCGGCTACGTTCCCGACGACCGCCTCCCCGCGACGTACGCGGCCGCGGACTGCTTCGTCCTCCCGACGACGGAGCTCGAGGGCTTTGGCCTCGCGACGCTCGAGGCGCTCGCGTCGGGCACCCCCGCGGTCGGCACGCCGGTCGGGGCGACGCCGGAGGTGATCGGCGGACTGACCGCGTTCGAGGAGTTTCGGGGGCCGGCGCTCGCGTCGGCGGTCGACGCCGACGCGCTGGCGCGGGCGATGTGCGAGTGGGCGGCGCTCGCGCCGGCGGCGCGAACCGCCGCGGGGCGTGCCTGTCGCCGCTACGTCGAACGCCGCTATCCGTGGGAGCGGACGGTGTCGGCGCTCGAGCGACGATACCATCGGCTCGCAGGGGGGTAAGGACCACACCGATACCTGCCGCGGGAGCGAGAGCGAGAGCGTGAGCCGGTGCCGAAGGGAAAGCGATTCAATCGCCGTATCCGGGTTCGACGTTCGCCGCGGGGGAGGGTTCGACCGCCGCGGGCGACTCCTCGAGCGCGGCGGCGACGATGTCGTCGAACTCGCGTTGGAATCGCTCGCGGCCGAACCGGCGTTCGATCTCGGCGCGATCGATCCGCAGCTCCCGCTGGAGCGACGGCGTCGAAAGCACGCGGTCGATCCGATCGACGGCGTCCGTCGGCGACTCGTACTCGAGCGTCTCGCGACCGTTCACGATGTCGTGTTGCCCGCCCGTCGCGGGGACGAACGGAATCGTCCCGCCGGCGGCCAGCTCGGCCACGGCCATGCCGAAGTGCTCGTACTCCTTCCCGTGGATGCCGTACCGGTGCGTGCAGATGCGCTCGACCAGCTCGTCGCGCGGAATCTCGCCCTCGAGGTCCACGTAATCCCGGTCGTCGGCCAGCGCCACCACCTCCCGGTAGTACTCGTCGTCCACCGTCGGCCCGATGACGTGGAAGTGGACGTCGTGACCGCGGTCCCGAACCCCGTCGATTATTCGGATCATCTCGGCGATCCGCTTGCTCCGCTCGATACGACCGACGGTGACGAACCCGTTTTCGCGGTCGGCCCACGGGATTTCGAACTCGTCGAACTCGGCCGTATCGATCGGCGGGTATAGGACCTGCGGCGTGGTGCCGTAGGCGTCTTCGATGACCTCGGCCGTCCACGTGGAGTTCGCGAGCAGCGTACACCGCTGGAGCTCCGTCTGATCGATCTCGCCGACAAACGTACACAGCCGCTCGTAGAACGAATCCTCCTCCACCGTCGGGTGGAAGATGTGCTCGCGGTTCTCGAGGCTCACCGTCCAGTCGAACGGGAAGTGAACGTACTGGACGGCGTTCGGCCCGAGGCCGAGTTCGTTGATCGTGCTCACGAGCAGATCGAACTCGTCCGCCCGGCTCCGCGCGTATCGACCGAGCAGCGCGTTTTGCAGGATGTAGTATCGCAACCCGTAGCGCTCGTGCATCCACGGCGCGAGCACCCCCGCCCGCTCGACAGCGATATCGCGGACGTCCGTGTTGAAGTACTCGTTGAGGTCGGCGAGGTCCGGCTCGGTCAGCGTCAGCAGCGTCACCTCGTGGTCGTCCTGAAGGGTCTCGAGAACGTTCATGCAGACGGCCTCACCGCCGCCTTTCGCGCCGAGGTCCATATGAACGACTCCTATGGCTGACATACAGAATCAGTACGCTATCCTCAATCACCGTCATCAATAGACCTTGTGCGGGAATACTCAACTCGAGGACTGATAGGCGATCGCCGGATACGCCGACGGCTACCGCGCGGTCTGGTCGTCCTCGTAATCCGACACTATCGGAGTCGCATTCGGTACCGGACGGAACGACGATGAACGGTACCCGGCCGGCGAGAACCGAAGGTCGGACTCCCTCGTCCGGCAGCCGCTACCGAGACCGCGTCGAGCGGGCCGCGATCGCTCGCGGTAGGAATAACGATATGTGACGTCCGGCCGAATACCCGGTATGTTCGATTTCGTTCTCGTTCCCGTCGACGGCAGCGATCCGGCGACCGCCGCGCTCGAGTACGCCCTCGAGATCGCGTCTACCCACGAGGCGACGGTGCAGCTGCTGTACGTCGCGGACACGAACAAGCCGAGTCTCACGCAGTACGAGGGTACCGTCGTCGACGTTCTGGAACGGGAGGGGGAAGACGTCATCTCGGACGCGCGCGAGCGAGCGACGAAGCGGGACGTGCCCGTCACCGACGATATCGTTCAGGGCGATCCGCGGGAAGCGATCGTCGACGCGGCGAACCCCGACTTCGTCGATCTCGTAGTGATGGGAACCCACGGCCGGGACAGCCTCGAGAAGTACGTCCTCGGGAGCGTCACGGAGCACGTCGTCAACGCGAGCGAAACGCCCGTCCTGTCGGTTCGCGAGGACGCGGACGCGCGCCGACCGTACCCCTACGACGACGTTCTCGTCCCGACCGACGGAAGCGATAACGCGCGGAAGGCGCTGGATCTCGCCGCGAAAGTCGGGGCGCACCACGACGCGACGGTGCACCTGCTGTCGGTCATCGACGAGCCCGCGCTCGGCGACGCCGTCGGCTCCTCACCGGTCCACGACCGGCTCGAGGCGGACGCGCAGGAGATTCTGGCCGACGGCGAGTCGGCCGTTCGGGAGGCGGGCGTCGACGACGTCGAGACGACGGTCGAGAGCGGGTCGGTTCCAGAGACGGTCCGCTCGTTCGCGGCGGACGCCGACATCGATCTCGTGGTGATGGGAACCCACGGCCGGACCGGACTCGACGAGCGACTGCTGGGATCGACGACGGAACGAGTCCTCCGGACGGCGCCGGTTCCCGTCCTGACGATCGGCGCCGCCGAGGACTGACGGGCCGCCGCCCGTCCTCGAGCGAACTGAGTCCACGACGCCACGTCACGGCGGCGCTCTATCGGCCGCGGCCGCGTTCGGCGGTCGAGTCGCCGTCTCTGACGGGGGCGACTCGGCCGTAGCGACGACTTCGGTCGGACACCGCTCACAGCGCTCGAGTCCGTGACGAACGGAGACAGCAGTCAACTGCCTGTCGTACTTCCTGCCGGGGACCGCCGGACGATCGTTCGCGCGGTCGATCAGCAGGGGAACCGATCGGACCGCAAACCGGACGTTGATACAGTACGTCGAATTCCCCGGTTACTATCCGAATAGCTCGCGACGCACGCGGTATAGATAAGATACGAACGATACTCAATATCATTATTTAATTGTTCGATCACGTGAGCGTCCAGTAGGGACTGATATCGATGACGGTAACGGATTTGGGAACGATGCGCAAAATAGGCGGCGGTAGCCCTAGGACGTTCGTATTCGCTCGTCCGGAAAACGCCAGTGCGGCTCCCCCATACTATCGTTCGTCATTCTGAAACAGCAAACTGTTGCTACGAACGGTCCGTTTGATAACAGTTCTCTACACTCAACAGAGTAGCATCATATTACCGCCAGCGGACGTGCGACCGAGACGACGGTCCTATGCCGATCGGCTATCGCCGCGCCGACAGTAGCATCGGAGCGGTCGAACGCGGTCATCGTTCATCGCGGTCGTCACCGCACCGACGACCGAGGGAATCGAGGGGCAGGGTATCGCGTTTGCACCGACGGGCTGCTCGAGACCGATCCTTGCGGACCGGTTAACTCGCCGTAAGCGGCCCCTTCGGCCGGTGAATCGCTCGATTCAGGCCCGTAGAACTGTAGACCGAGCTTGCGCGAGAGAGAACGTAAACGACGAAAATCCACGGCTGAAGCCGCGCTCGCTCAAATGTCGGTGATGCGTTCGCGTCGGTCGTCGATCGCCTGGGCGTCTTCAGGAAGTAGGGCGACAACGAGGAAGTCGGTGTACTCCTCGAAGTACTCGACCAGCGCCGCGATCCGCTCGGAATCGATCGCCTCGAGCGAGTCCAGCAGCATGAACGGGACGTCCTCGTAGACCTCGTGGACGAGATACCCCGCCAGCGCGAAGATCAGCCCCGTCACTTCGCGCTCGCTCTCGCTCAAGTGGTCGATCGTGTCCTCGTAGGTGCTTCCCTCCTCGGTGCTCCGGACGATGTGGAGGTCGAAGGCCGTCTGCTCGACCTTGCGGCGGCCTTCCCGGACCGTCTGGCCGACACGTTCGATCCAGATCCGGTCGATGTTCTCGTACTCGAGGATCTCGAGGACAGTATCCATGTGGTCGTTGAAGGAGTCGACGGCCTCGCGCTCGATCCGATCGATCCGCGTGCGCAGCTCCTCGAGTTCCTCGCGGATCTCCGCTCGGCGAGCCTCGAGGTCGTCCTGCTCCTCGAGGGCAGATTCAATCTCCTCGATCTCCTCGGTCGTCGTCTCCAACTCCCGCTCGAGGCGCCCCAGCGAGAACTCGAGTTCGTTGGCTCGCTGGTTGAGCTCCAACAGGCTCTCCCCGTCGTCGTCCGCGTCTTCCTCGGAGTCGGCCTCCGCCTCCAGCTCCGCCGCCTCGTCCTCGAGGGCGTCGATCTCGCTTTCCAGTTCTTCCTGTCGCTCGGTCAGCTCCTCGAGGCGGTCCTCGCGGCGGTCGATCTCGTTTTCGACGTCGGCCAGCCGCTCGCGGAGCTGGCGGCGCTCGCGTTCGGTCTGCTCGATCTCCCGGCGGTCGGCCCGCAGCGATTCGATCTGCTCCTCGAGGTCGGTGCGCTCGCTGCGTTTCTCCTCCTGGAGCGAGCGCAGCCGCTCGATGGTCTCCTCGATCTCGCTGCGCTGGACCTCGCTGCCGCAGGTCCAGCACCGCACCGTCTCCTCGTCCTCGAGCAGCGCGTCGGTGACGGTGCCGTCGGAACTCGCTGCGTCGTCGCCCTCGGCCAGTAGCTCCCGGATCTCCGGATGTGAGCCCTCGAGCATCTCCTCGTTGAACTGGACGATGCTCTGAAGCTGGTTGACGACGCTGTCGATCGACTGGGACTGGCGTTGCAGGCGGTCTATCTCCTCGTCGATCGCGTCGGGATCCGTCGCGTCGGGTTCGGGAAGGTCGTCGCGCTCGGACTCGATCTCCTCGCGTTCTTCGCGCAGCGCCGCCAGGCTCTCTCGCTCGGTCTCGAGGTCGAAGCGGACGTCTTCGAGTTCGGAGCGGCGCTCGCGCAGTTCCTCGAGTTTCTCCTCGAGTTCGTCGGACTGGGCCTGCTGGTCGTCGGCCTCGTCCTCGGCGGCCTCGATTTCGGCCTTAACTTCCTCGAGTTCGGCGCGTTTCTCCTCGATCTGGGTTTGGATGTCGGTGCGCTGGCGCTCGAGGTCGGGAAGGTCGCGCTTGAGCGACTCGAGGCGCTCGAGTTCGTCGGTGATCTGGTCTTTTTCGGCGGTTAGCCGGGAGATTTCGGCTTCGATCTGGTCGGTGTCGACCGGCCGGAGGATGATCTCGCGGAGGTCGTCCTGCGTCGTCACCGCCCGGCGCGCCGGATTCGACTCGAGCAGGAAGGCAAAGAGTTCGGCCAGTTCCGGGTCCTCGAGGTAGGGATCACCGTCTGTGACGACGGTGTTGCCGGCTCGCCGCAACTGGCGGGTGTACGTGTCGCCGTCGAGTTCGAGTTCGACCTCGCCTTCGTCGGCGTCGGCCTTGAGCGAGGCCGATTCGCCCCCGAGGGCGGCCATAAACGCCTGCAAGAGCGAGGTCCGGTTCGTCGCGTTCTGCCCTGCCAACACCGTGACCCCCGACTCGAGTTCGACCGTCGTTTCGTCGATCCCGCCGATATTCCGGGCCCACAGTCGTGCGTCCTGAGCGATCGGCTTCTGAACAACCATTTCCGTAATACTGGGCGTTCGAATACTAAAACACTGATGCTAACGAACGACTTGTTTCCACCCTATCTATGAAATCATATAAGGATATTCCGAGATATTCTCTACTACTACTTCGCTAATCGGCTATCTGATCCCAACACTGCGTTCGTTCGGTGAAGTAATCGTACGATCGTCGGAATATGAGGAGTGTCCGGGCGCTTGCTGTCGGTCTAGACAGTTCGAAGTCGAAATCAGCTCGAATTCGTCACGCAACTCGAAAGCGACGCCGGCGTATCGACGAATCGAGTCGAGGAGCCGTCATTCGAGAAGGCCCTTGATGTAGCCGATGGCAAACAGCCTGCCCATGTCGGTGTAGCCGGCCATCGCGTCCTCGCGGTCCTGTTCGCCGATCATCCGCGGGACGTGATCGGGACGGATCGGCCCGTCAAAGCCGACCTCCCGATAGGCTTCGATAGCGGCTTTCATGTCGGTCGGGCCCTCGTCGTGCCACGTCTCGACGAAGTTTTGCTCGTCGCCCTCGACGTCCCGGAAGTGGACGAAGTGGATCCGGTCGCCGAACTCGTATATGGTTTCGATCGTGTCTCCCTCCATCGCCGAGAAGTTCCCTTGACAGAACGTGACGCCGTGGCGTCGACTGTCGTGGAGGTCGAGGATGCGACGGTAGTCGTCGACGGACTGGACGATCCGGGGGACGCCGCGAACGGGCGAGGTCGGCGGATCGTCCGGATGCAGGGCGAGGTTGACGCCGTACTCCTCGGCGACGGGCATGACCGCCTCGAGGAAGTACTCCAGATTCTCCCACAGTTCCGCTTCGGTGATGTCGGCGGCTTCGTGGTCGGGCGCCCGCTCCATCCACTTGTGGTCGTAGCCGATGCGTTGGGAGTCGCCCCGCCCCGGGAGCGAGTCCGAGGTTCGGACGACGCCGATCGGGTTCTCGCTCCAGACCCAGCAGTAGGTGTCGATCCCGAGCCGGCCCATGTTCTCGATCAGCGTCTGCACCGTCTCGATCTCCTCGTCGCGCCCCTCCTTGCCGAGGACCGTCCGCTCCATCGGCGGCCGGTCCTCGATGACGTCCAGCGAGAAGCCGTGATCCTCGAAGCGGGCGGCGGTGTGTTGAAGCGTGTCGAACGACCACCACTCGTCGACCCCCCAGAAGCGCACGACGGCCGTGTCGAGGCCGAGCTGCTTGGCGATGGTCCACCGCCGATCCGGTTTCGGCGGGAGCATTACTGTCGGGTTCATGTCGTATTCGTCAGTCATCTGTAGGTCTCATTGCGGAAGTTGGTCAGCGGACTGTAGCAGTACCGGTCGGGACGCTCGAGGGACCGGGGAACACTCACGGCCGGGCGGTCTCCGCGATCGTCGCTCGCGTGCTGTAACTGCCACCCAGCGGACGTCGCCACGCGGCCGTCGAGCGTTCGCCGGTGAAGCGCCGGTCCGGGATGCCGAGAGAGGTGCGTGTCCGTAGACGGGATGTATGCGTACATCGTCTACGCGTTCAGCGGTCGGCCGTCGCCCGTCGGCCGGTACCGAGTGGATCGTCGCGTTGCTGAGTGCCTGTCCGACGGGACACGTACGAAATGCTACCCATTGGTTTAACTACGTCAACGACAACCCCAAAACTGTTTCGGTCGACCGCGTCGTCGTGCGGTCGTCCGTCCGCACGTAACTGCCGAGCGTCGGATCGCCGCGACCGCCGAGACCCTCGGACAGCCGGGCCGAGTCCCCGAACCCGTCCCACCGGAGCGTATCGCCGGTCGCCGTTCCGGCGAGGAGGCGGTAGCGGTGAGCGGCCGTCATTCGTGTGCCAGCCGCACTTCGATCACGTTTTTTGCCCGCATAAGGTGGTCGAGCAACTCCGATTCGATTCGGTCGCGGTCGAATCGGTGCTTCGGCCCGGAGACGGAGATCGAACCGACGATGGCGTCGTCGTCGAAAAGCGGTACCGCGACCGAGCGGATTCCGTTCCACCGTTCCTCGTCTTCGATCGCGTAGCCGTTTTCGTTGATCGTCTCGAGTTCGGCGAACAGTTCGGATTCCTCATCGATCGTCTGTTGCGTTCTGGCGGGCAATCCGTGCTGCGTAACGATTTCCTCGACCCGTTCCCGCGGGAGGTGGCCGAGTATGGCTTTCCCGAGCGCCGTCCAGTGCATGTACGTGTACTCGCCGACGGGCGGATTGTCGTACACCGCCTCGGAACTCTCCGCCTTGTACAGCAGAATGCGTTGCCCGCGCTCCGAAACGCCGAGCGCGGACACTTCGCTCGTTTCCGCCGCTAACTTATCCACCTCCGATTGCGCCGCCTGGTAGATCTTCGATTTCTCCCGCGTCTTCGTGCCAAACCGAAGAAATCGGTGGCTGAGGGAGTACGCCGGTCCGTCTTTCACCACGTATCCGATGTCGCTGAGCGTTTTCAAATAGATGTGTGCGGTGCTGGTCGAGGTCCCCAATTCGGTCGCCAACTCCGAAACCGTGGTCTCGCCCTCCTGATACAGGTACTCTACGATCTCGAATCCCCGCTCGAGCGACTGAATTCGCCGCTCAGACGTTTCCCGCTCCGGACTGTCCATACAGGGTGTATTATCGGCCACCCTTATATCTCATTTGCCGTCTCGTCAAACGTTTTCCGAGCATATTGGAAGAAGCACCGTCAAAAGTCGAAACCGGTGCTACGAACGCTGTAGTCGTATATACGGCCGTATTCGTCACTTACTATCACTACATACTCGGTTCTACATAATCGACGACCATTATGATTATCCGTCTCTCGTTATTACGAGGGTACTATCGTAATAGCGCCGCCATCTATTACAATCATACATCTGTAAATCTGAGCGCTGGGCTATCTAGGTCCAATTTGTGAAGGACGATCTCCGACAATATCGGAAACTATCCGATAGTTTTGGATAGCGTTGGCTATGACTCCGGTGGTTGCGTCAGCACCGATAGCAGATCCAATCAACGGCCACTGCGGTGGATGCGAAAGAGAACGTCCCGGCGGCTAGACGCAACGGACGGGGACGCGGCGTCGAGCGTCGTCCGGCGACGAAAACGCCCCGCGTCTCGTTCGACGGGATTCACGCATTCGCCTATCCGCGAGCGACTGACGCGTACCGGTGGCGGTGACGGTTCGAAGCGGCGCAAAAACGAGTGCTGACGATCGGCGGTCGGTTCGGGTCGCGACCGCATCCACTCGAGGCGTGTGGATCGCGGTTCGGACGGTTACTCCGGTGCGAGGCCGTTCTCGAGGAAGTAGTGGGTGATCCGGTTCGAGGTCAGCCAGTCGTTGGTGTCGAGATCGAAGTTCCACTCTCCGGCGTTGACCCAGTAGTGTTCGCTCCAGGGGAAGATCATCGCACCCGGGAGGAGCTGGTTGTGCGCCCAGGCGAGGCGGCCGGCGTGTTCTTTCACCGCCTCGTCGCTACTCGCCGTCGAAAGGGCCTGCAGTTCCTCGGGGATGTTGATCGTAACCGTGTCACCCTCGGGGTTGCCGACTTCCGGCACCTCGACCTCCTCGCCGAACAGGTTCCGATCGGTTTCGTAGATCCCGCGCGTGGTGCTGTACATCTCGCTGTACAGGTCGGCGTGGGCGTGGTACTGGCGCGCCATCCCGTAGTTCAGATGGATGGTCAGGTCGTAGGCGAGGTCGTTCTGGACTTCGGACTGCCAGGTGGGCATCTCCTGGACGTACCAGTCGACGTCGATGCCGAACTCGGCGAGGTTGTTGTACACCATCTCCGAGTGCGTCTCGAACCAGTTCCCGACGGGGAAGTTCAGCGTCCACAGTTCGCCCTCGGGCGTCTGCCACATGCCGTCCCCGTTCCGCGTAAAGCCGACTTCCTCGAGCAGGCTCGCCGCGGTCTCGGTGTCCTGGGGCGCGTAGTTCGGCATCGCGTCCAGCACGTCCTCGGAGACGAAGTTCTGAACGTATCCGGCGTCGATACCGGCCGAGTACTCGTCGACCGGGGTCCCCGGCGCCGTCACGTCCGCGATGTTCGGCATGTCGACGGCGTACGCGATTGCCTTTCGAACGGCGGGGTAGTCACGAATGTACTCGTCCTGGCTGCCGAAGATGATCGCGAGCGACTGACCGGAGTACGACACCGGCGGCGAGTCGTACTTGTCCGGGAGGTTCTCGAGGGTCGGATCGTTGTGGAGCCAGTCGACGTCGCCCGAGCGGAGCCCCTCCTCCTCCTCGTAGCGACCCTGTTCGAGGAAGAAGCCCCACTCCTGTGCGATCGGGTGGTTCTGATTCGGCACCTGATGGGCGAACTCCTCGTTCGCGGTGGCGAAGAAGAACGGCCCCGAGTACTTGACTTCGTTCCACTCCGGTTCGAAGCCGATCACCTCCTCCTGGACCGACCGTCGCTCCTCCTCGGAGCCCGCGTTCTCGAACTGCTCGAGGAAGTCGCCGTACTGATCCGCGGACACGGTGAGGATCGTCTCGGCCCACTGCGACAGCCACAGCCCCTGCTCGAGGTCGGTGTAGTCGTCCCGCGGTTCGATCTCGAACGTGTAATCGCCGGTGGCGCGGACGCCCTCGTCGGGATCGACGTACTGCTCGATCCCCATCTGCATGTAGCCGTCCATCCGGATCTTCGCCACGAAGTCCTCGGCCGTGACGTCGGTGCCGTCGTGCCAGCCGTAGTCCTCGCTGATCTGGATCTCCGTGAGGTTGCCCTCGCCGATCGACCAGTCCTCGGCGACCCGCTTGACGTACTCACCCATGTCGGTGTTGTAGACCGAGAGGTACTCGAAGCCCATCTCCTGAACGTCGCCGGAGTTCCAGAGCTGGTGGTACGGGTTGAAGATGTACTCCCCGTTGTAGGGGTTGGCGCCGCTACCGGGCACCGCCTTGGTCATGTCCTCCTCGTAGTTCTCCGGGACGTCGGCTTCGATCTCCTCGGTGCCGTCGTCGACGACGTCGTCGGGAGTGTCACCGTTGCCGCCGGAACAGCCCGCGAGCGCCGCCGTTCCCGTTGCACCGGTCAGGGCCAACATCGTTCGACGCGACAGATACTCCTTACGCTGGTTGTCTGCTGGCATCGCCCTAATGTGTAATATAATACATTATAAATGTTTCGAGTGTGTCTCACACACACGGTTGAGCAGCGACGATCCGTTCGAACCGACCCTCGCGCTCAGACGGACCGCGTCTCACCCCGCTCGGCCGCCTCGTAGATCGCCTCGATCGCCCGCATGTCGACGAGTCCGTGCTCGGGCGTCGCGTGCGGCGAGCGGCCGTCGAGCAGACAGTCCGCGAAGTAGTCGAACTCCGCCTCCATCTGATCGACCTGCGGCGTCTCGAGATCGACCGTCGTCTCGCCGATCGTCGCCCGGAGGCTGCTCTCCATGTGGAAGGCGGGTTCGACCGCCAGCGACCCTTCCGTCCCGACGATCTTCAGGAAGCTATCGAGCTGGGCGTGCTGGCTGGCCGTACAGCTCGCGAGCGTTCCGTCCTCGAAGGTCACGTTGAACGCGGCGACTTCGTCGGGAACGTCCGCGAAGTACTCGTGGCTCGAGTCCATCATCGCCTGAACCGCGGTCGGATCGCTCTCGAGGACGAACCGCGTCGTGTTGAGCGGGTAGATCCCGAGATCGGTGACGCTCGTCCCGTAGCCGGCCAGATCGGGATCCAGCCGCCACTGATCGGGGCCCCAGCCGGCGATCGACTGGGACATGTTGCCGTGGACGTGGACCGGCTCCCCGATCGCACCTGCGCGAACGAGTTCGCGGGCGCGTCTGACCGCCGGCTCGGTGTGCATTCGGTACGCGATCATCGCCGGGACGTCGTCGCACGCGTCCGCGAGCCGTTCCGCGCGCTCGAGGGTCGCCTCCATCGGCTTCTCGCAGAGGACCGCCTTGCCGTGGGCGGCCGCGCTCTCGGCGAACTCGAGGTGGCGAGCGTTCGGCGTGCAGATGTAGACGGCGTCGTAGGCGTCGACGGCGGCGCCGTCGTGGAACGCTTCGGACGAGAGGCCCGCCTCGACGGCGTCGTGGTCGGCGGCGACGCGTTCGGCTTTCGCCGCCGACCTGCTGACGAGGACGGTCGTCTCGCAGAACGTCGAGTTCTCGATCGCCGGCATCGCCCGTTCTCTGGTCCACCAGCCGAGTCCGACCAGCGCGAACCGAACGGGGCCGGCGTCGTCGGACGACGCCTGCCACTCTCGGCGGGTAAACGATTCGAGATACGACTGCAAGTCGGCTACGCCCATGAGCGAGCGTTACCGGTCGGACACAATAAATCGCTACGGTTATGTGCGTGCTCCGCCGACCAGTACGCGATGCCAGTTCGTCACGCGGCGCAGCCTCCCACGCCCCCGACCGGCGTCTCCGGAGCCATTTTCGCCGAACCCCGCGGCTTCGTTCGATGGAATGATATATATGATGAAAGCCCAAACGTGGTATCGAATGTCACGTGCCATCGGTTCGTGGACCGCAACACCATGTGCGCCAATCGATCGCACATTCCGGACGGAGGAGTGAGCGACGATGTCAAGTAACGCACTCGATACGGCCGAGACGAGCAGCCGAACCGAACAGGACCCGGTCATCACGGTTCGAAACGCGAACGTCCGGTTCGAGATGGACAAGGGGACGTCGAACGTGTTGAACGATGTCAGCATGGACATCTATCGGGGCGAGACGCTCGGCGTCGTCGGGGAGAGCGGCAGCGGGAAGTCGATGTTCGCCGACGCGCTGCTGGACGCCGTCGTCGATCCCGGCATTCTCACCGGCGAGATCACGTTCTATCCGGAGGACGGCGGCGAGATCGACGTCCTCGGCCTCGAGCCGTGGGAACTGCGCGAACTGCGCTGGGAGAAGATCTCGATGGTGTTCCAGGGCGCGATGAGCGCGTTCAACCCGACGATGAGCATCGGGGAGCACTTCGAGGAGACGCTCGAGGCCCACAACTGGGACAAGGCGGAGGGACTCGAGCGGGCCCGGGAGCTGTTCTCCGATCTCCACCTCGAGCCCGACCGGATGCTGAACTCCTACCCCCACGAGCTGAGCGGCGGGCAGAAACAGCGCGCGCTGATCGCGCTGAGCCTCATTCTCGAGCCGGAGGTGCTCGTCATGGACGAGCCGACCGCCGCGCTCGATCTGCTGATGCAGCGATCGATTCTGAACCTGCTGTACGACATCAAGGACAAGTACAACGTCACGCTCGTCTTTATCAGCCACGACCTGCCGATCGTCTCCGGGTTCGCCGACCGGCTGGCGGTGCTGTACGCCTTCGAGTTCGTCGAGGTCGGCGAGGCCAACGAGATACTCGGCAACTCGGTGCATCCCTACACGCGAGCGCTGCTCAAGTCGACGCCGAACCTCGAGATCTCGCTCGACGAGATGCAGCCGATCGAGGGCGAGAGTCCGGACCCGATAAGTCACCCGCAGGGGTGTTCGTACCACCCGCGGTGCCCGCTCGGCGACGACCGCTGCGAGGTCGAGGATCCGGAGTTCATCGCGGTCAACGACGAGCACGAGATCCGGTGTCACTACTGGGAGCAGGCCGACGACGCGGTTCCGCTCTCGTTCGGGGGTGACGACGAATGAGCGGCGACCCCGTCATCTCCGTCCGCGACCTCGACGTCCACTTCGAGGACTCCTCGATGCTGAACTCGGTCACGCCGTCGTGGCTCACCGATCGGCTCGGCCTCGAGGAGGACCCGACCGTCCACGCTGTCGACGACATCGATCTCGACCTCGGCGAGAACGACGTCCTCGCGCTGGTCGGCGAGAGCGGCAGCGGGAAGACGACCCTCGGCAAGACGATGGTCGGGCTGACCCGCCCCACGAACGGCTCGGTCGAGTACCGCGGCCACGACATCTGGGAGGTCCGCGACGGCGAGGACGACGAGATCACCTTCGAGGAGATCCGCCGCTCGCTGCAGATCATCCACCAGGACCCCGGCTCCGCGCTGAACCCCTACCGATCGGTCCTCGAGAACCTCGAGGTGCCGCTCAAGCGGTGGCACCCCGAACTCAACTACGCCGAGCGCCGCGGCCGGATCCTCAAGATGCTCGAGCGGACCGGGATCAGTCCGCCGGAGGACTACGCCGAGCGGTACGTCCACCAGCTCTCGGGCGGCGAACAGCAGCGCGTCGCCTTGATCCGCGCGCTGCTGGTCGAACCCGAGGTCATCCTCGCCGACGAGGCGGTCTCGGCGCTGGACGTCTCCCTGCGCATCGGCGTGATGGACCTGTTCCTCGAGATGCAGGAGATCTTCGACACCTCGTTCGTGTTCATCAGCCACGACCTGGCGAACGCCCGCTACCTCGCCGGCAAGTCCGGGGGGAAGATCGGCGTGATGTACCTCGGAGAACTGGTCGAACTGGGCACCGCCGAAGAGATCATCCAGAACCCCAAACACCCCTACACCAAGGTGCTCCAGTGGGCGACGCCGGAACTGGACCCCGAGCAGGCCGAACAGGCGATGCGCGAGTCGCCGCCGGTCCGACAGATCGACATTCCGGACGCGACGAACCCGCCGTCGGGCTGTCGGTTCCACACGCGCTGTCCGAAGGCCCGCGAGGCGTGCCGGGAGCAGGCGCCGGAGTTCTACGAGAGCGACAGCGACCAGCCCCACAAGACGAAGTGCTTCCGCGAGAACCCCGATCACGAGTACTGGGAGAGCGAGAAACTCGCCGAGGAAGACGCCTTCGAGGAGTCGTCGGTCGTCGACGATTCCTCGGCCGCCGACTAGTACCGGCCGTCCCGAACCGATTCACGCTTCTCACGCTGCAGGCGGTCACGACGATTGAACGCCGCGAGGCCGTACCGAGCGTCCGACTCGAGTCCGCGTCGATCGCCGCTCAGAACGGTTGCCAGTCCGAGTACAGCACGAGCCCCGTCCCGACGGCCGTGACCGACAGGGCGATCGCGCTCACCTGTCCGATGACGTAGGAGGGCGTTCCCGGCTCGAGGTGGAGAAACGCCCAGCCGAGCACCAGCAGGAACGTGACCGACAGGGCGAACATCCACAGCCAGATCTGCTGGCTGAAACTGGACGGTTGGTGCGAGTGCGAACCTGACATCGATGGACGCGACTACCGGTTCGACGTAGATAAACGTGCGGGAACGTCCCGCACGGCACGCTCGCAGCGACCGCGAACCGCACTGAGCGGTCGATCGGTGTGGTGGAAGACCGCATGATTGATAAGGACGGACACGGATTTCGTTAGTATGATCGACGTCTACATGGAGCGGTTCGAACATCCGTACCTGCTGGCGCTGCTACCGGTCGCGTGCGTCCTGTTCGCGCTCTCGGTGATCGCCAGTACCCTCGGAGCGAACTCGGCGGCCGGGTTCCTGGCCCTGTACACGATGGTCGCGCTCATCATCTGCCTGATCGGGTACGTCGCCATCTACGCGCTCACCTACAGCACCGAGGTCCTGCGCCAGTGGCGGATCCGTCGCTCCGATCTCGAGTAACGTCGTCGAACCGTCCGCAGCTCTTTTCGCCGGCTCCACGCTCCCCGTCGCGGGTTCGACTCGCGACGACAGCGCGACTCGAGACGGAGACCCGAACGGACGCCGGTGTTACTCCCGCGGAACGCGGCCCTTCTCGTCCGGCACGCCCGATTGCTCGTAGAAGTACTCGCAGAGCCTGTCGCGCCACCGCTCGGCCTGCACGACGTGCTCGTCGAACCGCTCGGCGACGTGGCGATACCGGCGCTCGTCGACGAGGCCCTCGAGCGACTCCCACTTCGCGCGCAGTTCGCGGACCGCCTCGACGCCCTCGTGGCAGTTGTCGTACAGCGTCTGGATCACGGTTCGGCCGTCCTCGAGTTCGTGCTCCCAGGGGAGGTGGTGGAAGAACAGCAGGAGTTCCTTGGGGCAGGTTTCCGGGTCGTCGTAGCGGTCCGCGATCGGATCGCGGTACTGGGCGGCGTAGCCGCTGCCCTCGGAAGTGCGGTCGACGCCGATGCCGTCCGCGGTCGCGCCAACGTACTCCGGCCACTCCTCGGGAGCCGGGTCGTAGTGGTTCTCGAGGGCCTCCTCGCCGTTGTACATCATGTGCATCAGGCCGAGGCCGCCGGTGTGGTAGTCGATGCAGGCCTGCCAGGAGTCGAGCAGGATCTCCGTGACGGTGTCGACAACCGCCTCGTCACGGCCGAAGGTCTGGCGCGCCCACTCTGCGATGATCGCTTCCGACTCGAGGTCGGGATCCCAACAGAGTCGGCCGAAGCCGTAGAGGTTCGACTGCAGGAGGTAGTTGCCGGTCCAGCTCGGGTCCTCGCCGACGATGCCGACGCCGGCGACGCCCTGCCCCGCTCGCTCCGCGAGCACGTCCTTGACCGGCGTGCCCTCGCCGTCGGCGTGGGTGTCGAACTCGAGGACCTCCTTCCACATCGGGACGTGAGAGGTGGCGTGGACGCCCTGGCCGGTGTACTCGCCAGTGATCTGGAGCTCGCAGCCGAGGTTCGTCTCGGGCATCGCGCCGAACAGCGTCGAGACGGGTTCGCGCTGCTGGAAGTCGATCGGGCCGTTCTTGATCTGGACGGTGACCTTGTCGTGGAACTCGCCGTCGAGGTGGGAGAACGCCTCGTAGGCCTGCACGGCGCGGTCGTCGTGCTCGGAGTAGACGAACGCGCGCCACCAGACGCGGCCGTCGTGGCCCTCGAAGGCCTCGCCGAGGACGTTGGCCCCCTCGGCGTGGCTCCGGTCGTAGTCGTACGGGCCCGGCTGCCCCTCGGAGTCGGCCTTGACGAGGAAGCCCCCGAAATCGGGGATGAGTTCGTAGATCTCGTCGACCTTGTCTTGCCACCACTGCCGGACCTCAGGATCGAGCGGATCGGCCGTCTCGAGGTCGCCCAGCCGGATCGGCGCGGCGTAGTTGACCGAGAGGTAGATCCGGATGCCGTAGCGGCGGAACACCGAGGCCAGCGCCTCGAGCTTTTCGAGGTTCTCCGTCTCGAGCAGTTGCCAGCCGGCCCGCTCGGCGACGGCGTCGTTGGCGGTCGGCCGCGAGGGGATGCCCGTGTTGACGTTGTTCGGGACGACGCCGTTGATGCCCACCGACGCGAGCAAGCGCGCGTAGTCGTAGTAGCGCTCCCGGAGGTCGGGCAGGCGCTCCCAGTCGAAGATCGACTGGCCGGCATACCCGCGTTCGACCGAGCGGCGGAACGGGTTGTCCCAGTGGTTGATGAGCCGGGAGTCGTTCGCGGGCTCCTCGACGATATCGAGGTCGTCGATCGGTTCGCCAAGCGCGACGAGCCGCAGCAGGTGGAAGGTGCCGTAGACCAACCCGCGGTCGTTCGGGGCCGTGAGTACGGTACAGTCGTGCCCCTCCCACTGGACCGTACGGATGACATACCCATCCTCGTGGAGGTCCCAGACCTCGTCGGGGTCGATCGTCTGGTGAATCGGCCGCATCTCCTCGGGGTGGCCGATCACGAGGAAGTTATCGACCGATCGGGGTGGGTGCTGCCAGAGGTGCGGTTCCCGGCCGAGCATCCCCTCGAGGGCGGTCCGGAGCTCCGCGCGAACGGCGCCCAGTTCCGGCGCGCCCTCGGAGACGTACGCGTGGGTGAGCCGGCGGCGGTACGACGCGAGTTTCGAGTCGTCGACGCGCTCGTACCGGAGCCAGCAGTCGTCGTGGTCGGTGTCGAACATTCGTGTGCCCATGAGTGAGACCAGCGGTAAAAACGTTCCTCGTTACCGCGGTTCGGTCGGCGACGGAACGAGCGACAACGCACCGGTCGCACTCTCCATCGGTAACTATTATAATCGATAGCCAATAACAATTCAGTGTCATGCCAGACGGCAGTACGGACGATAGCGACGGGACTAGACGGCGGACCGTGCGACGGCGACCGATACTCGGTGCTATCGGTACGTTGGGCGTCGCCGGCGGGCTGGGATCCGGTATCGGTGCGGGCGCGCGTTCGGCGCGCCCCGCACAGGACGGCGACTGGGAGGCGGCGGCCGAGGAGCGAATCGAGGAACACCGAACCGCCGACCTCGAGGTGACGGTCACCGACGCCGACGGGAACGCGATCGACGGCGCCGAGGTCGAGGTCGCGATGCAGGCCCATGCGTACGACTTCGGGACGATGATCCACGCGGAGTTCCTCACGGAGGGAACCGAGTGGGGCAGTCCGCTCGAGGCGCCCGACGGCACCGAGTTCGGCGAGGACGACCAGCAGGAGTACCGACGGACCGTCGACGAACTGTTCAACACGGTCGTCCTCGAGAACCTCCACAAGTGGAACCAGTGGGAGAACGAGAACAATCGAGAGATCGCCGATACCGCGGTCGACTGGGCCGTCGAGCGGGACATGACGGTCCGCGGGCACGTCTGCCTGTGGGGCAACGTCGGCGCCTGGGCGATCCCGGCAGACGTCGTCGAGGCGATGGGGGTCAAGTGGGAGGCCGGCGGCGCGACCGATCCCGACCGCGATCCGGAGTACGTCGTCGATCGGTCGATGGAGCACATCGAGGCGATCATCTCCCACTACGGCGACGACGTCGCGGAGTGGGAGGTCAAAAACGAGGTCCTCCACGCGACGGCGATGATCGAGGCCGTCGAGGGCGAGGACGTCGATCCGGCCACCGCGGAAATCGTGGGCGACTGGTACGAACGGGCCGAGGAAGTCGCCGCCGAGTACGGCGTCGACATCGCGGTCAACGACTACAACGCGCTCGAGGGCGGCTACGACGAGACGCAGGCCAGGTACGAGCGCCAGATCGAGTACCTCGTGGACGAGCGGGGCGTCGACCTCGACGGGATCGGGTTCCAGTGTCACTTCGCCGACGACGAGCGGCTCGCGCCCGACGAGATCCTCGAGGATCTCGAGCGCTACGAGGGCTACGGCGCGGGCTTTCGCGCGACGGAGTTCGACACCTTCCAGGGCGACTGGGAGGACCCGGAGGCGCAGGGCGAGTACCTCTACCAGTTCCTGAAGACGTGGTTCAGCCACCCCGACACCGAGTCGTTCCTCGTGTGGGGCCACTGGGACGGCGTCCACTGGGCGCCAGACTTCGACGGCTCCGAGCCCGACGGCGTCCTCTTCGATACGGACTGGAACCCGAAACCGGCGTACGACTACTACACGAACCTGGTCTTCGACGAGTGGTGGACAGAAGAGACGGGCGAGACCGACAGCGGCGTCTACGAAACGCGGGCGTTCAAGGGCGAGTACGAGGTCACCGCCCGTTACGACGGCGTGGAAACGACGACGACGGCGACAGTTTCGGACGACGGCACGACCGTCGAACTCGCGCTCGAGGGCGCCTCGAGCGACGGCGGTTCGAACAACGGTGACGCGGGCGACGGAGACTCGAGCGACGGCGGCGGTGACGCTGACGGAAACGAGGGGAGCGAGGACGGGGCCGGCGAAAGCGATGGCGGTGACGCCGACGGTGAGAGCGCCGACGGCGACAGCGTTCCGGGTCTCGGCGTCGCGTCGGGACTCGCCGGCCTCTCGGGACTCGCTGGCTACGCCCTGCTGCGGGGCGACGAGGAGGAGTCGTAATCGACTCGAGCGCTACCGGTCCGCAAGCGCCCCCTTCACCGCGTCGTAGGCCGGCTTCTCGTCGTATCGATCGTCGAACAACAGCGGATCGCCGGTGTAGCGCTCGCCGAAGTCCTTGAAGCTGCGCAGCCAGGAGCTGCCGTCGTGGATGCCCCAGGTAACGATCGTATCGCAACCCGCGTCGCGACAGACCTCGACGACCTCGCGGTAGTAGTCGGCCTGGACCTCGTCGGCGTCGGCCGGCGCCTCGCCGGCGTGGAACGCGACGTCCATCTCGGTGATCTGCACATCGAGTCCGAGATCCTGAAAGCGTTCGACGTTCTCGGCGATCGACGCCGGTTCGGGGTGGTCGCCCAGCGCGTGCAACTGGAGGCCGACGCCGTCGATCGGCACGCCGTCGGCGAGCAGGTCCTCGAGGAGGTCGTAGATGGCGTCGGACTTCGCGTTGACCGCGTCGGCGCCGTAATCGTTGTAGTAGAGGTCGGCGTCGGTGACCTCGTCGGCCCACCGGAAGGCGTCCGCGAGGTAGTCCTCGCCGAGCGCGTCCGACCAGACGGTCTCGCGCAGCGAGCCGTCGTCGGCGACGGCCTCGTTGACGACGTCCCAGGCGTCGATCTTCGCGCGGTAGCGGCCGGCGACGGTGTGAATGTGGTCGCGCAGGAACGCCCGCAACTGGTCGGGGGTGTAGTCCCAGGCCTGGAACCAGTCGGGCTTCTGATTGTGCCACACGAGCGTGTGGCCCCGGACGTACATGTCGTGCTCGTTGCCGAAGTCGACGATCGCGTCGGCGTCTTCGAAGTCGTAGGTGTGACGTGACGGGCGGAGCGGCCCCATCTTCAGGGCGTTCTCGGGCGTGATCGCGTTGAACTCGTTTTTGGCGGTCTTCCAGTAACTCGGGTCGACGCGCAGCGCGTCGGGATCGAGCGCGGCGCCGATCCGGAACGCGTCGGCATCCGCGACTGTACGAAGCGTTGGCTCGTCGGACATCGTCTCGAACAGCGGTAACGAATCACATAAACGTGCGGAACACGGCAACCGACGGCGCGAGTTTCGGCGCCACGCCGCTCGAGAGCGACGGCCCGCGGCACAGGCGTAAGGATTGTATGGCTGGTTTTCGAATCCGGCCTATGGGAACGACTAATACACAGCGAACGGTCGCGAAGTGGGGAATGCGGCTCTCCGTGCTGATCGGCGCGCTCGGTCTCCTGTACTTCACGACGCGCGGGGAGGTCGTGACGGGAATCGTCGTCGGCGGCCTGTTCGGCGTCGGCAGCTACTGGGAGTACAAACGCCGCATGCGCGACCTCGACCGAGCCGAAGCGGCGGAACGAACGCGGGACCCGTTCGAGGAGCGGGAGCGGCGCCGGTGAGTTGCTCGCCGTCCGACGTGCTGCCGGGTCCGTGGGACCGCTACCGGTCGCGGAAGTACGGAATGATCTCCTCCTCGTAGTGACGCAGCGTCTCGTCGAAGTCCCCGACGGGGATGAGCACCAGATTGTCGACGCCCGCGTCGGCGAAGGCCTCGATCCGCTCGATCGCGCGCTCGGGGTCGCCCGAGACGGTGACTTCGTCGATCGCTTCCGCCGGGATGCGTTCGGCGGCCGAAAGCAACTGCTCCTCCTGTTCGTCGGTGAAGGCCATGTCCCGCATGATCGGCGTCTCCTCGGCGATCCCCTCGTAGCCCATCTCGGCCAGCAGCGGCGGGCGCAGCGCGAGCGTCGTCCGGTTGCGCTCGACCGCGATCTCCCGGGCCTCGTCGGCGTCGTCGGTCACGGTCGTCGGCACCATCACGGCGCGGTCGATCTCGTCGGGATCGCGCCCTCGGTCCTCGGCGACCGAGAGCACGCGCTCGAGATCCGCGGCGTACTGGTCGGGCGAGTGGATCCACGGGAACCAGCCGTCGGCGACCGCGCCCGCGAAGCCGCGCATGCTGGGGCCGTAGCCGCCGACCCAGATCGGCGGCCGGGGCTCCTGCACCGGCTTCAGTCCCATGTGGGCGTCCTCGAGGCCGTAGATGTCTCCGTCGAAGGAGAACGGATCGTCGGCCGCAGAGCTCCAGAGGCCGTCGATCACTTTCACGGCCTCGACGAACCGCGAGAAGGGGTCGTCCCAGTCGATGTCTGTCATCGGCGCGAAGTTGAACGCCTCGCCGGCGCCGATGCCCAGCGCCGCGCGGCCGTCCGTCATCCGATCGAGCGTGGCGGTGCTGTGGGCGAGTTCCGTCGGGTGGCGTCGCACCGAGTCGGTGACGCCGGGCATGATCGTCGCGCGGTCAGTGTGCTGGGCGATCGCGCCGAGCACGGTGAAGGCCTCCCAGGGCGGATCGACGAGGAACTCGTCGGAGCCGGTCGGGTGGAACAGGTGGTCGGGAAGCGTGAGCACGTCGAAGCCGGCCTCCTCGGCGCGCTTGGCTTGCTCGACGGTACCGCTGACGTCGCCGTACGTGACGACCTGACAGCCGAACTGCAGATCGCCCGGATCAGTGGCGCTCATGAGCGGGTGATTCGCCCACCTGCGATAAATAGGTGGGCGGTTTCGAGCCCCGCCGCCTGCCGGCGGCCGACCCGGTGGTCGGTGCGAGGAGACGGCCGGATCCGTAGTTTTATAGTCGATTCGGCGGGACGTGACGCGTATGAGCTTCCTCGACGAGGACTACCTGCTTGAGACCGAGGCCGCCCGAGAGCTGTACGACGCGATCGCGGACCTGCCGATCGTCGATCCCCACACGCACGCCGACGTCGCCGAAATCGTCGAGAACGACGGCTGGGACGACATCTGGGAGGTCGAGGCCGCGACCGACCACTACGTCTGGGCGCTGCTGCGCAACTGCGGCGTCGACGAGGAACTGATCACCGGGGACGCCTCGAATCGGGAGAAGTGGACCGCCCTCGCGGAGGTGTTCCCGCAGTTCGCCGGCAACCCGACCTACGAGTGGGTCCACCTCGACCTCAAACGGCGCTTCGGCATCGAGAAACCCATCTCCGCCGAGACGGCCGACGAGATCTGGACGGAGACGAAAGCGCAACTCGCCGACGACGACATGCGCCCCCAGCAGCTTCTCCGCGAGATGAACGTCGAGGTCGTCGGCAGCACGGACGATCCGACAGACGACCTCGAGTACCACGAGCGCGCCGCAGACGAGGTCGAGGGCGTCGAGGTCGTTCCGACGTGGCGCGCGGATCGAGCGGTCAAAATCGACCGTCCCGAGTGGACCGACTTCGTAACGGAACTCGAGGCCGCGACCGGGATCGGCACCGACGACTTCGAGGGCTTCCTCGCGGCGCTCGAGGCCTCCCACGACTACTTCGCCGAGCGGGGCTGTCAGGCCTGCGACCTCGGGATCGAACAGCCCGTCTCGCGCCCCGTCAGCGACGAGCGCGCCCGCGAGATCTACCAGCAGGGGCTCGCGGGCGGTTCGCTCTCAGAGCGCGAGGTCGAGGACTTCCAGGCCTATCTCACCGAGTACATCGGCGAGTTAAACGCCGCGAAGGGGTGGGTCACGCAGCTACACATCGGCCCCGTCCGCAACTACCGGGACTCGCTGTTCGAGCGGCTCGGCCCCGCGGCCGGCGGCGACATCTCGACGCAGGACGTCGACCTCGCGAAACCGCTCGAGCACTTCCTCAACCGGTTCGACGAGGAACTGGACGTCGTGCTCTACGCGATCGATCCGACCCATTACCCGACGGTCGCGACGATCGCGCGGGTCTTCCCGAACGTCACGGTCGGTCCGGCCTGGTGGTTCAACGATAGCCCGTTCGGCATCGAACGGCAACTCGAGTACGCAGGGACCGTCGAGTTGCTCTCGCAGCACGCGGGCATGGTCAGCGACTCGCGGAAGCTCCTCTCGTACGGCTCGCGCTTCGAGATGTTCCGCCGCTCGCTCGCCAACGTCGTCGGCAAGCAGGTCGAGCGCGGACAGGTGCCGGCGGACGTGGCGCGGGACCTCGTCGAGCGCCTCGCGTACGATCGCCCGGCGGAGCTGTACGGGTTCTGACGTCCGACCGCAGGGACGTCGGTCGCCGCCCACGGCGTCGATCGCATCCCACCCGACCCGTCGACCGCGGGGTAGTCGCCCCGTCCGTGCTCGAGTCGGATTCCGACGGCGCTCACCGGCTACCGTCCCGCGTTCGAGGACTCGAGGCCGGGAACGGGGCGATCTTACTCGTACCCCGGAATTTATGTCAGTGGATGACACTCACTCGTACGATGTCACAGCAAGTACACTCCGCAGTGCGGTCCGAGAGCGCGATCGATCCCGACGACGTCACGATCGCGTACGTCGGCGGCGGCAGCCGACAGTGGGCACCGAACCTCATCCGCGATCTCGCGCAGTCGGACTTACACGGTCAGGTCCGACTCTACGACGAGTACTACGAGAGCGCCCAGTTGAACGCCGAGTTCGGCAACTGGGTCCACGGCGAGGCCGACGTCGATCCCTCGTCCGACTGGTCCTACGAGGCGGTCGACTCCCTCGAGACGGCGCTGTCCGGCGCCGACGTCGTCATCCTCTCGACCCAGTACGATCCGGCGGAGACGTTCGTCCACGACCTCGACATTCCGAAGGAGTACGGCATCTACGGCGCCGTCGCGGCGACCATCGGTCCCGGCGGGATCTTCCGCGCGATGCGGACCGTCCCGCAGTACCGGGAGTTCGCCGCCGCGATCCGCGAGCACTGCCCCGACGCCTGGGTGTTCAACTACACGAACCCCGTCCACTTCGTGACGCGAGCGCTCTACGACGAGTACCCCGACATCAACGCACTCGGACTCTGCCACGAGGTGCTGGGCACCCGCCACCGCCTCGCGCGCTACGCCCGCGAGGAACTCGACATGGACGCCGAGCGGTCGGACATCTCGGTCAACGTCAAGGGGATCAACCACTTCACGTGGATCGACGAGGCCCGCTGCAAGGGCGTCGACCTCTGGCCGGTCCTCGAGGACCTCCTCGAGAGCGAGCACGCCCGCCAGGAGTTCACGTGGGAGGACCTCGCCGAGGAGAGCGTCTTCGTCGACAACTGGCAGGTGACCTGGGAGCTGTTCCGGCGGTTCGACGTCCTGCCGGCGGCGGGCGATCGCCACCTCGTCGAGTACGCGACGTGGTTCATCCAGGACGGCCAGGAGGGGCTCAACCGCTGGGGCGTCAAGCGCACCGGCAGCGACTACCGCTCGAAACACTGGACGCCCGCCGAGTCCGACCAGACGACCGACGTCGAGGCCTGGCTCAGCGGCGAGAAGGAGTTCGAACTGACCGAGTCCAACGAGGTCTTCGTCGATATCCTCCGCGGGCTAGTCGGTCGGGACACCTACGTCACGAACGTCAATCTCCCCAACGTCGGCCAGGTGTCCGATCTCCAAGACGGTGCCGTCGTCGAGACGAACGCCGTCGTCCGCAACAACGAGGTCAAGCCGACGGCGGCCGGCGGCTTCCCGCGGCCGGTCCGAAGCCTCATTCGCGGCCACGTCGACACCATCGAGACCGTCATCGAGGCCTCACGCGACGGCGACGTCGACGCGGCCTTCCAGGGGTTCCTCATCGACCAGCAGGTTCGGACCCTCCAGACCGAGGAGGCGCGCGAGCTGTTCGCCGAACTGGTCGCCGCGGAGGAGTCGTACCTGCAGGACTGGGCGCTCGAGGAGTCGTCCGTCCTCGCGGAAGCCGACGCGTACTCGACGAGCTAACGAGGAACGGCGCACCGGTTTCGTCGGCGCTCTTTTGACTTCGGTCGGCAGGACCCGAGCTGTCGATACCAGTCGACGGCCGATCCTCGAGACCGGATCCGCCATCGTACTCGAGCGGTTCGCACGCACCCGTCGACGGTCGACCCGCGGATCGGCGGTGAAACGGACTCGGGCACCCTCGAGCCTCGAGCGGGGACGAAACGAAAATCGTTCGGAACGGCGGAAAAGGGGCGGTTCAAAATCGAACGGGAGCAGGAGTGGGACCGAGCGGGGTTAGATTAGACCGGTTCCTCCTCCTCGACCGACTTCGCGTGGCGGGCGCGGATCCGCGGATTGCTGATCCGGTCGAGCGACTGCGAGATGAGGATCAGTCCCATCGAGAGGGTGATGATGAACAGCGCCGGGACGGCGATGTAGTGGACCCGGTCGAGGGAGTACAGCGCGTTGTTGGAGTGCGCGGCGTCGAGGACGACGCCCCAGTTGCGCGTGCTGCGGGGCAGGAACCCGAGGTAGTACAGTCCGACCGAGGAGAAGATGATGTTGCGGGCGTTGTTGGCGAGGTTGATGAGGATGTACGGCCAGATGTTCGGCAGGATGTCCTTCAGGATGATCGAGAACGTATTGACGCCCATCGCGCGGGACGCCTCGACGTACTCCTGACTTCTGACCTTGAGCACCTCCGAGCGGATCGAGCGCCCCAGGCCGCCCCAGGCGGCGACCGACAGGACGAGCCCGACCATCGCCGGGTGTCGCGGTTCGACGATCGCGGCGATGACGATGATCAGCGGCAGGCCCGGAACCGAGACGATGGTGTCACACAGCGTCATCAGCAGGCGGTCGGTGCTGCCGCCGCGGAACCCGGCGGTCGCGCCGATGCTCACGCCCAGCGTGACCGTCGCGAGCGCACCCACCGTGATCATGATCAGCACGGGCGAGGTCCCGTGGACCATCAGCGAGAGCAGGTCCTGTCCGCTGTTCGTCGTTCCGAGCGGATGGGCCAAGTTCCCGTCGAACGGCGACACCCATCGGTCGAACGTCGCGGTCGGACTCGGGACGAACCGCGACCCGAGGGTCCCGAGCAGGACGAACCCGATGAGGATCGCGGTGCCGAGGAACCCGCGCCAGTCGCTCAACACGATCTTGGCGGGCGCGTAGATGGACCGGTCGAACTTCCGGTAGAGGACGTCCTTTCGATCGACGTCGATGACGTCCTCCTCGCCGAAGAACCCGTGCGTCGTCGTCCCGCCGTCCGCACGCTTTTCGCTGCTGTTCGTCAGCCGCTTGATGTACCGCTTGAGCTGCGTCCGAATCGGCACGCCGGCCGAACTGCCGTAGACCTCCATGTCGTCGCCGCCCGTCTTCGCGCGCGGATCGAGGCGACTGTACGTCAGGTCCGCGATGAACATCATGGTAACGACGGTGATACAGATCACCATGAACCCGCCGACCATCAGCGGGTAGTCGCGGTTGAGCACGCCCTCGTACATGTACCACCCCATCCCGTGGTACTGGAAGATGTCCTCGAGGATGATCGAGCCGCCGATCATGAAGCCCATGATCAGCAGGAGGCCGGTGTACAGCGGGAGGATCGCGTTTCGCATGACGTACCGCAGCGCGATCCGGGTGGGCGGGAGCCCGCGGAGGCGCGCGACCCGGATGTGATCGGCGCCGAGCACGCTGATCGAGTTCCCCCGCATGCTGAGCGAGGCCGCGGCGCCCGTGACGATCATCGAAAGGATCGGGAGCGCAGCGTGGTGCAACGCGCCGACGACGAACTCGGCGTTCAGGCCGACGTCCGCGCCGCCGGGGTACCGCGCTCCGGTGGGGAACCAGTTGAGTTGGTACGCGAAGATAAACAGCATCAGCAGCGCGACCACGTAGTAGGGCGTCGAGCTTTCGACCACGGCGAAGACGGTCATCGCCGTGTCGAACCGCGACCCCTCGTAGTAGGCCATGATCGCGCCGAGACAGAGGCTCGTCGTGAAGGTGACGACCATCGCGATGGACATGTAGAAGATCGTCCACGGCACCGCCTCGGCGAGGATCTGGTTGACCGACGTGCTCTGGGACATCGAGTACCCCAGGTCGCCCTGTAGAACCGACGACATGTAGTTCACGTACTGTTCGTAGATCGACGCGTCGGGGTTGATGTTCATGTACACCTCGACCAACCGCCGCGCCGCCTGCGGGTTGTTCGGGTTCTCGGCGAGCATCTGCGCGACCATCGCCTCGAACGGATTCCCCGGCATCAGCCGCACCAACGCGAACGTCAGGTGGAACACGACCAGAACGGTCAGCACGCTCTGTCCCACTCGCTTAATGAGCCAATTAGTCATCTTTTATTGACACCGATAAAGTGCTTTCCGACCCTAATAAAAGTACTGTTTCAATGGGAACGAACGACACGGACCGACGGACCGCCGACGTTCGGACGATTGGCGACCGGCGGCACCCCGATCGCGGCGATCCCTACCGCAAAACCACTGTCAGAAATACTAAGACGATCGGTCACAACGGGTCGGGATGTGAGACGAGACCAGCCTACCGCGACGTATCTAGACGAATCGGCAGCCGTCGAGAACCGAGTCGAGGACCTCCTCGAGCGGATGACGCTCGAGGAAAAGGCCGCCCAACTGGGATCGGTCAACGCCGACCGACTGCTCGACGAGGACGACGAGATCGACTGGGACGCCGTCGACGAGTGGCTCGAGCACGGGATCGGCCACTTCACCCGGCTCGGCGGCGAGGGGAGCCTCGCGCCGAGCGAGGCCGCGCGCGTGACCAACGAACTTCAGACCTACCTGCGGGAGGAGACGCGCCTGGGAATCCCCGCGATTCCCCACGAGGAGTGTCTCAGCGGCTACATGGGGCCGGAGGCGACGACCTTCCCGCAGATGCTGGGGATGGCGAGCAGCTGGAACCCCGACCTGCTGGAGACCGTCACCGAGACGATCCGCAGCGAACTCGAGGGGATCGGCACGGTTCACGCCCTCTCGCCGGTGCTCGACGTCGCCCGCGATCTGCGCTGGGGGCGCGTCGAGGAAACCTTCGGCGAGGACCCGTACGTGGTCGCCGAGATGGCGCGTGCGTACGTCGACGGACTACAGGGCGACGGCCGCGCGGACGGCATCTCGGCGACCCTGAAACACTTCGTCGGCCACGGCGCGACCGACGGCGGCAAGAACCGCTCGTCGCTCAACGTCGGGCCGCGGGAACTGCGCGAAACCCACCTGTTCCCCTACGAGGCCGTCATCAGCGAGGCCGACGCCGAGTCGGTGATGAACGCCTACCACGACATCGACGGCGTCCCCTGCGCCAGCTCCGAGTGGCTGCTGACCGACGTGCTGCGCGGCGAGTTCGGCTTCGACGGCACCGTCGTCTCGGACTACTACAGCGTCCGCCACCTCGTGACCGAACACGAGACCGCGAACACGAAACCCGAGGCCGCCGTGCAGGCCCTCGAGGCCGGCATCGACGTCGAACTCCCCTACACGGAGTACTACGGCGAACACCTCGTGGACGCCGTCGAGGAAGGCGACCTCGCAGAGGAGACGCTCGACGAGTCGGTGCGGCGCGTCCTCCGAGAGAAGTTCCGGAAGGGCGTCTTCGACGACCCCGAAGTCGACGCGGACGCGGCCGCGGCTGCATTCCACACCGACGAGGCCCGCGAGGTCACTCGGGAGGCGGCCCGGCAGTCGATGACGCTGCTCAAGAACGAGGGCGACCTGCTGCCGCTTTCCGTTGACGACGTGGCCGTCGTCGGCCCGAAGGCGGACGACCCGAAGGAGCTGATGGGCGACTACGCCTACGCGGCCCACTACCCCGAGGAGGAGTACGAGGCCGACGCCGTCACCCCGCTCGAGGCGCTCGAGGCCCGCGACGACCTCGACGTGACCTACGAGCAGGGCTGTACGATCTCCGGTCCCTCGACGGACGGCTTCGACGCGGCGACCGACGCCGCCGAAGACGCGGACGTCGCGCTGGCGTTCGTCGGCGCGCGCTCGGCGGTCGATTTCTCGGACGTCGAAGCCGAGAAAGAAGCGAAGCCCAGCGTCCCGACCAGCGGGGAGGGCTGCGACGTGACCCACCTCGGCCTGCCCGGCGTGCAGGAGGAACTCGTCGAGGAACTGCTCGAGACGGACACGCCGGTCGTCGTCGTCCTCGTCAGCGGCAAGCCCCACGCCATCGAGGATATCGCCGCGGAAGCGCCCGCGATCCTCTACGCGTGGCTGCCGGGCGACGAGGGCGGGACGGCGATCGCCGAGACGCTGCTGGGCGAGTACAATCCGAGCGGTAAGCTCCCCGTCTCCCTGCCAAAGTCGGTCGGGCAGCTGCCGGTCTACTACAACCGGAAGGAAAACACCGCGAACAAGGACTACGTCTACACCGACAGCGAGCCGGTCTACCCGTTCGGCCACGGCGAGAGCTACACCGCGTTTGAGTACGGCGACGTCTCGCTGTCGACCGACAGCGTCGCGCCGCTCGGCTCGTTCGCCGCGAGCGTAACGGTCACGAACGTCGGCGACTGCGCCGGCGACGAGATCGTCCAGTGCTACGGCCGGGCGACGAACGCGAGCCAGGCCCGTCCCGTGCAGGAACTGGTCGGCTTCGAGCGCGTCTCGCTCGAGCCGGGTGAGACCAAGCGCGTGACGTTCGAACTGTCGGCCACCCAGCTCGCGTTCCACGACCTCGACATGAACCTCGCCGTCGAGGAAGGCCCCTACGAGGTTCGCATCGGACGTTCGGCCGACGATATCGTCGCGACGGCCGACCTCGAAGTCACGGACACGAAGCAGGTCCCGAAGACCGCGCGGACGTACTTCACGGAGACGTCGGTCGACGCGGAGTAACGACCGCTCTCGTGTATTTTTCGCGTCAGTCACCGAGTAGCAGCCGCTCGTGGCGTGCGACGGGGTCTCGAGTCTGGCACACCAATCCTCGCGTCGGTCCGCCGGCCGTCGAACGACGCCGACCACGGTCGACGATGCGCATCGCCGTACGCGACGCTCGCAGCGACACGGCGCGGTAGCATCGCTCTCAGGACCGAACGACGAATCGGATCGCAGCCTCCCTCCGACGGCCTTCTCCGTATAGAGTGGAAAAAATTCGATATACTTGGATTCGGTCGGTCAACACCGAAGCGTGGCATATATTTACATCCGTACGCTCGTAATAGGACGTGGCGAGACTATAACCGTGAACCCTTACCTCGCTTCAAATCTATTAATATAATTCGTTGAAGGGTGGGCGTGTCAGCGGTTACGGCTCGCTAATTGTCCGATTTCGACTACTGCAAACCGTATCCAATATACGCGGATATATATCCGAGAAACTGGGAACGAGAGATTCGGGAGTTCGAAAGTCGGTTCCGCAGGAACCGAGCGAATCGGGGAAACAGACGGGATAGCAGACGATTACCGAGAATTCGATATACCGGACGGCGGTAACAGAATGTTACCGTCACGGAGAGAGACTCACCCGGGGATGCCGATACGACGGACCGAGTTCGAATGGCCGAGTGATATCGGTACTCGCGGACGGCTCCCGTCGCTGATCGACGGGCAGGCGATCGGTCGCTGGGCGAAAGCGAGACGGATTCAGGCTCCGACGACAGTCGGACGCACGGACGCTCACTCCGCCGTTCGCTAACCCCGAATGCGACCGCTCGAGCGGCGAACGCCATTCGTCACCGAGCGGCGCCGGACATCCGTTCCTCGAGACCCCGTCTCGAGTCGGCACGACCGCAGTGTGCCGGCAGCGATACGGCCGGATACGGCGGCCGAAAGTCGTCGAGACGACCGCCGGGAGTGGCCGACGGCGACGGGATCGACGGAAAGGCGCCTCGGTGCTCGCTCACCGGTCGATCGGACCGCGTCCGGAAGTCCATTACAGACATACAAGTGTAATTCATCGTTAAAACGCGTCGGCTTGCAGCGCGTCGACTTCGTCCAGTAAGAGACGACCGATCGACTCGGTCGCCTCGTCGTCGACGGCCATGCGGTAGGTCGGTCCGCCGACGGTAAACGCACCGAAGACGTCGCCGTCCGGGCCCGTTATCGCCGCGCCGATCGACCGATAGCCCTCGATCAGTTCCTCGTCGTTGACGGCGTATCCGCGGCGTCGAATCGCCTCGAGTTCCTCGAAGAGTTCCGATTCGTCGGTGATCGTTTGCTCGGTCGTCGCCGGCAGTCCCCACCGATCGACGATCGATCGAACGCGGTCCTCTGACATCGCGGCCAGCATGGCCTTTCCCGACGCACAATTGTGCATGTGAAACCGGTTGCCGGCTCGAAACGGACTCGATTCCGAGACGCCGCGGGTCGACTCGCTGATCGCGTACTCGAGCGAGTACGCGCGTCCGTTTTCCTCGACGATGAAGTCGGCCTCGTTGCCCGTTTGTTCGGCGAGCGAGTAGACGCGTCGGCGAGCGGGCGCGTACAGCGGGTTCCGGTGGCGCGCGTGTTCGCCGAACGGGAGGAACTCGAGCCCGACGTGGTAGGTGTCGCCCTCGCGGACGAGAAAGCCCTCGTCGACCAGCGTGTGGAGGTGGTTGTGGACGGTACTTTTCGCCAGGCCGAGGCGATCGGCCAACTCGTTCAACGTCGCGCCGTCCCCGTCACCGTCGCGAATCGCCCGAACGATCGCGAACGACGTCTTCGTCGTCTTCACCGGCCGCGAGCGACTATCGGTCATTGATGGATGGGTCGGGCCCTGACCGCATAAGCGTTCGGAATACGTGAACAGAATTCATGGACGATCGTTCGCTTTATCCCCTTGATGAACGTTCCAATAGTGTATTTGGTCACTTTGTCCTCGATCATACCGATTCGGTCGGCCCAAGCATAGCTACGCGCGGCCAGGTAACAACCAACTGTCACCGTCGACACGGCCAGTACGGCAGTACCGCGCCACTCGTTCGAAATACGTGAACGGTTTGCCGGTGAACCGCCGAGCGGATCGCTACCGCTCTCGAGACTGACGGCCTCGCGCAATGCGTTTCGAAGCGACGGCTGGTGCGTTTACGTCTCCCGAACGCGTCGCTGCGCGGACGTTTTGGTGGGTTCGATACCGGAGAGCCGACTACTGGGCGTGAACTGGGACCCGGGAGACCGATCGACGCGAGAAGAACGAAGCGAAAAGCGGAAACGGCGAACGAGACGAGCGCTCGACGCTAGCAGCGACCGCGCAGTGCCGATCGAATCAGTCGTCTTTCGTCGTGACGTCCGCGGAGAGACCCTGCGCCATCTCGATCTCCTTCGAGTTGTTCAGCGTCCAGGCGGTCCGTTCGGTGACGGCCTCGATCACTTCGCGGCCGCTCGGGTAGCCGTTGCCGGACTTGCCGACGCCGCCGAACGGCAGGTGGACCTCCGCGCCGATACACGGCAGGTTGCCGTACGCGAGGCCGACCTCGGCGTTGTCGCGGTAGTAGTTGATCTCGCGGTAGTTCTCGGAGATGATCGCACCCGCGAGCCCGTACTCGGTGTCGTTGTGGATCTCGACGGCGTCCTCGATGTCGCCGGAGTACTCCATGAGCGCGACGTGGGGACCGAAGACCTCCTCCTGCGTACAGCGGAGATCGGCCTCGTGATCGGCCTCGTAGACGAACGGGCCGACCCAGTGGCCGTCCTCGTGACCCTCAGGGATCTCGTCGTCGGCCAGTTCGTCGCGGTCGACGAGCACGTTGACGTCTTCGTTGCGCGCGAGTTCGTTGTACTCGAGGACCTTCTCCTTGTGCTCGCCCTCGACGAGCGGGCCCATGAAGGTGTCCTCCTCGAGCGGATCGCCGACCGCGATGTTCTCGGCGACGTCGACGAACCGCTCCTTGAACTCGTCGTAGATGTCCTCGTGGACGATCAGACGCTCGCTCGAGACGCAGCGCTGGCCGGTCGTCTTGAAGCTCGACATCACGGCGGAGTGGACGGCCGTGTCGAGGTCGGCCTCGTCGGTGATGACGACGGCGTTCTTGCCGCCCATCTCGCAGGCCGCGAGCTTGCCTGGCTGCTCGGCGACGGTGCGGGCGACCTGCTGGCCGACCTCGGCCGATCCCGTAAAGAGGACGGTGTCGACGCGCTCGTCCTCGACGATGGCCTCGCCCGCGTCGCCGAAGCCCTGCACCATGTTGAACACGCCGTCGGGGATGCCGGCGTCCTCGAACATCTCGGCGACGATCTGGGCGCACCACGGCGTCTGCTCGGCGGGCTTCCAGACGACCGTGTTGCCCTCGACCAGCGAGACGGCCATGTGCCAGAACGGGATCGCGACCGGGAAGTTCCACGGCGTGATGCAGCCGATGACGCCGCGGGGCTTCCGGCGCATGTACGCGTCCTTGCTCGCGATCTCGGAGGGGACGACGTCCCCGTGGGGGTGGCGGGCGTTGCCGGCGGCCCACTCGACCATGTGGGCGGCCTCGACGACGTCTGCCTTGCCCTCCGAAATCTCCTTGCCGCACTCCTTGGTGACGATCTCGCCGAGCTCGTTCGTGCGCTCGCGCAGCTCGTGGTAGATGTCCCAGAGGTACTCCGCGCGGTCGATGTGAGAGAGCGCGCGCCACTCCTTCTGGGCTTCTTCCGCGGCCTCGAGGGCCGCGTCGACGTCGGCTTCGGTTCCGCGGTGGAAGGTCCGAAGCGTCTCGCCGGTCGCCGGATTCTCGCTCTCGAACGTCTCGTCGCCCGCGCCCTCGGTCCACTCGCCGTCGATGTAGTGCCGATCGGGCTGGGCCGTGGTCTGCTGACTCATACGGTATCGATGACGGATTACCCCCGAATAAGCAGGCCCTCCCATGGTCGGGTTCGGAGTCGACGGTCGATAACTCGAGGGCGGAAACGACCGGACGACGGATGGTACCCGGAGTCAATATGTTTATAGCGATGCCACCGAAAGGCACGATAGAGACTGACACATGAGTAGCACGAGTTCGACGACGACAGCGGCGGGAGCGACCGACGGGACGCGCCTGACCCTCGAGATCTGGCACCCGGACTGTTGGGGGATTCAGGCGACGGAAGCCGTCGACGCCGGCCTGCTCATCCACACGGTCAACCGGACCGTCGACGAGACCGTCAAGGGACACTTCACCGTCTACGCCGATACGACGGACCAGATCGACGAGTTCGTCGCCTTCGCCGACGAATCGCCCCTGACGCACTCGGCGGTCGAACTCGGCGGGCGGCCGACCAGCACGGCGCCGAACCCGGGGAACGCGACCCGCGAGCTGTTCGTCGAGTACGAACCCGAACACAGCATCAGCGACACGCTCGTCTCCCACGGCTTCATCCACGAGGCGTCGGTCCGCGTCGAAGGCGGCGTCGAACACTGGCCAGTCTTCGTCGCCGACGACCGCGCGCAGGTTCGGGACCGCCTCGAGACGATCCGGGCGGAGACCGACGCCGAGATCACGGTCAGCAAGATCGGCGCGGCCGACGGCGGCTCGCCGATCTCGGACCCGATCGATCGACTCGACCGTCTCACGCCGCGCCAGCGGGACGCGTTCGAACTCGCCTGCGAGCGAAACTACTACGCCTGGCCCCGCGAAATCAGCACGCGCGAGCTCGCCGACGAGCTCGGCGTCTCGAAGACAACGCTGCTCGAGCACCTCCGGAAGGCCGAGGCGAAACTCCTCAATCCCGATGCCGTGTGACCGCCCATCGACTTCTATTCAGTATCTTGCAGAGCGAATCTTTTGGTCGGGTATCGATTTAGGAGGGATCCGTCCCCGTTATTCGATATGATTCCCCCGATCGCCAGCCGATTCGTCGCCGGAACGACCGCGTCCGGCGCGCTCGATCACGTCGCCGACTGCAACGAGGAGAACCTCGGCGGTATCGTGAACCTGCTCGGTGAGCACTATCACGAGCGCGAACCCGCCGACGAGGACGCCGACGCGTACTGCCGACTCGTTTCCCAGTTGGCCGCTCGCGGCCTCGAGGGAAGCGTCTCGGTCAAGCCGTCCCAGATCGGGATCGACGTCGGACCGGACGTCTTCGCGGCGAACTTCGACCGGATCGTCGAGGTCGCGGCCGACGAGGACGTGTTCGTCTGGTGCGACATGGAGGATCACACGACGACCGACACGACCCTCGACGCCGTCGAATCGGCCGCGGAGACGTATCCCCACGGCGTCGGCGTCGCCATTCAGGCGAACCTCAAGCGCACGCGCGACGATCTGCGTCGCCTGGCCGACGTCCCCGCAGCGGTCCGCCTCGTGAAAGGCGCCTACGACGAGCCCGCGTCGGTCGCCTACCAGACGAAAGCCGAGGTCAACGAGGCCTACGAGGAACACCTCGAGTACCTGTTCCGGGAGTTCGACCGGGGCGTCGCCGTCGGCAGCCACGATCCGGCGATGCTCGAGACCGCCAGGGACCTCCACGAGGAGTACGGGACGCCGTTCGAGATCCAGATGCTCATGGGCGTTCGCGAGGACGCCCAGCGTCGACTCGCGGCGCAGGGCTACGAGGTCAACCAGTACGTCCCTTACGGGGACAAGTGGATGCAGTACTTCTACCGCCGGGTCCGCGAGCGCAAGGAGAACGCGCTGTTCGCGCTTCGCGCCGTCGTCGGTGTGTGAACCACGGCCGGGTCCGTCGCGGTTTCGAACCGTCCACGCAGCAGTACCGATCTTCCCTGTGCAGGTTCAGTAACGGGAGTCGAAGTCCTATCACCGTCAGAGAGTGTTCTAGTCGCCTACCAGCATCAAAAAAGGGGCAGATTCGATACTCTTATGTGTGGGTAGTAACCACACAACGGCAATGTCTGTGAGTGGCACGGTCGACCTCATATGGTTGTTCGGACCGTTCGCCGTGTATCTCGTGATGCTCGGCGTCTACTACGTGTGGGAAGGAAAGCGAGAGGAACGACTCCGTGAGAGGTACGAGGAGGTGAACCATGGCCAGTGAGGGGATCGCCGGCTCCGCCGGCATCTGGGTCCTCGGAACGTTCGCGGCGTATCTTCTCGTGTTGCTCGGGATCGGGCTGTACTCCTCCCAGCTTATGGACACCGTCGACGACTACGTCATCGGCGGTCGGAGCGTCGGACCCGTGGTGACGGGCTTCTCCGAACGCGCCTCCGAGATGAGCGGCTGGCTCACGCTCGGGGTCCCCAGCGACGCGTTCGGGACGGGCGTGATGGCCTTCTACAACGGGCTCGGTATGATCCCCGCCGACCTGTTGGCGTGGGCGGGACTCGCGAAGCGACTCCGGAAGTACACGGAGATCGTGAAGGCAGTCACGCTGCCGACGTTCTTCGAGACGCGGCTCCAGGACGACACCGGCCTCGTCAAGGGCGTCTCCGCGTTCGTCCTCATGATCTTCGAGGGCGGTTACGTCGGCGCCCAGATCGTCGCCGCCGGGACGCTGCTGGAGGTGTTGACCGGCGTCGAACCGCTCGTCGGCATCCTCGTCGGCGGGGTCATCGTCGTCGGTTACACCATCCTCGGCGGCTACTTCGCCGTCGCCTGGTCCGACTACTTCCAGGGCGCGATCATCCTCGGCGCGTTCATCGTGCTGCCGATCATCGCGTTTACGAACTACGGCCTCCCGTTCGACAACCTGGCGTCCGTCGGGAGTTCGTACACGAGCATCACGGCCGGTATGACCGGCTGGGCGGCCGTCTTCGGCATCATCAGCTACGCCGCCATCGGGCTCGGTATCCCCGGCAATCCGCACGTGATGGTGCGGTTCATGGGGATCGACGAAGTGAAGAACATCCGCCTCGCGGCGCTTGTCGCCCAGCTGTTCATGTTCGTCGCGTACATCGGCGCCGGCTTCGTCGGGCTGTACGCGCTGGTCGCCTTCGGCCAGAGCGGGATCGAGGACCCGAACAACGTCATGCCGATGCTCACCCTCGAGTTCTTCCCCGGCGCCATCGCGGGGATCATCCTCGCGGCGGCGCTGGCCGCGATGATGTCCAGCGCCGACTCGCAGCTGCTGGTCGCGACCAGCGCCATCGTCGAGGACGTCTACCACGGCTACGTGAACCCGAACGCGAGCCAGGCGAAGCTCGTCCAGTACTCCCAGATCGTCACGCTCGCGCTCGGTGCGGCCAGCATCGCCTTCGCCTACCTCGCGAAGGACACCCCGATCTACACGCTCGTGCTCGACTACGCCTGGGGCGGTCTCGGCGCGGCGATCGGGCCGACGCTGATCGCGGCGCTGTGGTGGAAACGCGTCACCGCCACGGGCTCCGTCGCGAGCATGATCGTCGGCACCACGACGATGATCCTGTGGACCCAGCTGTCGGCGCTTCTCGAGGTGCTCGGCCTCGCCAGTGTGGTCGAAGGCTCGGCGTTCCTGTCCGAACTCGTCGGCGTCTACGGGCTCTTCCCGGCCTTCATCCTCTCGACGACGACGCTGATCGTCGTCTCGCTGCTCACGCGCCCGCCGGAGGGGGTCGACGAACACTTCGACGTGTTCGACAAGCCGCTCTCGGCGCTCTCGAGCACCGAGAGCCCGACCGGCACTCCCGATTACGTCACCGACGGGGGTCGAGACGTCGATCCCAAGGCCGTGACGGAGACCGACAACATTCGCGCTCACGTCGCCGCCAGCGACTACTGGGCGGACTCGGAGGGTGACGAGTAGATGAGCGACGCTCGTCGGGCCGACACCGCGTCCGCGTCCCCGTCCGCACCCGTTCGGGGCGACCGCCGCGAGCGCGCGGAACTGTCCGTCATCGCCCCGGCGGTCGCGCGCGACGACGTCGACTCGGACGGGCGCGTCGGCGCCATCGCGTATCCCTACCGCGTCTACGACGCCGTCGCGACCGTCGAGCGGCCGCTGCTGTCGGACCGCGAGCTCGAGTACGTCGTCACCGTCGATCGCTCCCGTCGACTCGCCGTTCGCGCGGACACGTTCCCGGAGACGACGGACCGGACGGTCGAGGACGTCCTCGTCATCCCGTCGGAACTCTCCGACGAGCAGACGCGGGAGAAGGCCGAGGATTCGGTCTTCAATTGGACGCTCCGAAAGGTCGCCGTCGGCTCCGCGCCGGACGTACGCTTCGAGCGGTCCGTCGACGCCTACAAGCTGTTCTGGATCGCGTCGCGACCCGACGGCGACGTCATCGTCGACAGCGTTCGCGGCACCGAATCGCCGCTCGAGGACTGACCCGGACCGGCTTCGTCCGCTCGGATTGTGCTCGGGTCCCGCCCGAGGGCAGTGCAGTTTAGGTATCGAAGGTGCGTCCGGCGCTCGAGCTGCAAAATTTTTGATGGCTGTTCGAACCAGACAGCTTCAGTATGTGACCGAGAGGATTTAGTTTGCGGCGTGCGTCAGGCATTTCGATCGTCATTTCGGCCCACTAGCGCAGACTGAGGCCGAAGGCGGTCGATATAATTCCGTAGTCGTCGCCCAACTATCTCGAGACGGAATTCTTCATATATTGGTCAAATTCCCGTATTCATCGGCCATATATCTCCCATTATCGAGTATAGATTGGAGATAGTGGGGGCGAGACGTATAAGTCGAAATATTCCCGACTGAGCTATCGCACTCGAAGTATTTGAAATCGGATGTAGCTAGCTATCTGATACCAAGGGAGAAAAGCTGCCAAAATCAGGGGTCGAACGGGAGCGTACTGTCCGTTCAACCGGCGCCGTCCGCATCGATCGCTCGTGCTGTAGCGGTGCCGAGTACCGGGCCGATGGGGCCGACCCCGAGCGCCTCGAGGAGACGCCGTCGACTACAGCGTTCGACGACGAACCGCGGCAGTACAGTCTCCTACTCGAAGGTCCACGTGGTTTCGATTTCCGGCGGATCCGCTAGCGTCTGGTACACGACGCAGTACTTCTCGGTGTACTTCTGGAGCGCGGCCGCAGTCTCCTCGTCGAGATCCCCGTCCACGGAAACGTCGAGGCGAATGTCCGTGAACCCGACCGGCACCTCGTCGTCGATGCCCATCGTCCCCCGGAGGTCGAGATCGCCGCTGGCCTCGACGCTGATGGCGGCGTCGACGCCGAAGTTCGCCGCCACGGCCTGCGCGGTCAGCTGCGAGCAGGCCGCCAGCGCTCCCAACAGGAGGTCGCCGGAGCAGGCCGCTGCACCTGGGCCACCCGCTCCCTCGTGGAGTTCCGCCTCGTACATCGCCCTGCCGATATCCACGCTGCAGGACCTGACGTCCGCCTGCTCCTCGCCGGTCGCGGTCAACGTGACCCGTGCCGCGTCCGGGTTCTCCTCGTACTCCTTTTTGAGCGGTTCCTGCTCGTCTTGCAAGTTAATATCTGACATGCTCCGTCCGACCGTTCGTGATACAACAAGAAAGGTTCTTCTGCGAAATCGGCGCTCTATTCGGCACGCGACAGCCGATCGGTTTCGAAGGGATCGTCGCCCGTCACCTCCTCGACCAGTACCGAACGACGTGTGCTCGGCCCGCACCGAACGGCGAAGCGACCGACTCGCGTATCCGATCCGCGTCCGCTCCGCGGCCGTCGTCTGCTCGAGCCCGTTGGTACCGGCGCGACAGGAGGGGGTTCGCCGTTATCGACCACGATCGCGTTCGCTCTCGAAGTGCGTCTCGCTCCGTCGCGCATCGAACGGGCCGATGAAAAGCGTCGACCGCGACATCGCGGTTAGCCGGAATACGTAGGACAGGAGGACAGCGAACGGAACGAGGGCGATCGCCACTGCGCCGCTGACGAATATCAGCCGGTTTTCGATCCCGAAGAAGTGCCCCGGGAAAGCGTCCGGGCCGTCGATTTGGGCCGCACAGTACGTGATAAGAATCGCCGGGAGACCGGTGTACAACAGTCCTTCGGAGAGCCTGATGTACTCATCGCGGATGTAGACTATCTTTAAGTACTCTCGAGCAACCGTGAACAGTTTCAAGAGATCCCCCAGTTCGTCGAGCGCTTCCTGTAGCGGCTCCGAGAACGATTCGCTACGGGACTGACGGATCTCACGAAGCGTCCGGACCTTCTCCGACATTGCGAATCGCAAGGCCGCTGAAACCGCCTCGAATTTGCCGAACCTGCTCGACGAAAGCAGGGCGTGGACGCGTTCCGCTTCGGTTCGGGTCTCGTTTGCAAACTCGGTGATCTCGCCGTGGATACCGCTGTCACGGATGTCTGCTCGAGATGCTGTCTTCTCGATCTGTGCCGCCTGATCGGCGATTTCGTCGAGGAGAGCCGCGAGAAACGCGGCCGGTGAGGCGGGACTCACGCGAACGTCAGTGTGGGTTTCCACCTTTCGCCGCAGGTCCATCGACTGTTCGAAGCGTTCCCGCTGCTCGTCGACGGGACCCAACCCGGGAGACAGAACGAGCTGGTTGATCGAGAGGACGATGACAACGACGGAAACGATCGTTTTGAGGAGTTCGATGAGAGCGACCCCCGGCGAAACGCCCTCCGTCAAAAAGCTCTGGACGGGAACGGGACCGATCGAGCCGGCGAGGAGAATCGTGACGAAACTTCCGAGGAACAAGAGACCGGTTACGAGGTTTCGGTTTGCGTCGAGCAGAAACCACCGCTTCATCCGGAAGAGCCGACGTCTCACCGGGTTCTCCGGCGGTGTCCCGTGACTTGCGTCGTCGATCTTTCGGATCGGCTTGCCACCGTCATCGTCAGCCATACGCCGAAAGACGGGAGCGAGCCCCTAATGCGTAGGTGACAGCAGCAGGGCGAGTATCCGCAATAGCGAGATCGGGACGTCAGTGGCACCGTTTACGATCGTACTCGCATCGCCACGAGGCGCAGTCGGTGACGGGCACGGCCGATCTCGGACGAGTCGAGCAGCCACCGGTCAGCCGACGGCTCTGCGTTCCAGGGTCACAGGACGGTATCGGCGCGGGAATCGACGGTCGATACCTGCCGTAGTTGCGAACGGTACCGACAGCGCCGTTCCAGTTCGAAACTGGCGGCGTTGAACCCGGTCCTCGCTTCCTCGCTGAACCGCGCTGTTCGAGTCCGACGCTGCGACCGGGAGCAGCTGGGAGGCTGTGTTAGTCCTGGTCTCTCACCAGGTCAGTAGTGGTCGACTTCAACTCGGGTTGCTGCTCCTGAGTGGGCGTCGTAAACGGCGTGATCGCGACCGTTCGCTCCGAGACCGTCGAGATACGGAGGACGTACGCGAACAGGACCGCGAGCGGCGCGACGCCGACCGTGACGAAGACGGGCACGAGAAACGAAAGTTCCTCGGGGCCGAGCGCCGCCACGTTCGTGGTGACGAATATCTGAAGCAGCCCGACGCCGAACAGGATGGTCGGCGCGCCGACGTACAACAGATAGCGAGAGAGCCGTGCGAGCTCCTCCTGGATGTACAGCGTCTTGAGGTATTGCCGGGCGATGTCGATCTGTTTGAGACGCTTGACGAGCAACGTACATTCCGCCACGGTCTCGTCGTCAAACTCGCCGCCGTACGCGGTAAGCAGTTGCCACACGTGGTGGATATCCTCCGAGTAGTTGGTATCGAGCGTGATCATCAGCGCGTCGAAGATTTCAGCGTTACAGTCATCGAGCAGGGCCGTCGCCTCATGGACTTGGTCTTCGATGCCGGTGAGCAGGTCGCTCAGCTCCGCAGCGACCTTCTCGTCGAGGGAGGGTTGACGATCGCGGAGGTAATCGATCGAGTCTTGGACGCCCTGATGGAGGAATTTGAGGAAGGACGCGGGCGTTACGGGAGCGGTGTTCGTCTCCAGCAGTTCGATGGCGGCATCACGATACGCGGTCGTGTTTTCGATTTCGTCCCGAAGTTCGCCGGGGGCGCTTAACTGCCGTGAGATGACGAGCTGATTGATGGAGATGACGATAGTAAGGAGGGTGAAGTTGCCGCCGATGATAGCACTCGCCATATAGAACAGCGACGTGGGCCGCCCGCCTTCCGGCAGTACCAGGAATTGAACGGCGGTCGTTGCGACGAGGACGCCAACGAGTAAGACGGCCGCAATGTGTATACGGTCACCGGTCAGGGTGATCCATTCGACGATCGCGGCCGATCTGGCCCGATCGCGGCTCAGACTCTCGTCGTCCATGTCACGGACTTGTCGCTCAGGGTCAGCCATATGTTGTAGGCGGCCAGTTTCGCGATGGTTGCTCCGACAGCCATGTCGATCCAGACGAACGGCCCCTCGACACCGACGTCGGTTACGAGCGGGAAGACGATCAGCCAGAGACCGAGAACGACGCTCCCCGTGGCGGCCAACTCACTGCCGGCGTCATCGTCGTCCGTAATCCACCAGTTGTACCCGGAGACCGAGACGATCGCGCCACCAACGAGCACGTAGTTCCAGAACGCACTCCCCGTCCAGAGCGCCGCCGCATCGGTGAACACGAACGGGGTCGCAATCACCCACGCGCCGAGAATGGCGTTGACACCTGCAAGCCATTCGACGGTCGTGCTCATTGTTACTTTCATCGGCGCTTAGGCGTAGATACGAGTAAGTAGAATCCTTGTCCAAGCAAGGAGTTCCGACGGTAGTTCACACTGAACGGTGTGTATTCGTACCGAACGCTGGCCGAATTCAGAGCGAGCAGGCTGGACACCTGGTGTCTGGTCGGCCGTCCGTATCGGGTAAAATCACGTCTGCTAACCGATTATCTGTCGCAAATAGAAGCCTTACAGTTCCGGGCGGCGTCGATACGATGCGAATGCGTTCCGAGAGCGTGCCGCGGCGCGCCGCCGTACGCTGCGGCCAACGTGGGACCGTATCCGCCGGGCAACGCCGGCCGAATGCGGAACTCGGCCGACTCGAGCGCACCTCGGATCGTCGTGTGCCGGAACGGAATGCCGAGAACGTGACCCCTAGAGAGCTGTTCCACAGCCAGAGTCGACCGAAGGGTCCCGATCGTACCGCCGCTAATCGCGGCGAGACGAACTGCACGCTCGACCGTGACGCCGTCCGAAGAGAATCATGAACGTGGGAGTTCGCATCGCCCCCGTCGTCGCTCGAACCGCGAGTTCAGGGGGGCTCTTCGCAGGACTGCTCTCGAACCCGTGGTTCTATGCGGTCCTCTCAGCCGTGTCGCTGATCGTCGGGGCGGCGATCGGCATCTGGGTCGATCCGCAACGGAAGTGGCAGGCAGTTCTGCTCGCGGTCGGCGGTGGGTCGCTCGTCGTCTCGATGGCGTTTGAACTGTTTGACCCCGCGTTCCACAACATCGGCAAGTGGAACGCCTCCGGGTACTTCCTAGCTGGTACGTTCACGTTCGGTGGCCTCGACATCCTCATCGACAGCCTCTCGAACGACGAATCGACCGAGAACGGCGCGGGCTTGTGGGCCAGCGTGACCATCGACGGCATTCCGGAGAACGCGGCGATGGGGTCGCTGCTCGTCGGCAACGTACAGGGTGCGATGGCGTTCCTGTTCGCGCTCGTGGTCACGAACGGCTCGCAGTCGATTATATCCGGCACTAATATGTCCGAGGAGCGAGGGAATCGGGTGACCATGGGTGCGTGGGTCGTGACGGCGCTCGTCGTCAGCGCAGCAGTCATCCTCGGCTACCGGTACCTGCCGTCGCTGCCGAGTTACTGGGAGAGCGCACTACGAGCGTTCGCCGGCGGTGCGATCCTCGCGTCGCTCGCGGGGGAGATCTACCCCGACGCGTACGAGCAGGCCGGTCCCTATATCACCCTGGCGACCGCAGTGGGCTTTCTCGGAACGTTCCTGTTGTGAGCGTGTGCCCACCGGTACCGAGTGATCAGGCTAGCCCTGAACGGGCGTCGATCCGTGCTGCATTCCTGCCCCGAATGCAGTTATACAGCGCCAGCAGCTCGTCCCGTCGACCGTCTCGGGCCGCCGGTCGGGGTAGCTCGCCGTACCGTCGTTCCGTAGAACCGCCGCTGCTCGAGTTCGAGTATCCCTGAGCGAGTTGCGACTACCGAGGTTGGGAGACCGGAATAGAACGCTTCCCCCTGCTATATCTTGACCTTGTGGCGAGAACCACTTAAATGGCGCGCAGATAGATGGTGACGGATACGGCGTGCGGCTAGTTACGGCCGTCTGAGCGAGCAGTCGTACTCTCGAGGGATCCGGAGGAATAGATGGAGGTGATTCCGAGAACGTGACGAGGAGGAGAGACTCGAGAACCGACCATCGCCCGGGAAACCGTCCTTTCGTCGGATCGGTGCGAGTACCACTACCGCGCTCAGGGGCAGTCCCAAGTCGGTGTCCCTGTCAGAACTGCCCTGCTATTCGTATCAGCGTAGCGGATATAGATAGGAATAGACAGATCGTAGATACGTTTCCGGAATACCCTCGTTCGGAGAACGATAAGCGACCGTTTCTGATGCAGGACGTTTTCACCAGTCTCGTAGTTAGCACGTCACGCCCAAAGCGGCTCTCGGAGCAACGTGACTCGGTCCCGGTTACTGAGTAATAATCGTTGGAGGGTAGAAACTGATTAGGTGCCGTCGCCGAGGCGGACGAGCCCTCACTGCCCGTTAACTGGTTTGCCACCAGTCTTCCGTCTCGAGAATATCGTCTTCCTCCTCCTCGTCGACGGGACTGGCGTTGACGGTGACGAACTCCTGATTGTCGCTGAAGGGCGTATACTCCCGGTTCATCTGGAACACCTGCGGCTGGTCCGGATCGTCATCGGCGTCGGTGATGTAGCCGAGTTCTTCGTTGTATTCGCCAATGCTGGCGTCGTGAGCGACGAACAGCGAGACGACCTCTCCAGTGTTGAGCCACCGGATCTGGTACGTGTTGTAGTCCGAGAACCAACTGTCTCGGACATCGCCATAGTTCGGCACCCAGTTGACGACGCCCGACACGAACGCGAACCGGGCATTCGGGTAGAAGTTGCTGATGTGGATGAGCGCCTTCCACGAGTCGTCGAGGTTGAAGTCGTCGTCATCATCTTGGGCCATTGCAGTCCCGGACGTCCCGATGGCGAGGGCACCCGACGCGAGGGCTCCCTTCTTCATGAATGATCGACGCGAATCGTCCGAGCTGTCGAGGATCGTACTTCTCTCTTTTTCTGTCATAATAGCGCGCCTCCAGCAGATACGTCGGCTTGCAGTCAGGTAACCCCTATCCTTGCAATATAGCGCGAGTAGCGTAGTCCATTTCGAATTGGAGGGAACACGTAGCGTGGGAACGATCGGCTTCGGCCCAACTATCCGACGCCCGACGGTGGCAGGGACTCCGATTCGCCGACGGCCACACGTCGATCATTCGAGGAAAGCTTGAAGAGATGAAGTGTGGTTGTCATCGACTGTCATGGAATTTGCACGTGACGAATCGGTCCGACGCCTCGAGGAGACAGTTTCGAACGGAGAACCGATCATCGGCGCGGGTGCCGGGACGGGCATGTCGGCGAAGTTCGCCGAGCGCGGCGGCGTCGACCTGCTGATCATCTACAACTCCGGCCGGTATCGGATGAACGGGCGGGGCTCGCTGGCCGGCTTGCTCCCGTACGGCGACGCCAACGAGATCGTCGTCGATATGGGACGGCAGGTGTTGCCGGTCGTCGAGGACACGCCCGTGCTCGCGGGGGTCAACGGAACCGATCCGTTCCGGCAGATGGACGTCTTCATCGAGGACCTCAAGCGACGGGGGTTCTCGGGCGTCCAGAACTTCCCGACCGTCGGCCTCATCGACGAGGACAGCCAGTTCCGCCAGAACCTCGAGGAGACGGGGATGGGCTACGACAAGGAGGTCGAGATGATCCAGGAGGCCGCCGAGCAGGACATGCTCACCTGCCCGTACGTCTTCACCGAGGAGCAGGCCCGCGAGATGACCGAGGCCGGCGCGGACGTGATCGTCTCGCACATGGGACTGACGACGTCGGGCGACATCGGCGCCGAAACGGCGCTGGACCTCGACGCGGCCGCCGAGCGGGTGCAGGCCCACCACGACGCCGCCAAGGAGGTGAACGAGGACGTGCTCGTCATCTGTCACGGCGGACCGATCGCCTGGCCGGACGACGCCGAATACGTCCTCAACAACACGGAGGGCGTCGTCGGCTTCTTCGGGGCCTCCAGCCTCGAGCGCCTGCCGACCGAGGAGGCAATCGAGAATCAGGCCGCCGAGTTCAAATCGATCGAGTTCTGACCATGACGGAGACGCACACGCACTTCGTCGAACCGGACGACGTCGAGAGCCTGGCGTTCGACTGGGGCGTCCTCAAGTGGCTGCACACGCCCGAGGTCACCGGCGGCGATCGCTTCAGCGCGGGCGTCGTTCGACTCGAGCCGGGGAAGGGCCACGAGCGGCATACACACCCCGAGAGCGACGAGATCCTCTACGTCCTGCGCGGGGAGGGAAAGCAGGAGGTCGGCGACGAGACACGCGAAATTGCGGCTGGCGAGTTGGTGTTCATCCCGGAAGGCGTCGAGCACGGGACGGTAAACACCGGCTGGGAGCCGCTGCTTCTCCTGGCGGTCTACGCGCCGCCGGGTCCGGAAGCACAATTGCGAGAGCAACCCGGCTGTGAGGTCGTTCCCGCCGGCGAACCGCCGACGATGGACCGCGTCGAATCGGGTGAGTCCGACCCGTGAGCGTCGTCATCATCGGCACGCTGGACACGAAGGCCGAGGAGATCGGCTTCGCCAGGGACGTCCTCGAGGCCCAGGGCGTGGACGTTCACGTCGTTGATGCCGGCGTAATGGGCGAACCGGGGCCGATGGTCAAACCGGAAACGCCGGCGAGTGAAGTCGCCGAGGCGGCGGGGACGACCCTCGAGCACCTCCGCGAGGAGGCCGACCGCGGCGAGGCGATGGAGGCGATGGGCGAGGGCGCGGCCGCGATCGCCGAGGAACTCCACGACGACGACGTTCTCGACGGCGTGCTCGGACTGGGCGGATCAGGCAACACCTCGATCGCGACGACGGCGATGCGGGCGCTACCGGTCGGCGTTCCGAAGCTCATGATCTCCACGATGGCCTCCGGCGACACGGAGCCCTACGTCGGTTCGCGAGATATCGCGATGCTGTACTCGGTCGCCGACATCGAGGGGCTGAATCAACTCTCGCGGCGGATCATCGCCAACGGCACCCTGGCGATGGTCGGGATGGTGACGAACGACCCCGACGTCGACGTCGAGGATCGGCCGACGATCGGCATTACGATGTTCGGCGTCACGACGCCCTGCGTGCAGACCGCCCGCGAGATACTCGAGGAGAAGGGGTACGAGACGATCGTCTTCCACGCCACCGGGACGGGCGGGCGCGCGATGGAGTCGCTCGTCGAGGAGGGCGTCATCGACGGCGTGCTCGACGTCACGACGACCGAGTGGGCCGACGAACTGGTCGGCGGCGTCTTGAGCGCCGGGCCGGATCGCCTCGAGGCGGCCGGCGACGAGGGCATCCCGCAGGTCGTGTCGACGGGCGCGCTCGACATGGTCAACTTCGGGCCGCGCGATTCGGTTCCCGAGGAGTTCGAGGGACGACAGTTCCACATCCACAATCCGCAGGTGACGCTCATGCGGACGACGCCGGAAGAGAACGCCGAACTCGGGGAGATCATCGCCGAGAAACTCAACGCGGCGACCGGCCCTACCGCGCTCGCGCTCCCGCTCGAGGGCGTCTCGGCGATCGACGTCGAGGGCGAGGACTTCCACGATCCCGAGGCCGACGACGCGCTGTTCGACGCGCTGCGGTCGACGCTCGACGACGACGTCGAACTGCTCGAACGCGAGACCGACATCAACGACGAGGCCTTCGCCGAGACACTCGCGGAGACGCTGGACGAGTACATGCGAGACGCTGGCCGCGCTCCGTGACGTCCCGTGACGTCGGCCGTAGAGTGGTAGCGGTCGATAGAACGAATACCGAGCCGGGGTCGATGATGTGGGTGTAGCACCCGACTCGGTACTGTCCCTTAGTCGGCAGCGGCGATAGCGCTGTCGTCAGGATGTTCGACTCTTCCCCGCCGTCGACCGTGGCGGGTACCGAGGGCGACCGTCGATCGAGAGACGTTCAGCCGATCAACGAGTTCTCGAGGGTAGAACAGGTCTCGAGAGAGTGCAACGAGCCCCCGCCGAGCGGTTTCTGTTCGTGTCAGTTCCGTCGGTACGTCCCCCGTCTTCGCCCTACCCGCAGACGAAAATTTTCGGCCGGCCGCGTCGAAACCTCCGATCGGTGATATCTCTCGTAGCCCTGTTAGTGTACGCATCTGACTGGCAGCGGGGTTTAATAATTCGGCCAGTCTCTTCGTAGTATGGGAGATGATACCGGACATCATGATGATGGCGATATCGACTCGGCGAGTCCACTGGCCGGGGAGGGACCCCTGCCGCAAGCCGTACTGGAATTAGATCACGTCTACGAGGCACTGGGCCATCCGCGACGTCGCTATCTCTGCTACACGCTTCTCGAGACTACGGAGTGGACGCTGACCGATCTAGCGACGAAAATCGCCGCGTGGGAGAACGACATCCCCGATCACGAGGTCACGACTCTACAGCGAGAGCGGGTGTACGTCTCGCTCTATCACGCTCACGTCCCCAAATTAGTCGATGAGGGTGTCATCACCTTCGATGACGCGACCGAGACCATTACACCCGCCGAGAACGCCGCCCAAGTCCTGCTCGCGCTCGAAGGCGTGGGAGCGAGTCTCGACAGCAACCAAGAAGCGCACGCCCGGAGTGATATGGATGCCGACGAACGATAACGGCGGAACTGACAGCGGCGACGATCTGACGCTCAATCGAGAGAGACACTGGCAGCAAACCGCACAGCGGTTATACGAACCCGAGCGTGATGGTGGGCTTACGACCGCGATCGTGTTCGCCATCGCGGAAGCAAAGGAGGTCTCTCCGAGTGAGGTGAAATCCCCACCGCTGTACGAAAGCGTCGATGTCGCCGGTATCGAAGACGCGTTCTTCGGTTCCAAGACGAGGAGAGCATCCCGACAGGGGGCGGGAACCGTCGAATTTTGCTACGCCGATCATCTCATCAAGGTGAGAAGCGATGGCTGGGTGCAGGTCTACGAACCGACCGGAACCGAGCTATCGTGAGCGTTCAACGAGTGATCTTCTCGGTCACTCCCCATCTTTCTCTCGGGACCGGTCGGCGGCGTCGACGACGTCGATCGGGATTTCCTCGTCTCGCGAGACCTCGTCACCGGTACCGAATCCGCCGCTAAGCACTCGCCCAAGTGCCCGCTCGAACGGTTCGTCGAGGTGCTCCACCTCGTCGGGATCGGCTTCGACGAGGAAGCCGCTGGTCACGTTCGGCGACGTCGGCACGAAGTACAGCGCCTGGCCGTCGGTCGTCGAGCGGCCGGTCTTGAACGCCGTCACCCAGATCTCGTCCCAGGCCTCGAGTTTGACCGGCTGACGGAGTTCCGTCTGCTCGTTCACCGCGGTTTCGGCGGCCGTCTTCGAGGCGTTGTAGACGACGCGAACGCCGGGGAGGGAGTTCGCGCTGGTATCGATCGCCCGTTCGAACACCGCACCCAGCGCCGTCCGCGCTGCCAACCCGGTCGCGTAGAGCAGTCCGAGAAGCACGCCCGTCGAGACGGCGACGCGGAGCAGCGCCGTCAGTCTGGCCCGTAGGGCGTCGTTCGCGACGAACGTCTCGAGGAGCCACTCGGGGACGAGAAGGTCCGGGGTGAGACCGTCGACGAATCCGTACAGCACGTAGCAGAGGTAGCCGATGACGAGGATCGGCGCGAGGACGATCAGCCCGCGGGAGAAGTCTCGTTTCCAGGAGGACATGTAATGACGAGCGGCGGTTCCTACCCGAACTCTGACGGCTGCCGAGTTCAACGTTTCGACACGCGCCGTCCCGCTCCCCGAACGGGACGAGCCACCGCCCGGCGCTCGCCTCGCGTCTCGAGTTCCCCGTCCGACGCGTCGGACGGGCTGGATCCGTCCGGACCGTCGAACCGAGCGGATTCGATACCGAAAGCCATAGCTCGGGGAGCCGAAAAGTTCGACGCGATGGCCTGGATCATCCTTTTCGTCGCCGGCCTGTTCGAGATCGCGTGGGCGATCGGGCTGGCCTATTCCGACGGGCTCTCGAAGCCGCTCCCGACGGTTGGAACGGGTATCGCGCTCGTCATCAGTATGGTGTTGCTCGCGAAAGCGGTCCAGGACCTCCCGATCGGGACCGCCTACGCCGTCTGGACGGGGATCGGTGCCGTGGGGACGACGACGCTCGGTATCCTCCTCTTCGACGAACCGGCGACGAGCGCTCGCCTCCTCTTTATTTCCGTGATCGTCGTCGGCATCGTCGGTCTCAACCTCGTCTCCGGGGGCCACTGACGGTACCTTCTGCGCAAGACACTACTCGAGGCGCGATAGAGTCGCGGCGGCTGCGGACGTCGCGTCGGGAACGTAGAACGGTCGCCCGAACGCGTTCGCGCGTCTCGAAGCGCGGTGCAGACGCGCTCCGTTTCGACATCGCCCACCACCCTATACTATAGAAATCGCCGGCGTTCTGAACGCCGAACCCGGGGCACTATCGACAACCGATACTGCACCTGACGCGTCCCGTAGGCATATGTGACCGGTCGGTGTAGGCCGACGGGAATCATGCCAGACGCATCCGACGGACTGTTCCATCGATCGACCGACCTCGAGGCCGAATCGCCGACGCTGATCGAAGGGTTGCCGGGCCACGGACTGGTCGCGTCGATCGCCGTCGATCAGCTCACCGACCAGCTCGACCTCGAGGAGTACGGGTCGATCCGGGCCGACGCCTTGCCGCCCGTCGCCTCGTTCACTGACGGGCTGGTGCAGGATACGGTACGGGTCTACGGCGGCACGGATCCGGACATCATGACGCTCCAGAGCGACGTGCCGATCCCGGAGGAGGCGTTCGACGAGTTGAGCCGGTGCGTCCTGGAGGAACTGGTCGACGATTTCAGCCGGGCGATCTTCCTCGCCGGGGCGCCGGCTCAGTCTGAGGAGCAGCAGGGCGAGGTCGTCGGCGTCGCCACGACCGAGGAGCTGCGGACGGAACTCGAGGACGCCGGGATCGAACTGGCGGAAGAGTCCGGCGCCGTAAGCGGCGTGACCGGGGCGCTCATCAACGCCTGCTATCAGGCGGACGTGCCGGCGGCGCTGCTGCTCGTCCGCGCAGATCCCCGGCTTCCGGATCCGGCCGCGGCGCGGTCCGTGATCGAGACGGCGCTCGAGCCGCTGGTCGAGTTCGACATCGATACCACCGAACTTCGCGAGCAGGCCGAGGAGATTCAACGGCAAAAACAGCAGGTCGCACAGCAGTTACAGCAGGGACAGAACCAACAGGACGAGCCCGTTCGTGGGATGTTCCGATAGAGCGATAGTTCCGCGTCACCTCTGCGCGTCGGTGTTGGCCCAGCGAGTCGATCTGGAGGGAGCTCCGAGAGAGGAAGCTCGAGTTCAGTAATTCGCACATTCTTCTCGGAGAGAAGATATTTCTACGGCTGATTAGTACGACGAGACGGATGACAGATCGGACTCGTCGCGATATTCTTTGCAGGGCGACGATCGGGGGCGTTGCCGCTGCGACGACGCCCGGCCTCGTCGGGACCGGCGCAGCAGTCCAGGCCGAACCGGTCGGTGGCGCGCCGATAGATCAGTACGACGGCGCCCATACCGGCTACGCGCCGAACGAACTGGGACCGGAACGCGATCCGGTGGTGCTGTGGGAACACGAGACGGACGGGAAAATATCGACGTCACCTGCGGTCGTCGACGGGGTCGCGTACGTCGCCGGCGGCGACGGAACGATATCGGCGCTCGACGCGACCGACGGGAGCGTGCGGTGGACGTTCGACGTCGATGCGGAAGTGACGACGTCGCCGACGGTCGTCGACGGACTGGTGTACGTCGCCGCCGAGGACGGAAGACTGTACGCACTCGATGCGGACGGCGGGCGTACGGAGTGGACGGCGACGGTCGGTGCCGACCCCTCGACGCCGGTCGTCGCGGACGATCTCGTACATGTCTCGGGCGGCGGCGCTCTCCGACTGATCGGCGGCGACGGCGACGAACTCGATTCGGTACCGCTTTCGGGGGAGACCGTAGCGACGCCGGCGGTCGACGACGGAGCGTACGTCGGGACCGACGACGGCACCCTCTACGCGTTCGACGTCGAATCGACCGCCGACGGGCCCGTCCTCGTGGAACGGTGGTCGATCGACACCGTCGTCAGTCGGGTTCCGACGCTCTCGGTCGCCGACGGAACGGTCTGGGTGACCGGCGCGAGTCCGGGGGAGATGGACCAGGGTCGCGTGTACGCGTTGGACGCGAAAACCGGCTCCGAGCGGTGGAGCGTTAGCGTCACGCCGTGGATTCGGGGGTCGGTCGCGGTGACGGACGACACGGCGTACGTCGGTACTGCGGACGGCGAGGTCGTCGCCTTGGCCGCCAACGACGGTACCGAACGCTGGCGAGTCGACGTCAATAGCTCGTGGAGTTTCCTCTTTTGGGGTCCCGGCGTCTCGAGCGGGGCGGTCGTTGCGGGTGAGACGCTGTACGTCGGCAGCGAAGACGACAGCCTGTACGCGATCGACGCCGAGGCGGGCGAGGTACGGTGGCGGTTCGAGACGGGCGGCGCGATCGTGTCCACGCCGACGGTCGTGAACGGCATCGCGTATGTCGGGAGTACCGACGGTCGCGTATACGCGATCACGTCCGCCGATAGTTCGCCGGTACCGCTCCCCGGGGACGTCAAAAGCGCGGCGGCGGGAACCGGAGGTACTGGCGGAGGCGTACTCGCAGCGGTGTGGAGCACCGTCTCTTCGCCGCTCGTTCTCCTCGGCGGGCTGGGCCTCCTACTAGTTCTGCTGGCGGCTGGAAGCGGCGACGCTGACTCCACCCAGACCGAAACTACCGAAACCGCCGGCGACGAGACGACCCGGACGTCGGGTGACGAATCCGCTACCCTCGAGACGGAAGGCGTGCCCGAGTCGCTTCGCAACAGTCGTTCGACCCTCCGAAACCGGATCGACGCGTTCGCGGACCGGAACGAGCTTCACGACCGGACGACGAGCGAGATACCCGTTCCCGAGCCGGAATCGTTCGACGACGTCGATGCGGCCCGCGCGGCGTACGACCGTCTCGAAGGCGAGATCAGCGACTGGAAGGACGACTGGCGAGCGGTGATGGACCGGCGGTCGCGGCTCGAAACGCGAATCGATAAGCTCGGTTCCAAAACGCCGTCCGCGGATGCGCCAGCGGTGGACTGCCCCGACCTCGACGAGTTCCGAGCGCTACACGACGCCCGCGAAGCGCTCGATCGGCTCGAGACGCGGGTCGCGGAGTGGGAGGCTGCGTTCGACGAGTACCGCGAGCTCCGAAACGACGAGCCAGCCTACGAGTACCTCTCCGTTCCGGAGGCGCCGTCCGTTGCGGCGCCGGCGTCGTACCGTCGAGCTAGACGGGCGCGCTCGGCGTACGAGTCCGTTATCGATCAGAGAGGTGCACACGAGCGAATCGACGACGCGTTGGCCCGACTAGACGAGTCGACGGCCCCGGTTGATGTCACGCCCATTGCGGAGCGCGTATCCGACGCCCTCAGCGACGAAGATAGTTCGGCAGTCGCCGATCGAGTGGCGGTAGCGTCCTCGCTTGTCGACCGTGCGGCGGCGCTCACAGCGCGGCGCGAACTCGACGATACCGACGCGTTCCTCGAGGACCTCGTCGCGACGATAGAACGAGCCGGTCTGCCGGAGACCGACGATCTCTCAGAGTACGAACGCATCGTTAACGGCGTCGAGACCGTCGTCGACTTCCTCGACCGCGTCGATCACGGCCATCCGTCGATCGACGCCGACGAGTGGCTGGATGCGGCGAACCTGGCGCTTGCCGAAACGTATCCGAAGGTACTCGATCCGGTGACCAATCGGATCGACCGGATGGATGAGAGCCTCTGGACCCACGACCATCTCCAAGCGTACTCGTGGGAGGAGTTCGAGGAGTTGGTCGGCTCGCTGTACCGGACGCTTGGCTACGAGACGACGGTGACCCAGCAAACGGCGGACCTCGGTATCGACGTCTGGGCCGAGGACGACGACGAACGCGTCGCTGTACAGGCGAAGCGATACAAACGCGGCAACACCGTCGGTCGGGAGACGCTCCAGAAGCTGGCGAGCACGCTCGCGAAGGGCGACGCCGATCGAGTCGTCGTCGTAACGACCTCGACGTTCGCACGCACGGCCGAAGAGTACGCCGCCGACTTTGGGACGGGAATCAAACTCATCGACGGCGATCGCCTCCTGACGTTGCTCAACGAGTCGGATCTACCCCCGCCGACCGAGAACAGGTAACGGGTCCGCGTACGTGTGAACGATGATCGGCGGGCCGGTGTACGTCGTCCCGTCAGGTAACCCCGATAACGAACCCGTCGAACGGTCGATCTCGAGACCGACATCGGACCGGCCGCTTCGATAGACTTTACCACGTGGTCAACTAGATTCGCCCATGAGCCAGTTCGACCGGACCGTCGGGTCCGACTCGGATTCCGGGGAAAACCCCGACCCCAGCGTCGAAGCCGAGTCCGAGTCGGAGCTCGACCCCGTCGCGGAAACCGAATCCCGGCTGCTTCCCGCAGACGTGTTTTCGACCCTCGGCAACGAGACCCGCGTGGACATCCTCCGTTCGCTGCTCGAGCTCGACGCCGACGAGTCCCCGGTCAGCTTCACCGAGCTCTTCGAGGCGGTCGACATCGAGGACAGTGCGAACTTCAACTACCACCTCCAGCAGCTCACCGACCACTTCATCGCGCGGACCGATGACGGCTACGAGTTCCGCTATCCCGGCCGGAAGGTCGTCAGCTCGATCTTCAGCGGGACGTTCACCGAACGCGCGAAGCTCGGTTTCTTCCCGGTCGAGGGCTCGTGTTACGACTGCGACGGCTCGCTGCAGGGGTGGTACGTCGACGATACGCTCACGATCGGCTGTACCGATTGCGGCGCGATTCAGGTGAGCTACCCGTTCCCGACCGGCGGCCTCGACGACCGCTCGACCGAGGAACTCCTGCAGGCGTTTCACCACTACGTGCGCCACCACTACTGTCTCGCCGCCGACGGCGTCTGTCCGGAGTGTACGGGCGCCGTCGAAACCGACCTCGTCCGCGATCCCGACGCCGACGATCAACAGGTCGCCGTCGAACACGTCTGCCAGCGCTGTGGCTACCGGCTCCAGTCGACGGTCGGCCTCACGCTACTCGATAACGCCGACGTCCTCGTCTTCCACTCCGAGCGCGGCGTCGACCTGAACGCGGAACCGTTCTGGAACTTCGACTGGTGCGTCAGCGACGCCCGGACGACGATCGTCGAGGAGGACCCGCTCCGCGTGCGGCTCACGCTTCCCTGCGACGGCGACGAACTCCAGGTGCTGCTCGACGAGACCGGGTCGGTACTCGAGACGGCGGTGGTCGAACACCTGCCGCAGTAACTCCCGCGGTCTCCGTCTCGGTAGCACGACCCGATCGGCTCACGTCCCTTTGAGCAGCTGCGTTACGCCGACCGTCTCAGCGATCACCCAGAGAACGAACAGCCCGTACGCGAGCAACAGCGCGTAGGATTCGCCACGCGTGATCACGAGGTCCGTCCGGAGAAACGTAAACAGCAGCACGGTCGCGAGCGTCAGGACGCCGAACATGGGAACGGCGACCGCGAAGTCGACGGGGACGCTCCCGGCGATCATCACCCCGAGCGGGATGGCGACGAGGAGGTCGAAGGTGTTCGATCCGAGCACGTTTCCGAGGCTCGTCACGCCTTTCCCCGCTTTCGCGGACCGGACGCTGACGAGCGTATCCGGGAGGCTGGTTGCCGCCGCGATGATAGTGACGCCCGCCAGGAACTCGGGGATCCCGAACGTGTGGCTGAGCGATTCGACGCCCCCGACCAACTGTTCGACGGACACGAGTATCACGAGGAGCCCGACCGCCAGTTTCCCCCACGCCGTTCCGATCGAACCCTCGAGCGCCTCGCTCTCGGCGTCGTAATCGCTCACGTCCTGCCACTGAATGAAGACGTAGAGGCCGTAGAGGAGGATCGGAATCAGCGCGAACGGTCGCGTGATCCGTCCGGTGAGTTCCGAGCCGTCGGGCACCGGAACGTAGATCACCGCGAGCGCGAACGTCACGACGAGCGCGGAGACGGCGATCATGTAGAACTGCGCCTCCTTGAAGACGAGCGTCCGGTTCGTCTCGAGTTCGTCCTCGGTGGCGACGCCCGACAGTGCGGGGATAACGAGGATGTTGAAAAGCGCGGAGCCGACGATCGCGCCGACGCCCATGTCGAACGTCCCGCCGAGCGCCGTGAAAACGACGCTCGCCAGTTCCGGGAAACTGGACCCGATCGCCACGACGATCGACCCCTGAACGACGGCGGGGAGTCCGTAGTACGTCGCGAGGTGTTCGGCGGATTCCTCGAGCCAGCCGCTGCCGAACCAGATGAGGACCGTTGTGACGGCGATGATCGCGATATTGATGCTCGGCGTATCCGGAAGGAACGTAACTGGAATCACGGGTAGCAGGGGGTCATACCGAAGGGAACTCGTTTACACGCGGACCGGCATTCCGAGTCGTCCGGCCACCACGTCTCGATCGACGAGCGTTCACGTCGCATCTCTTTCTTCGCGGTGATCATATGTCTTGGTTCGACGCAACAAGCCAGGGACGAACGGCGGCTACCGGTGATCGACTAGGGAGCACGCGGACTGCGTCGCTCGAGCCGAGACGCGAAAAATGAACGGCAGTTACGATGTCGACGGAATACCGACCGCCGTGATGCCCACGTCAGGCGGCGTTACTCGAACAGTTCGACGGCCTGCTCGTAGCGGGCCGACGGCTCCTCCCAGTCGACGACCTCGAAGAAGGCGTCGACGAAGTCGCCTCGAGCGGGACCGTAGTCGTGGTAGTAGGAGTGTTCCCAGACGTCCAGCGCGAGGATCGGGTGGCTGCCCCAGAGCGCGCCCTGGTCGTGCTTGTCGACGACGACGTTGCGCAGCTGGTTGCTGAAGGAGTCGTAGACCAGCAGTGCCCAGCCGCCCGCGTTCGAGGCAGCGGCCTCGAACTCGCCCTTCCAGGCCTCGTAGGAGCCGAAGTCCTCCTCGATGCGGTCCGCGAGGTCGCCCTCGGGCTCGTCGCCGCCCTCGGGGCTCATGGACTGCCAGAAGAGGTCGTGCAGGATGTGTCCCGAGCCGTTGTGGGTGACGTTGCGGATGGCGCCCGCCGAGTCGGAGAAGTCGCCCTCCTCGCGGTTCTCCGCGAGCGTCTCCTCGGCGCTGTTCCAGCCGTTGACGTAGCCCTGGTGGTGCGTGTCGTGGTGCCAGGTGAGTACCTGTTCGCTGATGTGCGGTTCGAGTGCGTCGTAGTCGTACGGAAGCGGCGGCAGTTCGTAATCGCTCATACAGTTTCGAGTAGCAACGGAACGGATATGAAGATTTTCTGTAGGGCGTTCAAGTAACGGAGATGGTGGGTTTGCAGCCCGGTAGATGCGGGCCCTCAGACACCCCTAGGCGCACATAGGCATCTAATGTCGGGTTTTAGACTGCTTTCGGTTTCCGGCTACGGGATCCTTATCAGGAGCGGGAAACGAGGGCGAGTATGACCTCGAACGAAACGACGACCGACCGAGACGGGCCGCTCTCGGGCGCGACGGTTCGACACGGGGCCGGCGTCACCGCGAACCGCGCGTTCCCCACGAACAACTACCCCGCGAATCTCGATCCGTTCGTCCTCTTCGAGCGGTTCTACATCGATCCCGAGAAGGGGTTCCCGATGCACCCCCACAAGGGGTTCGAGATCGTCACCTACATGCTCGAGGGCGGGATGGACCACGAGGACACGCTCGACGTGAGCTACACGGCTCGAGCGGGCGACGCCATGCGGATCACGACCGGCAGCGGCATCCGCCACTCGGAGTTCGCCGCCGACGGGGCGGCCTGCAACGGCCTCCAGCTCTGGGTGAACCTCCCGGACGCGGAGAAAGACGCCGAGCCGGGGTACGCCGACGCGACGGGCGACGAACTGCCGACCGAAGACCGGGAGGGAGCGACCGTGACCACCGTCGTCGGCGACGGGTCGCCGATCGACCTCCACACCGAAATGGAGTACCTGGACGTCCGCGTCACCGACGACTGGACGTGGTCGCCGCCCGACGACTGGACCGGCTTCCTCTACGGCGTTGCGGGCGAGGGAACCGTCGACAGGCACGAGCGCACCTTCGGCGAGGGCGACGTGTTCCTTGTCGAGGAGTCCCACAGCGGTGACGTCGTCCTCGAGACCGAAGGGTCGGCCCGTCTCGTCGCCGTTTCCGGACGCCCTCACGGCGATCCGATCCGCCAGCAGGGCCCGTTCGTCCTTTAGCTGTGCGAATACCGTCGCCGTCGGGCCGCTCGCCGTCAGGTCGCTCGGGATTCGTCTTTGCTGCCGAGGCGACGAACGGTCCCGTCGGTCGTTCGCGGCCGACCTTTCGACGGCGCAACTGTAGCGGCGTACAGAAAAGACGGACTACGGAGCCGGCACGATAGACCGACCGAGCGGAGTGGCGACCGCACGGTTCCGAAAGCGAGTTTTCGCGGTCGTACCCGAGATCGCAGGCCGCTCGTCTGGGAAACGGCGCGTACCGGCGTTCTTTACCAGATGGTAAAATACATTATAGAGCAGTGACTGGTTTCGAACATGGCAGACGTAGCAATCGTCGGCGGTGGCCCCGCCGGCCTCAGCGCTGCACTGTACGCCGCGAAGAACGACCTCGAGACGATCCTCTTCGACACGGACGAGTCGTGGATGCACAAGGCGCACCTGTTCAACTATCCCGCCGTCCGGAGCATCAGCGGCGACGAGTTCCTCGAAATCTCGCGCGGACAGGCCCGCGACCGCGGGACGACCCTCCGCGAAGACGAGGAAGTGACCGCCGTGGAGGAAAACGGCGACGAATTCGCGATTACGACGGAAGACGACGAGTACACCGCCGAGTACGTGATTCTGGCGACCGGCGGAAACCGCGACCTCGCGGAGCAACTGGGCTGTGCGTTCACCGACGAGGACGTCGTCGACGTGACCCTCGATATGGAGACGTCGGTCGAGAACGTCTACGCGACCGGTGCGATGGGCCGCGCCGAGAAGTGGCAGGCGGTCATCGCGGCTGGAGACGGCGCCGCGGCCGTGCTCGATATCCTCTCGAAGGAGAAGGGCGAGTACTACCACGACTTCGATATGCCCTCGGACGTTCCCGAGCTCTGAGCGGCGAGACGGACACGTCGTGACGGGAGAGCAGAATCGAACACCGCTTAGCGGCCGAGCGGCGTCGAACCTCGGCGATCGACAGGGGAACTAATCGCCAACGAACGACGGCCGTCGGGATGGGCCGACCGGTCGCCGTTCCTGCTGATCGGTGACCCGGTCCGAGTCGCTCGCATCACGTGTCGTCCTCGAGGCAACCGTTATATACGGTACGCCGCTGAATGCGGTATATGAGCGAGCGACAGGGGGAGGTCTCTTCTACCGATACGCGGGAGGTGATCATGGAGGCGACGTTCCGTGCGATCAGCGAGCACGGGTACAAGGACCTTCGAATGCGCGATATCGGCGAGGAGATGGACATGACCCGGCAGGTCATCCACTACCACTTCGACGGGAAGTACGATCTCATGTCCTCGTTTCTCGAGTACGTCATCGAACAGTACGAGGGGAGCGTCACCGTCGATAGCGAGGCGGATCCGAAAGAACGGCTCGACGCGCGGATCGATCAGTGCCTGTTCGGGCCCGAATTCGACGAGTTCACGCACTGGGATCGCATGAAGGTGTACCACGAACTGTTCGCTCACGCTCGAAACGACGAGCAACACCGCGAGCTCTTTAAGGACCACTACTCCCGCCTCCGAGAGAGCATCGTCGACGTCATCGAGGACGGAATCGACCGCGGCGAGTTCCGCGACGTCGACGCCGAGCGGATGGGACAACTGCTGACCGACGTGATTCACGCCGCTCGAGAGCGCCGGATTTCGCTGGGCGAGGACGACGCCCCCGAGGAGACGCGCCGGGCTATCGACGAGTTCGTTCTCGACTCGCTGTACGCCGACGAGTAGGGCGTCCCTCGATCGGAGTGCGTGAGCGAGAGCGGCTTCAAACGGAGACCGAACAACTCGTTTCGACGACCCGCCCGGAATGGAGGATAGCCACCTATTGTTCCGATATCGGCCATAGGAGTTGGTGAGAGGCCCGATTCTTGATCCATTGGACTATAACAATAGGTAGGATAGGTTCAAGAGGTACGATAGGTGGGCGAGGAAGAATAGCCTACGGACGCGGACAACAGTCGGACATCCGAAGGGGAGCGGCGACCCTCGGTCAGTAGAGCCGCTCAGTAGCGATCTCGGCGCCCTCGACGAGCGCCTCGAGTTTCGCCCACGCGATTTCGGGGTCGACCATTCCGAGGCCGGCCTGCGTGCCGAACCCGCAGTCGGGAGCGGCGACCAGCGGCGTCGAGTCGTCGACCGCGTCGGCGACGCGCTCGAGGCGATCGGCGATGGTCTCCGGGTGGTCGATGATGTTCGTCTTCACGTCGACGACGCCGGGGATCAGCGTCCAGCCGTCCGGCAGAGGATGCTCGGCGAACGCGCGGTACTCGTGCTGGTGGCGAGGGTTGGCCTGCTCGACGCTGAGGCCGGTGATGTCGGCCTCGTAGATCACCGGCAGGAGCTCGGCGAGATCCGTATCGAGGTGGTGGGGACCCTCGTAGCTCCCCCAGCAGGTGTGGAGTCGAACCTGCTCGGCGGGGACGTTCTCGAGGGCCTCGTTGAGCGCCTCGACGTGGAGCTGCGTGATCTCCTTGATCTCGTCGAGGGGCGCGTCGGCGTACGCGGCCGTCTGCCCGGTGGTGAGGAACTCGGGGGCGTCGATCTGGATCGTCAACCCGGCGTCGGCGATGCGTTCGTACTCCTCGGCCATCGCGTCCGCGACGTCGAAGAGGAACTCCGCGTACTCGTCGTAGTGGTCGTTGACGTGGGTCGCCGTGACGATGCTCGGCGACGCCGAGGTCATGAACGTGTCCTCGAAGTCGGCGTCGACGTCCTCGAGGGCCGCGAAGAACCCCTCGATTTCGGCGTCCGCCTCGTCGAGCCCGGTGTACTCGATCCGGTCGGCGACGACGGGTTGCATCGAGAGATCGATGACGTCCGTCTTGAACGTCTCCTCGGCGTACTCCGGGAACTCCTGCAGGTCGGCCCAGAGCTCCTGCTCGCGTTCGCCGTCGATCCCGCTCAGCCGGTCCTCGACATACCAGTTGAACGAAACGCGGGACTGCTCGCCGTTGTTGGCGATGTCGAGTCCGACCTCGTCCTGCCGTTCGACGACGGTTCGCGTCGCGTCCGCGACGGTGGACTCCCACTCGTCCTCGTCGACGTCTTCGCCGTTCTGGCGCTGCTCGAGAAGGTCGAGAAGCTCCGGGGGCCGCGGGAGGCTCCCGATGTGCGTCGTGCGAATTCGATCTTCGGTGTCTGTCATCGAGTACTCGTTCCAGTAATAAATATCCGCCATGATATAACCCACGGTATTCAGCCGATCACAGCCGCCGTCCTTGTCGAGACGAGCGCCGGTCGGTCGATCGCGGGTGTGAAGGCACCCCGTGAAACACAGCCACATACATATTGAAATCTCGTGACTTGTATTCGGTTCCGCTACAAAACACCAGTAACAGCACCCATACCGGTTGAACGACCGTTACATATAGCCGACATATGAAGCGTTTTAACGCTGAGACGCGAACCGTCGAGCGTGGTTTCTCGAGTGCCGAATCCGTTCCGGTGGCTGCTGCTCTCGATCGGGTACCTGCTCGCTCGGGCGGACGTCGTCGATCCGCGCCGCGTCGAGCGGACGACCGATCTCGCCTGGCCGCGAATCGTCACCGGGATCGCCCGGATGTCGAAGTCCGCGGCCGACGTGGCGATGGTCGGGATAGCGCTGGGACCCGCGGCGATCGCCGGCGTCGGATTCGCAACGCCGTACTGGGGGATCGCGTTCGCGCTCGGCGGCGGCGTCGCCGGAGCGACGATTAGCCTCGTCTCCCAGCGGTTCAGCGCCGGCGCCGACGAGGAGTTGTCGCTGGCGGTGACAACGAGCGCGCTCGTCGTCGTCGCGATCACCGTCCCGATCGCCGCCCTCTACTGGACGTTCCCCGAGGGACTGATCGCCATCGTGGGGGGCGACGGCGCGTCGGTCGGCTTCGGCGCGGAGTACCTCCACATCGTCGCGCTCGGCGTTCCCTTCGCCGGACTGAACCTGATCGGCAGCCGCACGCTCGTCGGCGCCGACGACGCGTGGACCCCGATGATGCTGCGCGCGGGCGGGGCAGTCATCAACGTCGCCATCAACGCCGTGTTGCTGTTCGTGCTCGACCTCGGCGTCGTCGGCGCGGCGATCGGGACGGTAACAGCCAACGTGCTCGTGTTGGCGGCCTTCGTCGTCGGATTCACCGTCGGTCGACTGCCGCTGATCGGCGAGTTCCCCGTCACCGTGCGTCTCGCCCGGCCGTACACGACGATCGCCGACGTCAGGGACGTGGTCGACATCGGAACGCCGCTGGTGTTCACCAACGTCGCCCGACGGGCCGCCCAGTTCCCGATGCTCGCGATCGTGGCGCTGTTCGGCCCGAACGTGGTCGCCGCCTACGTCGTCGCCCGCCGCGTGCGTGACCTGATGGACACGCCCGGCTGGGGCTTCTCGCTGGCCTCCTCGAGCCTGGTCGGCCAAGAGCTGGGCACCGGCGACGAACGCGACGCTGACAGGTACGGACGGGAAGTGCTCCGGTTCGGGACGGCGGTCTATCTCTTCAGCGCCGCCGTCGTCTTCCTCTTCGCCGAGCAGGTCGGCCGCGTCTTCGTCGACGATCCGTCGATCCTGCCGCTCGTGACGACGTTCATCGTCGTCGCCTGCGTCAGCGTCATCTTCCGCGGCGTCAGCGGCGGCGCGACCGGCCCGCTCCGTGCGAGCGGCGATACCCGCTGGCCCTTCTACGGGCAACTGCTCGGGCTGTACGTCTTCGCACTCCCGCTGGCTGCCCTCGGGGCGGTCTCGATTCCGGTTCCGATCCTCGAGGCCATCACGCCGCTCGGCATCGAAGCCCTGTACGCGGCGCTGGTACTCGAGACGCTCGTCCCCGCCGTCATCACCTACTACCGGTTCACCACCGGCCACTGGAAAGTCGTCAGCCGCAGCTATCGACCGCAGTCTTCTCACAGCGACTGACGACCCGCTCCGCGACGCCGACGCTCGAAAACGGTCGGTAGAATTCGAATCCGTCCTATAGACTGTCGGCCGGTATTTGGAGTATAATAGTGGACTTTCGCGCTGTTTCGGCCGCAAGCGGAGGATGCTAGGGCTGCGATCACTCGCCGTCGTACACCCGCGTGTATTCTAAGACGAGGCGTCCCTCGTCGTCTGTCCCAGTCTCGATTGCGAACACGTCCCCCTGATCGATATCGTATTCCCTCGAAACTGCTGCAGGAATCGTAATGTCCATCGTTGCAGTGCCGGTTCTCCCACGCACCTTCACCGTTTTCTTCGTCATCCCCTTCGAAATTCTGTAAGATGTTTAGATACGTTTTTTTAAACATCTTACGTAAAATGTACATGTACCGTAACTCGGCTGATTTATTCGCCAGCGTTAAGATACTCGATATGGTAGCCCGTCGCGGGAATGGGGACCTATCGCAGAGAGCCATGCTATACGAGATCGATACCGACGAATCCGCGAGTATCGCAGTCGTACGAGCCGTCGCCGAGTACACCGAGACGCAGCCGTCCGAACTCGAGCCGCTGTACGAACGAGTCGATCCGGACGCGTTAGATGCGCTGATCGACGGCGCAGCGGCGGGCGCTCGCGTGCAGTTCGAGTACGCGGGAACGTCCGTCACCGTCGAGCCGGGGCAGGTGTCGCTAGAGGAAGCTGCCGGGAGCGGACGGTGATCGAGGTCGAAGACGCAACGTCCATGCGCGTGATGGGTTTGTCGGATCGATCCGTAGGACACTGTCTACCTCACCTGTAACTAGGTCGTCAGATACGTTCAAGTGGGAAGTTATTGTACGACTGCGGTGTGCTATGGTATCGAGTGCCACATTACGCGATATGTTCGAGGATATGGTCACGGCCCGCTACTACGAAGAGCGGCTTCAGGAGGAATACCTGGAGGGAAAACAACCGGCCTTCGACATCTCGGCCGGGCCGATTCCGGGCGAACTCCACCTGGCAGCGGGCCACGAGGCGTCGGCGGCGGGCGTCTGTCACCACCTCCGGGACGACGATACGGTCACGGCGCCACACCGACCGCACCACATCGCGATCGCGAAGGGCGTCGATCTGAAGCGGATGACGGCCGAGATTTTCGGCCGCGAAACGGGGCTCAGCGGCGGCAAAGGCGGCCACATGCACCTGTACGATCCCGAGGTGAACTTCGCCTGTAGCGGCATCATCGCCGAAGGCTGTCCCCCCGCGGTCGGGGCGGCTCTCGCGACGAAGAAGCGAAACGGGGACGGCGTCGCCGTCGCGTTTATCGGCGAAGGCGCCATCAGCCAGGGCGCGTTCCTCGAGTCGCTGAACCTCGCGGCCGTCCAAAACCTCCCCGTCGTGTTTGTCGTCGAAGACAACGACTGGGCGATCAGCATGCCGAAAGAGCGGGTCAGCGACGTCGAAGACGGCTCGCAGCGCGCCGACGGGTTCGATCTGCCGGGCGAGCGCGTCGAGTACGACGACGCCGTCGCCGTCTACGACGCCGCGAAGGACGCGATCGGCCGCGCTCGCGCCGGCAACGGTCCGTCGCTGCTCGAGGTGCAGGTCCATCGGCGGATGGGACACTTCATGGGCGACCCGGAGAGCTATCGCCCCGACGAGGACGCCGAAGCCGCCAAAGAGCGCGATTCGATCGCCCGGCTCGCCGCGACGCTGCGAGACGACGGCGTCGACGAGGCGGACCTCGAGGAGATCCGCGAGCGGGCCCGCGATCGCGTCGACGAGGCGATCGAATGGGCGAAAGACCAGCCCAAACCCGAGCCCGACGCCGCGTACGACGACGTGTTCGTCAACCCGGAATCGGGCGTGACGAGCGACGAACCGACCCACGAACTCGCCGGTGCGGAAACCGGAGGTGACGACTGATGGCGCAGAAAGAAGCCCCGCAGACGGTCGAACGCGAACTGACGATGAGCCGGGCGATGGTCGAGGCGATCGCTCACGAGATGCGCGAGAACGACGAGGTCTTCTACATGGGCGAGGACGTCGCCGACTACGGCGGCATCTTCGACAGTACCGACGGCCTCCTCGAGGAGTTCGGCCGCGATCGCATCATGGACGTGCCGATCAGCGAGACGGCGTACCTCGGCGCCGCCGTCGGCGCCGCCCAGGAGGGGATGCGACCGATTGCCGAGCTCATGTTCGTCGACTTCTTCGGCGTCTGTATGGACCAGATCTACAACCTGATGGCCAAGAACGCGTACATGAGCGGCGGTAACGTGAGCGTGCCGATGGTCCTGACGGCGGCGGTCGGCGGGACCTACAACGACGCCGCCCAGCACTCCCAGACCCTCTACGGCACCTTCGCTCACCTCCCCGGGATGAAGGTCGTGGTGCCGTCGACGGCCTACGACGCGAAGGGCCTGCTGCACAACGCCATCCGCGACGACGATCCGGTCGTCTACCTGTTCCACAAACGGCTGATGGGAATCGGGTGGATGCCCGCACCCGACGGCCCAAAGACGCCCGTCCCGGAGGAGTCGTACACGATACCGTTCGGCAGCGCCGACGTCAAGCGCGAGGGCAGCGACGTCACCGTCGTCACGCTCGGGCTCCACGTCCACCGGGCGCTCGAGGCCGCCGAATCGCTCGCCGAAGACGGGATCGACGCCGAGGTGATCGACCTGCGGACGCTCGTCCCGCTCGATACCGAAACGGTGTGCGACTCCGTGAGCAAGACAGGACGACTGGTCGTCGTCGACGAGGACTACCGGTCGTACGGGGTCACCGGCGAGATCATCGCGAGCGTCGCCGAGGACCGGCTCGCCGACCTCGAGGCGGTCGATCGGGTCGCCGTTCCGGACGTGCCGCTCCCGTACGCTCGATCGATGGAAAACGAAGTGATCCCGGACGCCGACGATATCGAAGCGACGGTCCGGTCGGTCAACGACGAAGCATGAGCGGCGAGGAAGTATGAGCGGCGGACGAGACCCGATCGCGGTCGAGGCGAGCGACTACTGGCCCGAAGACGCGACGGAGGACGAAGGCGTCGTCGTGAACTGGTTCGCTCGAGAGGGACGGGAACTCGAGGACGGCGAGAGCATCTGCGAGATTCAAGTCGAAAAAGTCAGCGTCGACGTGTCGGCGCCTGCCGCCGGTACACTCGTCGAGATCGAGCGTGACGAAGACGACGAGATCACGCCTGCGGATACGTTGGGGTGGATCGATCCCGTTTGATCTCGAGATAACGAGGCGATCGTGGGAGTGGCCGACCGTGGGGAGGTCGACCGTGGGAGCGGCGGACCAGAGAAGAGAGTGACTATCGAGTTTGGAGTGACTGAACTCGCTTCCGATTACTTCTCTCGGTCCCGATCACCTACCGATTGCCTATCGTGATGCTGATTGTCTATCGTGAGGAGACACACACCGCGTTTCCGGTGAAAGGCTCCAGAAGCCGTCCGGATCGAATTGATTCTGAGGGACCGATGAAGGAGTATCTGTGCATCGCTATCGTACTACTTATTAACTAGAAGCGTGTAAAGTCCACTGAGTAGATCGCGTTCAAGGAATTGCGACGAAGTCGCAGTACGGAGCCACTCGAAACCGGGCTTTTTCGTCGGTCTGACGATTCTCTGACGAGGGTGCCAATACCTGTCGCAGCCGTCCGTAGTGGCTTTCCAGTGAACTCGGACCCTCATTTCCGCTGGACGTCACCCCCTGTTTCGACGCGTTTCACCGGAAACGTGGTGTGTGTGTCTCGGCGAAACGTTGAAGAGATTTCACCGGAAACACGGTGTCCAAGTAAATGTCCGACTCCGACGATCTGTTTGTTCGCACGGATCCGATCTTCGTCAACAAGGAACTCCTCGAGATCAGCCACGTCCCTGACGAAGGTCGTATCGTCGGTCGCGACGACGAAATCAGCCAGTTGGCGAGCGCGGTCAACCCCGCTATCTTCGGTCAGAGTCCGAGTAACGTTCTCATCTACGGCAAAACCGGCACCGGGAAATCGTTGTGTGCCAAGTACGTCTCGAGTCGACTCGTCGACACCGCCGAAGAAGAAGGGACGGACGCGACGTACGTCTACGTCGATTGTGCACAGGACAGCACAGAGACGCAAACCGTCCAGACGATCGCCAGTTCGGTCAATACGGACGAGACGGACATCTACATTCCCGACAAGGGGATCAGCACGGCGACGTACTACAAACGCCTCTGGCGAATCCTCGACGAGAAATACGACGTCGTGTTGATCATCCTCGACGAGATCGACAAACTCGAGGACGACGCGATTCTCATGCAGCTGTCTCGCGCCGGTGAAGCGGGAAAACTCACCAACTGCAAGGTCGGAGTCGTCGGTATCAGCAACAAGATCCAGTACAAGGATCGGATGGACGAGCGAGTGAAATCGAGTCTGTGCGAGCGCGAATTCGTGTTTCCCCCCTACAACGCGACCCAACTCAACGACATTATGGAGGCGCGAAGCGACGCGTTCCGATCGGGCGTCCTCGACGAGGGGGTGATTCCTCGAGCCGCGGCGCTCGCGGCTCGGGAGCACGGCGACGCCCGGAAGGCGATCGACATCCTTCGATACGCCGGCGAGATCGCGCAATCGACCGGCGCCGACACCGTCCGCGAGGAGTTCGTGGTTCAGGCCAGGGAACGGGCCGAGGTCGACCGGTTCAGGGAACTCATTCGCGGCTCGACGCCGCATTCGAAGTACGTCCTACAGGCGTTGACGGTCCTCTCCCTCGAACAAAAATCGGACGACTCGGTGACGCCTGAACAGGGCTTTCGAACGACTCGCATCTACGAGGTCTACGAACAGATCTGTCGCCAGGAAGGGGTCGATACGCTCTCGCTCCGTCGCGTTCGCGATCTCCTCAAGGAACACGCGTTCCTCGACGTGATCGAACAATCGCGTCACAGCGGCGGCAGCGCCGAAGGGAGCTACACCGAGCACATGCTCCTGGAAGACCCTGAGGTTGTCAAAAACGTCCTCGCTGATTCGATCGACTGAGCTGTTTCACCGGAAATCTGGTGTGATTCACTGGAAACGCGGTGTCGTTCACCGGAAACCCGGTGTGATAGCCCGCACGGAATGCCGGCTCATCCGATTCACACCGGATTTCCGGTGAAATGGCGAGAAATAGTAGATGATCGTACGTAGTTTATATCGTTTAACACATTCTGCAACTGGTACCGATTCAGCGGAAACCCGGTGTCCGACGTTACCGTTGAATGAGAGGTCTCGCTCGAGACATCGGGGACACCGGATTTCCGGTGAAACCGCTATCCGTCGTATTCCGTATGCATCTCGACCACGCTTCTGCGACGATGTGGACTGCGGGGAGCGGGCCAACGCGGCCTCGATTCTCCCACCGCGTAACGTAGTGTCTCGCTCCCGATTACACCGGAAACGCGGTGTGACGGACGCGGGAAGCCGGTCGAAGCTACGGTGGGGTCCGCTCACCCGGATCGATCGGAAACGGGTCGTCGACTGAGTTGGAGTCCCTCAGTTGCTCGATCTTCCCGGTCGCTGCTGTACGTTTCGTCCGGTTGCGTACGTTCGAGTTCGGAACGTCGACCGGCGACCGTTCAAGGGACTGGCTGTCGATCGAGTACGCATGACCGACACGTTCGTTATCGTCGGGGGAGACGCGGCGGGAATGTCCGCCGCGAGCAAAGCGAAACGCGACGATCCCGACATCGAGGTCGTCGTCTTCGAGAAAGGGGAGTGGGTATCCTACGGTGCCTGCGGCCTCCCCTACTACGTCAAGGGGGAGATCCAGTCGCTCGAACACCTCGTCTCGGTCACGCCCGAGGAGTTCCGCGAGGAACGCGACATCGATCTGCGGACGGACCACGAGGTCGTCTCGATCGATCCCGACGCGAAAACGGTCATCGCCGAACACGACGGTGGTGACACCGTCCAGCCGTACGATTCCCTCCTCGTCGCGACGGGGGCCGAGTCGGTAGTCCCGCCGATCGACGGGACCGATCTCGAGGGCGTCTACACGCTCGGTTCGATGAGCGACGGGAAAGAACTCCGCGAGTACGTCGCGCGAGCGCGGAACGGCGAGTCCTTCCAGCAGCCTGACAGAGGGCCGGCCTGTCGGTATCTCGAGGACTGTTCCGGTCCCGTCGGCGTCGTCGGCGGGGGCTACATCGGCATCGAGATGGCCGAGGCGCTGGCCGCGAACGGGTTCGAGGTCAACCTGTTCCAGCGCGGCGATCGCGTGCTGAAGGGGTTCAGCGAGGCGACGAGCGAAGCGGTCGCCGATCACCTCCGAGAGCAGGACGTTGCGCTTCATCTCGGTGCGGAGGTGGAGACGCTGTCGGGCGACGAACGCGTCGCGGCCGTCGTCACCGACGACGAGCGCATCGAGGTCGAGATGGTGCTGCTTGGAACCGGCGTTCGGCCGCGAACCGCTCTGGCCGAAGACGCCGGAATCGAACTCGGAGAGACGGGGGCGATCGAGACCGACGCCTATCGCGAGACGAACGTTTCCGACGTCTACGCGGCCGGCGACTGCGCCGAGGCGACGCACGTCGTGACGGGCGAGCCGGCGTACGTCCCGCTCGCGCTGACCGCCAACCGCCACGGCCGCGCGGTCGGGCAGACCGTCGCCGGCCGACCGACCGAAGGGGGCGCCATCGCCGGCACGGCGGCCGTCAAAGCGTTCGACGTCGAGGCCGCCCGGACCGGAATCCTCGACCATGAGGAGGCTCGAGAGGCGGGCTTCGATCCGATCAGCGAGACCGTCACGGCGAACTCTCGCGCGGGCTACTATCCCGACGGCGGGACCGTCACGATCACGCTGACCGCCGACCGCGACACTGGGCGCGTGCTCGGCGCGAGCCTGGTCAGCGAGTACGGCGAAGGTGCCGTCCACCGCAGTCACGCGGTCGTCGCGGCCCTCGAGGAGGGGGCGACCGCGTTCGACCTCGAGAACTACGACCTCGCGTACGCTCCGCCGTTCAACACCACGTGGGATCCCGTGCTCGTCGCGTCGAAGGTGCTCTCCGGAAAACTGCGATAACCCGTTTCTGTCGGGGGTCTGCCCCTCCGAGCGACCGCTCGTTCACCGCGGGACGACTGTGTCCAACGGCGCCCCTTCCCACAGCCATATCCCCCTGTGGACCCTCGGTGAAGTATGGGATTAGAAGGCGAGCAAGCACCCGATTTCACGCTTCCGAGCACCGCCGGCGACGAGGTTTCGCTCTCGGATCGACTCGAGGAAGGTCCGGCCGTCGTCGTCATCAACCGCGGGCACTGGTGTAGCTTCTGTGCGGAGCAACTTCAGACGTTCAGCGAGGTCTCCTACGACCTCTGGTTCAACGACGACGTCGACATCCTCCCGGTCGTGCCCGATCCGCTAGCGCGGGTCACCGAAATGCGAGACCGGTACGACCTCGAGATCCAGCTGCAGGCCGATCCTGACGGCGCGGTCGCCGAGCAGTACAGCGGCACCGAGGAGACGAGCCACGGTCTCACCGGCATCTCGGGGGTGTACGTCGTCGACGAGTCGGGAACGGTTCGCTTCGAACAGGTCGCGGACGATCCCGCCGATCGCATCTACGGCAACTGGATCCGGTACTTCATCCGGAACGACTACGAGGACCCGTTCGGCGAGTAGTCGAGACTCTCCGGCTACCACCGATTTGACGTGCCTGCACGCGAACTTCGTTATTTGCGAACGTGCATCGTCGGCACATGTCCGCGACAACGATTCCCGACGCCCCGTCGTTACGTCGGACGTGTCATCCCAATCCACAGCGGAGTACGATTTCCTCGTGATCGGCTCCGGATCGGGGCTGGACGTAGCGAACGTAGCCGCACGACGCGGCCGGTCGGTCGCCGTCGTGGAGAAAGGCCGGTTGGGCGGAACCTGTCTCAACCGCGGCTGTATTCCCTCGAAGATGCTGCTCTACCGCGCGGACGTCCTCGAGACGATCGAGCGCGCCGACGAATTCGGAATCGACGCGTCGGTCGACAGCGTCGCGTTCGCCGATATCGTTCGGGAAGTCAACGACGAGGTCCGCGAGGACGCCGAATCGATCCGTCGGGGACTGGAGTCGTCATCGGATCACGACCTCTACCGCGCGGAGGGTCGGTTCGTCGACGAACGCACGATCGAACTGTCGGGCGGCGAGCACGACGGCGAGCGGCTCTCCGCTGACACCGTCCTCGTCGCGGCCGGGACCCGCCCCGCCATTCCGTCAATCAACGGCATCGAGGACGTCGATTACATGACGAGCAAGGAGGCGCTCCAGCGGGAGGAGCCACCCGAACACCTCGTGATCGTCGGCGGCGGCTACATCGCGGCGGAACTGGGCCACTTCTTCGGGACGTTCGGCAGCGACGTGACGATCATCGGGCGGCGGCCGCACCTGCTGCCGGACGCGGACGAGGCGGTCGCCGCCGAGTTCACGACCCGTCTCGCCGATCGGTTCGACGTGTACACGGGATACGAAGCGACGGCCGTCTCCGAATCGGGCGGGACGGTCACCGTCGAAGCGCGACCGTATCTGGAATCCGGTGCGCAACCGTACCCGGCGCCGGAAAGCGGTGAGGGAGCCGCGGAGCGCGTCACCGTCGACGGCGACGAACTGCTCGTCGCTGCGGGACGCGTCCCCAACACCGATACGCTGGACGTGAGCGAGGCCGGCATCGAGACGGACGAGTACGGATTCGTCGAAACCGACGAGTACCTGCGAACGACCGCCGACGGGGTCTGGGCGCTCGGCGACATCGTCGGCGAGTACCTGCTCAAGCACAACGCGAACCACGAGGCGCAAGCGGTCGCCCGGAACCTCTTCGGCGACGACCTCGAGCCGGTCGACTACACGGCGATGCCGTTCGCCGTGTTCTCCTCGCCCGAGGTCGCCGGCGTCGGTGCGACCGAGGCCGAACTGCAGGCCGCCGATCGCGACTACGCCAAGCGGACGTACCGCTACGAGGACACCGCACGCGGGAGTGCGATGAAGGCCGAGGGGCTCGTCAAACCGCTCGTCTCCCTCGAGGGCGAGATCCTGGGGTGTCACATCGTCGGGCCGGAGGCGTCGAACCTCATCGAGGAGGTCGTCGTCGCGATGAAAGCCGGGTCCGGAACGGTCCGAGACATCCGCGAGTCGGTGCACATTCACCCCGCGCTCTCGGAGGTCGTCCAGCGCGCGTTCTCGGGGCAGTTCACCCGCGGCGGTCATGACCACGCTCACGATCATGGGCACGGGCACGACCACGACCACGATCACGGGCACGACCACTAGTCCGTGGCTCACCGGGACCGCTCGGTAGTCTAGTTCCGATCGCGGCTACCGTCGTGCGTCCTCGGGCAACGCGACCGGGTCGCCGAGCCGGACGCCCATCGGCGGCGGGCCGGGCGTTTCGTGGCCTCGGACGTAGCCGAGGTAGAGGGCGCTGTTGATGATCCCGATGTGACTGAACGCCTGCGGGAAGTTGCCGAGGTGGGCGCCGGTATCCGGATCGACCTCCTCCGCGATGAGTCCGAGCGGGTTCAGGTGCGACAGCAGGGACTCGAATCTGGACTGGGCCGCCTCGACGCGACCCGAGAGGGCCAACGCGTCGACCAGCCAGCACGAACAGAGGACGAACGCCCCCTCGTCGCCCGGGAGTCCGTCATCGCCGTCGTACCGATGGACGAAGACGTCGTCCGCGACCAACTCGGCTTCGATCGCGTCGATCGTTCCCCGAACGCGATCGTCGTCGAACGGCAGGAAGCCGACGATCGGGAGCAACAGCCCCGTCGCGTCGAGCGCGTCGGTCCCGTACGATTGGACGAACGCGCCGACGTCTTCGTCGTAGCCGTTCTCGAGGACGTCCGCCCGGATCACCTCGCGAGTTTCCTGCCATGCCTCCAGCGGTGCATCGTAGTCCCCGTCGGTCGCGATCGCGAGCCCGCGGTCGAGGGCGGCCCAACACATCACCTTCGAGTAGACGAAGTGTTCCACTCCACCGCGGACCTCCCAGATACCGGCGTCCGGGTCGTCCCAGATCTCGCGAACGTAGTCGACGATATCGCGGAGTCGGTCCCACTCCCCCTCGTCTAGGTCCCGCCCGTGGCGGTGCATCTCGTCGACGGCTAACAGGAGTTCGCCGTACGTGTCGTGCTGTCGTTGCTGCGCCGCTTCGTTCCCGATCCGGACCGGACGGGTGCCGCGGTACCCTTCGAGAGTATCGAGCTCCCGCTCCTCGAGGGTGGCATCGCCGTGCAGGCTGTACAGCGGCTGGATCGCCTCTGGATCGTCCGCCTGACAGAGGTCCATGAACCAGTCGAAGTAGTCGGTCGCCTCGTCGACGGTACCGAGGTTCATCAGCGCCTGGACGGTGAAGCCGGCGTCCCGCAGCCAGTTGAACCGGTAGTCCCAGTTCCGGACGCCGCCGATATCTTCGGGCAACGACGTGGTCGGTGCGGCCGCGATCGCCCCCGAATCGGCGTGCGTGAGCAGTTTGAGGACGAGTTCCGACCGGACGACCTGATCGTGCCACGGCCCCTCGAACGCGCAGTCGTCGGGGTCGCAGTCGTGGGCCCACTCGGTCCAGTAGTCGAGCGTCGCCTCCAGTGCGGCTTCGGGATCCGCATCCGCGTCTTCGGCGCCCGTACACCGGAGCAGGAACCATGCCGTCTCGTCGGCCTCGAGGGAGAACGCGCCGGTAACTTGGCCGTCGCCGATCTCGAGATCGATCGGACTCTCGAGGAGCGTCCGTTCCTCGGTGCCCTCGGCGAGGATGCCGTTCTCGGCCGGTTCGATCGTCGTCTCCGCGCGGCCGTAATCGAACTGCGGCTCGAGGTCGACGGCCCCGTCCGTACAGGCGACCTTCCGGTAGAGCACCTTCTTCGGGTGGTCGACTTGACCGGCCGGCGGCAGGAAGTCGGTCACCGTCACGGTACCCGCGCCGGTCCGGAAGGTCGTCTCGAGGACGTTCGTCGTATCGACGTAGCGTCGCTCCGTCTCGAACGACTCGGTCGGGGCGATCCGAAACCGGCCACCGTCTTCGGCGTCGAGAATCGCCGCGAGAATGCTCGGCGACTCGAGGTGCGGAAAGGGAAACCAGTCGATCGAGCCGTCCGGCGCGACGAGCGCGCACGTCTCGAGGTTTCCGACGACGGCGTAGGCTTCGATCGGCGGATACGAGCCGGATTCAGTCACCGGCACCACCCGCAGCGCGATCGGCAGTGGTTCCGAGAGCCGAGGTGATGTCCATATGGTCTCGGTCGGGAACCAGGAGGAAAAAAGCGGACCACGCCACGGACGGGACTTCGAATAGCCGGGCGAATTCTCGAAACTTATCGTAGGGTAAGCCTCACGGGACTTGCCCGTGACCCGTCGTAGGAGAGCGTCCGTTCCCAAACTCGTCTACGACTGTTACTTCTGCAGTCAGTCTTTGCGCTGGGACTCCTCGCTGCGTTGTGACTCCTCGTGGAATTCCGGCTTGGACGACCGTTTTTGCTCGGCAGAACTTTCGAATATCGGCGTGAGTTTCCGAAATTCGATGCTCATGGTGGCGATAGCGAGCATCGCGATCACGACGAACGGAAGTCCCGAAAGAATTGCTAACGATCGCAGTGCCGGGACTCCCCCTCCAACGATGAGTAGCGACGCAAGAATGCCCATCAGTGTTCCCCAGATGATGCGGTTGAGACTAGACGGCGATTCTTTCCCACCGGTCGTTAACATCCCGAGTGCAAGCGTCGAGGAATCTGCCGACGTGAGAAAGAACGTGGTGATAAGAACCGGGAACAGACCGCTCAGCAGCGGTCCCAAGGGCAACGCATTAAATAACGGAAATCCGGAGATGGCAACGCCGTGTGCTGAAATCTCTTCAAGCAGGTTGACGCGGCCAGAGCGTTGGAGCCAGATAGCTGTCCCACCCATCGTGTAGAACCAGGGGAGCGTCCCTGCTGTTGCCCCGAAGATGGTTGCAGCAGCCACTTCGCGTACGGTTCGCCCGCGAGAGATACGCGCGACGAACAGGCCACCGAACGGCGCCCAGGAGAACACCCACGCCCAGTAGAACACGGTCCAGGAGCCGATCCATCCGTCGGTCTCTCCTATTCCGGTGTACAGACTCATCTCGAAGAAGTCGTCGAAATACCCTCCCGTCGCTTGCACTCCTAAGTTTATTATAAAGTTAGTCGGCCCTACGAGGAACGTGAGCACTCCCAGAACAGAAAATAGAATAACATTAAACAGCGATAATCGCCGAATCCCCCGTTCAACTCCTAGGACTGCCGAGAGCGTGAAAACGACCGTTAACCCGGAGATGAGGAGGATCGCTTCTGTATTTCCAAATGTTATTCCGGTGGTGTATTGAACGCCGCTGAGGAGCTGGCTCCCGATGAACCCCAACGTCGTCGTGATACCGCCGATAGTGACGAGCACTGCGAGGATATCGAGTAGTTTCCCCCAGACGTTGTCGAGCCCGTCAATGCCGACGAAAGGCACGAGAAGCGTCGAGATCCGTAACGGGGCCTCGTACCTGTACGAGAGGAACGCGATCGGGATCCCGATTATAGCGTAGGGGATTAGATAGTAAATCCCCCAATGAAAGAGCGTGTACTGGACCGCTCCTGCTGCCGCTGCAGGCACCTGTGACTCCGCATTGATTATCGGCGGGACGTCGTCGTAGTGAAACAGCGCCTCCGCCGGGCCCCAGAACACGATGCCCGCCGCGATTCCCGCCGAGAACATCATCGCGAAGAATCCAAAGAGTGTGAACTCCGGGTCCTCTGCCGGCTTTCCCAGCGTGATGTCCCTCCACTTCCCGAACAACAGGAAGAGGACGAACAGTAGCATGAGAAACATGGTGACGATGTAGATCCATGCGTAGTTATATTTAATATGATCAGTAATAGAAAGAACCACTTCTATCGATAACTGAGGGTAGGCGAGAAACGTTACTATGGCTGTGAGAGAGAGTGCAAACCCTGCGACAAAAATCGTCGTGTCGAGCTCATTAACGAACTCCGATACGCTCGATTTCCCGCGTCTGCGGCTATCTTCTGAGCTCATACTCAACCACTTTGACACTTAACACGTATTCCGAGCTAAATTACGTGCAGTAGATGGTCTGAGTAGAGGGTTCTAGCGAGGTGCGGTTAGCGGTGGGTCTGAATTCCAGACGTCGCGAACAACGTCAGTGGCGTTGGAATTCGGAGTGCTCTCACGGATAGTGATCTTCCCCTGCTCGTCGACAGTTATTCGATGATCCGAGTGGACGAACTCCAGGGAAACGGGGGAGAGGTCGTCTCGCTCGCTCGCATAGTCGCCGAGTATGTTGAGGATTTCAGGATCGATACTCTCGTAGAGCGGAGTGATCTCCGCCGGTCGAGTATTTTTGATTGCGGCGAGAGCCTTGGCGAGCACGACTGTGAGAGAGGGATCGTCCTCGAAGTCGTGATGACAGGTGAATTCTTCTGACGACTCCTCGAGTCTGCTACTCTCGCTGAACGGGCGGATGAAAGAGAGCGTCGAGGAACTCGTTTCGTCTCGGCGCAGAACTATTTTTCCCGTGCCGTCGACGGTTATCTGGTACCCCTCGTGGGAGAAGGTGAGGCTCACCGGTGGTGATCCGTCGCTCGCGTCTGCACACTTCGAGAACGAAGTAAGCAGTTTCGGCTCGAGACTACCGTATATCGGATCGATATCGATCGGGGAGCAGTTTTCGGCGCTCGCTATCGCATCGACGACCGATATCAACAGCTTCTCTTCACTATCAAAATCGTGGTAGAACGTGCTAGAACCGTGATAGAACGTATTTTTTAACTTTCTTAGATCCATTATTGCGTAGTTCGGACAACGACTGTGGTGAAAACATTTTTGTATACTTCATGATGTGTGCCACGGTATAGATAGGGGAAACCGCAAGACGTGGAACCAATGACGTGGCAATATCAGCCGTGAAACCTCAACCTATCACCAGATATGAGTGTCGTCCACTCAATAAGATGAACTGAGTCGGCTGCTTCAGCACATTTCTCTCGAGAGGAGACCGTCACAACGTTCATCACTACAGACGTAATAACCGCTGCGACCCCGTTCTCCGCCAGAAGCGCTTAACTAACCAGTGCCGGACTCGGCGAAAAGAGGAGCAGACGACAAGTCAACGAACGTACCAGTACGTTCGACGATTGGCGACTTCGCCTCGACGACTGATGATCGGACACGGACCGTCTTCAAAGAGCTACTTAAGTACGCCTCCGGGTACAGCCGACAGCATCGACGGCAGTCCGTTCAACAACTCCTTCGAAACGTCGAGAAAGAAGGGTTGTCGTCTCGACGTCAGTTCGACACCCACGGACTCGAGCGGTCCTCGAGTCCCGTCACGGATCCTCGTCGTAGACGTCGCGGGTGGGATCGCCGCTGACGTCGATGACGCCGAGCGCGCCCCGGCGGGCCGCGCGGGTCAGCGCGTGGTCGACGATTTTGACCGGGCCGGGGACGGGGAACTCCATCTCGCCGGCGGCCGTGGTGCCGGGTGCGACCGGCGCGGTCTCGATGTTCCGGTCGGGCTCGCTGAGCAGGTCGCCGTCGCGGTAGTAGTTGCTCCAGACATTGCCGATCGGGTGGAGCGAACTCAGCAGGTTCGGCCCGCCGTTGGCGAAGTAGACCCGTGCGGTCTCGCCGGTCTGGGCCTCCATGGGGACGCCGCCGTCAGGGGTGAACCCGTATGCCTGGCCGTTGAAGACGACGTAGGTCGGCTCCTCGTCCATCATGGCGTCGAAGTCGAAGCTGTGGTGGCCTTCCTCGCCGACGTCGCCGTCGGTGTAGATCTCGTGTTGGCCGAGGTAGTACTCGTTGTCGACCTCGGGCAGGCCGTCCTCGGGCTCGACGAGGATCGAGCCGAACATGCCCGAACTGATGTGCTGGTCCATGTTCGGGATCGCGCAGTGGTAGATGAACACCCCCGCGTAGTCGGCGGTGAAGCTGATCTGCGTGGGATCGTCGCCGGGAGCGATCGTCGTCGCGTCGGCGCCGCCGCCAGGCCCGTAGACCGCGTGGAAGTCCATGTTGTGGGCGGCCACGTTCAGGTCTTCGGGAACCTCGAAGGTCAGGTTGACGCGGTCGCCGCGGCGAACCCGGATCATCGGGCCGGGGACCTGCCCTTCGAAGGTCATGTAGTCGAACGTGACCCCGGGCTCGATCTCGGCGGTCACCCGCTCGGTCTTGATCGTCACGTCGTGCTCGCGGGGCTCGTCCCAGTCGACGGGGGCCGGGATGTCGGTGGGATCCCGCGCGATGCGGTCGACGTCGATGCTCTTCGCCGGCGGCAGCCCTTCATCGCCCTCAACCGCCGGCTGGTCGGTTTCCTCGCTGTTCCCCTGCGTGACGCCGCCGAGGCAGCCGGCCACTGCTACCGCGCCGGTCGCCCCGATCGCCTGCATCACGTGCCGTCGGTTGAGTTGGGATTGGGTCATTGGCCTTCTCCTCACTCGGTAGTAGCGGGGAGAGACGTACAGCAGCATCGACGATTCCCAGGATCAAGTAAACGATCTGACTCGTCCCACGATATCGTGGTCATTTAAGTACGGGCCATATGAACCGCCAGTGTTCGAAGCCCTACCGCTCGAGTTCCGCGGGGTGTCCGTGCCGTCGCGGGCCGCGGTTGATGAATCGTTGTCAGGACCTATGGCAGACGATATTGTATATATACTGCAAGAAAACTCGAGCCGAAACGCCTTCTCGAGGTCGCGGTCTTTGGACGGCGAAGCACCGACCCAGCTACCGCGTTTCTGCATGAAATCGCCGAGAAACACGCTCTCTCCGACGTTGGTTTCTGATCGATGGTGCTAGCTTCTAACTACCCTCTCCCGTTTATGATTGAGCAATCACTTCGACTACGTCGATCGAAACCGCATCGAAAGCGGTTCTACCCGTTCAAAATGCAGATCGACCGCTTCCATAATTCGTGGGTCGGCAGTCGGGCGATCGCTAGGGAGTCTCTTGAACAGACCGGACACTACTGCAACCCGAAGTGACTGAACCAGTCACTCAACGGACGGATTCCAGCGGTGATGCTAAACGAGACAGTACCGGTAGACAGAACTACCTGACTAATAAATACCCGACATATTCCCCATATATATTCACACGTAATGCTTGTGAGAAAGAGCAACAGATGAAAATACAGAATGCCGTAGAACGATTTACCGGGGAACTAGATGTGGGAGTGTTTAGCATCGGCTTCGGCGTATCGCTGATAGCGATCGTCGTGTTCTTCCTCAACCCTGCGGCGTCCGCCGAAAAGATGGGGGCGGTCAACGAGTACCTCTGGTCGGAGTTCATGTGGGTATACGTCTTCTCGATGTTTCTAATGGTCGTATTTTGCCTGTGGCTGATGTTCGGTCCGTGGGGAGACATCAAGCTCGGTAATCCGGACGAATCGCCCGAATTCAGCACCCCTGCGTTCTTCGCGATGATGTTCTCGGCGGGTATCGCGGCGGGTATCGTATTCTGGGGCCCGGCGGAGGCGCTGTTCCACTACGACACGGTTCCGCCGATGATCGGTGCAGAGTCGCAGACACAGGCGGCGGCGGTCGGCGCGATTCAGTACACGCTATTCCACTGGGGTATCTCGTACTGGGTTCCCTACCTGATCGTCGCGCTTCCGATCGCCTTTTTTGCGTACCGACGAGACGCGCCGATGCGTATCTCGACGCTACTGGCTCCCTTCATCGGCGTCGATAATCTGGACCGTCCAATCGCCAAGGTAGTCGATATCCTGGCGGTGTTCGCGACTATCGGCGGTATCGCGACGACGCTGGGTTTCGTCGGAAGTCAGTTCCTGACCGGCCTGCAGTACAACTACGGCGTCACTCTCGGCGATGGCGGTACCATCCTCGTCATTACGGGGATGACACTGGCGTTCACTCTCTCGGTCGTTCTGGGCGTCAAGCGTGGCATCCGGAAGGTTTCGATGTTCAATATGTACGGGTTCGTTGTGCTGTGTCTGGCCACGTTTCTGCTGGGGCCGACGACCTACATCATGAACACCGGCCTGCAGGCCATCGGCGAGTACGCCAACAGTTTTCTCCGGATGAGCCTGTACACGAACGCTTCGGGGTCCGGCGAATGGGTCGGCAGCTGGACCGTGTTCTACTGGGCGTGGGTGTTCTCCTGGGCGCCGTTCGGCGGCCTGTTCGTCGCGCGCATCTCTCGCGGGCGGACTATCAAGCAGGTGACCGCGACGGCGCTGGTGGGAGCGACCGTGGCTACCATCCCGTGGTTCCTGACGATGGGGGGAACGGCGATCCACTTCGAACGGACCGGTGCGGCGCCGATGCTCGCTGCCGTTTCGGAACACGGCGTCGCCGTCTCCGGGTTTCCGCTGTTCGCCAACCTGCCGCTTGGATCGCTGCTGTCGCTGGCCTTCATGGTGCTCGTGATAACGTTCTTCGTGACCTCCGCCGACTCCTCGACGCTGGCGCTGGGGATGCTCACGACCGGCGGCAAGGAACATCCCTCGACCATCAATCGCGTGCTTTGGGGTGGCTTGATGGGCGGTCTCGCGTCGCTGCTCATCGTCGGCGGCGGCATCGACGCGCTGCGCTCCTCTGCTATCATCACCGGCGGACCGTTCGCCATCATCGGCGTCCTGTCTATCGTCGGGATGTGTCTGGAGTTCCAACGTCTCCGTCCGGTCCTGCAGACGAACACCGGCGATCCGTCTCCTACGACCGACGAGCAGTCGTCCGCGCTTGCGACGAACGCGGACGACGACTAACATCATCGGCGGTCCCTTCGCCGTCATCGGTATTCTCGTAATGCCGGCGATCAGCTATCCTCGCCGCGATAGCTACTCGGTGTTCTGCGGCGTTGATCGTTCGATTCCGCGTCGAACCAGTCAACGGGACTCGACGCTCCAAGAAGGATCGCAGCGCAAGGGTCAGACGATTCTACAGAAGCGTACCTGACGGCGAGAGCGGTCGTGCCAGGGGGCCCAATTGAAATCGAGAGACGACCGTGCGGTCGTAGCGACGGAACGCATCAGTGCAGCCGACGTCGTCCCTCGAGGGACGATAGCCCGCCCGCTACTCGTAGATGGGGAACTGCTGGCAAAGGTCCTCGACCGTCGAAGCGACCCGGTCGTGAACGTCCTCGTCTTCGGGATTGTCGAGCACGTCTACGATAAGGTCGGCGACGGTCTCCATCTCCTGTTCTTCGAATCCCCGGGTCGTGAGCGCCGGCGTGCCGACGCGGATCCCGCTTGTCACCATCGGCGACCGCGTCTCGCCGGGGACGGTGTTCTTGTTGACGATGATGTCGACGTCGGACAGTAGCTCTTCGGCCTCCTTTCCCGTGATGTCGGGGTGGGAGTCACGGAGGTCGACGAGCGTGAGGTGCTTGTCCGTTCCACCGCTCACCAGTGAGAGTCCTCGGTCGTTGAACGTATCGGCGAGCGTATTCGCGTTCGCTATCGTCTGCTCAGCGTAGGACTGGAACTCGTCGGTGCTCGCTTCTGCGAACCCCGCGGCCTTGCCGGCCACGCTGTGCATCAGCGGCCCGCCCTGTGCGCCGGGAAACACTGCGGAGTCGATGTCGTCCGCAAACTCCTCGTCGCACATGATGATGCCGCCGCGGCCGGCGCGGATCGTCTTGTGGGTCGAGCCGGTGACGAAGTCCGCGTGCTCGACTGGCGACGAGTGAACGCCGGCCGCAATGAGGCCGGTCACGTGAGCGATGTCCGCGAGGTGGTACGCGTCGACCGCATCCGCGATCTCGCCGATGCGGTCGTACTCGAATTCGCGGGGATACGCCGACGAGCCGCTAACGATGATGTCAGGGTCAAACTCGCGCGCGTGACTCTCGAGGTCGTCGTAATCGATGTACCCCGTCTCGGGGTCGACCTCGTACTGTTCGACGTCGTAGAGTTGTCCCGAGAAGTTGACGTTGTGACCGTGAGAGAGGTGTCCGCCGTGGGACAGCGATAGTGACAGTATCTTATCGCCCGGTTCGAGCACGGAGAAGTAGACGCCCATGTTGGCCTGCGTCCCGCTGTGAGGTTGCACGTTGGCGTGGTCGACTTCGAACAGTTCCGTCGCACGCTCGATAGCGAGTTCCTCGACCGTGTCGACGTGTTGGCAGCCGCCGTAGTACCGGCCGCCGGGATACCCCTCGGCGTACTTGTTCGTGAGGACACTCCCCTGTGCTTCGAGCACGGCTTTCGAGACGTGATTCTCGGAGGCGATCATCCCCAGCGTCGATTCCTGCCGCTCGCGTTCGAGGTCGATTGCCTCGGCCGTATTCGGATCTATCTGCTCGAGTGATTGGTCGAACGCCATAGCTAGACGTCGATCATGGGCGGTAAGTATCTTGCGTGCAGCTGGCATCTAACCACAAAAAATAACGTATCTGACGTTATGTGCCGGTAAACTCGCGCACCGCCGGGCTTTGGGAGACAGGCGCAGATATCGCTATCGCCGAAGCGCGCGATACGTACCGACGAGGATCCGGCGGCCGTGAGCGCGTCCAGTCAGGCAACGACAAACGGTGAGTTGCGTTTCACCGCGGACCGGCTCTCGCTTACGACCGACGGCGAACTCCCCGACGATGCACTGGTCGATGGCAACAGCGTCTCGAAAGCGACTTTCCGACGACGAGGGTACGACCGGCCTGGTCGACTCCCATACAGTCGGCCGTTGCTCGGTTCGACCGATACGCCTTTTCTATTTGGCGTGATACGGTCGTCCATGTGTCAATACTGTAGCTACCGGTACCACGACGGCTGGACGCAGTTATTACAGTACGACGACGTGTACCAGAACACCATCAGTACGGAGTCGGAAGCGACGTACGGGTTCCACGAATCGTGGGACGAACTTCGGGAGGAAGTCGGCTACGGCGCGTCCTGACGGGGTACGTGATCGAGCGAGATCCAGCCAGATCCAGCGACGATCAGTCGTCGCTGGCTGCGGTTCCGCCGTTGCTGTCGGCTCCGGCGTCGGGCGCCCGCAACGTGTCCGGATCGGCGTCCGATCCGAGCGGCTCGACGCGGACGCTGGACACCTTGTACTCGGGAATTCCGGTGTGCGGGTCGAAGTTCTCCTGGGTGAGTTTGTTGACCGCACCGGCAGCGAAGTGCATCGGGATGAACAGCGTCCCGTCACCGACGCGGTCGGTCACGGCCGCCTTGACGACGATGTCCCCGCGGCGAGACTCGACCCGGACGTACTCGCCGTCGGCGACCCCGAGTTCGTCGGCCGTCGACGGGTTTATTTCGACGAAGCTCTCGCCGACGTGGCTCATGAGCCCCTCGACACGGCGGGTGATCTGGCCGGTGTGCCAGTGGTAGAGCACCCGTCCGGAGGTGAGCGTGAGCGGATACTCCTCGTCCGGTAGCTCGCCGGGATGTCCGCCGTCCGCGGGCACGAAGCGTGCCATGCCGTCGTCGAAATTGAACTCCCCGTCCTCGTAATCGTAGAGGTACGGCGTTCCGGGGTGATCCTCGTCCCAGCAGGGCCACTGGAGCCCGTGCTCGTCGCCCGACTCGAGACGGTCGTAGCTGACGCCACCGTAGATCGGGACCAGGTCGCTGATCTCGTCCATGATCTCCCGCGGATGGTCGTAGTCCCAGTGATACCCGAGCCGGTTAGCCAGCTCCTGCGTGATCTCCCAGTCTTGGCGCGCCGTCCCGGGCGGCGTCGCAGTCGGCCGCACCCGCTGGATGCGGCGCTCGGTGTTGGTGAACGTGCCGTTTTTCTCCGGCGACGTCGCTGCGGGAAGGATCACGTCTGCGTGAGTCGCCGTCTCCGTCATGAAGATATCTTGGACGACGAGGAACTCCAGGTTCTCGAGCGCCGCTTCGGCGTGCTGGATGTCGGGTTCGGACAGCGCGGGGTTCTCCCCGACGACGTACAGTCCCCGCAGGTTGCCTTCGTGAGCCTCCGAGAGCATTTCCGGCACCTTGAGCCCCGGCTCCTCGGGCGGGCGCTCACCCCAGGCGTTTTCGAACTTTTCGGCGACCTCGTCGTCCGCCGGATCTTGATAGCCCGGTAGGCTTCCGGGGAGCGTCCCCATGTCACCACCGCCGCCCTGCACGTTGTTCTGCCCCCGGAAGGGTGAGAGTCCGGCACCGGGCTTGCCGACCTGGCCGAGCGTGAGGGCGAGATCGGCCATCGCGAGGAGGTTCTGCGTCCCGTGGCTGGACTGGGTCATCCCCATCGCCCAGCCGAAGACGACGGTCTCGGCGTCGGCGAGCGTCTCGGCGGCGGATCTCAGATCTTCGGGCGGTACGCCCGCCAGCTCTTCGACTTTCTCGGGCGTGAACGCCTGTACCTTCTCCTTGACCTTCTCGAACCCCTTCGTGTTGCGCTCGATGAACGCCTCGTCGTGGAGATCGTTCTCGATGATGTATCGAATGAGACCGTTGATCCAGGCGACGTCGTACCCGGGTTCGGTCCGTGTGTACTGGTCGGCGTGCTCTGCGATGCCGATCTCGCGGGGGTCGAAGACGATCAGATCGGCCCCGTCTCGGACGTTTTGCTTGATACGGGTCGCCAGAACCGGATGCGACTCCGTCGTGTTCGACCCGGTGATGAGGTAGGCGTCGGCCTCGCCGATGTCCTCGTTGATACGGTTGGTCATGGCGCCGTACCCGAGCGTTTGTTGCAGCGCCGCCACCGTCGACGAGTGACAGAGCCGCGCACAGTTGTCGATGTTTTTCGTCCCGAGCACCTGACGGGCGAACTTCTGGACGAGATAGGCTTCCTCGTTGCTCCCCTTCGACGACGCGAGACAGCCGACGGCGTCGACGCCGTGTTCGTCTTGGATCGCGCGCAGCTCGTCGGCGACGCGATCGAGCGCCTCGTCCCAGGACGCCCGCTCGAACTCGCCGTCGTCGTTGCGCACGAGCGGTTCCGTGATCCGCTCGTCGCTGTTGGCGAACTCGTGACCGAACTTCCCTTTCACGCAGGTCGAGAAGTTGTTGGCGGGCGCCTTCGTGGGGTCTTCAACGGGTTGGACGCCGATCGCGTCACCGTCTTTCCCCCACATCTCGAACCGACAGCCGACGGCACAGAACCCGCACGTCGTCTCCGCCTTGTCGATCTTGCCGAGTCGGTAGTCGCTCACGGCCGACGCAACGTCGAACAATCGCCCTTCGGGAAGCACCGTCGCGGCGACGTTCTCGGCGGTGTGTTCGCCGGCCAGCATGGCTTTCCGACCGTACTCCGTGGCGAGGTCCAGCGCACGGCGTCTGCTCTGGGCCATGAACCGTGCGACGCCGCTTCGGCTGTCCGGACGCACGCTGGGGCTGGCTCCGATGCGATTCTCTCCGCCGGGGTCGGGCGAGCGATTCGGCGCCGTCGTCTCGTCGAGCGTTTCGGCCGCCTCGTGCTCGATAACCGTTCCGACGGAGTTACGCTGGGTGAACCCCGGAAGCGGAAGCGTCGCGGCGCCGCCGATGTCCTTCTCCGTCAACGCGCCCGTCGGGCAGACGGTCGCGCAGTGACCGCAGGAGACGCAGTCGGATTCGGCCATCGTCTCGGCGTCGGACTGGAAGCCGATACGCGTGTCCTCGCCGTGGCCCTCGATGCGGAGCACGCCCTCGACCTGAACGTCGTTACAGCCCTCGACACACCGGTTGCAGAGGATGCACTTGTTCCGGTCGATCTGGATGAACGACGAACTGTCGTCGACGGGTTCGTACTCGTCACGGTCGTCGAAGACGCCGTAGCGCGGATGGTCGACGCCCTCGCTGATGGCGGTGTCCTGCAGTTCGCAGCGCCCGTTGCCGTTGCAGGTGGTACACCGGAGATTGTGGTTCGAGAGTACCAGATCGAGGTTGACGCTCCGGGCTTCCTCGGCGTCCGGCGTGGCTGTCCGCACGGAGAGCCCGTCCTCGGCCGGGAACGAACACGCGGGAACGAGGCCGTGGGCTTCGGTCTCGACCATGCAGGTCCGGCACTCGCTTCGAGGTCCGATCTCACCGCTGCAGTCGCCGTCGCGGTCGTAGTAGCAAAGTGCGGGAACATCGGCGTCGTCATCAACGCCGTCCGCCCCGGGGGCGACGCTGACCGTCTCGTCGCTGACGGCCTGCATCGCGTCGATGACGGTCGACTCCGGCGGGACGGTCACCGGTTCGCCGTTGATCGTCACCGTCGTCGGGTCGTCGGTGTCAGTGCCGACGTCGGGGTCGTTCGCGGTGCCGGTCTCGAACTCGGTCGTAACCGGCGTGTTCGATCGTGAATCCTCGAGATCGGGAACAGTAGGGAACGTGTCGTCAGTACTCATAGTTGCTCCGTACAGGTGCCGCTAGGGCAGCGGCCGTCGGTATGCGCTCGAAACTCCGGTTCGAACTCGTCGATCGCGGTCAGTACGGGGCGAGGCGCGTGCGCGCCGATCTGGCAGTTGCTCGACCGCGCCATCACCCGACCCAGTTCGCGGATCGTGTCGGTCTCGAGCGATCCCCGGTAGACGTCTCGCAGGAGTTCGGTGAGCTGTTTCGTCCCTTCGCGACCCGGCACGCAGCGGCCGCTGTTCTCGGTGGCTGCGAACCGGGCGCGCTCGCCGACGTCGGCGACCACGCACCGGTCGTCGTTCAGGAGTTCGACGACGCCGTCGGTCCCGAGACCGGCTGCGGCGAGCGACTGTGCGGTCGGCGCGACGTCGAGGCGTCGCGTAATGCCGCCGAGAGCGCCGCCGACGCAGGCCATCTTGAACGACCCTGTCAGTTCGACGGCGTCTCGTGCCACCGAAAGGCTGCTGTCCGACGGGAGTTCGATGGTCGCCGGATCAGCGACGTCGCCGGCGACGGTGATCAGCCGGGTGCCCGGATCGGGGGCGTCCGCGTCGAACGCGTCCGGATCGCGGATCGCCCGCCGTACCTGTGCGAACGTCCGCGGCGTATGGATGACCGTCGGCCGTCCGTAGAGGCCGTGCTTGGCGGGCGAGGGCGGCTGGAGACGCGGTTCGATGCGGTCGGCGCCTTCCATCGCCTCGAGCGCGGCGGTCGGGGCGCCGGCGCGGTACTCGTCGGGGCCGGCCACTAGCTGCGGAACGACCGGCAGTTCGCCGGCGACTGCATCGATCGCTTCGCGGAGGTGTCGATGCAGGTGGGTATCCGCCTCGTTCAGGTAGACGACGGCGTCGTCGGCACCCACGTACTCGGCGACGGCGGCTATCCCGTCGAGGACGGCTATCGGTGCGCCACCGAGCAGCACCTCGTCCGCTCGCTGCTCGTCGCGCGTCTCGTTCGCATTGGCAACCACGACCGGATCCCCGTCCGCGTCTCGGACGGTCTCCCACACGTCGGTGACGGGGTCGTCGGCGGTGGCGTCGCCGCGACCCCGACCGAGGAGTCCGATGTCCGTCACCGTCTCTGCGGTCCGTTCGGACGCGACGATCGACCACTCCGTCGGATCGAGCGGATCGACCCATCCACACCGGCCGAGCACCGACCGCTGACCGACTGAGAGCGGCCCCGAGTTTAGGATCGGGAGCGACGTCGTTTCGAATCCGTGGTCGACGACCGCGTCGGCGTCGTCCGCTGGGACGGTTCCGTCCTCCAGCGCGTCGACGACGCCCCGGGCGGTCGACGGATCCGAGTCAGCGAAAAACGCCGTCCGGCCCTCGTGCGTCGCCATGACGAGCGGTTCGCTCCCCGTCATACCGGTCGGTCCGGTGCGGACCACCGGTATCGAATTAGCTTCGTCTCGCATCGCCGTCACGACCTGTTCGTCGCCGTTCGCCGCTACGCCGGTCGCGACGCGGACGAGAGTTGACGTACCCCGTTCCATTGGTTATACCGTTGAATCCCAGGGATAAAAACTCTCATGACTGGACCACTGTAACTATTTTCGTGTAATACCGGGCGCAAAACCCACGACAGAAGTCGCAGGTGCGTCACACCCGGACTGTCAGGGCTCGGTGGTCCCGTGAGAGATCCGTCTCCCCGTCCCGGCCACGGCCACTCCGCTTCAACGGACCGACGCGAGTCGGTCTCTCATCGATCGTTCGAGTCTCTTATCAAAGAGGTTAGGACGCTCTGGACGAATACCAGAGACGATGACGAATCCTCGATTCGAGGAAGTCAAGACGGAAGCGGCAGAGGCAGTCTCCGATACCGATCTCCGTTCGGTGTACACCGGTATTGTCCACGAAGACGGCCGCCACGAGTACTACTTCGGTAACGATACTGAGGAAGCGGCCGAACTCCGGGAAGCCGCAGCGGTTCAGCTCGGCATGCTGCTGCGCGTCCTCGCCGACCGTTCCGACGCCTCCCTCGAGGAGGTCGCCGACCTCGCCGTCGAACGCGCCGAGCAAATGGAGCTTCGGTGAGCGCTCGACAGCCGGATTTCGTGGCCGAATCCGCTTGGTAACTGCGGCCACGTGCTGTTCCGTAGCCCAGACCACAACATGTGAAATGATTAGCAGTATTTGCTTTCGCAAACGTATGCTGTACTACGCGAATTTACCGATCTATTTCACAAATACTTTTAATCATAATACGGAAGTCATCCTGATGCCGGACGATACCTCCTGTTCGACTGCAGTCCCGGGGTCAGATCCCGCCAGTATCGAATCATTAGCCGCGGATACCGCGCTCGAGGTGCTGTCGAACGAGCGCCGTCGGTGCGTGCTTCGATGTCTGTTTTCGTGCGACGGTCCGATGACGTTGGCGAACCTGGCGGACGAAGTCGCCGCTTCGGAGAACGCCGCCGGGCCGACCGCCGGCTCGAAAGCGGACGCGAAAGACGTCTACGTGTCGCTCTGTCACGCAGATCTTCCGAAACTAGCAGATGCGGGTATCGTCGAGTACGATCAGGTCCAGAAGACAGCCACGTTAACACAGAGCGCTGCGGAGCTACGTCCGCTTCTGGACGCTGTCGACGACTGGTCGCAGTAGGTACCAAACGACCGACTTCGTCTAGACCGGTGCCAGATGCGTGCCGAGACGGTTCGGCCCCGACTGCAGGGGGTTTTCGGAGCGCGGGCGGTAGTTCGTCGTCGGCTCGAGAGACGCCTCTGCGGTCTTCGTCGTCCGGATACTCCCGCTCTCGCACTGGTTCGCCGCCGGCGGCGATACCGATGTGGTCTGCGTCCTTGAGCTGCCCGCTTTGCCATCCACGTGTCGGGGGGACGCCGGTCTCGTTGGGACCATCGAAACGGTCGACGGTACCGCTCGCTTGCGGCCACGTTCCAGCGTCCGAGCGGCGGTTGGATGTGTCCTCTTGCGGTGCAAAAGGTACCTCGTCGTCGAATTTCCAGCACTGCGGGGACGATCGTGTCCGCGCGCGGGCCTCACCAGCGCCGGCAGTCGGTCGACGCGCTTCGGCGAACCGGACGAGACGGTCACCGACCTCGCCGGGGACTCCGCTGATACGTCGCGTCTCGGATCGAGCTACTGCTGTCACTGCCGAACTCTATGACTACTCCCTCTCTACTCGCACGACGGGGCGTCGATCCCACCGCGAGAAACTAAAAAGCCAACCGCGAGATCGCACTGTGCCGTCGAGTGCGGTCCTTTAATCGAGTAGCGGTTCCTCGCGAACGGTGGCGTCGTACCGTTCGCCCTCGTACAGGATCTCGAGTTCGGTCCCGGGTTCCGCGTACTCCGGCGGGAGGTACGTGTAGACGACGCAGGCACCGACCGTGTACCCGTACTCGGCGCTGTGTACGTAGCCGATCGATTCATCACCGTCGAAGATCGGACGGTGAGGGAGGATCGTCGCCTCCTCATCGTCGAGGGTCAGGCACGCGACCTTGTGGTCGATGTTGTCACCCTCGGCCGCTGCAACGACCGCTTCCTTCCCGATGAAGTCGGTCTCCAGGTCGGTGGCCCACCCGAGGCCCGCTTCGTAGGGGTTGTGCTCGGTGTGGAGGTCCTCTCCCCACAGCCGGAAGCCCTTCTCGATACGCAAGGCGTTCAAGGCGCCGTTGCCGTACGGGCGAATGTCGTACTCTTCGCCGGCCTCCATGAGATGCTCCCAGAGCCGCTCGCCGTACTCGGCGGGCGTGTACAGCTCCCAGCCGAGTTCGCCGGCGTAGGACACCCGGAGCGCGGTGACGGGCACGTTCTTGATGAAGAACTGCTGGCTCGTGAAGAACGGGAACGCCTCGTCGGAGAGGTCCACGTCCGTCACCTTGGAGAGCACCTTCCGCGCGTTCGGACCGGTACAGACCATCGCCGCCAGGCTTGAGGTAACGTCGTTGACGACCACGTCCTCGGGGGACTGCTCGCGGACCCACGCGACGTGGTTGTTTCCGACCTCGCGACCGGTCGTCAGCAGGAGGTAGCGGTCGTCGTCGACGCGCGTGACGGTGATGTCCGCGCGGACGCCGCCGTTCTCGTTACACATCAAGGTGTACCGGACGTCGCCGACGTCGATGTCCATGTCGTTCGTACAGAGGCGCTGGACGAAGTCTCCGGCGCCGCTCCCGATGACTTCCATCTTATTGAACGACGTCATATCGTGGAGGCCGACCTTGTTGCGGACGTGGAGCGCCTCTGCGCCCTCGATGGGCGACCAGTACTTGCCCTCCCAGCCCTCACGGTCCGGGATCTGGTCGCCGTACTCAGCGAGCAGGTCGGCGTTGGACTCGAACCACTGCGGTTCCTCCCAACCGGCTTCGGCCCACAGCTCGGCGTCGAGTTCCTTGTGGCTGTGGTACATCGGCGTGCGGCGGATGTCGCGCTGATGATCCGTCCACACCCATTTCGGATGCATGATGTTGTAGACGATGCGGTACTCCTCGCCGCCGATGTCCCGCGCGAAGTCCCAGCTCCCCTCGTGGGCGTCGAACCGATTGACGTTGCAGTGGCGCAGGTCGATCGGGCCGTCGGAGAGGCGGGGGACGCCGTTTTCCATCCACTCGGCGAGCGCCTTGCCGGCGCCGCCGGCGTGAGTGACCCAGATGGCGGCCGCGGTCCAGAGACCGTCGTACTTCTCGACCGGACCCATCACCGGCAGGCCGTTGGGAGACTCCGCGAACATGCCGTTGTACTTGTGTTCGAGCTCCTTGCCCGCCGTGGCCGGTAGCAGTTCGTCGCTGGCTTGGCGGGGCGCCTTGTCCGGCCTGTCCGGGTGCGTCGCGTTGTTCATGTGGTACTCGGTGAACTCGTGGACCGAGCCCTGTTCGCCGTCTTCCTCGTTGCCGCCGAGTTCCTGCGGGTCGGGCACGACGGGTTCGTGGTTGTACGACCCGATTCCGTAGGAGTCCCCGTGGGTCCGGAAGTACATCGCGTTGTCCTGATCGCGAAGAATCGGCCGGTCGGGGCTCGCGAGCAGGCGGTCGGCTTTGTCTCCGGAGACGTCCTTGTAGTTCTCGTACAGCGGGTGATCGCTGACGTCGACCCGGTTGTCGGCGAGTTCCTCGAGCGGCTCGGTCATCGTGTACTGGTGCTCGACCGGCGTCACCGGGAGGTGAACGTCGAGTTTCTCGCCCAGTTGACGCGCCCAGATGTTCGTCGCGATGACGACTTCGTTGCACTCGATAACCCCGTTTTCGGTGATGACCGAGCTGACCGACCCGTTCTCGGTCTCGATGTCTTCGGTGCGGGTATGTGGAACGAACTTCGCGCCCCGTTCCATGGCCTCTCTGGCGAGGGCAGCGCAGGCCACGACGCCGGACACTTGGCCGTCGGTCGGCGAGTAGTACCCGCCCTGAATCACGTCGCTGTCGACGAGCGGCAGCTTTTCTTCCACTTCCTCGGGCGAAAGAATCTCCGGGCCCGGGAGGCCCCAGGATTCGGCCCATTCGACGCGGCGCTGGAGGAAGTCCATCCGCTCGTCACTGCGCGCGACCTCGATACCGCCGACTTCCTTGTAGGCCTGCACCCCGTTGTCGTCCTCCAGCTCCGAGTACAGGTTACGGCTGTACTTGGCGAACTTCGAGAGGATCTTCGACTCGGAGGTCTGGAACATGATCCCCGGCGCGTGGCTGGACGACCCGCCGGTGGTTGGCATCGGTCCCTGGTCGACGACGACGACGTCGTCTCGGCCGAGCTCGGTGAGCTGGTACGCTAAGTTACACCCGACGATACCGGCACCGACAATAACAGTGTCTGCTTGGTCCGGCAAGCTATCGTCTGCGTTCATAATCGTACACCCCGTGATGCCAGTCGAGTACAAATATAATTATCGCTCACTCAGATTCTCACCAATATGTAACAGAAAGGTTACAGGTGGAGTTTTCCGGGGGCTGTGGATAACAGTGATATCACTGTTATCATCTGGGGCAATCGCCAAGCGACGGCGCTCGAGCCCGTGCACGGACACGTCTATAGAGGCGTTGACCAGGCCACGGGGAAGCACAAAGTGACAGTTACAGATTACATTTGGCGATAGTGATGGCTTCCCTTTGTAACCGACTGAACCAACCAACCGAAACCCGATACGTGCGAATACGGGGGTCTAACGGTCTGTAGTTCCTCGCGAGCTTCCCGAAACCACGTATCATCCCGGTGAAATAACGGCAACTTATTTCATGGGAACCCTTCATTTTCCGCTTGCATGGTAGAGTCCATTCCGCTGGAAACAGCGAAAAAGCTGATAGCTGCGGCAGAAGAGAAAGCGGACGAGATCGACAACCCGATGGTGATTACGGTCGCGAACAGCGAGGGGAATCTCATCGCCCAGCACCGCATGGACGGCGGCTGGCTGGCCTCCGTGAGCATTTCGCGTAACAAGGCGTACACGTCGGCTGCCCTGGAGATGCCGACGCACGAACTGGCGGAGCCCTCCGAACCGGGCAACTCCCTGTACGGCCTCCAGACGACCGACGACGACCAGATCGTCATCTTCGGTGGCGGCTATCCGCTCGAGCGAGACGGCGAGGTCGTCGGCTCGATCGGCGTCTCCGGCGGCGCCGTGAGTCAGGACCGCGAGGTCGCTGAAGCCGGCGTCGAACGGTGGAACGAACTCACCAACGAGGAAGTGGTCACGGCGAACGACTGATCGGCGAGCGACTCCTCGCGAGGCAACTGAACTCCCGCCGTCTCTCAGTTGCGCTTCTGTGTCTCCGCTGAAGCGCAATTCCCGCTGGTTTGTAACGACGTCAGGACGGGCGACGAGTCCGGCCCGTCTCCGTCGACGGACTCCGCGATCCCGATCCCGACGTTCGAGAGCCCGAGAGCGGGCCTGAGACGGCTACCGGTCGACGTCCGTATAGGTAATAATACTGTCATCGATCGCTGACTTTATGTTGAGATTCTATGTATCCAGCGTGGGTAGCTCATGCCGACTCATAACAGAGAGATCCAGCGAGACGTCAGAGAACTCGGCGAACTGCTGGGCGAGGTACTGCAGGACCAGACGTCGCGACAGGCGTTCGAGACGGTCGAGTCGTGTCGCCAGACCGCGATCGAATACCGCTCTGGGGAGCGCGAGTCCCGTGGCCCGTTAGTAGCGGAACTCGAGGAGCTGTCGCCCCGCCGGCAGCGGATCGTCGTCCGTGCGTTTACGACGTATTTCGAACTGATCAATCTCGCGGAGGAACGCGAGCGAGTGCGTACGATCCGCACTGAATCCCACGAGGGAACCTTCGAGGACGGTCTCGACGCTGCGGCCGCAGAGCTGGGTGAAGAAGACGTCGAGACCGTCGAACGGGTGCTCGACGACGTCGTAATCGAGCCGACGTTCACCGCGCACCCGACCGAAGCGCGACGGAAAACGGTCAAATCCAAACTCAGAGAAATCGCGACGCATCTCGAGACGCTCGACGAGCAGTTGCTGACCGAGACGGAGCAGTCCCAGGTGTGGCGGGACGTCGACGCGGCGGTGACGAGCCTCTGGCAGACCCAGCAGGTGCGCAACCGCCAGCCGGAGCCGGAAGACGAGGCGCGTAACGTCCAGTGGTACCTCGAGAACACGCTGTTCGACGTCGTCGGCGAGGTCTACGACGAACTCGCCGACGCCATCGACGCGGAGGTCGACGGCGACCTCGAGATTCCGAAGCTGTTCGAGTTCCGCTCGTGGGCCGGCAGCGACCGCGACGGTAATCCCTACGTGACGCCCGAAGTCACGTCGAATACCCTCGAGCGCCAGCGCGAGGTCGTCCTCGAGCAGTACCGCGAGCAACTCAAACGGCTCTCCGGCGTGTTGAGCCAGGACGGCAGTCGCATCGACACCGGCGGTGCGTTCGAGGCCTCCCTCGAGGAAGACCGCGACCGACTTCCCGACAGCGCCCGCATGGCCCGAGACCGCTACCCCGACGAACCGTACCGCCAGAAACTCAAACTCATGCGCGAGCGCCTCGAACGCGTCGGCGACGTCCGCCCCGGCGGTTACGACGACGCCGACGAACTCCTCGCGGACCTCGAGGTCATCGCGCAAAGCCTACGCAATAATGTAGCCGAAACCGTCGTCGAGGCCCACGTCGACCCAATCCGGCGCCAAGTTGCCACCTTCGGCTTCTCGCTGGCCGCTCTCGACCTCCGCGAACATCAGCAGAAACACACCGACGCCATCGCCGAGGCCCTCGAGGGCGAGGGGATCGACTACCGCGCGATGTCCGAAGACGAGCGCGTCACGTTCCTGACCGACGCCGTGTTACAGGACGAGCCCGTACTCGACCTGAGCGAAACCGACGGCCTCTCGGCGGACTCGGCGCGCGTCTTCGAACTCTTCGACAGCCTCGCCGAGTGGCAGGCCGAGTACGGCGTCGACGCCGTCGACACCTACGCCATCTCGATGACCGAGGAACCCAGCCACGTCCTCGAGGTACTGTTTTTGGCGGACCAGGCCGATGTGGTCGCGCTTCCCGAACACGCGGGCATCGACATCGTTCCGCTGCTGGAGACTGAGTACGCCCTCTCGGGCGCCCGGCGGATCATGGGCACCCTGTTCGAGAACGAGGCCTACTCGCAGGCGCTCGCGGTCCGCGGCCGGACCCAGGAGATCATGCTCGGCTACTCGGATTCGAACAAGGAGAACGGTTTTCTCGCGGCCAACTGGTCGTTGTACAAGAACCAGCGCCGACTGGGCGAAATCTGCGACGATTACGACGTCCAGATGCGGCTGTTCCACGGCCGCGGCGGCTCGATTTCACGGGGCGGCGGCCCGATGAACGAGGCGCTGCTGGCCCTGCCGAACAACACTATCACGGGCCAGGTCAAGTTCACCGAACAGGGCGAGGCCATCGCCGAGAAGTACGGCAATCCTCGCATCGCCGAGCGCAACATCGAGCAGATGCTGAACGCCCAACTCCGCGCCCGCCTCTATGCCCTGAAAAAACCCGAAGAGCCGATCCGCGAGGAGTGGATCGGTGCCATGGAGACGATGGCTGACGCCGCCCGCCGGGAGTACCGGGACCTCCTCGAGAGCGATGGCTTCGTCCAGTATTTCGAGCAGGCGACGCCGATCACCGTCATCGAGGACCTCAACCTCGGCTCGCGACCGGCCTCGCGGTCGGGCGAGCGAAGCGTCGAGGATCTCCGGGCGATCCCGTGGGTGTTCTCCTGGACGCAGTCGCGATGTACCCTCCCGGGCTGGTACGCCGTCGCCGCCGGCGTTGACGCCTATCTCGAGGACGGTGGGTCGATAGAGACGCTCCAGGAGATGTACGACGAGTGGCCGTTCTTCCGGACGACGCTGGACAGCGCCGCCCTCTCGCTGTCCCGGACCGACCTCGAGATCGCTGCCCAGTACGCGGACATCGCGGCTCCCGACCTCCGCGAGCGATTCTTCTCGCGCATAACCGCTGAGTACGAGCGCGCGGCCGAACTGGTCAAGACGATCGGCCGACGCGACGAACTCCATCCCCGCGACTGGCTCGGCGAAAACCTCGACCGCCGGAACCCGTACGTCGATCCGCTAAACGTCCTGCAGGTCCAGTTGCTCGAGCAGACCCATCGCACGGCGGTCGAGGAGCGGACGCTTCGATTGACGGTCAAGGGGATCGCCGCCGGGATGAAAAACACCGGGTGACATAGCCGACGAAGACGCTCGGACGAGTAGCACGAATCCGCTTCCAACGCCGGTCTCATCTCCAGTAACGGAAACGGTCACCATCGCTGCTGGAGTCGTCGCTATCGCTCGCGGACAGATGCGGCAGGGGACGCGTTGTTTTCGTGCGGAGTCGCGACCACCAGCGGCTAGCGACGTGGACGGAGAACCCACGAAATAGTTATAGTCTGACACGTAGGGACGAATCTCCGCCACTAAAGGTCTCTATTTTTATGAGTTGTGTTTAACCATTGATATGTACACTGAATATAAATACGGGCCGATCGTAGATGGCAGTGGAGATACTAATCAATGTCCATGAATGCCGTCGTTTACAAAGGCGAACGCGAGGTAGCAGTCGAGGAAGTCGAAGAACCCCAGATCGAGCACCCGAACGACGTCGTAATCGACATCACGACGACGTGCATCTGCGGCTCCGACCTCCACATGTACGAAGGACGGACGGCCGCAGAGCCGGGGATCGTGTTCGGGCACGAGAACATGGGGATCGTGACTGAAGTCGGCGACGCGGTGAGTTCCCTCGAGGAGGGCGACCGCGTCGTCGCGCCGTTCAACGTCGCCTGTGGCTTCTGTGAGAACTGCGAGAACGGCTACACGGGCTTCTGTACGAACGTCAATCCCGGATTCGCCGGTGGCGCGTACGGGTACGTCGCGATGGGGCCGTACCAGGGCGGTCAGGCCGAGAAACTCCGCATTCCGTACGCGGACTTCAACGCGCTCAAACTGCCCGACGGAGACGAGCACGAGGACTCGTTCGCACTGCTCGCGGACATCTTCCCGACCGGCTGGCACGGCACGGAGCTCGCCAACCTCGAGGCCGGTGACTCCGTCGCGATCTACGGCGCCGGTCCGGTGGGTCTGATGGCGGCCTACAGCGCCAAGCTCAAAGGTGCCGCGGAGATCTACGTCGTCGACCGCGTTCCCAGCCGCCTCGAACTGGCCGAGGAACACTGCGACGCGACGTCGATCAACTTCGAGGAGGGCGATCCGGTCGAACAGATCAAGGACATCCACGGCGGCGGCGTGGACAAGGGCATCGACGCCGTCGGATACCAGGCTATCGACCCGGAGAAGGAAGGCGACGACGCGTACGACCCCGCTCGCGAAAATCCGGCCGTCGTCATCAACAATCTCATCCGGACGGTCCGCCCGACCGGCGAACTCGGGATTCCGGGGTTGTACGTCCCTGACGATCCCGGTGCACCGGACGACATGGCCGCACAGGGCCGTCTCGGCATCGACTTCGGCCTCCTCTTCGAGAAGGGGCAGGCGCTCGGTACCGGCCAGTGCAACGTCAAGGAGTACAACCGTGAACTCCGCGACATGATCATCGAAGGGCGCGCCGATCCCAGCTGGGTCGTCTCGCACCGCGTCGACCTGGAGGATGCGCCGGAGATGTACGAGAAATTCGACAACCGCGAGGAAGGCGTCACGAAGGTCCTGCTGGAACCGTAACCCCGGCACGATCGGACGGCTCTCTTTTTTAGCGTCCCTCCGCCTCTTGCGTCAGAAGATCGCAATCTATTGCGCGGCGTTCTTCGTACCGGGGTGGGTAACGGTGCCCGCAGGGATTCTGTGGGCGTTGGAACTCGGGTTCGGGCGGGGATCAAGCAGATCCGCGGGGGAAGGGATCGGTAGAGTACTCCTCAGTCCGTTCGTCGGAGGCCGCCAGACAGTCGTCGAGTTCGTTGGTCACGGCTGCTTCGTCGAGATCGCTACCGATGAATACTAACCGTGTTGCCGGGTCATCGTCTCCCCATTCGCCGATCGGGCCAGCCTGAACGGACGGACCGGCCTGACTTATTCCGAGAACCGTCTCCGGGCGACTCGTCACCCACGCGAACCCTTTCGCGCGGATGATATTGCCGTTCCAGTCGTCGAGCCACGCGTCGAACCGCTCGGGGTGGAAGGGACGCTCTCGCCGATAGACGAACGACTCGACGCCGTGCGCCTCGGCAGCCGAAACGGCGTCGTCACCGTGGTCGTGACCCGAACTCTCGTTTGCTACTTCTCCGGACAAGGCCTGCTTCCAGCCTTGTTGCCGCCGTACCGCGTCGAAGTCGAACGATCCGGTGTCGAGAACGGCGCTCGGGTCGACATTGCTGTACGTCGTTCGATGAAGTGTCGCACGGGGCTGGAGTTTGCGGATAGCGGCCTCGATAGACGCCTGCGCATCGTCGGGTACCATATCGCACTTGTTCAGCAGCAACACGTCACAGAACTCGATCTGGTCGACTAACACCTCGGTCAGCGGACGCTCCGGGTCCGGGGCAGCGTCCGGGAGGGATTCTTCGGAATCGAACGCTTTCCAGAACCCGTAGGCGTCGACGACCGAGACTGTCGTATCGAGGCGGAACCGGTCCGGGAGGCTGTCCGCTTCTGTCCCCTCGGTGAGCGCACGAGCGATGGGAACCGGTTCGCTGATTCCCGACGCCTCGACGACGAGGTAGTCGAACGAGCGCTCCTCGGCCAACCGCGTCGCTTGAGCCACGAGGTCGTCCTGGAGTCGACAGCAGATACACCCGTTCGAGAGGTCGACGACACCCTCCTCCGTCTCGTCAGCGATCAACTCCGCGTCGACGTTGACCTCGCCCATATCGTTGACGATGACGGCGATTCGCCTATCGCCGGGCTCGTTCAGCAGTCGGTTGACCAGCGTCGTTTTACCCGCACCCAACGGTCCGCTGATAACGGTGATCGGAATCTCTGGTGGAGACGTGACCATTCCGTATAATCTCTCGTGTCGACGGATAATGAATCTCCCGTCACCACCGAGAGCTGTGGTTCGTCGTCTGCCCCACTACCGGCTATACACGGGCTATCGTCGCAGTGCTGTGTTTGTGGCCGGCATCACAGTCGGAACGAGGAGACAGCTATAGGCCCGCTCGCACCGTCCACAACAGGTAATTTATGTGATGTGTTTTGTAGAACTGGAAACGTGCTATTTCGTCGAGCGGCATACGAGAACCGACTCACTCCTTCGTCGTTTCAGTCTCCTTCCCGCCGCCAATCGCGGAACGGAGGCGGTGGGAAACGCGACTCGAAACCGATGAGCATCGTCGCAGCACCCTCAAATAACGAATCTCGGTGTCTGAAAAGCGGAACGTGCTCGATCGGACGAGTCCCCCCTCTCCGCGTTTTGGATCAGTTACGAGTCGTAGGCTTCCTGAGCGAGTTGGTGGAAGCGGTGGACGGTGTGTTCGTTCGGGCCGAGCTGGGCCTGGGCGAGGGCGCCGGTTCTGAGGCCTTCCCACTGGCGTTCGACCAGTTCGAAGTCCTCCTCCTGGAGCTGCCGACTCGTCCGGACGAACTCGCGTTCTTCCTCGGAGAGCTCGCTGTCGCGGAAGTAGTAATCCGCGATGAGCCTGAAGCGATCGGTGTCGATCGGATCGATGATGTAGGTGCCGTAGCCGTCGGCGGTACCGTACATGTTGACCGTGAAGTTCGGCCAGAGGTAGTGGAACTGGGCCTCGTGTTCGTCGTGGATCCGCATCTCGTCGTCGACGTCTTCGGCGTGCGTGTAGTGGAGGACCCAGTGGTAGTCGTTGACCTCGAGTTCGGACTCGTTGAGCGAGATGCCCTTGATCCAGTCCTGGTGGTTGGCCTGGCAGTGGTCGCACTCCGAGTAGTTGCTCGCGAACACCTTCCAGTTGCACTCGACCTCCGAACTGATCCGGGTGGCGAGTTCGTACTCCTCCAACGGGAGGGCCTCGAGGCGGTCCTTCATCACGCCGGCCTGTTCGGCCAGCGGCATCGGATCCTCGCGCAGGTTGACGAACAGCAGCGGACCGATGCTGTCGACGTGCACCGACTCGGCGTCGGCGAGCTCGTCCGGATCGACGCGTCCGGGATCGGTCATCGGCGCGTCCTCGAGGAGCGCGTCGCCGTCGTGAGCGGAGAAGTTCTCCACGGCGCGGACGTCACCGCCGTCGCCTCGAGCGACGATAAGATTGCGGCCGCCGATAGTTCGCGTGAAGTACTGGCCGGGCTCGCTGATGCTGTTAGCGTGGCCGGCGTACACCCAGTACTGCCCGAACACCTTCTCCTTCTCCATCTCGAAGACGTCGTCGTCGGTGAAGTACCGGGCCGGCAGCGCGTTCGTCTTCTCCGTGATGTCTGCGCTCACCGCCTCGGTCTGGCTTTGTTTCCATTGCGTCATGCAGTAACACGATCGAGAGCCTTCCGAAAAAGCGTTCTCCAGTTATATAGAACGCCATTATATGGTCGGTTTCCGCATCCGGTAGTAGATAATTCTACGACATCGATTCGCCCTGCTCGAGCCAGCGACGTGCCGCCTCACGAGGTTGAAGCGCTACGATACCCGACAACGAGAACTCGAGCAGGAGAGGGGCACCGCTATAATCGTACTCACCGGTGCCGCGCCATCGGAGCCCCGCCGTATTTATGCGAAATTTTCGCGAAACGAAAAACGAGATCGTGAAACACAACTGATTAGATATCTAATCTTTTGTGATTGGGTACGGTATCTCTGGTCTACGTCTTTAAAGGGAACTCCGACTTCAGTGCGAAAGAGACAGAAATAGAACTGCTGCCGGATGCGTACGATCACGGACGAACGGTGTGATATAGCCCCCATTTTCGAATGCGTAAAAGCGGACGGCGAGATCGTCGTTTCGGTGTCGCCGTTCGCCGTGATGGATTCGGTAACTGAGACTCTAGAGGCCTCCTTTCGGACGCTGCAGTCCGGTACGTACTATCGAGAATCAACGGCAGAAATGGCCCATCGCGCCGACGAGAGCTCGAGGTCCGCTGGCCGATGAGAACGGGCGAGCCGTTCGAACATCGAGTTACCGATCGGATTTTGGCCGGCTTGCATGTATTCGATCCTGGCGCTGAGACGACGGGCGGAACCGAGATGGTTACAAACGTACTTGTGTAAATGAACTGGGCGAGGTGAACCGACGTACCGTCGTCTGACGGGGAAGATACTCGCATAGGAGCCCCGTTACCTCATCTTCGGTCGGTCCGTATGTATCGGTCTCGACACTGAGACGGCGGGTGGAAACGTAGCCGATTACAACCACACGCATGTAATAGATTGAACGAGACGAACTGACGTACCGTCGTTGCTCACTGCGAACGACGGACGGACGATTTCGAATATATGGATGATAGAATTTCCTACATATTGAGGATCGTCGAAATACCGAGCTGGTGGTTCCAGACCCACTGATGGGTATTCTGGGAAGCGAAATTCGGCTTAGCGTTCCGATTTGCGAAATCCTTAACCGAAGTGGCATGGAGTGACATCACATGATGGGCCGACCGAAGGATCCGACGTTGAAAACGACTGCCCGCTCACTGGCGCTGATCGACCGAATACGGGAACACGGCGGCGCGACCCTCTCTCAGCTCGCCGCGGATCTATCGCTCGCTAAAAGTACGGTATACAAGCACGTGATCACCCTGTACGAATGCGGCTATTTGGTAAAAGAGGGCGACGAATACCACATCGGTCCGAAATTCCTCGACCTGGGCGAACACGCTCGGAGCCGAAAGGTGGGCTACCAGTTCGCGGACGACGCTGTGAGAGAGCTGACGGACGCGACCGACGAAGAGGTCGATTTCGTAATCGAGGACCACGGCCGCGTCGTCACAATCTCGGAATCGTACCATAAATGGGTGAAACACCCGGACGAAAGCGATTCGAACCGCTACCGTGCTCGAATGGGGACCTATTACCACATGCACGCTACCGCTTCCGGGAAAGCGATTCTCGCCGAATTACCCCGGGACCGGACCGAAGCGATCCTCGATCGGTGGGGACTACCGGCGAACACTGAGAACACGATCACCGATCGTCGAGCCCTCTTCGAGGAACTCGATCGCGTCGACGATCGGGGATACGCGATCGACGACGAGGAATTCACCGAGGGACTGCGCAGCATCGGGATGACGGTCGATCGACCGGACGGCCCGCCCCTCGGTGCTATGAGCGTCTCGGGACCGAGCTATCGCATTACCGATGAGGTGATCGAGCAGAATATCGTCCCGGTGCTCGAGCGGACCGTCGAATCGTTCGAACGACGGGTGGCGAACGATCGTAGTGATGGGCCGTAGCGGCCCGAGCGCGGCGCGTCGGAACGGCGTCGGCGTTCTCCGCCGGATCGACCGCGACTCCGCTCCCGCGATGATCGACTCGCGAGACCGACGATCGACGCTACTCGAGGTCCGTTTACACATTCGAAACGCGTGGGAACGGAGGACTGTTCGGTTACCGAACACGAATTGTTTGGGTGGCTAACGGGGAGGGTGGAGTCGGAGTGCCTCCTCGAGCGAGCGGTAGACCGATAGTGCGGTCGGCGGATCGATTCGACGTGAGCGAGCCCCAGCCGGCCACACGACCGGGCACGACGTTCGTGAAACCGCGACTGAGAGTGACCTGACACGAAGATATATATACTGGAATATGGAACGCTCGATCGGGATGAGAGAGAAAACCACCCATGCGGACAGAGAGGCGTCGATAGATGACCCAGCCACGGAATCTCTTGAAAACACCGACACGAAACGCGAGGGTGAGCGCCGATGAGCCTCGACGACTACACGCTCACGTTCCCGATCTGGGTCGAATTCGGAAACGGATCCAGCGAGAATATCGGATCGATCGTCGATTCTCAAGGCTGGGAGAAAGCGCTGATAGTCACCGACCAGGGGATTCTCGACGCCGGATTGGTCGATGGAATCCGGTCGTCGCTCACCGCCGAAGGCATCGAGTACGCTACCTACGATGGAGTCGAGCCCAACCCGACGGTCGGGATGGTCGACGAAGCGACCGAGATGCTGGAGAGGGAGGGATGTGACTTCATCGTCTCCGTCGGCGGCGGCAGTTCGATCGACGTCGGAAAGGGGGCGTCGCTGATGGCGACCAATCCCGGAGAGATCGCCGATTACGAAGTGACGTCGGCCGAGGAGGTGATGGAGGAACCGATCGAGAACCACCCCCTCCCGCTGGTGACGGTACCGACGACCGCCGGAACCGGCAGCGAGGTCGACTACTGGGCCGTTATCACCGACGAAGAGCGCGAGTTTAAGATGGCCCTCGGCCAATCGCCGCTGTACCCGGGCGGACCGTACCTGGGCGCCGAAATTTCGCTGGTCGACCCAGCGCTGACGGAAACGCTACCGCCGAGACAGACCGCCGCGACCGGCTTCGACGCTTTCTCCCACGCGCTCGAAAATCACGTGTCGTCCGCCCGCCCGCCCATCGTCGAACCGCTGACCAAACACGTGATGGGGCTCGTCTCGGAGCACCTCCCTGCCGCCTACGAGGACGGCGAGATGGAGGCGCGCGAACAGATGATGTTCGGCTCTCACGTGGCGGGGATCTGTGAGAACTTCGCCGGCTTCGGAGCGATCCACTCCCTGGCCGAAACCACCGGCGGAATGTATCCCGAAATTCCACACGGCGAGGCCATCGCCGCGTACACGCCCGCAGTGATGCGATACAACCTCGAAGCCGTTCCCGGTCGATACGCCGAAGTCGCCGAAGCGATGGACGTGGACGTGTCCGGGTTATCCGACGCGGAGGCCGCGAGGGAAGCGGTGGCCGCCGTGGAGGACCTCATCGACAGGGTCGACCTCCCCTCGAGTCTCCGCGAACTCGGCGTCGCCGAGGACGATCTCCCCACGATCGCGGAGAAGTCGTTGGACACGATCGAGATTCACGACAACCCCCGAGACGCGGACGCCGACGACCTCCTGGAAGTCGCTCGAGACGCGTACTGATCGTCGTGGACGCGAAACGCGGCCGACGAGGGATCGACCGCAGTCGCCCGTCGATTCGGCCGAGTCCATCCTTTCCGATACCGGCGCAGTAATTTCGTTTCCGCCGACTTCCGGCAGCCGGTGACCGTGTAGAGCCGAAGACGCGAACGGAGCGACGGCCGACCGGTGGCGTACAGTTTCGACGGCAGCGACGAACGGTTCCGACCGGACGCAGGTCGCATCGCACCTCCGTCGCGGACGTCGGTCATCGCCGGTCATCGTTGGTCCCATCGATCGTCGGGGAACGATGTAGCAGGGGTTCCGTTCGCGGTTCCGATCTCCGAACCCGAAGCTCTAGCGTCGACGGGCCTATGCTAAAATATATGAGGGGTGATAACAAACCACTTTTTGGAAATGGCATCAGAGACCGTTAGCGGCCAGTTACGGGAGAATCACGCGGAAGCGAGGGACCGAGTCGAGGAGATCAGTGCGTTCGATTCGTGGATAGACGGGGCTCGGTACGGGACCGACGAGGTCGTCGAGACCGTCGATCCCGTCGTCGGTGAACCGATCACCGCGATTCCGCGCTGCGGTCCGGCGGCGGTCGATACGGCTATCGACGCCGCCTGGAGCGCGTTCGACGAGGAGTGGTCGGAGATGACCCCTGCCGAGCGATCTCGGCGCATGTTCGAGTGGATCGACGTGCTCCGCGATCACGTCGACGAACTAGCGTTTCTGGAGTGCGTGGACACCGGAAAGCCGATGTCGCAGGCTCGAGGAGAGGTCGAGGGGGCGATCGGAACCCTGGAATACTACGCGTCGATCTGTCAGGGACAGAGTCAGGACGGGAGACAGGTGTCTACGTCCGAGGATCTGCACCTCTACACGCGGAAGGAGCCCTACGGCGTGGTCGGACAGATCACGCCGTGGAACTTCCCGATCTGGGCGGCCGCGTGGAAACTCGGGCCCGCGCTCGCGACGGGGAACGCGACCGTGCTCAAGCCGTCGGCCGAGGCCCCGCTGACGACGATTCGCATCGCCGAACTGTCCGAAGGCATCTTCCCGGACGGCGTGCTCAACGTCGTGACCGGGACCGGATCGGAGGTCGGCGGCGCGTTGACCGAGCACGATCGCGTCCGGAAACTCTCGTTTACCGGCAGCGTCGGCGTCGGACAGCGAGTGATGAAGGCGGCCGCCGAAAACATCGCCCCGGTCACGTTGGAGCTCGGTGGGAAGTCGCCGTTCATCGTGTTCCCCGACGCAGACCTCGAAAAGGCGGTTTCCGCCGTCGCTGACGGTATCTTTTACAGCACCGGAGAGATCTGCGACGCGTTCTCGCGAGCGCTCGTCCACGAGAGCGTTCACGAGGAGTTCGTCGACCGGTTCGTCGAGAAGGCCGAGTCCTACACGCTCGGCGATCCGCTCGACGAGGAGACGACGATGGGGCCGCTCACCACCGAGTCCCAGTACGAGACGGTCACGGAGTACATCGATGCCGGCGAGAGCGAGGGCGCGACCCTGCTCACGGGCGGTGGACCGCCGGCCGATTCCGACCTCCGGGACGGCTGGTTCGTCGAACCGACGGTGTTCGACGACGTGGAGAACGACATGCGGATCGCTCGAGAGGAAATTTTCGGTCCCGTACAGACGATCAACACCTTTTCCGACTACGACGAGGCGATCGAACTCGCGAACGACACCGAGTTCGGACTCGCGGCCGGCGTCGCGACCGAGCGGACGTCCGTCGTCCACAACGCGGCGGCGGACATCGAAGCGGGGCTCGTGTACGTCAACGAGTACGGTCCGATCCTGCCGCAGGCGCCGTACGGCGGCTTCAAGGAGTCGGGCATCGGAAAAGACCTGGGGACGGAGGTGCTCGACCACTATCAACGGACGAAGTCGGTCTACGTCAATCTCGATGAACCGGAGCTCTGAGGAGGATTCGGAGAGCCGGTTGCATCGTGACTGACGTGACGGTGGCGTCGCGACGTGGTCGAGACGACCGCTTCCGCTACCGCTGACCGAAGGCGACGGAGACGCCCCCGACCGATCTCGAGCGCGAGACGGAGTGCGGGACCGAATCCTCCGCGTTCGGTTGGGACCGAGATCGCGTACGACGACGGCTCTCGTTTCGATACCCCGGCCGAATTCTCCGACCGAATCGTCGAACGGGTCGAAAAGCATAAGTGATATTCCGTTGGGATAGCAGATGGACTGGTAATACATAACATGAGTCACGCGTCGGATCGAGGATCGATTACGGAGACGTGGAGCATCGCTACTGGAAGACCATGAAGCTCTGGCACGTATTCGGTCTGGAGGGCGCAGACGTCGGTGAGAAGCTCCTGTTCTTCATCTCGGGAGGCGCGTTGCTGGCGTTAGCGGTGATCGGGATACGGAGCCCCCAAGTACTCAACGATACGCTCAACCAGGCCTTCGGCTGGGTGCTCACCTACTTCGGGTGGTGGTTCATGTTACTCGGCTTCGTACTGCTGGTTTTCTCGACGTATATGGTCTTTTCGCGGTACGGCCACATTCGGATCGGCGGACAGGACGCCGAGCCGGAGTTCGGTCTGTTCTCGTGGCTCGCCATGGTGTTCACGGTCGGGTACAGCGGCTCGATCATCATCTGGGGAGTCGGCGAGCCCATCTCCATCGTGAACAGTCCGCCTCCGGAACCGGTTCCGGTCGCGGGGGCTTCCATCGAAGCGCTCGCGCTCGCGTTCATGTTCATCCACGAGGTCTTCCCGGGACTCGCCATGTGGTATCCGCCGTTCGCGCTGGCGTTCGGGCTGATCATCTACACGCGCGGCACGGACTCGTACAAGTTCAGTTCGATGCTGAAGGTGTTCCTCGACGACGACCGGTATAAGCCCCTCTACTGGACCGTCGACTTGGCGGCGCTGATCGCCATTATCGGCGGTGTCGCGGCGGCTATCGGGTTCTCCGCGCAGGTGTTTTCCGCCCTGCTGGATACGGTGTTCGGAGTCCCTGCAACGCTGTTCACGTACGGGTTGTTCGGCGTTCTCGGACTGGTCTTCCTCGCCGACGTCTGGTTGGGGCTGCGAAGCGGCATTCGCAACGCCGCTCGGATCACCGTCGTCCTCATGTTGATCACGTTCGCGCTGCTCCTCGTGGTCGGGCCGACGCTCTTCACGATCAACCTCGGCCTCGATGCCGGCGGCGTCTGGCTGAACAACATGTTCCGCCTCTCGCTGTATTCGGCCCCGACGGCCGCGGGCAACTGGCCGCAACAGTGGACGAGTTTCTGGTGGGCGTGGTGGGCCGCGTGGGGCCTATTCGTCGGTAGTTTCGTCGCCCGCGTTTCGAAGGGCCGCACCATCCGCGAGACGTTCGTCTGCCTGGTCGTCATTCCGGGCGTACTACTCTGGATACAGCACTCCATCGTCGGCGGCTGGGTGCTCGCACCGGGATACGTCGAGCCGGTCAGCGAGGCGTTCGCCAGCGGCGGGATCCCCGACGCGCTCGCGACTGCGGTCACTCTCACGCCGCTCGCGCCCCTGCTGGGCGTGTTGCTCATCTTAGTGATCGCCGGCTACGTCGTGACGTCCCTGGATTCGGCGGTGTATATCCTCTCCTCGATAACCCTCGGTACGGAGGAGCCGAACGCTCGAAATCGAGCGTGGTGGGGCGTCCTGCTCTCCTTCCTCGGTGTGATGACCCTCGAGCTCCCGGTGTTCGACGCGATGCAGGCGTTCCCCCCGGTGCTCGCGCTCCCGTTCACGCTCTTCCTCCTGGCAATCGCCTACGCGAGTTACGTCACCGCTCGCGAGTACTATCGAGGCGAGGCCACGTTGGCGAACAGGGAGACGCTGATCACGTCCCCGAACACCGATTCCTCCACGTCTTCGAACACGGACGCCTCCCTCCCACAGGGGCAGGACGACGACGATTAGGGACTACACTAACCGACGGAGAGAGCAGTGGTATCGCGGTTCTGAACGCTACCCACGCGTGCCGGTGATTCTGTAAACCGATTCCCTGGACGATATCGAAGTACCGTTCGGAGGGGCGACATCCGCCGTTCTCCCGTCCGCTGTGATCGCCTCGAGCACCCGGATACGAGAAGGCACAGCCGGGAACTTCTGTCACACTGTGGCTCGAATGACGCTCTGTACCGCCCAGTGAGCCCGACTTTCGACGTCCGACGTCTGTCTCTCGAGCGGGAACTACGCGACAGTGAGGGCTCAGAGAGACGCCGTCTCGATCTATAGGCCCACGGGTACCGGGGCCGCCGCGCGCTGAATCGTCTCGCCGGCGTCGACGCAGCGGAGTTACAGTTGCGATCGGAAAACCGATCCGAGAGGCGCCGTGGCGAATATGACTCACCGGGCTGCGCGATCCCGCGTATCGCCGTTGCGTCGCGCCGGTCGCCAGCGAACGGCCGTATCGATCCGACCGTGGGAGTTCGCGACCGGCATCGAACGCCCCACATCGAACGGTGCGACGGTCTGATCACGCGTCAGATGATACCGCGTGACGGGTACGAAATGAGTACGCCGTCAGATGAGCGATCCCCCAGAGACGCGATCACACGCCGACAGCGTCACGAAACGGTACGGAAAGAAAGCAGCTACCCCGTTGCGATCGATTGATCCTGGAGCCCTTCTCCGCCGATCCGTCGTTCGATGAATCCGAACGTGCTATCGAGGAGAATAGCGAGAAGCGCGCCCGGGATTGCCCCGGCTAAGACCTGGGGCGTGTTGAAGAGGTCGATACCGCTTATGACCCACGCTCCGAGACCGCCGCCTCCGATGAAGAACGCCAGGTACGCGGTCCCGACGTTGATGACGACGCTCGTCCTGATGCCGGCGAAGATGACGGGAATCGCTATCGGCAGTCGGATCTTGCGGAGAATCTCGTTTTCCGTCATTCCCATCCCCTCGGCCGCTTCGACCGTGCTCTCGTCGACCTGCTCGAGTCCCGTTATCGTATTCGTGAGGACGGGCAAAAGCGCGTACACGAAGAGCGCGATCACGGCGGATCTGAAGCCGAGACCGAAAATCGGGAAGGCGAGAGCGATGACGGCGAGCGTGGGGATCGTCTGCGCCACGTTTCCGATGGCGAGGATCCCTCCTCTGAGACGACTGTAGCGGACGGCGAGAACGCCGAGCGGTACTGCGACGGCGATCGCTGCCAGCTCCGAAATCATAACCATAACGACGTGTTCTCGAAGCAAGGTCAGGAACTGGTTGAAGTTCTCAATCAGGTACTGACCCCCCTCGAACAGCGTGCTGATGGCCGACATCTCACGCCCCCTCGTACCGGTCGTAGACCTCGTTTCGGTCGACGACGCCGACGACGTCTCCTCCCTCTACGACGGGGAGCGTTCGGGCGCCCGACTCGACGAACTCCGATAGCGCAGTTTTCAACGAGTCGTCTTTCGCGAGGTGAGGCGACTGGGGAGACCCGCCGTTCGGTACGGCCGTCCGTTCGTTCCGCTCGGCTCCGTACGCCGTCTCCTCGATTTCGGAGGTCGGTTGTTTCATCACTTCTTGCACCGATATCAGGCTCAGCTTCTTGAGCGTGAGATTATCTCCCACGAAATTGCGGACGAACTCGTTTTCGGGGTTCTCCAAGAGATTCCTCGGCGTATCGTACTGAACTACCTCACCGACGTCGAAGATAGCGATCCTGTCGCCCATCTTCAGGGCTTCGTCGATACTGTGGGTGACGAACAGAATCGTCGTGTTGATCTCCTCCTGGATTTCCAGGAACTCGTCTTGGAGGCTCGCTCGCGTGATCGGATCGAGCGCTCCGAACGGTTCGTCCATGAGTAACACGTCCGGATCTGCGGCCAGCGCTCTGGCCACGCCGACCCGCTGGCGCTGTCCCCCCGACAGTTCCCGTGGATACTGGTCTCGGTACTCCTCCGGCGCGAGATCCATGAGTTCCAGCAGCTCGTCGACGCGGTCATCGATGCGTTCCTCCTCCCACCCTTTCAGCCTCGGGACCGTCGCGACGTTTTCACCGACGGTCATGTGATCGAAGAGACCAATCTCCTGAATCACGTACCCGATGTCGCGGCGGAGCTCCGTCTCGTCGATCTCTCTGGTATCGGTTCCGTCGTAGTATACGGCCCCCTCGGTCGGATCCTCGAGTCGATTGACCAGTTTCATGGTCGTTGTCTTTCCGCATCCGGAGGGGCCGACGAGCACCGTCGTCGTGCCTTCTTCGATTTCGAAGCTGACGTCCTCTATCGCGACCGTCGAATCTTGGTATATTTTCGTTACGTTCTCGAATTCGATCATGGAATCACCTCGGTAATCGCTTTCGTTCCCATCGTCAGGGGAACGTCTTCGCCGTTTCGCAGCTGAAGGAGTTGTTCGACCGTCTTGAGAGCGTAGTCGAAAACCAGTGCCAGAAGGGAGACGATGATCGTTGCGACGACGATCATCTCGGTGTTAGCCGAGTAGATGCCCCTGAAAATGTAGTCGCCGAGCCCTCCGGCACCGATATAGGCCCCGACGGTCGCGACGCCGATCAGTATCACGACCGCGTTGCGGACGCCGGCGGTCATCACCGGAAGCGCAGCGGGGATTTGGAGGAGAGTGAGTCGTTGCCATCGCGTCATACCGACGCCCTCGCCCGCCTCGATCACGTTCTCGTCGACGCTCGTCAACCCGATGTACGTGTTCCTGATAATCGGAAGTTGCGCGTAGAGTACGAGGGCGACGATGACGGGCGGGTTTCCGATCCCGAGAAACGGAACGAGCAGCCCGAACAGCGCGAGGCTGGGAATCGTCATCGCAATTCCCGCGGACCACAGAACGGTGATCGCGGCCGGTCGATAGTACGCGATGAATATTCCCAATCCAATTCCGAGCGGAAGTGCGATCACGAGCGTCTGGAGTACCAGTTCGATGTGTTCGATGAGCAGTTCCACGAGTTCGGTCCGGTTCTCGAGCGCGAACTCGACGTATGACTCGATCATGGCCTATATCAGATCGTTCTCTTTGAGGTATTCCCTGGCGACGTCTTGCGCGTCTTCCCCCTCGATGTCGATTCGGATGTTCAGCTCCATGATTTCCTCCTCTGAGGTCAGCGATTGCGAGACCTCGTTGAGCGGCTCTTCGATGTCGTACTCGTCTGCGGTGTCCCCGTTGACCAAGGGCGCGGGGTTATAGGGGAGGAAGAAGTCCTTGTCGTCCTCCAGCACGGTGAGATCGAACTGTTCGATGTTCGGATTGGTGCTGAAGACCATGCCGATGTCCGCCTCGTTTTCCCCGAGAACTTCGTACGTGAGGTCCGCCTGGATGTTGGTGATATCCGCTTCACTGGCCGCGTCCTCGAACCCGTAGTGTTCGATCAGCCCCGGCCATCCGTCGGACCGCTCTTGGAATTCCGGTCCCAGAACGATCGAGACGTCAGTGTTGCCGTTGTTCATGTACTCGGCGAATCCGCTCAGCGTTTCGATTCCCGTCTCGTCGGCCCAGTTCGGACTCGTTCCGATAGCGTACGTGTTGTTGAACCCGGCCGGTTCGAGATACGCGAGTCCGTGTTCCTCTTTCATGTCTTTTTTCGCTTTCCGATACAGTTCGTCGGGGTCGCCGATGAGTTCGTCTCGTTGTGGCGGGATCTCCGACCATGCACCCCCCGTATAGAGGTGATACAAGTCGACTTCGCCGTTTCGGACGGCTTCGAAACACTGCCTCGATCCGCCCAGCCCGATCTCGTCTCGGATCTCGTGGTCGGTGTTTTCGGTGAGCACTTCGTAGCCCAGATACCCCATCAGCCGTGCCTCGCTCCACTTCATCGAGGCCACCGCCACCTCGTCACTGCCGCCAATGCACCCAGCTAGCCCGGCGAGACTGACTCCGGTACTGACAGCACCTACTCTGAGTACCTCTCTGCGATTTGTTCGCATACTGCAACCGCTACACACTCTCTCGTATAAAACTAGTCCATCATCTCATATCTTCAACTCCCCGGCACATATTTATGCCACTCCTATGGTATGCCTACTCATGGCATCTGAGAGGGCGCCTAATGTCCTGTGTATCGTCGCCGACCAATTACGCTACGATCACCTGGGCTGTATGGGGAACGACGAGGTCGAAACGCCGAATATCGATGCGCTTGCGGACAGCGGAGTGACGTTTGAACGGGCTTACGCGAATAACCCGATGTGTATGCCCGCGAGAGCGACAATGTTCACCGGCCGGCCTCCGCACAGCCACGTTCGGAGCAACGGCGTAGAGCTCCCCGACCGTCTGCCGACGGTTCCCGGCATGCTGAATGACGCCGGATATCGAACGTACTCCGCCGGAAAGCTGCATCAGCGTACGTACACGCTCCCCGTCCGAAAGCACCTTCACCACATACTCACCGAACTCGGGACGACTACCACCTCTGAGTTCGCGACGGAGTTGCGAGATGCCGTCGAGACTGCAGTGAGAGCGAACCTCGAGTGTCCCCCGGAGCTCGGAGAACACAGAGAGTCAGGGATCTATCACGATGGGTTTTCCACGAGAGCGCACAATCCGCTCGTCCGCGAACTCGAGAAGATCCACGTCCCGCGGTGGTCCGACGTCGCCGTCCTCTTCGAGGCAGTCGCCGAGAGAGCGATCGGGGATCGACCGCTGGAGGAGTTCTCCAAGGACGATCTCGACGCGTTCGCGGACGAGTTGACCGAGGAACTCGCACGGGTGTTCGCGGAGACGAACACGACCGAGTACGCCGAGTTGGAATTCGACCCATCGGAGTTCCCCGAAGCGAGAGAGATGTGGGAGACCGGCCGCATTTCGGAGCTTCCGGAGCCGTTCTACGGGTTCGAACGGACCGACTTCACGGGCGGGCACGTCAACGAGATCTTCGGCGAGTACAAGAGCTGGCTCAAACGGAATCACCCGGACGAGTATCCCCGGTTGGCGAAGGACCATCCCGACAACGCCCCCGGGAAGACGTTCCACGTCTACGACACGTGGACGCTTCCGGAGTCGCTGCACTACAACCGCTGGATCGGCGACAAGACGATCGATTTCATCTCGGACCGAGCGGACGACGGCGAGCCCTTCTTCGCGTGGTGTTCCTTCCCGGACCCGCACAACCCCTATGCGGCCCCCGAACCGTGGGGATCGATGTACGATCCCGACGAGGTCTCCCTACCGACGAGACGCGAGGGGGAACTCGACGATCTGCCCCCGTTCTACAGAGACGTGTACGAAGGGGATTTCCGGCAGCTACAGGGGCTCTACAGCTGTCCGAAACCCGAAGTAGAGGAGGAGGCGATCCGCGAAATCATCGCGAAGACCTACGGGATGGTCAGTTATCTCGACCAGGAAGTGGGGCGCGTCATCGACGCGCTCGAAAAGCAGGGCGTCCGCGAGGACACAATTGTCATCTTCGTCTCCGATCACGGAGAACTGCTCGGCGATCACTGGATGATCCGGAAGGGACCGTTCCAGTTCGACGGCCTCGTACAGGTGCCGATGATCTGGAGTTGGCCCGGGGAATTCGAGGAAGGGGCGCGAATCGAGAGCCTGACGAGTCACATCGACTTCGCGCCGACGCTGCTCGATCTCTGTGGCGGGTCCGATCCCCACTCCTCGTTCACGCCGTCCTACCGCCACGATCCCTCGAGTCTCCCTGGGAAGTCGCTCAGACCGTTGCTCGAAGGCGAAACGGACTGCATTCCAGACACCGTCGTCATCGAGAACGACGAGGATTACCTCGATCTGCGGGTGCGAACGCTGGTCACGGACCGGTACAAGCTGACGGTGTATCCCGGACGGGAGTACGGCGAACTGTTCGATCTCGAGGAGGACCCAGGCGAATTGCACAACCTGTGGGACGATCCCGCGTACGCCGATCTGAAGGACGAACTCCGGTCGAAACTCTTGGAAAGCATGGTTCTCAATGAAGGCGCCCTGGAGGACAGGATCACCATCGCGTGACCGCGTCGGAATGACTTTCCAGAGCATTTAGACGCCGAAACGACCGTTCTCGGGTCGAAGACCGGTAGCAGCGACTATTTAAATACCAGCCATACTGAACACAGGCTTTCTTTAAACACCGACACGAAGCTCCGAACGATGGGGTTTACTGAAATGGATTCGGGAATCTTCTTCGGCTTGATTACGATGACGTCGTGGGGGGTTTGGATACTCTTGGGCAACGGTGCGTCGGAGTCCATCGATCCGAGGATTGCCGCCGCGATCACGTATCTCGTAGCGGGTCTCCTCGCGCTCGGATCTATCGCTGTTTCGGACGCATCGATCGCCGTTACCGCGAGAGGAGGACTACTCGCTAGCGCGGCTGGATTGTTCGCCGGGATCGGCCTCATTTCGATGTACATCGGATTCTCCCAGGCGTCAACGACGGTGGTCTCTACTCTCGGCGCCATGTACTTCGTCGTAGCTGCCGTCCTCGGTATCGTCATTCTCGGCGACGACGTTACGATGATGAGACTTACCGGAATCGCGTTCGCGTGTCTCAGTATCGTCCTGATCACTCGATAGTTTGGCTCTGTTTGACGGTCCTACGTCGGTCGGTACGACCAGATACAACCAAACTCAAGTACACCTGCAACACGCCGTCTTCGCCCGGCACACCTACGAGGGAAAGCGACTCGGCCGCGGTGGTGCGTCTTTCAGGACTCGCGGCGGCCGAGTCGCCCGAGGACGAACCGGAGCTGAGCCGCCAGTGGCGGATCCGGAGCGTGCGGCTCGAGGACCGCGACTCCACCGAAGATGTGCTCGCTCGCGCTGTGGGACCGATCGATCCCGACGAGAAGCGGCTCGAGACGGACGTGACCGATCGCCAGGAGTGACCGTCGCGACGAGCGGAGGCGGTGAGCGGGCACCGTCCGGCGTTTCGAACCGAACGCGAGGCAGCGAAGTCAGAGCGAACGAAAACGGTCGGTCAGAACGCGCCGAGGTGGTCGTCCTGCGGCTCGTACAGGCCGCCGGTCATCCGCACCTCGTGGATCTCGTCTAGGGTCTCACCGATCGAGCGTCCGCGGTCGGACATCACCGCCGCGACGACGCCGATCGGGACGCCGTTCTCGTACTGTTCTTGTAGCTGCCAGATGACGTCTTTGAGATCGTCGCTCGCGACGTCCTCGGCGAGCTCCGTCGGTGCGCGTTCGAACTCCACGTCGTGGCCCGTCACCCGGTAATGACGGCGGTAGAACTCGACGATCTCGTTCGGCGTCTCGGTTTGCAAATCGACGTCACACTCCGGACAGGACGCGACGTACGGGGCCTGGTCTTGCGTGCTCATGGGTGTCGAATTTCGGATTCCGTTTCGAGTGCTGGCGAGCGCTGGTCGGTGGGCGGTGCAATCACGAGTCGTAGGCCTCCTGGGCGAGCTGGTGGAAGCGGTGGACGGTGTGTTCGTTCGGGCCGAGTTGGGCCTGGGCGAGGGCGCCGGTTTTGAGGCCTTCCCACTGGCGTTCGACCAGTTCGAAGTCCTCTTCCTGGAGCTGGCGGCTAGTGCGGACGAACTCGCGTTCTTCCTCGGAGAGGTCGCTGTCGCGGAAGTAGTAGTCCGCGATCAGCTGGAACCGGTCGGTGTCGATCGGGTCGATGATGTAGGTGCCGTAGCCGTCGGCGGTGCCGTACATGTTGACCGTGAAGTTCGGCCAGAGGTAGTGGAACTGGGCCTCGTGTTCGTCGTGGATCCGCATCTCGTCCTCGACGTCCTCCGCATGCGTGTAGTGGAGCACCCAGTGATAGTCGTTGACCTCGAGTTCGGACTCGTTGAGCGAGATGCCCTTGATCCAGTCCTGGTGGTTGGCCTGGCAGTGGTCACACTCCGAGTAGTTGCTCGCGAACACCTTCCAGTTGCACTCGACCTCCGAGACGATCCGCGTTGCGTGCTCGTACTCCTCGAGGGGCAGCGCCTCGAGGCGGTCCTTCATCACGCCGGCCTGTTCGGCCAGCGGCATCGGATCCTCGCTGAGGTTCACGAAGATCAGCGGTCCGATCCTGTCGACGTGGACGTCGTTGAGTCCGTTGGTCTCGCAATCGAACTCCTGGACCTCGTCGTCCTCGAGATCGGGGTTCAGGCCCGCTTCCTCGAAGCTCTTGGGCGTACTCTGGAGTTTTCCGTCTAGGTCGTACGTCCAGAGGTGGTACGGGCACCGGATTCGGTTCCCCTCATTGGGGTCGGTCATCGGCGTATCCTCGACCATCTTCGAGCCGCGGTGGGCGCAGACGTTGTCGAACGCCTTGATATCGCCGTCGTGGCCGCGAACGATGATCAGCTGGCGATCGCCGATAGTTCGCGTGAAGAACTGACCGGGCTCGCTGATGCTGTTAGCGTGGCCGGCGTACACCCAGTACTGCCCGAACACCTTCTCCTTCTCCATCTCGAAGACGTCGTCGTCGGTGAAGTACCGGGCCGGCAGCGCGTTTGCATCGTCCGTGATGTCCTCGCTCACCGATTTCGTCTGTGAGTCGTCCCACTGTGTCATACGATATCAATAACACAATGAAACCTAAAAACGGTTGACCCGTGATATTGAACATGAATATAAGTGGAGAACCGATCCGGGGTGAGAGCCCGGCTCGAGAACGACCCGGTCACCGAGACTGGTCGTTCGCCGGGGTGATGTCGGACCGCGTCGACGGCCGATGCCGGTCGTCGCGGGAACCTCGATCCGAGGGACGCGGGAGGGGCGTTCGAAGGCGTCCTCCGTTCGTTTTCTGATACCGTGATCCGTCCGTTTTAGGGACGTAGCGGATGAATCTCGTCCCCGAGTATCGGCAGACGGACGTGCCGGAACGAGCGTTCCATCCGTCGATCGCGGTCCGCGGGCTCGGTCGTCTTGAGCGTCGCGACGTCGCGCGTAACGAGCCCGCGCGGAAGGTCGTCGTGACCGATCGCGCCGTGGTCGAGGACGGCGATTGCGGCCTGTCGAGACGAGTCGGCCAGTGGCACGTGCAGTATGCCCCGGTCGCGGTAGCTAGTCTATTTCGGCGACTCGTGGCTGTACTGGGGTCTGAGAGCAGGAACAGCGGGAGAGGGGAGGGGGCAGTTCGCACTGCTGGCCCTTTGGGAGTCGTCCCCCGGCGGCTCGCGTTACTGGCCGTCGGTGACGCTCTCGCGGATCCGATCGGCGATCTCGTTTCGCGAGGGGCGTCGCGTGGGTTCGTCAGCGTCGTAGACGCGTTTCACGACGAGGTCGAGCAGATTCAGCTCCTCGAGCAGTTCGCGAGTTCGACGACGCTCGAGGCTGAGCTTCCGGGTGACGTCGTGTAACGTCATGGACGACTCGATCGCGTCCATCAGTTCGTTGATTTCGACGTCCTCGGGAAGACCGATCCCGTCGGCGACGAGCTGTTTCTCCGGGACGGACGCGGCCGAATCGTCGTCCGTCGCCGACCGAGCGAGTTTGCCGTCGGTCGTCGGCTCCTGGTCTTCGGCGGCGGAGCGGTTCTGCTGGCCGGTCGTCGTCTCCGAATCGTCGACCGTCGCGTCGTCCTCGTCCGGCGTGGTCGTCTCGTAGGACGTCGGCTCGTGGATGCCGGCGTCGATCATGTATCGCCGAACGGTCTCGGACGCGACGTCCATCTCGAGCACCTCCGCCATCACGGTGAACGTATCGAAGGAGTCGTACAGACACTCCAGGTACTCGACGTCGTCGTACGGCGGCAGGTCTTCGTTCCGTGCGGCGGCGAGCGCGCGCTCGGTCTCGTCGTCGATCGTGACGTCGCTTGCCACCGGGTTCGAGGCGGATCGATCGCGGGAGTCGGTCGTGCCGTCGTCCTCGTCTTCGGCCGGCGACTCCGACTTCGACTCGCCGGTCGTGACCGTTCCTTCGAGCGAATCGCCCGGTGCCTCGCGGTCCGCGCGATCGCCCTCGATGGGGACGGTCGATTCGCTTCCGCTGTCGTCGGACTCAGTGTGCCCGTTTGCCGTCTCACTGCCCGACTCCGCGTTCGCCTCGAGACTGAGGTTGAACGTGACGACGACGGTCCCCTCCGAGGTGACGTTTGCTTCCTCCGTGACGCACGAGGCGTCCGCGGGCGCGAACTCGGTGATCTCCGGCACGGCCGACGGCGGAAACTCGAGGCAAAGGCCGCCGTTCTCCCCGACCGTCGCCGCTCGCGGTGTCGCTTCGGTCTCGCCGGCCGGCGTCTGTGCGGCCGAACACAGCGGAACGACGACGTCGATCGCGATGCTCGGTTCGTCGCCGCTCCCTCGAACCGTCGCGTCGACGCGGTGGATCTCGCCCCCGTCCGCCTCGTATCGTTCGATCGTTCGAGAGAGCTTCTCTATCGAGGCACTGACTCCCATGATACCTGTAATCACACGACCATTTGGGATAAGGATACATGAGGAATAATTCACCCCTTCATATGTCCCCGTGATTGGTACCACTCCCCGATCGTCAGGACGGCCGTTATAGTGTGGTTTGGCTATCTGTAGCACAACGTTTTTATGCCCTCTCCTTGCGCTCCTGATACGAACGCGTCCGGGACGGCGGGCGGCCGGTCCCGGTAGCGGGTATTCGACATGAGCACGATCACGGTGATAACCGACAGGAAATCGTTTACAGAGACTGCCGAGAGCGCGCCGGACGGCGCTCGCGTTCCGGTCGAAGTACGCGTCTCCGTCACCGATCCGTTCGACGCTTATCGCAGGGCGCGGACCGACGAGTCCGACGGGGTGTACCTCGAGACGACTGGCGGGCAGTCCGGCTGGGGCTACTTCGGCGTCGATCCCGTCGAACGAATTCGAGTCACTGCGAACGCGGTCGATCGGGACGGCGGGAGTCCGACGATCAGAACGATCGACGCGCTCCTCGAGCGCGAGCGGTTGGTACGCGGAGACTGCTCGGTTCCGTATCCCTGCGGTGCGTTCGGCTGGCTCTCCTACGACGTCGCCAGGGAACTCGAGTCGTTGCCGTCGACGACGGCCGACGAACGCGGCTTACCGCGGCTTCAACTGGGCGTCTTCGATCGGCTCGCCGCCTGGTGCGAACCGCGTGACGACGACGGCGAAACGGAACTACGAGTGACGGCCTGTCCCGTGGTCGACGGCGATCCCGCCGACGTCTACGAGACCGGTCGAGCGAGGGCCCGTTCCCTGGCGCAGGCGGCAATCGACGGGAGCGAAGCGGACCGTAGTCCGCCGGCCGACGCGATCCGGGCCGCGTTCGAGAGCGAGTGCGGACGGGCAGCGTTCGCCGACCGCGTTCGGCGAGCCAAGCGATACATTCGCGACGGCGACACGTTTCAGGCGAACGTCTCCCACCGACTCACCGCCCCAGCGGCCGCCCATCCGGTCGACGTCTTTGATGCGGTCCGACGCGTGAATCCGGCTCCGTACTCGGGGCTGCTCGAGTTCCCGGGCGTCGATCTCGTCAGCGCGAGTCCGGAACTGCTGCTCGAGGTCCGCGACGACTCGCTCGTCACCGAACCGATCGCCGGAACCAGGCCCCGCGGGCGGACGCCGGCCGAAGATGAACGGTTGGCGGCCGATCTCCGCGACGACGAGAAGGAACGCGCCGAACACGCGATGCTCGTCGACTTAGAGCGCAACGACCTCGGGAAGGTCAGCACGCCCGGTTCCGTGTCAGTGACGGACTATCGCCGCGTGGACCAGTACTCGGAAGTCATGCACCTCGTCTCCCTCGTCGAGGGGACCCTCCGAGACGATGCGAGCATCGCCGACGCCGTCGCGGCGGTGTTTCCCGGCGGAACGATCACAGGCGCGCCGAAGCCGCGGACGATGGAACTCATCGACGAACTAGAGACGACCCGTCGCGGCCCCTATACCGGGAGCATCGGGATCTTCGGCTTCGACGACCGGGCGACGCTGAACATCGTCATCCGGACGTTGGTCCGCTACGCCGATGAGTACCATCTGCGCGTCGGCGCCGGCGTCGTCCACGATTCCGTTCCCGACCGGGAGTACGACGAGACGCTCGATAAGGCTCGGGCGCTCGTGACGGCGGTCGACGAGGCCCTTGGCGACCGGGCGTCGTTCGCCCTCGAGACCGCGACCGACGCGGTCGGTGATGCGGGATGATTCTGGTCGTCGACAACTACGATTCGTTCGCGTACAACCTCGTGCAGTACGTCGCCGAAGCGCTCGCTCCGGCAGACCCCGCGGCGACGCCGCGGGACGTCGGCGAGTTCGACGGCGTGATCGTCCGACGCAACGACGAGATCGACCTCGAAGGCGTCCGGGACCTCGACCCTGACGGGATCGTCGTCTCCCCGGGCCCCGGGACGCCCGCCGAGGCGGGCGTCTCCGTCGACATCTTCGCCGAGACCGAGTACCCGACGTTGGGCGTCTGTCTCGGTCACCAGGCCCTCTGTGCCGCCCACGGGGTGTCCGTCGGACGCGCGCCCGACGTCGTCCACGGGAAGACGTCTGCGGTGACCCACGACGGAACGGGGCTGTACGACGGCGTGCCGAATCCCTTCGAGGTCGGTCGCTATCACTCGCTGGCGGTCGAGCGCGACGACCTGCCGGCGGAACTGATCGAGACCGCCTACACCGACGACGATCGGGGGACCGTCATGGGCGTTCGCCACGCCGAGTTGCCCCACATCGGCGTCCAGTTTCACCCGGAAAGCATCCTCACCGAGTCGGGGAAACGCATCGTCGAGAATTTCTGTACCGCGATCGCCCACGGCTGAATCGGACGATCGACGGCCGGTCACGCTCGCTCCGCGATACAGGCGACCTTCTCGCCGGCGGTCACGACGGACTCGCGGGTGAGCGAGTAGATCACCCCGGCGTCGCTCGTCGTCACGCGCTGGCGTTCCTCGAACGTCGAGGGACAGTATACCGTCCCCAGTTCGGTTCCCGCGGACACGGGATCACCGACGGTGACGTCCTGATTCGGTTCGAAGAGCCCCGAAGCGTCGGTCCCGATCCGTCCCTCGTCGTCTCGGAGGATCGTCTGTGACGGGGTCGGCGCCGGTTCCTCGCGGAGCATCCCGAGTTCCGCGAGGACGTTCCGGATCCCGCGGACCCCACGGTGTGCCGCGTCGTGGTCGATCTGGCGGCTGTTCGAGAGCTCCGGGACGATCGCCGGAATACCGGCCCGCGCGGCGGCCGTTCGGAGTTTGCCCTGAAACGACTCGTCGTCGTCCGCTGTGTCGTCTTCCGGTTCGCCGCCGGACGGGGCGTCGGTCAGGAGATAGTCTGCCCCGAACGTCGCCGCGAGGGTCCGGGATTTCTGATTCCCGTGCTGGAATCTCACGTGCTCGAGCATGTCCGGGGTTCCGGTGTGCAGATCGATCACGACGTCGGTCGGCTCGATCACCGTCCACAGTTGGGCGACGATCCGTTCCTGCAGAGTTCCCGCGTCGTCCCCCGGCCAGACACGGTTACAATTGGGGTTGACCGCGTCGACCGCCTGCGGCGTAACGTACGAGCCGTGATCGAACGCGAGCGAATTGACGACCGGCACGGCGATCACCGTCCCGGCAAGGTCCGCGGTCAGCAGGTGACGGTGCAATCGACGCAGCGCGGCCGTTCCGTTGAGTTCGATGCCGTGCTGTGCGGCCTGCACGTAGGCGGTCGGTCCGGATCCGCCCTCGTACCGGTGGACGGTTACCGCGACGTCCGTCCCGGACGGCAAGCGAGCGAGACGGTGCTCGGTGGTCGTGTGGGTGACAGTCTCGTACCCCATACTCGTTCAACCCTTCGTTCGGACTTGTAAGTTTGCACGTCTCTCGAGGAGGTTGTTTTATGCTACTACGCGTTCAGCGAGCGGCTGTATGCATCTCGAGCGAGCGACGTGGACGGAGATAGACGCAGTCGAAACGGATCTCGCACTGCTCCCGGTCGGGAGCACGGAGCAACACGGTCCGCATGCGCCGCTGGGAACGGACACACTCAACGCCGAGGCAGTCGCGGACGCCGCCGCGGAGCGGTATGAGGGGTCGGTCGCAGTCGCACCCGCGGTTCCCGTCGGCATCGCGGCGGAACACCGGCAGTTCACCGGGACCCTCTGGACCTCGGAGTCGACGTTCAAGGCGTACGTCCGCGATATCGTCGGTAGCCTCGCTCATCACGGGTTCGATCGAGTCGTTCTCGTCAACGGACACGGCGGGAATACGAGCGCCCTCCGGGAGGTCGCCGGCCGGATCACGCGCTGCGACGACGCCTACGCCGTGCCGTTCACGTGGTTCGACGAGGTCGGCGAACACAGCTCCCGCATGGGCCACGGCGGGCCGCTCGAGACGGCGCTGGTACGGCACGCGAATCCTGGCGCCGTCCGCGAGGACCGCCTCGAGGAAGCCGCCGAGAACGGGAGCGGCCGCTGGGGCGACTGGCAGGGCCGGGTCAATCTCGCGTTCGATTCGGCGGAGTTCACCGAGAACGGTGTCGTCGGCGATCCTCGCGAGGGGAGCGCAGAACTGGGCGAAGAGCTGCTCGACGCGGCGGCCGACGCGCTAATCGCGTTGCTGAAGACCGTTGCTGACCGGGATATCGACCGTCCCGCCCACCGGTGACTGGACCCCGCGACGGCCCGGCTGATCCCCGACTCTCGACGAGAGGTCGTCCGTCGGCGGCGTCGGCTTGAGCGTCCGGCCCTTCACACTGATATCGCTGTTATCTCGTTGAGCGCTCGTGGCTCACCGGCGTCGGTCGCGAAACTCCACCAGTTACATTCCTAACTGTTCGTTGCCGATCGGTGACCGTCGGCGCCGGGGCCGTCGGGTACAACGCCGCCTACCACCTGACTCCGCGCGGACGCAACGACGTGGTCGTCGTTGGGCAGCGACCCCTACCGACGACCGGCATGTACGGTCGCGAGCGTACTCGGCGTTCGAGGACGGGGACGGTGACGGGGAACCGCTGTACGACCCCGAGCGCGAACGCGTGCTGTCGTACCGTCGGCGGCCGCTTGGGGGCTCCGCCACACTGTGCGGACGCGTTCTCTTGCCTCGTTACCGCTTTTTACTCGTTCTCGCTCGCGTAGCCGAGCGGACCTCGATAGCGATCGATCTACTCGTCCTCAGTGTTGGCTACTCCTGACAGCCCGAGGTGACGCTGTTACCGTCCGCTGGCCGAAGTACGAGCGAAGACAGGATCGAGGAAGGGTGAGGACCCGAGAGCCGGGGTGGAGTCCAGGAGACGGGACGGTGGTTCTGGTCACGGTTGCGGACTCCGCCGTTCCGGCTTTGGCACCCCCGTCAGGTGCCGTTCGGAGAGAGTGCCGAGAGACGGATAAGTTTCCACCGCAAATATTACTGGTGTACAAATCAGTTCGCCGAATCCGACCGTGATACGGATTGTAGCCAGCGATCCGAAAGGGGGAACGACGTAGCGATCAACACGTGGATTAATTATCCTCCCCGGAAACCGTTCAGTCGCCGTCACTGCGGGTCAGTGTGGTCCGTTTCGACGAGCGATAGCACCGACACTCGAGCGAGAGTCGGTTCCGGCGCTCGGTCGGCTCGAGCGGACGCGGCCCGTAGCGATCGAAACGAGATCAGCCATGACACGGATCATCGACGGGAACGAGATCGCGGATCGTATCACCTCGGAACTGGAACCGTGCCTCGAGACGCTCGCGGACGCCGGCGTGACGCCGGGACTGGCGACGATCCTGATGAGCGACGACGGCGCGAGCGAGACGTACGTCTCGATGAAACGACAGGCCTGTAACGACCTCGGGATCGAGAGCATCCACCACGAACTCGATCCGGAGGCGCCCGCCGACGCGCTGTTCGATCGGATCGACGAACTGAACGACGATCCGGCGGTTCACGGTATACTCGTGCAGCTACCGCTCCCGGATCACGTCGACCGGCAAGCCGTCCTCGAGCGGATCGATCCGCGGAAGGACGTCGACGGGTTTCACCCGGAAAACGTCGGTCGGTTGGTCACCGGGTCGCCCCGGTTCAAGCCGTGTACGCCCCACGGTATCCAGAAACTACTCGAGGCGGAGGGCGTCGAGACGGAGGGTGCGGACGTCGTCGTCGTCGGCCGGTCGAATATCGTCGGGAAACCGATGGCGAATCTTCTCGTCCAGAAGTCCGACACCGGGAACGCGACGGTGACGGTCTGTCACTCGCGCACGGACGACCTCGCGGCGAAGACGCGAGACGCGGACGTCGTCGTCGCAGCCGCTGGCGTTCCAGAACTGATCGACGGATCGATGCTCTCGCCGGAAACGACCGTGGTTGACGTCGGTGTCAACCGCGTGAGCGCGGACACCGAACGGGGGTACGAACTCGTCGGCGACGTCGAGTTCGAGAGCGCGAAGGAGAAGGCCGACGCGATCACGCCGGTTCCCGGCGGCGTCGGACCGCTGACGATCACGATGCTGCTCTACAATACGATCAAGGCGGCGAGTCTGCAGGCTGACGTCGACGTATCGCTCCCGTAACCGGTGACGGAGACCCGGTCGAGTCGGCGGCAGTGCCGCGTTCGCAAATACGTATCAACCCTCTGTCCTGTTGTGGGATTCGCGATTCGCTCCGCGAAACGGCCTCGCTCGCCCGCTCCATTTAAGTCAACGGTATATTTATGAGAGGGACTGTAGCATGTGTGAGTATCACATGAGCACAGAGAGCTTGCCTTCGAGAGCCGAGACGGTGATCATCGGCGCCGGGGCCGTCGGGTGTAGTATCGCCTACCACCTGACGGAACTCGGCGCAGACGACGTGGTCGTTGTCGATCAGGGGCCGCTTCCGGTGACCGGGGGTTCCTCGACGCACGCGCCGGGAATCATGTTCCAGACGTCGCCGTCGAAGATCCAGACCAAAACGGCCCACTACACGAGCCGACTGCTGAAGGACGCGGGCGTCTACACCGAGGTCGGCGGCATCGAACTCGCCCGCTCCGAGGAACGAATGGACTTCCTCCAGCGGCGCGTCGAGTGGGCCACCTCGTACGGGCTGCCGGAGCCGCAGCTCCTCGAGCCCGAGGAAGTCACTGAGCACCTCCCGCTCGTCGACGAGGACGAGATCCTCGGCGGCTACTACTCGCCGACCGACGGTCAGGTCGCCGGAACCGACGCGTTGCAGTGGTACATCGAGACGTCGTCGGCCCGGTTCTTCGGCGACACCGAGGTGACGGACATCGAGACCGGTGGCGGCGAGATCCAGGCGGTCGTCACCGACAACGGCCGCATCGAGTGCGACCGGTGCGTCCTCGCGACGAACAACTGGGCGTACCAGACCGGTCAGATGGCGGGTCTCGACCTGCCGATCGCTCCCGTCGAGCACCAGTACGTCGTCACGGAGCCGCTCGCGGAACTCGCCGACGGTTCCGGCGACGCGATCGGCGACGCCACCGCCGGCCTCGAGGTCCCCGGTGATCGCCAGATCACGGAGTTCATGGCCCAGCCGCCGGACCGACCGGTCGGTCGAGACCAGGACAACTCGCTGTACTTCCGAACGCACGGTGACGGCTACGGGCTGGGTTCGTACAACCACGAGCCGTTGGTCGTCGACCCGGACGAGATGGGGAAAAACGACGAGGATAGCCAGGCGTCGGTCCACAGCTTCACCGAGAAGCACTGGACGAAGGCGACGCACCCGGACCGCGAGAAGTCGCCCCAGCAGGCGTTCGACGAACTGCTGCCCGCGACCGAGGGCAAAGACTTCCGCGTCACGGAGAACGGCATCTTCGTCTACACGCCTGACGGGATGCCAGTGCTCGGCGAGACGGCGGCGGTCGACGGGCTCTGGACCGGGCTGGCGATCTGGTGGACCCACTCCGGCGGCTACGGGAAGATTCTCGCCGAGTGGATGGAAAACGGCGTCCCGCGGCTCCCGTCCGGCCCCGTCGACACGAGCGGTATCCACGTCAACCGATTCGAACCCCATGCCGGAAGCAAGGACTACTTCACGGACCGCGGCGGAAAGCGCTACGAGCAGGTGTACAGCATCGTCGAACCGCGGTGGCAACCCGACGACCACCGCGGCCTTCGCGTGAGTCCGTTCTACGGGCAACAGCAGGAACTCGGTGCCGAGTTCTATCAGAGCGGCGGGTGGGAGACACCCCAGTGGTACGAGTCCAACGCGGACCTCGTCGAGAAATACGAGGATCAGATCCCCGAACAGGACGGCTGGCAGGGGGTCAACCGCTCCCCGATCGAGGGCGCCGAGCACCTCCACACCCGCGAGAACGTGTCCATGTTCGACATGACGACGTTCAGTTCGATCATGGTGGAGGGCGACGATGCCGGCGAGTTCCTCCAGCGGATCTGCAGCAACGACATGGACATCGACGTCGGAACGGTCCGGTACACGACGATGCTGAACGAGGGCGGCACGATCATCGCCGACCTCACCGTCGCCCGCCTCGACGAGGACGAGTACATGGTGACGACCGGCGGCGGCAACTCGCCGGGTATCCACGGCTCCTGGATCGAGGACCACGCGCCCGACACCGTCTCCGTGACGGTCGAGGAATCCGCGAAGTGCACCGTCGGACTGTGGGGACCGAAGTCTCGATTGCTGCTCCAGCGAGTCACCGATGCCGACGTCTCTAACGACGAGTTCCCCTACTTCAGTTGTCAGCGGCTCTACGTCGGCGACGTTCCCGTGATCGCGCTGCGGGTCTCGTACGTCGGCGAACTCGGCTGGGAGCTGTGGGCTCCCTCCGAGTACGGCCGGAAGCTTTGGAACACGCTCTGGGAGGCCGGCCAGGATCTCGACGTCAGGCCCATGGGCGGCGGCGCGCTCGAATCGATGCGCCTCGAGAAAGGGTTCCGCCTGTGGGGGACTGACGTCGACACGGACGTCAACCCGCTCGAGGCCGGCCTTCCCTTCGCCGTCGACCTCGACACCGAGTTCATCGGGAAGGAGGCACTCGTCGAGGCCAAAGAGGAGGGCATCGATACCGAGGTCGCCTGCCTGACGCTGGACGATTCGACCGACGCGATGCTCGGCGGACGGCCGGTGCTCGCTGACGGCGAGGCCGTCGGCTACGTTCAGGCCGGCGACTACGGCTACAGCGTCGGCGAATCGATCGCCTACACCTACCTGCCGAGCGAGTACGCCGACGCCGGGACGTCGGTGCAGATCGAGTGCGAAGGGGAGACCTACGACGCGACGGTCCGCGACGAGCCGCTGTTCGATCCCGGCCGCGACAAAATCATCCGGTAGCGTTCGACGACCACCAACCACAAATTCAATTATGAGCGAATCTCAGGAACGAGAACCGTTAGTTCAGTATGCGGACATCGAACGAGCACGCGATCGCCTCGACGACGAGACGGTCGTCAAGCGGACGCCGGTCGAGCGGAGCACGTCGCTGGGCGAGATGGTCGACGCGGAGGTGTACCTGAAGATGGAACACCTCCAGTGGACTGGCTCGTTCAAGACCCGCGGGGCGTACAACAAGATCAGTCAGGCGGTCGCCGACGGAGCCGACGAGTTCGTCGCTGCCAGCGCCGGTAACCACGCACAGGGCGTCGCCCTCGCGGCGACGAAGTGCGGCGCGGACTCGACGATCGTGATGCCGACCCACGCCCCGCAGGCGAAGATCGATGCGACGCGGAGCTACGGCGCGACGGTCGAACTGGTCGGGCAGGACTTCCAGGAGGCGATGACGTACGCCCAGGAGTACGCCGCCGACAACGACGTCGAGTTCGTTCACGCGTACGACGATCCGCACATCGTCGCCGGCCAGGGGACACTCGGCATCGAGATCTACGAGGACTGCCCCGACGTCGACACCGTCGTCGTCCCCATCGGTGGCGGTGGCCTCATCAGCGGCATCGCCACCGCTCTCGAACACCTCTCTCCCGAGACGCGCGTCGTCGGCGTTCAGGCCGAAGGGGCCGCGACCGTCCACGAGAGTCTCGACAAGGGAATCCCGGTCACGCTCGACGAAGTCGATACCATTGCCGACGGGATCGCGACCGGCGGGATCTCCGACCTGACGCTGCGACTCATCGAGGAGCACGTCGACGAGGTCGTCACCGTCTCCGACGCGGAGATCGCCAACGCGATCCTGCTGTTGCTCGAGCGCGCGAAACAGGTCGTCGAAGGTGCGGCCGCCGCGTCGGTCGCGGCCGTCCTGAGCGACCAGTTGGACGTCAGCGGTGAGACCGTCATGCCCGTCCTCGGCGGCGGGAACCTCGACATGACGATGCTGCAGACGGTTCTCATCCACGCGCTTACCGAGCGGGGACAGATCCTGCGGCTTCGCGTCCGGATCGACGACATGCCCGGAAAGATGGACGAGATCTCGGGAGTCATCGCCGACCACGGGGCGAACATCCAGACGGTTCGGCACGACCGGGCGGTCGAGGACCTCACCGTCGGCGAAGCATACCTGGTGTTCCAGATCGAGACCAGCGGTGCCGAACACGCTGCGACAATCATCGAGGCGATCGAAGACGAAGGATACGTTGTCGAGGACGTCAACCGCAAGTAATCAAACGACAGACAGCTCATGCCCCAGCCCAGCCCAGGCGGTGGTTTACCGGAACCCGACATGTTCGCCAACAGATCGAAGCCCAGGTTTATAACGAACGATGTAGACAACTCATGCGAGACAGTGACAAACGATGGACGGAACTAGGGAGCAGACGAATCCGAGACGTACCGAGAGCCCGGAGCCGAGAAGCGATTCGCTCGGTTTCGAACTGGAGACGCCCGCACGGGTGGCCGAACAGCAGCAACTGTCAGTAACGGGGTGATCGAGAATGGCACAATCAGATCAGACGGGACCGTTCGGGAAGTTCGTCGACGAGCTCGATACGCCGGTGTTCGCGGTCGGCTTCGTCGCCGCGGTGGCGGCGGTGCTCGCGTTCCTCGTCAGTCCGGACACCACGACGGAGTACATGAGCAGCGTGAACGACTTCCTGTGGAACGCGGCGGGCTGGTGGTACCTGGTCGCGATGTTCCTGCTCGTCTCGTTCGTCCTATTCCTGGTATTCGGCCCCTGGGGGAACATCAAACTGGGCGACCCGGACGAGAAGCCGGAGTTCTCGTTCCCCGCGTACTTCGCGATGCTGTACTCCGCGGGGATCGCCGCCGGGATCGTGTTCTGGGGACCGGCCGAGGCGATCTTCCACTACGACGCCGTCTCGCCGTTCGTCGGCGCGGAGGCCCAGTCGTCGCAAGCGGCCGTCGGCGCGATCCAGTACACGTTCTTTCACTGGGGACTCTCCGCGTGGACCGCGTACGTCGTGATGGCGCTGCCGATCGCGTACTTCGCGTACACGTGCGATGCACCGCTACGCATTTCGACGGTGATCGCTCCGTGGATCGGGTTCGACAACCTCGATAGTCCGATCGCAAAGGTCATCGACATCCTCGCGGTGTTCGCGACGATCGGCGGCGTCGCAACGACGTTGGGGCTGGTCGGGAGCCAGTTCCTCGTCGGCGTCGAGTGGATGACCGGCGTGAGCGTCGGCGACTTCGGGACGGTGATCGTGATCACCGGACTGACCGTCGCGTTCACGGTCTCGGTCGCACTCGGCGTCAAGAAGGGCATCCGTCGGCTCTCGTACTTCAACATGATCCTGTTCGGCGTGGTGACCGTCGCGACGTTCGTCCTCGGCCCCACGGCGTACATCATGTCGGTCGGGACCGAAGCGCTCGGTACGTACGCGAACCAGTTCGTCACGATGAGCTTCTACACCGGCGCCGGGACCGCCATCAGCGGCGGCGTCGCCGACTGGGTCGGCAGCTGGACCGTCTTCTACTGGGCGTGGTGGTTCTCCTGGACGCCGTTCGTCGGCCTGTTCATCGCCCGCATCTCCCGCGGCCGGACGGTCAGACAGGTCGCTGTCACGGGCGTGATCGCCTCGACCGGGGTCACCATCCCCTGGTTCGCGACGATGGGTGGCACCGCCATCTTCCTCCAGGAGACCGGCCGAGCCGACATTCTCACCGTCATCAGCGAACTCGGCGAGGCCGGGTCCGGCTACCCGCTGTTCGAGGCGCTGCCGCTCGGGGGCCTGCTGACGGTGTTGTTCCTCGTCCTCGTGACGACGTTCCTCGTCACGTCCGCCGACTCCTCGACGCTGGCGCTGGGCATGCTGACGACCGGCGGCGCCGAGAGTCCGTCGACGATCAACCGCGTCATTTGGGGGTTCCTCATCGGCGCGCTCGCGTCGCTGCTGATGGTCACCGGCGGCGTCGACGCGCTCCAGCAGGCCGCGATCATCACCGGCGGCCCGTTCTCGGTCATCGCCATCCTGGCCGTCGTCGCGATGATCGTCTCCTTCGGCGATCGCCGGCCGCTGTTCCTCCGCGAGGAGGACGATGTCTCGCTTCCGAACCCCGAACTCGAGCCGACCGAGCGAGAGGCTGCCGATCCGTCCGATGACTGATCGTCCCCGCGGTCGCGGTCACTGTTTCCCTCGCAGTCGGCTCCTGGTTCGGTCTGGAGCGTCCGCCTCGGGGCGTCGGTAGCTGTCCGAGCCGGACTGGCGGACAGTCGACCTCCTTCTTCCTCCGCTCTGTGACCGCAGCCGATCCGCTACCGCCGCACTCTCGAAGTCGATAGTAACGGACACGGGGATCGAATCGACCGCCCGCGAACGCTCCTCGAACAGTGTGAAACGTGAGGGAGATTCGAGGCGGCGGCCCACGACTTCAGTCGTGGGCGTAATCAAAAACGGTTCGAACGAACCTGCGACTGTCGCGTGACGGTCTCCGTCTCGGCCTCCATCTCGGCCTCCTCGAGGCCGCGAGTCGCGAGCGCTGGGATGCCGACGCGAATCCTGCTGGTCACCGTCGGTGGCGTCTCGCCGGGGACGGCGTGCTTATTGCCGATTGGCGACGAGTGAACGCCGGCCGCAGTGAGACCGGTCACGTAAGCGGTGGCCACGAGGTGGGAGGCGTCGACGTCGTCGGCGAGCTCGCCGATACAGTTGGACTCGAATTCGCAGAGATACTCCGACGGCCCGCGCCGATCTGTCTGTCTCCACCATTCACAAAATGTCGTCCCGCCAACTGAATGTGGGACGGAACCGACATTTAAGAGACCCGACCCGGTACCCTAGTGTGATGCGAACCGTTAGCACCGACGACGCACCGGCAGCCGTTGGCGCGTACAGTCAGGCGACCAGAACCGACGACGTCCTCATCACCGCTGGCCAGCTCCCGCTGACGGCGGACGGCGAGCTACTGGACGACGAATCGGTCGGCGACCAGACGAGACAGTGCCTGGAAAACGTCGCGGCGATCCTCGAGGCGGAAGGCCTGTCGATGGACGACGTCCTCAAGACGACCGTCTTCCTCGACGACATCGACGACTTCGAGGAGTTCAACGAGGTCTACAGCGAGTTCTTCGACGAGGAGCCGCCCGCTCGGAGTGCGGTCGAAGTCGGCCGCGTCCCCAAGGGTGCGGCGATCGAGATCGAAGCGATCGCGGCCGTCGAATAGACGACCGCGGCGAGCACCGGTCCGAAATCGATCCGTCTGTCCCACCTTTTCGTTCCGTCGAACACGGTACGCTCCGCGAGAACGGGGAATACGACGCTCGAAATGTCTCCTGTCGGCGGGATCGTTCGCCGGGACTTCCCCGTCTACTGACTGTCGAGTCCTCACGGACGGCGGTACGATCCTCGGTCCGCCACTATGCCGGCCACCGGTCCACCGATGGGGATACACGCGTGGATCCATGACCTGTCCCGCCGAAGACCGCGTTCGCGACGCACCCGGCCGTGGTGATCGCACTGGCCGACTGTCCGGCCACGGTATCGATGGGACCGCGTCACCGGGTACTCCGTAGCATCCGAAACGCGCGGGTCGCCGGTATCGGTACTGCGACGCTCACTGCCGCTCCGCGAACGCGTTCCGATTTTCGTTCGCTGCAGACGGACGGCTCGTCCGCTGTCCGCCGCGAACGGCGTTCTCAACGCGTTGGTGCGCAAATCATACGCACATCGTTCCTGAGGCTCACAGCGATATCAGTGTTATCGGCTGACCGTCGAGCACGTCTCGAGGGTAGTCACCGTCGAAACGGTATCCGACGCTGGGGCGTCTCGAATACACCGAATTCGATCACGCGGGTCACGCGAGGTCGACGGAATCAAAGAGAACGTTATCGGGGGCCGAAACCCATCAGTCGTCCGCAACGGCCGCCGTGTCACCGTCTTCGGCGGTGAGTTCCTCGCGACTGTCGACCGGTTCGCTCGGATTCACCTGATCCAGTTCTGTCGGGGCACCGAGTTGGGCGTCGGTCGCGTTCGGATCGACGACTCTCGTCTGTCCGCCCTCGACGGTGATCTCGTCCTCGAGGTGCAACTGGATGGCCTCCACGAGCGCGTCTGCCTCGAGCGGCTGGCCGCGCTCCTTGAGGTCCGCTTCGGTCGCGTCGGCGGGGACGTTGAACGCCCGTTGCGTGATGATCGGTCCCTGATCGAGGTCCGTCGTCACGTAGTGAGCGGTGACGCCGGCGATCCGGACGCCCTCCTCGAGGGCCTGCCGGTAGGCAGCGGCACCGGGGAACGCCGGCAGCAGCGAGGGGTGGACGTTGATGATGCGATCCTCGTAGCGGAAGACGACTTCCGGCGAGAGGATCCGAATGTAGCGGGCCAACGCGATGAGATCGATTTCGTACTCCGCGAGGAGGTCGACGAGCTCGTCCTCGTCTGGCGTTCCGTTCTCGTCGCCGATGTCGTGGAAGGGAACGTCGTATTCCGCCGCGAGCGGACGGAGCGTGTCATGGTTTCCGATGACGACCGCGATGTCGGCTCCGAGTTCGTCGTTCGACCAGCGCTCGAGTAGGGTCTCCAGGCAGTGGCTCTCCTTGGTGACCAGCACGGCGATGGACTGGTCCTCGCAACTGGACGGGAATCGCACTTGGACGTCGACGCCGAACTCGTCGCCGAGCGCGTCGAGGTCCTCCCGGAGTTGTTCCTGTGGGACTGTCATCTCGGACGCGTCGACTTGCATGGTCATCCGGAACGTGCCCTCCCGGACGGCCTGATCCAGGTCGACGATGTCGACGTCGCGTTCGAACAGCAGCGACGTCACGTCGGCGATGATCCCCGAGTCGTCGTCGCCGATGATCGTAATCTCGGTCCGCTCGCGGGTCATCGCTCCCACCTCCGGGACGCGTCCTCGGTCTCGGTCGGCTGCGCTCGGTCGATCCCGGTGGCGCGTACTGATCGATCTACCCGGTCTGTCGCCGCGGCGAACGACGCATACTGTGCTAATGACATCCACTCTTCCGTTCCCGATCGCCGTTAATGAACCTTGGCTCTCCTGATATCGGGAGGATACGACGTGTTTGCCGACCGGCTCTTATGGTAAGGAAAACGACACTTTGAAAAGCAGCGATCGGATCGGTCGGCGACCTCTCCGAGCCGAGCGAGCTCAGACCTCCGTTCGGAGGTAGTCGACGACGGCGGTCGGCTCGTCCTCGAGACCGCCGCCCTGTGCGAACGTCGGTCCGCCGCCGCCACCGCCGCCGAACGTCTCCGTGACGTCGTCGACGAGTTCGCTGGCATCCGTCTCACCGGTCGTGCCGACGACCACGAACGCGCTTCCGTTCACGCCGGTCAGCGCGATCACGTCGCCGATATCGCCCGCGAGCGCCCGCACGCGCTCCGACACGTCGTTGGGACCGATGCCGTCGATATCGAGCTCGCCGACGACCCACTCCTCGCCGTTCTTCGAGACGGTGTCGTCGCCCAGCGACTCAAGGCGTTGCTCGAGAAGCCGATCGCGCAGGGCGTCGATCTCCGCCTCGAGGGCCGCGTTCTCTTCGACGACGCTGGCCGCTCGCTCCGGGAGTTCCTCGACGCTCGTCTCCAGCGTTCGGGCGGCGCGAGTCGCGGCCCGCGTCTCCTCGATCCGTGCGCGAACGGCGGTCGGGCCGACCGTGTACTCGACGCGTACGAGGCCCGCACCCGGATTCGACACCTCGAGGACCTCGACGGGCCCGATCTCGACCGTGTTTTCGACGTGCGTCCCGCCGCAGGCGGCGATGTCCCAGTCGTCGATCTCGACGACGCGGACGGTCCCGGTCGTCTCGGCCGCGCCGGTCTCGTTGAAGACGATCTCGTCGCGGTCCCTGGCCTGCGCCGCGTCCATCTCCTGCCAGGAGACGTCTCTCGACTCCCAGACGACCTCGTTGACCATCCGCTGGAGGGTGAGCGCGTTCACCTCGTCCGGATCGCGGTCGATCTCGAAGTCGATGCGGCCCTTCTCCGCGTCGATGTCGAACCCGCCGTAGCCGTGGTCGTCGAACAGTTCGCGAGCGGCGCCGTACAGGACGTGACTGGCGGTGTGGGCTCGCATACAGTAGGTCCGAAACTCGTCGTCGATCGAGCCGGTCACGTCGTCGCCCGCCTCGAAGTCCGGCGCCGTCCCCAGCGTGTGAACGGTCTCGCCGTCGCGGGTTTGTACGTCGACGACGTCGATCCCGTCCAGCGTCCCGCGATCGGCCGGTTGGCCGCCGCCTTCGGCGTAGAAGTACGTCTCCTCGAGCCGAACGTCGGTCCCGTCGACGGACCGCACCGTCGCCTCGAACTCCGTCACGTACGGTTCGTCCGGTGCGCGATTGTCTCTCGATTCGGAAGCCATCGTGCCGACTGTCGGCACACACCGTTATAAACCGTACGGAGGGTCCGGTGCGGCGACACATTAATGAAGCCGCCAGTAGCACGTGTGGTATGGAGTATCACGAGTCGGTCGACTACCTCGAGTCGCTACAGCGGCGTCGACCCAAGCTCGGAACGCAAACGACCGCCGCGTTGCTCACGCATCTCGATCGCCCGCACGAAGCCCTCGACTGCGTCCAGATCGCCGGGTCGAACGGGAAGGGAAGCACCGCATGTATGCTCGAGCGAATTCTTCGCGACGCCGGACTCGACGTCGGCCTCTATACGTCGCCTGATTTAAACGATCTGCGCGAGCGGATCCAGGTCAACGGCCGGAAAATTCCGAAACAGCGAGTCCGCGAGTTCGTCGCCGAAATCGACGACTGCATCGGACGGCTCCGCGAGGCGGACGATACGCCGACCTACTTCGAGGTCCTCACGGCGCTCGCGCTCCACCACTTCGCCGCCGAGGACGTCGACGTGGCCGTCCTCGAGGTCGGCATCGGCGGCCGATACGACGCGACGAGCGCCGTCGATCCCGTCGCAAGCGCCGTGACCAGCGTCTCGCTGGAGCACACCGACATCCTCGGCGACACGATCGAGGAGATCGCCCGCGACAAGGCACAGGTCGCGCCGGCCGGTGCGCCGCTGGTGACCGGCGCGTCGGGGGCGGCCCTCGAGGCGATCCGCTCGGAGACGGACGTGATTACCGTCGGCAGCGACGACGCGGACGTTGTCGCCCGCGAGCACGGGCTGGCATCGCCGATCGAGAGCGAGATTTCGATCGCAGGGCCGAAATGGTCGCTCGAGACGAGACTGCCGCTCGTGGGTCCCCATCAGGCGACCAACGCCGGCGTCGCGGCGACGCTGGCCGATCAGGTCGCCGGCGTCGAGCCGGAATCGATCGCGCGCGGTCTCCGCGACGCCCACTGGCCGGGCCGGTTCGAAGTCGTGTCGACGGCGCCGCTCGCGATCCTCGACGGCGCGCACAATCCGGGCGCCTGCGAGACGCTCGCCTCGCTTATCGGTCGCTACTCGTTCGACGATCTGCACCTCGTCTTCGGCGCGATGCGGGAGAAGGACCACCGGGGCATGGCGACGGCGTTGCCGTCCCCCGATGCGCTCTACCTCTGTGAGCCGGACGTGCCCCGCGCCGAGAACACGGCCGCCCTCGCGGCCGCGTTCGACGATCGCGCGGCGACGGTCGACCACGCCGGCTCCGTTCTCGAGGCGACCGAACGGGCGCTGTCGGCGGCCGACGAAGACGACTGCGTCCTCGTCACCGGCTCGCTGTACGCGGTCGCCGAAGCGCGCGACCGATGGACGCGACTCCAGATCCCGAAGCGGACGGCCGCGACCGAGCAGGCCCGGAACGTCCTCACGAGCGCGGCCGTCGACGCGGAGACCGCCGAATCCGTCACGGACGAGACGATCCATCGAACGATCAAAACCTATCTGCGCGGCCCACAGGTCGAGCGCGTCGAACAGGCCTTCGAGGCGATCGGCGGAACCTGTGTTCGTTCGGACGCTGAGACGGCCGGCCGGCGCGTCGCGACGGTCCTCTCCGGGACGTCATCGCAGTTCCGGGACCTACTCGAGGAACTGGCCGACGCCGATCACGGCCTCGCGCACGTCGCCGACCAGCTCCGGCGAACGATCGACGACGATCACATCGCCGACCGAACCGATTGCGATCGGTACCCGTGGAATCAGACCCCCGCAGTCATGGGTATCCTGAACGTGACGCCGGACAGCTTCTACGACGGGGGCGAGTACGACCGCGTACCGGACGCGGTCCGCCGAGCCCGCGAGATGGTCGCCGCCGGCGCGAATATCATCGACGTCGGCGGCGAGAGCACCCGCCCCGGCGCCGAGCCGGTTTCAGTCGCCGAGGAGATCGATCGCGTCGTCCCGGTTATCGAACGCATCGCGGACCTGGACGTCCCGATTTCGGTCGACACGCGGAAAGCGGCGGTCGCCGACGCCGCGCTCGAGGCGGGCGCCGACATCGTCAACGACGTTTCCGGACTCGAAGACCCGGAGATGCGCTTCGTCGCGGCCGACCACGACGCGTCGCTCGTCGTCATGCACAGCCTCGAGACGCCCGTTAACCCCGACCGGACCGCCACCTACGATGACGTCGTCGAAGACGTCCTCCACGACCTCTCGGAGACGGTGTTGCTCGCGGAACGTGCGGGACTGGATCGCGACCAGATCGTCGTCGACCCCGGACTCGGATTCGGAAAGGATCCGGCCGAGAGCTTCGAACTGGCGGCCAGGATCGGCGAGTTACACGCGCTGGGGTGTCCCGTCATGATCGGTCACTCCCGGAAGTCGATGTTCGAGCGCGTCGGTTGCGAACCCGGCACGCGATTACCGCCGACGCTCGCGGTGACGACCATGGCGGCCGAACGCGGCGCCGACGTCATCAGAGTTCACGACGTCCCCGAAAACGTCGCTGCGGTTCGGGCGGTCCGCACGGCGGACTCGCGATACTGATACTGACCCTTGCAGCTGGAACCGGAACGGAAGCGGAAACGAACCGACTACGGTTACGAACGAGCGGCGAACGAAGCGGTCGATACCGTCGGATACGTCTCCTCGAGTTCGCTCGCCTCCTCGGGGAGGACGGCGGCGACGACGTACCCGGTGTGATCCTCGAAGTAGTCGAGCAGGCCGCGAATCCGATCCGCGTCGAGCATTTCGACGGCGTCGATGACGATGAACGGCAGTTCGCTCGCGACGTCGTGAACGAGATAGCCCGCGAAGGCGACGACGAGACCGATCACCTCACGCTCGCTCTTGCTCAGGCTGTCAACCGTGTCCTCGTACGCGGCGCCGCTCTCGCTCGAGCGAACGACGTGCAGCTCGAAGCCGGTCGCCGACGGTGCGTCGCCGTCTCCCACGACCCGTTCGATCCAGACGCGCTCGACGTTCTCGTAGTCTAGCACGTCGAGGACCTGCTGCATCGATTCGTTGAACGTCGTGACGAGATCGCGCTCGAGCGTTTCGATCCGCTCTCGCTGGCTCCGTAGCTCCGCCGCAACTGCCTCCCGGTCGGCCTCGAGGTCGTCGCGCTTCTCGAGTTCCGCCTCGAGTTGCTCGATCTCAGCTTCGATCTCGCTCAGTTCGTTCTCGAGTTGCCCGCGTTCGTATTCGAGCTCGCTCACCTCGCTGTGGAGTTCGAGCAGTTGGTCGTCTTGTTCGTCGAGCGCTTCGGCATCCGCCTGGAGCGACTCGATATCGTCGTCGAGCGCCGCTTTCTCGTCTCGGAGTTCGCTCAGCGTTTCCTCTCGCTGTTCGATTTCGGTTTCGATCGACTGCGCTTTCTCGGCGAGTCGCTGGCGTTCGTCGCGCTGGCGTTCGATCTGGCGCTTTTCCTCCTCGAGCGACCCTATCTGCTCGGTGATCGTTTCGCGCTGCTGGCGCTTTTCTCGGATGATCTCCTGGACCACCCGCACTTGCTCGGCGATCTCTTCTCGTTCGACGGTGGAGCCACACGTCCAACAGGTGATCGTCCGCGACGCGGGATCGAGTTCGGCGACGATCTCGTCGGATTTCATCTCCTCGGGGATCTCTCGCTCGTCGTCCAGCAGTTGGTCGTTCATCTCGACGATCGGACTCAGCGCGTTGATCGTACTCGTCAGTTGCTGTTTCTGATGGTGGAGGCCCTCGATTTCGCTCTCGATCGTGTCGACGTCCCGTGCGGACTCCGCCGGTCCAGACTCGTCGCGCTGATCGCGGACGGCCTCGAGTTCGTCCTCCAGCGAGCGGATCGCCTCGCGTTGCGTTTCGATCCGATTGCGAACGGACTCGCGCTCTGATCGCTTCTCTTTGAGATCGTCGAGGACGTCGTTGCTCTCGGTCTCCGCTTCCCGTTCGCCGATCTCCTCGCGCTTCTCGCGGAGCGCCGCCTCGATCTCCTCGCGGTCCTCCCGCAAGGTCGTCGCTCGCGTCCGCAGCGTCGGGAGTCGGTCCTCGGATCGATCCAGCTCCGCAAGTCGCTCGTCGAGCCGATCCCTTCGTGCTTTCAGCCGCTCGATCTCGGCCTCGATTTCCGTGGTATCGACCGGCCGCATCAGTAGTTCGTACACGTCCCCGTCCGCGAGAAGACACTGTCTGATCGGATTCGTTTCTCCGAGTGTGGCGAACAGTTCACAGAGGTCGGTCCGATCGGAGAGTCGCTCCGCGTCGGTGACGGTTGGATCGCCGTTTTCGTTCGACAACTCCAGGAAGTATTCGTTCTCGTCCGTTCGAAGCGTCACCCGCCCGCGATCGGCGTCGCTCTTTATCGGCGGTGTGGGGCCACCGAGTACGCCGGCCAGTCCGCGAAGGAACGACGACTTGTTTGATGCGTTCTCCCCAGAGAGCAGCGTCACTCCAGGTGAGAGCGTCAGTTCGCCGTCGGTGATTCCACCGACGTTCTGGACGGTAACGTGTAGTTCCTCGAACCCGCTTTCAGGTTCCGATTCAGGGCTGTTTACAAACATGGATGGGCGAACGACCGGTACATCGGTAGCGTACAGCGGATTGATCAAACCGCGCAACGGTAGATGATGGCCGTGTCCCATATAATCGTTTGGCCGAATAATACTTTCACGATAGAGGAGAAGCGTGAATACGGTCGTTCGCTATCGTCGGCCGACTGTCGACTTCGAACCCCGCTCCGTACTCGTGGCGCGCCCGTCGATCACGCTTCGGTCTCATCGTCTCGAGCAGCGGTTCGATCGTCCGCTCGACACGAACACCGTCCCCGATCCACGAGGCGGGAAAACGTGTACTCCTCGCCGCATTCCGTACATGCGACGCGCAAACTAAGCGTGACCTCCGGCTCGCCGATCGTCAGGTGATCGCTCGAGCGGAGTCGGTCAATCGTTCGCACGGTGATTGACTCGGTTCGGGACAGTAATTTGAAGACGACGTTCTTCGCGCTGGTCCGATCGATTTGCGTGGTTCGAGTAGTGTCGACGTCGAGGCAGTCGTTGAGATGCGTCCGGACGGTCTGGTAACTGACGAAGTCGTCCGTGACCGCGTCCGGATCGATTCCGTTCCGTTCGAGCCGAGACTGAGCTTCGACGCGCGTTCCGGCGCTCACGTCATCGTCGGTAAGCAGGCGGTAGAGGTTCTCGATTTCACCCTCCAGTGTCTCCATGTCCGCTTCGTTCACCGCCGCTTCGAGCACCTGCCGGTTGTGATACGTTTCGAGGTCGCGGAGACTGGCGCCCGCGTTCCGACGCTCGAGGAGTCGCTGATCGAAGTCGTCGAGTTCCCGCTTCCGGGCGATCCGATCGATCTTACAGCCCTCGGTGTCGTTCGCCATCGTATACATAGCGTGCGCGGGACTGCATTTATCTTCTTCCGCTGTGCCACCGCTCTAACCGTTATCCGACTGACTCGAGGATACTCTTATGATGGTGCCTAAAGATAGAGTCGCGTATAAACGGAGACACTGTCGAAGAGATGCCTATTACCGTAAAAGCCTACGCGGAACACGATGAACTCGCTCTAATCCCGACGTTACGGAGCGTAGATGGTATCGAAATCGAAGTGATAACGCAGGCGAACACCGATCCGGATTCGGACGTTTTTCCGTTTCTCATCAAGTACGACGACCGCGACGAGCTGGAGCGTCACCTCGATTCCGATCCGACCGTCGACAGTTACGAACTCGTCGACGCGAACGACGAGATGTTCATCTACTACATCGAACATTCGGACGAGACCATATTACTGAGTCCGATCCTCACGGAAGTGAACGGATTCATGTTACGGACGGAAACCAGACGTCGCGGATGGTTCGTCCAGTTACAGCTCCCGGACCGGGAGGCGCTCAATACGATCTGGGAGTTCGCCGAAGGATGCGGGATGAAGCTCGAGATCATCGAAATACACGGGAGTACGGGGGCCAAAGAGGACATCTCGTTTGGACTGACGGACGAGCAGATCGAAGCACTGCGAACAGCATACGAGTGCGGGTACTTCAACGAACCGCGCGACACGGCCCTCAGCGGCGTTGCCGACGAGGTCGGCGTCTCCTCGACCGCCATGAGCGGCCGACTTCGACGCGGGATGCGGAACCTGATCTCTGCGGCGTTGATGGAGAACGATACCGACTGACGGCCTAATACTGTTCACGTATCGTCGATTCTCCAGAAACGGATTCTGTTGTAGAAAAACTATAGTAGAGTTTCTTAGTAGCTAGTGGGAATAAATGTACTCCTAATGGGGGTTAGATGGCCTAAATTACCGAAAATATAAAACACATACGTAGTTCCTATATCATCCTCCTAATAGCCAATGATCGCTGAGCCAGCGTATAATCTTACTCATCAATTACTGAGTCGGTCGAACCCGAGCGACTTACGAATCACCGTCATACGACGGTATCCGAAACGAACTCCGTCGTATGCAGGGTATTTAAACGGGAGGAATATTCCTCACTAACTGTCATCTTAGTGTTTGTCAATCACTAACCTATGAGTAGTGCCGTAGACTCGGCGGCCGACCGACCGACGCATCACTTACACCACGACTGGACCGGGGAGGAGTGGGCGAGTGATCGTATCGTGCAGGCGATTGCGGAGTACGAAAACGAGCATCCGGAGGACCTCCCACCGCTGAGCAACAGTATCAATCCCGAGGCGCTTGATACGGCGTTCGAATCCGTCGACGGGAGCGCCGGTAAGGCCGGGTGTCTCACCTTCTCCTACTACGGCTATACCGTTCTCGTGCAGAGCACTGGACAGATCCTTATCAAGAAGAATTAGTCCCGCTCGTATTCCACAACGATAACCCAGTTGAGCGACTCGTCACCAATCCGGGGCAGGAACCAAGTCGGTGACCTCCGTATCGCGAAGGGCCAACTCGGCACACTCCTGACAGAGGTACACCACCACCGCGGCATCGCCTTCGTAGTAGACCAGCATTCGCTCGGCCTCGCTCTCGCTACATCGTGTACACTTCATACGGCTACTATGGTGTGGTATACGATAACATGATCGGTGGCCAACGACCGTAATCAGCAAACGCGCGCGAGTTAGAGCACCGCCCTATGCCGTAACCAACAACCGGCCGAGTTCGAGTCCTCCGTCGGTTACGCCTAAGAGGCACTGCCCTCGAGCGTCCACCTCTCCACCCTCGAGACAGCGAGCGGGAACGTCTCCCCTCGTTCCCTCCACTACTAGCGTCACGGGCTGTAGATGGTGAAAGGGACGGAAGGGTGGCCGCGATGGCTATTGAGACCGCCGGTGGATCCACCGGCGGTCGTGGGTGATTCGCGATTGCCCCCAACGATCGGAACGTTGGAACGATGACGAGGAGGGTCTGTCTTCGGGCCAAAGGCGACAGTACGTCCCCCACCCCCCTCGTCACTTAACAGTTGGTTAGACAGAACTATAGTTCTAATGGCCAATCTCTAACGCTCGATATTTACTGAGCGCCGCTCTGGGACCAGTACTGCGCTTGAGGGGCAACCGCCAGTTGCCACACGTGGTAGCGAGTTTGGGATCAGCTGGCTCGTACTGCCCGGAACACTCGCTCAACGCGACGGCGACGAGGTGATCGCTGCGGCGCTGATGTCACTTGAAGGTACCACCAGCGTTGGTTGCGCTCAAACTCCTGAAAGCGAGACGAAAGTGGGGGTGGGGGATTTGGTGGGTGGGGGAGATCACCGCACCGATATCAACTGCATTCTCGTTTCTTATAGTTATTTCGGATGGTAAGGGAGGTCTGTTGCTAAGCCGCTCCCGATCGGTCAAATTACGTCCTCCTCCGTACTAACTCGAGACCGTCCGTCCGACACGCCGCTGTTCGCGTCGAGTCCAGTAGCGAAGTTCACGTGCTGGTACATCTACGGGCGGAGTCTCCGGTCAGTGAGCGATGTGTATCCCCTCCCTCCGTCGTTCGATTGGTCTCGAGCAGTTCGCCCTTCCGGGAACTATCGATGAACGAGCGTTTCCTGTACATACCCCTCCCGACAGGACAGTTTCTAAGAGACAGTGATATTACCAGTCGTAGAGCTATTCTTCGTCACCCTTCCAGGTGACGGTCCGACCCCACGTCGTCGCCTTCCCCCAGAGGCCGGACCGCATGCACTCCAGTTCGACGATCTGTGAATTATCGACGAAGAGGTTTACCTCCGGACCGAAGTTCTTGACGTACCACTCGAACATCTCCGGTCCAGGCGCCTCGAAGACGAGGTTCTCGATTCCAAGCCCGTTCGCAATCTGGTAGGCGACGTCCGTCCGCCACTCGTTGACCTCCTCGGTGATGCCCTCCGCCTCGACCATCAAAAGGTCCGCGCCCGCCTCCAGATGGCGTTTCCCCTCCTCGATAGCTTGTTCGGGGTCCTGCTGGCCCTGTTCCTCGAGGACATCCGGGTCCGTCGCGCCGCCGGCGCCGAACTGGACGTTGATCTCGGGCTTCGGATCGATCTCGTAGTCCTCCGCGACGATCTCCGTCATCCGCACCATGTCATCCGTCCCGATGGCCAGAAACCCACTAGAGAGCTCTACGATGTCGAACCCGAGCCGCTCGGCCTCCTCGAAGTACTGCTCGACCTTGTCGTTGTCGCGGATCAGGACGTTCTCGACGTAGCCGCCAGTCGAGACTTTAACGTCGTACTCGTGGCAGATGTCGATCAACTCCGTCACCGCCTCCTCGGGCATCAGCGCGAAGGACCCACCGCTGAACTTGTAGATGTCGACGTACTGCCCCATCGTCTCTAGAAGGTCACGCAGCTCGCGCGGGCCCATCGGATCGTAGTACGGCCCGCGGATCTCCGTGATCCCCTTCTCTCTGGGTTTCTCCTCGCGCTCATTGTGGTGGAGGAATTCGAACGTACGGTCGACCATAATCCGATTGTAGCTTCGCTCTCTGAGCCCTTAGTGAGAGGGGGGCGTCATCTGGCGCAGACCGAAAAACAGGAAAGTCGGTGACCCTCCTACTGCTCGAGATACCGCTGCGTTCACGGGGAGGCGGACGTCACTGTGTCAAATTATAGGCGTTGCCTGATACTCGGAGGCCGTTCCTCACTGCCGGAATTGCAGCACGCGCCGACTGGTGACTCTCCGATGTCGGCGGCCGACCGAGCGCTTACAGGGGTTCGAACCGGTAGCCGTCCCAGGCCTGGCTGTCTGGCTCGCGGATACCTGCACCGCGCTCGCGGAGTTCGTCGACATGGACCGGCCGCACTTCGTCGCCGGTCTCGACTGTGTCGGTCGTCACCTGGCCGATCGCCCGGACCGCCTGACCGTCGACATCGAATTCAACGATCGCGAGCGTGTTCGGTTCGCGGACACCCGGTGGCGTCGCGGTACTGGTCGTCCACGTGATGACCTCAGCAGTGTACCCGCTGAGGTCGATCGTTTCCGCCGGCTCCGCGCCGCCGGGGCCGCGCGGGTGGCCGGGGTAGCTGATCGAACCGTCCTCGTAACGCGTGGCTTCCATCGTCATCGTGCCGCCTCCATGATGGTGGTGATCACGCAGTTACCGAAACCGCCGACGTTGCAGGTCAGGCCGACATCGGCCTCGACCTGTCGCGGGCCGGCTTCGCCCATCAGTTGTTCGTAGATCTCGACGCCCTGGGCGACGCCGCTGGCGCCCAGCGGGTGACCCTTGGACTTGAGCCCCCCGGAGGTGTTGATCGGCAGTTCGCCGGCGTCGCGCTCGGTGTACCCCTCCTCGACGAGCTGCCAGGCCTCGCCCTGCTCGGCGAAGCCCAACCCCTCCATCTGGAGGAACTCGAGGATGGTGAACATGTCGTGGAGTTCGGCGACGTCGACGTCGTCGGGCCCGTAGCCGCTCATCTCGTAGGCGCCCTCGCCGCTCTCGACGACGCCGCGCATCACGGTCGGATCCTCGCGCTCGTGAACGACGTGGGTGTCCGTCGCGCCGTCGACGCCCGCAATCACGACGTAGTCGTCCGTGTACTCCCGAGCGATCGATTCCGGACAGAACAGCATCGCGGCCGAGCCGTCGGTGACCGGACAGAAGTCATAGAGCCGGAGCGGATCAGCGATGATCGGCGATTCCAACACCGTCTCGAGATCGACTTCCTTCCGGAACTGCGCCTTGGGGTTGTCGACGCCGTTCTCGTGGTTTTTGACGGCGACCTTCGCTAAGCTCTCGCGGGGCACGTCGAACCGCTCCAGATAGTGACGCGCGGTCAACCCGGCAAAGGACGGCAGCGTGACCCCGTGGGTGTACTCGACCGGGTGCCCGATCGACGCGATGACGTCGGTCGCCTCGCCGGTCGTCTTGTGAGTCATCTTCTCGCCGCCGACGAGCAGCGTCATGTCGCTGGCACCGCTCGTAATCGACTGCCAGGCGGCGTAGATGCCGGCGCCGCCGCTGGAACTGGTCTGGTCGACCCGCTGTGTGTATGCCGGAAGCGCGTTGAGATCGTGCGCTAGCGCGTTCATCACGCCCGTCATGCCCTCGAACTCGCCGCTGGCCATGTTCGAGACGTAGAGGTGGTCGACCTCGGCGGCGTCGACGCCCGCGTCCGCGAGACACGCGCTCCCAGCCTCTGCGAGCAGGTCGAGGATCCAGTCCTCCCGCTGGCCGAACTGCGTCATCGAGGCCCCGATAACCGCCACGCGCTCGGATTCCCCGACCGACGTTTGAGACGACACCGTCACAGGTCGACCCCGCCGTTGACGTCGATCACTTCACCGGTGATGTAGCTCGCTTCCTCGCTGGCAAGGTACCGCACGAGGCTCGCGATCTCGTCGATGGTCGCGAATCGCTCGAGGGGAATCTCGGCTCGCAGTTCGTCCTGGATATGGTCGGGAATGGCCTCGACCATCTCCGTGCGGGTAAAGCCGGGGGCGATACAGTTCGCGGTCGTGCCCGAGTCCGCCAACTCGAGTGCGAGCGACCGCGTGAAGCCGAACAGACCGCTTTTCGCCGCTGCGTAGTTTGCCTGGCCAACGTTCCCCTGTTTCCCGATGACGCTCGAGATGGTGATGATCCGGCCGTTGTCGGCGGCCTCGAGATCGTCGTAGAACGCTTTGGTGCAGTTGAACGTCCCGTGTAGCGAGACGTCGAGCACCCGGCGCCAGTCTTCGGACGTCATCTTCGCGAACGTGCGATCGCAGGTGATCCCCGCGTTGTTCACGAGCACGTCGATCGACCCGACGGCGTCGGTGACCGTGTCCCGCATTGCATCGATCTCGTCGCGATCCGTCACGTCGGCCTGGATCGGATAGGCGATCCCTTCGGTGTCTGCGTCCGTGATCGTGTCGGCGACGGCGTGGGCGGCCGACTCCGACGATCGGTAGTTGACGATCACGGTCGCGCCGTACCGGCCGAGTTCCGTGGCGATGCCGCGGCCAATCCCGCGCGACGCGCCCGTCACTACGCAGGTGCGGCCGGCGAGCGGCTGGCGCGGTGGCCGGTCGAGGTCGCCCGTCTCCGCGAGTCGTTTCGCGGTCATCGGCCCCCCTCCAGTACCGGTACTCGATCGTCATCTGCGTCGGGCGCGAGCCCAGCACCGTCCGCCGGCTCGAGTGCAGCCAGCAAGGTGTCGACCGTCTGTGGCTGCTGGTCGCCTTCTGGGGTGGACGCCGTACATGGAACGACGCTCCGGAGCGATTCCGGGTCTGTCCGCGGCTTCGCGTCCTCGTAGAGCGCGAGCGCGATCACCGGAACGCGAAGCCGTCCGATGCGGTCGCCTTCCTCACGAGCAACGGGGGTCGTCGGGACCGTGTCCCGTCGGAATGCAGGCTCGAGGGAGTAACCCTGCTTGTCAGCCCACTGCTCAAACGTCTCGACGAGTTCCTGTCGCGTCAGCCCGGCTGGGTCGGCGACGGTCTGGTGCGGTGCTGGCCACTGTGAAACGCGATAGTCGTCGATCTGGCCGCCCTCACAGAGGCGTTGAAGGCGTTCAGTGACCGCGGTGATTCGGTTCTGCACCGGGGCGGGGACGGCGCCTCGCACGTAGGCTTCGATCCGGAGCTCCCCGTCGTAATCGGCACACGCTGGCGGCCAGTTGGAGGCGTCACCGGCAGGCATAGCCGTCCTCCGTCCGGGTGATGAGATCGCGTTGGCGGAGTGAGTCGAGGATCGAAAGCAGTGTGAGTTTAGAGAGTCCGAGCTGGTGGTGGAGTTCGGTCAGCGTCGCTTTCTCGACGGTACGGAGGGTTACGTAGACGAGTTTGGCCTTTGACGAGGTCACTTCGTCCGGAATCAGCAGGTGATATTCGCTCGTGGACATCATCCATCGAAGCGGGCAACGAAGCGAGGTAAAAAGATTATCAGAGGCATGTATACACTCCCCATGGAGGACGGTATCAATACTAGGGGTATGACTGCCGGCGACCGACACTACCGTGGCGCTCTCCGAAGGGATGATGTCCACGAGTGACCGCGTGGACGGCGGCCAGTCGTGTGCGGCGAGTCCAGAGAATCGCTATCTGGAATCTCCGCATCAGTGAGAAGAGACTCGAGCAACGTATTGATATCCCCAACATAATTTGGAGTAGCAACGAACGTAACGGAGTCCAGCCATGGGGTATTCCGTAGTCTCTGCACAGTTTTCCCTGGCGCTGTGCGGTCTATTCGGCCAGAATGGACCGTGCCGTCATTCCGAACGCGGGTCGGCCACGTACTGGTCTTCCCAGTTGCGCCGGGCTTCACGCTCGCGGATCCCACGGCGTAGTACCGAGCACACTTAGTCCGGCGGTCCGCTTCGCCCGTTTCAACGAGATTCAGTGTGACGCGTCAGGTGGAGTGGTTACGCGAAGTTCGTCGCCGACCTCGTAGAGGTATCCGCGCTCGAGCAGTCGCGTCACTGCGTGGTCGACGTCTCTCTGATCGAGTTGTAGTTCCTCGGTGGACAGTAGGACCTCGATCGCGTCATCGCGATGGATGGCGGGAACCTGGCGGTCAGGCTCAGTACGTCCGTGCTCGGCGATAGCGTCAGTGAGCACGTCGTACGCGTCCAACACCCACTCGGGGAGTGGCGGGCGAGGATCGGTAGCCAGGGACATCTATGAGATCACCTGTCAACCGACCGTTCTATGTACTACCGCTTAACTGTATTCCCCAAACTCGAGTCCTTTGTGTTAGGTTACTGCTTTTTTAGCCCAGTGAAATAGGGCCGGCATCTCCTCGACTGACCGTTTCCGTCGAGCGTGCGATGCAGCCGTTGGTGGTTGTAGCAATGCACGACTCAGTCAAGACATCCGGGAACGCTCGCCAGACTACCTACCCACGAAGTATGGAAGCGATCGATGTGAATTTTGAGGTGTAAGACCACTTTCAGATGTGGTTTCGGTCGGTACCGTGAACCCGACCGCTCGGTCCGACTCGAGAGCGGGTAGTCCGATACCGAATTGATCGATGAGAAATCCGGACCCGAGGAGATCGCGTTTCTCGCGGAGTTACTGCGGAAACGCAGCTGCCGGATTAGTGCCATGTCGACTAAACAGCGCAACGTCAAGGATCAACTTCGTTTCGATGTCTATTGAAGGATACTGGCAATACTGATCACCGTTGATCTTGACAGCGGGTTCGTCGACCGCGACCCGCAACGGCGATGCCGTCCGCAGAACGCGTCGCGTTCTAATGGGTCTCGGCAACGCCGTTGAGGCGGTGGGTGCACCGGTAGTGGCAGGCAGGTGTATTACGGGTCGATATGGCGGTGACGGGCACACGCTACCGGACCAAACACCTGCTGGCTCGAGGATGGGCCCGGCTGCATACCTAGCGCGTATCGATTACAAGGACTCGACGAACTGACTCACGATCCGGTTGAATCGGTCGGGTTCCTCGAGGGTCAGACAGTGTCCACTCTCGTCGAAGAGTTCGAAGCTCCCCTCCGGAACGAGCTCCGCGACGTGCTTCGTTGATACGACGGTTCCGCGCTTTTCGTCCGCACCAGCACAGACTACCATCGGCACGTCAATCTCGGAGAGGACGTCTCGATAATCGCGTGTGAGCGCGTCGAAGAGGATTGCGCTCTTGATCGACGCTGGCACCCGGGAGAGTTCGTCGAACACCATTGCCCTCGTTTCGGCTGAGGGAGGGTCCTTGAACACCTGTTCTGTGATCCGTTCGATGAGACTCGTCCGATCCTGCTGGGCCAACGCGAGCGTTGTTTGAAGGCCGTCCAAATCGGTGAGTCCATAGTCGTAGTCGGCCCACTGAAATCGGGACGCTTCCATATCGATGTCCACCAGCCCTCGGACTTCTTCAGTCCCGAACTGATCGACGTACTCCCACGAGACGAGTGCGCCCATCGACCAGCCGACCAGGACGATGTTGTCGAGGTCGCGCTGGCTGAGAAAGGCCCGAAGGTCGCGGGCGTACTGCGCGACCGTGTGTCCCAGTTCCGTCTTCGCTGACCGACCGTGCCCCCTGAAATCGACGGCAATCGTTCGATACTCCTTCGAGAGACCCGTCAGTTGAGGTTCGAAGAACCGGTGGCTCGCCATGACGCCGTGTAGAAAGACGATCGGTGGCCCCTCGCCGTGGTCCTCGTAGTAGAGGTCCGCCCCGTTGCACTGGCTGTACGGCATAGCGATGATCGTACGAGAAACGCGATGATAAGCCTATCCGGTAACCCAACGAGACAAAAGCGAAGAACGCTGCAGAGCTAGAAAGGGCGACCGTCGGTAGAGTACGCACGACGTGTGGAAAGACACGGAGCTACCTAGTGCTCCGGAAGGGGTTCTAGCCGTCTACCGGATCGGTTCTCTCTGTACCCAAGTAGCTCGGTTACCCCCGTGACGAGGAGGATGCCACCGACACTTGCGAGAACTGCTGCTGCGCTCGCCGTAGAGAGACTGCTTACGAGGGAGCTACCGAACAGTGCTCCCGCGATAAAGCCGAGCTGCGTTACGATAACGCTCGCAGTACCCCACCCTCGGCTGACCGGAGCGTACAGGGCGCCGACGGCGACTGTCTCCGCGATCGCGTGTCCCGTGAGGATGGCCAACCCGACCAGGCCGAGCGCTGCGCTCGCCCCGTAGACGCTTGCGATGATCGCTCCTTCAGTGGCTCGGTGAACGAGTATTGCCCCGAACGCTGCGTCTGCACACCCGTCATGTGGCGAGACGCCGCGAGCACGGCTAGTCCAGGCGATCGCCCCACCGACCACACCACCGACGACTGTAAGAGCCCACAGCTGAGTACCGGCTGACGCGAGTGCGACGAGTCCTACCGCTATCACTACGATGGGAGTCAGTAGGCCGTGACCGCGTTCGACGGTGCGAGTCGGTCCCCAGCGCACGACCGCGTAGAGACCGATCGCAGCGCTGACCAGCGCCGAGAAGCCGACCGCTACGACGAACGGAACCGGTAACGCGTGGGCGCCGGCATCCCCAGCGGTGCCGTGGGCACTAGCGACTACCGGCCACGCGAAGAGCGCACCGAGTAGCGTCGGCAGAACCGCGACCGTCACGCGGCTTGCCTGTATCATATCTCACCGACTCGAGAAGCGAGATTCATGCGATTTTAATTCCAGTGTTTCTGTCGATTTGTTTCGACGGTGTCGGCCGCCGTCGATCAGTCCGTCGGTGACGGCCGATCGACGGTGGCGATGCTCGTGTCACCTACATCCAGACGTCGCTGGTGCAGTCGCCGTCGGGCCACCGGATCTCGTGGGCGCGGGCCGGGCCCTCAGGGAGCGTTCCGAAGTCGACGAGGAACTCCTCGTCGAGGGTCATCGTCCCCTCGCGCGGGTTCACGTCGGCCTTGAGCATGACCGACCCCCGCTCGCCCTCCTCGGGGAAGAACTGGTCGTCCCACGAGGAGTACAGCGAGGTGGTCCAGTAGAGGCGCTCGCCGTCCAGCGAGAGCTGGAGCATCTGCGGCCCGGCGGTGATCTCCCGGCCATTCACCTCGCGGACGTCACCGAAGAGGCCGCCCACCGAGATCGTATCGGTCAGTCGCGGGTTCGACGGATCGGAGATGTCGTACATGCGGACCTCCCCGTGGAGCCAGTTCGCGAAGAACAGGTACCGATCGTCCATCGAGACCAGCAGGTCAGTGATCAGCCCCGGGACTGGCATGTCCCAGTCCTCGTGGTCGCGCGGCTCGACGTCGATGACTTTCATCGCGCGCCACTCGTCGCCCTCCTTGAACAGGTGGAACATGTTCGACGAGAGCGCGGCACCGACGTAGGCGTGTTCGGATTCGGGGGTGTGGAGGAACCGCACCTCGAGCGGCACCAGTCCCTCCTCACCGAGGTCGATCGTCTGTTCGACCGTCTTCTCGTCCCAGTTCCAGACGTGGAGGCGCTGTCCGTACTTCCCGGCTTCGACGTCTTCGAGATCGAATCCCGGTTGGTAGGTCTTCGGCGCGGCCCACTCGCTCGAGACCATCACGTTACGACGCGGCTGGTACCAGAAGTCGTAGTTCATCTCGATGTCCCCGGGCTCGTCCCAGCGCCCGTCGATTTCGAAGTCCTCGTTCAGCAGGAGGAAGCCGCCAGGGAGATCTCCATCGGCGTTCCCGAGCATGCTGATCATGATCTTCCCCTCGGGGATGCAGTGGACGGTGTGGGGGGCGGAGAGGTCGTGCTCGAAGACCGCCTCCGGTTCGATGACCTTCACGAGTTCGGGGTGCTCCCGGTCTTTGGTATCGACGATGTGGATGCGCGACGAGCGGTTGCCGGGAACGACGAGGTACCGCCGCTCCGCTCCCTCGACGTGGCAGGACGACGAGCAGGCGTTCCAGCCGAAGTGATGCAGTTCGTCGCCTTTGGTCGGCATCTCGATTCGGTCGACGACCTCGCAGTAGGTCGGCGAATCGGGGTCGACGTCGACGACGGTCAGCATGTCGGGCACGTCGACATCGGTTCCCACGTAGAGGGCCGGGACGTACGCGATGCGCTCGCGAGCGGACTGTTCGATAGCGGCCTGCGGCGTGTCGTATCCGACCGTTCCCGCGTGGTGTCCATGGGCGTGGCTCCCAGTGGTGTGATGTGAGTCGGAGCTCATGGCGTATATTACGAGCTAATATATGATAAACAATCTCGTGGAAAACCATGTACATAATCGCAGTCATGTGTTACTGAGAGGTCATTTTCGGGAGGGGTTGGAAGACGTGCGATCGGGCCCGACGGACCGTGTTAGAAAGTGACGTCGCCATTTCCCCGCCGACAGCGAGAAAGCCTCGAGCAGAGGAGGCGAGAGACGAACGGGAGCCGGAATCGACGACCACGCTTCTCGGAATAGCGGGACCGACCGTCGGATCACGGCTCGATTCGGTCACGGATCGGGTCGGAGCGGTCTCGATACGTCTCGAAAACGCGTTCGGCCCAGCCGCGGGCGATCGCGGAGTCGGAGTCGACGAACACGCGCATCATCCCGGTCTGATCGTCGTATCCGGCGACGCCGACGCGGTCGTCGAAGATGGCCAGCCCGTACGGGAGCGACTCGCGCGTCCGGAGAGTCAGGTGACCCGCGTCCACGGCCTCGCGAACCCGTTCGGGGTGGGTCTCGAGGAGGGACTCGACGACCTCGGGGAGGTAGATGAGTTCCACGTCGCGCCCGTCGAACAGCCGGTCCGACGGTTCCGCGAGCGTCGGCGGGACCATGTGAGTCGTGTTGAACCCGCGAAAGGTGCCGCTCTCGCGCAGCAACTGAATAAACCGGGCGAACGGTGCGTACGGGTCTTCGGGGGTCGCGGTCGTCACCGTTCCGTCAGCAAACGGTGCGACGACGAACTCGCGGTGGGCCTCACAGATCGATTCGAGTAACGGTGCGAGCGCCGTCGCAGCCCGTAGATCCCGCTCGAGATGCCCGACCGCGTCGGCGTACGCCTGCCCTTTCCCCGTCAGTGCGAACCGATTGTCGACCCGGTGCGCGAGGTCGTGGTCCGAGAGCCATCGGGTGAACCGGTGGCTGGTCGCTCGGGAGACGCCCAGTCGCGCCTCGAGGTTGTTCCGGTCGAGCGGCTCGTCCACCAGTGCCTCTAAGAGCTCCCGGTGACGGACGACGTCGAGCAGTTCATCGGTGTCCATTCGCTCGCCGAGTTCGTGTGCCGATACCGAACTGGAGTCCAGCTCGTAAGTCGTCTCCAGGATTTCGTCGAGGACTGTGGTACCCATGTCGATCACGTCAGTGCAGACGATTACGGAAGGTACGCGCTACACCCACATAGGGCTGTCTCAGGCGCTGAGACGCGTCGAATTCAGTGAGACCGAACTCCGGATTCGATATCCTACTCGGTAAATGACTACACGAGGCTCGGCCGCGTCTATTCGCGTATGGACCACGGAATCGAATCTGGCGGACGAACGGAATCGACTGGCGAACTGAGCGAGGCCGTGCCGTGGGGGTCCCGGACGGTCCAGATCGTGTTGACGAGCACGGCACTTGCACCGCTGGGCGTGCCGCTCATTAGCCCGGCACTGCCGGTCTTTCGCGACGTGTTTGGGATCACCGACGCGCAGGCGAGTCTTCTGGTGAGCACGTACTTCCTCGTCGGGATCGTCCTCTCACCGTTCATCGGCGTCCTCGCCGATCGAATCGGCCGAAAGCGGGTCCTGGTCTGGGGACTGCTGGCGTTCGGCGTCCTCGGCGGTGCGATGGCGGTCGCGCCGACGTTCGAAGTCCTGCTCGCGTTGCGCGTCGCACAAGGGACCGCAGCGGCGGCGATCTTCATCACGACCGTCACGATCGTGGGTGATGCGTTCGACGGTGTCCAGCGAAACGCGGTCCTGGGTGCGAACGTCGCGGTCCTCTCGGCTACCGCCGCGCTGTTTCCCGTCCTCGGCGGATTCCTCGCCGGAATCGCGTGGAACGCGCCGTTTCTCGCGTACCTGGTGGCGATTCCGATCGCTGCGTTCGCGCAGGTCGCGCTGGAGGAACCGCATCGCGTCGACGACGGAGACGGAGTTTCGTACCTCGTCAACGCCGCACGAGCGGTTCTCACGCCGGCGCTCGCGACGCTGTTCGCCGTCGCGTTCCTCACGGAGTTCCTGCTATTCGGCGTGATCTTCACGGCGATGCCGTTCGTCCTCGCGACGACCTTTACCCCCGTACTAATCGGGGTCGTGATCTTGGTCTCCGAGACGGCCTCGATGTTGGTCGCGCTCTCGAGTGGCCGCTTGGCGCGGTCCCTCTCGAACGAGTGGCTGATCGCGACTGGATTCGCCTGCTACGCTATCGGCTTCGCGGCCGCGTGGGCTGCGACCGGACTCGTCGATACGATGGGAGCGGTCGTGATCATTGGCGTCGGCGTCGGACTCCTACTGCCGGTCGTCGACGCCGCCGTGAGCGATCGGGTCTCCGCCGAGTATCTGGCCGGGGCGATGAGTCTGCGCAACAGCACCACCTTCCTCGGTCGGACCGCCGGTCCAATCGTGTTCGCCGGTCTGGCGATCTCCACCGGAATCGGGTACGAACCCCTGCTGCTCGCCTCGAGTGTCGTCGCCGTCGTCGCGACCGGCGTTACGGTCGTCGCCGGACCCGTTCGCCTTGCTCGCGTGACTGCTCGTCAACCGTCGACGTGAGGGTGCTACCGCGTCCCGGTGGAACGACGATGGAGCACCGGATGGGCGTGGAGTGATCTGCGGTTCGGTTTGCAGCGACGAACCCGAAACCTACAGCAAGAGCCACCAGCGACCCGCACTGCATTCATTTGTTCGAATGGAATCCGGTGTATTATGGAAAAACACCAATTCTGTATCTATTGAGGTGTGTTAGCGCGATGCTTACCTCCGTCGAACCCGTATTCTCTCGTATGAAAGTCCCTGGATTCCTCAAAAAGGCCGATCAAGGCGAAGCCGTCGTCCGAGCGTACGACTACGACGACGAGAGCATTATCGTCGCCGATCTCGGGCAGACAAGCGATATCGAGACGGATCTTGTCGGAAAGACAGCCATCATGGTGATCGGTGATCGACAGTTCGAGTTCGACCTTCCTCCCGACGCGGGCGGTATATCGATCAAAAACGGGATCCTCACGATCACGGAGTAGTATCCCGAGTTCGCCGCATCGACCGTCGGACAGTGTTCCGACTACTGACTCTGATTTTCAGCCTGTGGCGCTCGAGGGCAAACCACGGATTTCAAACCTCTGAGCGGCCCGCGGAACGAGTCGAGAAGAACGTCTTCCCGTCGAACTATCTAACATCGATCCTCCCGTCTGCCCGGACTGTGACGATCCGCCCGCAGTACTCGAATTCGACGACCCCCGATCGCCGCTCGTGCGTCGACGTCGGTTCGAACAATCTGTCCAACGCGATCGGATCGATCACGTCCGCTAACAGACACTCGAGGTCGGCCGGGTCGACACCGTTTTTCGCCGCGACCGCCTCGACGACGGCGACACTCGGCGGCTTTTCAGCGGACTCGTCTCGCGGCATTCTCCCTAGTTATGGCGGTTTTCGACCGCTTCTGACGACGCCGACGCGCCAAAGAGCTCGGTCGGGTCCGGTAACGATTCGGAGAGGAGTTCCAGAAGAGGGGTGAACGTAACCTCCCCCTCGTCTCGGTCCCATTCGACGACCCCCGAGTCGGAGAGCATCGGCAGATGAACGTGCTGCAACTCGAGAACCGCTTCGTATTGCTGGTCGGCGGTCACGTCTTCGCTCGGAATCCCGTGTTCGAGTGCGGCGAGCTCGGCAGCTAACCGGACAACTGGCACTCGATCACGGTGAGTGAGGAGATACCGAAGCGCGTTTCGACGGGACGCGTCGGCCAAAAGTACGTAGACCGTATCGAGGAACTCGGGGCTCTCCAGTTGGTCAACGCTGAGTCGTTCGACCATGCTCTGTGATGGAGTAGAACCGCGAAAGCCTTCGCTCCGTACTACTCATGACCTTTATCTTCGTAGTCCTGCTCGTCCCGAATATCGGTATCGGTATCACGGATTCTCGCTCCCGGATTGAAGCAACGCGGCGCGAAGGACTTTGTCCGCTCCTCGACGTACCCGTTCGGAGAGTGCCTGCACTGAGAGGTCGAGTTCCGCGGCGAGTTCGTCGTACGTGACCTCCCGAGGAACTTTGAAGTAGCCGCGCTCGACCGCGAGCGCGAGCGCTTCGTGCTGTGCGTCGGTCAGATCGAAGTCACGACCGTTGGGTGGACGCTCGGCGAGCGAGGAAACGCGGTTAAGCCGATACGTAATATCGTGTTCGGCACAATAGCGGTTGAACTGAGCGAGTCCGGAATGATCCTCGAACCGAATTCGAAACGTCCACTCCTCGTCGCTGTGCGCCTCGAGTATCGTTGCATTGGTGTCGGTGATCCCGGTAATCAACTGTTCGGCCGGATCTTCCCACACGATCTTGTAGAGCGCCCGATCGTCGTACCGGTCGAGGACGGAAATCGACTCTACGTTCGGACTGTCGTCCATCGCGCCCGCAAACGTATCGAGGTCGCTCCCGTAGCCCCAGATGTAGGGCATGATCCGTTTTTCGGCGGGCACCACGCGTTCGAGTTCGACCGAGAGGCCGTCGTGTTCGGCGATGATCTGCCCGAGGAGAAACTGATCGGCTTGAATCGAAATTTCGGCGATAATAGTCATAGGATGGGTAGACGGCCATAGGTAATAGGTCCTCAGTCACTCGTTCGGACCGATCGCCTCGCGGTCGCGCTCGGTCGCCTCACGGCTGTTTTTATCTCGTTGCGAGTCGTCTATACGTGTGATGAGCGAACACACCACAGCCGATCGGAAGTACAACGTCGATCTCGGTAACCTGGGCGCGAAACTGGAGATCGCTCGGACTGAAAACGAGGCGGACGTCGCCGTCGTCGAACACACGCTTCCGCCGCACACGCTCGCCGCCCCGCTACACCGACACAGCCGCGAGGACGAGATCTCTTACGTACTGGAGGGTGAGATGACCGTGCTTGCTGACGACGAAATCTGGACCGTCCCTGCGGACGAGGCGACCGTCAAGGGCCGGAACGTCTGGCACACCTTCTGGAACGCGGCCGACGAACCGCTCCGGTTCCTCGAGATCATCGCGCCCGGCGAGTTCTCGGAGTTCTTCGCCGAGATCGCACGCGTTTACCCGGTCGACCCTGCGGACGAGGCAGCGCTCGCTCGCTTCGAGGAGATCTGCGAGCGGTACGGCTTCCAGGCCGACCTCGAGAGCGTTCCGACGCTCTGCGAGGAGCACGGACTCCGGATGTAGAGGGGATGACCGGGTCGACTTCGAGGGCTCCTCCCGTGTCTCACCGCTGTTTTTGACCGAGTTAGAAAGTCGGGGGCCGGGGGTCGACACGGATCACCACGTCGCTCAACGGGTGAGAGAACCAGATTAGCACTCGGTGACAGAGAATCGGTCGCTCATCTGCTTGCAGCCGGTGACTCGCTATCATCGGCTGCAAGCCGGCCAGATACCGGGTGAATTGCACTAGATACCTATGTCTCGATTCGTCCCGTCCTAGCACGTGAGAGACTTACCATGACAACGGAGACTCGCACGCCAGCAGAATCGATCGATGAAGAGAAACTAGATGAACTCGTCGGAACGACCGTAAACGACCTCGGGGGTGCGGTCCAAGCCGCGCTAGCCGAGATCGGCGACCGGCTCGGCCTCTACAGCGCGATTGCCGACGCCGGACCGCTCACGTCCGTCGAGCTGGCCGAACGGACGGATACTGCGGAACGCTACGTCCGCGAGTGGCTCCGTGCGCAAGCGGCTGGCGGGTACGTGACCTACGATCCCGAGACCGAACGCTACGGCCTCTCCCCCGAACAGAGGGCCGTGTTAGCCGATGAGCAAAGTCCGGCGTTCATGCTAGGCGGTTTCCAGGGGATGAACACCATCCTTGCGGAGGTTCAAGACGACATCGAAGCGGCGTTCCGAACGGGCGACGGTGTGGGGTGGCACGAGCATCACCCGGAACTGTTTCCGGCCACGGAGCGGTTCTTCAAACCCGGCTACGCGGCCAGTCTGGTGAGCGAGTGGCTTCCATCCCTCGAAGGGGTAGATACAAAGCTGAAAACCGGTGCACGCGTGGCTGACGTCGGCTGCGGCTACGGCGCGACGACGATCCTCATGGCCGAGGCGTATCCGAATTCGATGTTCGTTGGCATCGATTATCACGACCACTCGATAGAGATGGCTCGCGAACGCGCCGAGGAGGCCGGTGTCGCCGACCGCGTCGACTTCGAAGTGGCGACGGCTGAGGAGTACAACGGAACGGAATACGATCTGGTAACCATATTCGACGCCTTCCACGACATGGGAGACCCCGTCGGCGTGGCGGCCCACGTTCGGGAGACGCTCTCCGACGATGGGACGTTGATGCTGGTCGAACCGTACGCCAACGATCGAGTCGAAGACAATCTAAACCCAGTGGGGCGAACGTTCTACGGCTTCTCGACGATGTTCTGTACGCCGAACTCGCTCGACCAAGGCGGCAATCCTGCACTCGGTGCACAAGCCGGGGAGGAACGGCTCCGTGAGGTGGTTACCGAAGGCGGTTTCACCCGATTCCGGCGGGCGGCTGAAACACCGTTCAATCTGGTACTCGAGGTCAGGCCGTGATGGTATCCTCGCCTTCCGAACGAGCGGTCAGGAGAGATTGCCCGGGACCTCACTCAGTAGGCGATCAGTGTGAATGCGAACTCACCACGACTCCCCCAGATGGCTGCTCTCGAGGCCAACCGACAGGAGACCAGGCGACGTGACCTTGGCAACGGTTTCACGGTACAACGGTAACCAACCGGGAAAGAGGCGGGGTAACGCAGTGGTGAGTGGAGCGAGTATGGCCGGGCTACTCGCCGCTCGCATTTTAGCTGATAGATTTCGCGAAGTCACGATCATCGAACGAGATCGACTGCCCACCGAGCCCGTTGTACGCCGAGGAGTCCCCCAAGGCGCGCATCCTCACGCGCTCCTCGAAGCCGGGCGGGCAACGCTGGAAGACCTGTTCCCGGGGTACGGCGAGGATCTCGTCTCGGCCGGAGGCGTCGTCGTCGATTTCGCCAGCGACGTGAATTTCTACAGCGAAGGGGACTTCCTCGCTCACGGACAAACGCCGATGGAGACGTTCTCCGCAACTCGACCCGTGATCGAGCAGATCGTCAGACAACGCGTTTCCGATCTCGATGGCGTTCGTATTCGCTCGGGCTGTCGGGTCATCGACTATCTCCTTGACGACACAGGGACGATCGTGGAAGGCGTGGTCATCCGTGACGGTGACGACCAAACGGAAATCGCCGCCGACCTCGTCGTGGATGCCACCGGGCGGACGAGTCGCACGCCGGCGTGGCTCGAACGCCACGGCTACACGCCGCCCGAGCTAGAGGAGGTGTACATCGACGTGGCCTACAGCACCACGTTTATCGAGCGACCTGCCGACGACCGACGCACGTTTCTCGTTCCGCCGTCCGCACCGCACACGCGCGGCGGCATGGCTGCACCCGTAGAAGGAAACCGCTGGGTGGTGAGCGTGCACGGCGTCCACGGTGATCACCCTCCGACGGACTCGGCTGGATTCGTCGACTTCGCAGCGAGCCTGCCGACTCCCGTAGTAAAGGACCTCCTCGACGACCATCGACAGGGCTCTGCGGCTATTAAGCAGTATCCGTTTCCGACCAATAGACGGTACCGCTATGCGGACCTCGGTCAGTTCCCCGACGGATTGATCGTCATCGGCGACGCGATCGCGAGCTTCAACCCGATCTACGGACAGGGCATGTCAGTAGCGGCACTGGAGGCGCTCGTGCTTCACCACGCTCTGGCTACGGGTAGCACCGAGGGCCTCGCGCCCCGGTTTTTCGATCACGCCGACGAGGTGATCGACGTGGCGTGGCGGTTGGCGGCAGGCTCTGACTTCGCGTTTCCGCAGACAACCGGCCCGAAACCGCGCGGCACTGACGTCATCCGATGGTATCTTTCCTTGCTGACCCGGAAAGCCCACACCGATAGCACCCTGTCTGGCGCGTTCTTTCGGGTGCTGACGATGGAACAACCACCGTCCACGCTACTCCGTCCGGGAAAAATGTGGCGCGTGTTCAAACCGACTGGCTGAACTCGCCTGCCATCGGGTAGTGACCGTCACCGGCTAGTACTCGTGGGGGCACTCTAACGAGGCATACAGACCACGAGGTGGCCGAAGATCGCTCGTTCGAGGTCGCACGTCTCGTGGTCATCGTTCTCCCAGGATCGGCGCCAGTTCCGTGTCGATATCGACCAACGCGCTTCATCTACCCGAACTGTACGAACGTTCACTCTGAGACCCGACGTGGCACATGTGATATCGAAGCTCTACTACCAGCTTAGACCAAACGGAGGTGGTGGAGGGGAGTCAACACGGAACCCATCTTCATCTAATTTGGAACAGTATACTTTGACAAATTCGGTCGATCACCCTAGCTCAGGCCGCTCCTCGAGCATCGTTCCTCCATTGAAATCCATTCTGTATAGTTGCCGTTTGGTGGAAAGATCGTGATATCCTCCTTCTTTGCTGTCTAGCTCTGCATCTCCGCTACCGGCGTTTTTCCCTCGAGTGCTTGGTGCGGCCTCTGATGGCCACAGTAATGCTTAGATTCCTCAAGTCACCTTCGGATGTCGTCGGACTGTCCATCCACGAAGTATAGAAGCGGTCAATTCGCATCTCGTGGGTGTAAGACCACCTTTCGAGGCGGTTTCGCGCAGTATATTTGGTTCGACCGTGCAGTCCGACTCGAGTGAGAACAGTCCAATACTCGAATTGTCGGTGAGAAACTCAGAATCGGGGAGATCGGGTTCTCGCGGGGTTTCTGGTGGAATTCAGCAGCTGGCGGTGAGTGCCGCGTCAATTAAATAACGCGACATCGAGAATCAGTTTGAGTCGGTGGATATTGCAGTATGTACACAAGATAACTCGCCGTTGATTTTGACAGCGGGTTCGTCGACAGCGACCCAGGACGGTGGCGCCGTCGCTCATTCTCCCGTGATTCTTCTAAATTCGCCTCGTGGCTCCCCTTGAGCAGGTCTCGAGCACCCTCACTAGTTCACGCAACGACCTGCTCGCCTCTCAAACTGACTCGACTTGACAGTGACTTCCTTCTCGAGGTGCCCAGTTATGCAACGTCGACAGGAGACGACCTCATTTACAGAAGTACATCCGTAATTCTATCTCGTATCGAGGTTTGATACCGCCTCCGGCTGTGCAGTTTGACGAGTCCGCAGACGATGGCCTATCCGGGCGCGACGGACTGGAAAAGACGTGATCGATCCTCCCGACAGCTGACAGATGAACTGATCCTACTTACTCGGACCTAAACTTGCGAGTATCGTCTCGAGAGATTCGTTCTCGAATTGCTGAATTTTTACGACAGTACTACTGTAATAACAGTCGAGTTACGATGATACGCGCTAAGTGACGGATCCGCGGTACACGGTGGGTCTGGCGCTACTCCCGGGACAATTGGTCCGAATATGCGGGAAGCGGGACTCGACCACGGCTACGGGGAATTCTGGCCCGTAGCGGAGCAGAGACGCTAATAATATTATCCGAGAATGCAAGATTTATGGCGGAGGACGTTGCATGCCGCCATATGACACGAGAACCGGTCACAAAGTCCAAGACGACGCGCACCTCGCTGGCGATCATCGAGGCGCTGCGCGAGTTAGACGGGGCAACGCTGGAGGAGTTATCCGAGTATCTAGAACTCTCGACGAGTACGGTCCACCGGCATCTGGTGACGCTGCAGGAGGAGAGCTACGTCGTACGAGAGGGCAGCATCTACCGTATCGGCCTGCAGTTTCTCACGCTCGGGGGCTACGCACAGCGCTGCTGGCGGGCCTATCCGAAGATCAAGGAGAAGGTCGATCGATTGGCGGCCGAGACGGGCGAACGGGCGCAGTTCATCGTCGAGGAACAGGGCGAACGCGTGTATCTCTACACCGAGGTCGGGGAAAGTGCAGTCCAGACCGGGGCACACATCGGAAAGCGTGGTAATATCCACGCCAGTGCCGCTGGAAAGGCCATTCTGGCACACCTCCCAGAGGAGCGTGTCCGAGAGATCGTCGACAAACACGGGCTCCCTCGAACCGGCCGCAATACGATCACCACAGAGGCGGCGCTGTTCGAGGAACTGCAGGCGATCCGAGACCGGGGCTACGCGCTGAACGAACAGGAGACGACGGAGGGAGTACACGCAGTGGGCGCCGTCGTCACGGACGACGACGGAACGGTCGTCGGTGCACTCAGCGTCTCGGGGCCAGCCCATCGATTGAAGCGAGAGGTTCTCGGCGACGAACTCGCGGAACGCGTTCTCGGCGCCGCCAACGAACTCGAGTTGCACATCCAACATTCGATCGACTGATCGGGCCTTATCCTTTTAGTCGCTGGAGTTGACACGCGAGAACAATGCACGATACCGATCGTCGGATAGTCGGATTCACGGTGCTCGGCCACGCTATGTTTCACACGTACGAACTCTCCGTTCCGATCTTCGTCGGGCACTGGATGCAGGAATTCGGCCTCTCCGCCGCGGTCGTCGGGACCGCCGTTGCGATGGGATACGGCCTCGTCGGCGTCGGCGCTCCGGTCAGCGGCGTGCTGTCCGACCGATTCGGGTCGCACGATCTGATCGTACTTTCGATCGTCGGCATGGGCGTCGGGTTCGCGCTGCTGAGCGTCGCGAGAGGGATCGTGAGCCTGGCGCTGGCGATCCTACTATGGGGGGCGTTCGCAAGCATCTATCATCCGGCGGGGTTGTCGCTGATTAGCCGCGGTGCAACCGAACGGGGAACGGTCTTTGCGTACCACGGCGCCGGCGGTAACGTCGGGACCGCGGTCGGCCCGCTCTGTACCGTACTCTTGCTCTCAGTGACCGGCTGGCGGACGACGGCGGTACTTCTGTTCGTCCCGGCTGCCGTCGCGGCCGTTGTCGGCTTCCGCATCAATCTCCCATCGGTCAAACGAACTGAGGCGGACGGCGGGACCACCATCTCCGACGCGTTTCGGAGCGCGCTGTGGGACTCTCGTCGGCTGTTCACGCTCAGTTTTTCGGTCGCGTTCGTCGCGGTGTTGCTGTATGGCACGTACTATCGAGGGCTGCTAACGTTCCTTCCGGATATCCTCGATCAATCGCGGTGGGTGACTCGAGTCCAACTGGTCGGGCAGACGGTCGATCCGGCCGAGTACGTCTACAGCGCGATGTTGACCGTCGGCATCGCCGGGCAGTATGCCGGCGGGAAGGTAACGGATCGCGTGCCGAGCCTGACGGCCTTCTTCGGTGCTCTCGTCGGTCTCACGGTCTTGGCTATCGCGTTCGTCGTCGCGTGGGGAACGGGACCGATTCCGCTCGTTATCGTGACCCTCGCGCTGGGATTCTTCGTGTACGGGACCGCTCCGATCTATCAGGTCATCATCGCCGAGCAAGCCGACGACGATGTCCACGGACTCTCGTACGGCTTCACCTACCTGGCGATGTTCGGAATCGGCGCACTCGGTGCCAGCGTCGCCGGGACAGTGCTGACGTTCGCGACGACGCCGATCCTCTTCTCGGTGCTGGCAGCGATCGCCCTCGCTGGGTGTGTCTGCGTCCTCGTCCTGGGTACTCTCTAGCAAAGATTTATTTTGGCGTCTGCATATGTTGCCACCATGCGACTCGATAGCAGAGAGTCGACTAGGATACTCGACGACTGTACCGTCCTCGACCTCACTACCTTCGTTACGGGTGGATTCGCCACGTTGATGCTCGCGAATCAGGGTGCTGAGGTAATCAAGATCGAACGGCCCGGCGTCGGCGACGATAACCGGTACTCCGGACCGCCATTTGTCGATGTCGGCGAGCACGACGGTCCCGGTCGATCCGCGGCCGAGGAGGGAGAGTCACCGTACTTCTGGACGATTAACTACGGGAAGCGAAGCGTCGAACTCGACCTGAAATCCGAGCAGGGAAAGGAGGCGCTATACGACCTGGTACGTGAGGCCGACGTGTTCGTCGAGAACTTCCGGCCCGGGACTGCCGAACGACTCGCGGTCGACTACGACACGATCAGGGAGTACAACGACGACGTCGTCTACTGCTCGATCTCCGCGTTCGGCGAGACCGGGCCGTGGAGCCAGCGACCCGGCTACGACCTGCTCATTCAGGGACTGAGCGGAATTATGAGCGTGACCGGCGAACCGGACGGCCAGCCAGTCAAGGTCGGCCTTCCGCAGACCGATCTCATCACGGGAATGTGGGCGGCGTTCGGGATCGTCAACGCGCTGCTCAGACGCGAACGGACGGGCGAAGGTGAACGAGTCGAACTCGGGATGCTTGACGCCGCCCTCCCTTGGCTGACGAAACAAGCCGGCAAGGTCTTCGCCGACGAGGAACCCGAGCGAATGGGGACGAAGGATCCAGTACTCGCCCCATATCAGGCCTTCCCGACGGCCGACGGTCACCTCAACGTCGCCTGCGGAAACCAGCGGCTCTGGGAACAACTCTGTGACGCGATCGGCCGCGAGGAACTCAAGCGTGACGAGCGGTTCGCCACGAACGCGGCTCGAGTGGAGCACATGGACGAACTGGAAGTAGAGCTGAGCGAAACGTTCCGCTCGAGGACGACCGACGAGTGGGTAGACCTGCTCGCGGAGGAGCACGGCCTGCCCGTCGGGCCCGTGTTCGACGTCGAAGAGGCGCTCACGAACGAACAGGTGAACGCCCGCGAGGTCGTCACCGAGATGGAGCACCCGGCGGGCAACGAGATCCCGGTCATCGAGCATCCGCTGAACTACGAGTACAGCGAAGCCGGCTTCGACGGACCGCCGCCGCTACTCGGCGAGGACACCGAAGCGGTCCTGCTGGAACTCGGATACAGCGAGGACGAACTCGGTCGACTTCGTGAGAACGGCGTTATTCCCGACCCCGAGAAAACATGACATCGATACCGACGGTACGGGCGTCCGTTACGCGTCTACATCGATCACGACCTTTCCGAGGACTCCCGATTCCGCGAGCCGTTTGTGCGCTGCCGACACCTCCCGAAGATCGAACACGGAGTCGATATTGACGGTGAACCGGCCGTCGGCGAGCCGCGGACCGACTCGACGGAGAATCGGAGCCTGGACTGCAGGCGAGGCTGCGATCGACATGAACCGCAGGTCAGCGTCGGCCTGTTTCGCCGTCATCGAGGGACCCGACGGGATTTCGATGGTCGACTCTTCTCCGATGACGACTACGCGACCGTTCGCGGCGAGACGCTCGAGATCGGCCTCGAGGTTCGCGTCGGCGTGCGGCTCGAGCACGACGTCGATCGCTCGTCCGTCGGCGGCTGCGGCCAGTTCGGCGGGGAGGTCGTCGACTCGATAGTCGACGACTGCGTCTGCACCGAGCGCCCGGACGAGGGAGGCTGGCTCGCCCTCCCTGGCGGTTCCGATCACGTAACTGCCTGCTTCTGCCGCGATTTGGACCGCCGCATGACCGACACCGCCGGACGCACCGTGGACCAGACAGACGTCGCCGAGCGAGAGGTCGCCGCGGTCGACGAGCGCTCGCCACGACGTGGTAAAGGCCATCGCCGCGGCCGCTCCGTCGCGGAAGGAGACGGACTGTGGGAGCGGGGCGAGCATCTCTGCTGGTGCGACCGTGTACTCGGCATAGGTCCCGGGCGAGAAGATGCCGAGCCCGGTCGCGAACACCCGGTCGCCGACCTCGACGGTATCGACCTCGTCCCCGACCGCTTCGACGACCCCGGCCATGTCCGAACCGCCGACGTGGGGCAGTCCGGCTACCGGTTCCAGATTCCCCTCCCTGAGGTAGGTGTCGATGGGGTTGACGCTGGCAGCCTTAATTCGAACCAGCGCCTCGTCCGCGTCCGGGGTTGGTCGTTCGATGTCGTCTTCGACGGTCAGCACGCTTTCGTCTCCGTATTCGTGGTAGCGAACAGCACGCATACCCGAACATTCGGATACTGGTACTAAAATTTTGACGGGGAGCAATCCGTGAGTCGTCTCTCGAACCGTATACCGGATATTCTGCGGGAACTGGGGCCACTCTCCGCGATTTGTCCTCGCGTTTTCATTCATCATAAAAATTTAAGTCTACCTATGCCATTTGTTGGCAATAGGTTCGGACCACGACAGTCCGAGCACGGAGACACTATGCGCAGGAATACCACGACAGATCGACGTACGTTCTTGAAAGGCGCATCGGCGGCAGGAATCATCGGTCTCGCTGGCTGTCTCGACCAGAGCGCCGGTGGCGGTACCAGCGGTGGCGGTAACGGTGGCGGCGGTAACAGCAGTAGCGGCAACGGCGGCGGTGGCGGCGGAGCGTCGACGTGGCAGCTCGGAACGTCATCGGAAGGATCGTCCTCGTTCCGTATCGGATCGACGTGGTCTCAATACGCCGAACAGAACGATCTCCTTGACGGCCTGTCGGTCGAGGCGGTGATTACGGAGGGGACGAGTGCGTCCTACCGTCGGTTCGATCGAGATCAGTTCGAGATCAGCGGCACCACCACGCAACTGCTCGACGACTCGCCGGACCAGGGAGCGTTCGAGGAGCAACCGCTATCCGACTTCGACTCCGTCCGACAGGTCAGAGGCTACATGGGCTTCTACAACTTCGGCGTGTACAACGCCGACGCGGTTAGCGGCTGGGACGACCTCGAGGGGCGACCGGTCGCCATCTCCTCGGCCGGCTCCGGGACGCGACCACCGGTCGAGTGGCTCGTCGAGCAGGAGATCGGTCTCGACAACATCGATAATCGGTACATGGCCTTTGCGGACATCCCCAGCGCCCTCCGATCCGGCCAGGTGGACGCGGCGTTCACGTGGACGGTCAACGAGACCATTCCGCAGGGATGGTTCCAGGAGATCGATGCGACGGTCAACTGGGAACCGCTGTCGTTCTCCGACTCCACGATCAACGCGCTCGACAACGACCTGTCTTACTCCACCTACGTGGAACTCGGCGAGGACACCGTTACGGAGTTCGCCGAGAACTACCAGGGCACGATCGACTCGTTCACGCTGACGTACCTGTACGTCGTCAAGGCCGACCGGGATCCGGATCACGTCTACCAGATAGCGAAGATGACCCACGAGCACGGCGAGGACTTACTCGAGGAAGACGAGGTGATGGGCTTCTTCCCGAACCCGGATCAGTTCCTCGGCACCCTGCATCCCGACGTGCCGGTCCACGAAGGCGCCTACCGATACTACACCGAGGCCGGCCTCTGGGACGATTACGACCTCACCGCACCACCGGAAGCTTAACAAAAAATCATACCACTGGATTAGGTAATGTCTAGCGAACCCGATCCCAACGACAGTCGGACGCTGGCGGAGATCGAACGGACGATCGACGAGAAGTTCCGTGATAGCTATACGGAGTCCATCTGGCAGAAGGGGCTGATCGAGGGTCTCATCTACGGGATCGCGGTCATCTTCTTTGCGTACCACCTCTGGTACGCGTACAGCTTCGCAATTCCGCGGGCTCGCCACGGGATCATCCACTTGGCGATGGTCCTCGCCCTGTGGGGACTCTTCCAGATGACCGGCACTGATCGCTCGACGCTGCGGGGTAAGCTCGAAACGGTCGGGTACGGCCTCTACAGCGTCGTCTCGGTCGTACCGTTGTACATCATCCAGTCGAACTACGACAGTATCGTGCTGGCCGCCGGTGTCTACGAAGACCAGTACACGTATCTCGGGTTGTTGATTATCGCACTGGTGTTCGTCGCCCTGCTTCATATTTCCCGGCTGATCTCGGGCATCGCACTGCTCGGGCTGATCTACTCCTACTACGGCCCGCTGATGCCCGGGATCCTCGCCCATCGCGGCCTCACGCCGCGACGGATCATCACTATGAACACCGTCGAGATGGAGGGGCTGTTCGGAACGTTGCTCCAGATCTCGGCGACCTGGGTCGTCATCTTCCTGCTGTTGGCCGGGCTGATGGAGAAGTACGGCGGGATGGCGACGTTCATCAAGGGAATGACCCGTCTGGCTGCCCGCCGCAAGTACGTCGAGATCGGCCAGGTCGCGGTCGCGGCGAGCATGTTCATGGGATCGATCAACGGATCGACGGCCGCAAACACGGCGACGACGGGCGCGTTCACGATTCCGCTTATGAAGGAGAACGGCTATCGGCCGAAGATCGCGGCCGCGATCGAAGCGGTCGCCTCCTGTGGCGGACAGGTGCTGCCGCCGATCATGGGCGCGGGCGCGTTCCTCATGGCCGAACTCATCGAGCCAAACTACTCCGACATCATCGCCGGCGCGGCTGCACCGGCGTTGCTGTTCTTCCTGACAGTAGCGGTGTCGATCTCGCTGAGTACGCGCCACACGGTTACCAAGAGCATCGAGACGTCACCTGACCCCCGCAGCGGCGCCCAGCGGGTGTTCGATATCGTCCGCCACTACGAGTACCTCGGGATGTTCGCCGTCCTGCTCTGGTGGTTGATCGGGATCGGCGCCGACCCGATGGTCGCGGGCTTCTACAGCATTGTCACGTTGATCGGGCTGCGGCTCGTCCGTGAACTCGACGGGATCGTCCGCGGCGATGCCGAGACGGGCGCGCAACTGAAACGCTTCCTCCGGGAGACCGTCGAAGGGCTCCGCCGCGGTGCCGAGGCGACCCTCGATATCACGATCCTGCTCGCGAGCCTCGGGATCGTCATTCGCGCGCTCATCGTCACCGGCTTCGCCCAGCAGCTCTCGTCGTATCTGGTTACGCTGTCCGGCGGCGTCGTCATCACGATGCTCCTGCTGGCGATGATCGCAGCGATCGCCTTCGGGATGGGGATGTCGACGACGGCGGCGTACATGATCGTCGCCGTGCTGGTCGCGCCGTCGCTGGTCAGCATCGGCGTTCCCGAGTTCACCGCACACATGTTCGTCTTCTACTTCGCTATCGTCTCGAACATCACCCCTCCGATCGCGCTCTCAGTTATTATCGGCCAGGGGATCGCCGGCTCCGACTTCTGGGAGACCGCCATGGAGTCGCTGCGGCTCGGGTTCCCGATGTTCCTCCTTCCGTTCGCGTTCTTCTACAACGACGCCCTGCTGTACGTCGGGCCGATGACGATCGTTGCGTTCCTTCTGGTACTGGCCGGCTTCGTCGGGATCAGTATCGCGCTCACCGGCCGAATGGGGGGCCCGCTTCCGCTGATGGCACGGCCGGTCTTCCTCGCATTCGGTCTGGGCGCCATCTTCCTGCCGTCGGTGGTCGCCCAGGTCGCCGTGAGCCTCGCGATCGTCGCCGGAATCGCCTACTTCTTGCCGTCCGTCGATATCGGTCCGGTCAGCACGACCGAAAGCTGACTTTCGATTCGTCTCCTTCCCGTCGGTAGCAGATTTTATTACGGTAACGGACGATATACCGGTATGTCCGACGGATGGCAGCGACTCCGTCCCGAAGCGATCGAACCGCGAAGTGACAAACCGGGTCGCCGATGGGAACTCTCACCGGAACTCGGCATCGACGCGTTCAATCTGAACGTCGCCGTTCTCGAGCCCGACGAGCGACTTTCCCAGAACCACTTCCATTACCACCGCGACCAGGCGGAACTCGTCTATATCGTCGAGGGTCGGTGTCGGGTCGAGGTCACCGACGATCGATTCGTTGCAAAGCAGGGAGAGATCGTTCAGTTCGACGCGGGCGAAGAAGGAGTCCATCTCGTTCACAACCCGTTCGACGACCCGTGTCGGCTCGTCGCGATCGGCTGGCCGCCGGAGGGGCGACACCCGGTCGAGCAAGTGAAAACCTATACGGAACTCCTCGCCGACCGAGAGTAATTACTCGTCGGCCGGAACGGCCCTCGAGCCGGTGATCGTGTCGTCTCCATCCGCCCTGAGCACTCGATCGTCGGTGAGCCGCACTTCGTCTCCGACCTCGAGGTCCCCCTCCAATTGGACGATAACGTTGGCTCCCCCGTCGAATTCCACCAGCCCGAGCACGTTCGGTTCGCGAACGCCGGGCGGCGTGACGTGGACGCGGGTTAACGAGACGACTTCACCGACTCCGGGAGCAGATCGTCCGAACCGATCGTCGCCACACTCCGGACATCGATCTTTCCGGTAGAAGGTGCGCTTCCCGCAGGTCGAACACTCGAAGACATCCCTCATGCGGTCTCCCCCTCCAGAACGGTGCAGACGCTGTGATTACCGAACCCGGCGACGTTGATCGCGAGGCCGCGTTCGGCGCCGTCGACGACACGGTCGCCGTCGGGTCCGTCGGTCGTCGGGGCGTCGCCCCTGAGCTGCCAGACCAGTTCGACGATCTGGGCGATCCCGGAGGCGCCGAGGGGATGGCCGCGTGCCTTCAGCCCGCCGCCGGGGTTGACCGGGATGGTACCGTCGACGTCGGTCTCTCCCTCGACCGTCAGCTGCCACGCCTGCCCTCGCTCGGCGAATCCGAGTTCCTCCATCTCGAGCCACTCGAGGATCGTAAACGCGTCGTGGATACAGGCCACGTCGACGTCCTCCGGATCGCAACCGGCGCGTTCGAAGGCCGTCTCACCGGCCTCACGAACGCTCTCGATTGCCAGCGGATCGGGTCGATCGGCGACGGGGTGAGTACCGACGGAACTCGTACAGGCGGCGACGCGGACGCGATCGTCGTCGGCCGTGAGGACGACGGCGGCCGCACCGTCACTGGTCGGACAGCAGTCGAACAGCCGAAGCGGTTCAGCGACGGCGGTCGAGTCCAGGACGTCACCGATCGATACGTCGTCGTCAAACTGGGCGTACGGGTTCCGAGCGGCGTTCGAATGGTTCTTCACTGCGATGCGGGCGAGCGTCTCCCGCGTCGCGTCGGTGACGTCCAGGTATCGCCGTGCGGCGAGGCCGGCGAACGACGGAAGCGTTACACCCTGATCGTACTCGGCGTCGTGGACGATTCGGCCGATGATCTCCGTCGACGTCGCCGTATCGGTCGCCGACATCAGCTCCCCGCCGACGACTAAGGCCGTCTCGGATCGGCCGGCGCGGATTGCGTCGATAGCGTCGCGGAATGCGCTGGCACCGCTCGCACTCGTGTTTTCGATGCGCGTCGCGGAGCGGACCGACAGCCCGAGTCGTCCGGCCAGCGCGTTTCCGAGTCCGGATCGGTCGTTGAACGCTTCGGCGGCCATGTTGCCGATGTGGAGCGTATCGACGTCTTCCTGTTCGATCGCGGCGTCGGACATCGCCCGGTCGGCGGCCGTCGCCAGTAGCTGTAAGAGCGAGCGATCGTCGGCGTTCACAAACGCCGTCATTCCGACGCCAGCGATCGAAGCTGGGGGGTTGCCGACACGTTCAGCTCTCGAGAGATGGCTCTCGTTCGCCATATGTGTATCATTCACTCTCACAGCTTAAAACTAGCGTCGTCATACCGACTGACGCGGGCGGGGAGATCGATCTTCCCGGTCGTTTCTCTCCGTGCCCCCTGACCTACCGGTGGAAGTAAGGCGATATCCGAAGCATCGAAAGCCATGCTAGAGCTGGTTGTCCCGATCGATGAGGACGGGGTGGCGGCGCGTCGGATCGTCGAGGGAATTGGCGAGCTTCACTTCGATCCCGGAGCGACGAAACTCACACTCCTCACCGTCTTCGAGGAGTTCGAGGTGGACAGCAAAGCGTGGCTAACGATCACGTCCGACGAGTTCTATGAAGAAACCGAGATCCCGCAACCCGTCGCGAAAGCGGCGGCGGATCTCTCCGATCGCGGCTACGAGGTCGACGTTCGGCGGGAGCACGGAGACCCGTCAGCGGAAATCGTTCGGATCGCCGGCGAGCACGACGTCGACGCGATCGTGATTTCCGGTCGACAGCGAAGCCCCGTCGGGAAGGCTCTGCTCGGCAGCGTTACCCAGTCCGTTCTCCTCCATGCCGACCGGCCGGTAATCGTTATCCCGCAGGAGAGAGCACGAGAGCGATAATCGAATCGACGTTGTGGACGGTCATCGCTTCGAGTACAGACGGACTTTCGCCTCGAGAACCGACAATAATTCTCGCCGCATCGGCGTTGACCAGTCTCACGGGGCGGTCTGGACGAGGCACTGTGGCTGGTTGACAGCGGTTACTTCCCAACGGCGTCACCGTCACAAATCGCTGTTGACGAAACTCCTCTCACCATCGACGCCGATAGTATTGTGAGAATACAAAAATTCTATCTACTGCAAAACCGGAACACAACGATCATATCATTTAGAACGCGGAGAGGTGATAGTGATGGCGTAATTCTATAGATGATCAGAAAACTGCAATCAATTAGCGATCAATTTTTCAATTAGTGGGTTATGAATAGGAGTGTCTCACCCGACCAAGACTGAATAACTTGGTCGCTATATGTCCAAATTATCGACGGAAGCGGCTTTGTAAGCCAGGAAATGCATCAAGGTCTTCTATAATTCATGTTGGGAAGTCAAACGAACGTCTGTAGTTGATATGCATGGTCTGTACATTACTACCGTCAGCAAGGCGACCGACAGTCGCCTCGTTCGTCAATTTGGAATCGTGCCAATCCCTTCGCAGCGTCGGCCTCCACGATGGGGTTTCGCCGAGACCCACTCGAGACTCTCTCGGCAGTCGCAACCGTCGAGCGAGACGCTTCGTCTCGAGAGTTTTCGAAGCTCCGACGCTGTTGCGCATACATTCGGAACACGCGTCGCGTCTCTTGCCATCGTGCGAATTCTGCGATTTCAATGGTTTCGAGAAGCAGGGATTCGCTCGGTCACGGGAGCCGCATACCGTCTTCCGAACGAGAGCGCAATATTCGGGGTGGTCCGAGCGACTGCTACTGGTCAGTCCGCGCTCTCATTCGCCTGCGGCCGAGTTTCGGAGACGGAGCGGCGGGCCACTCCGACGAGCAGCAGCAACGTCAGCAGCGCCGCCCCCACCAACAGCCCCCGTCCTGCGGAGAACCCGACGAGGGTCGCGACGTCGGCGTAGAACGTAAAGAGGAGGAACGCCGGGAAGAGGGTCCCGATCGCGTATCGCCACGGGACGACCAGCGGGCGCGAAACCGGTCCCGCGCCTTTGAGGTACTCCGCAATCGCTGCCGGACCGAGCACCCAGGCCGTGTACACCATGAACCCTGTCAGGCCCAGCACCAACAGTAGATTGACGAGCTGGTCGGCGAACAGCGTAAACACGGCGGGGCTGAACGCGTTCACGCCGCCGGTAAGCGTGATCAGCGCAAATAGTCCCCACGTCGCCGTCGACCGCTCGAGGTCGAACTCGTCGACGAGGAACGAGACCGGAATCTCGAGCATGCTGACCAGACTCGTGAGGGCGGCGAGCAGCACGACGAGGAAGAAGACCGCGCCGAGGAGTCGGCCGCCAGGCAGGCTCGCGAACGCGCTGGCGATCCCGACGAACAGGGCGCCGGGGCCACCCTCGGTCGGTCCCGAGGCGAACGAGAACAGCAACGGAAATACGACGAGTCCGGCCAGGATACCGATGCTGAGATTGAACACGGCGATGGCCGAGGCGTCGAGGGGCAGCGAGCGGTCGTCGTTAATGTAGGAGGCGTAGGTGATCATCGTTCCGCTGCCGATCGAGAGGGTGAACAGCGCCTGGCCGGCGGCGGACCCGAGTATCGACAGGAAGTTCTCCGCGAGGTAGGCGCCGTCGAATCTGAGGTAGAACTCGTACCCCTGCACGGCGCCGGGCTGGCGGGCCGCCCAGATCGCGAGTCCGATGAGTAACACGACGACGCCGGGCATCATCACCTTCGTCGTCGCCTCGATGCCGCGTCGGATCCCCGTCGCGACGATCAGGGACGTGATCGCGAGGACGGCGAGCTGGAACCCGAACGCTTCGGCACCGTAGCTGATCGCCGCAAAGTGGGTCTCGGGAGCCGCGAAATAGGCGCCCGTCGCGCTCTCGAGGAAGTACCGAAGGATCCACCCGCCGACGACGCTGTAGAACGACATCAGGATGATCGAGGTGGCGACACAGAGCGCGCCCAGCACCGTCCAGAAACGCGATCCGCCGAGCGATTTGAACGCCCCGACCGGGTTCCGGTTCGACCGTCGCCCGATCACGAACGTCGCCAGCAGTCCCGGCACCCCGACGCCGAGGACGATGAGTAAGTACAATAATAGAAAGGCGCTTCCGCCGTTCTCCGCGGTCATCCACGGGAATCGCCAGATGTTCCCCAGGCCGACGGCGCTTCCGACCGCGGCCAGGATGAATCCTGTCCGACTCGCCCAACTTTCGCGTACCATCCTGTCTCAGGGAACTCACTCGGTGCGCATAAGGGTTGTTTATCGGTGGCACAATTCATTCGCGATTGAATGGAAGCGGTGAGTTCCGCTCTAGAGGGGTGGACGATGTCTGTAAGGATGCTACTGCGGACGAACTCGTGCGTCACGGCACCGACGCGTCCAGCGATGTCGTGCGGTTCGACGAGTTCCCTGTCACCGTCGCTTCGCGAGGACCAACGCGGAATTCGGTGATGGTTGGCGCGGGGTGTTTCCGGGCCTGCTCCCTCTCTTACCTGACGCTCAGCCTGCGGAACTCCACGGAACTCGGATCCGCTCGAGTCGACCGGTTCACCGATCCACTGGAAGGATACTTACCACTAGCCGACGTGTCGGAATGCCCCGCTGTACGCGCAACCATCGCTTCGTTCAATTGTGCAAATATCTCAAGACTGGTGTCCGGTTCCCCGTTCCGTACAGACTGCGGCGATCAGTGCCGCTCGACCGACGGAGCCATTCTACTGCCACCCGCCGGTTCAACACGATGGCCGTCGTACCGACCCTCCGTGAACGTTCGGTCCGTACTCACCCTAGCGAAGGATCGCAATATCACGTTCCTGGCGGCGAGTATCGCGTACTATGGGTTCGTGTCGCTGATTCCGCTGGTACTGCTCGCCGTGGCGGTCGCGTCCTTCGTCGGAGGACAGGCGCTGGCCGATCGCGTGACGAACATGCTCAGTCAGCAGTTGTCGTCGTCCGGGCAGCGGATCGTGACGCAGGCGCTCACGAACACCACCGGCCGGGCGGCCGCGTCCGTGATCGGGTTTCTCGCGCTGACGTGGAGCGCCCTGAAGCTCTTTCGCGGCCTCGATCAGGCGTTCGACGAGGTGTACGCGGACGAGGTCGACGCCTCGCTGCTCGAGCAGATCCGTGACGCCCTCGTCGTGGTCGTCGGAATCGCGCTGGCCGTCGCGCTCGTCGTCGCCGTCGGCGTCGTCCTGTCGGTCTTTCCGTTGCAACTGCCGTTCGCCAACGTTTTCGGAACGCTGGCGCTGATCGTCGTACTCGCGGTCGCGTTTCTCCCGATATACTACGTGCTCCCGCCGGTGGACGTCTCGCTGCGGGAGGTGGTGCCAGGGACGGTCGTCGCCGCGGTCGGCTGGGTCGTGCTGCAGATCGGATTCCGAATTTACGCGTCCAACGCGAGCCGATACGCGGCGTACGGCCTGATCGGTGCCATCCTGCTGTTCGTCACGTGGCTGTACTTTGCCGGCATCGTACTGCTGCTCGGGGCGGCGGTGAACGCCGTCCGTCGAGGGGCGAAGATGAAAACGGCGTAACGATGGACTCGAGCGCGGTGCCAACAGCCGAGATCAGGGCGGTCGAAGAAATGCCGCGTCCGAGCGACGATTGAGCGCCTCGAGGACGGCGGAGGTCTTCCGATCCCCAACGGAACGGGAGACGCGATTAGGACGGTCAAACGCTTGGTTCGATGACCGCCGGTCTCGAAGCCGGGATACGAAATCTTTTGCCACCGTGGCGACGATGCTCACAGCGTCATGGATACGGGAGGACCGGCGGCTTCTATCCGTCACCTTCTCCAGCAGTTAGACGGCCACGAGTTCGAGCACTTCATCGCCGACCTCTGGGATCGTCGCGGGTGGAACACCGACGTTACGTCCAAATCGAGCGACAAAGGAATCGACGTGGTCGCCACGAAAGCGTTCCCGTATCCGAAGAAGGTGCTCATCCAGACGAAGCGATACCGCGATACGAACACCGTCTCCGGCCCCGAGTTGCAGACGTACGCCTCGCTGAAGCAGCGGGAGAACGTCGACGAAGTCGTCGTCATCACGACGAGCGGATTTACGAACCAGGCCGAAGTCATCGCCGACGACTTTAACATCAAACTGATAGACGGGCAAACGCTACGGCGATTAGTCGGCGAGATGTCCGCCGAGGATCTGGTCGCGACCTATGCGGACGGGACCGAAATCCAGAATAGTCCGTACACCGAGAGCATTACCGCATTCGAAGCGCCGTCTCGGACGACTATCACCGCCGAATGTGAACTTTTCAGGGCGGACCTCGTCGGATACGAGTGGGTCACGTCGTCGGATCCGGCCGTCGAAAAGCCGACCGAATTCGACGGTCCGTTCTTCGCGTTCGAATTCACGAACCTCGTCGAATACGATCTCTCCCTGCACCCGTGGGAGGACTTCACCGTATACGACGACCGCGGCCGGTCGTACACCCAAGCGATGCGGTTCTCGCGGAACGGCTATTTCCCGGGGGACTGGCAGGTCAAACAGCCGACCATCCCCGCCTCGGGGACCGCCAAATTCGCGTTTTACGTTGCCGACGTAGCGAGCGACGTCGCCAGAATACGATTCGGAAACAACGCGCATCTACTGCTCGACGATTACGATCGGGAATCCGACGAGTTCTCCAGAGCGGACTTGCTGCGGACGGTCGAGTGGACGATGTACCTCTCCGAAGAACGGAAGGCGGAGGTCCCGGACCTTCCGCCGGAACTGGCGGCCGCCGTCAAGTGACCGACGGCGACGCGGTTCGGAACCCCATCGACCTGGCCGACCGACCGATTCCTACCAGAGTCAGACGGCGTTCGTTGCGTCTACGAGATACGAGGCGCGTCTGCAGCGACGAGATGGAGGAACGCCAACCGGTACTACTTCGCTGCCTAGAACGCGAGTTCCGGTAGCTCGGTACCGTATTACTCCGTGTCCGTCGCGAGTCCGTCCACGCCGGCTTCGGTTCGGTCCTTCCAGACGATGGTGCGCTCGCTGCCGGTGAAGTACCGGTATGCGGCGTACAGCAGGTTCGGCACGCCCATCGCCCACCAGATCGTCAAGATAGCAATGATGAGGTGGATACCCGGATTACCGAACTCTCGTCGAACGAGCGTGACTCGGTCCTGGGTCTCCTCCTCGATCTTCCATCCGGATTCGACCATCGCAGTGACCTCGCGCCGATAGGAGTCAGAACGATCCATACGATACCTACGGTGTTGCACCGAAAAGGGGTTGCGCTACCGTTCGTTTAGACGCCTTGTGAACTCCTCGAACGGTGACGGGTTTAGAGCCGTGCTAAATGCGGGGCACAAGTCTCACAGAATGCTTTCTCGAGTTCCCCATGCTCGTCCGTGAGAGTCACCGCTCGACAGTTTGAGGAGGAACGCGGGGAAGCCGTCGGAGCAGGGAACTGACCTTGCAACCGCAGTCACAAGCCCGAACGGGACGGCGGCGCTTCCGTCAGGTGTGAGCTCTCGT
>NZ_BAAIEU010000002.1:0-583719 GCF_054654555.1 Halopiger thermotolerans | reverse complement strand
GTACCGAAGATGCGGTCCGCATCGGCCGGATCAATGCCAATCCCCTCGTCCGCGACCGAGATCGTCCAGTCGGCGCCGTCCCCGTCCGACCCGCCCGATTCAGCGCCGACGTGAACCCGCGGCGGCTCGTCGCCGCTGTACTCGAGAGCGTTCGCCACCAGATTCTGGAACAGCTGGCGCAGCTGGTTCCGGTCGCCCTCGACGGTCGGGAGCGGGTCGACCTCGAGGACGGCGTCGCTCTCGGCGATCCGCACCTCGAGGTCCTGTCGGACAGCCGCAAGCACCTCGTTCAGGTCGACTGGTTCGAAGGGATCACCCTGCGTCTCGATCCGCGAGTACTCGAGGAGACCGTCGATCATCTCGCGCATCCGCTCGGCGCCGTCGACCGCGTACGCGATGAACTCCCGCGCATCGTCGTCGAGGTCGTCGGCGTAGCGGTCGTCGACCAGCGTCAGATAACTCGAGACCATCCGCAGCGGTTCCTGCAGGTCGTGGGAAGCGGCGTAGGCGAACTGCTCTAAGCGCTCGTTCGACGCCTCGAGCTCCCGATTGGCGTCTTCGAGCCGGGCGACCGTGTCGTCGAGGCGCTCCGTCATTCGCTCGAGGTCGCGGTTCCGACAGTCGATCTCGCGCGCCCGGGTCTTCGCCAGGGCGTCGTTCCTGCCGACGGCGAAGCCCGCGACGGCGCCGAAGGCCGTGAGCACGAGCGCGGCCCGGACCGGATCGGTCACGCTGTCGGCGGGCTCGAGGTGGTAGACGGCGAGCATGGCCAGCAACAGCCCGATCCCGCCGAGACACCAGCCCGCGATCGTCGGGTAGTACGCGGCTTGAACGTCGGTCTTCGGTAATCGATAGGCCCCGTACAGCAGCACCAGACCGGGGACGCCGATGAACGCGGCCACGAGCGCGACGTTCGAAGCCGGATTTCCGGCGGTCAGTCGTTCGATCGCCCAGCCGACCGCGAGCGCGACGTACAGCGCGCCGACGATCGCGATCGTCCCCCGCCCGCCGACAGCTGTTCGGTTTCGGTACCGATTCCCCATAGGTATACTCCGCGGAGCGCCTATTTTCGCGTTCCGCTAACCGTCATCTCGACCGAGTATCGCCCCGGCAGACACGTCGGATCGAGTCGAAGGCCGATTTGAACCGGTTCCGGCAGGGCCGAGATCGAGTCGCTCGAGACCGCGTTCAGCTCGTCGATCGGCGTCCGTCCGCACAACCGATAACCAAACCGATTTTTACGGTTCGGTACCCAGTCGGGCACGTGTCCGAGGCCACCCCCGTCGAGCGATGGCAGGCCGACCTCGAGGAGGCGGGCGAGCTGACGCCCGAGATCGTCGAGCGAATCTCCCGCCTCCACGGCGACCGCGGGGTCCGCGCCATCGAGGCCGTCGGCGAGAACCGCGTGAAGTCCTACCGTGACTTCACGATCGTCGTCGGCTACGACGACGAGTACATCGTCGAGGACGGGGGCTGTACCTGCAAGGACAGCGAGTACAACCTCGATTCCGACGATCCGACCGATCTCTGCTGGCACGCGCTGGCGGTTGCGATCGCCCGTCGGATCGGCCACGTCGACTACCACGACATGTGGTACTCGGACGTGCGCGAACTGTTGTGACCGCTGTCGACTGACCGGTAGTATTCATACCGTTTCCGCCGCCGCTGCCGTCTCCGGTTCAATCCGAACCCGGAGAACTCCGAACGCGGCGAACCCGACGCCACCGCCGAGCCTCACGATGCCGACGGCCGATAGTACTGATGTCGGAGAATCATAGTGCGGCGTATTATTCAGTGCGGCCGGAGGCGGAGCCCGTAGCCGCAGTCGCTCAATCGGACTCGTTGCAGGCCGCGATGATAACCTCGGGGTCGTCGATCAGCCGATTCTCCATGTAGTTGCCCTTCCCCTTGCCGGCCCACTTGCGCTCCTGCTCGATGATCGAGAGGAACTCGAGTTCCGAGAGGATGTCCCGGACGCGGCGCAGTTTGAGGTGGTCCGACTGATCGCGGTCGCACAATCGCTTGTAGAGGTCGTACACCTCGTTGGTCGTCACGGGCGCGTCGTCGCCCTCCTTCCGCTGGGTGAGCAGGGCCATCGCCTCGAGCACCAGCTTCGCGTGGCTCGGGCTCTTGGAGATGAGTTCGGCCAGCCGGCTGGTCTCCTCGCGCTCGTGGGCCTGATCGACGCAGGATTCGGTGACCCGCTCGAGGTCGTTCTCCTCGGCGATCTCGCCCGCGAACCGCAGAATGTCGATCGCCTTCCGCGCGTCGCCGTGTTCCCGGGCCGCAAGCGCGGCGACTCGGGGGACGACCCCGTCCTCGAGGACGCCCTCGTGGAACGCGTCCGAGCGCGAGCGGAGGATCTCGCGGATCTGAGTCGCATCGTAGGGCGAGAAGACGTACTCGCGCTCGCAGAGACTGGACTTGATGCGCTCGTCCAACGAGTCCTTGTACCGGACCTTGTTCGAGATGCCGATGACCCCGACGGTACTCTCGGTGAGCTTGCCGGACTCGACGGCCCGGGAGAGCTGCATGAGGATGTCGTCGTCCTCGATCTTGTCCACCTCGTCTAAGATGATCAGCGCGACGTCGTAGCGGGCGTCGATGATCCGCCAGAGGCGCCGGTAGTACTCGGCGGTGCTCAGCCCCGAGTGGGGGATCGAAATGTCCGTCTCCGCCTGATCGTTGAGCTGATGGCCGGCCGACTGGACGGCCTGAGTCTCGGTCGATTCCTGAAGGCAGTCGACGTACGCGACGCCGATCGAGACGTCGTTGCCCTTGGCGCGCTCGATCGCCTGATTCGTGATGAACTTCGAGCACAGGGACTTGCCGGTCCCCGTCTTCCCGTAAACGAGGACGTTGTTCGGCGTGTTCCCCCGCGTCGCCGGTTTGATCGCGTTCGCGAGGTTCGTCAGTTCGTCCTCGCGACCGATGATCCGATCGCCGTCCGGGAGGTGGGAAACCTGCAGCAGCTCCTTGTTGCGGAAGATCTCGTTTTCGCTCCCGAAGTAATCCGTCGAGCCCGACATTCAATCGCTCGAGACATTCGGCGTTGGCCTCTTAAACGTTCGGAACCGGAGTGCCGCTGTATACTCGAGATTTCAAGGAGTCAAGAACCAAACCGCTGTATCTACACCCCTCGGTGCCGCTGTATAGGTCGAAACGGACCCCGGATTTCCGCTGTATAGGCGAGTCGGATCGGCGGCCGTTCGGAGCGGCCCGCGAGTTACGGCGCAGCTCCGCAGCGGGACCCCGGAGTGCCGCTGTATAGCGCGCGGCCACCCCGGAGTGCCGCTGTATCGGTACCGATCGACGACGGTGTCCCGTTCTGCGGGCGAATCGGCAGGAGCGGGACGGACACCGTATTTCCGCTGTATTGATTGAAAAGGGTTTCTATAGGAAATGAGCGGGTCGTTTTCCACCCCTCGGTGCCGCTGTATACGGAGACACACACCCCGCGTTGCCGCTGTAAGCGTTCGACCGGGCCGTCGACTCGAAACGGGGGTCGGTCGCGTCCGAGACGATGCTGGCAGCCGCGACGAGCCGAAAATCGAGTCAAAACAGCGCCTCGAGCCGACTCGAGCGGACGCGGACGGTCACTTCCGAGTGACCGTCGTGACGGTCACTTCACTTAGTGGACTATCACGAAAGTAAGCTATTTATGAATGCCGGAATCAAGTTCGTTGCTCGATCCCGTTGTAGCGCTATCGGAACCCGCGATGGATTACCATCATGAATACTGTAGGAATTTCCGGCTTTCGGAACCTCTCGAGCGCCCATACAGCGGCAACGAGGGGTGTGTCTCCGCGCCGGCTACTGAGCGATCGCAGTTACAAACCGTATCGAAACTGTCCGAGAGGAAATCGAACCCTACGCGTCCGCGCAGATCTCGACGAAGTTCCGCAGAATCTGCAGCCCCGTCTCGCCGCTCTTCTCGGGGTGGAACTGCGTGCCGAAGACGTTCCCCGCGTCGTTGGCGACGATCGAGGGGAACTCCCGCTCGTAATCGGTGCTGGCGACCGTCGCGAACTCGTCGTCGGGGACCGCGTAGTAGGAGTGGACGAAGTAGGCGTACTGGCCGTCTATGCCCTCGACGAGCGGGTGATCCCGCTGGACGTCCAGTTCGTTCCAGCCCATGTGGGGGACCTTCTGGCCGTCCGAAAACCGGACGTTCGTCCCGGGGATCAGATCCAGCCCCTCGACGGCGGATTCGCCGTCGGTCGCCCCCTCCTCGCTCGAGGTCAGCAGCATCTGCATGCCGAGGCAGATGCCAAAGAGCGGCTGGTCGCGCCGGGCGACCTCGAGGAGATCCTCGCGGATCGGTGCGGCGTTCTCGACGCCCTCGCGGAACGCGCCGACGCCGGGGAGGACGACGCCGTCGGCCTCGGCGAAGGCGTCGGGGTCGTCGGTGATCGTGACGTCGGCGCCCGCGCGCTCTAAGCCGCGGGTGACGCTGCGAAGGTTCCCCAGTCCGTAGTCGACGACGACGACGGACGCGAGGGATTGGTCGGTCGAAGCCGAAACGCTGCTCATACTCGAACTGGGGGCGGAACGGTGAAGTGTATTGCCATTCGCGCAATCGAGAGCGGACGTACTCCGGGCGTCTTTCCTGCTCCTTAGGTTGCCGCGGGCGTAGGTCCGGTATGGTCGACAGCGATGGCGATGCCGACTCCGACGTCGGTTCCGATACCGACACTAGCACTGATACCGACACCGGAACCGATACCAGCACCGACCCGGAAACCGTCGTCCGTGACTACTACGAGTACGTCGACGCCGGGCGGTACGACGCCCTCGTCGACCTTTTCGCCGACGACATCCGATACGAGCGCCCCGGGCAGGGCGCGATCACGGGCCGCGAGGAACTCCGCGAGTTCTATCTCGACGGCCGGCCGCTCGAGGAGGGGTCCCACGAGGTTCGCGACGTCGTCGTCGAGGGGGACACCGTCGCCGTCCGCGGGAGCTTTTCCGGCATTCAAGGCGACGAGAACGTCGAGTTCGACTTCGCCGACTTCCACGAGTTCGAGGACGGGACGATCGCGCGACGCTACACGTTCACGGACCGGGACGAAGTGTGATGTGTGATAACCGCTCGCGGGAGCAGGCGAAGACTTAGAAGCCGTCGAGCCGCGTCTGGCCGCTCTCGCTGCCGTCGACGTCCGCCAGGTCCGCCGCGCGCTCGAGCGCCGACTCGAACGTCTCCTCCTGACTGCGGTCGTACAGCGTCGCCGCGGGATGGACGCAGATCAACAGCCTGCGGGGCGTGCCAGCAATGCGAACTTCCTCGAGCGATCCGGCTTCCTTCGTGACGGCGACCGAACGCTCGAGCAGGTGCTCGCTGGGGACCTTTCCGAGCGTGACGATCACGTCCGGATCGACGAGGTCGATTTCGGTCTCGAGGTAGCCGCGGCAGTGCTCGAGTTCCTCGTCGGTGGGGTCGCGGTTCTCGGGCGGCCGACAACGCACGCAATTGGTGATCCGGACGGTCTCGCGGTCGAGGCCGACCGTCCGGAGCTGCTCGTCGAGGACGCTGCCGCTGCGGCCGACGAAGGGTTCGCCCTCCGCGTCCTCCTGCGCGCCGGGGCCCTCGCCGACGAACAGGACGTCGGCGTCCTCGGGGCCGATCCCGTTGACGATCCGGCTTCGGGACTCGACCAGCGCCGGACAGTGCGTACACTCGGTGACGCAGAGATCCTCCGCGTTCAGCTCGCTCATGTGGTGTCGCTCAGGCGGGCGGCTACTACGTCTTTCGCCTTTCGCCGTTCGCGTTTGCAGACGACGACCGCTCGAGGCGGGTGTTCGAGAGCGGCGACCGTCACTCGCCGCTCCCGCCGCTCCCGCTGCTCCCGCCACCTCCACCGCCCTCATCGCCCTCATCGCCCGACCCGACGTACGCATTGCCTGCGCGAGCGGCGACCCGGGCCACGCGGATCGGCTCTGGACGGCCGCCCTCCGGCGTGAACGCCCGGACGACCGCCGCGGCCTCGCTGGCCTCGCAGCCGACGTGCCTGACGTAGACCGTGTCGTCGTTGACCGACAGCGGTCGTCGGTCGGGCAGGGAGCGATACGCCTCGAGTCGCTCGTCGCGTTCGGCACCCGAAAAGGCGTCTCGAATCCCGGCCTCGAGACCGCCGCTTTCCTCGAAGGTGACGGCGATCACGGGCCGGTCGGCAGCCTCGTGAATCCGCGAGAGGTCGAGAATATTGTACCAGGCGGGGGCGACGGCGCCGAGCAGCACGTAGCGCACGTCCGGTCGACCGACCGCCTCGAGCAGCGAGCGGACGGCCGCGGTCGCGTCCGTGCCGCCGACGGTGCAGGCCTCGTAGGCGAGGCCGTCGACGACGCGATCGGCGCGCACGACCGCGGCCGCGAGGGTGCTCCGAGGGCGGTCCCGTTGTCCGTCGCGTTGCTCGTCGCGATCACCGCCGTAGGACTCGGCGATGCCCAGCGCCCGCACCCCGGGCTTCATCACTCGTTACTCCTCGTCTTTGATCTCCTGCAGTCGATCGAGGAGTTCGTCGCTCGAGGCCCCGTTTTCGAACTCGATCGTTCCCTCGTGATCGGTCGACGAAGACTGCACCGCATCGTCGTCGTCAAAATCGGCGTCGACTTCCTGTTGCTCGGATTCGTCGTAGCTCCCGAATCCCATACACGTCGTTCTAAACGGTTGGAAGTGAAAAAATCCATGGTTACTCGTTTCAATATCGCGGAAAGTGAAACGATCCGACGGTCCGATCGAGAATCGAGAGCCCAACTGGCGAACGGCGGCGAGTGCCGAGCGCCGACGCCAGGATTTTGTCGATTCCCGACGACGTGACGCGTATGGAGGTTCACCACGTCACCGAACCCGCGGAGACGTTCACGTGTAACGCCTTTCTGGCGCTCGGCGAGGAGACGACGCTGGTCGACGCCGGCGCCTGGGACGGCGTCGTCGACGAGATCCGCGAGTACACCGACGACCTCGACGCCGTCGTGCTGACCCACCAGCACGGCGACCACGTCGAGCAACTCGAGGCCGTCGTCGACGCCTTCGATCCCGACGTGTACGCCTACGACGACCACCCGCTGCGCGACCGCGCGCTCGAGGACGGCGACACGATCCGGATTGGCGACGAGGCGTTCGACGTGGTCTACACGCCCGGCCACGCCGACGATCACGTCTCCTTGGTCTCCGAGTCGTCGCTGTTCTCGGGCGACGTGGTCGTCCACGACGACGGCGCCTTCGACTACGGCAGCTTCGGCCGCACGGACATGGCCGGCCAGTCCCGCGAGCGGCTCATCCAGAGCATCGAGGACTTACTCGAGCGCCTGCCCGACTCCGTCGAGCACATGTACGCGGGCCACGGCGGCGTCTTCCACGGCGACGTTCGGGACGTCGTGGAGACGGCGCTCGAGCGGGCCGAGAAGCGGGAGCCGAAGTATCCGGACGACCAGTAGCGCCGTCCGACGACACTGTTCCGGCCGCGGCGCGGGACGGCGTTGCGACTCGAGCGGGAGCGAAACGGAAAGAAGACGAACCGAGACGCCCGATTATGCCGCGCGGGGCTCCTTCGCCTTGGGGCGAAGCTTCTCGTAGCCGCACTTCCGGCAGCTGTCGGCGCGCTTGGGGTTGCGCGCGTTACAGCGCATGCAGATCATCTTCTCGAGCGTTCGTTCCTCGGCAGCGTCGAAACTTGGCATGTCGCTGCGTTCGGCCGTGGTGCATTTAACCGCTGTGGTTGGCGCGTTCCCGGTTAGGTCCCGGCTTCGTTCTCGTCCTCACCCTCGTCTTCGTCGGCCAGATAGTCGTCCTGTACGGCGACGATCTCGCTCGAGTCGGCGCAGTCGGCGTACCGCCGCAGCGGCTCCTCGTTGAGCGTCAGGAAGGTCTCGCCCCAGCGAAACGGCTCGAGCAGGGCCTCGGCGCGGTCCCGGTCGCCGAGGATGCAGCAGGCGGCGGCCAGCGCCTCGACGGTGGTCAGCCGAAACGGCCGGCCGTAGTTGACCGGATTCGCGGCCACGAGGAAGGGCAGCGCGCGGTGGACGCCGTTCATCCGGAAGGAGGCCGCCTCGGCGGACTCCCACGAGCAGTCGAGCGCGACCAGCGTGCCGAGTCCCTCCTCGGCGTCGGCCGGCGAGAGCGCCCGGTCGGCGTGGGGATTGAGGACGACGCCGTAGGGCACCTGCCCCATCGAGCGGTAGAGGGTCGCCTCGTCGAACTTCTCGAGGCGGCGGGCGGTGCATTTCGCGGGGTCGTCGTCGCCCTCGTAGTAGACGTGACACTCCAGTTCCACGCGCGACCGTACGCGCAGCGGGGAGAAAAGCGCGACGGACCGGCTGCCGGCGCTCGCGGCCGCCCCCTCGATCAGTCGTCGTGGATCGCCTCGCCGCGATTGAGCCGCGCGGCGATCGTAAACGTCTGCTCGGCCTCCCGGCGCGTCGGGAAGTGGGCCGCCATGTAACGGGCGGTCGCGATCAGCGGCACGCGGCGGCGACGATCGAGGGCTGTCTCGGTCGCTACCGCCTCCGTTTCCTCGTCGGAACCGTCCCGAGCAGCCGCCCGCTCGGACGCGAGATCGAACTGCCGGAACGCCGCCTCGAGGCTCTGTAGCGTGTGGAAGCCGGCGTCCTCGCGCAGGAGCCCGCGACCGAGTGCCCGCTTCAAGTCGTCGGGGTCACCACCGCAGTCGAAGAACTCCCCGACGAGTCGGCCGGCCTCGTTCACCTCACCTTCGGTGTCGAACGTCTCGAGCAGGTCCTCGAGCGCGGCGTCGGGGTCGCGGCCGGTCTCGTTCTCGCCGGGGTCAGGAATCGGCGCCGGCGGCGTGTTGAGGAACCGGTCGAGGTAGACGTTGACGGCGGCGTCGAAGACCCCGCGGTAGGTCTCGAGCGCGTCGGTTCGGCGCGCGAACCCGCGGACGGCGTTGGCGTAGGTGAAGGTGTGATGGACGGTGTTCCAGTCGCTGAACTCGTTGGCGGTGCCGAACTGGGCGACCCGCGTCGCTGCCGCGTAAGCCACCTCGCGAGCGAGGTCTTCGGTCGTCGCGCCCGCCCGGACGGCGTCGGCCAGCGCGTCCACGATCGCCTCGGGGTCGTCGCCGAGCAGCGTCCCCTGAAAACCGTCGGGCGGCGACCACGACGAGTCCGCGTCCACGTCAGCGGCCGTCCCGTCGCCAGCACCGGCGCTCGCCAGCGCCTCGAGGCCGCCCGTCTCCGAGACGTCGCCCCCGTAGACGTCCTCGAGCAGCGCGACGAGATCGATCGGCCGCCGCCAGGACGACTGCTCGTCGCTTCGCGAGGCGGTCACGAGCGGATCGACGAGGCTCGCGAGGGCGTCGGCCCGCAGGTCCCGCTCGCTGTCGCCACGCCCCTGCGCGTGCTCGAGCGTCTCAAACGCCTTGTTGGCGAAATCGAGGACGTGGCCGCTCGAGAGGTAGGGGTGATCCGTCGCGGCGGCGACGAGCAGTTCGGCGAGTTCGGCGTCCGACCGATCGGCGGCCACGGCGGTGCGCAGACAGCGCTCGGCGCCGTCGGCGTCGCGCACCTCGACGCAGTCCCGGAACCACGACTTCAGCCGATCGAAGTCGACGTCCCGGGTCGAAAACGACGGCTGGTCGAAGTTCGGCGGTTCGCCGGCGCAGTCGTCGGCGACGTGGCGCACGCCCGTGTAGAGCGCCCGTTTTCGATCTTCGGGCTCGAGGTCGTCGATCACGTTGGCCAGGCAACCGAGGATGGTCAGCCCGGAGCCCCAGCCCGAGTCGCGGTACTGCGTCCCGAACGCGAGGGTCCGGGCCACCGGCTCGCGGTAGTCGACGTCTGCGTCGAGCAGCCCGATCGTGGACTTGGCGACCACGAGCCGCAGGTTCTCCTCGAGGCCGGTCTCCAGGCGCTGGGCCCAGTGTTCGTCGGGCGGCAGATCGCGTGGCGGGGTCGGGTTCACATAGACGGTGCCGTCCCGGACCTCGACCGGATAGGTGGGGACGTCGTCGGCCCACGGATCGAACGTGTCGCCGCAGGAGAGTTCGAACCGCGCGTGGTGCCAGTGGCAGGTGAGGACGCCGTCGTCGACGGTGCCCTCGACCAGCGGGAACCCCATGTGCGGACAGCGGTTGTTCACCGCGCGCACCTCGCCTTCGTGGTGGAAGACGGCGATCGGCGTCCCCGCCAGGCTCACCAGTTCACGCCCCGATTCCTCGAGGTCCTCGAGCGCGACGACCTCGCGGAAGTCGTCCGCGTCGGCGTCGTCTGCGGTTGCCATGCGATAACGGATGACGCACAGTCGTGTAAGCGTTTTCTGAACGCAGTTACAGTAACGGATCGAGCACGTCACACACTTTTGGCGGTCGCGACGAAACGTCGGGTATGGATTCGGATTCGGACGCGGACCGCGACTCGAGCGCGAACGCGGGTGCAGGCGCGGACGCGAGCGCCCTCGTCCGCCGCTACTACGACGCCCTCGACGAGCACGATTACGAGGCCCTCGAGGCGGTGCTCGCACCCGACTTCGTCCAGCGACGCCCCGACCGAACGTTCGACGACCGCGCGTCGTTCGTCCAGTTCATGCGCGAGGGGCGACCGAATCCGAACACGACCCACGAGGTCGTCGACGTCGTTGCAGGTGAGGGGACCGTCGCCGCCCGCGGCCGAGTGATCGAGATCGAGGAGACTGGCGACGACGATCGCGTCCTGTTCGAGTTCGCCGACTTCTTCGCCATCGCGGACGGTCGAATCGAGCGCCTCGAGACGTACTCGCGCTGACCGCTCGAGACCGGCCGAATCGGCGAGCGACTCGTTCGTTCGCTCGCAGCCGACGTTCCGCAGAGGCCGGCCGGTTTCTTTTCCGCGGGAGTCGCGTATCGCGGGCGATGCCACCGGAGCTCTCGATCGAGGCCGACTGGAACAGTCTCTACGTCGACGGCGAGTGGACCGCGTCCGAAGGCGACGAGGAGATCGCCGTCGAAGATCCCTCGACGCGCGAGGAGATCGCGCGCGTCCCGGCGGCGACCGAGGGGGACGTCGAGGCCGCCTACGAGGCCGCCGCCGACGCTCAGAAGGAGTGGCAAGACGCCCCGCCCGTCGAGCGCGAGCAGGTCGCCCAGGAGTTCGCGCAGTTGCTGGGGGAGTACGAAGACGAGATCGTGGAACTACTGGCTCACGAGGCGGGCGGCGCCCCGATCATGGGCGAGACGTCCGTTAGCATCGCCTCGGACCAGGCCGCCGAGGCGGCGACATTCCCACGCCGGATGAAGGGCGAGCAGATCGCCTCGAACGTACCGGGCAAGGAAAACTTCGTGCGGCGCGAACCGCAGGGGGTCGTCACCGTCGTCTCGCCGTGGAACTTCCCGCTGAACCTCTCGGGGCGGGCCATCGCGCCGGCGATCGCGACCGGTAACACCGTCGTCCTCAAACCAGCGTCGAACACGCCGATCACCGGCGGATTGCTGATGGCGAGGCTGTACGAGGAGGCCGGGCTGCCCGACGGCGTGCTCAACGTCGTCACCGGCCACGGCTCCGACGTCGGCGACGCCGTCGTCGGCCACCCCGAGAGCGACCTCGTGGCCTTCACCGGGTCGACGCCGGTCGGCCGCGGCGTCGCGGCGACGGCGGGTGAGAACCTCGCGGAACTGGCGCTGGAACTGGGCGGCAACAACGCCCACATCGTCACCGCCGACGCCGACGTGGAGCAGGCGGTCGACTCGGCGGTCTTCGGCTCGTTCGTCCACCAGGGCCAGGTCTGCATCTCGATCAACCGCCACCTCGTCCACGAGGACGTCTACGACGAGTACGTCGAGCGGCTGACCGAACGCGCCGAGTCGCTGCCGGTCGGCAGCGCCCACGACGAGGACACCGTCGTCGCCCCCATCATCGACGAGTCCCAGCGCGACGAGATGCTCGAGTACGTCGAGGAGACGATCGATCAGGGCGCGACGCTCGAGACGGGCGGCGAGACGGTGCCGATGGACGGCGTGGACGACTCGCTGCTGGTGGCGCCGACGGTCATCTCGGACGCGACCAACGACATGGCCGCCGCGTGCAACGAGCACTTCGGTCCGATCGCGCCAGTCATCCCGTTCTCCGATATCGACGAGGCGATCGAGATGCATGACGCGACCCAGTACGGTCTCTCGGGGTCGGTTCACGCGGGCGATATCGGCACGGGAATGCAGATCGCCGAGCGCATGGACACCGGCAACGTCCACGTCAACGACCAGCCGATCAACGACGAGGCCCACGTCACCTTCAGCGGGACGAAGGCCTCCGGCGTCGGCAGCTACAACAGCACCGATATCATGGACGAAGTCACCGAGAAGAAGTGGATCTCGGTCCAACACGAGGAGCGGGAGTACCCGTTCTGAACGGCGGCCTCCCCACCCGGCTCGAGCGTGTCCGCGTTCGGGACACTCACTCGGCCGTGAAAAGACGTTATACGGGACACCGTCGTCGGTTGACCCGCAGGAGTAGTTACGCTCCTGTCACAACGGATTACGCCACCATCAATCAGGGAACGCCGACGGGCCGGGGCGATTCCCGGCCTTTCGCGCGACGGGCGTCCCCGTCAGTTCTGCGCAGCAGTCAGTCGCCGAGTACCCACGCCGAGCGGTCGTTCGGCCCCGCTCGAGTTCGGTGCGACTCGCGGACGCGCTCGAGCGCCCGAAGCGTCGCCGCGCAGGTGCCGCGGGGTTCGGGCTACCCGTTCGAGCGAGCGGGAACCGACCGCCGACGCGTTTGCGTCCCGATAGCTTCGTTTAACTGACACGGTGTCGAAGCGGGCGTATGGCTCTGTCCGACCACCTCGCCGCCGTCGTCGCCGTGCTCCGGCGCCGGCCCGGCGATCTCCTGCCGCTGTATCTGCTCGGGGCCGCCGTGCCCGCGATCGTCCGCGTCGTCCCGTTTTTCGCCGCCGTCGCCGGCTACCTCCACCTCCGGACGACTGGCCGACTCGCCGCCGCGCGGACGGAACTGGCCGATCTCGAGGCGCCGCCGGATCCGCAGGCGAATCCCGACGCGTTCGAACGGTGGGCCGAGGGACTCACCCCGGTTTTCGAACAGGTCGTGACGCCGACGATGATCGCGCTCGTCCTCGTCGCGATCCTCCTGGTGCTTCTCGTCGCGGCCGTAGCGGCGCCGTACGTCACCGCCGGCCAGCTGTCGGCCAGCTACGCCCGCCTGCGCGACGAGCGCGGCGTCGACGCCGGCTTCGCGGGCGCGCGCCGCCACTGGCTGCGGTTTCTCAGGCTCTACCTGCTCGAGTTGCTGCTCTGGGGCGTCCTCCTGGTCGGCGGCGGCGTCGCAATCGCGATCGCCGCTGGCGTCTTCGCTACGGCGGGGGCCGGGGCGTCCGGGATCCTCGCCGGCCTGCTGATCGCACTCCTGCTGATCGTGGCGCTCGCGGTCGTCCGCGCGCTCTTCGCGTTCGCGCCGGTCGCGGTCGTCGTCGACGACGTCGGCGTCCTCGCCTCGCTCCGGCGGACGCTCGGCTTCGTTCGAACGCACCCCGGCGGCGCGCTCTTCTACTACGCGCTTTCTATCGGGGCGCTGGTCGGTCTGTCGGCGCTGTCGGGCGCCCTCGCGCTCGTCGAGATCGTCGTGTTCCCGTCCCTGCTCGGGATCTTTCTCCTGCTGCCGGCGCTCGACCTGCTGAAGACGTCGCTGTACGGCACCTACCGCGGCCGGCTGCGGCCGCCGACGAGTCCGGATCGCTCGCTGCGGACGCAGTTCGTCGACGGGCTGCGCCGCGGCTGGGCCGAGTTGGTCGCGTTCGTCAGATCGACGCCCGGCACCCACGCGCTCGTCGCGGTCCTCGGGATCGGGTCGTTCGCGGCCGGCTGGGTCGTCGCCGAGCCGTACGTCGGCGCGGTCGAGACCTCGATCGCCGCCCGCCTCGAGGGACACGTCCCGCCGGCGGCCGCCCTCGAGTTCTTCGGGAACAACTGGCTGGTCGCGATCACGACGGTTTACGGCGGGGTCGCGTTCGTCCTCCCGGCGATCGTCGCCGTGCTGTTCAACGGGCTCGCGCTCGGCATCACCGCGCGCCTCGAGGTCGCGCCCCTCGAGTTGCTCGCGTTCGTCGTCCCCCACGGCATCATCGAGATTCCGGCGATTTTCGTCGCCGGCGCGCTCGGGGTTTCGGTGGGGGTCGACGGCTGGCGAACCCTGCGGGGCCGGATGAGGCGAGCGACGTTCGCGGATCGGCTCGAGCGCGCGTTCTGGGTGCTCGTCGGCGTCGGCATCCTGCTGGCCGTCGCGGCGGTGATCGAGGGATTCGTGAGTCCGTACTACTATCGGCTTTTCCTGTAAGTCGACCGCGCTGACGTCACCGGACGCCGCACCCGCACAATCGGGGGCCGACGGCGGCCCTCCGCCCGGGAAACACCGAACCAATAAAGGCCGACCGGTCCGTCGTGGATGACATGACGACGACGCTCGGAACGGCGAGCGCGGCCCCCGGCGAGATCGATACGGGCCGTCTCGAGGTCGGCGAGACCCGAGACGGCGGTTCCTTCGGTCTCCCCGTCGCCGTGGTCAACGGCGCCTCGCCGGGCAAGACGCTCTACATGCAGGCGGTCAGCGACGGCGACGAACTCAACGGGATCGGTGTCATCCAGCGCGTCGTCCCGCGACTCGATCCCGCCGAAATCTCGGGGACGATCCTGATCGTCGGGATCGTCAACTACCACGCGTTCCAGGTCGCCCAACACCGGAACCCGATCGACGATACGAAGATGAACCGCGCGTATCCGGGCAACGAGAACGGCACCTCGAGCGAGCGGATCGCCGCCGCGACCTTCGACGCCGCGACCCGCGCGGACATCATTCTGGACCTCCACCAGGGCTCGACCAGCCGAATGATCGACGAGGTGCGCGTCCGCTGTGGCAAGCGCCACCGCCTCTACGAGGACTGTCTGGAACTCGCGAAAGCCTTCGGCTGCGGCTACGTCCTCGACCAGAAGGGACCGGACGGCCAGCTCGCCCGCGCGGCGCCCGACGAGGGGATTCCGACCGTCGACCCCGAACTCGGCGGCACCGTCGGCTGGGACGAGACCAGCATTCGGAAGGGCGTCGAGGGCGTCTTCAACGTGCTCCGGTACTACGATTTCCTCCCGGAGAGCCACGAACTCGAGCGCCAGACCCGCGCCAACGGCTTCGAGCAGTACGGCGCTCCGAACGGCGGCCTCGTCGATTTCCAGAAGGACCTGGGCGATCGGGTCGCCCGCGGCGAGACACTGTTCGAGGTGACGACGGCCTTCGGCGAGACGAAGGCGACGGTGACGGCCGACAGCGACGGGATCCTCTGGCGCACCCGCCGACTGCCGCAGGTGGCCTCGGGCGAGTACGTCTGCTCGGTCGGGACCGACATCGACTCCTACTGACATGCCCGCCGACCTGGTCTGTCCCGACTGCGGGCGCACGTACGAGGCCGGTCCCGACGAACCCTGGCGCTGCGCCTGCGGCCACGCCCTCGAGTTCGCCGACCAGCCCTTGCCGCAGGGCGATCCGCTCCCGCTCTCGCAACTCGACACCAGCCGCGGCCTGTGGACCTTCTTCGAGTTCCTCCCGATCGAACGTCACGTCACCTTCCACGAGGGCTTTACGCCGCTGGTCGAGGCCCCCGAATCCGAGTGGGACGCCCAGTTCAAACTCGAGTACGTCTTCCCCACCGGTTCCTTCAAGGATCGAGGTGCGACGACGACGCTCTCTCGAGCAATGGAACTCGGCGTCGAGAAGGTCATCGAGGACTCCTCGGGCAACGCCGGCGCCGCCATCGCGACCTACGCCGCCCGCGCGGGCCTCGAGGCGGACATCTACGTCCCCGCCGACGTCAAGCAGTCGAAGCTGATGACGATCCAGCGGGCCGACGCCCGGCCGGTGCGGATCGAGGGAACGCGTCAGGACGTGACCGACGCCTGCATCGAGGCCGTCGAGGGCGACGCCGCGGCCGTCGCCGGCGCGCCCCGCCAGTCCGGCCGGGGCTGGTACGCCAGCCACGCCTGGAACCCCGCCTTCTACGCGGGCACGATGACCATCGCGTTCGAGATCGCCGCCCAGCGGGGGTGGACCGTCCCCGACGCCGTCGTCCTCCCGATTGGCCACGGCACGCTCTTTCTCGGCGCCTATCGGGGCTTTTCGCTGCTTCGAGACGCCGGCATCACGGACGAGATGCCCCGGCTCCTCGGCGCGCAGGCGACCGGCTACACGCCGATCGTCGACGCGCTCGCCGAGGACGGGCTGGGCCTCGAGACGGACGGCGACGACGCGGCCGCCGGCGGCGACCCGGAACCGGGCAGCGCGATCGCCGACGGGATCCAGATCGCCGAACCCGCCCGCAAAGATGAGCTCCTCGAGGCGATCCGCGAGACCGACGGCGACGCCATCGCGCTCGGCGCGGATCCGATCGAGGCGACGCTGGATCGCCTCCACCGCAACGGCTTCTACGTCGAACCGACGAGCGCGGCCGCCCCGGCGGCCCTCGAGCGGTACCGGGAGGCGGGCGTCTTAGAGAGCGACGACGAGGTCGTCGTGCCGCTGACCGGGAGCGGGTTGAAGACGCTGTGACTGGCACACGCGCCGGAACTGCGATCGGGCGCCGCAGTCGGCCGAAACCGGCTGCAGCCGGCAGCGACCGCCGAGAACCCCACCTTTTGAAACGTCGCCCGTCTAGAATCGGCTAGATGGTTAGTCGGCCACCCGCGTACTGTCCCTACTGCGGCGCTCCCCTCGAGACGATCGCGCTCGACGGCCGCGAGCGCAAGCGCTGTCCGGACTGCGGCGAGATTATTTGGCACAATCCGGTTCCCTGCGCGGGCGTCGCGGTCGTCGACCGCACGGGCGCCGAGCCCGCCGTCCTCTGCGTCGAACGGGGCGTCCCGCCCGGCGTCGGCGAGTGGACGATCCCCGGCGGCCACGTCGAAACCGGCGAACAACCCCACGTCGGCGCCGCCCGCGAACTCGAGGAGGAGACCGGCGTCTCGGTCGATCCCGACGCGCTCCGGGTGTTCGACGCGGCGGCGCTCCCGCCGCGGGCGGACAAACACGTCGTGATGACCTACTACGTCGTCGACCGCGCCGAGACGACAGGCGAGCCCCGAGCCGGCAGCGACGCGGCGGACGCGCGCTTCTGGACGCCGTCGGCCTTCGACGCGGCGGACGAGCGCTTCCGGCCGGTCCACGAGGCGCGGTTCCGGGCGGCCGCGATGCTGTTCGAGTGAGCGTCTCGGGGGCGCTCGGTCTCGAGGGCGAGGTCGCCGACGGGCGCGATCGATATCAGGGGATTAATGAGCGCTCCCGACCAGCATCTGACGATGAGTATCCCGTCGTTCGTCATCGGGATCGCCGGGGGGACGGGAGCCGGGAAGACGACGGTCGCACGGACCGTCGCGGACACCGTCGGCGAGGCCGTGACCCGCATTCCGCTGGACAACTACTACGAGGACCTCTCGCACCTCGAGTTCGAGGATCGCAAGGAGGTCAACTACGATCACCCCGACGCCTTCGAGTGGGAACTGCTCCGGGAGCACCTGAATCAGTTGCTGATGGGCCAGCCCGTCGAGATGCCCCAGTACGACTTCGAGATCCACAACCGCAAGGACGAGCGCGTCACCGTCGAGCCGACGGACGTGATCGTCCTCGAGGGGATCTTCTCGCTGTACGACGAGGAGATCCTCGAGATGCTGGACCTGCGCGTGTACGTCATGACCGACGCCGACGTCCGCATCCTGCGGCGCATCGAGCGCGACGTCGTCGACCGAGGCCGCGACCTCGAGGGGGTCATGAACCAGTACCTCGAGACGGTCAAGCCGATGCACGAGCAGTTCGTTGAGCCGACGAAGAAGAACGCGGACGTGATCATCCCGGAGGGGGCGAACCAGATGGCGGTCGACCTCCTGATCGAGAAGATCGAGGCCGAACGCACCGACGCGCCGGGAGCGAGCGGGGCCAGCGGTGCGGGAAGCGCGGCCGGCGCAAGCGAAGCGGAGCCGGACCCCGAAACCGAACCCGACCGCAAGCGCGAACTTCCCTTTCCGGAGCCGTCGATCGACTGACCTGAACCGGCGCGATCGGAATCGGTGACGGGTCACCCGGAATCGCTCGACCCGCCGTCCCGCCGATACGAACCCGACATTCCTTTACTGCAGCCCTGAATACGGGCGGGTATGTTCCTTGCCCTACGCGACGAGGTCGAGGACGCCCTCGAGGGGGCGCTCTCGGCGCTCGAGTTTCCCACCGACGATCTCGGGCTCGAAGAACCGCCGGAAGACGTCGAGAGCGTGCTCGCCTCGAGCGTCGCCTTCCGACTCGCCGGCGAGGCCGGCCAGGCGCCGCCCCAGGTCGCCGCCCGGATCGCCGACGAGATCGACGTCGACGACCTGACCTACGTTGCCGCGGTCCAGACGCAGGGGCCGTACCTCAACTTCCTCCCCAGCGACGCCTACCTCGCCGCGACGCTCGAGACGGCCACCGACGAGTCCTACGGCGCGCTCGCGGATCGCGAGACGTCGGTCGTCGTCGAACACACCAGCGCCAACCCGACCGGGCCGGTCCACGTCGGCCGCGCGCGCAACCCGATCATCGGCGACGCCGTCGCGAACCTGCTCGATTACGCCGGCTACGACGTCGACCGCCACTACTACGTCAACGACGCCGGCCGGCAGATGGCCGTCTTCACGTGGGCCTACGAGACCTTCGACGAGGACGACCTCGACTCGGAACCCGAGCGCGACCGCATCGAGTACGACCTCGTGCGCTACTACCGCAAGGGCAACGAGTTCCTCGAGAACGGCCCCGAAGACGAGGTCGCGGACGCCGAGGCCGAGATCGAGTCGATCATGCAGGGCCTCGAGGACGGCGACGACGAGACCTACGAACGGGTCAGCGAGGTCGTCGACCAGGTCCTTTCGGGCATGACGGCCTGCCTCGAGCGCCTGCCCGCGGAGTTCGACGAGTTCGTCAAGGAGACGCGGTTCATGCGCAACGGCGACACCGACGACCTCGTCGCCCGCCTGAAGGAACTCGACGAGGCCGTCTACGAGGAGGACGCCTGGCAACTGGATCTCGAGGACCACGGCATCGACAAGAACCTCGTCTTCCTGCGGTCGGACGGCACCTCCCTCTATGCGACCCGCGATCTGGCCCACCACGAGTGGAAGTTCGACAACTACGACCGCGCGGTGACGGTGCTGGGCGAGGACCACAAGCTCCAGGCCCGCCAGCTGAACACGACCCTCGAGTTGCTCGGCAACGACACCGACCAGCTCGAGCAGGTGCTCTACTCCTACGTCAACCTCCCCGAAGGCAAGATGTCGACGCGGCGCGGCACCGGCGTCGACCTGGACGACCTGCTCGACGAGGCGATCGACCGCGCCCGCCAGGAGGTCGAGGACCGACTCGACGACCGCATCCGCGACGACGACTTAGACGAGGACGACATCGAGCGCATCGCCCACCAGGTCGGCATCGGCGCGGTCCGCTACGACATCGTCTCCAAACAGCCGACGAAGGCGATCACCTTCGAGTGGGACCGCGCGTTAGACTTCGAGGCCCAGTCCGCGCCCTACGTCCAGTACGTCCACGCCCGCACCTGCGGCATCCTCGAGGAGGCGGGACTGGAGCCGGACGCTGACCTCGCCGAGCAGGACCTCGACCTCGAGTCGCTCGAGGCCGACCTGCTCGAGACCGACGCCGAGCAGGACCTCCTCGAGACGATCGCGCGCTTCCCGGCGGTCGTCGACGAGGCCGCGGACGACCTCGAGCCCCACCGGATCGCGACCTACACCCGCGAGTTCGCGGACCGGTTCAACGCCTTCTACCGCGAGTGTCCGGTGCTTGCCGACGACGTCGACCCCGCCGTCAGGGACGCGCGACTCGCGCTCGTGGCCGCCTCGAAGCACACGATCGCGAACGCCCTCGACATCTTGGGCGTCGAGGCGCCGCGGTCGATGTAGGCCGAGCCGCCGGTCTACCGATACGCGAGCCGTCGGCTCACCGTCAACCGACGCATCGAAGAAAAATCCGTGCGGGCCGCCGAACGCGTCGCCGAATCGCCTTACTCCTTCGTCGAGACGACCTTGTCCGCGAACTCCTCGTCCGAGAGTTCGCCCTCGAGGTACGCGACGACCCACTCGACGTCGACGTACACCGCGAGCACGCGGCTGCCCTCGTGCTCGAGGATCCACTCGATCGTGGCGACCGCTTCCACGAAGCGCTCGACGTCCTCGATGGCGCTCTCGAGGTCGGAGGCGAACGTCTTGAACACCTTCTTCAGCTCCGCGATGTCGGTGGTGTCAGTCTGAGCGACGATATCGAGTTTGTCGCCGTTCTTCTCGATCGACGTGATCGTCACGAGATCGTCGCTGACCTCGATCCCGCCGTTGTCGACGCCGGGCACGTTGTCGTGTTCGCCGGACCCGCTGTCGCTGTCACTATCACTGTCGCTGCTGTTGCCGGTGCCGGAATCGGAACCGTCGTCGCCGCCGTTTCCGGTGTCGTCGCCGAACGATTCTTCGGTGTCGTTTTCGGGCTCCTCGTCGCCAGTTTCGGAACTGGAACAGCCCGCGAGGACGGTTGCGAGTGCGGCTCCACTTCCGAGGAGGATCTTACGTCGCTCCATGGTCGAGCGCTCGAGAGACTGGGGGATTAGTAATTAGCTCGTACCAGTTCGACCGTGAAACGAGGGGGAACGAGATCGACCGCGGTCCCCCGATCCCCCCTCACAGCGCCTAGTACGCTCGAAATCGCGGTTTCGAAAAGTAGTACGGAAACGTACTGGTTAGTAACGAGTACATTCGTCGGATCGGAAGGGTATCGCAGCCAACGTAGTCACCGGGTTCGACAGAAATCCGCGCCTCGAACCGCAGATCGGCGGTCCAGGCGGTCCCTACCGTCCCGTTAGTGGGTCGCCACCATCGGTCGTTCGGGGTGCTCGAGCGCGGCTCGGCGCGACCGACCGTCGACCGCGTCCGGTCGAGCGGGTTCAGTTGTCGGACTCGGCTTCGGTGATCGCGCTCGAGACGTCGTCGGGTGCGGCCTCCCGACCGTCGTCGACGTCCGAATCGTTGGGGACCGCGTCGGCCGCTGCGCCGGCGGCCGAATTCGCTTCGGTCCCCGCAGCGCCCGATGCGGGCGTCGCTTCGGATTCGGGCTCGGTCTCACACTGGTCGGCCGCGGTCTCGGGCGACGGCGCAGAGAGTTCGATACCGGCCAGATCCGCCGCGAGCGTCCGGTAGGCGATCGCCGCCGGCCCCTCGGGCTCGTAGACGACAAGCGGCGTGCCCGCGTAGACGCTCTCGCGGGCCGCGCTGTCCTCGGGGATCGTACCGAGCAGCGGGATCTCGAGGCGCGAGGCGATCTCCTCGTAGGAGATGTCGCTGTGGGGGTGCGTGCGCGTGACGACAAGGCCGGCGACCTCGCCGCCCGCGCGGGCGGTCAGCTCGATCGTCTTCTTCGAGTCCTGGACGGCGGCCGGCTCTGGCGTCGAGACGACGAGCACGGAGTCGGCCAGCCCGAGCGGGAGGACGGTCTCGTGGCTGATTCCGGCCCCGACGTCGAGGAAGACGTAGTCGTAGGCCGCGCGCAGCTCCGCGACGACGTCGCCCAGCCCCTCCGGAGAGGCCTCGGCGTACTCGTCCAAGCCGGTCCCGCTCGGGACCGCGACGATGTTGTCTGCCAGTCGATACGTGGCGTCCTCGATATCGGCGTCGCCCGCCAGCACGTCGTGCAGCGTCGTCGAATCCGGGTTGAGACTCACGAACCCGGCGAGGTTCGCCATGCCGAGATCGACGTCGACGACGGCGACGCGCTTGCCCGCTTGGGCCAGCGCCGTGCCGATGTTTACCGTCGTCGTCGTCTTCCCGACGCCGCCCTTCCCGCTCGCGATGGCGTAGACCGTCTCCTGAGACATACTCGAGTACTGTCCGGACTGTGGAACGGCAACACCTTAAATCGTCACCTCGAGACGAGCGGTGAGGTCGCGGCGTCCCGAGGGGTCGAACGCGTTCGCGATCGGGATTGTCTCCGCGATAGCGTGCGTGTCAAAGGATTCTTACCCGCAGCACCGTTTTGTATCGATAATGAGCCAGGAGGGCGAGCAGGAGCAAGAGCAATCCGACCGGAAAAAGTACGAGTTCCGGAAGGTGCTCGAGGACCTCAAGAACTACGACGGCTCCGGGACGCAGCTCGTGACGATCTACGTTCCCGAAGACCGCCAGATCAGCGACGTCGTGCAACACGTCACCCAAGAGCACAGCGAAGCGGCCAACATCAAGTCCAAACAGACGCGAACGGCCGTCCAGGACGCGCTGACCAGCATCAAGGATCGACTGCGCTACTACGACACCTACCCACCGGAGAACGGCATGGTGCTGTTCTCCGGAGCCGTCGACTCCGGGGGCGGCCGCACCGAGATGGTCACGAAGGTGCTCGAGAGTCCGCCCCAGCCCGTCGAGTCGTTCCGCTATCACTGCGACTCGGAGTTTCTCACGGAGCCGCTCGAGGAGATGCTGGCGGACAAGGGCCTGTACGGCCTGATCGTCCTCGACCGCCGCGAGGCCAACGTCGGCTGGCTGAAGGGCAAACGCGTCGAGCCGGTCAAGTCCGCCTCGTCGCTGGTCCCCGGCAAGCAGCGCAAAGGTGGCCAGTCCGCCCAGCGATTCGCCCGCCTGCGCCTCGAGGCGATCGACAACTTCTACCAGGAGGTCGCCGGGATGGCAAACGACCTGTTCGTCCCCAAGCGCCACGAACTCGACGGCGTGCTCGTCGGCGGTCCCTCGCCGACCAAAGACGAGTTCCTCGACGGTGACTACCTCCACCACGAACTGCAGGACAAGGTGCTGGGCAAGTTCGACGTCGCCTACACCGACGAGTCCGGCCTCCACGACCTCGTCGACAACGCCGAAGACGCGCTGGCCGACGCCGAGGTGATGAAGGACAAAAAGCAGATGGAGGAGTTCTTCGAGGAACTCAACGGGGGCGACCTCGCCACATACGGGTTCGAGCAGACCCGTCGCAACCTCGTGATGGGCGCGGTCGACCGCCTGCTGATCAGCGAGGACCTCCGGAAGGACGTCGTCACCTACGACTGTCCGGAGTGTGGCAACACCGACCGCGAGGTCATCGACCGGCGCAAGGCGACGCCGGACCACACCTGCAGCGACTGCGGCACCGAAGTCGAGGCGAGCGAAGAAGACCGCGAGGACGCGATCGACCACCTCATCGAGATCGCCGAACAGCGCGGCACCGAGACCAAGTTCATCTCGACGGACTTCGAGAAGGGCGAACAGCTCTACAACGCCTTCGGCGGCTTCGCCGGCATTCTGCGGTACTCGACCGGCGTCTAAGCTCAGTTTCTGCGACCTGCGTCCCTGATCGTCCTCGTTCTACGCGACGGACGCGTCGATCGCCTCGTCGGTGTCGATGGCACGAGTACGGGCACGCAGCGCCAGCGCCACGTCTCGGGGAGCGGTAGCGCAGTCAGAGCGTGCCGCGGAGGTAGATCGCATCGTCGGTGATCTCCGCGATGCTTCCCTCGTCGAGCGGATGTGCGTTCGCGCTCGCCTCGCCCCAGCCGAATTTCGCTTTGAGCGTGTCGACGAAACTCGGGTCGGGTTCGACGTAGCCGCGGCCGTCGCGCACTTCGACGAGGCGACCGACCTCGGTGCCGTCGGTGTTCAGGACGCGTTTCCCCTCGTCGGCTTTCGTGATCGTCTCGCGCTCGCGTGTCATTGCAGTCGCCGAACTCCCGGCCCCCGTCCGAGCCGACCGGGCCGACCGCCCGCTCGAGGACTCGCGGGGCAATTCGATGTACGGACGGACGCGCAATAAACCGGTGAAACAGTTGTGCAGCGATACTGACCAGTTACTCCCGGTTCGTGCGCTCGAGCGACCGGCGGGAAAATCGACGGCCGGAACCGACCCCGACCGCCCGACGCGGCGGGGGCGTTACGCAGCGCGTACCGCGAGACAACGGAAGGGTTATGCCGGTAGTCGCGTATTACCACTCGATCGATGGACGAGTCCCCGTCCCTCCCCGACACGCTCGACGATCCCCGCGTCACCGACCGGTTCTACCGTCGCGCGACCGGTCCCCGCGGCGACCTCCACCTCCTCGGCGTCGTGCACGACCACCCCGCGAGCGTCGGTCGCGTCCAGCGCGTCCTCGAGGCGGTCGATCCCGAGACGGTCGCGCTCGAGTTGCCGTCGGCGGCGCTACCGCTGTACCGGACGTACGCGCGCGACGGTGACGGCGACACGGACCCGCACGACCCGCCCCGCTTCGGCGGGGAGATGAGCGCGGCGATCCGCGCGGCGCCCGACGCCGACGTCGTCGGCATCGACGCGCCGAACTGGTCGTTCTGCCGCCGGCTCGCGACGCGGCTGATCGCCGACCGCGTCCCGGCCTCGACCGCTCGGCGGGTCGTCTCGAGCCTCGGCGGCGCGACCCGCGAGGCGCTGACCTGTCGAATCGCCGCGACGCTGACCCACGCGACGTCGATGACGATCGCCTGCGACGATCCGGTCGAGTACGAGTGCAGCCACGAGGACCCGCCCGAGCGCCAGGCCGAACACGAGCGATCGCACGTCGCCGGGGTTCAGGCGCTGCTGGGCAGCGTCGAAACCGACGACAGCGCGCTCGCCTACCGGGACGAGACGCGCGAGCGCTGCATGATCGACCGCCTCGAGTCGCTGCGCGCGGACGGCGCGACCGGCGACGTCGTCGCGGTCGTCGGCGTCGACCACCTCGAGCCGCTGGCGGACGCGCTGGCGTAGTCTTCTCCGGCGGTCGATCTCGATACGTACTGCTGACGCTGTATTTCGGCGATCTTGCGTCGGCGCCACGAACCGAATCGGAACCGGAACAGGCGACGAAACGGAGAGTAAGAGACGATTACCGGCGCGGCGTCGGCGGTTCGATCAGAATTTCGCCGTCCGCGCGGACCGTCACGCGGTGGTCGTCGACGACGAACGAGAGCCGGCCGCTCGAGCGGGGCCGCCCGTCGTGGCGCGGGCGGAAAAGCCGGTCGAGCGCGTCCGGATCGACGGAATCGTACAGCGAGATGCGACCGTCGGTCGGGTCGATCCCCATACAGTCGGCCAGCGCGTGGACGACGGTCGTGCTGAGCGTCGCGGGACCGTCGAACTCGTGGACTGCCCGGTACACGGACGGAGAGCGAGCGTTAGAGGCGGGGAACTGGTTGTCGTGCATAGCGAGACGTTCGCTCTCACTCTGGCGCCGGGCGGTAAAAAGCGTAATCGTTTCTTACCGGCCGAACGCCGCCGTTCCGGCCGGGGAAATACGACACTGACGCTGAGAGTCCCGAAACGACGAACGGGCGTGCAGCGACGCCGCCTCACCGTCGCAGCGTCGAAATGCAGCGCCAACAGTACGTGAACGTGTTGTCGGCCGCGTTCGTCGCGCCGCAGTGGGGACACCGGATCGTCTCCCCCTCGAGGGCGCGATCCGCGTCGTAGTCTTCGGACTCCTCGACCCCGTCGGGCGCCCGCGCGTACCGCTCGGGACCCGACGGCGATCGGGATCGGGCCCGGTTCGGGCCGGCGAACGACGGCGCTGGCGAGCGGTCGTCCCCGCGCCGGACGTACACGTAGTACAGTAACAGGTGCAACAGGGCGAACAGCACTACGTACCCGATGAGCCATCCCCAGAGCTCCATCGGTGTGACATACGTTCTCAACCTACTTGGATATTCCCCGACCGACGGGTCGGAGACAAAATCAGGTCGTACGGACTTATCGGGGCGGTTGAAGATCGCGCTGGAACTCGTCGAAGACCTCGAGGTCGTCGGAGACCTCGTACTCGAGGCGCCTATCCTCCTGGCGGTTGACGCCGGCCTCCTCGATCGGCGTGGCGACGTCCTCCCAGCCGGGCTTGATCTTGACGCTCTTGGCGGGCATGCCGACCGCGATGTGGTGGGCGGGGATGTCGTGTTGCACGACGCCGCGCGCGCCGACGATGGCGTTCTCGCCGACCTTGTTGCCAGCGCGGACCATCGAGTCGTAGGTGAGCCGGACGTCGTCCTCGACGATCGTGTGGTAGTTGCGGACCTCGGTCTGGTCGACAACGTCGTGATCGTGGCTGTAGACGTGGACGCCGTCGGAGATCGAGACCCGATCGCCGATCGTCAGCTTGCCGCGGTCGTCCAGGTGGACGTCGTCGTGGATCACCGTGTTGTCGCCGACGGTGATGTTGTGGCCGTAGGTGAACGTGATCCCCTTGAAGAACCGGCAGTTGTCCCCGCACTCCTCGAAGAGGTGATCGGCGAGCATCCGCCGAAAGCGCAGCGCGAACTCGACGTTGTCCGCGATCGGCAGGCTGTCGAACTGCCGCCAGAGCCACTGGAGGTGTTTCGAGCGGCGGAACTGCTCCTCGTCTTTCTCGGCGTAGTACTCGCTCTCGAGGGTGGTGTTGCAGGGGTCGTAACTCTGCAGGCGGACGCGCTCGGCCGGCGAGACCGACTCGCCGTCCCGCCAGCGCTCGTAGGCCTCGCGGTCGCCCGAGAGGTCGATCAGCACGTCCTCGACGACCGAACAGGTGTCTTCGTCGCTCGAGAGCCGCCGATCGACCTCGTCGATGAACTCGCGCATCCCCGCCTCCGCCTCCTCGGGGAGCGAGACGTACCGCTTTGTCATGTTCCGAGCTATTGCGCGCGGCGTTGATAGGGGTTCGGTTGTGCGTTCGCTTTGCCGTCTCGAGCGGTGACGCGAGTGTTACCGGGCGTCTCGGCCGTCGCCGTCGCTCCCGTCGTCGCCGACCGACCGCTCGGCCGCCTGCCACCGCGCGAGCAGCAAGGCGGGGAGGGCGACGGCGCCGATCAGCAAAAGCACCCCGACGACGCCCGTGCCGACCGTCACGCGGTACGGACTCACCTCGAGGGTCGTCGTGGCGATCGGCAGGAGCGCCGCGACGACGAGCACGACGACGAACAGCGCGCGGACGGGGCCGGAGCGGCCCGCAGCATCGGCCATACTCGAACTCCGCGAGGACGGTTCAAGAACGATTCGGAGCGTTGCGCCGAGCGGTGCGGGGCAACCCGGGAGCGACGGACCGCTACTCCCGATCGGAGTCGGTCAGCCGGAACTCGAACTCGAGCATCCCGTCGGTTCGGACGTTCACGCCGCCGAGTCGTTCGGATAGCTGTTCGCGCGCTCGCGAACTCGGTTCGACGGTGACGGAGACGCTGTTGCTGTTGGCGTTGTACGTGATGTTCCCGACCGTGACGTCGAACTCGAAGCAGTCGGGGACCTCCTCCCTGAGTTGCGTTCGGACGTCGTCGACCTCCGACCGGACGTCGGCCATCTCCTCGTTTAACGTGCTCATTGGCGCTACTCGCCGCCAGGAAACATTAATCATTGACCCTGTTATTTACGGCCGGGTCGACCCGATTCCGGTTCGGGACGAACGGGCCTCGAGAGGCGGACGCCGCGCGAGCGAACACGGAAGCCGCAGTCTTGATGACGAGTAGCGATAGACAAGCGCTCGCATGAACTGGCAGGCGACGCTCGAGCGGATCGGCGAGTTCACGAGCAAGTACTTCGTCCTCTGGGTGGTGATCGTCGCGCCGCTGGCGCTGTACTCCCCCGGGACGTTCACTCCCATCGCGAACTACATCACGCCGCTTCTGGGGATCATCATGCTCGGGATGGGGCTGACGCTGACGCCCGACGACTTCCGGCGCATCCTCGAGCGCCCGCGGGACGTGCTCATCGGCGCGATGAGCCAGTGGCTCCTGATGCCGCTGTTCGCCTACCTGTTGGTCGCCGTTCTCGGACTGCCGTGGGAGATCGGCGTCGGGCTGGTCCTCGTCGGCGCCGCGCCGGGCGGCACCGCCTCGAACGTGATGACCTACCTCGGCAGGGGCGACGTCGCGCTGTCGGTGACGATCACGACGGTGACGACGATCGCCGCGCCGCTGGTGATGCCCGCGTGGGTCGTGGCGCTGGCCGGCGAGTCGATCTCGGTCACCTTCGCCGAGATGGCGACGTCGATCGTCCAGATCGTCCTGCTGCCGGTCCTCGGCGGCCTCGCGCTGCGCTACGTGCTCGATCGGTTCGCGCCGCTGATCGCGGAGATCGGCCTCTCGATCTTCCCCGCGATCAGCGTCGTGGCCATCGTGGCGATCGTGGCGGCCGTCGTCGGACTCAACGTCGAGACGATCCTCGGCGCCGGCGCCCTCGTCTTCCTCGCGGTCGTCCTGCACAACGGCCTTGGACTCGGCTCGGGCTACGCCGTCGGGCACGCGACCGGGATGACCGAGGACCGCGCGCGGACCTGTGCGTTCGAGGTCGGACTCCAGAACAGCGGTCTGGCGGTCGCGCTCGCGACGGCGCACTTCAACGAAGCCGCCGCCCTGATCCCCGCGCTCTTCAGCGTCTGGCACAACGTCTCTGGACCGGCGCTCGCGACGCTGTTTACGCACCTCGACGAGGACTCGGCCACGCCGGACGAAGACGTCGCGGTTGCGTCGGACTAGACGCAGTCGGGACGAACCAACGGCGCCCGCCCCTGAATCTCCCTTAATATCCTTTAATCTCCTCCGAGGTAGCCTTTTATGCGTGGTCGGTGTGGGCCAGTGTATCATGACCGATGTCACCTACGTCCCGAAGGCCTGCGCCTACATCACGCGCGGGACCGGCGAACTCCTCGTCTTCGAGGGCCCGGGCCACGACGGGCTCCAGATTCCGAAGGGGACCCTCGAGCCCGGAGAGTCGCCTCGAGAGGCACTCTTTCGGGAGGTGTGGGAGGAGAGCGGCCTCACCGCGCTCAACGCGACGGAACATCTCTCGACGGACGTCTGGACGCGCCGCGAGTCCCCGCCCAAGCGGTACGTGCGCCACTTCTTCCACGCGACCGTCCACGAGCCGCGCGACCGGTGGACCCACACGGTGACTGACGGCGGCGAGGAGGATGGCGCCGAGTTCGAGTTCCGCTGGGTCCGACCGACCGGGTGCGACCGCGACTTCGCGCTCGACCTCGACGATTACGTTCACCTGCTGTCGAGCGGCACCGACAACGGCCTCGCGAGCGCTTCAGATTGATCTCGCCGAACCAGCTACCGCTACCAGCTACTTCGAGAGTGCCCGCTTCACGGCCTCGGCGACGTTTCGCGCCTTCTCCGCTAGCGGCTCCGAGACCAGCCCCTCGTCGACGGCGGCCTCGAGTTCGTCCGCGTCGACGATTTCGACCTCGCCGTCGACGCGGATCACGTCGACGTAGAGGTCGACGTACCGCACCGCGTCGGGGAACAGTTCGACGGGCGTACAGACGTTGACGTACGTTCCCTTCGCGGCGCCGTTGGCGTCCTTGTAGGTCGTCGGGTACCACCACCGGCCCTCGCGGAACTTCGTGACGGCGACGTCGCCCTCCTCCTTGGGAACGCCCAGCGCGTCGTAGGTTCCGCCTCCGCGCATCGAGCGCTCGAGGGTGAGCGAGCCGTCGGCGTCCCAGTCGGTGACGTCGCCGTAGCCCAGCGAGATGCGCCGGCCGTCGGGTTTGCCGTGGCCGATCTCGAGGCGGTCGCCCTCGGTGGGCCCGAACTGGCGGGCGACGGCGGCGAAGGGGAACTCGTCCGCGTCCGGGTCCGTGCCCCCTTCAGTTTCGTCGTCGCCGAGCGAGCCGCAGACCGCCTCCGCGAAGTCGACCGCCGCGCTCGCGGCCCGATCGGCGGCCTTGGTCCGGTGGTGACCCGGCATCGTCGTCTCGACCTGCCGGCGGTACTCATCCAGTTCGAACCGCGACTCGCGGCCGAACCAGCACCAGTCCGTCCGCCGTGGCGCGGCCAGTCGGCCGGGCTCGCCGGGTTCGTCCGGCGCGGCCGAGAGGGCGTCCTCGAGCGCGTCGACCCGGTCGACGGCCCGCTCGAGGGCGGCTTCCATCGCCTCGAGGTCGGCGTCGGCCGCGCTGTGCTCCCAGCGCAGCCCCCAGCCGTCGGGGATTTCGGTCGAGAGCAGGTCGGTCATGCCGACGAGTTCGCTCGCACGCTCGCTGCTGCCGACCGCCGAGACGCCCGTGCGGTCCTGCGAGAGCGTACAGAGCCCGCTTTCGACCGCGATCGTCGGCCGGACGCGGGGCGCGTCGTCGTCCCACGGCGGCGTCGGTTCGGCGACCTGCACGCGGTAGCGGTTCCCTTCGTCGACGTAGCCGTCGACGTCGTCGTACTTGAGGTAGCCCCGGCGGCCGTCGCCGAGGTCGACCGTCGCGCCGCTGCCGCCGGCGGCGTCGATCACTTCCGCGTCGAAGACCGCACTCCGCGGCGCGTCGTCGGCCCAGCGGAACGCGTCGATCGAGAGGTCCTCGAGTTCGTCGCCGACCGTCTCGACGGCGTCGGGAGCGCCGGAGACCTCGACGCCCTGCCGGTCGCGGGTCGTCTCGAGCCGGACGTCTGCCGGCGCGGCGTCGAAGACGTCGTCGAACCGCTCCCGGATCGGCTCGGAGGCCTGGACGATCTCGAGGCCGTTCGCGTTCAGGAGTTGCGTGAGCGCGGTGGTGTAGATGCCGCGAACGCGTGCGGTCGTCATCGGCTCACCTCGCGCGCGCTCGCCTGTCGATCCCGACTGCGCCGTCGTCGGCCGCGGGCGAATCCGTCCTCGAGCACGGCGATCACCGCAGCGTCTCGCGGTCGGCCGCGAACCGCACCCGGTCGTGGACCGTCGGGCCGAGCGTCAGTTCGACGTACTCCGCGTCGGCGTCCAGAATTCGGCCGTCCTCGACGTAGACGCCCCACGTGTCGAATCGCAGCCAGCCGCGCATCTCGTCGGCGTGGGTCGTCAGGTCGAGGTAGTCGACGGCGTGTTCCGGGTAGTCGGCGCTCGAGTGGGCCATGTCCATGTCCGAGTAGACCGTCTCGTGGCGCTCGAAGAACTCCTCGAGGGCTTCGGCGTCCGCCTCGACGGCCTCGACGACGGCCTCCGACGCTGCGCGGAGGGCCGCGGTCTCGAGGCCGGCGTCGCGAAGCGCCTGCTGGGTTCGCTGGTCGAAGTGCATGGGCGACCGTTCGGCGGGCTACCCTTTGTGGATTCCGAGTCGAGCGCAGCACGGTCGCCGCGGCTCCGTCCGTCGATCGGGCAACCGGGTGATCGAGCTCGGCCGCTCGCCTCGAGTGCGCTGCGTATTGAGATTCGGTAGCGTGATAATACGATATTAGGACCGGGCGCCGAACGCTTACGAAACGGGACGGAATACTGACGCGTATGCAGCGCAGGCGCGACCCGGTCGAGCGAGCCAGCGAGGAGTCGACCGACCTCTACGACGTATCGACGTGGGAACCGCGATCGGCGGTAGACCGGTTCGCCTACTCGGTCTACACCGGCATTCGGTACGCGTTGCGGGGAATCGTCTTTCTCGTGGCGCTGCTGATCACGATCGCGTTGCTCGTCCAGCCGGCACAGCTCGCGTTCGAGACGCCCTGGCTCGGCGCGTTCTTCGGGCTCTCGGTCGTCCCGGCGGCGCTGCTGGCCGGGTTCATCTGGTATACGGACATCACGTCCAGCGAACCGCTCGGGCTACTCGTCGCGACGTTCGTCCTCGCGGTGCTGTTCGCGACGTTCGCCGCGGTCGTGAACTCGCTTGTCGGACCGCCGCTGCAGGCGATCCCGATCGTCGGCCCGCTGCTTTTCTTCTACCTGATCGTCGGCCCTGTCGAGGAGAGCGTCAAACTGCTCGCGGTTCGAACCTTCGCCTATCGGAGCGAGTCGTTCGACGCCGTCATCGACGGCGCGGTCTACGGCGCCGTCGCCGGCCTCGGGTTCGCCGCGATCGAGAACGCGATCTACATCACCGGCACCGTCTCGGAGGCCGACGTCGGCCTGCTGACTGCGGCAACTGGAATTACGACCGTCCGGGCGCTCGTCGGTCCGGGACACGTCATCTACTCCGCGATCGCGGGCTACTACCTCGGACTCGCGAAGTTCAACCCCGATAACGCGGGCCCACTCGTGGTCAAGGGGCTGCTGGTGGCTGCGTTCGTCCATGCGACCTACAACGTCACGGTCGGGATCGTTCCGAACCTGATCGCCTCGACGTATCCCGTCGGCTTCGGCCTCGCGTTCATCGGCTACGTCTTCGCCTACGACCTCGTGATCGGCTACTACCTCTACCGGAAGATCGCCCGCTACCGGCGCACCTACCGCACCGTCAGGGACGACACCGGCGATCCGCCGCGGTCGGAACTCACCGAGTTCGACCCCCCGCAACGGTGACGCATCGTCGAAATACGGCCGTTCACGCCCTCATTCTCGAGAGTAGCTGAGCCCGGGGCACGCTGGTGCAGGCACCACCGGCTTAGGCCGGAGCGGCGCAATCTCTCCCATGACGACGTTCACCGCCGAAGACGTAGCAAAGCGGGTTGAGAACGCCAACGGGGAGCTGATCGGGACGGTGACCGACGTCGACGGGGAAACCGCCCGCATCAAGCCGCGATCCGGGATGGTCGACTCGATCAAGGCGGCGTTGGGATGGCGCCAGCCTCGCGAGGAGGAGGTGACGATCCGCGCGGACGCCGTCAGCGAGATCACGACCGAGACGGTCCGCCTCGAGGCGCCGTCGACGAGAAAATCGACCGACGTGCGGCCGGAGTCCGGTGAGGACGAGAGAGAGGGCGAGAGCGAGCAACGGGCGTCGACCGAGCCCGACGCGCCGTCGACGGCCGATCGGCCCGTAGACGAGGAGCCGCCGACTGAGGGCGACCGACTGACCGAAACGGACGCCCAGCCGGATTCCGACGTCAGTGACGGACCGGAACGCGGCATCGCCACTGACGACTCGGACAGCGGCCTCGAGATTGCCGATCCGAACGACGAGCTCGTGATCGGAGAGCCAGCGGACGGCGCCGACGCCGAAACCGACTCCGTCGACGACCCCACCGGCTCCGCAACCCCACCCGAACCGGGAAGCGGACCGAGCGGTGAGGGGGATACCGAGCGCGACCGGGATCGAGATCCGGGACGCGATCGTGAGCGGGCCACCGAGGCAGACGTCCGCGAACGGCGCGACGATCGCTCGACCGATCGCGAGTCCGAACCTGCAGACCGAAATTCGAGTCCGATCGAACCGCTCGAGACGACCGATATCGACGGCGATGAGCGAAGCACGACCGTCGACGCCGATTCGGACGTGGACGCAGACGCAAACGAACGCATACCGTCCACATCGGATTCTGCCCCCGAGTCCGACGACGATTCGATCGATGTCGCGGACGCGACCGCGACCGAACGCCCGAACCGGGTCGGCGAACCGGGGATCGACGAGCCGATAACCGAGCCTGAGCCAGAGGACGAAACCGCGGACAGCGGCGAGGCACAAACGGAAGGGGAAACGGAGACGCGGGATCTCGCCGACGAACCGAACCTCGGGTCCAGCACCCGCTCGCTCGAGGCCGTCGTCGAATCCGACGACGACGATTCGCCCGACGAAGATAGCCCGGCGGAATCGGCCGCGGCCGAGGGTACCCTCGCCGACGAACTGGACCGCGGGGTCGACATCGAATCCGCGGTCGACACCGAGTCCGCGGTCGACGACGCCGACGCGACGAACTTGGCTGACGAACTCGAGACCGGGACCGATCTCGAGGCGGCCGTCGAGCCGACCGTCGAGCCGACCGAGTCGGCGGTCGGCCCGGCGGACGGGACGCCCGAAGAGCACCGGGACGAGGGTCCCGACCCGGCCCTCGAGATCGAACCGTGGATCGACGCCGCTTCCGCGATGGAAGCGACCGACTCGACGTCGACAGCTGCCGGCGAGTCGAAAGCGGAGTCCGGACCGGCGGGACAGCGAACCGACGTCGATACGGGGCCCGAAACGGCGATGCACCGGGAGCTAACGGACACGGACGAATCGATGACCGAGGTCGACGACGCTGACGACGGCGAAAGCGACGGAACGCTGGAACCGAACGGCGAGCGAACACGGCGCCCGTCATCGGAACGAACCGCTTCGGACCGATCTTCGGCCGACTCGGTCGCAATGACGCCCGTCACGGCAGCCGTCGCCGCGCAGCGGACGGCGCTCGCGACTAACCGGACTGCAGCCAAGCTGGGAGCGACCGCCCAGCGGAACGCGGCACGGACCGCGCTCACGGGGACGTTGCTCGCGCAGCGAGGCACGCTTGCGTTCGCGCAGACGGCCGCGCGCGGCTACGCGAACGGCGTCGCAGCGATGCTGGGGACGGAGACGACGAGCGACGCAAATCAGCCGGACGAGGGCGATCGGTGAGCGGTCGCCGCGACGTCGTCAGTCGAAGCGCGCCTCGAGCAGCCGTTCGACGTACTTCGCGAGCACGTCGACCTCGAGGTGGACGGGATCGCCGGGCGCCTTCTCCGAGAGGGTCGTGAGTTCGTAGGTCGTCGGAATGATCGCGACGGTGACCCGGCCCGCGTCGGGATCGAACTCGGCGACGGTCAGGCTGATACCGTCGAGGGTGATCGACCCCTTCTCGACGACGTAGCGGCCGTAGCCCTCGGGGAGTTCGAACTCGAAGAACCAGTCTTCCTCGACCGACTCGACGTTCGTCACCGTCGCGACCGCGTCGACGTGACCCTGCACGACGTGGCCGTCGAAGCGGCCGTCTGCCGGCATCGCGCGCTCGAGATTGACCGCGTCGCCTGCCTCGAGGTCCCCGAGGTAGGTCCGCTCGACGGTCTCGCTCGCGAGGAAGACCTCGAACCACTCGCCGGCCGTGTGGTCCTCGACGGTGAGACACGCGCCGCTGACGCTGATGCTCTGTCCGTGCTCGAGGCCGGTCGCGACCTCGTCGGCGCCGATCCGGAGCCGGAGGCCGTCGTCGGTGCGCTCGCGCGCGACGATCTCGCCGGTCTCCTCGACGATTCCCGTGAACATACCCGACGGTTCCCGGCGACGGATAAAGGCGTTCCGGAGGCAAGATGCGTTCCAGTTCCGTTACTGCGGTCGGAAACGCCGCGGTCGAACACGGCGCGCAGTCGTCGCGCTTTTGCCGACACGCGCGCTATCGAGACGCGATGGCCGGTATCATCGACACGATCAAACTCGCGAGCACCCTCGTGCTCGCGATTCCCGCCGCGATCGCCGGACTCGAGTTCCTGCTGGTCCGCGGGGAGACGACGACCGGCGCAATACTGCTCGTGCTCGCCGTCGGACTCGTCGGCCTCCAGCACTGGGTGCCGACGCCGGGGGACCTCCCGGAACTGCTCGCCCAACGGGTCGTCGGCTCGGTGGTGAAGGAGCCAGACTCGGAGCCGAACCCCGAGTCGGACGACGAGCGATAACCGACCGCGGCTCGCTCGAGCGGCCCGAAGACGGCGCTCGACAGCCCGGAGAGCGAGTCGGGGAACGAAAGAGAATCGTCAGTTCGCGTTCTCGCTCTCGTCGTCGCCGAGCAGCGCCGTCGGCTCGAGCGACCGTGAGAGGGCGGCGAGCCGCTCGACATCGGTCCGTCCGTCGGCGTCGACCCCGCTATCCTTCGCGAAGACGTCGGCGATCCGAATCCAGGTGCCGTTGCCGTCCGCGTTTTGCTCGTCGGTCTCGCCGTCGAGATCGACGGCCGCCTCGAGACGGACGACGCTGCCCGGTCCGACGTCGTCGCCGCCGGCGACCGGCCGCTCGCAGGGCTCGAGGCCGACGCCCGCGACTTGGGCCTCGATCCGGCCGTCCTCGCCGAACGCGCGGATCTCCGCCTCGAGGTCGGCTTCGACGGCGGTCACGGACTCCGTGCCCGCGGTCAGCATCGCCCGACTCGAGCGGAACGCCTGCGTGACGGCGACGTGGGCGCGCCGCTCCCGGCCGCCGTCGCCGTCGACGACGAGCGTGCGTGCAAGTCGGCCGTGGTAGCCGTCGGGGCCCCGCGGCGTCGCCGCGAGGACGATCGGTTCGCCGGGTCGGAGCGCGGAGTCGGCCCCATCGTCCGCACCGGCGAACTCGACGACGGTATTGCCTCGCGGGAACGCACCGGCCTCGACGATCGCCGCGTCGATCGCGGTTCGGAGGCGGTCGGCCGTCAGCGGCGCGCCGTCCGCGACGAGCCGCCCGTCCTCGACCGCCGCCGACGCGAGCACCGAGGCGCCACGGCGAACGCCAGCGGCCGCGGCGCGCTGTGCGGCCTCGATGCGGGCGCGTTCGCCGTCGGTCTTTTCGGCTCGAGCGCGGTCGACGGCGTCCGTCGAAGACAGCGAAAACGCGCCCTCGCTCTCAAGGTAGAGCGCGGCGTCGTGGGGGATCGTAGGGGGCGTCAGGACGGTCGTCGGCGCTTCGTCCGTGGAACCCCCGGCGTCGACGGAACTGTCGGCAGCCGACGACGCCCGCTCCGAAAGATCCCTCGCGAGTTCGACTGCGGGGTGTGCCCCGGACTCGTCGGCCGATCGGCACAGCCAGTCGGTTCCGTCGTAGCCGATCGCGACGACCGTCCGCCCTCGAGTACCGTTCCGGTCGCCGCGACCGGTGTCGGCGCTGGCGGAACCGGACGTCGCGGAGCGACTCGCGGCCGACAGCTGCAGGCAGTACCGGAGCTCCGGATCGCGAACCGGCCCCGCGTGGACGAACGCCGTCGCGTCGCGGGACGCGAGTTCGTCGTCCAGCACTGCCTCGAGGTGGGCCGACTCGAGGACGGTCGTTCCGTCGCCGCCGCTCGGGGTGTGAGCTACGGACCGAAACGATCCGTCCGTCACGGGTTACGGCGCTTCCGCGCCCGCTTCGGGTTCGACTTCCTCTTCGTCATCGTCGTCGCCGGCGGGCTCGGTCGGCTGCTGGGCCTCCTCGATTAACTCCTCGAGTGTCCTGTCGGTGAGTTCGTTGTGCAACAGGACGTCGATCGGCAGCGTCGGCGCGCCGTCGACTAAGTTCTCCAGCAGGACGAGCCGCTCGCGGGCCCGGGACATGCCGACGTAGAAGACGCGCCGTTCGTTGTCCGTCAGCACCGGGACGGGCGAGGTCGACTTGGTGAACTCCTCGACGCCGGGGACGTCCTCGGGGTCGTCGACGGTCGCGACCATCTGCTCGACGACCTTCTCGGTGAGGTCCGTGCCGACGATGACGTGGTCGGCCTCGCGACCCTTGGCGGAGTGGATCGTGCCGACGCGGACGCGGTCGGTGTCCATCCCGAGGTACTCGCCGATCGCGAAGTACGAGCGGACGCTCTTCTTCTGGAAGTTGGTCACCTTCCGGACCATGTCGGCCGCCGACGCGGGGCCGGGCATGAACGGGACGTGATCCTCGACGACCTCGGCGGGGATCATCAGTTGCTGGAGGTCGTCGATCCCGACCTCCTCCTGACGCTCGTCGATGGTGTCGAAGAGGTCGTCGCGCTCGTTGGTACCGAAGGCCGACTCCTGGAGCATGTCCGCGAGTCGCCGAGCCTGCAGGCCGGTGACGTCCTCGCCCTCGTCGATCGCCTCGACGGCGCGGACGTACTGGGTGAGCCGGTCGGTCCACATCCGCTGGTCGGTCAGCGACGTGAACGGAATCCCTTCGGTGATGAACTCATCGATGAACTGGAACATCTGGTAGCGCGCCCGGAACAGGACCATAACGCTGCCGTCCGTCTCGAGGAGCGTCCGCCGGACGTTGCGGACGACGTCGAGCATCGACGCGTTCGCTCGCGCCTCGACCGCGCCGCCCTCCTTGCGGGGCTTGAGGTCCTTGTCCTGTCGCTTCTCGATGTGGCGGATCTCTTGGTTGACCGCGTTGAGGACGTTCGAGGGTAGACGGTAGGAATTAGGGAGAATGATGTCCTCGTCGACCTCCTCCTCGAGCAGCAGAGCGGGGTCGGCGCCCTGCCAGGAGTAGACGACCTGGTCGTCGTCGCCGGCGATCAGCACCTGCTCCATGTGGGGTTTCCACTCATCGTAGACGTCGTACTGGAGGGTGGTGATGTCCTGGAACTCGTCGATCACCAGGTAGTCGACGTTCGGGAGCAGCGAGCGCTGGCGGACGCGCTCTAGCATGTCTGCGAAGCCGATCTTGCCCTGTTCGCCCTTGTAGGAGCGCCACGCGCGGATCGCCTCGGGAACGTCGATCCGGTCGTCGTCGCTGGGCCAGGTGGGCGTGTACTTGTTGCCCTCCTGTGCGTTCGGGTCGATCTCGGGCGGCAGCCGGACTTCCTCCTCGTCCCACTGGAAGGGGACGTCGTACCAGTCCGAGACGTCCCGTCGGGTCCGCTGGAGCCACTGGCTCGTGGCGATGATCTTGTTGCCGATCGTGGTCGAGCGCGCGGTGCGGCGGCCGGCGCCGCTGTACTCGTCCTCGAACTCGAGGCCGTACTCCTCGCAGAACTCCTCCTTCTCGGACTCGCCGATGACGTCGCTTCGGGAGAGATCCAGCAGATCGTATGCCTTGGCGTGCATCGTACAGACGTTGCCCTGCAGCGCACGCGGACTCTCGTCGAGTCGCTCGGCCAGTCGTTCGCGAACTTCCTGGGCTGCCGCTCGCGTGTACGAGACGACGAGGATATCCCGGAACGTGACGCCGTCCTGCTCGAGGATTTCTTCGACGTGGTCGAGAAGCGCGGTCGTCTTCCCGCTTCCCGGACCACCGAACAGCCGGGTCACCTTCGTCTCCGTGGTAGCCATTGTACCCATTCAAGGGCGCGATACTCTTAAGTGACGTGGGTTCCGTGTAGGGGGAAAATCGTCGGCGCGATCGGAGACTCGGCGGCCGATTGGGACCGTCGAAGACCGTCGGGGACCGGTTACGGGTTCCGCGGCGAACGGGCGGCGCGGACCTCCGCACCGTCGCGGATCTTGTCCTGGCAGTCCGGACAGACGCGCGGATCGTCGACGCCGGGCGGCGTGAACACTCGAGCGTACGCGTCGGTCACGAACGAACCGCAGTTCTGGCATTCCGGCATGGTTTTACGTTCTATCTATTGGGAAATAACACACTATAATTGTATCGTATACTGCGGTCGGAACGAAGGTTGAATTAACGTTCCGTAGACTCACGGCGATGATCGAACGAACGGAAACCGCAACCGCGAGCGTCGTCGGACCGACGAACGACGACGAATTCGACGGGAACCGACGAGTCCGTCAGGCCGCCGGCTCCCAACCGCAGACGGAACAGATGTCGGCGGACGTGTCGTGGAGGCCGCCACACTCCGGGCACTGCTTCTTGTTATACTCCTGCTCCCACCCTACTTCTTCGACTGAGTGGCCGCGGTCGGTAAGGAACTGGTCGAAAACGTCGTCACCGGCACCATTGGGTGAGGATGCCATACGTGTGTCAATGATAGGCACAGTATTAAATCGTTGGGTTGCCCCGAGGATCTGCCTCATCTTTGCTACACACCCACATACGACGGCGGTACAAGGCGGGCGAACGGCGAGGGCGAACGCTGGCAGACGACGATCACCCGCGGGTTTTTCCCGGTCTCGGCCCTACGTCGATGTATGAGCGATCTCCGCCTCGATGCGACGCAACTCGACCGGTACTCGCGACACGTGATCATGGACGAGATCGGTCCCGAGGGCCAACAGCGGCTGCTCGAGGGCAGCGTCCTCGTCGTCGGCGCGGGCGGCCTGGGATCGCCGGCGATTCAGTACCTCGCGGCCGCCGGGATCGGTCAGCTGGGCATCGTCGACGACGACGTCGTCGAACGATCGAACCTGCAGCGCCAGGTCGTCCACGGCGACGACGACGTCGGCCGGCCGAAGGTCGAAAGCGCGGCCGACTACGTGGCGGCGCTAAATCCGGATATCGACGTCGATACGTACGAGACGCGTCTCACGGCGGACAACGTCGGGGATCTCGTTGCCGAGTACGACGTCGTCTTAGACGCCAGCGACAACTTCGCGACCCGGTACCTGCTCAACGACCACTGCGTGCTCACGGAGACGCCGCTGTCCCACGGCGCGATCTACCGGTTCGAAGGGCAGGTAACGACGTTTACGAACGAACGCGGCGGCGAGGACGAAGATCCACCCTGTTACCGCTGTCTGTTCCCCGAGGCCCCCGAGCCCGGCACCGTTCCGGACTGCGCGACCACCGGTGTCCTCGGCGTCCTCCCCGGCACCGTCGGCTGCATCCAGGCCACCGAGGTCGTCAAGTACCTGCTCGGGAAGGGCGAGCTGCTCGAGGGCCGGCTGCTGATGTACGACGCGATGGACATGACCTTCGAGACCGTCGAGATGCGTTCGAACCCGTCGTGTCCGGTCTGCGGCGACGACCCCGAGATCGAGTCCGTCGCGGACGCGACCTACGAGGGGACCTGTTCGCTGTCGGCTGACTGACCGCCGACCGTCCGACACTCGCAACCGTCTCGACTCTCGTTTCTGACGACGGTTCCTGCGACCGAGAGCGTGATGCGATTGCGAACCGGATCTCTATCTCGAACTCGAGCGGGGACCCGAAACCCTAGCTTCGCAACAACCCGCCGTCGATCGGTATCTCAGCGCCGTTGACGAAACTCGCCCGCGGACTCGAGAGAAACGCCACTACCTCGCCCAGTTCACGAGGTTCACCGATCCGATCCATCGGAATCTCGCTCGCGAGTTCCGCAAGCCCCTCCTCGTAATCGTCGTAGGTTCCCCGGTCGATCCCCGATTCGATCAACTCCTCGATTCGCGGCGTCTCGATCGTCCCCGGAAGTACCGCGTTCGCCCGGATCTCCGGCGCGAACTCCCTCGAGACCGTCTTTACCAGTCCGATCACGCTCCGGCGAACCGAGTTCGACAGTAAGAGCCCGTCGGCGACCTCCCGAACCGTCCGCGAGGTGATACACGTGATCGTTCCCTGCTCCGACTCGAGCAGGTGCTCGTATGCCTCCTCGATCGTCCAGACGACGCTCATCACGAGCAGGTCGTACGCCTGGTACCAGTCCTGCTCGTCCGTCTCGAGAAACGTCGTGCTCGGCGGTCCGCCCGCCGACGTCACGAGGTGATCGAGGCCGCCGAACTCGTCCACCGTCCGGCTTACGAGCCGAGAGATATCGTCTGGATCGGTGATATCCGCTTTGACGGCGATCACGTCACCGTCCGCGTCGGCTTCGACGAGTTCGTCGCGCGCCCGCTCGAGCCGGTCTGCATCGCGCCCGCAAATCGTCACGTCCGCTCCCGCCTCACGGAGCGCCTGTGCGCTCGCGAACCCGAGTCCGCTCGAGGATGCCGTTACCAGTGCCGCGCTGTCGTCGAGCTCGAGCTCCATACCTCGGCCGACTACGAGGAGCGTCAAAGTTCTCCGGCTTGTGGGAGTTACGACTGCTCGAGATCGATAACCCCACCGCTAATTGCTTCACGATGTGCTCCGCGTATGAAAGACGAAAAGCCCCGCCGGGCGACAACCACCGATGGCTGTCGCTCGACGGGGCTTAAGATGGAGTATGAGTGGGGCGGCGAATCGACGTTCCCAGAGGGTCGCCCACTCCAGTAGTTGCCGATACGCAGGCGAGCTTATCTTCCGTGTTCGGGATGGGTACGGGAGGAACCTCGCCGCTGTGGCCGCCTAACGCCGATCGACGGAATCGAACCGCCGTCATACCAATATCGGTGTGAGTGACCGTAGTGTACGTGTAGTCCAGTGTGCGTCTGGACCCGTTCGTGGGTCACAGTGCAGATCCAAATGCGTGTCTCAGTTATGAGTGTGTGGCTTGGCCGGTTAGTGCTCGCGGGCTCAACGCCTCGTTGCCTTGGCGCGTACACCCCGAGTCTATCGACCTCCTCTTGTAGGAGTGGCCTTGGTGGTTCCTCGTTTCCAGGTGGGTTTCCGGCTTAGATGCGTTCAGCCGTTACCCCGTGGTGCGTAGCTGCCCGGCGCGTGCTCTTTCGAACAGCCGGTACACTAGTGGCACCCATTCGTAGTTCCTCTCGTACTATACGAACGTTCCCGTCAGGAACCGTAACACCCCCAATAGATAGCAGCCGACCTGTCTCACGACGGTCTAAACCCAGCTCACGACCTCCTTTAATAGGCGAACAACCTCACCCTTGCCCGCTTCTGCACGGGCAGGATGGAGGGAACCGACATCGAGGTAGCAAGCCACCCGGTCGATATGTGCTCTTGCGGGTGACGACTCTGTTATCCCTAAGGTAGCTTTTCTGTCAGCAATTGGCCGCATCAAGCAGCCTAATTGGTTCGCTAGACCACGCTTTCGCGTCAGCGTCCGTCGTTAGGCCGGACACTGTCAGACTTCCGTTTGCTCTTGCGCTCTTCCTCGGGTCTCCGACCCGAGTGAGGAAATCTTGGGGCGCGCTCGATATCTTTTCAAGCGCGTACCGCCCCAGTCAAACTGCCCGGCTACCAGTGTCCTCCGCCAGGAGTGAGAGTCGCAGTCACCATCGGGTAGTATTTCAGTGTTGGCTCGGTGGCCCGCTAGCGCGGGTACCTGTGTAACGCCTCCTACCTATGCTGCACAATGGCGACCACGTCTCAGTGACAGCCTGCAGTAAAGCTCTATAGGGTCTTCGCTTCCCCTTGGGGGTCTCCAGACTCCGCACTGGAACGTACAGTTCACCGGGCCCAACGTTGGGACAGTGACGCTCTCATTGATCCATTCATGCAAGCCGCTACTGAAGCGGCAAGGTACTACGCTACCTTAAGAGGGTCATAGTTACCCCCGCCGTTAACGGGTCCTTCGTCCCATTGTACTGGGTGTTCAGATACCCGCACTGGGCAGGATTCAGTGACCGTACGAGTCCTTGCGGATTTGCGGTCACCTATGTTGTTACTAGACAGTTGGAGCGTCCGAGTCACTGCGACCTGCCTCTTTCCGAGGCAGGCATCCCTTATTGCGAACGTACGGGACTAACTTGCCGAATTCCCTAACGTCGGTTATTCCCGACAGGCCTTGGCTTTCGCCGCCACGAGTACCTGTGTCGGATCTCGGTACGGACAGTGTGCTCGCCTTTTCACGGGCTCTGGGTTGACCTGACTTGCGCTATCCTGCCATTCGATCGCTTCGTGCCATTACGGCTTCCACGATCTTCGACAGTTCGACTGGGCGAAAGCCCAGCTCAGGTGGCCCCAAAGCGTCGGCTTTGAGTGCACACTGGCACAGGAATATTAACCTGTTTCCCTGTTGTCTGCTGCGAGTTACGAGCAGACTTAGGACCGGCTAACCCTCAGCTGATCAGCATTGCTGAGGAACCCTTACTCGTTCGGCCGTCGGGGTTCTAACCCGACTAACGCTGCTACTATGACCAGGATTTTCGTTACTGAACGGTCCACACGAGCTCTCGCCCGTGCTTCCACCCGAACAGAACGCCGACCTACGCAATCACCCTGTGAGGGGTGTGGCCAGGTCTCGGTGGTGGATTTGAGCCCCGATCATTTTGGGCGCCCCGAACCTCGGCCGGTAAGCTGTTACGCTTTTCTTAGAGGGTAGCTGCTTCTAAGCTCACCTCCCGGCTGTCTAGGGCTCGGGACCACCTTCGATCGCACTTAATCCACACTTGGGGACCTTAACCCGGCGCTGGGTTGTCTCCCTTATGGTACACAGGCTTACCCCGTGCACCGGACTCCCTGCGTCGAGCGGCGTCCGTAGGTTCGGAGTTGGACAGGGGGGCGCACTCCTCTCGGAGTGCGGTCCCCCAATCCGTCGCTCTACCCCACGGACTACCTCGGCAGAGGTCATGCTTCGACATGTTTCGGTCGGAACCAGCTGTTTCCGGATTCGATGGGCCTTTCACCCCTAGACGTAGGTCACGCGAGGGTATTGTAGGACACCAACGCTAACAGACCTCCACGTGCCTTTCGGCACGCTTCGTCTTGCCCACGCCTAGATCATCCGGTTTCGGGTCGTGTCCGATTGACTCCCCGCGCTTGAACACGGCGGCCCTCGTCGTAAGACTGCGGCCATGTCGGTTTCCCTTCGCCTTCCCTGATGATCAGGTTAGACTCGCCAATCAGACACACTCCCTGGTTCGTTTTTCAAAACGCACGACGGAACATCGGCTTCCCTTACTTCTTACTGGTAGCTCGCGCTACGGTCATTGTGTAAGGGACCTTGTATGCCCCGTCGTTCGATCGCCAACTGATTTCACGCCCTATTGCACCTCCCTTCGTGGGGTGCTTTTCAGCGTTCGCTCACGCTACTTGTTCGCTATCGGTCTTGAGGAGTGTTTAGTCTTCCCAGTCGATGCCTGGGATATTCACGAGGGATATCCAACCCCCGCTACTCTGGAGCTGACGCACAGCATACTTCACGACAGTACGGGACTGTCACCCTGTTTCGTGCTCCGTTCCAGGAGACTTCGTGTCGCGCTTCTGCTGCTGAGAGTCAGTCCGAACACCACATTGCCCGAAGGCTTCGGTTTGGACTGTGTCGCGTTCACTCGCCGTTACTAACGACATCACGATTCCGTTTTCTCTTCCTGCCGATACTAAGATGTTTCAGTTCTCGGCGTTCCCCATTGCGCGAAGCAATTGCGGTGGGGATTCCCATTCGGAAATCCTCAGTTCTTCCCCTCCGTGCGGGTCCCTGAGGCTTATCGCAGCTTGGCACGTCCTTCTTCAGCTCTCAAGCCGAGCGATCCACCAGCTGGCACAGTAGCCACGTTCATCGGATCTGCGCTGCACAAGGCAGCATAGTGACCCGGGAACGGGTCCAGTGGACGCCTGGACTACACGTACACACGGTCGCATCTGCAGGCCAGTAGACGGCTGGCTGCATTGACCCTTCCCACCCACGTTTGCACGGGGTGGTGCATCGGTTTGCGTTCGGATTGAATCGAACGAGTCGTTCCCACTTAAGGGGAACGATTCGCCGATCCGCTCCGAGACATGGACCCACTGGGATTCGAACCCAGGGCATCCTCCTTGCAAAGGAGGCACTCTCCCACTGAGCTATGGGCCCTTCCCCTCGAACGAGGGGAGCGAGGTGTGAGCCTTGGTAGTTCAAAGGTGCCCGATCGGCCCGGACGAGTGGGTGACGATCGCGGCGAAATGGACCGCTTGGGTGGGCCGGGGCAGCGCCCCGGTCCCGGTCTGTGGAGGTGATCCAGCCGCAGATTCCCCTACGGCTACCTTGTTACGACTTAAGCCCCCTTGCGAAGCCCAGATTCGACCTGGTGGCCAGGCCTCATCCGGACCTCACTCGGGTGCTTTGACGGGCGGTGTGTGCAAGGAGCAGGGACGTATTCACCGCGCCCTTCTGAGGCGCGATTACTACCGAATCCAGCTTCATGCGGATGAGTTTCAATCCGCAATCCGAACTACGACCGAGTTTCGGAGATTAGCGTCGCCTTTCGGCGTTGCATCCCACTGTCTCGGCCATTGTAGCCCGCGTGTCGCCCAGCACATTCGGGGCATACTGACCTACCGTTGCCCGTTCCTTCCTCCAGTTTGGCACTGGCAGTCCTCCTAATGTACCCAACCACCACGAGGGTGTTGCTGGCAATTAGGAGTGCGGGTCTCGCTCGTTGCCTGACTTAACAGGACGCCTCACGGTACGAGCTGACGGCGGCCATGCACCTCCTCTCAGCAGGTCTAGTAAGGTCATCAACCTGACTGTCACTCCTGCTGTCGATGCTGGTGAGATGTCCGGCGTTGAGTCCAATTAAACCGCAGGCTCCTCCGGTTGTAGTGCTCCCCCGCCAATTCCTTTAAGTTTCATCCTTGCGGACGTACTTCCCAGGCGGTCTGCTTCACGGCTTCCCTACGGCACAGCACAGGCTCGTAGCCTGTGCCACACCTAGCAGACATCGTTTACAGCTCGGACTACCCGGGTATCTAATCCGGTTCGTGACCCGAGCTTTCGTCCCTCACCGTCGGATCCGTCTTCCTGAGGCGCTTTCGCCACCGGTGGTCCGTCCAGGATTACGGGATTTCACTCCTACCCCGGACGTACCCCTCAGGTCTTCCGGTCCCAAGCCAAGCAGGTTCCACCGGACGCCCGCATGTTGGGCATGCGGATTTCCCGATGGACTTGCCTGGCCAGCTACGGACGCTTTAGGCCCAATAATAGCGGTCATCACTTGGGCTGCCGGTATTACCGCGGCGGCTGGCACCGGTCTTGCCCAGCCCTTATTCCTGCACCACCTTACGGTGCAGAAAAGCGAGGACGATATGCCCTCGCAGATGGAGTCCCCTTATCGCACTGGCGTGCAGTGTAAAGGTTTCGCGCCTGCTGCGCCCCGTAGGGCCCGGTATCTTGTCTCAGATACCGTCTCCGGGCTCTTGCTCTCACAACCCGTACCGATTACTGGCACGGTGGGCCGTTACCCCACCGTCTACCTAATCGGCCGCAGCCACATCCTCTGGCGCCGGAGCATTTCACGTTCTCCCCACTCCAGGGTGAGAACGCTATTCAGGATTAGCCTCAGTTTCCCGAGGTTGTCCTGATCCAGAGGGTAGTTTGGCCACGTGTTACTGAGCTATCTGCTGCGGGTCTAACCCGCGCAACTAGCATGGCTAAATCGGACTCCACTAGCAATGACCTCCGGCAGGATCAACCGGAATGTCTCCCCTCACAAGGAGGGGGGTTGGCGGTGAATGTAGGTACACACTCACACTATGGGTCCAGTTCGGCGCGCTCGTCGGCCCACGGCGTGGACCGGTCGGGCGTCACCGAACTACCAAGGCTCACATCAGATCCCATCTGTACGGAAGACCGCAGGGGTGGAATCCTCATCTCCTTCGGACCTACTCGTAAGCCGTCAGGGGTACTTAACCCCTTCGGACTGCGAGCCGTCCGAGATGACGGCCCGGGTTGAACGGTCCGTCGATCACTTCTGCTTTGCAATCCATCCGAATCCCCGTATACACTTAAGGGCAACGGATCGCAGTCACGCCGAAAACCGCAGCCGGCGGACCGATTGCGTATCCTATAGTACGCGCCGAGCGTATATAAGGATCGCGTCTCGAGTCGATCCGAACGCCCTCAAGGAAGCGGCGGATAGCCGCTGTGCGAGGAGTGGATGGAGCGCCTGCCTCCGTGCCGGATCTCGGCCGGAGGGAACGTGGCGGAGTACGCCACGTCGTTCGCATTAGTGTCGAAGGCCGGGTTGATACATAAGGCCGTCGTCTCGGGAGCCGTCTGATCTACGTTGGTCAGTCCCACGAAGTAATGTCGTCGTAAGCGGAGACGCGGACGCCAGCAAGCTGGTCCGGGTAGTCGCGTTGCTCCGGGAGAGGACGGGAAAGTAGCGGTAAACGGTGTGGCGGCCGGATCAAGCCAGGGAAGCGACCGACGACCGATGAGAGAAGCGACGTTACGCGATAGCGGGGTCGGTAACTCGGTATTACTCAAGTGAGAATCGAGAAAGCAGTGACTGCACGCTACCCGTCGTGGATTCGGTCAGAATAAAACGGAGCGTGACGCCGTGAGAAGCGCCAGGACTGGGATTTGAACCCAGAATCCCGAAAGGGAACACGCTTTCCAGGCGTGCGCCTTACCGTTCGGCCATCCTGGCTCACCTCATCCTAACCGCGTCCGTCGTTTAACTCTTACTTTTACTGTCGCCGCGGTCGTGCGATTCGGTACCGTGGGCCGACTCGTTCGTCGCCCGCCTTGCGATCCGGGGCTCGAGGACGTACGTCCCGAATGCTGCGCCGACGCCGACCGCGACAGCGATGGCGATACCCTGAACGATCGTCACGAGCGGGGCGGCGACGAGGGCGTAGCCCTGAACGAGGACCAGAAACGCCAGCGCGCCGACGGCGCCCCAGAGCAGCGCGGACGTCGTCCGCGGGCCGAGCACCGACGCGATCGGCACGGCCATCTCACTCGAGGGAGGCGACGGCTTCGATCTCGACGCCGACGCCCTTGGGCAGGGCGGCGACCTCGACGGCGCTGCGGGCCGGGGGCTCGTCGTCGAAGTAGTCGGCGTAGGCCTCGTTCATCTCCTCGAAGTCGTCGATATCGTCGAGATAGACGGTGACCTTGAGGATGTCCTCGGAGCTCGCGTCGGCCTCGTCGAGGATGGCGTCGAGGTTGTACAGCGCCTGTTCGGTCTGGGCCGCGATGGGTTCGTCGTCGAGCAGTTCCCCGTCCGCGGTCAGCGGGATCTGTCCGGCGGTAAAGAGCAGCGAGCCGTTGCTGGTCGCCTGACTGTACGCGCCGACAGCGGCAGGTGCGTCATCGGTTTCGACGATTCGTTTCATATCTGGTACGACGGTCCGATCCGGCTTAAAAGGGGCGAAGCGTTACGCGAGGACGTCGACCTCGTAGCCGGCCTCGCGGAGATCCGAGAGGAAGGCGTCGACGTGGTCGGGGCCGCGCATCTCGAGTTCGATCTCGACTTCGGTGTCGCTCATCTCGACCTCCCGAGAGGTGCGATCGTGGTGGATGGCGTAGATGTTAGCGCGGTGGTCCGTGAAGATTTCGAGCAGTTCCTCGAGCGCGCCGGGCTGGTCGGTGAGGACGGTCCGGATCTTCAGGTAGCGGCCGGTTTCGACGAGGCCGCGGACGATGACGTTCGTGAGGGTGTTGAGGTCGATGTTGCCGCCCGAGAGGACCGGAACGATGGTCTCGTCGTCGGCGTAGTCGAACTTCTCGAACAGGACGGCCGCCAAGGGGACTGCGCCGGCGCCCTCGACCAGCGTCTTCGATCGCTCGAGGAGGTAGGTGATCGTGACGGCGATCTCGGGGTCGGAAACGGTGACGACCTCGTCGACGTACTCCTGAATGTGCTCGAAGGGTCGTTCGCCGATGCTGCGGGTTGCAATCCCGTCGGCGATCGTCTCGACGCCCTCGAGCGAGACTCGTTCGCCCTTCTGGAGGGAGGCCGCGGCGCTCGAGGCGCCTTCGGCCTGCACGCCGATCACGCGCGCGTCGGGGTTCTCGCCCTTGACGGCGGCCGCGATACCGCTGATGAGGCCGCCGCCGCCGATCGGGACGACGACGGTTTCGACCTCGGGGCAATCCTCGACGATCTCGAGGCCGATGGTTCCCTGGCCGGCCATGACCAGCTCGTCGTCGAAGGCGTGGACGTAGGTGCGGCCCTCCTCGCGCTCGAGTTCGTGGGCGTGCTCGGCGGCCTCGGCGTAGTCCGCGCCGTGGAGGACGACCTCGGCGCCGTAGCTTTCCGTTGCCTTGACCTTCGAGATGGGCGCGTGCTCGGGCATGACGATCTTCGAATCGACGCCCACGCGCGTGGCCGCGAGCGCGACCCCCTGCGCGTGGTTGCCCGCGCTCGCGGTGACGACGCCCGCGTCCTTCTGTTCCTCGGAGAGCGTCGCGATCCGGTTCGTCGCGCCGCGGATCTTGAACGCCCCCGTCCGCTGAAACGTCTCGAGTTTCAGGTGTACGTCGGCGCCGGTCATCGACGAATACGTGTGCGAGTACTCGAGCGGCGTGTGCCGAGACGTCTCGCGAACCCGGTCGCGCGCCTCGAGGATGTCGGAGCGGTCGAGCATACCCCCGACTACGGGGCGCGTCCCGTAAGGGTGTCGGACAAACGACGTGCACAGCACGTACTGATCGAGTCGACGAGCGCCGCGCTCGGCGGCGTCGGAAACTGTCGGGGAAAGGAAACCGGTCGATCCGGTGCGTGGCTATCGCCGTCCCCCAACAGGGAACAGGAATGTGTCGCCGGAGGCGACACGACAGGGAATACACGGCGTGTGACGTGCGAGTGAAGACGGGAACGCAGACCACATAAAACCCATCCCTCCGAAGTGAAAGTGAAATCGCAAGCGGGCGCCGGGGTCATCGGCTCGTCAGACGGCCGGCAGACGGGTGTCATCCGGTCCGGTGGACGGTCACATCGTGGCGAGTCACGAAGGTTCGGACGCGGTCCGCAAACGAGTCCCCGGTCGGCCAGTCGACCCGCTCGTCGATCCCCAGCCGCGCCGGCTCGCCGACGTACACCGCGGCGCGGTCGTCGCCATCGTCGACGGGGACCGACACTCGCACGTAGAGGCCACGGTCGACGCCCTCGTAGCGGTCCAGACGCTCGAGTCCGGGCTCGTCGACCGAGAGCAGCCGCCCGTCGACGGTGCCGCCCGGGGCGAGGGTTGGGTACTCGCCGTCGACGCGGTGGAGCCCCTCGAGCATCGCGTCACCGCCGAACGCGTACGCGGCCGGCGGCCGCCCGTCGAGGACGGTTTCGACGCGCTCGGGATCGGTCAGCGTTCCGTAGACGAACACGCGCACGCCCGTGAGTCGGACGGTGCGCCACTTCGCTGTTCCGCCGTCGGAGCGCCGGTTCGTGATCCGCTCTCTGCGGGCTCGCGGAACCGACCCCCATTCGACCCGCAGTCACGTTATACTACACAAAATCGTCGTATTGCTCGGGTCGCTGATCGGGATGTCGCTGCTCGTCCGCGAACTCGACTGAAACGACCGTCGAAAGAAGCTGAATCGAACTGCAGTGTGTCGCTGCTGTCGGCTGCCTCGTGGGCCGAACGGTTACCGTTCCTCGAGGGGCACGAACTCCTGGCTTTCGGGCCCGGTGTAGCGGGCACGCGGCCGGATGAGACGGTTATCCTCCTGGTACTCGAGGACGTGGGCGATCCAGCCGCCGGCGCGGCTCATCGCGAAGATGGGCGTGTACATGTCGATCGGGATGCCCAGCTGATAGTAGACCGAGCCGGAGTAGAAGTCGACGTTCGGGGCGATCCCCTTCTCGACGAGGCCCTTCTCCTCGGTGAGGTACTCCTCGATGGTGGTGGTGATCTCGTACCACTTCGGGTTGCCCTCGGCGGCGAGTTCCTTGCTGCGCTCCTGGAGGATCTTCGCACGGGGGTCCTTGACGTTGTAGACGCGGTGGCCGAAGCCGGGGATGCGCCGGCCCTCGTCGGTGGCCTCTTCGACCCACTCGAGGGGGTCCTTGTTGCTCTCGTCGATCTCCATCAGGACCTCCATGACGTCCTGATTCGCGCCGCCGTGGAGCGGTCCAGAGAGGGCGCTGACGCCACCGGTCACGGCGCTGTAGATGTCGGCCATCGTCGAGCCGATCACCATCGACGTAAACGTCGAGGCGTTCAGGCCGTGGTCCGCGTGCAGAATCAGCGCCTGGTCGAAGGTTTCGGCGGCGACGTCGTCCGGCCGCTCGCCGGTCAGCATGTAGAGGAAGTTCGCGGCCAGCCCCAGGTCGGGATCGGGGTCGATCGGCTCCTCGCCGAGCCGGTAGCGCTCGAAGGCCGCCAGCGCGGTCGGAATCTTGGCGGTGATGCGTCGCCCCTTGCGCAGTGACGCCTCGAGGTCGTCGGGCTCGGCGTCGGATTCGGGTTCGGCGGCGGAGAGCATCGAGACCGCCGTCCGCAGCGCGGCCATCGGCCGCTCGTCGGCGTCGGCGAGTCGCTCCATCGTCGCGAGCACGTCCTCGCTGACGGCGCGCTCCTCGTTGAGCGCCGCGGTGAACGACTCGAGCTCTCCCTCGTCGGGGAGGTGACCGTGCCAGAGGAGGTAGAGGACTTCCTCGTAGCTCGCGCCGCGGGCGAGGTCCTCGATCGAATAGCCCCGATAGATCAGTCGACCCTCGTCGCCGTCGATCGAGCTGAGTTCCGACTCTGCGACCAGAACGCCTTCCAGCCCTTTCTTGAGGTCGTCAACCATACACGCAATTTCGCACCCCGATGGAAAAGTATTGTCGTTTGTTCGCTCGTGACGCCCGAACGCGTCCGATGTGCCGTTTCAACTCCCGGACGCGGAGCACTGCGAGGAGTAACCGGACGGGACGGTAGACATATGTATAAATATCGGTCGAAGAAACGGTCTATAGTGGTTATTTGTCAAGGATCTCGGCCATCAGCTTCGTCTGGGCGGCGGCCAGGTGCTCGGTGAACGTCGAGCGCGCGACCCCCAACTCCTCGGCGACGTCGGTCGCGTTCGCGCCCTTGGGATAGTCGAAGTAGCCCAGTTCGTGGGCCGTCTCGAGGATCTCCCGCTGGCGCTCGGTCAGCACCTCCCGGTCGACGATCACCGGGTCGGCCGAACTGTCTTCGTGATCCTGCGTGAGGTCCTCGACGAGGACGCCGTCGAACCGCTCCCGGAGCTCGTCGACGATGGCGGCGATCTCCTCGAGTTCGAAGGTCCGGAAGGATAGCAGTAGGGAGCCGTCCTGCGCGCGGACCGACGAGATCGGCGTCCCCGTTCCCTCGACGATTTCGCAGGCGCAGTCGTTCGTGCTCTCCCGCTCGAATCGGTACACCGCCTCGCGGTCGTTCGACTGAACCGGGTCCAGATCGACGTCCGTCGCCAGTTCGGCGTCGTCGTCTCCCTCGACGGCGGCGTCGGCCGGGACGCCGAACTCCTCGACGACCGTCTCGCCCGTCGCTCCCGTCCCGCGAGTCCGGGTGACCGAATCGATCGCCTCCCCGACGTCCGCCGACACGGTGGCGACCGGGCACTCCTGCGGGTCGTGGACCACGACGGTTGCGCGAAAGCCCGTCATAGCTGCTAGTACGGGACATTCCGGTCATAACCGCCAGTGGGAATTCCCACGCCGTGAAAATTCTCGGGCCGCCCGCTAACACCACTCCTCGTACTGGTGGACCCGCGCCGGGTTCAGCGGCTGCGGCTCGCGGTCGGTGCCGTCGTAGGCCTCGCGGTGTCGCTCGTACGAGATGCCGATCTCCCCGTCGGGATCGAACTCCCGAGGCAGGATCGACTTCGCGCGCCGCTCGTTCCAAGCGGCGATCTTCTCGAGCGCCTCGGGGCGATCGATTGCAGTCGTCTCGAGCCCGTCGGCGGCCGTCGTCCACGCGTCTTGCCCGGTCTCGGTACGGACGACGACCGTCGAGTAGCCGTTCGCGCTGCCGACGTTGCCGGCGCTGATGTCGGCCGCGCCGCCGACGAAGTCCGCACACTCGTCGCAGCCGCGCAGCCCGGCGGCGTCGAACTCAGAGACGTCGGTCTCGAGCAGCGCCTCCCCGTCGGCGTCGAAGGCGACGAGGACGCCGTCCCTGACGTCGATCTTGTCGACTGTCTTGGGATCGACGCCATACGATTCGATCCGCGACAGCAGCCGCTCGTGCTCGAAGGTGCGGGTGCACATCAGCGCAACCGTCAGCGCGATCGGATCGGCCGGTTCGTGGCCGTAGCGGTCGAGCGCGGTCGCTCCCTGGATTACGCAGGGGGTTCCGACGAGCGCGAGGTCCGCCTCGCTCGGGTCGAGGTCGACGTCGGCGAGCAGGTCGTCGATCCGCCCCAGTCCCATCGTCTGCGTGTAGCTGCTACCGCTGGCCTCGAGCAGTTCCTCGCGAGAGGTCGCGAGGAACGCCTCGCCGCGAAGCGGTTCCTCGTTGCTCTCCCGCGCGACGACGGCACCGTCGATCTCGCCGGCCTCGAGCAGTTCGGCCAGCAGCGCGGTCACGGCGCCGCCGTCTTGTCCGGCGTCGGCGGCTTCGTCGTTCGCCCGTGCGGCGTAGATGTCGGGCTCCGCGAGCGAGCGCTCCTGATCGAGCAACTCGAGGGCGCGCTCGTAGCGGAGCCCGCTGCGGGGACAGAAGTCCCAGCAGCGCGAACAGCCGGTACACATCTTGACCAGCGTGGGGCGTTTCTCCTCGGCGTCGATGCCGATCGAGTCGGACGGACAGGCCGCGACGCAGGAGGCACACTGGATGCAGCGGTCGGCCTCGATGACGGCCTCGTCTAAGTCGCGGAACCAGATCTTGCCCGGCGCCTCCTCGACGTCGGGATTCTGCTCTCGCGGGTCGTTGCCGACGCCCTTCGGCTCCGTCGGTCCGTTCCGTTCGGGGACGCCCGGGTGATTCGCTCCCGACATCTCAGCTCACCTCCGTGCCGATCGCCGGCGGATCGCGCGCTGGCTGTTCGGTGATGATTTCGCGCAGGTCGGCGTTCGCGGTGCGACGCGTCCACTCGGCGAACGACTCGTCGGGCTCGCGGTCGTCCTCGTAGGCCAACATCGTCGCCTCGATGACGCTCGGTACGTCTTCGATCGGAATCTTGCCGACGAGCCAGTCGATGAACTCGTCGTTGCCCAGATCGCCGCCCAGGCCCATGTCGGCCGCGCGGCCCGATTCGAAGTCGTCGCGGTAGACCTCGCCGCGCAGGCCGAAATCGCCCAGTTGGGGCTGGGCGCAGGAGGCCGCACAGCCGGACATGTGGACGCGGACGGCGTCGTGGTTCTGGGCGATGCCGACGTCCTCGGCCCACTCGTCGAGCTGCCGGGCCCACCTGATCGCGCGGTTTTTCGTCTCGATGATCCCGTAGTTGCAGAACTCCCGCCCGGTGCAGGTGACGATCCCGCGGGTGAACGGCCCCGGATCGGGGCTGTACCGCTCGAGCAGGGGATGCTCGAGGAACCGCTCGAGATCGCCGTCTGCGAGATGGGGCACGAGCACGTTCTGATTCGGTGTGAGCCGCAGTTCGCCGCCGCCCAGTTCGTCGGCGAGGGCGGCCAGTTCGGCGAACTCGTCGCCGCTCATCCGCCCCGTCGGGACGTTCAGCCCGACGTAGGAGCGGCCGTCGGCCTGCTCGTGGACGCCGACGTGGTCGCCGCGGTAGTCGGTCGTCAGCCGCTCGGCGGCCGCGGCGGACTCGAGTTCGAAGTCGGCGTAGGTCGCGAGTTCCTCGCGGAACGTCTCGGGCCCGAGTTCCTCGACGAGGAAGCGCAGCCGGTTGACGGCCGTATCGAGGTAGCTGCCGTGGTCCATGAACAGGTCGGCCATCGCGGCGACGAGGTCGTCTACGTCCTCGGGTTCGACGAACAGGTCGATGTCGCTGGCGATGCGCGGGCCGTCCGAGAGGCCGCCGCCGACCTGCGCGACGAAGCCCTCACGACCGTCCTTTCGCGCCGGCGTCAGCCCGAGGTCCTGAATCTGTGCCCGGGCGCAGTTCTCGTGACAGCCCGTGACGCTGACCTTGAACTTCCGCGGCAGGTTTGCATAGTGGTGGTCCCCCAGGAACCGCTGGCTGACCCGCTCGACGACGGGCTGGATGTCGACCGTCTCGTGCGGGTCGATCCCCGAGGCGGGGCAACCGACGACGTTGCGCACCGAGTTGCCGCAGGCCTGCATCGTCTCGAGGCCGACCTCGTCGTAGCGGTCCCAGATCTCCGCGACGTCCTCGATCTCGATCCAGTGCATCTGGACGTCCTGCCGCGTGGTCACGTCGAGGAAGCCGTCGCCGAAGACGGGGTTCTGGTCGGGGCCGCCGTACTCCTCGGGGGCCCGGGCGAACTCGTCGGCGACCTCGCCGATCGTCCGGGCCTGCTCGGCGGTGAGGATCCCGCCCGGCGCGCGGGTTCGGAGCATGAAGTACCCGCGCTGCTTCTGGTGGTAGAGCCCGATAAGCTTCAGGCGATTCAGGACGTCCTCGCCCAGTTCTTCGACCATCGCCTCGAAACCGCCGCCGTTCGAGTAGGCCCGGACCTGCGCTTTGAGTTCGACGGGATCCCACTCGGGGGCCTCCGCGCGGACCCAGTCGGTCAGGCTGCCCTCGTAGAACGCGACGTTCTCGTAGCCGAGATCGCGGAGCACGACGAAGGTGTGGCTGAGCCGCCGCGCGGTGTTACAGTAGAGGACGATCCGCTCGTCCCGCGCGATTCCGCGGTCGGCGAGGATGGCCTCGAGTTCGCCCTCGGGCTTCAGCCGTCCAGAATCGTCGAGCAGGTCTTCCCAGCCTAGCTGCACCGCGCCGGGGATGTGCGACTGGTCGTACTCGGCGGCCGTCCGGGTGTCGACGACGACCGCGTCGCCCTCGACGGCAGCCTCGACGCCCTCGCGGTCGACCAGCGGCGCGTCGGCGTCGCGGTCGGCCTCGTAGTCGGTCGGTTCGGGATCGGGCGCCTCCTCCTCGAGGTCCCCACCGGCCTCGAGCCAGGCCTCGAGGCCGCCGTCGAGCAGGTACAGCGGGCCGTCGTGGCCGTAGACGACCGCCGTGAGCAGGAATCGGGCCGCATTGACGCCGTTCGCGCCGTCGACGGCGACGACGGCGTCGTCCTCGCGGATCCCAGCCGCCCGCATGAGCGCGGCGAAGTCCTCGGCCGCGGGGAGCTTTCCGGCGGCGACGCTGCTCGGATCCCGGAACGCGTCGGTCGGCACGTTGACCGCGCCCGGAACGTGGCCCAGTTCCGCGTAGTCGCGGGCCTCGCGGACGTCGACGACGGGCACCGAGTCGTCCTCGAGGCGGGTCTCGAGCCAGTCGGGGGAGACGACCGTCGGTCCCGCACTTCCGCCCTCGCTCATGGCCGATCACCCGTTCTCCACCGATCGATTCGCGTCGTTCGACGCTGCGGCCGCCCTGGGGGCGTATCGCGCGTCCGGTCCCCCGGCTTGACCCCCGTCCGGCGGCGCGTCTCTCGTGTAGTCATCCGTACCCCTCGATTGCCCCGCTTCCCCCTTTCAGCTACGCGTACGGGTAAGTCGTACCGTGGCTCCGGGACGACGGCAGCGAGCCGACGGCACTACTGACAGAATACGTACCCTTTATGCGAACCGACTTTATCCGGCGCTCGAGACGCGACGAGCGGTACGGACGATGTATCGGGTATTAGGGAGCGAACGGGTCCGTCACCGGATGCGGCAACTTCTGCGCGCCAAATGGTCTGCTAGTTGGTATTTTCGGGCGACGGTCTGCCAGCAGGAAGCGAGACGAAAACGACGAGAGGAGAACGAAATCGGTCCGGTCCGTACTGTCCCGCAGGCCGGGCAGTTCAGGCCGACTGGCCGAGCTTCTCCCGGCTGACGCGGACGCCGGTCGGCGTGATGATCATCTGGTCGTCGCCCTTCCGGACGATGTCGCCGTCGACCTCGCGGGCGACCTGCCGGAGCTCGTCGATGATGTGCTCGACCGTGCTGTCCTCCGTGCGCAGGCGGGTGATGTCGGCGATGACGATGTCGCCGTCGTAGACGGCGTCTTTGATGTCGATCGCGTCGGTCTGGTTGGCGACCTCCGCGATGCGAACCTGCATCGTCGCGTCGGCCGACTCCGCCGCAACGTCGTCGAGGTTCAGTTCGACGTAGTCCTCGGTCGTCCGGGACTGGTCCCCGCCGAGGATTTTGCTCATGAGTCCCATTGGCGTTATCCGTTATCCACCGGGGCCGCGAGTATAGTTCTTACGTCAGACGCTACCAGTCAATTAACTTAAATTCTCGGAGAAACGGCGCCGCTCGAGCGCAGCGGCCGCTGCGGACGGTACCGGCGGCTTCCGCGGGGACCGACGCCGCCGACGCCGGGACCGACACGCGTTGCTGCCACCCGAGGAATTTTGTCCGTCATCCGCCCCCACGAAAACGAGCGATGACGTTCAGCATCTGCGTCCACGAGCGCTACGAGACGCCCGACGGAACCGAGCACGAGCGGTTCGGCGTCGCCGTCACGACCCGCCTGCCCGGCGTCGGCACGCTCTGTCCGTTCGCCAGCGAGAACGGCGCCGTCGCGACCCAGAGCCTCGTCAACGTCGACCTCGGCAGCCGGGGCATCGAGTACATCGACGACGGACTGGCCGTCGAGGACGCCCTCGAGGCGCTGCTCAACGCCGACGACGGCGCGCCCCAGCGCCAGCTTCACGGGGTCGATAGCGAGGGCACGTTCGCCTTCTCCGGCGCGGAGTGCGTCGACTGGTTCGGCCACCGCGAGGGCGACCACTTCACCGTCGCCGGCAACATGCTCACCGGCGAAACCGTGATCGACGCCGTCGCGGAGGCCTACGAGGCGAACGCGGTCCACGAGACGACCGACCCGGCGACGGGACCGGCGGGCGTCACCGCGGACGTCGACACCGATCCGCTCGCCAAGCGACTGATCGACGCCTTGGCCGCCGGCCACGTGGAAGGGGGCGACAAGCGCGAGGAACTGCCGATCCAGAGCGCGGCGGTCGTCGTCGAGTCGACCGAATCCCACGACGTCGTCCCGCCGTACAACGATCTGCGGGTCGACGCGACCGAGACGCCGATCGCCGACCTGCGGGAGACCTACGACCTCGCCGCGCAGGGCTACCGGGACACGCTCGCCCGCTACGAGGGGGCCTTCGAGGACGACTCGCTCGAGGACGTCGACGGGTAGGTGGGCGGGGCCGCGGCCCGTCGACTCCCTCGCCGGGGCCGCAGCGCCGTCGCCCCGACGTTGCGCCGCCCGTGCACGAGCGCGCAACCGTTTACATCCGCTCGAGGAGTACGGCGAGCAAATGGAAACGGATCCCAGGGAAGCCCTCGCCGAGACGCCGCCGAGCGCCAAACTCGTCTTCAAGGCCCTCGAGTACAACGAGTCGCTCACGCAGGCGGAGATCGCCGAGGAGACGATGCTTCCGCGGCGGACCGTTCGGTTCGCCCTCTCCCGGCTGGACGAGGCGGGGCTGGTCGACGGACGGGTGTCGTTCAGGGACGCGCGCCAGTCGGTGTACACGCTCACCGACGACGGCGAACGGGTAACGCGGACGTCCGCCTGAATCCCGTCCGCGACCGAACGACCGGCCGTCCGTTCAGTCGGCCAGAAACGCCGCGAGGCGCTCCGCGTACGCGTCCGGCCGATCCTCGGGCACCCAGTGGGTCGCCTCCTCGAGGCCGACGACCTCGGCGGTCGGGATGTCCTCCTCGAGCCGCTCGGCGTACTCGATAGGCTGGAACTCGTCCTCAGCGCCCCACAGCAGGAGCGTCTCTGCCTCGATCTCGGCGAGATCGATCTCGGTCGTGTGGCTCGTGTTCGTGCCGATCGCGTTCCGCGACAGCGAGATCTTCGCTTCCTCGGAGTCCCACGGCGCGACCATGCCCTCGACGAACTCCTCGTCCGGGTCGTCGCCGTACAGCGTGTTCCGGTAGAGCTTCCGGAGCATATTCTGGAGGTCGTCGACGCTCATGTCGGCGACGGCGTCCGGCAGGCCGAGCTCGAGGATCGACTCGACCGGCCACGAGTCGTAGCAGACGGCGTTCGAGAGCACCAGCTTCGACACCGCGTCCGGCTCGTGGGCCGCGTACCGGAGGGCGACGCCGCCCCCGAGGTCGTGCCCGACGAACGCGACGGTCTCGAGGCCCAGTTCCGCGATCAGGCCGTCGATCATCGCCTCCTGAGCGCGGATCGAACGGTCGAAGCCGTCGCGCATGGCCGAGTTGCCGTAGCCGACCATGTCGGGCGCGATGACCCGGCGCTCCTCGGTCAGTTCGGGCGCGGCGTGGCGCCAGAGGAACGACGAGGTCGGGATGCCGTGGCAGAACACGACGGGGGCCGCGTTTGCGTCGTCCGCCGTCGGCCCCTCGTCGTAGTAGGCGACCTCGAGGTCGTGGCCGTCGACGGTGACGGTCGTCGATGCCTGTCGATCGGACCAGGTATCGTAGTCCATGCGTTGGTCTCCCACGGCGAGACCGAAAGCGGTTGGCGTAGAACGTGCGCGTAGCGCGTGGGCCGACCGTCGACGGCTGCGGAAGCTGGGACGTTCAGGGTCCGATCGACGGCGTCACTCGTCGGGCTCGACGATGACCGGGCCGCGCTCGCCGTCGTCCGTTCCCCCAACTAGTCGTTCGATCTTGTCCTCGCTGAGGTCGTCGATAACCGCTGTGGCCTCGTTCATCCACGCGGCCAGTCCGATCGTGAACTGCCGGCGAACCGCCTCGGCGGAGCGATGCGAGTAGACGTTGACGCGGCCGCCGTCCGAGAGGACCCGCGACCGCTTCTCGACCATTCCCAGGTCGACGAGGTGATTGAGGTGTCTGGTAACGACGCTCCGATCCCGATCGACGAGGTCGGTCAGCTCGTTGACCGTGAGTTCGCCCTCGGACATGAGCTGCCGACAGACCTCCAGTTCCGTCTCGGAGATGTCGAACACGGCTCGCATCAGGTGGGCTTCGTCCGGCGAGTTGATCGGAACCGCGTCGTCGACTTCCGCCATCGGCTCGTCGCAGCAGGTCGGCGCCGCGGACGCCAACCGGGACTCGCCGCACGATCGACAGGTGTAGACGGCGAGTTCGGGGTCGGAATCGGAAGATGCCATCGGCGTGGCTACGCCGGCTCCGCAGTAAAGCCTTTCAGCGATCGCCGGGCCAGCCGAGCGTGTCGTTGCACCGCCCCGCCGCATCTGACGCAACCGCGGCGCCGGGCGAGCAGGGATCGGCGATCCGTCTCAGAACGTGATGACCTCGTACCCGTCGTCGACCAGCGATCGAACGCTGGGGTGGCCCTCGTTTTCGTCGAGCCGCTCGACGCCGGCGTCCTCGACGGCGTCGGCCGCGCCGAACGCGCCGGCGCAGTAGTCGCAGACCGCCACCTCGTCGCGAACCGATCGGTAGAGCTCGTGGTACTCGTGGTCCTCGTCCTCGAGTTCCGCGACCCACTGCGTACCGGCCCCGTCGAAGATCAGCGCCAGATCGTCGCCGGCGGTCTCGGCGAACTCCCTGGCCGCCTCGAGGCCGTTGACGAGGCGACCGGTGTCGGCGCGCGATTCCGTGCCCGCGAGGATGAGTACGGCTGCGTCCACCATGTCGTCCCCCTATCGCGTGGCGGCATAAAACGGGACGGCGAGAGTGTGCGTGGGGGTCGTCACCCCGCGACCTCGAGCGACCCGCGCATGGTCTCGGGGTGGACCTGGCAGTAGTACGCGGCCATCTCGGCGGTCGCCGTGAACGTGACCGTCTGCGTGGCCCCTTCCTCGCCGACGAATTCCGACGCCAGAACGTCGTCGCCGTTCTCGTCCTCGATCGCGAAGTTGTGCTGCAGGCCGTCGGCGTTCTCCCAGACGAGCGCGTACTCGGTCCCCGCCTCGAGCGCGAGCGTCGGATTCTCCGCGTCCGCGATGGCGTCGGGAGCGACGCCCCGCCAGGCGGACGCGTCGCCCAGCAGCCTGATGTCGGCGTCCGTCCCGCCGGCTGATTCCGCGGTGTCGGGTGCCTCCGCGTCCGCTTGCCCGGGGAACTCCCAGTCGTCGAACGGCGCCTCGACGAGTTCCTCCTGCTCCCACATCGCGTGGATGAACGGCTGGGTCTCGCCGTTCGGGAGTTCCATCGCGGTCGGCACCGGATCGTAGACGGGACCTTCCGGCGTCGGCCGGATCGGCAGGACGACGCCGTGGGTGTGGTGGATCCGCCCCGCGATCGTCTCGTCGGGCGCGAGCGGCAGCTCCTCGTCGAGGACCATCCGGTACCGCTCGTCGCGGACCGTCTGGGTCGTCATGAAGTGGATGACGCGGAACCCGTCCTCGGTGGCTACCTCGCCGTTGATCCGGACGTCGCCGACGCCCCACGACGCGCCGTAGGTGTACACCCGGGGGAACAGCGGCGAGCCGGTCCCCGTGATCCCGTGGAGCCAGCCGCCCGACCGGATGCCGCCGCCCGTCTCGTAGCCCGGAATCGGCGGCTGCACGACGTGGTCGTGCTCGAGTTCGTACTCGTTGCCCGCCGGATCGGTGAACTGCGCCGCGAGTTCGACCCGATCGGTGGTGTCGCCCGGCGCGCCGGGCAGGTCGTACGGCTGGTGGTCGCGGTAGGTGATCTCGAACGCGCCGCTTGTCACCTCGGCCTCGTCGCTGTACAGCGTCGGTTCGGTGAACCGCTGCCGAGCGATGCCGTCCTCGTCGTCGATCGGTTCGCGGGCCGCCTCCGGCGCGGCCACGAGCGGCGGCAGGTCCGCGAGCAACTGCGGGATCGCCTCGTCGAGCGGCTCGGGGAGTCCCTTCGCCTGTTCGATACGGGCCTCGAGCAGGTCGCTCCCGCGCAGCGGGTTCTCGGGCGTGCCGAACACCTGCGGGCTCAGCCGTCGCTCGCCCGGCAGCACCCAGTAGAAGGCGTTGCCCGGTTCCTGCCGGACCGTGATCTCGCGACCCGAACCGGTCGCTTCCGCTCTCTCGCCGCCGTCGTCGTGTTGGCCGACCGCGGCCGACTCGGCCCCGACGCGCCCCGCGGCTGCGCCGACCGCGGTCGCGCCCCCGGCCGCGAGCAGCGCCCGCCGCGTCACTCGATCGCCCTCGTGCGCTCCGTTCTTATTTGTCATGTGTTACCACGAATGTCCCCGGCGGAGAGCGAGGGAAGAAACGGCCGAATCGTTGTGGCACGGCAACCGCTCATTCACGTAACGCTTTAGTAGGAGACTCCTGCGAACCGATCGGCTACCGGGCGATTCCGGCCACAGTTCGGTCGACTAAGTCGATATTACCGGGACGGACGCCGCTAGAAGCGACGGCGCCGGTCCCGAAATCGGCCGCGCCTGCGAAAACGAACTGCGGGCGGCGTTAGAACGTGATGATCTCGTAGTCGTCGTCGACGAGTGAGCGGATGCTGGGATGGCCCTCGTTCTCGTCGATGCGGACGATCCCCGCGTCGTCGACGGCGTCGTCGACGTCGAACGCGCCGGCGCAGTAGTCGCAGACGGCCGCTTCGTCCTGAACCGACCGGTAGAGGTCGTGGTACTCGTGGTCCTCGTCCTCGAGTTCGGCGATCCACTGCGTGCCGGCCCCGTCGAAGATGAGTTCCACGTCGTCCGCCTCGTTGACGGCGAACTCCCTGGCGGCCTCGAGGCCGTTGACGAGGCGACCGGTGTCGGCGTGCGATTCGGTTCCGGCGAGAATGACGACGGCTGCGTTTACCATTGCACTCGAACCAACGCCGTAGCCGTACAAAACGGGCCGCCGGGCGTGTACGCGCGGTGCACGACCGCCGCCGCGCGATCGGCGTCCCGTCGTCCGCCGTCGCCGACGCGTTCGGGCTCGAGTCCGGCGGCGCGGGGAAGCGACGAACCGACCCTCGCGGTCCCGCAGCTTTATTTCGGCGTTCGGTGACACCCTTCGTGGGCGGCCGCCGGCGCGACGCGGCCGCACGAAATCACGGTGACTACGCAATGAGCGACTCCGAGAACGTCATTCCCGTCGAGGTCGAGGCGGATCGCGAGACGCCGACCAAATCGACGGTCACGGCGCGAGACTTCGAACTGGTGATCGACGAACCCGAGGACATGGGCGGCCAGGACGACGGCCCGAACCCCCTCGAGTACCTGCTGGCCGGCCAGGCCGGCTGTCTCAACGTCACGGCCTCGCAGGTCGCGAAGGACATGGACCTCGCGCTCGAGGGCCTCGAGGTCGAGATCACCGGCGAGTTCGACGTCGACGCGTTCCAGACCGAACGGCCCGACGAACACGTCGGCGTCCGGAACATCGAGGTGCGGATGGACATCGACGCTGACGCGGATGAGGAGACCCTGCGGGAGTTCGGCGAGCGCGTCGAAAAGCGGTGTCCCGTCTCGAACAACATCGCGCAGACGACCGGGATCGACCTGACCGTCGAGCGGTCGTAAGCCGGCGAGGTCGCGGTGCGAAAGCCGGTCGCCGGCCGTCGGTCGGGACCGTCTTCTCGAGGACAATTCCCGGGTCGGATGACTGAAATCACGGCCGATGTCCAATCTTTACGGTCGGATCCGTGGAAGGCGCGCTCGCATGACCGACGACGAATCCGACGACGAGATGGACGAGGAAGAAACGGAAGAAAGCGAGGAGGAGGAAGAAGAGGAGGAGTCCACCGAACTCGAGTACGAGCACTACCACTCCCGCGATGAGGTCGTCGCCCACATCGAGTCGTTCCTTGAGGGGTTCCGCGAGGGCGAGACCGTCACGCTGACGATCGGCGAGGAGACGATCGACCTCGAGCCGCCCGAGCACATGAACTTCGAGGTCGAGTACGAGGAGGACGGCGATATGCGCGAACTCGAGTTCGAACTCGAGTGGGAGGAACGCAGCGAGGATCTGGAGTTCGGCGGGTCGTAACGCTCGCGACCGGAAGCGGCGATCAGTCGTCGCCGTCGGCCGGCGGCGCGTAGTCGCTACCGGCGTCCTTCCCGAACAGCATCTCACGCGGGGAAAGCTGGTAGTACTGCTCCTGGTACGTGCGCTCGACCGCCTGGAAGTAGTTGACGACGGTGACGAGCACCACGCCGCCGATCGTGTTGCCCAGCAAGACCGGCAGCACGAATTCGGTAATGCCCGTCGCGAGCGCCGGGTGGCCGCGGAAGGCGAGGAACGCGACCTCGGTCGCGGAGACGACGACGTGATAGAGGTCGCCGAGCGGGATCGCGAGGAAGGCGACGTAGACCTGCAGGAGACGGGCGCTCGTCTCCTGAGCCGCGTAGTCGAGCCAGACGAGGCCGGCGACGATCAGCCCGGCGAACATCCCCTTGAAGAACGTCGCCCACCGGTCGGTCTCGATCCCGGACTCGGCGAGCACGACCGCTGTCGCCGTCGCGTCCGCGGAGAGAACGCCCGTCGACGCGAGGACGAACGCGCCGACGGCGCCGCCGACGACGTTGCCGACCAACACGATCGTCCAGACGGTGAGGAGGGCGGGGACGCTCGCCAGTCGCTCGAGCACGAGCGCGACGGGCGGCAGCGTGTTCTCGGTGAACAGCTGGTAGTCGCCGACGATGATGTAGACGAACCCCAGCGGATAGAGCAGCGCGCCCACGATCGGGGCACCGCCGGCCGCCTCCGTCACCGACGCGTAGAGCATGAACGTTAGCGTGATCGCGAAGCCGGCGGCGAGCGCGCTGAAAAACAGCTCCCGCCGACCGGTCGCGATCTCGTCGTCGGCCGCGGCGACGATCCGGTGGAAGATCTCGTCGGTCGAAAACCGGTCGCGGACGACGGCACCGGCCGCCGGGACGCCCTCTCGCGACTCTTCGACGACCTCTCGAATCGATTCGTCGACGTCCGCTACGTCCGCTCCGTCGACGTCCAATCCGTCGACGGCCGACTCGGCGCCGTCGGCGGCCGTCTCGTCCGCCGGCGGCTCGACGCGGCGCTTACCGTCTTGCATGGTGACGAGCTCGGAGAGATGCGACTACCTGTCTCAGCACGTCTTCGATCTGGACGCAGCCGGTGATACGTGTTTCGTTACGCGCAGCCGCTACCGGGGCGTGGGTCCGACCCCGATCGGGACGAGGGAGCACGCCGCGGGGTGCGCTACGACTGCGACGGCGACCTACAGCGGGAACGTCGCCCCGGTGAAGAGCAGCAGGTAGACGATCGCGGCCACGAGCGCGAGGCCGAGCGTCAGTAGCATGAACGTGAACGTTCCCTCGGGCGTGTAGATTGAGGGGCCTGGCATGGACGGCGGGTGGATGTACGGGTTCCGGTCGGTTAAACGCTCCCGCGGTGCGGGACGTCGGATCCGCGTAGACCCCGGACCTCGAGCGCTCTGGACCGACCGTCGAATACTCAGGATCGGTCGGCGTCCCGCTCGATCACCCGCGCGACGACGTACGTCGCGACGATCAGGAGAACCAGCGGGAGGAGCGTCAGTGTGTGCGTGAGGACGACCGTGAGCGGATCGAACGACCACGTCTCCGCGATCTCGAAGAAGACCGCGAAGTACGCGAGGATCACCACCGGAACCGCGTTGATCGAGGCGTCGATCGCCGTCTCCCGCGAGAGCCACTCCAGCATAGGTCCACCTTCCGCCGCGAGGGGGATAAACCGTATCCACGAGCGTTGATAGGCTGGACGCCGATAGATCAGTATTCCGGACAAACGCTTATGGAGGGGGTTAATGTAGCCACCCGGGTAGATGAAGGGCACACGTCGCACCGTCGTCATCGTCGCGTTTCTGGCCCTGGTGACGGTCGCCGCGGTGCCGACCGTCGCCGTCGCCTCGGTGACGGATCAGGTCATCAGCCGGCTCAACCGACAGCTGCTCTATCTCGCCGTGCCGATCGCGGTCCTCGTCGAGGCGATCCTCGCGTACACGGTCTGGCGGTTCCGCGACAACGACGAGCCGGAGCCGACCAAGGAGAACCGCCAACTCGAGATCACGTGGACGATCGCGACGGCAATCGTGTTGCTGTTCGTCGGAACGGCCTCGTTTTACGTGCTGGCGCAGCCGACGGTGTCGACGGTGCTCGATGAACGGAATGGGGACACCGGGGACGTCGAGCCGGGCGGTGCACCAGCGGACGCCGTCGAGGTCCACGTCAACGCCGAGCAGTGGCAGTTCACGTTCGAGTACCCCGACGAGAACGTGACGACCTCGAACGCGCTGGTCCTCCCCGAGGATCGGACGGCGTATCTCTACATAACGTCGGAAGACGTGATACACTCGTTCCACGTCCCGGATCTCGACTGGAAACAGGACGCGATACCGGGCCAGTACAACCTGCTGCGGACCGAGCCGACCGAGGAGGGCGAGTACCGTCTCTACTGTGCGGAGCTGTGCGGACCGGGCCACCCCGAGATGCTCTCGACGGTGCGGGTCGTCGACCAGGAGGCGTACGAGGCGTGGCTCGAGAACCCGGAAGCGGCCCCCAACGAAACCGCCGGCAACGAAACCGCAGGCAACGAGTCGTCGCCGAACGCCTCGACGATCGGATCGGCGACCGGCGGTGAACCATGAAGCGATTTCCGAGCGCGGTCGCCGCCGGCTTCTCGGCGACCACCGTCATGACGCTGTTGCTCCTGATGCTCGAGGTCGAGACGCGCTCGGTGATCGACATCTTCTACGTCATCGCGCGGTTCATCGGGACGCCGAACGATCCCGTCGTCGGCTTCGTCCTGTTCGTCGTCGCCGGGGTCGTCGCCTGGCCACTCCTCTTCCTCGCGCTCGAACCGTACCTCCCCCGGGGTCCGGATCCCGCCGCCCGCGGCGTCGTGTTCGCCTCGCTCCTGTGGATCCCGTTCGTGCTCACGGGCCGGGGGGACATCGGCGGGCCGCTGCTGGTCCTGTTCGGCGCGTACACGCTGTTCGCCCACTGGGCCTACGGGTTCACGCTCGGGGCCGTCTACGGGCGCCTGCTCGACGGCGCGTAGCGCCGGCCTGCCGGCGTCGCCGGACCGGATCGGCGTCGACGTCCGAGCGGTAACCGCCGGTTTCGAACGGTGCCGACACAAACCTTTACCTCGCGTTCGTTGAAGACCGCGGTGACCGTGGGGGCGAACGCCGTCGTTCGATTCGCCCCCGCCGACAGGTGCATACGATGTTGGATACGATACCGGGAGTCGTCCTCGCCGCGATCGGACTGGCCGTGCTCGTAGCCTACTACCGCCTCCGGAGCGATCGGCCGGCGAGGTCGTTCGCCGACGGCGGCACCGCCTCGGTGACCGTCGGGCTGACGGGAACGGAGAAGCCGGCCGGTCTCCGGCGGTGGCTCACGACCGTCGACCACAAGGACATCGGGCTGCTGTACATCCTGTTCGGGACCGTCGCGGCGCTGTGGGGCGCGACCGACGCGATGATGATCCGCACCGAACTGCTGGTCCCCGAGAGCACGGTCTGGAACGTCGAAACCTACAACGCCGTGTTCACGACCCACGGGTTCACGATGCTGTTTTTCTTCGTGACGCCGGTGTTCACCGGCATCGCCAACTACGTGTTGCCGCTGCTGCTCGGCGCCGACGACCTGGCGTTTCCGCGGATTAACGCGATCGCATTCTGGCTGCTCCCGCCCTCGCTCGTGATGGTCCGGGGCGGGTTGATCACGGACATCGCCGGAATCGTCCTCGGGGTGTTCCCCGTCGACGTGACCGCCCTCGAGGCGCTCGAGCCGGTCTCGGTGGGCTGGACGATGTACACGCCGCTGTCGATCGAGATGGCGAACCCGCAGATCAGCGTCGCCCTGCTGGGGTTGCACTTGAGCGGGGTCGCGACCACGATGGCGGCGATCAACTTCATCGTCACCATCTTCACCGAGCGGCCGGACGACCTCGGGTGGGACAAACTCGACATCTTCTCGTGGAACATCCTCGTCACGAGCGGGCTGATCCTGCTCGCGTTCCCGCTGCTCGGCAGCACGCTGATCATGCTCCTGCTCGATCGCAACTTCGGAACGACCTTCTTCACGGTCGACGGCGGCGGGCCGATGCTCTGGCAGCACCTGTTCTGGTTCTTCGGTCATCCCGAGGTCTACATCCTGGTGCTGCCGGCGTTCGGCCTGGTCAGCCTCATCCTGCCGAAGTTCTGCGGCCGGCGGCTGTTCGGGTTCCGCTTTATCGTCTACTCGACGATCGCGATCGGGATCATGTCGTTCGGCGTCTGGGCCCACCACATGTTCGCGACCGGGATGGACCCCCGGCTACGAGCGAGCTTCATGTTCGTCTCGCTGGCGATCGCGATCCCCAGCGCCATCAAGGAGTTCAACTGGATCGCGACAATGTGGAACGGCCGGCTCCGGCTCGACGCGCCGCTGATCTGCATCATCGGCGGCATGAGCACCTTCGTGATCGGCGGGATCACGGGCGTGTTCCTCGCGTCGGTGCCGGTCGACCTCCCGCTCCACGACACCCACTACGTGGTCGGCCACTTCCACCTCATCGTCGTCGGCATCATCCCCCTCGCGATGATCGCGGCGAGCTACTACTGGTTCCCGCTGATCACCGGCCGGATGTACAACCAGCGGCTCGCGCGGGCGCAGAGCCTCCTCCTGATCGTCGGATCGTTCATCACGTTCATCCCCCTGCTGATTCTCGGATACGAGGGGATGCCTCGCCGGTACGGCGCGTATCCGCCGGAGTTCATCACGCTCAACCAGGTCGCCTCGCTCGGGGCCTTCGTCCTCGGCGCGAGCGTGGTCCTCTGGGTGGTGAACATGGTCCAGTCGGCCCGCGTCGGCCCGGTCGTCCGCGACGCCGACATCTGGAACCTCAAGGAAACCGGCCAGTTCACCCGCGAGTGGCAGTGGTTCGAGGAGCGCCTCGAGGAGCGCCGCGCTGAACCCGCTCGCGATCGAGCGGCCGACGGGGTCGCGCGGGAGGACGGCGACGGGATCGACGAGCGGGCCGAGCACGACGACCGAACCGGGGATAGGACGTGAGAACGGTGCTCCGGGTCCCGGATCGCGCGAACCGGTAGGCGGGACTGTCGAATCGGGCGGCCACATCGAACCGTCACACCGAGATCACACGGAGTGCTGGGGCACGTGCGCGAGCCACTCCATCACCTGGCCGAGCACATAGCCGTAGACCCAGTGGGCCGCCAGCGACAGCCCGAGAAAGAGCACGCCGGCGTACTCGCCCGGCCAGAAGGCGATGATAAAGCCGGTCCACATGATCGTCGCGAAGGTGACCGCGCGCGCGGCCCGCGGCTCCCGCGGCGGCAGGAACGCGCCGGCCACGACGAACAACAGCGGCAGGGCGATCGTTCCGCCGGCGGCGAACACTAAGATGCCCAGCAGGAGGTTCGGCTCGAGCCCGAGCACCCGGCCGAGTTCGGCGACGTCGACGAGCGCGTCCGCCTCGAAGAGGTCGAAAAACGCCGGCGGGATAAAGAGGATCGGCACCATCGCGAGCAGGCCGACGGCGCCGCCGACGAACGCCGAGAGCACGACCCGCAGGGTGATGTCGAGTTCGGCGTCGAGGTCGTCCCGGTCGAGCGGCGCCCCCGAGACCGCCTGCGCTTGCTCTGCGGTCGCGTCCGATCCCGTCTCGTCGCGCTCGCTCATCGTCGGTCGTCGGGGCGTACAACGGTCCGCGTAATAACTGTCGGGCAGGCCGTCGCCGCCGTCGCCCTGTCGTCGCCCCGTCGTTGCGCCTCGAGTCGAAGCGGACCCGACGACGCCCGGCGGTTCGTTTTTGGTCGGCGGCGTCGGAGCGCCGGTATGGGTCGCAAGGAACTGTTCGCCCTGCTGCTGGCCGGCGTCTCGCTCGGCGTCTTTCTCGTCAGCTTCGTCGTCGTGCTGGTCTAATCGGCCCGTCGACGGTCAGCCCTCGAGGTTTCGACCGCCCGGCCGCCCGCGACTCGAGACGGCGGGGCCGGCGACGCCGGCGACGATCAGCAGCGCGGCCGCCCCAAGGACGACGGCCGCCCGCACGGCGACCCCGTCGGTCGCCGCGGCCTCGGCGAGGGCGGTCGGCGTTACCGCGGGCGCGACGGCGATCCAGACCGCCGCGCTGGCGACGGCGACGACCGCGCCGATGAGCCGCAGCGGCCGCCACGGATCCGCCGCGTAGCCGGCCTCGTGGAGCATCCCCGCGACGCTCGCGCCGACCGCGAGGACGCCCGCGACGGCGATCACCACCAGCCCGAACAGGACGCCGGCCTCGGTCGCGACGATCCCGAGCGCGGCGATCAGCGGCCACGCGCTCGAGCGGCGCGCGTCGGCGTCGGGTTCGGACACGCGCTCGGGTTCGGGATCGGATTCGCGGTCGCGATCGCGTTCCATGCCTCGGCCGTCCACGCCGACCGGCATGAAGGTACTGTCGGCTATCGTCCGGTACGGACGCGGCGCCGTCGCGGTCCTCGGTCTACCGCCACGCTCGAGGAGCGGGAGGCCGGCGCGTGCGGTGCGGCGACGGTGCAGCGACCGCGGTGCAGCGCGTGACTCGCTGGGCGGGTGTTTTTGCAAGCGGCCGTCGTAGCTGTCGGTATGGGGTCCGCCGTCGACGGCGAACCGGGCGCGCAGGCAGAGCACGAGGACGGTTCCGGCCACGGAGGCGGCGACGGCCACGGCCACAGCCCACCGGCGCCGGAGGACTGGCCGCGCGGGTTCGGCGAGGCGAGCTGGTGGCCGCTGGTCACCGGCCTCGGGATCGCCGGCCTCTACTTCGGTACCGCGCTCGTGCTCCTCTCGCGCGGCGACGACCCGCTCATCGGGCAGCGGCTCCCGCCGGTCGTGCTCGTCGGCGGCGTCGCGGTCTTTCTCGGCGGGCTCTACGGCTGGACGTACCACGGCTTCGTCAGCGCCTACTGGGAGCGAGCGACGGCGCAGGCGAGCGGGGGGATCGACCTGCGCTGGGGCATGGTCCTCTTTCTCGCCACCGACGTCATGACCTTCAGCGCGGGGTTCGTCTACTACTTCTTCATCCGGACGGGCACGTGGCCGCCTGGGGAACTGCCCCATCTGCTCTCGTCGCTCGTCCTCATCAACACCACCATCCTGATCGCGAGCAGCGTGACCTTGCACATCGCTCACGAGGCCATCCGCGACGGTCACCGGGGCCGGTTCCTCGGCCTGCTCGGCGTGACGGTCCTGCTCGGGATCGTCTTCGTCGGCGGACAGCTGTACGAGTACTACGAACTGCTGGTCGTGGAGGGGGTCGGCGTCACCGACGTCTTCGGGAGCGCCTTCTTCGCCCTGACGGGCCTGCACGGGCTCCACGTCGCGCTGGGCGTGGTGATCCTGGCGATCGTCTTCGTCCGCGCGATCGCCGGCCAGTTCTCCGACGACCGGCACGTCGCGGTCTCGACGGCGTCGATGTACTGGCACTTCGTCGACCTCGTGTGGGTCATTCTGGTCGTGATCCTCTACGTCGGGTCGGTGGCGTAGGTGTCGGCGGTCGGGGCCGGGATCAGGACCGGGCGCGGGGTACGGCCCCGACCCGACCGTCGCGAGCCGGAGTTTCTATAGTCCCCGCGTGGTACGCGAGTTAACTCCCTCGCCATGACAGAGTGTACCCTCTGCGGGTTGCCCGCCGGCGACCGACCGATCCGCGACGACGCGGTCGAGGGGACCTTCTGCTGCCGGGGCTGTCTCGAGGTCCACCGCGCCGTGGCGGAAACGGAGGGAGACGACGAGCCCACGGACGACGACGCCGTCTATCCCGACGCGATCGAGGACCTCGAGCGAACCGACGCGGACGACTCGCTCGATCCACTTGAGGACGGAGCCACAATCGACGGCGATAGCGATGTCGTCGCCGACGGTGTCGCGGACGACGACCTCGAGACCGCCTTTCTCGCCCTCGAGGGCATGCACTGCACGACCTGCGAGCGGTTCCTCGAGGCGGTGGCGACCGAAACCGAGGGCGTCCGCGGCGCGCAGGCGAGCTACGCCACCGAGATGATCCGGCTGCGGTACGATCCCGAGGCGATCGACCGCGAGGACCTGCCGGCGGCGATCGGCGGCTTCGGCTACCGCGCGCACGAACCCGATTCCGATGCCGGCGCGGACGACGCGGGGAGCGGCTTCGATCTAGGCGAGTATCGGACGATCGTCGCCGTCCTCCTCGCGATGCCCGTCATGGCGCCGTACCTGCTGTTCGTCTACCCGACCTACCTCGGCGTCTACCCGGAGTCGTTCCTCTACGGCTCGACGATTCGGACGATGGTGTTCGTCCCGCTGATCGTCTGGAGCACCCTCATCGTGCTCGGGCTGGGGTATCCGATCTTCAAGAGCGCCACCGTCAGCCTCGCCGTCCGGCGGCCGAACGTCGACGTGCTCGTCTCGATCGCCGTCCTCGCCGCCTACGCCTACTCGCTGGCCGCCTTCGCCGTCGGCTCCCGGCACCTCTACTTCGACGTCGCGGTGATGGTGCTGGTCGTCGTCACCGTCGGGAACCGCCTCGAGACGAGGGTCAAGCGGCGGGCGATCGACACCCACGCGGCGCTGGCCGCGGCCCGCGAGACGACCGTCCAGTTGGTTTCGGCGGACGGCTCGCTTGAGGAGGTCCCCCGCGAGAGCTGCGAGCCCGGCGATCGGGCGCTCGTCACCGCCGGCGATCGGCTCCCCTTCGACGGGACGGTCCGCGAGGGGGAGGGGACGGTCGACGAGTCGTTCGTGACCGGCGAATCGATCCCCCGAGCGGTGGCCGTCGGGGATCGAGTCGTCGGCGGCGCCGTCCTCACCGACGGCACGCTGACCGTCGAAATCGAGGCGGACTCGAGCACGCTGGATCGGCTCGTCGAACTGCTGTGGGAGGTCCAGAGTTCCGAGAGCGGCGCCCAGCGGCTCGTCAACGCCTTCGCCGCGGCGTTCGTACCGCTGGTGGTCGTCCTCGCGGTCGCGGCCGCCGCGTTCCGGCTGCTGGCCGGCGAGCCGGCGAGCGAGGCGCTTCTGATCGGCCTCTCCGTGCTGGTGGTCTCGTGTCCCTGCTCGCTGGGGATCGCGACGCCGCTGGCGCTGGCCGCGGGGAGCGAGCGCGCGGCCGAGAACGGCGCGGCCGTCCTCTCGGCGAACGTCTTAGAGCGGATCACGGACGCGGAGATCGTCGTCTTCGACAAGACCGGGACGCTCACCACCGGCGAGATGACCGTCGAACGCGTCGTCGCGGACGACTCGGAGCGGGTGCTCGAGCGCGCGGCGGCCGTCGAATCGCGGTCGAACCACCCGATCGCGACGGCGATCGTCGAGGCGGCGTCCGAAGGCGGTGCGGAGGAAGGCCCGCTCGAGGTCGCGAACGTCGAGCGCGAGGCGCGAGCCGTTTCGGGGACCGTCGACGGCAGGCGGGTTCGCGTGGGGTATCCGGCGGCGTTTCGCTCGGAGTCCGAGGCGTCGGGCGCGTCGGGCGCGTGGACGTTCCCCGGCCGCTTCGCGGACGCCGTCGACGCGGCTCGAGAGCGGGGGTGTCGGCCGACCGTCGTCGGCTGGGACGGCGCCGTCCGCGGCGTCGTCGCGGTTCGGGACCGGCCGCGGGAAAACTGGGAGCAGGTCGTCGCTGAGGTGGCCGGCGCGGACGAATCGCGGCGGGTCGTCGTCCTCACCGGCGACGACGAGCGCGCGACGGGGTGGCTGCGGGACCACCCCGACGTCGACGACGTCTTCGCCGGCGTGCGCCCGGAATCGAAGGAGGCCATCGTCCGCCGGCTCCGCGAGGACGGCACGACGGCGGTGATCGGCGACGGCACCAACGACGCGCCGGCGCTGGCCCGCGCGGACATGGGCATCGCCCTCGAGAGCGGCACCGACATCGCGATGGACGCGGCCGACGTCGTCGTCCGGGACGACGACCTCGAGTCGATTCCCGCGGTGTTCGCGGTGTCGCGCGCGACGCGCCGGCGGATCCGACAGAACCTCGCGTGGGCGGCCGGCTACAACCTCGCGGCGATTCCGCTGGCGATGGCCGGCGCGATCAACCCGCTGATCGCCGCCGCGATGATGGGCGCGAGCAGCCTGATCGTGGTGTGCAACTCGGGCCGGGGATCGGTTCGCGGGCGCAGTGCCGAGGGGAATGAGCGGTCCCGCCGGTGGGGACCGCGCGGTAACGCTCGCGATCGCGATGCCCGCGGCCACGACGGAACCCGCGACGAGCCCACGGGGGCCGGGTAACGCTCGGTTGCCACGCCCGGCGATCGTGCGTCGGCGTCGGGGACGACCCTCGAGTGCGGACCGTCTGACCGGCGTCAGACGCCCGTCAGAAAACCACCACCGGTCTTTATACGTAGGAATGTGGCAGCGCTGGGCATGGACGGGGAGCAATCCATCAGTTACAGCGTACTCGAAGCGGTCGCAGCGCACGACGGCGTCGCACTCGAGGAGATCCGGACGCCGCTACACTCCGCGGTCGATCCCGAGGCCCTCGACGCGCTTTTCCAGTCGACCGACGGCGAACGGGGCGCCGTTTCGGTCTCGTTCACGTACGACGGGTATCGGATTCGGGTCGACGGGCCGGACGATATCACCGTCCGCGAGCGGGCGCGGGATTCGGATCCGCGGAAGGAGGCCGTCTGAAGGCTCGGTAACTGACTTGTTGACGGTACTCCGACTCCGACTCGGTCCGTCTCGACTGCCGGCAGCGCGAGCCAGCGGGAAAAGCGGTGGATCGGACGGATCAGGTATGGGCGCGCGCCGTCACCGGTCCGTGAAAACTCGCAGCGCGCCGCCGACGAGGATCAGGAGTCCGCCGAGCACAATTCCCAGCGGCGGCGGGAGCGGCGTGAGGCGTACGATCCCGATGAGGATGACGATCGTGGAGAGTCGGACCATGTCCACCCTTCCCCCGGCGGGCGGAAAAGATCGCTGCGTGATTTACAAACGAGCTCCGCCGGGCGAACGTCGCACCGCGGCGGTCGGACCGTCCGCTCGCCCTCGCCGGCGGATTCCGGGAAGCCTAACTGGACTCGAACGTCTCCTGGGGTGGCGTGAACGTCCCCACCGACACCGAGTACAGCGACACCGTCGCAACTCGGAGCAGGGAGACGACCAGCACCGCGAGCGGCGAGAGGATCACGCCGGTTGCGACCGCCACCACGATCGGCATGTACGCCGGATCGATCGTGGTCGACACGCTCGGGGCGGTCGCGTAGACGGAAGACAGGTAGTACGTGACCAGGACGGCCGGAACTCCGGTGTACATCAACTCCCGGGAGAGCCTGGCGAGCTCCTGCTGCAGGGTGAGGGTCTTGAAGAACTGCCGCATCGTCGTGACGGCCTTCAGCAGTTCGAAAACGTCGTCCAGCGCCGCCGCAGTCTCGTCGGGAAGGCGCTGCCCGTACTTCCCCTTGAGCTCCCGCGTCTCGTCGAGATGGTCGGCGTAATCCTGGCCCAGCACGAGGAGTAAGACCTTAAACGGGTCGTCGAGATCCTCGGCGGTCGAGAGGTACTCGGCGTAGTCGATCACCGCCGCGGCGTACGCCTCAGGGTCGTCTCCCGGATCGAAGTCGACGGCCCCGCTCCCGACCTCGCGTCGGAAGTCCTCGAGACGGCGTTTCAGCGTGTCGGCGAGGAATGTGAGGAACGCGCTGGGGTCGTTCGGACTCGCGGCCACGTCCGCGATGTCCTCGACGGAGCGTCGGTAGTCGAGCGTGCCCTCGAGCTGGTCCGAGAGGCTCCCCGCGGACCCGAACAGCCGCGAGAGGATGAGCTGGTTGATCGACAGGGCGACCGTGAGCAGCGTCAGCAGTCCCGATAGCAACCCGCTCGAAAGCGCGGTCGAGAGGTTGCTGCCGGGACCGACGTAGACGAGGTCGAATTCGATCAGCAGCGCCGTTATGATGACGAACAACAGCGACAGGACGGCGGCTACCCGGAGGCGACTCCCCGTGAGGAATACCCATCTGATTGCTGGATGAGGGGCGTCTTTGGTCCACTCCTCGCTCATCGACTGATCACATACGGCCGTATTACTGACCGAGCCGGTTAACGGCCGGGGTAGCGGCGACGCCTCGAGAGAGCGGGACGGCGAGGACGCCCGACCGTTCCGTGGCGCGATCGCAGCGACCGAGACGAGATGGGCAGCGGTTTCAGGCCGATCCCGTCAGGCGGTTCGCCGCCGTCCTCGGCAGTGGCGTTTGCAGGCAGCCGGCTTATCGAATTATGTCCCATACGACACGCTGGAATGGTTGACATAACGGGCCACCTGGCGTTCGGACTGCTGTTCGCACTGCCGGCGTGGTTCATCTGGCGAAAGCGCATCAGCGCCGCGTTCGTCGGCCTCGCGCTGATCACGTCGCTGCTTCCGGACATCGACCTCTGGCTCGCGAGGTGGTTCCCGGGACAGATCCACCACCACGGCGTGACGCACACGATCGTGTTCGTCGCGCTCGCGAGCCTGGTCGCGGGGCTGATCGCCGCCGCCTTCCTCACGGGACCGCTCGATAACTGGCTCGGCTGGGACCGCTTCGATAAGGGAAGCATGTTCGCCTTCGCCTTCGCGGCGTTCCTGCTGGGCGGGCTGAGCCACGTCTTCGCCGACATGCTCTCCGCACCGGACATCTCCACGCCGATCGAGCCGTTCTGGCCGTTCTTCGACAAGGCGTGGTCGGTCGACCTGATTTATTACAACGACCCCCTCTGGAACAGCGTCTTCCTGATCGCCATGGTCATCCTGCACGCGGCGCTGGCGTACGCGGTCGGCCCGATGGATCACCGCTACCGCTTCAGGGCCGACCGAACGACCGACTGACACCGATACGAACAGTCCGTGAAATTCAATGGCAGATCGTAGCATCCAGCGGAGCATCGTCGCACCATGAGCTTCGGAAGCGGACGCGGCGTCGGGGTCACCGACGCGCTTCACGGCGGCGCGGAGTGGCCGGTAATCGTTCTGTTCGGACTGCTCACCCAGCTCGGCGACGGCTGGTTTCTCTTCCTGCTGGGCACCACCTCCTACGTCGCCGACGACGAGCTTTCCCGCTTTGGAATCGACCGGCGTCGCGGCCTGTTCATCCTCGCACTCATCCTCGTGGCCGTCGCCCTGATCGCGGGTCTCAAAGCGTACTTCCAGCTTCCTCGACCGCCGCACGCGGGCGCGAGCGAGTCACTGGCGCTTCCGCTGGGACTCGACGTCCTGTTCGAACGCGTGGCGACGCCCGACGGGTACGGCTTCCCGAGCGGTCACGCCCTCGGGAGCACGGTCGTCTGGGGCGGCCTCGCGCTCGTGCTCGATCGCGGATCGCTACGGAAGCGGGTCGGGATCGCCGGCGCGGTGGTCCTTCTCGTCTCCGTCTCGAGGCTGGTCCTCGGCGTCCACTACCTCGTCGACGTCGTCGTCGGAATCGGCGTCGGCGTGCTCGTCCTCGGCGTCCTCTACCGGCTGACCGGAAAGGGAGCCGAGCCCGGCAGGGCGCTGCTCGTCGCGGTCGGAATCGGGGTGGCCGGCCTCCTCGTCGCCGTCACGTTCGAAACCGTGGCGGCACTCGGGGGGGCGGTCGGTGCGTGGGCGGTTTGGCGCGCGGTAGCCGATTCGACACCGGCCCATCCGACGACCCGCCGAGCGGTGGCCGCGGGCGCCCTCGTCCTCGCCGCCGCGGCTTTCCTTTTCGTCGTCACCAGGGCGCTCGACCCGCCGCTCGTGCTCGTATTCGTCGGGACCGCGGCGTCCGCCGGCGGGGCCGTCGGGGCGCCGCTGGTGGGCGAACGGTTCGCGTAACTGGACGCGGAAAACGTCGTGCTTCGGAGGGTCGACGGCTCTGGTAGCCGTCGACTCGATCTCGGCCACAGAACGTCGAGTACGGTGTAAGGTGATGGTCCCAACGGATCCGAAGCAGGTCGGAGCGAAGCACCGCCCTGCTTCGAATCCGCAGGGTTCGTTCCGTCCCGCTCGCTGTCGCTCGCAGGACTCCATGGGCCCTAACGGATTCGAACCATTGACCACTCGGTTATGAGCCGAGCGCTCTAACCAGACTGAGCTAAGGGCCCGCGTCATTCCGAGCAAAACGCGGGCGAGAGTTAACGCTTACTCTCTGTCTCTGTCGGTCTCGGGTCTCGACCCTCCCTCGAGGATGTCGTCGCCGGTCCCGACACCGCCACGTCGCTTCGCGAAGTCCCGCAGCCGCGGTCGGCCCGCTGCCGGCGACGGGCCTATGTGGCAGCCGACCCAACGACCGGTAATGGCGGATCGGCGTCGGCTCGAGCGATTCCTCCGATCGAAACTGCGGGAGGCGGGCGAGCAGTACGAACAGCTGCGCGAATCGACCGACGGGCAGCTCGAGGAGGCCCGCGAGGCCTACGAGGTGGCGAAAAACGCCCGCGGCCTGCCCTCGGACGAGGAGGGCCGGGCCAAGATCGTCTGTCGGCGCTACGCCGAGCGCCGCGCGGCGATGCTCGACGACCAGTTCCGACCGGCCTGTTACGAGGCGGGCCACCCCGACTGCGAGGGGTGCGTCGAGGACGTCCGCGAGGGCCGGATCGAGACCTGGGAGTGACCGGGCAACCGGCCGTCACCGACTCACACCGCCCTGCCTTCGCCGTCGGCCGCCGGCGGGCCTCGAGAGCCGGCGGACGGCCCCGATTTCCGGTACTGGGTCGCGCTCGTTACTCCTCGGTATCGGTCCCAGCCTCCGCGTCCGATTCCGCGTCTCCGCCTCCGTCTCCATCTCCGTCGGCGTCGTCGCCCGTCACGATGCGCTCGACGCGCCGCCGCTCGCCGTCCTCGTAGACGTACGTTTCGCCGTCGGCTTCGCCCTCGGTTCGCCGGTGGCTGCCGTCGCAGAAGGGAAACGACTCCGAGAGACCGCACCGACAGACCGCCACGTCGCCCTTTTCGTCGTCGATATCGTCCGGATCGAGTTTTCGCGGGCCGGTGCCCTCGAGTTCGACGAGTCGCGCCATGGCCGTCATTCGGGCCGGGGAATCAAAAACGGTCGCTCGGGGATGGGCGAGACCGCCGCGGGCGCCGACGCCGGGTGCGACCCCGACACCGGTAGTTGCGGGCGCTCGGCCGCGTGAACGGCAAGGTTCTTGGTCGTCGTCCCGCATTCCGAACGTGACAACAGCTATGAGTTCCTACGTCGCGGAGACCCCGACCACGATCGCGCTCGCCGTCGTCAAGACCCTCGTGCTGATCGTCGGCGGGGTCATCACGTACTTCGCGTACAAGGCCTACCTGCGTACGCGCCAGCGACCGCTGGGCTATCTCGCGGTCGGGTTCGGCCTCGTGACGCTCGGACTCTTTCTCGCGGGGCTGCTGACCGAACTGATCGGGGTCACGCTCATGGTCGGCATCCTCCTCGAGAGCCTCCTGGTACTGGCTGGCTTTCTCGTGATCGCCTACTCGCTGTACGCGACCTAGTCCCGGCCGGTCGCGCTTTCTGCTTCCCGCACTATTTTATTCCGCGCCCGCGGAGCGTGGACTAGACTATGGGCTACGACACCGCTGCGAAGACCGATCCGGAGTCAGTCGTCCCCGAAGAAGCCGGCGGCATGTGGTTCCTGAAGGAGGAACTCGACAGCGACCACCTCGGCTTCTCGGTGCTCGAACTCGAGCCGGGCGCCGAAGGGATGGAACACGACGAGAGCGAGAGCGGCCAGGAGGAGATCTACTACGTCGTCAGCGGGACCGTCGAGGTCGCGCTGACCGACGCCGACGAGACGGTCACCCTCGAGGCCGACGAACTCATCCGCATCGATCCCGAGGAGAGCCGACAGATCTCCAACACGGGCGACGAGCGGGCGAAGCTCGTGCTGGTCGGCGCGCCGCTGTAAGTCGGCGCGGTTCGGGCCGTCGACGGCGGCCGCCGGTCGACAGACGGCTCGCCCGTCGATCCTGCCGCCCCACCGATTCGGTCGCCCCGGAGCGACCGCCGCTGCCGTTTCTCGAGTGCGATCATGTTCGGGACCGGAACTTTCGGAGCCGAGGGCCTTCGCTCGAATACGAGGTTTAGGACGGCCTAAATACCGGGCGCGGTCGTCGCGACCGCGGCGCGCTCGACGCCGTCCGTCTCGAGGTGACCACCATGCAACAGGCAACTGTCGATCCGGACGCCCAACTCGGCGAACTCGTCGCATCGAACCCCGAATACGCCCGCGTTTTCGAATCGCTCGACATCGACTACTGCTGCGGCGGCGACAAATCGCTCGCGACGGCCTGCGAGGAGGCCGGCCTCGCGCTCGAGACCGTCCACGAACGGCTCGACGCAGCCGACGAAGCCGACGGCGACCGCGAACACGAGTGGGACTCCCCCACACAGCTCGCGAACGTCATCGTCTGGGACCACCACCGTCCCCTGCGCCGGGAGCTCCCCGAACTCGAGGCGCTCGTGGAGAAGGTCGCCGACGTCCACGGCGACAGCCACCCGGAACTGCGTGAGGTCGAGGCCGAATTCGCGGCGCTCGTCGAGGACATGTTCCACCACATCGACGACGAGGAGCAGAACGCCTTCCCGATCATCAAGAAGCTCGATGCGGGAACCGACCTGACGGCCGACGAGCGAACGTACATCGAGGACGAGATCGACCACCTCGAGGACGAACACGCCGAGACCGCGGACCGCCTCGAGCGGATCAACAATCTCACCGACGGCTACGCGGTCCCCGACGACGCCTGCGCCAGCTACCGGCACATGCTCGAGCGTCTGGCCGACCTCGAGCGCGAGACGCACATGCACGTCCACCGCGAGAACAACGTGCTGTTTCCGAAGGCGGCGGCAATGGTAGACGAGGTGCAGTAACGTCGCGGAGAGGCCGTCACCCTAGATCCTCGTCCCGCTGGGATTCGCGCAGAATGAACGGTCCCATCGCGAGCGTCCGCTTCGCGACCGTCGCAATCCGAAGGATGTAGACGATGAAGATCACGAACGGCGCGAGGCCGATGACGTAGCCCGCGCTGGTCACCCAGACGAGGTTGTCGACGCCGAGCGTCGTTCCGAGGAGGGTGTCGGCGTTGACGTACATCAGCATGATCCCCGTCACGGTCAGCGCCGGAACCGCCGCGTACAGCAGCGCCCGCGAGAGGTTGATCAGCTCCCACTGGAAGTACAGCGTCTTGAAGTGCTCGCGAGCCGGCCCGAAGAACTTGAGGACGGTGATCATCTCGTCGATCTCCTCGTCGGCCCGGTCCGAGAGGTCGTCGCCGTAATCGGCCCGAAGCTTGCGCGCGTCGTAGATCTTCCGCGAGTAGTTGAAGTTGAGCGCGTTCCAGATAACCTCGAACGTGCCGAACTGCGCGTCCTCGAGCTCGTTCTTGACCGACTCCGCGTTGTCGGTGATGTCGTCCACGTAGTCGGCGACCGCCTCCTGCAGCTCGCTGCTGTGGGAGTGAGCGTCGGTTACCGTCTCCTCGAGCTCCCGCGCTTCCTCCTGGATGCCGTCGACGAGCTCGTAGAGGAACGCGGCGGGTTCTGGCGGGGTCACGTCCTCCGTCAGTTCGTCCTCGATGTCCGAGCGAAAGTCCATCGCCGAGGTCATGCGCTCGCGTTGGTCGCCGACCGCGCCCAGTTCCTGGGAGAGCACGAGCTGGTTGATCGTGACGACGATCGACGTCCCCGTGATGATCGCGCCGATGAACGCCGAGAAGATCCAGAACGTGCCGTTGTTGGTCGCGACGATCAGCCGGAGCGGCGCGAGTCCGACGCGACTCATCAAGACGAGGACGGCGAACACGGCCGCCAGCACGATCCCGGTAAACAGCCAGCGATTTAGCTGTAAGAGGACGTAGAGTCGCGGTCCGGTCAGCTTTCCCTGCTCGTTGCCGTCAGTATCCGAATCCGTAGTAGCCATCCGCCGGCCTGATGCAACGATGTCGGCGGGTAAAATACACCGGCCGGGAGCCGACGGCCGCTCGGCGAGGGAAATCGCGCACGTGGCCGGCGTGACCCCCTCCGGGATACCGACTGCCGTCCGGACGGCGAAGGAAAACGGCGGTCGACCGCCACCGCTGTCGGTATCGCGGACGCTATCGCTGTCGCTCCTCGCCGTAGCGCACGTCGAACGGCCCCGCGTCGGGATCCTTCTGGTGAATCATCGGCCCGGTCGACGCGGTGCGGCGAGTGATGGTCGCGGTGCGGAGGATGTACGAGACGAGCAGCGACAGCGGCGAGAGGACCACGACGGTCAATCCGATGACGATGTACGGCATAATCGCGACGTTGACGCTCGCCCCGGTGATGTCTGCATACAGCAGTCCGATGACGATCGCCGCGACGATCGAGGGCGCGCCGCAGTAGATCGTCAGCTGCGAGAACCGCGTCAGCTCCCGCTGCAGGTAGGTCGTCTTGAACTGTTCCCGGGCCACGCCGAACAGTTCGAGGGCGTCGATCAGCTCCTCGAGGTGCTCCGCCGCGGCCGGCGACAGCACGTCGCCGTACTCGCCGCGCAGGTACGTGGCGATGTACAGGTGCCAGGCTTCGTCGTAGTTGATCGCCGCCGAGATGGCATTAAACGAGCCGGGGTCGGGGTTGTCGAGCTTCTCGTCGATGCGCTCGGTCCGTTTCCGCACGTCGTTCGCGTACTGCGTGACGACCCGAGCCACCTCTCGATCCCCGTCGTGGCTCTCGACGGCATCGGCGAACGCGTCGGCGTCGTGTCGGATCGACGCGACGAGCAACTCGAGGATGCGGGTGGGCGTGGCCGGACTCGCGGGGACGGCCGCCGCGTCGGCCACGGCCCGCCGGAACTCGGCGACGCCCTCGAGCCGTTCGCGAGCCATGCCCGCGCCGGTGAACTCCTGGGAGAGGATGAGCTGGTTGACGGAGACGACCAGCGTGACGAGCGAGAACGTGCCTGCGATCATCCCGCTTGCCACCCGTGTGACGGAGTTGGGATTGTTGAACGAGACGATTCCGACGGCGTGGAGGGCGAGCAGCAGGACGAACACGGCGGCCGAGACGAGCACCGCGACGAGGACGCGGTTGCCTTCGACGATCACCCACTCGCGGATCCGACCGACCGCCCCCGACGTCTCGCCGATGTCGGCTCCGTAGGATTCGAACGTCTCGTCGGTCTCGGAGGGCGCCATAGCGACACCGTCCACGTACCCGACAATAAGGGCCGCCGTTGCACACACTGCCGGCGTCGGCGGCCGAACCCGACGCGGCGGCTCGATCGCGACCCGTCGGTTCGGGCGCGGTCCGACCTGCCGTTCCGTTCAAGGCCCACACTGAAATGCGTCGGTGTGGTCGAGTCGATACATGCACTGTGACGGAACCAGCGCGCGGTCGACGATCGAGGGGCGATGACTCGGTCGGAATCGGAATCAGAACCGGGACCGGGATCGGACCGGGAACCGGAACCGACGAGCCGACGGCGGGTGCTCGCCTCGCTCGGGGCGACCGCCGCGGCCGCAGCCGCCGGCTGTACCGGGAGCGGCGGCCTCGACGGCGAGCCCTCCTATCAGGACGCGACGGTCGGCGACGTAAACGCCAGCAACGGCACCCGGTCGGCGTCGGAGATGGCCACGGCGGCGGCGCTCGCCCAGCAGCAGCCGAGCGACACGGTGACCCCGCTCGATTCGCTCTCGCTGGTCGATCACGAGTTCGTCGTCGAGAACGGCTACCTCGGGTCGACGATTCAGGGAACGGTCCGGAATACGGGCAACAGCCGGGTTCAGGTCGTCGAAGTTCGGACCCGCGTCTACAACGACGCCGGAAACATGATCGGGCGTTACTTCGCCAGTACGGGCGATCTCGGCGCCGGAACGGCGTGGGAGTTTCAGGTCATCGTGCTCGAGTCGCCCTCCGACGTCGCGAGCTACGACATCACCGTGCTGGGAACGCCGACCTGACTAACTGACTGAAAAACTGCCGAAACGTCGCAAACCGGCCGAAAACGGCGATCAGGCGTTCTCCTCGTCCTGCAGCTCCGCGAGTTCGGCCTCGACGTCGGCCTGATCCTCCTCCTCGAGGTCGGTCAGGTCCGCCTCGTCGGCCTCGGCCTCAGTCTCGGTTTCGGCATCCGTGTCGGTGCCGGTCGTCTCGGCGTCGGCGGTCTCGGTTTCCGTCGCCGTCTCGCCCTCCCCCATCTCCGACTTGAGCGTCTCGAGTTCGGCCTCGACGCCGCTGTCGGTCGAAAGCTGCTCGAGTTCGCGGTCGATGTCGTCCTTGTCGGAGAGGACGTCCTCGAACGCGCCGGACTCGTGGAGTTCGTCCATCGCCGCGGCGCGGGCCTCCATGTCCTCGGTCCGCTCCTCGGCGCGCTCGATGGCGCGGCCGACGTCCTCGAACTCGTCCCCGGTCGCCGTGATCGCCTCCGAGACCTGCGAACTCGCCTTGGCGGCCTCGTGGCGGGCCTTCATCGTCTCCTTCTTGGTGCGGAACTCCTCGATGCGGCTCTGGAGTTCGTTCTTCTGGTCGATCAGCTGATCCTGCTGGCTCTGCAGGTCGGAGATCTGGCGCTCCAGATCCTCGATCTGGTTCATCTTCGTCTTCTTCTTCTCTAAGGCGCGTCGCGCCAGATCCTCACGGCCCTGCTGGACGGCCGTCCGCGCCTGCTCGTTGTGTTTCTCGACGTTCTCCTCGAGGCGCCGTTTCTGCATCTCGAGGCGCTTTTTCTGCGTGGTGAGATCGGCGATGCCGCGCTTGACCTGCTGGAGCTGGTCGCGCATCTGCTCGTACGAGTAATCCAGCGTCTCGGTCGGGTCCTCGGCCCGGTTGAGCAGCGAGTTGATCTTCGACCGGATGACGTAGGAGGTCCGAGAGAGGATGCCCATAGTCGTACGTATCGCTCGTGATCCTTAAAAACATCACATCAATAACAGACAACGAACGGATCCGGCGATCCGACCCGGTAGCGGAGATCTACCCTCGGTTCGAGGATCGGCGTTCGCGCGAGCGATCCCGTCCGGGAGTCGACCCGCCGCGAGGGGCCGCGCTCGAGATTGATTACGCGTCGGATCCAACGTCCGCCCATGAGCGCGACCGACGAGACCGTGCTGATTCCCGGCGGACGCGACGTCCGGGGAACGCTCGAGGAGCCCGCGGACGGCGACGCGGACGCGATCGTCGTCGCCTGTCCGCCCCACCCCCAGCAGGGCGGATCGCGAAGCGACCGGCGACTGGTCGCCGTCGCGGAGGCGCTGGTCGAGGCGGGGATCGCCTGCCTCCGGTTCGATTACGGCGAGTGGGACGAGGGCTACGGCGAACGCGCCGACGCGCGAAACGCCGTTCGCTGGGCCGCCGACCGCCACGACCGCGTCGGCCTGTTCGGCTACAGTTTCGGCGCGACGCTCGCGCTGCTGGCCGCGGCCGAGTGCGAGACCGTCGACGCCGTCTCCGCGCTCGCGCCGACGGCGCGGCTGGCCGACGACCTCGACGCCGTCGCGGCCCTCGAGTCGCTCTCGTGTCCGGTCCAGGTGTGTTACGGCGAGCGGGATCGGACGGTCGACTGGGAACCGATCGTCGAGCGACTCCGAGAAACGGCGGACGGAACGGACCGAGACGATGAGGCTCTCGTTCCCCTCTCCGGCGATCACTTCTTCGTCGGCCAGCAGGACTCGATCGCCGACGGCGTCGCCGCGTTTTTCGAAACGAGACTTCTCGAGACGACATAACCGGCGGGGACGACTCGACGCAAGAACGAGCGCGGTTGCCGACGATTACTGGCCGCGAAGCCACTCCCGAGCGTCGTCGCGGTCGTCGAAGATGCGCGAGGTCGTGTTCGACCCGACCTCCTGGACGAGATCCTCGACGGAGAGGTTCGCGACGACGCTCTCGGGCTGGACGATCGCCATGTTCGACAGCGAACTCTCGAACGCTCGCGGGTGCCATTCCTCCTGAGTCCACTGCTGGTCGTCCTCCGAGAGGGTTCCGAGGTCCCGCAGGTCCGCGAGCCAGTTGGCCGCCCCCTTTTCGATCGCCAGGTCCAGGCCGGCGTTGAGCCCCTCTCGATACGCTTCGCCCGTCGCGAAGTCGTGCCAGTTCATGACGACGGCCTCGAGGGCCCCGTCCCATTCGATCGTGAGCACGTCGGATTCGTAGTGTGCCATCGGGCGGACGTGGTTATGCCGGTACCGTAAGGATTTTTGCCAGATGTCGTACGCATTACAACTTTGCGAGCGAGACGACCCGTCGTTTGCCGATTCCGCTCGCCTGCCGCCCGATACGCATATCCGACGTGCGGTGGAATCGGATTGGCATGGACCTACTCGAGGAGCAGGTGGCGGTCATCACCGGTGCAGGATCAGGAATCGGACGGCAGACGGCGAAGACCTTCGCCGAGAACGGCGCGGCGGTCGTGGTCGCCGACGTTGACGTCGACGGTGGCGAGGCGACCGTCGAATCGATCGCCGACGCCGGCGGCGAGGCGACGTTTGTCGAGGCCGACGTTTCGGACCCCGAGGACGCCGAAGCGATGATCGAGACCGCCGTCGAGGAGTACGGCGGCCTTGACGTCCTCTACAACAACGCGGCCATCGAGGGGCCGGTCGCTCGGCTCGACGACTACGAGAACGACGACTTCGAGCAGATCATCGAGGTGAACCTGAAGGGCGTCTGGTACGGCATGAAGTACGGGATTCAGGCGATGCTCGAGGACGGCGGCGGCTCGATCGTCAGCGCCTCTTCGATCGCCGGCGAAGTCGCGGTGCCCCAGTACAGCGGCTACGGCGCCGCGAAGGCGGCCGTGAGCCAGCTCACGAAGTACGCGGCGATCGAGTACGCCGAGGACGGCATCCGCGCGAACGCGGTCGCGCCGGGGATCGTCCGCACCGAGATGATCGAGCGTAGCATCGAGGAACACCCCGAGATGGAGGAGCAGTTCCTGAACACCGAGCCGATGCCGGGGCTGGCCGATCCTGAGGAGATCGCGAACGCCGTCCTGTTCCTCGGTTCGGACCTCTCCTCGCGCGTGACCGGCGTCACGCTGCCCGTCGAGGGCGGCTACCTCGCACAGTAACCGACCGCCCCACTCGCAGGCTAATCGTTTTCCGCGCTCGCGAGGTACTCGTCGCCGTGAACCGAACGATCGACCGACCGCGGCGCGACCGACCGCGGCGATGACCGCCGACGGCTCGCCGCGGGTGTACCGGGCCGAGACGTGGAGCGAACTGCAGGAACTGCTCACCGCGGAGATGTGGATGCCGGAGATCGGTCGCCACCGCTCCCCGTACGTCTTCCGGGGCGTTCCCGACAGGACCCACGCCCTCGAGACGTCGATCAAACGGTTCGTCGGGGACTCCGGGGAGTGGAAACTCGAGTCGCTACTGTTGCGGAACTTCCTCCAGTACGCGTTAAACGAGATCGAGGAACCGGAGTCGGTCTGGCACCTCCTTTCGATCGCCGAACACTACGGGCTGCCGACGCGGCTGCTCGACTGGTCCTTCTCCCCGATGGTCGCGACGTACTTCGCGGTCCGGGGCGGCGACACCGCCCACGACGGGGCGATCTGGGCCGTCGACTACCGCAAGCTCCACGAGAGCCTGCCGGATCCGTATCGGCGCGTCCTCGAGCGGACGCCGACGGACGTGCTCGACATCCACCTGCTCTCGAACGCGACGCTCGAGTCCGACGCGGCCGACGCGGCGTCGGATCCGGCGCGGAACCTGAACGACGTCGCCCGACTGGACGAACTCTGGCGCGAGCGCTGGGGCGTCGACGCCGACGCGGACCCCGACGGCCAGTACGTGCTGTTTTTCAGACCGCCGGCGATCGACGACCGCATCGCCAACCAGTCGGCCGTCTTCTCGTTCCAGTCCGACCCACGACTGGCGCTCGATTCGTGGCTCGAGAATCGGCCCGACTGCTACCGGAAGATCATCGTGCCGGGCGACCGCAAGCTCGAGTTCCGCGACAAACTCGACCAGATGAACGTCAACCACCGGACGCTGTTTCCGGGGCTCGAGGGGTTGACGACGTGGCTCAAACAGTACTACCGGCCGACACCTGACTGATCACCGACGCAGCGCGGCGACGGCCAGTTCGAGGAACTCCAGAAACGAGGCGGTCGGCGTCCCGGGCATGTACATCGGCGGTTCGGGTCGCTCGAGTCGAACGCCGGTGATCGGATCTCTGGATTCGGGTGCGTCCATGAACCCGTTTTGCACCGGACGCATTTACGATTTTCCAGATATAGTTTGCAGATACTAAATCAATAATCGTCATTGTGAAAGCGGCGCGCGGAAGTCGGAGTCAGGACGGGTCGCGAAACTCGAGTAAGTACAGCGAAGAAGGACGGACGTGTTCGCGGCAGTGACGACAGCCAGAGTGCGAGCGCGATGATCGGGCTGGTCGCGAGGACAGCGGCGGTCAGTCTCGCCCGTGCCGGGTCAGACACTTCGAGAGGCCGATCAACTCGACGGGCTCGGAGTTGTCCGGCGAGTAGACGACCATCTGCCCCTTCTCCATGTAGGGGACCTTCGACTCGAGGTTGCTCGGGATGTTGACGCTCTTGATGGCGTCCTCGTCGCCCAGGTTCAACACGACGGTCGTGTTGATCTGTTTGAAGACCGCGTCGTCGATGTCCTGGGGATCCTGCGTGATGAGAAAGAGACCGAGCCGCTCCTTGCGGCCCTGTTTGGCGGCTTCGGTGAACTTCGTGATGACCTTTCCCGCCTGCACCGAGTCCGCGTCGGTCAGGAAGTTGTGGGCCTCGTCCATCCCGAGCACGAGCGGCGTCTCCTTGATCCGGTCGTAGGTCGGGTCGTTCGAGAGCTTCTGATCGATCAGCAGCGAGGAGAGCGCGAGAACAACGGTTTCGGCGGCTCGCGTGTCGTTGATGTGGTAGGTCGGGACGACCGAGAGCCCGCCGGGTCGGACGAACTCGTGGACCAGCTCGGTAATCGGCCGGGCGTCCTGATCGAAGACGTGGTCGAATCCCAACACCCGTCGGCGGACGGCGTCGAACGTCGCCTCGTGGACCCGGCCCGACTCGTCTAACTCCTCGCGCAGGGCGGGGTCGTCGAGGAACGTCGTGAACTCCTCGTAGGTCGCGTCCGCGCCGTACTGCTTGCGGAATCGCGGGAGGAGGACACTCACCAGCGCGCCGTACTGGTTGTCGTTCAGGCCGCTCCCGGCCACGAGCCACGGGTTCTCGTGGACCATCTCGAACGGGATGGTGAACTCGACCTGCTCCGCGCGGTGGTGACCCGCCGAGTACGAGGCCGACCCCACCTTCGGCACGAACGCCGTCGTGTCGTCGATCCCGCCGTAGGCGACCCCCTCGCGCTCGAGACGCCGGGCGAACTCGTCGTCCAGCTCGGGGTTGTCGTCGTGCATCTGGGCGTACTCGTCCTGCGGGTCGAACTGGACGACCGCGGGCTGGACGGAGCGGCCGTCCTCCATCGGATACGTCCGTTCTTCGGCGAGGTACTGACGCAGAATGTTCTTCGCGCCGTGGGTCTTCCCCGATCCGGTGCCGCCGGCGATCAGGGTGTGCCGGAAGACGAGCGGATCGCCGGAGTCGTAGTCGTCTTTCAGCCGGTAGTCGATCGTCGGCGGCGAGGCCGCGGTCTTCACTTTCTCGCCGCCGACCGAGAGGTGGCCCAGGAAGACGCCGTTCTCGGGCATCTTCAGCCCCGTCTTGATCTCCTGGGAGTCGGTCGCCTGCTGGACGACGGTCTGGGGTTTGGGGACGCGGTCGGTCATCCGCCGCTTGAGCTCGCCGTCGTCGTCGTAGAGGACAGCTACGGGCTCGAGTTCGGCGACGAACTTGTAGTCGGCCTCCTCGACCCCGTCGGTCCGCATCGCGCGGCGGGCGTGGATCTCGGTCGCGTCGTCAGCGTGGTACTGCTGGGCGTACTCCAGCCCCGTGATCCGGCAGAACAGCGTCTCGCCGTCCGGATAGGGCGCCACGAGGTAGCTCCCGATCCGGATCGAGGAGCGGTTGCCCCGCGTGATGTAGGCCCGCAGCGAGGTCTCGTCGCCGTCCTCGGCGATGCGCAGCCCCTGGGAGACGCAGATCGCGCCGATGCCGACGTCCTCGCCGCGCGGTTCGACGCTGGTCGACTCGAACTCGGCCGTTTCGCCGGCGCCGGCGTCGCCGTTCGTCTCGGCGCTCGAGGGCGACGTCGACGTCGAGTTCGAGGTCGCGGGTGCGTCCGTACGCGTTCCGTCGGAGTCCGGCGCGGACGCCGATGCGCTCGCGTTCGCACCGGTCGTCTCGTCGGCCGCCTCGGGATCGGCGTCCGAATCGGCGTCGAAGTCGCCGAAGTCTCCCAGATCGGTCATATCACTCCCATCCGGCCCATCACTAAAACGCGTTTCCCTCCAGTTCGGCGGACTGTTTACCGTCGCGACCGGTTCCGACGGGCGACGAGCGCGCTCGCGATGAGGAGTGCGACGCCGATACCGACGGTTCCGGCAATCGTGAATCCGGGGATCGTCTCGGTCGCGCCGGTGGTCCCGGCGGATCCGGACCCGGTCGACTCGTTTCCGTCGCCGCCTTCGCCGTCGCCGGCAGTGGAATTACCGTCGTCAGTCGGCTCGAGGTCGAACCGCTCGGGATCCGGGTGGTCGAACGACGACGGCGGTACCCGCTCGCCGCCGCCGTCGATCTCGATCGTCGTCGGCTCGTCGACGACGGGCGTCGGCCACTCGCTCGTGAGGGAGACGTCGGTCGCGTCGAACGCGAGTTCGGTCGTCGCGGCCGGGGCGTCCTCGTCGATCTCGACCGTCACCGTCGCGATCGGTCCGACGCCGCTCGCGCCGCCGGCGGGCGGATCGCGTCGCTGCTCGAGGACGGCCGTGCCGTTCCCGTCGGCGATCGTTTCGGCCGTCCGGACGCTCGTGTCGTTCCCCCCGTCTGCGAGCCACGGGCCGGCCTCGACGTCGACGACCGAGAGGTAGTCGGGGTGGTACTGCGCGACCAGCCGCACGGCCTCGACGCCGGCGTCGTGGCTGCCGGCGCTCTGGAGGACGACCTCGAGTTCGACCGTCTCGCCGGGGGCGGCCTCGATCGTTTCGGGCTCCGACCAGACGATCGCGGTCTGATCGCCCGCGGCGGCGATTCCGACGGCGGTCGTCGCACAGAGGGCGGCGACGACGATGACGAGGCAGGCGAGCGAGGCGAGTCGCCGCCCTCGAGTCGACCCGGTCATCGTCAGGTGGCGGTGGCACGAACGGGGACGGCCGTCGGCCGGGGTCGTGATCGCGGGTACTCGACGCTGCTTTCGATCGACTGCATTCGACGTACCGTTGGCCGACGAGCGGTTTAGCTTCTCGGTGTGACGCGCAGACGTCGGTCGTCTACCCTTCGGGCGCTCGGCTGGCGTTCGGACGCAAAAACGGTTCGGCGACGGCCGACTCGCTCGACGGTGCAATCTCGGTGCCGGCGCCGACGCCGGTTACGGGATGAGCGACACGGCGTCCGTCGTCGGGGTGGCGGTGACTAGGCCGGTGTCGGGGTCGTACTCGAGGACGCCGACCGCGTCGAGGGCGGGCAGGTGGGCGTGGTGGAGTTCGATCTTCGCGGTTTCCGTCTCCGAGGGGCCGGGCGATTCGCGAGCGGCGAGCTCGGCGGCGAGTCGCTCGATCGACAGCGAGCCGTCGTTCTCGTGGACGATCCGGACCAGCTGAAGGCGGACGGGATCGACGACCCGCTGGAGCAGTTCGTCGTCCGCGGGGATGTCGGATTCGCCGTCGGCACCGGCCGCGTCGGTCTCCTCGAGGAGCGACGCGATCGCCGCCGGGCAGAGCTCCGGCTCCGCGACGAGTTCGACGCCCGCGTCGGGATCCCACTCGACGATGCCGCAATCGGCCAGCCGCGGCAGGTGATTGTGGAGCAGGCTGAGCCGAATCTCGTGGCGGGCCTGGCCGGTCGGCGCATCCGGCGCCTCCCGGCGGACCAGTTCGGAGGTGAGTTCGAACAGCGAGTAGCGGTCGTCCTCACCGGCGTCGTCGACGGGGCCATCGCCGCCGGTCAGGATCTCCAGCAGGTACACCCGCCGCGGATGGCTGAACGCCTCGTACTGTTCCGGTGGAACCTCGTCGAGCGGGGCCCGCCCGCTGGTGTCGCCGAGGTGAGCGTCCGAACTCATTACGCCATGCAAGCAGAGCAAGGGGGATAAGCACGTTTCCAAAACGATTTGGGTACGGAATGTGATATTACTTCCGTAACGCCCCCGTAATCGAGCTAACTGCCCGAAACCTCGGGGTAGAGGGTTCGTTCACCGTTCGGCGAACGTATTATCATCAGGATATTGTCTCCTTCCGGATGGGTTCGCGAGCCGTCGGGTCGAACGACCGCGACGCGTAGCATCGTATTACTCCGATCGTGCGGTGCGAGCGGGCGAGCGTCGCGTTCGCGGACCTCTTCGGCGCGTCCGCCCCGCGGTCTTTTTGCGTCCGCGCGTCGTAGGATCGGTATGATCATGGTACGCGGTCGCGCCGGCGGCACTGAGCTCACCGGAACGCTGTACGAGCGGGGTGAGCGGGCGCCGTCGTTCCGCGGCGCGCCCGATCAGGACGCCGCGTACGTCTGGGTGTGCGACGAGTTCTACGAGGTCGACACGGGGGGCTCGATCCAGCGCGTCGACGACCGGGAGGTCAACGTCGCCTTCGAATCGCCGATGCCCCGCGGGTTCGACACGCGGGACCAGGCCCTCGAGAACGCCAAGGAACACGTCCGGACCCAGTTCGCCCGCATCGGCGTCGATCCGGCCGACGTCGACCTCGAGGTCGAGAAGGCGGAGCCGCCGACCGAGTAATCGTCTACTAGGCGGCTAACGAGTCGTTTCGTCGCCGCAAGCCGGTTTTCGTCCTGTCACGCATCGCTTCTCGAGTCCCAACGGGGAGCAGGAACCAACCGGACGCGACGTCGCGCCGACGTCGAACGCGTGGGTGCCGACGCCAGCGGCGACTCCGCTCGAGGCGAACGGCGACTGCTGCACTCGCACTCGAAGCCGTACCCGACGGGCCACCCCGACTCAGGGCCAGGGCCCCGGATCGAAACGTAGACGACGGTGTCAGTACGCGTCCTCGTCCCACCGCTGATCGTCGTAGGTCCGGTCCTGACTCGTGTCGAAGGCCGTCTCGAAGGACTCCCGCAGCGACCGCTTCTCCGAGCGGCTGATCCGCGCGAGTTCGTCCGCCTTCTCGACGATGGTCGGCGGCCCGTGTGCGACCGCGACGTCCTGGAGCACCTGCATCGTCAGCGCCTCGCGAGTTTCGGGGTCGCGCGTGAAGGCGTAGGGCGCTTCGACCCGATAGATCAGATCGTCGCGGGGGTCGTAGACGACGAAGAAGGTCACCTCGTAGTCCTCAAGCGAACGGTGACGCTCGACGCCGAGCGCGTCGCCCTCCGCCGAGAGCGCCTCGTCGACGCCGCCCCGCGAACGGAACCAGTTCGTGTAGGTCAGCGCCGACGTGTCCCGGTCCCAGCGCTTGCCGTCGACGTCGTCGACGTACTCGCCGCGCTCGAGCAGGCGGGTAAAGAGCGCCGAATCGTCCGCCCAGGGGACGCTGATCTCGGCATCGTGTTTCCCCTTCAGCGTCCGCGTAATGACGCGGGTCGCCGGGTTCTTGACGAAGCCGATCAAGGGAACGCCCCGGTCGACGAACTCCTCGACCAGCCGGATGTAGTTCTCCAGCACCGTCGTCGGCCGCGGATCCTCGAGCAGGAAGTCCGCGAGGTCGGGGTGTTGGTCGGCCCAGCGGAGCAGCCCGCGGGGGTAAAGCGGGCCGTCGAGGACGAGCAGGTCGTCGACCTCGTCGGCGTGGTCGCGGGCGTGCGTGCTCTCGGCCAGGTAGAGCGCCAGCGCGTGGACGACGCCCTCGGCGAACCGCGGCAGCGGCGGGATCTTCACGGCTCGAGAGCGGCTGTAGCCCTCGTCGAACTTGCCCCACGTTTCGTCGACGGTCATCGTCTCGTCGTTCGAGTGGACCGTCGCGACGACGGTCCGCGAGCGGTGGAGGTCCAGATCGGAGGGGGTCGCGCTCATGGCCGCCTGCGCGATGTCGATGACGAGTCCGTTTTTGAAGGTCGTCGGGTTGATCGTCCCCGCGTCGAGGCCGTGTTCGGTGGGGAACTCCCGGTCCCGCAGCGCGACGTCCTCGCAGTCGACGAGTCGACGAGCCTGCTCGTCGACCGGTTCGACGATCCGTCGCCCCTCGCGGGAGACGAGGGGATCGAGGAACTCCTCCCAGACCGTCTCGGCGAACGCGCGGCGGTCGTCGGCGTCGGCCCCGTGGTCGATCCGCCCCGCCAGCCGCGCGATGCCGTCGAAGTGGACCGGATCGAGCGTCATGCGAGGGGGCTCCCGCCCCACCGGCAAAAAGCCAGTGGTCGGGACCGTCCGGACGACTGACCGCTCGCTGCGCTGATATCGGCGGGTAACGGACGCGAAGCGGGGGCGTAGCTACTCGAGAAAGCGGGAACGAACGTCGCCAGTCGGCATCATGCACTGGTCTTTCTTGCCGAACAGGCGGTAGCGGTTGGCGGCGACTAGATCGTACGCCAGATCGCGGATCGGGCGCGGCAGGTGCCGGAACGGGCCGAGCAGGGCGTAGACGCCGCCGAGCAACTGCGCGATGCGGAGGACGGCGGCCGACTTCACGTAGCAGTCGTCGCCCTCGATGAGGACGATCGACTCGAGGTCGTCCGTCGGGAGGTCGTGCTCGGCGAGCAGTTCCGTCGCGACGTCGGACTGCAGCGAGGCGAAGTAGAACCGCTCGTCGGTGTCCCGCGGGACGAGAAACTGGACGAAGCCGTTACAGAGGTTGCAGACGCCGTCGAAGAGGACGATGGGGGCTCCGTCGGGAACGTCGGCGCTCATCGGGTACCGACCGTTGGGAGCGGCGACAATTCAGGGTTCCGGTCGCTTCTCATCCGGGTACCGCAGGTCGATACCGAACATGAACGGCACGACCGGTGATGCAGCCTGAAACGCTTCTTTCAGCGTTCAACAAACTTATGCCGATCTACACGAGAGACGGCACAGACGACGTAAGCAATGGCCCGTTACCCCGCCGCCGCGCAAACCTCCCTGTCGGCCGTACTGGACCGCCTCTCGATCGCGATCCAGCGACGTATCGCGATCGATCCGCGCGCGCTCGCCGCGTTCCGGATCGCGGTCGGCGCGCTGTTGATCGCCGATCTGGCGCTCCGGGCGCGAAACCTCGGGACCTTCTACACGGACGCCGGCGTGCTCCCGCTGCGGGCGCTGTTTTCGGACTACGCGCCGGTGTACACCCTGCACGCGATCTCCGGCGCGGCGTGGGTGCAGGCGATGCTGTTCGCGATCGCGGGCGCGTTCGCCCTCGCGCTTCTACTGGGGTATCGGACGCGGGTCGCGACGATCGTCTCGTGGCTGCTCCTGCTGTCCCTGCACGCCCGGAACCCGATGGTGCTCAACTCCGGCGATACCTTGCTGCGGATGCTGCTGTTCTGGGGGATCTTCCTCCCGTTGGGCCGGCAGTGGTCGATCGACGCGCGGCGGCTCGAGCGGACTCGAGACGGGGAAAGCACCGCCGATCGATCCGAAGACGGCGGCGATTCGGGACCGTCGATACCGGGAATCGTGAGCGTCCCAACGATGGCGATCCTGCTGCAGGTCCAGTTGATGTACCTGACCAACGCCGTCCACAAGACGCGAAGCGACAAGTGGATGGGCGGCGACGCGGTCGTCCACATCTTCCAGGCCGACCACCTCACGATCCTGCTCGGGGACGTCCTCGCGGATCAGCACGCGCTGCTGGAACTGTTCACCTACGCCTGGATGGCCGTCATCCTGCTCTCGCCGCTCTTGCTCTTGCTCAGCGGTCTCGGGCGCGCCGCGTTCGCGTCGGTCGTAATGGGCATGCACCTCGGGATGGCCACGACGCTGCAGATCGGCCTGTTCCCCCTGATCTCCGTCGCTGCCCTGCTGCTGTTCCAGCCGCCGATCGTCTGGGACGGTGCCACCGCGCTCGCGACGCGAATCGGCATCGCGGCGCCGCTCCGGCGGGGACTGGATCGACTCCAGCGGACCGCCCCGCGGGTTCCGCTGCCGGACGTGCCGGCGGTTCCGGCGGCGGCCGACCTCCCGTCGGCGACGCGGACGGCGCTCGCGTCGGCGGCGAGTCGCGGCCGCGTCCTGTTCTCGACGGTCATCCCCTGGTTCCTCCTCGTGCTCGTCGTTCTCTCGAACGCCGAGGCGGTCGACTACGCCGAGGTGCCAGACGTAGGCGACGAGGTCCTCGAGACGGTCAACGCCGACCAGAGCTGGCGGATGTTCGCGCCGAACCCGACCTCGACGACGAGGTGGCTCGTCGCCCCGGCCGAACTCGAGAACGGCTCGCGGGTCGACGCGTTCGGCGGGGGCGAGGTCGACTGGGATCGGCCGCCGAGCGCCGACAAGCTCTACGACACCGCCCGCGAGCGCAAGTACGTCTCGAACATGCGCTACGCGGACAACGAGAACCACCGCTCGTACTTCGCGAACTACCTCTGCGAGCGGTGGAACCGCAGCCACGAGACCGGCCTCGAGAACGTGACGGTCTACGGGCTGACCGACAACGCAGGCCCGTACGACGACGAGCCGGATATTTCCAGGTACAAGAAAATCGAGTACGACTGTTCCGGGCCGTTCGTCCAGAACGAATGACCGTTTCCGTCGCCCGATTCGCCGACAACGACAGTTAGTTACGCCGTGCGGCTGATCCGTCGCACATGGACGCTGCACTGATCGTCCTCGACGGCTGGGGGCTCAGCGACGACGAGTCGACCAGGGACGCGGTCGCCGCGGCCGACACGCCGACGTTCGACCGGCTCGCCGAGGCCGGCGCGTACGGCACGCTCGAGGTCGCGGGCCGGCGCGTCGGCCTACCGGACGGCCAGATGGGCAACAGCGAGGTCGGCCACCTGAACATCGGCGCCGGGCGGGTGGTCTACCAGGAGTACACCCGGATCTCCGATTCGATCGCGGACGGCTCCTTCCGCGAGAACGAGGCGATCAACACGGCCTTCGACGAGGCTCTCGAAAACGACGGCAAAATTCACTTCGTCGGGCTGGTCAGCGACGGCGGAGTCCACTCCGATCAGGAGCACCTCCACGCGCTGATCGAACTCGCCGGCGACCGCGACGTCGAGGCAGTCACGCACGCGATCACGGACGGTCGGGACACTTCGCCGACGGGCGGACGCGACTACCTGTCGACGCTCGAGGACGTCATCGACGAGCACGGCACGGGCCACGTCGCGACGGTCACGGGGCGCTACTACGCGATGGACCGCGACCAGAATTGGGACCGGACGAAACGGGCCTACGACGCCATCGTGAACCGCGAGGGCGACTGGACCGCCGAGTCGGCCGTCGAGGCTGTCGAGCAGTCCTACGACCGCGACGTGACCGACGAGTTCGTCGAGCCCACGTTGATAGAGGGCCAGCCCGCCCTCGAGGACGGCGATTCGGTCGTCTGGTTCAACTTCCGCTCGGACCGGGCCCGCCAGCTGACGCGGATGCTCGCGGACATCCGGCCCGGGGACTGGGCCGACGAGTTCGAGACCAGCCCGCCGGACGCGGAGGTCGTGATGATGACTCAGTACGACAAGACGTTCGACCTGCCGGTCGCCTATCCGCCGACCCAGCCCGAGCAGGTGTTAGGCGAGGTGCTTTCCGACGCGGGCAAGACGCAGCTGCGGATCGCCGAATCGGAGAAGTACGCCCACGTCACCTACTTCCTGAACGGCGGCCGCGAGGTCGAGTTCGACGGCGAGATCCGGCAGATCGTCGAGAGTCCGGACGTGCCGACCTACGACGAGCAGCCGGAGATGAGCGCGCCCGAGGTCACGGATACCGCGATCGACGTCATCGAATCCGACGATCCGGACGTGCTCGTGCTCAACTACGCCAACCCCGACATGGTCGGTCACACCGGCGACTACGAGGCCGCCATCGAGGCCGTCGAAGCGGTGGACGAACAACTGGGGCGGCTCGTCGAGACCCTCGAGGAGTACGGCGCCCACGTCCTCGTGACGGCCGATCACGGCAACGCCGATAACATGGGGACCGAAGCCGACCCCCACACCGCGCACACGTACAACGACGTGCCCCTCGTCTATCTGGCTCCCGACGGAAGCGACGGCGGTCGGACGATTCGGCGCGGCGGCACGCTCGCCGACATCGCTCCCACGCTGCTCGAGTTGATCGACGTCGACCAGCCGCCGGAGATGACCGGCGAACCGCTGCTCGAGTAGCCAGCGGGCCGATACCGAGGTCGATCTCACGCCAGATTGAGCAGCGGTACGACGCCGAACCAGACCAGGAAGGTGAGCGAGGCGGCCATCAGGCCGTCGATGCGAGCCGGCTCGAGTCGCTCCCACAGTCGGTTCCGGAGGAGCCAGACGAGCCCGAGCGCGTGGGGAACGCTAAGCGCGACGAGCGGGCCGTAGGCGCCGCCGGCCACGTCCAGCATCGCCCAGCCGACCCCCGTCAGACAGGCGAGGATCGCGATCCCGGTCGCGATCCTCGCGGCCCCGTCGATGCCGAACCGGACCGCGATCGTCTCCTTCCCGGCCGCGCGGTCGGCCTCGCGATCCGGGACGCCCGCCAGCGTGATCGACGGCAGCACCGACAGCAGGAACGGCACCGAGAGCAGCCACGGAAGCGGGTCGTTCGGGGCGCCCCCCAGGAGGACGTAGCCGACCAGCAGGACCCCGGTGCTGTGTGTGACCGCCACGTCGAGTTCGCCGAGCGTCCGGTACGATAACTCGAGCGGCGGAACCGTGTATCCGAGCGCCAACACCCCCAGCGCGATCATGACGACCGCCGTCGAGACGGGCGAGCCCGGACCGACCGCGAGGGCCGCTCCGCCGGCCGCGACGGCCAGCACGAGCGCGACGCCGATCCCGCGCCGGAGGTCGTCGAACTCGAGGGACCCGTCGACGAGCACCCGCGAGCCGCCGGTGAACGGGCCGGCGAACGCGTTCTCGCGGTCGGTCGGGTAATCGAAGTACTCGTTGGACAGCACCGTCCCCGCTTCGAGGAAAAAGAGGAAGGCGAAGCCGAGCCAGTACGCGGTCGACGAGAGCGCCTCGCTCGAGCCGACGGCCGCCAGCGCGCCGATCGTGTACGCCACCCACGCCATCGGGTAGAACTGCAGTCGCAGCGCCTTCAGCCACGACGTCGCCCGCCGACGGATCCGCGTCGCCCGCGAGTCGGGCCCGGTCGCGAGGCGTCGGCCCAGTTCGGCCGCCTCCTCGAGCCACCGCTCGCGTTCCGCGGGCGTCGACTCCGTCACGGGTCCGAGGTTCGTGACCCGCGTCGTCCGAACGCCGGCGTAGCCCAGCGTCGCGCGCTTGACGGCGTTGGTGCCCGGTTGGCGGTAGATCCAGCGGTAGACCCACGGCGGCATGTCCATCGTGACGATCAGTTCGGCGGTCTTGTCGTCCAGCAGTCCCTCGTGTCCCGCGCCCTCCCCCTCGTCGTACTCGACGAACGCGAAGCCGGGGGTGAGAACGCGGTCGAAGAACCCCTTCAGCCGCGCCGGCATCGTCCCCCACCAGTTCGGGTAGACGAAGACGAGGTGGTCCGCCCACTCGATCAGTTCCTGCGCCGCCCGAAGATCCGGCTCGAGGGGCTGATCGGCCGGCGAGACCTCGCGGACGTCGGGATCGAACTCGAGGTCGGCGACGGCGAGTTCCCGGACCTCGCGACCGGCCGCCTCGGCACCGTCGCGGTAGGCGTCGGCCAGCGCGCCACAGAGGCTATCTGTCCGTGGATGACCGAGGACGATCAGGACGTTCATCGGGTCGTGAACGCCCGTGACCACGGCGGCCGTCTAAAAAGCGACGCCTGCCGTCCAACGGGCGGCAACTCGATCGGGTGCGTCGGACCGGGCGGCCGACGCGGAGCGGTCGGGCACACGGTACCGCTACGAACTCCTCGCGAGCACACAATAGCACTCATATCAACGTTCAATATCGTTTGACCGCCGAGTGAGTCCACGGCAATGTCCACGACCGATTCCACTCCCGACGGCTCGGTCGTCGAGGAATACGTCCTCGGCGTGCGCATCCTCGAGACCGACGGCCCCGACGAGCGGTACCGATTCGACGCGCCCGAACACACCGAAATCGCGTTCGACTCCCTCGAGGACGCTCGGCTGTACGCCGACGTCTACTTCGACGTGAACGGATTCGTCGAGGAAAACACGGGCGAACGGGGCGTCCCGCCGGAGGTCGTCCAGGGCGGCAAAGACACGCTCGCCGCGTATCTGGTCACGTGTCCGTGGGCCGACGTCAACTGGGTCGCGTCGTTTTACGGCGTGACGGTCGAGGAGATCGAACGGTACTGCACGTGGGTGTGCGACCGCGCCGACGAGATCCGGACCGCGGCGGCGCGGGATCTCGAGTAGCGTTCGGCCTCGCTTCCGCTCCTTTTCACCGCGGATCGACGGTGATCGACGACGATCGAAGCCGGAGAGCGATACGAAGCGTCCGACGAACGCGTCACTTCGATCGGAACGGCGATCGGCTATACATTCTCAATACTGATATTGACGTCTCCAGACGAATCAGTCGGGTATACTATTCACTGCAGACCTAGCTTGTCTACACAGCCGTAATTCGGTATATTATAAACCGCTATTAGTTAATTGCAGGATTCTCCGCCTGCATGGTCGAATTTACCAGGCGGAAGCTGATGGCGACCTCGGCGGCGGCCGCCGCCGGGATCGGCGCGATCGGTACGGTAACCGGACAGGACGGCGACGGCGATACGCCCGGCGCGCCGCGGATCAACGGCGAGCTCAAGCGGCTCGCGACGACGGCCCACGGGGCCGAGGTGACCGGTCCGTTCGTGTTCGAGAACGGCGAAGTGCTGTTCAGTCTCCAGCACCCGAGCCGCGAGAACCCAGCGCCGTACGACACGGCCGCGGTCGGCGTCCTCGCGGGACACCGGTTCACGTTCAACGGGAAAAACGACTTCTCGGAGCTCGAGCCGCCGCGTTCGAACGAGGCGCAGGGGCGAGTGCAGGTCGCCGGCGGCGAGTACGACATCCTCGTACAGGAGGGCGACGAGATCAACGGCGGCACCGAGCGGTGGGGACACCCGCAGACGCCCGACGGCACCGACGTCGCCGACTTCGTCGGCAGCCGGTACGGCGACGTCGGCTACAACCCCGACATGAACTTCTTCGTCCCCACCGACGAGGACGGGCTCGAGGGCTACCTCTTTACGAACAACGAGACGAGCCCCGGCTGCGTCAGCCGGACCCCGATCGGTCGCGGCGAGGACGGCTGGGAGGCCGACCACGACGGCGCGATGGAACTCGAGAACCTCGAGTCGTTCCGCGAGATCGGCGGCACCCGCATCAACTGTTACGGCGACCTGAGCCCGTGGGCGACGCCGATGTCCTCGGAGGAGGACTACAGCCACCCGCGCGTCTCCGGTTCGGCGACGGTCAGCGACGTCGTCGACGCGGGAAGCGGCGTCGGGATCCGCGGCGCGGCGGCGTTCTGGAACCGCCCCAACCCGACCGATATCGGGGGCGTCCTCGGCGACGACGGCGATCTGTTCGACGAGAGCTGGTACCCGCAGGGAACCTGGGCGCTGGGCGGCGTCGAGATGCAGGCGTACTACCTCGGCGCGGAGCCGGTCGACCAGGACGGCGAGACGAACACGACCGAGCCGATCGGGGACGGTTATCCTAACCGCTACCGCTACGGCCACATCGTCGAGATCACCGAGCCGACGAGCGACGAACCGACGCCGGTCAAACACTACGTCATGGGCCGGGCCGCCTTCGAGTGCCCCGAGTTCCTGCCCGACGAACGGACCGTCTACCTCGCCTCCGACGGCGCGAGCAAGGGCCTCTACAAGTTCGTCGCCGAGGAGCCGATCCCGAGCTACGACGATCGGATGAACGTCCGCGGGACGCTGTACGCCGCCCGCGTCACCAACGACGCGGCGGCGAAGAACGAGCCGCCGGCCGAGGTCGACCTCGAGATCGAGTGGCTCGAACTCGGCACCGCGAGCAACGCCGAGGTCGAGTCCTGGATCGCCGACTACGACGACGTCACGCAGGTCGACTACCTCGAGACCCACGCCGAGACCGACTGGCAGGAGGACCTCGAGACGGCGCTGCGCGAGGCCGACGAAGAAGTCGCGAAAAACGGCAACCGGGACTACATCACCGACGAAGAGATCGTCGAGTGGGCACGGCAGTACGAGGAGAACGGCCCCGACGGCGTCGACGAGGAACTTCGCCGCGTTCCCTTCCTCGAGACGCGCGCCGCGGCCAAGGAGATCGGCGCTACCGTCGAGTTCCGCAAGGCCGAGGGGATCGACTCCCTCGACGACGCCGGACCGGGCGACTACCTCTACATTGGCATCTCGGAGCTCAACGACAGCATGAGCGACACCGAGGGCGACGTTCGCATGGACCGGGTCGACGGGGGCGTCGTCTACCGCGCCGAACTCGACTCGGACTACGACGTCTCGACGCTCGAGCCCGCCGTCGTCGGCCCCGACGCGACCGATTCCCAGTCGGTCCTCGACGCCGCTCCCATCAACGTCGACAACGTGATGGTGCTCGATGACGGGCGAGTCCTCCTCTGCGAGGACAAGGGCAACTTCGGCCGGTCGTACACCAACGACGCGCTGTGGGTCTACGAACCGCCCGCGACCCTGCAGGTCGACTCGCTGGCGGTCAGCCACGACGCGACCGGCGAGGTCGACCTGACCCTCTCCTCGCTGGCCGACGGGATCGCCGGCGGCCGCATCACCGTCACCGTCGAGCACGAGGACGTCGCGAAGATCGTCGACGCCAGCTACCACGACGGCCTCGAGCTGACCGCCGAGCCGACGATCGAGGACGGCGGCTCGACCGTCGAGTTCCGCTTCGCGGACCTCGAGAACGCCATCGACGGCGACGCGGTCGACGTGACGCTGGCGACGCTCGAACTCGAGGCGGTCGGCACTGGAACGACCGACATCACGGTCGAGGTCGACGCGCTGGACGACGATTCGGGGGCGGCCGTCGAACCGCAGCGCCGGCCCGGCGTCGTCGTGACCGGACCGCCGCCGATCGGCGGCGACTCCGGATCGGGCAACGCGCCGACCGATCCCGACGGCGACGGTAAGTTCGAGGACGTCAACGGCAACGGTCGCTTCGACTACGACGACATCGTCGTCCTGTTCGAGCACCTCGAGGACGACGCCGTCCAGCTGAACGAGGCGGCCTACGACTTCAACGAGAACGGCCGCATCGACTACGACGACGTCGTCGAACTGTACGAGGAACAGTGAGCCGACCAGGGGACATCGGGTACATATGACCACGCACTCACAGTCGGCCGCGACGCTGGCCGCGCTCGCGACGGTCGCCGCACTGGTCGCCGCGGCCGCAGTTCCGCTCTCCGCGGGCGCGGTCGCTGCTCCCGAACCGGGTGGCGACGCTGCAGCCGCGCCGGCCCTCGCTTCGACCGGCTCGAACGCCTCGAGCGCGGCGAGCACAGCGAGCGAGCCGACGCTCGTCGTCGACGACGCGACGGTCGATCCCGACGGGACCGCGACCCAGCGAATCGCGCTGACCGACGCCCCCGACGGACTCGCCGGGTTCGAACTCACGCTCGAACTCGAGTCCGACGTCGCGACGGTCGCGGGCGCCAGCTACCCCGACCACTTCGGGATGACGACCGACCCCGTCGTGGGCGCGGACAGCCGGACGGTCACCGTCGAGGCGGTCGATCTCACCGACGAGATCGGGGCCGGCGCGTCCGACGTCACGCTGGCGACGCTCGAACTCGAGGGCGTCGAGGACGGCGCGACGGAACTGCGCGTCACGGAGATGCAGATCGACGCCGACGGCGGCGACGCCGTCGACCCGTCGCTCGAGGCGGGAACGGTGACCGTCGGCGGCGCGGACTCGGCGGCCGGCTCCGGCGACTCGAGCGGCTCGAGCGCGCAGGATGGTACCGGAACGGAGACGGCGTCCGGCGGCAGCGCCACTGACGGCGGTAGCAACGGTACTGACGGCGGCTCGAGTCCCGCCTCCATCGCGGAATCGGTGCCCGGCTTCACGGGCGGCGTCGCGATCGCAGCGATCGCCGTCCTCGCGGCGACGATCGCCCGTCGAACCTGAGTCCGTCTCGCGCCCCGTCCCGAACCGGTTTTCTTCGCCGCGCATCGACTCGAGACGTCCGCTCTCGTCCCGTTCCCCGTTCGCCGACCGAACGACGGCGCGAACGTGATCGGCTAATAATTTTACGTTACTGGAGCGAAACGGACGGGTCATGGGAGACGATAGCGACGATCACGAGTTCGCCACCGACAGCGTTCACGCCGGCCAGGAGCCGGACCCGACGACCGGCGCTCGAGCGCCGCCGCTGTACCAGACGACCTCCTACGAGTTCGATGACACCGAGCACGCCGCCGCGCTGTTCGGCCTCGAGGAGACGGGCAACATCTACTCGCGGATCATGAACCCGACGAACGCGATGCTGGAGGAGCGCATCGCGACGCTCGAGGGCGGGGTCGGGGCGCTCGCGACGTCGTCTGGAATGGCCGCGTTCGACCTCGCGACGTTCATCCTCTGCGACGTCGGGGACAACATCGTCTCCTCGTCGTCGCTGTATGGCGGGACTTACACCTACCTCACTCACACCGTCGCGAAGCGGGGCGTCGAGACGAAGTTCGTCGACACGCTCGACTACGAGGCCTACGAGGAGGCGATCGACGACGACACTGCCTTCGTCCACCTCGAGACGATCGGCAATCCGGCGCTGGTGACGCCCGACATCGAGCGGATCGCCGACATCGCCCACGACCACGACGTGCCGCTGTTCGTCGACAACACGTTCGCGACGCCCTATCTGTGCCGGCCCTTGGAGCACGGCGCGGACCTGGTCTGGAACTCGACGACGAAGTGGCTCCACGGCGCGGGGTCGACGGTCGGCGGCGTGCTGGTCGACGGCGGCTCGTTCCCGTGGCCGGAGGGGGACTACCCCGAGATCACGGAGCCGAACCCGGCCTACCACGGGGTCAACTTCTACGAGACCTTCGGCGAGGCGGCCTTCTCGGTGGTCGCTCGCACCCGCGGGCTGCGCGACCTGGGCAATCAGCAGTCGCCGTTCGACGCCTGGGTCACGCTGCAGAAACTCGAGTCGCTGCCCCTGCGCATGGAGAAACACTGCGAGAACGCGATGGCCGTCGCGGAGTACCTCGAGGATCACCCGGACGTCGAGTGGGTCAACTATCCGGGCCTCGAGAGCCACGAGACCCACGAGGAAGCCAGCGAGTACCTCGAGGGCGGCTACGGCGGGATGATCACCTTCGGCCTCGAGGGCGGTTACGACGCCGCCGAAACCGTCTGCAACGAGGTCGACCTCGCGAGCCTGCTGGCCAACGTCGGCGACGCGAAGACGCTGATCATCCACCCGGCGAGCACGACCCACCAGCAGCTTACGGAGGAGGAGAAACTGGCCAGCGGCGTCACCGACGACCTCGTGCGCCTCTCGGTCGGCATCGAGGACGTCGACGACGTGATCGCGGATCTCGATCGGGCGATCGCACAGGCGTAACCGGCTGCGCGGGCGGGGGTTTGCACCGCGCTACGAGCGGCCCCCGCCGTTAAGACGCGGGCCGTTGAGACGCCGCGTATGGCTACGGGATTGCTTACGCCGGCAGCGGCGGACCGGATCGTCACCACGTGTCGGACGGCCATCGGCGACAGCCTCCGCTCGGTGACCTACTTCACCCGCGACGACTACGAGCAGGTGTACCTGCGCGACGACTTGGAGCGGGACGCGGATCTCTCGACGTTCATCGGCCACGAGTGGCGGGGCTTCAAAACCGCCCGGACGGCCTACGAACGGTCGGAACTGGGCGATTACAACTACACGATCCGAGTGTTCGACAACGGCTTTCTGGTCCGGGTGACCAGCGACAGCGACGGCGTTTTCGTCACCACCGACGGGCTGACCATGAAGGACTTCGAGGAGGTCGCGACGGCGGTCAACGCCTTCCTCGACGAACGCGACGGTTGAAGCGAGAAGGGACCGGCGCCGGCCGAGCGACGCCGACGCTCGTCGTACCCGGACGCGATCGCACGATTGGGCGATCGGCCGAACGGACGGACGAAACGATTCAGGTCGACCCGTCGGTGCCGCTCGAGGGAGCCGGCTCCGGAACCTCGGATTCGGTGTCGACGCCGGTCCCGGAGCCGTCGTCGGCGCCGCGGTCGCGTTCCGTCCGCCCGTCGGCGCCGCGGCTCGCGTCGCCGATCGGCAGGCCGGACCCGAGTTCGCCGTCGACCCCGAGCAGGCGAGCGAACCGGCGTCGTTCCGCGGCGTGTCTATCGAGAGTCATGCCGACTGAAAACGTCGATATCCGTTGTAGTAATGGGGGCCATTTCCGGAAGAAATCGACGGCTTCGGCGTGAAACGATCCGAAACGGTCCGCCGAATTCGGGGGTAGGTGCGGCGAAACCCGACCTCGCGGCCGAATCGGCGAGACAACGTAACGCCCTTTTCCGCGACACCCGTTCGGGACGATAATGACCGACCTTCCAGACCCCGTCGCCCGCGAACTCGAGTCCCACGACGCATTCGAACCGGCCCCGGACGCGGCGGACGCCTACCGACTCACGACGACCGTCTTCGAGACGACCGTCACCGCCGACCCGGCCGAGGGGAAACGAGACGGCGAGTTCGCCGTCACGGTCACCCTCCCCACGCTGGACGCCGCCGTGGCCGACGAGAGCGTCGCCGAGGTCGTCGAGGACGGCTGGTTCGAAACCCTCGAGCGCCGCCTTCAGGACGTCTTCGGCGTCGCCCACACGAGTACGTACGACGAGCCGACCGTCGAACGCGGGGCCGAGGACGTCACCGTCACGCTCGAGTACCTCGCCTGGGACGCCGGCGAAGGCGTCGAGGACGCCAAGGCGCTCATCGAGTTCGTCGAAGGGACGTTCGCCCAGGGGATCATCCCCGGCTACGAGTACCGCGGCCCGGCCGCGACGCTGCTCGAGAACGCCCAGGATCGCGGTCAGCAGGCGGCAGAAGGCGGTCCCGACGACGGAAGCAGCAGCGGCGGCATGCCGATGTGAGGGAGACGAAGCGATCAGAAACCGAGTTCCTTGGCCGAGAGTACGACGCGAGCACTGCGAGTGTCGTACGATTCGGGGAAGGGCAGGCCCCGTACCGCTACCGACCGCGAGCGAACGCAGTGAGCGAGCGGGCCGACGACCGACGTGGAGAGCGCGCCGCGCTCGGAACGGAGGGAGGAGTGCTTTTCAGCCACGTTTTGCTGAGTGCGGTCGCTGCGCAACCGCACGTGGTTCGAGACGCCCAAGGCGTCTCGTCATCACGGAAGACGCTCCGCGCCTTCCGAACGACAGCGCAAAAGTTGGGTCTTAGTCCATCGCGATGTACGTCTTCGTCTCCGTCACCCCGTCGAGGCCCTGCATCTCCGAGGAGACGGTCTCGAGAATGTTGTAGACTTCGTCGGCGTCGACTTCGGCGATGATGTCGTAGTTGCCCGCGACGATGTGGGCGGCGGAAACGCGCTCGAAGTCCCGAATTCGGGAGAGCAGGCCCTCGGATTTCCCGGCGGCGGTCTTCACCATGATGTACGCGTGAACCATCGTGGTGGTGTGGTACTCTGTCACAAGACTAAAGCTTTTGCCCGCCGTCCGGTCGCGGGCGTCGGCGACTGCGGGTGGAGTCGAGCCACGTCGGCGTCGGCGTCTCTTTCGCCGGGTAGCGCCGCATCGCCCGCTCGAGAGCGCGACGGAAGGTATGGTGTGTGACACCGGGGCAAGCTTATTGACGGGGGGCGGCGTACCTCGTGGCATGCGGTTCGTGATCATCGGCGCCGGACGGGTCGGACTGCGCGCGGCGCGGGTCCTCCGCGAGGAGGGCCACGACGTGACGCTCATCGAGCGCGACGAGCCGAAGGTCCGGCGCGCTCGCAACGAGGACTTCCGCGTCGTCGAGGGCGACGGCTCCCGCGAGGACGTCCTCGAGGAGGCCGGCGTCCCCGACGCGGACGCGCTGGGCGCGCTGACCGGCGATCTGAACGTCAACTTCACCGCCTGCATGATCGCCAACCACTACGGCTGTCGGACGATCATGCGGATCGACGAGGCCTACCGCGAGGGGATCTACCGCAAGTACGCCGACGCGGTCGACGAGGTGATCTACCCCGAACGGCTCGGCGCCATCGGCGCAAAAAACGCCCTGCTGGGCGGGACGATCCGCGCGATCGCGGACATCGCGCCGCACCTGCAGGTGGTCGAACTGATGATCACCGACGACGCGCCGGTCAACGGCTACACGATCAGCGAACTCGAGTTGCCCGCCGACGCTCGCGTGCTCGCGTTCGGGAAGCGCGAGCACGCGCTCGCCCTGCCGGACGCGGACGAATCGCTCGAGTCGGGCGACCGGCTCGTCGTGCTGGCCGATTTCGACGTGTTGAGCGAGGTGCGACAGCTGTTGGTCGGCGAGTCCGAACGCGAGGCGATCGCGAACGCAAACGAGGGGACCGATTCGGTCTCCGGCTCAGGAGGTGCGAACTGATGGTTACTGCATTCGTCATGGTCAAAGCGAACACGGGCGAGGCGGATCGACTGCGAGACGAGATTCTGTCGATCGAGGGCGTCGAGTCGACCCACATCGTCGCCGGCGACGTCGACCTCATCGCCAAAGCGCGGGTCGAGACGCCGGCCGCGGTCAAGGAGATCGCGGCGACCCAGATCCAGGGGATCGAGGGGGTCGAGGATACGCAGACGTACATCGCGATGGACTAAGGACGAAATTTTACGCTACGGTCTGCGACGGCGACGGCAGCAGTGCTGCCGCACGCCGTCGCGTCCCTCGGTGAAATTTCGATCAAAAGCACTCCTCCCTCCGTTCCGAACGCGCCGCGTTCTCCACGTCGGTCGTCGGCCCGCTCGCTCACTGCGTTCGCTCGCGGTCGGTAGCGGTACAGCGCCTGCCCTCCCCCGGGTCGCGCGACGCTCGTGATACTCGAGTCACGCTCCCGGCCAGAGAAACGAGTTCGGCCAGCAGCTCACTCGCTATCGATTGTGTCGGCCAACGCGTTCGTCACGTCCTCGAGCACCGCGTCCGGCTCCTGCGTCGCGTCCACGCGAACGAACCGCTCGGGCTCGCGCTCGATCAGTCGCTCGTAGTTCGCCCGGACGTCGGCGAGGTAGTCGGCGTGTTCGAACTTGTTGGTCGCGCCAGCCCGCTCCGCGGCCGTCTCCGGGTCCAGATCGAGGTAGATCGTCAGATCAGGCGTGATCGAAAACGGTTCGTGGACGTCGACGACGTACTCGAGGGGGTCCTCGAGGCCGTAGTCGCGCTCGCTGTCCGCGAGCGTCGCGCCCTGGTAGGCGAAGCGGGAGTCCGAATAGCGGTCCGAAATTACGAGGTCGTCGCGCTCGAGGGCCGGTTCGATCACCCGCGAGAGGTGCGCCGCGTGGTCGGCGGTGTAGAGGAACAGTTCCGCCAGCGAGTCGGCGTCGTCGTCCTCGATCGAGCGGTAGACGGCCTCGCCGTACCAGGAGTCGTCCGTCGGTTCGCGGGTGAAGACGGCCTCAGGGTAGCGCTCCCGGAGGGCCTCCCAGACCGTCGTCTTGCCGCTGCCGTCCAGTCCCTCGAGGGTCACGAGCATGCCCACTGGTCGGTGCGGGCGGTACAAGGGAGTAGCGATGGCTCCGCGTCCGTCCGCGGTTCGATCGCCGACTGGTCGGCCGCTGACCGGTCGGTTATTTGTCGTCTGCGACCGAACGAATCGGTATGAAGGTCCTCGTCGCCGGCGGCACCGGCTTCATCGGCACGAATCTCTGTACGGAACTGGCGGAACGCGGGCACGAGGTGACGGCGCTGTCGCGCGATCCCGACCGGAACGGACTGCCCGAGGACGTCGCCCTCGCGATGGGCGACGTCAGCGCCTTCGACTCGATCGAAAGCGCGGTCGACGGCCACGACGCCGTTGTCAACCTCGTCGCGCTCTCCCCGCTGTTCGAGCCGCGCGGCGAGAACGCCCACGAGCGCGTCCACCTCGACGGCACCGAGAACCTCGTGCAGGCCGCCGAAGAACACGGCGTCGACCGGTTCCTCCAGTTGAGCGCGCTCGGCGCCGACCCCAACGGGCCGACCGACTACATCCGCGCGAAGGGGAAAGCCGAGAACGTCGTCACCGACTCGAGCCTCGCGTGGACGATCGTCCGGTCGTCGATCGTCTTCGGCGACGGCGGCGAGTTCGTCGACTTCACGAAACAGTTGACGACGCCGTACGTCACCGGCCTGCCGGGCGGCGGCGAGACCCGCTTCCAGCCGATCTGGGTCGGCGACCTCGTCCCGATGCTCGCCGACGCGCTCGAGGACGACGCTCACGTCGGCGAGGTGTACGAAATCGGCGGCCCGCAGGTCGTGACGCTCGCGGACGCGACGGAACTGGTCTACGCGGCGGAAGGAAAGGACGTGACGATCGTCCGGATTCCGATGGCGCTGACCAAACTCGGCCTCGCGGCGGTCGACGCCGTCCCCTTCGTCCCCTTCGGCGCGGATCAGGCGCGCTCGCTCGAGTTGGACAACACCGTAGCGGACAACGACGCGACCGCGTTCGGCGTGACCGCGGACGACATGACGACGCTGGGTTCGTACCTCGGGTTGCCCCACGCCGAGTGAGCGTGACCGTCCGTCGCCGAGAACCCCCGTCAGCGGCCGGGTAACGAGTCGTTACGCGCAGCCCTCAAACGAACACGACCGATTGAGAAGTATAAAGCCGCTGTCCACTCTCGGCCAGAAGTGTTTTCAGTGTTCGAAAAAGAGTGCGAAAATCGTCGCTGTCGACTTGTTTCGACGGATACTAGATTATGAGAGAAATTCACATTATGGAAAGACTTATGCCCTTCATCACTCTGGTACCAATTCAACGGAGCCCCCTGACAAACAATGAAGTTGGCGATGATCGGATTCGGACAGGCCGGTGGCAAAATCGTCGATCGATTCCTCGATTACGACGATCGGACTAACAGCGGGATCGTCCGCGCGGCGATCGCTGTCAACTCCGCGAAAGCGGACCTCATCGGTCTCGATAATATTCCACAGGAGAACCGCGTACTCATCGGGCAGGCCCGCGTGAAGGGCCACGGGGTGGGTGCGGACAACGAACTCGGCGCGGAAATCGCCGAGGAGGACATCGACGAGGTCCAGAACGCGATCGACTCGATCCCGACCCACGAGGTCGACGCGTTCCTCGTCGTCGCCGGGATGGGCGGCGGCACGGGCTCGGGCGGCGCGCCCGTCCTCGCGAAACACCTCAAACGGATCTACACGATCCCGGTCTACGGACTGGGCATTCTGCCGGGCACGGACGAAGGCGGGATCTACACGCTGAACGCGGCCCGCTCCTTCCAGACGTTCGTCCGCGAGGTCGACAACCTGATGGTCTTCGACAACGACTCCTGGCGACAGACCGGCGAGTCCGTCGAAGGCGGCTACGAGCAGATCAACGAGGAGATCGTCCGGCGGTTCGGCATCCTCTTCGGCGCCGGCGAGGTCGGCGAAGGTGAAGAGGTCGCAGAGAGCGTCGTCGACTCCTCCGAGATCATCAATACGCTCTCGGGCGGCGGCGTCTCGACCGTCGGCTTCGCCAGCGAGGAAGTCGACCTGAATACGAGCGGCGGCCTCCTCTCTCGGTTCACCGGCGACGACGGCGGCGACGACGACCTCGACGCGGCGAACACGACCAACCGCATCACGAGCCTCGTCCGGAAGGCCGCGCTCGGTCGCCTCACGCTCCCCTGCGAGATCGAGGGCACCGAACGCGCCCTGCTGGTGCTGTCCGGTCCCTCGGAGTATCTCAACCGGAAAGGCATCGAACGCGGGCGGAAGTGGCTCGAAGAGGAAACGGGCAGCATGGAGGTCCGCGGCGGGGACTACCCGCGCGAGGAACCGGAAGTGGCCGCTGCAATCCTGCTCTCGGGAGTCACCAACGTCCCGCGGATCAAGCGCCTGCAGCAGGTCGCGATCGAGGCCCAGGACAACATCGACGACATCCAACAGGAAAGCGAGGAGAACCTCGAGGAACTCGTCGAAGACGACGAAGACGAACTCGAGCCGCTGTTCTAGACGGCTCGAGTTCGAGAGTCCGAGAGACACAGCGCGCGGACGGCGAAATGCGGCACGGTGCAGTTCGATTGCCGTCGACGGGCGGAGCGGCGATCGTGTCGGGGGGCACGAACACGGTGCGATACCGACGGACGTCACGACCATCCGCGGACGGGACGAGAACGGACGGCGGTGAGCGAGCGAACGACGCCGCTCCCGATTGCAGTCCGATTCGTCCCGGAGTTCGACGTTCTTTTAGGCACGTACGGTCAATGCTCGCCGACCATGCGCGTCGTCGTCCCGTTCGCCGCGGAGTCACCCAAGACGCGACTCAGTCCCGTGCTTACCGGGCGCGAGCGTCGATCGCTCGCACGGGCGATGCTCGCGGATGTCCTCGACGCGATCGTCGCGGCGGGCCACGAGCCGACCGTCCTCTCGACGGCGCCGATCGACCTCGAGAACGATTTCGAGTTCGCGCTCGCTGACGAGGTCGTCGCGGCCACCGCGGTCGCGGTCGACGACCGGCCGCTCACCGAGGCGGTTAACGCGCGGCTGCCGGCCGGGACGGGCGACGGGGAGTCGAACGACGACCCCGACCTAGCCCCCGTCGGCGTCGTCATGGCCGACCTCGCGCTGACGACGCCCGCCGCCCTCGAGCGGTTGCTCGCGGGCGAGGCGGACGTCGCGATCGCACCCGGCCGGGGCGGCGGGACGAACGCGCTCGCGGTTCGCCATCCCGAGTTTCGGGTGGACTACCACGGCGCGTCGTACCTCGATCACCGCGAGATCGCGGCCGACTGCGGTGCGACCGTCGAAATCGTCGATTCCTTCCGACTGTCGACCGACATCGACGAGCCGGACGATCTGGTCGAGGTGCTCGTCCACGGGACGGAACACGCGCCGGCCAGGCTCCGATCGTTCGGCTTCGAACTCGCGGAGCGGGACGGGCGCGTCACCGTCGCTCGCGGCGACGATTCGGCGTGAACGGAGCGGAGAACGGAACGGTCAGTCGTCTATCGTCAGTCGGCCGTCGTCTCGCCGTCGGGGCGCGCCCAGCGGCGGAGGCGGTCGGCGTACGTCCGCGCGCCGAGCCCCGCGAGGAACGACAGGAAACTCGGCACCAGGATCCAGAGGAGGTCGGGGTGTTCCGACCCGGTGTGTAGTGCAGCGTCGAGCATACACGTTCGCCAAGGGCCAGCGGTACCATAAAGGGCGGCGATCCGTCGAGAGCGCGACGGCCGGCGTTCGGCAGACCGCGTTGGCGTCCGCCGCCGGGACGGAAAGGCCTTATGTGCGACGCGCCGACACTCGGAGGTAATGATTCCCGGGGCGAGCGAGTACGGCGTCGATATATCGATCGACGAAGACGCCGTCGACGAACTGCTCGAGGTGACGCCGGCTGACGTCGAGGCGCCGTCGGCGCTGACCTTCGCGCGAAACGTGTTCGTGCCGCTGACGACGGCCTGCCGGTACACCTGCACCTACTGTACGTACTTCGATCCGCCGGGACAGGCCTCCCTGCTCTCGCTCGAGGAGGTCCGCGAGATCTGTCGCGAGGGCGCCGCCGCGGGCTGTACGGAGGCGCTGTTTACCTTCGGCGACGACCCGGACGACCGCTACACCGAGATCCACGAGCAACTCGCCGAGTGGGGCCACGACTCCATCCACACGTACCTCCGGGAAGCCTGCCAGGTCGCTCTCGACGAGGGCCTCCTGCCCCACGCTAATCCGGGCGACCAGACCCGCGAGCAGATGGCAGCGGTCGCGGACGTCAACGCCAGCATGGGCGTGATGCTCGAGACGACGGCCGACGTCCGCGCCCACGGCGGCCCGCGAAGCAAGGAACCCGGCCAGCGGCTGCGGACGATGCAGAACGCGGGCGAGCTCGACGTCGCCTTTACCACGGGCATCCTCGTCGGCGTCGGCGAGGACTGGCGCGACCGCGCGGAGAGCCTGCTCGCGATCCGCGAAATGCACGAACGCTACGACCACATTCAGGAGGTGATCGTCCAGCCGGTCGTCGAGAACGAACGCTGGTCCGGCGGCTCGCCCGACCGCGAGACGATGCGCCGCGTGACGGCGATGGCGCGGGCCGCCCTCCCCGAGGAGGTGTCAGTGCAGGTGCCGCCGAACCTCGCGCCCGCCCGCGACCTGATCGACTGCGGCGTCGACGATCTGGGCGGCGTCTCGCCGGTCACCGACGACCACATCAACCCCGACTACAAGTGGCCCGCGCTGCGCGAACTCGAGGAGATCGCCGCGAGCGCCGAACTGCCGCTGGGCGAGCGGCTGCCGGTCTACGAGCGGTTCCTGCCGGCCGACCTCCGAACGGACGGGTTCGACGGCGTACCGGCCGACGGGACCGCGGGTGCCGCGGGCGATCGAAGTCCCGAGGCCGACCGCGAGTGGCTCTCGTCGACGATCCGCGAGGCGCTGTCGGCCGACGACGACGCGGGCCGGCGGTACCGGGCGGTGCTTCGCTCGAGCGCTTGAACCGTCGTGTCGCAACTGTCGAGCCGCCGCCGATGGTCGATCCTGTCGGCCAACGAGAGATATAAGTCCGCGTAGGTTCCGTATCCGGTACGCCACATGTCAGTCCCCGACGCCGCGGCGACCGCGGACCGCGTCATCGACGAAATCCTCTCCGCCGTCGTCGCCGACGAGACCGTCCTGGAAGAGATCACCGCGGGCCTGTTCGCCCGCGGCCACGTCCTCCTCGAGGACGTCCCCGGAACCGGCAAGACCCTCACCGCCCGATCCTTTGCGACCGCGCTCGGCCTCGAGTTCTCGCGGATCCAGTTCACGCCGGACCTGATGCCCTCCGACGTCACCGGCTCGTACGTCTTCGAGGAGGGGACCGGCGAGTTCCACTTCACGGAGGGGCCGGTGTTCGCGAACGTCGTCCTGGCCGACGAGATCAATCGCGCGCCCCCCAAGACCCAATCCGCGCTGCTCGAGGCGATGGCCGAGGACCAGGTGACGGTCGACGGCGAGACCCACGAGCTACCGGACCCGTTCATCGTCATCGCGACGCAAAATCCGGTCGAGCAGGAGGGAACCTTCGAACTCCCGGAGGCCCAGCGCGACCGCTTCATGATCAAGACCTCGCTGGGCTATCCCGACCCCGAGGGCACGCGCGAACTGATCGACCGCCGGGCCGACCGCGATCGGCCCGATCCGACCGTCGATCCGGTGATCGACCGCGAGCGGGTGCGCGAACTCCAGCGGGTCCCCGAGACCGTCACCGTCGACGGGCCGCTCCGCGATTACATCGGCGAGGTCTGTCGCGCCACTCGGCGGGACGGCCGCGTCGACGTCGGCGTCTCGCCGCGGGGCGTCCAGCGGCTGTTCGAAGCGAGCCGCGCCCGCGCCGTTCTCGACGGCCGGGACTACGTCGTCCCGGACGACGTCAAGCAGATCGCGCCGGCCGCGATCGCCCACCGGCTCGTGTTGACGCCGGAAGCGAGCGTCGAGGGCGCCTCCCGGCGCGCCGTCGTCGAGTCGGTGCTGGACCACGTCGAAGTGCCGGCGATGGATCCCGACGCAGCCGGCTCAGCGGAACAGTAACCAAGCGCCGGCGACGACCGCGGCGACGGCCGCGAGGACGGCCGTCGTCGCCGGCACCGACAGCGTCGGCGCGAACAGCGTCGTGACGGCGAGGCCGAGTACGGCGACGACCGAGCCGACGCCCGCGACCAGGGCGCTCCAGCCGATCCGCACGTACTGGGGCCGGGGCGCGGCCTCGGGTTCGACCCCGACGTCTCGAGCCAGCACGCGGCCGTACCGCCCGACGTCGTAGACGAACAGCCCGGCGGCGAGCGCGACGATCGAAACGGCGCCCGTTTTGAGCGCCGCGAGGCCGGCGGCCGTCCGGACCGTCGTACCGACGACGACGGCACCCGCCCCGAGCGCGGCGGCGACGACGATCCAACTCGGGCCGGGGCCGGAGCCGAGGCGGCTCCCGCTGGCCGCCCGCCACTGCGCGTACGCTGCCGCGCCCGTTCCGCCCGCGAGGAGCACGCCGGCGGCGCCGCCGCCCGCCGCGGTGACGACCGCAGTCGGTTCGTCGACCGCGAGCGCCAGCGGCAGCGGGGCGATCGCGCCGAGGATCGACCCGACGAGGACCGAGACGGCGGCGCTCTCGCGCGTGCGTTCCGCCGCGGCGATCCACGCGTACCGAACCGCGATGCCGACGGCTGCGACGGCGACGCTGACGGTCGTCACGACCGCACACGCGCCGCGAACGACGGGGCCGTCAACGAGCGCTGCGACCGCCGCCTCGAGCGCCGGGACGAACCAGGAGAGGACCGTCGCGCCCACGAGGGCGGCGACCGCGACGACGACCGCGACGGCGATCCAGCCGAGCAGCCCCCGCCGGGCGCGGTCGTACGCGTCCCGCGCCGTCGGCGTCGCGAGCGCGGCCGGCGGCAGCGCGACGACGGCGGCGCCCGCGGCGATTCCGGCGACGACCAGCGCGAGTACCGTTTCCCGGAGTCCGCTGACGGTGAGCCACAGCACCGTCTCGAGGATCGTCTCGCGGCCGAGTTGCGAGACGCTGTCCGCGGCCAGCGCGACGGCGCCGCTGGCGATCCCCGCCGTGACCGCGGCGGCTGCAGCCCGTTTGATCGTCGACGGCTCGAGTCCGCCGGCGAGGAGAAGCCCCGCGGCGAGCGCGACGACCGTCCCAAGGAGTACCAGCGCGCCGTCGACCGGTCCGCCGGCAGTTCCGAGCGTGGCGGCCACGCCGAGCGCGGCGACCGGGAGGACCGTGGCCGTCGCGACGATGCGCCGGTTCGAGCCGTCGAACCCCGGCATCGCCGCCGCGAGGACGAGGCCGACGCCGGCGCCGGCGGCGACGCGGAGATCGAACGCGGCCAGGGCGAGCACCCCCACCGCGGCGGCGACCGCGATCGCCCACGCCGTCGTCGACGGCAGGCGTCGGTCTCGAACGGGGTCGACGTCCGTCGTGCGGTCGGCGTCGCTCATCGCCGCCCCACCTCCCCGACGGCGTCGCGAAGCACCAGTCCGAGCGGTCGCTCGAGCGGCCAGTCGACGACGCGGGCACCCCGTGCGCGGGAACGGGCCAGCCGCCGCTTACGGTCGAGCGACTCGAGGTGGAGTGCGGTCTCGTCGAGCTCTGGTTTGTCGTTCACGCTCGCGGTCACGTCGGGCGAGACCACGCGGACGGAATAACCGCGCGTACGGAGCGCCGCGACGAGATCGACCGGCTCATCGTCGACGAACGAGGAGAACAGGTACACCTGCGCTTCGCCCGGCAATGTCGTCGTGAGTTCGGCCGCGAGGTCGTCCGACGACGAGCGCCGAAAGTACGTCGGACCGCGTTCCAGATCCCATACCTCGTCGAGCACGCGCGACACCCGCTCGCGCGTGGCTGGATCAGTATCCGGCTGGACGGCCTTGACGGCCTCCTCGGAAATCGCGACGACGCCGGTCGGATGGCCCTCATCGACGAGCGCCTCGAACGTCCGCTCGGCGGCGTCCGCCGAGAGATCGACCGCGGGGACGTCGGCGGTCGTGGCCGCCCGGAGCTGACTCCGGCGCGCGTCGACGACGCAGACGACCCGCGTCGCCCGCTCGGCGCGGTACTCGACGGTCGAGAGCTCCCGCGTGGCGGCGTAGCGGCGCCAGTCGATCGCGCCGACCGGATCGCCCGGCTCGTAGTCGCGCACGGAGTAGAACTCGACGCCGCTGCCGCCCTCGTCGGTCGGCACCTCGCCCGCGTAGTCGTTGGTCGCGCTCCCGAGGGGCGCGTCCTCGACGGTCGACGAACACCGGACGACGTCGTCTCCCGACACCGGAACCGTCCGCGTCTCGGTTACCGTTCCGGTCGGATTCCGCGTTCTGACCGTCGCGTCGCCGAACGCGTGCTCGCCGCGCCGGACCGCGACCTCGTACTCGAGGCTCGCCGTCTCGAGGGACTCGAGGGTGACGCAGGCCCGCGGGGAGCCGGAGACGACCGACAGCCCCTCGGGAACGGCGTCGACGACCCGCAGATCGGTGACGGTCTCGGCGCCGTCGTTCCGGACTGCCGTTCGGACCGTCACGGTGTCGCCGGGATCGGCGGTAACGGCGCGGTCCCCGTCGCCGCCGGTTCCGTCGAACCCGGTACGGTCGCCGTCGTCAGCGGCGAGACCGCCGTCACCGTCGACCGCGAGCTCGCGCTCGAGGCGAACCGTCGTCGGCTGGTGAGTCCCGAAAACGGCCGCGGCGGCGTACCACAGCGGGACCGTCGCCGCGACGACGAGCACCTGACTCCCGATCACGAGCCCGCTACCGGCGAGCGCCAGCGCTGCGGCGACCGCCCACTCGCCGCGACCGATCCGTTCGACGGTGCGCTCGGACGCGGTCATCGGTCCGTCGTCACCTCCGTCGTCGCGGCGTCGGCCCCGGCGGGCGCTCGGTCGCGCCGCGGGTCGTCCGCCGCCGCTTCGGCCACGGTCGGCGTTCGATCCTCACGACGCGACTCGAGCGGTCGCGAGTCGTCCGCGATCGATTCGATCGCCGTCAGCGTCCGTTCGACGCGCCGGTCGAACGCCCCGCCGGGATCGAGTGCGGTCCGTAGCCGCTCTCCGACGGGCTGGCGGACGTCGTCGGCGTCCGCGAGGAACGCGGCGGCGACGTCGTCGTCGGTCCACGTTCCCGATCGGACCGCCTCGCGGGCCGCGCTCCGCTCGAGCCCGCGTTTCGCCCGCAGCGTTCGAACCGCACCGTCGGCGAGGCGGTCGTGAACCGTCGCGGTCGACGTTCCGTCCCAGCAGCGGTACCACTCGTCCGTCCCGCGCTCGAGGAGTTGCGCCGTCTCGACGGCGACGGTCCGTTCCGCTCGGGAGCGGCCGCGTTCCGGCGGGCGGTCGAGATCCGCGAGCAGCGGCGATTCGCCCGCGCTCGAGCCGACGGCCGCCGCCCACCAGCACGCGCCGAACGCGATGACGACGCCGATCACCGGCAGGAGGATCGCGAACGGGTAGAGCACGTCGGCCAACAGCCCGTACGGAACGAACCCGCCCAGCACGACCGAGGCGAACGCCAGCACGGTGCCGCCGACGATCACGGCGACGGCGAGCCGATCGCGGTCGATCGCCGCGAGCCTCGCGAGCGCGTCGCGCCACGGACTCGCCGACCGGCGGCGGCTCATCGCGAACCCACCCCCTCGTCGGCGTCGTCGGCATCATCGGCATCGTCACCATCGCTGGCGGCCGTAATCAGCGCGCTCGCCGCCTCGCGGGCCTCGATCACCCGCTCCGGGGACGGCTCTCGGCGCCCGTACTCGACGTCGCGGACGATCCCGACGAGTCGCGCGACCAGCGTCGCCGGATACCCGGCGCGGAGCGCCCGCCTGGCGGCCTGCCCCGGCGTCAGCGTCTCGCGGCGGGTCACCTCGAGGCGGTCGAGGAAGGCGTGCCACGCACCGCGGATCTCGGCGCGGGGCCCGCGCGGACCGAGCGGTTCGTCTGCCAGCGGCGGTGCGCCCCCGTCTCCGTCCCCGTTCCCGTCGCCGTCGGAACCGGCGCCGGCCGCGTCAGCGTCCTTGTCGTCCCCGCCGAACAAGTTGCCAAGCGACGGGCGGCCGAAGCTCGAGTCGCCGTCACGGGACGAGCCGAACAGCGGCCCGATCGACAGCGAGCCGAATGCGCGGCCGAACGACGAGAGCGCAGCGCCGACCGAGGGCGACGGAAGCCGTAGGCCAGCGCCGACGGTCAGGTTGGGGAGCGAAAACCGCGGTCGCGGCAGCGACGGCAGCCCCGGTCCCCGCAGGGTAAACAGGCCTGCCAACTGCGACGCGAATTGGGCCGTGCCGTCGATCGCACCCGCTACTGCGGCGGCGACCGCCGAGAGCGCGTCCGCGAGGCCGAGGACGAAGCCAGCCCCGGACAGGTCGGGTCGTTGGCCGTCGGCGCGCGCGACGAATCGGAAGTACGTCACGACCGTGCCGATAGCGAAGCCGGGGCCGAGCACGACGAGCGCCGCCAGCCGGAGGTAGAGGTTCCCCACGGTCGCCGTCGCGGTCTCCTCGCCGACCGTCGCGGTGAGGGTCGCTTCGTCGGCGATGGGCAGCCAGACCCGCGTCCGGCCGTCGTCGCCGGTCGTCGCCGTCCCGCCGCTCTCGAGCGAGACCGTCGCGTTCGGAATCGGGGTCCCGTCGGCCGAGACCTGCACCGGCGTCGGCGACCCGGGGAACAGCAGCGGCGAAACGACCATAACCCGCGGCTCGGCGACCTCGACGGTTCGCTCGCCGACGACCGGCTCGCGCTCGACGCGTAGTTCGGTCGGCCCGGCCTCGTCGGGAAGCGTCACGGTTGCACGTCCCTCCTCGTCGGTCTCGACCGCCGGTTGGCCGTCGACGAAAACGGTCGCGTTGGGAACCGGCGTCGAGTTGACGACGGCGGACACCTCGAACTCGGCAGTCGGGGCCGCCCCGTCGTGGGCCCTGATCGTCGCGTTCGTCTCGACGTCGACGGTCCGCGAGACGTTCGTCTCAGGCACCCTGACGGTCATTTCCTCGGCGTAGGGAACGACGGCATCGACTGATCCCCAGTCCGCTTTCCCGACCTCGTCGCCGTTCACTTCGACGGTCCGCTCGTCGAACGGACTAGTGGAGTCGACCGAGATCGTCACCTCGTTGCCCGGCACGATCGCGCCGTCGATCTCGATTTCGGGATCCGGCGCACCGACGGGATCGTCGTCATCGGCGGTCTCCTCTACGGTCGCGTTGGAAAACGGATCCTCGCCCGTGATCGCGTCCCACTCGCCGGCCGCGGGACCGTCGCTCCCGCCGTCACCCGTCGTCCCCGGGGGTTCGAGCCGCGGATCGGCCGCCGGGAGCGCGCTGGCGATCGCGAGCAGGCAGACGACGCAGCCGAGAACGACCAGCAACCGGCGGACGCCGCCGTCGCTCGCGCTCATACCGATCCCTCCAGTTCCTGGTCGACGGCGATCATCTGTAGTCGCTCGAGTCTCGCCTCGACGGGCGGGTGCGTGCCGGTCCCCGTTGAGGCAGTCGTCGCCGTTGTCGGCGTCGCCCCGTCGAGCCACGCGGCGACGGTCTCGCGGCGCTCCCTCTCGGTCGCAGTCGCCCCCACATCGTCCTCGAGGGTAGACACTGAACCGACCTCGCGACCGGTGACGAGGTCGGTCGGGACGACACACAGCGCGCGCGTTTTCGCCGTTCGGAGATCGGTCGTCGGCGTTTCGGTCGCCTCGGCGAGGGTTACCAGCGCGGTCGCGAGCGCGAGTGGCTTGCCAGTGATCCGCGCGGCGGCGTCGTCGGCGGCGAACTCCCGGGCGTGCGAGAGCGTCCGCGTGGCCCAGTCCGCGACCGTCGGGAAGAGCCACAACAGCGGCGCAACGAAGACGTAGGTCAGCGCGGCCAGCGGGAGGAACCACTGAATCGCGAGCCGCCCCTCGGTCGAGAGCGAGCGCGGGTCGGTCACCGCTCGGCGCACCAGCCGCGCCCAGTGGTACGCTCGATCGGCGATTTCGACGAACAGCGTCGTAATCGTCATCAGCGTCACGTCCCGGTTGGCGATGTGGGCGATCTCGTGGGCCAGCACCGCCTCGAGTTCGTCGGCGTCGAGACGGTCGACGAGTCCGGTCGTGACGACGATCGTCGCGTCGGTGAGCCGGCCGACCGTGTAACAGCTCGGCGCGTCGTCGTCGACGATGCGGACGTTCGGTTCGGGCACGTCGGCGGTCATCGCCAACCGGCGAACGGTACGAGCGATTTCGTGGTCCCCGTCGCCGGCGCGGGTGCCCGAGAGCACGCGGCGGTAGCCGTAGTAGATCTGCGCGAGGAGAAAGCCCCCGATCAAAGCACAGGCCGTCGGCCACGAGACCGGTAGCCGGGCGAAATCCAAGGGGACGGCCCCGTGCTGGAGGAAGACGACGGTGCCGGCGACTACTCCGGGCAGCAAGATCCCGTAGGCCCACAGCAGGACCAGCACGAACAGGGCGTTGATCGCGACGAGCGCGGCGAGGACGCCGCAGATTCGCAAACGGAGGCTCATGCGGGGAGGGCGTTATGAACACGTCTCGAGCACGACAGTAAAAGTCTTCCTGAAAAACAAATCGCGGCGACAGGTGCGTCGGTTCGTCGCTGGGCGAGAATCATTTAGGGGCGGCGCGACCGCGCATGTGCCGCGTTCTCGAACGGCGAGCGACGGATCCGTCGGGCTTTTGGCCTCGCGTTCCCCAGATTGGACAACGACGAATGGCCCGGTACCACATCGAAACGTACGGTTGCACGTCCAATCGCGGCGAGAGCCGCGAGATCGAGCGACGGCTCCGCGATGCCGGCCACTACCGGGTCGACGGCCCCGAGGAGGCCGACGTCGCCATCCTCAACACCTGCACCGTCGTCGAGAAGACCGAGCGGAACATGCTCCGGCGCGCCGAGGAGCTGTCCGAGGAGACCGCCGACCTCTACATCACCGGCTGCATGGCCCTCGCGCAGGGCGAGGAGTTCCGCGACGCCGACATCGACGGCGAGGTGCTCCACTGGGACGAGGTCCCCCAGGCCGTCACGAACGGCGAGTGTCCGACGACGACGCCGGACGCCGAACCGATTCTGGACGGCGTCGTCGGCATTCTCCCCATCGCGCGGGGCTGCATGTCCAACTGCTCGTACTGCATCACGAAGGAAGCGACCGGCAAGATCGACTCGCCGCCGGTCGAAGAAAACGTCGCGAAGGCCCGCGCGCTGATCCATGCCGGCGCCAAGGAGATTCGAATCACGGGACAGGACACCGGCGTCTACGGCTGGGACAAGGGCGAGCGCAAGCTCCACGAGTTGCTCGAGCGCATCTGCGAGCTCGACGGTGACTTCCGGGTTCGCGTGGGGATGGCCAACCCGAAGGGCGTCCACGGCATCCGCGAGGAGCTCGCCGAGGTGTTCGCCGAGTACGACGAACTCTACGACTTCCTGCACGCGCCCGTCCAGTCGGGCAGCGACGACGTGTTAGGCGACATGCGCCGCCAGCACCAGGTCGAGGAGTACGTCGAGGTCGTCGAGACCTTCGACGACCACCTCGAGTACTGGACGCTCTCGACGGACTTCATCGTCGGCTTCCCGACCGAAACCGAGCACGACCACGAGCAGTCGATGGCGCTCCTGCGCGAGACCCGCCCGGAGAAGATCAACGTCACCCGCTTCTCCAAGCGCCCCGGGACCGACGCCGCCGAGATGAAGGGGCTGGGCGGCACGGTCAAGAAGGAACGCTCGAAGGAGATGAGCGAACTCAAGCGCGAGATCGTCGCCGACGCCTACGAGGACATGGTTGGCGAACGGCGCGAGAACTGTCTCGTCGTCGAGGAGGGCACCGCCGACTCCGTGAAGTGTCGCGATTCGGCGTACCGCCAGATCATCGTCCAGAACGCGAGCGACCACGGCATAGAGCCCGGCGACTTCGTCGACCTCGAGGTGACGGCCCACGAGACGATGTACGCGTTCGGCGAGCCGGTGTAGGAAACCGGTGTAACCGACGTCATCGAGTGACGTTCGAGCAGTTCTTCCTTCTCGTAGCGTGTGCTGTTCGACGGATTAGAAATCAGTACCGGAGACGCCACTAAGCGGTTTGGACAGCACCAGTAACGCACCGCCGCGGGAACGGCGGTCTCCCGTCATAGCTCTACCTTGTGACCAGAGGCACTTAAAGAAGCGAGACGGATCGCTCGCAGTTGGTCGGGCCGTCACTGAACGACTCGAGCGGACAACCGCAGTTATTTGTATCGGCTACCGGTAAGCGTACTAACAGTACGATGCGCCGCCCTGCCCTCCGTGCACTTACGGTGAGTCTGATTCTCGTCGTCTCCCTCGCCGGCTGTAGCGCCCTCGGCGACGAGCCGACGAGAGACGAGCGCGCCGTCGAGGCCCTCGAGGACGCCCGGACAGTCCTCGACGAGACGTCGACCTACCGGTACGAAGGCGAGTTGTCCGTCGCCGCCGACCGCCAACGGATCGACGGCTCCGTGTTCGGCGCCGTCGACCTCGCGAACGAGACGCTGTACACGAACGCGACGATCGACGGGACAACCCTCGAGTCGTACCTCGAGGGTGAGACGCGTCGCGAGCAGTGTCCGCCGCCGTGGGACGGCTGGAACGTCGAGTCACTCGACGAGGACGAAGGCGATCCCTGGCCCGACGACACGCCCGCCCACTCGCAGCTTTCGCTGTTCGAAGACGGCGACCTCTACTGGAACGGCACCGAGGCGTACGACGGCCGGGAGGCGATCCGGCTCACCGGTTCGCCCCCGGCGGACGCCTTCGACGACAGTGGCCTCAGCAGCTCCCGGTTCGACTTCGGCGGCCCGAATCTCGAGGACGCGCATACGACGCTCTGGCTCGATGCGGAGACGGGACGCCCACTCGAGACGAGCGTCGAGTTCGACGTCTCCGGCGACGGCGAGACGGCGACCGTATCGATCACGATGCGCTACTCGGCGTACGACGAACCCGTCTCGATCGACGTGCCGACGGTGCCGAGCGACCAGCGGTACGAACTCGGCTGTCCCGGTACGTGATTGAGACGGCAAAAAGCACGCAGGCCGGCAGGCGGTATCGAGAGCGGTAGCTCGCCGGTAGAGTCTTCGAGAACGAGCGTCCTCCCGTCGTAGCTTTACCTTGTGGGCAGAGATACTTAAATCGACGACGGGCTCGGAGCGGATCCAACGATCGACCGAGCCGGAGCTCTCCAGAATAAATGCATCCCGAGAACGGGGAGTCTCTGTCGTATCTTCACCTTGTGACCAGAAGCACTTAAAGAAACTCGAGCAACGGTGCGGTTCGGCCGGACGCTCGAGAGTGACCAAAGCTCGACGTCGCGCCGTATTCAGCGTGTGCGCCGAGAAACCGGCGGCAAACCGTTCGTTCCGAAAGGCATAATCGGTCGCTGGCCCGAGTACGGCCAATGAGTCACCAGCTTCCGGACGTGCAGGCGACGTCGCCCGACGTCACCGTCGGCCTGAGCCAGGTCGGCGTCACCGGCGTCGAAAAGCTCGTCAAGATCGCGCGCGAGGACAAGCGGCCGATCGTCCTCACCGCCGAGTTCGAGGTCTTCGTCGACCTCCCCGCCTGGCGCAAGGGTGCGGACATGAGCCGCAACATGGAGGTCATCGACGAAATTCTGGAGGACGCCACCCGCGAGGAGGCCTACCGCGTCGAGGAGGTCTGCGGCGATGCGGCCGAGCGGCTGCTCGAGAAACACGACTACACCTCGAAGGCGCAGGTCTCGATGGAGGCGGAGTTCATGCGCCGCGAGCAGACGCCCGCCAGCGACCGCGAGACCCAGCACACCGTCGACATCATCGCCGCTGCGACCGCGACCGAGGAGGGGACCCGTGAGGAGATCGGCGCCGAAGTAACGGGGATGACCGTCTGTCCCTGCTCGCAGGGGATGTCCGCCGCGCGCGCGAAGGAGACGCTCGAGGACCTGGGCGTCGACGAGGAGACGATCACGGAGTTCCTCGATGAGGTGCCCCAGCCGGGTCACTCCCAGCGCGGCCACGCGACGCTGACCGTCGAAGCCAACGGCGACCCCGATGTCGATCTGAACGACATCATCGACGTCGCCCGGGACTCGATGAGCGCGCGGATCTACAACCTCGCGAAGCGCCCGGACGAGGACCACATGACCTACGAGGCCCACGCGGACGCGAAGTTCGTCGAGGACTGCGTGCGCTCGATGGCCGAGGGCGTCGTCGAGGAGTTCGACCACCTCGAGGACGACGCGGTCATCACGATGAAACAGTCCAACGACGAGTCGATCCACCAGCACAACGCCCACGCCGAGCGCGTCGTCGAGATGGAGACGCTTCGCGAGGAGGTCAACGGCGAGGGTGACGGCGACGCGTAGAACGAACCGAACGACCTAGAACGTCAGCGGCTCCGCTTCCTCCCACCGTGGAACGAACTCGTCGTGGACGCTCGCGGCGAACTCCGGGTCCTTCAGATCGATCATGCCGAAGGCCTCGCCCGACGAGAGCGGGTTCGGCACCTGAATGCAGACCTCGACGTCGTCGATGAGGTTGAACGTCCCCGTCACGTCGTCGTTCGTCCGGACGTCGAAGTCGTCGCGGGACTGCAGCGACTCGCGGTACCGCTTGCCGACTCGCTCCGAGAGCGAGTCGACCATCCCGCGCGTCATCAGGACGTCCACCGAGACGCCCCGCTCGAGCGCGTCTTCGAGCTGGGCGGTGACGTTCTCGCTCAACGCCTGCACGTCCCGGCCGGGCGCCGGGTTCGCGACGACCATCACGATGTGGTCGTCCGCCGCCGCCAGCCGCTCGAGCAGGAGATCCGTCGTCTCCTCGGGGCCGACGGCGGCGGTCCAGAACTGCTCCTCGACGGGTTCGGCCGCGTCGAGTTCCTCCGAGAGGTCGTCGACGATCGACTCGTACTGCTCGGCCTTCTCCTCGAGTTCGCGCTTCTTGTCGTCGAGGAGACGATCGAGCGCGGTCGAGGGTTCGACGGCGACGTACTTCTTCGGCCGGCTAGCGGTCTGGCTCCGGACGAGGTTGTACTGCTCGATGCTGTTGAGAACGTCGTAGATCCGGCCCATGGGGACGTCGCTCGCCCGCGACAACTCCTTGGCGGTTGTCGGGCCCGTGTTCAACAGCGCTCGATACGCTCGCGCTTCGTACTCGGAGAGCCCGAGGTCCCGGAGACTGGCCATGTCCGAAGCGATTCACCGCCGGAACATAAACGCTGTGGTGGTTTGAACCGGCGGCGCTCGCGGCCGATTCCGGCCCGCTCTCAGTCGAGAATAGCTCGGACGCGCTCGCTCAACTCGTCCGGCGTTTCGGCCGGGTCGGAGACGCGGTCGCCGCGTTCGACGCGCGCCGTGCCGGCCTCGAGGGTCGTCGCGTCCGGCACGACGACCTTCTCGTGATCCGCCATGCGGAGCGCCGCGCGGTGGAGATCGGAGCCGGGTTCGGCGGCGACGCGGATGGCGAGCGGCCCTTCGAGCAGCCGCGAGACCGCCGTCGCGTACCGGGCGATCTGAACGCCGAAGCGGTCGCTCGCGCCGGCGAAGGCCTCGAGCGTCTCACGGGCGTACTCGCGGTAGCGATCGGCGTCCGCGTCGTCGTCCTCGGCGGTCCCGGCGACCAGTTCCGCGAGGTCGATCAGCGCGTCCGCGAAGGCGACGTTGGCGTCTAACGGTCGGAGCGGGCGGTCGAGCAGGCCGACCCCCTCCGCGGGCCCGTCGACGAACGAATCCTCGTCGTGGAGATGGTCGATCGTCGCGTCGGCGACCCGCCGGGCGTCTGCGAGGAACTCGGTATCGAGGACGCTCGCGGCGGTCGTCAGCGCCTCGAGAGCGCGGGCCTGGTTGGTCAGCAGCGGCGTCGGCGCGTCGTTTCCGTCTGCGTCGTACTGGTGGGCGACGACGCCGTCCGCGAGCAGGTCTTCGCACAGCCGCTCGAGCGCGCGCTCGGCGTAGCGGCGGGCGCGCTCGTCGTCGGTGTAGGCGTAGTAGGTGAGCAGTCCGTCGATCGCCAAGGCGTTCGGGCCGGCGAAGACGCCGTCGTCGACCGGCGGTTCCGCAGCGGTCGCCCGGTCGGTCGCGTCGAGGCTGTGGGCCGCGTCCTCGCCGGGGGCCTGGCTGTTGGCGAAGGCGTCGACGTCGCCGTTCCACAGCGTCGTCGTCAGGAACTCGATCGTGCGCTCTGCGGGCTCGCGGTACTCGTCCTTGCCGGTGTGCAGGTAGGCGTTCGCGAACGCCCGGACGAGCGCGCCGTTCGAATCCAGTAGCTTCTCCCGCTGGACGCCGCCCCAGTCGCGGTCGCTGGCGAACCGGTAGAAACCGCCGTCGTACTCGTCTAACAGGTTCGCGCTGACCGCATCGTAGGAGCGAAGCGCCATCTCGCGGTCGCGCTTGAGGGCGAACTCGAGGGCGTCGGGCAGCGGGAACTTCGGGCTCTGGCCCCAGCCGCCGGCGACCTCGTCGTAGGTCTCGGTCAGTTGGCCGACCATTGCGGCCTCGACGTCGTGGGTGAGCTCGCCGGCCGGCGAGTTGTCCTCTCGGAGCGGCCGGGGGACGCGGGCGGCGCCGCTGCCTTTGGTCTGCCACATGGTCCGGACGCTATCTAACACCTGGCGCATCCCGTCGGCGCCGAGGTAGCCCGCGCCCGTCAGGACGTTCCCGTCGGGCGCGAGAAAGACCGTCGAGGGGAAGCCGCCCATGTTATACCGATCGCGCACGCGCGGGTGCCGATCGACGTCGACCCGAATCGGCACGAAGCTGTCGTTGATGTTCGCCGCGATTCGGGGCTCGGCGTAGGTCTCCGCGTCCATTTCGTGGCAGTGATCGCACCACGTCGCGGTGAGCGAGAGCAAGACGGGAGCGTCGGCCGCCTCGGCCTCGTCGAAGGCGTCCTGACCCCACTCGCGCCACTCGACGCGGGTTGCGTCGTCGTCTACGTCCATACCGAATGGTGGTGAGTCGCACGCGTAAGGCCTTCGTTCGCGGCACGGCGGCGATTCGGACGCACACTCGAGAGCCGGACGACGGGCGCGTTCGCCGAACAGCAAATTCGTGCACCGAAACTGAGAGTAAAGGGTTTTCACGCTTCGCCGGCTAGAGTTGGGCATGCTCCGGTGGATCTTGGCGCTGTTGCTCATCCCGTTCCTCGACGCGGTGTTGCTCGGGTTCCTCGTCACCCAGTTCTCAGGGTTCACCTGGGTCGGGATGGTGCTGCTCGTCGTCCTGACCGGTCTCGTCGGCATGCTTCTGGTCCGCGCGGAAGGCCGGCGCACGATCGGAAAGATGCAACGCTCGCTGGCACAGGGGAAGCCGCCGACGAACGAACTGCTCGACGGCGGGCTCCTGATCGCCGCCGGAGCGTTCCTGCTGACCCCCGGCCTGGTGACCGACATCATCGGGTTCCTGCTCGCGGTTCCGGTGACTCGAGTGCCAATCCGCGCCGTGCTCAAGCGCTACGTGATCGTCCCCTACGCGGACAAGAAGACGGGCGGGTTCGCGAGCGGCTCGGTCTGGACCTTCGGGTTCCCGGACGACGGACAGGGGCAGGGAACTCCCGGCCAAGGCTCGAGCACCGGCGGCCCCGGAACCGGCGGTTCGACAGCCGACGGCACCTACGACCTCGGGAGCGACTCCTATACCGTCGACACCGACGACCCCTCGAACTCGCGCTCGAGCGGGGACGGCACCCGGATCGATATCGAGGGCGACGAGGACGAGGAATCGGACGACGGCGCCGGGTTTTCTCGGTAGCAGTTCCCATAGCAGGTTCGGAAAGAAACGCTTAAACATATGACCCGGCAATGAACGAGTGCGGACGCGGGCCGGTAGCTCAATTAGGTTGAGCGCCACTCTGATAAGGTGGAGGTTCTCGGTTCAAATCCGAGCCGGCCCATCTTCTTGCCGCGAACAAATCCGTGAGCCGTAACTCCGATCGACGAGGGTTTGACCGACGGCAGACGCACGCTCACGAGCACGGCGAGTGAGACCGCCCTCGAGTGGTTTCCGACACTTCTGGGCGAGCAAACTCGAGGAACTCGACTTTTGAGACGGATACGTCCCACCGGACGCTGCGTTACGGTGGACCGACGATCGCCGCCCGCCGCGACACCGACTCGAGCGAACCGAGAAAGAGGAGACCGATCGCGGCCGGTCAGAACTCCCGCAGGTCCTCGAGGACCGCTTCGGCGCTTCCGTCCGCGATGACTTCGCGAGCGCGCTCGAGACCCGCCTCGAGGCTGTCGACGTCCTCGCGGGCGTACATGCGGAACGCACCGTTGAGGGCGATGGCGTCGGCGAAGTCGTCCTCGCGCTCGCCGGCCACCACCTCCTCGGTGATCGTCGCCGAATCGGCGGCCACGTCCTCGACCTCGAGGTCCTCGTTTTCCATCGCCATCCCGTACTCGGCGGTTTCGATCTCGTAGTCCTCGAGGGCCGCGCCCTCGTTCCATTCGGCGACCTTGGTGTAGCCGGGCCGGATGTCGTCGTAGCCTTCCATCCCCTGGAAGAAGATGGCTCGCGAGTACTCGAGTTCGTCGCTCTCCCGGATGAGGTCGGTCAGCTTCTTCGCGAACGAGAGGTGGTAGAACGAGCCCAGGTGGACGTCGGCGTTCGCGGGATTGGCGACGGTCTCGATCGTGTTGATGAACGTGCGCACGCCCATCTGCTCCCGGCGGTCGTGCAGGTCGTGGACCGCGGGGTTGAACGCCGGCTGGTAGTAGAAGCCGAAGCCGGTCTCGTCGACCATGGCGGCGCTTTCGGCGGGTTCGATCTCGGTCCGAACGCCGAGCTCGTCGAGGACGTGCTTGTATGCCGTGGCCTTCTGCGTGGGGACGCGGTCGCCCGAGTGGACGACGATCGGCGTCCCCGCGGCCGCAGCGACGATGCCGGCGCCGACGCCCAGCAGGGCGGAGGTGTGCTTACCGTCGTAGTTCGCCCCGCAGTCGACCGGATCGGCGTCCGGTTCGGCTGTGACGACCGACACCTCACGCATGACGTCGGTGTAAGCCGCCAGCTCCTCGGCGTTGTTTCGCTTCCAGCGGTTTGCCAACCAGAACGCACCGAGGGTCGTTTCGTCCGGTTCGCCGGCGAAGATCCGCTGCAGGGCCTCGCGGGCCTGGTCGCGGGTCATGTCCTCCGCTGACTTCGGACCGGAGCCGACGACCTCGGTCATCAGCCGCTTGAGCGGCCACTCGCCGAACTCCTGGGAAGCCTGTGCCATATCGTCCGAACGTTCAGCCGGACGTCGCAAAAACCTCCCGCTTCGGATGAATTCGACCGGGATACCGGTTCTCGGTCGGTCTCGTCGGTCGACGTTCGACGTCTATCGGCGGCCGTTGAAATGACTGAAAGTACCAGATTCATATAATAGTATGGATACGTATACATTTGGAACCGAGCCGGACGCTATCGAGATCGCGATCCGCCCGGTGAATGACTCGGCCGAGAGAGCCGTCGGCCGTAATAGCGGGGCCGGTGTACGGCTATATCCGCCGGTACTGGACGATATAGGCGGTGAAGCTAACTCAATCAGGAATCGGTCGCGGCTCGCGCAGAAACGGGTTCGATCGCACTCCCCCTATCGACAGTACCGAGGTTTTTGGAGATACGAGATCTCTCGAGCACCGTTTCGCTCAAGGCACCCTCTCGAGACTGTGTGAGTCGTCAACCGAAACGCGGCGGTACCGTCAGTGGCGAATCACCGGTGAATGACGTATGCCCTACAGAGATCGTTTCATATACTTTCTAGTACTTCTCGTAGTATACCAAAATTCGTAGACAAACTCAGTGGCGATCAGACGGGCTGGAACGGGCACGAGGTGGGCGCGTCGCTCGGCGCTTGAGGGCAGAATCGGAATCGCGTCTGCGGGCGTCCCGCGGACGACGAACCGATCGACGTGCGGGCTATAAGTGCGAACTCGAATCGGTAGACCTACCGGCCTGGACTCGAGACGCCCGGTAATGCGACTCGCACGGATCGACACTCCCGACGGACCAGTCACCGGACGATACGAAGACGGCCTCGTCCACGCGGACGACGGCACCTACGAGGTCGGAACGGACGGGGACCTGCTCCCGCCCTGCGATCCCTCGGCCATGTACTGCGTCGGTCGCAACTACGCGGCGACGCTGGATCAGATGGAGTACGAGCGGCCCGAGGAGCCCGATTTCTTCATCAAGCCGCCCGCTTCCCTGCTGAGCCACGAAACACCTATCTCCTATCCCGAGTTCACCGAGGAGTTGACCTACGCCGGTGAACTCGCGGCGGTCATCGACGAGCGCTGTCACGACGTCTCGGAAGACGAGGTCCCCGAGGTCGTCCGCGGCTACACCATCATGAACGACGTGGACGCGCTCGATCAGCAGGGTCGCACCGCGCGGAAGGCCTTCGACGGCTCCGGCCCGCTCGGCCCGTGGATCGAGACCGACGTCGATCCGACCGGCATCGACATGTGGACCGACGTGAGCGGCGAGCGGCGACAGGAAGCGAACACGGAACTGATGCTGTTCGATCCCTACGAGATCGTCTCGTACCTCTCGAGGCGGTTCACGTTCCGCCCCGGCGACGTCGTCGCGTTCGGGAGTCCCGCGAACCCCGGACTCATCGAACCCGGTGATACCGTCGAGATCACCTACGAGGGCGTCGGAACGCTGCGGAATTCGGTCGTCAGTTCCGACGACTGAGCGAGAACCGAGCGACGATTCCCGGCGCCGGACGTCCCGGCGACCGGTGACGTCGAAACGGAACTACGAGTCTCGCGCCGGCAGTGCGTAAGCGTCTCGTAGCGTCGGAAAAATCGAATCGTAGCGTCGTCCGGGCTGGGAGTTCGTCCAGCCCGTGGTTTTCGGTGTGGTCGTCGCGACGGGCGACCGGCGTTCAGAACGCCCCCGGGAAGAGGACGTAACTGAACAGTAGCGCCAGCAGCCCGGTAAACGTCGCGTAGTACACCAGCGGGATGAGCTCGAGTCGGATGACCCGTCCCTCCTGTCCGACGAGTCCGACGACTGCGAGGGCGGCGACGACGTTGTGGACGGCGATGAGGTTGCCGATAGCGCCCCCGACCGCCTGTGCGCCCAGCATGACCGTCTTCGACGTGCCGATGTTGTCGGCGACGCCGTACTGGAAGGTGCCAAAGAGGATGTCCGAGACGGTGTTCGATCCGGCGAGGAACGCGCCGAGCGCGCCGACCCACGGCGCCAGGAACGGGTACGCTCCGCCGGTGACGTCGGCCATCGTCTCCGAGAGGACGATGAGCATTCCGTCGGACCCGGTCGCCGTGCCGGACTGGAGCATGATCTGCACGGTCGCGACGGCGAACAGGAGCGCGACGACCGCGGGAGCGACCTTTTCGAGGGTCTCGGCCCACGCGGCTTTGATGTCGCCGCCGTCCATGCCGTGAAGCGGAATCGTGACGAGGTGGACCGCGAGGAACATCGCACCCGGCAGGTAGAGCAGTTGAATGCTGTCGCCGAGGCTCGTTCCGAGGATGTTGCTCCACTCGAGGACGAGGGTCGTCGTCAGGAAGTTCACCAGCGGATCCCAGACGCGGGTGATCACGAGGAGCGCGGCCAGGAGCGCGTACGGCGCCCACGCCTTCACGAGCGACATCTCCTGCGTGCGGTTCGCCGACTGCGGGATCCCACCGTCGGCCGCGACGGCCACGTCGCGGTCCTGCGATTCACCGGGTTCGATGTCGCCGACCCAGTGGTCCGGCCACGCCTCTCGGGGGCCGAAGTCCCACTCGTCGTCGGGGTGGAAGTAGCCGGCTTTCAACGCGCCGATGGTGATCGCGAGGCCGACCATCGAGCCGATGAGGCCGGGGAACGTCGGGCCGAGGGCGTACGCCGTCAGCCAGTACGGAACGGAGAACGACGCCCACGCGAACAGCGTGAGCGGCAGCACTTCCAGCGCCGGACGGATCGAGCGCTCCTCGCCGAAGAAGCGCGTCATCATCGCCACGCCGATGAACGGAAGGGCGATGCCGACGAGCACGTGGTACGTCGCCGCGAAGGTGGCGATGTCGCCGACCCACGCGGCGATCGTCATGCCCTGGGACTCGACGGCGCTGTTGACGTAGTCGACGCTCTCGAAGACGTCTATCATTCCGATGATCAGCGGCGTCCCGACGGCGCCGAAGGTGATGGCCATCAGGTTCCCCGTCAGCGCCACCACGACGGCGGCCAGCGGCGGGAAGCCGAGACCGACCAGTAGCGGTCCGACGATGGCGGCCGGCGTCCCGAATCCGGCGGCCCCCTCGATGAACGATCCCATCAGGAACACCAACAGGACGACCTGGACGCGCCGGTCGTCGCTGATGTCGGCGAAGCCGCGGTTTATCGCCTCGAACGCCCCCGTCTGCTTCAGCGTGTACAGCAGCAGGATGGCGCCGAAGACGATGTAGATGATGTTCGATGCGGTGATGAAGCCGACGATGCTCGAGGCGGCGATCCACGTCGGGGACATCCCCCACCCGACGTATCCGGCGACGATCGCGACGAGCCACGCCATCGGCATCGCCCGCGTCGCGGGCCAGTAGAAGCCGACCATCAGGATGGCGATGGTGGCAAGCGGAAGCACCGCGAGCAAGAGTTCCGTCGGCGTCGCCATCAGTGACCACCCCCGCTCGGTCCGCCGCTCAGTTCGCTGTCCGGTCCTGTCTGCCCCATGGCTATACCAGGCTCACGCCTGTGGTTGGATAGCATGGGTGTATATGATAGTAGTTAATTATAAAATACTGTCGCTATTCGTTACGTCTCTAACATTAATCGATACGACTGCCTTCGCTCTCGGCTCCAGACCAACGGACGGCTCGGTGTCGAACGGACCCGAAGAAACAATTATCCGGATTTCGTACCTATCCCCATGGCAACTGACACGGCTGCGACGTTCGAAGAGTCCCTCGAGCGGCTCGACGTCGAGTGGACTCACACATCCGCCGCGAACTTCCACGGCGTTCTCGAAGCGGTGTGTACGACTCCGACCGTAGGTAGCTCCCTTCCGTTCGACGGGGTCTCGCTCCCGGAGTGGGTCGACGACGCCCCGACTCCGGCGGCCCTCCGCGACGCGAAGACCGGGATCTCCGCCGCCAACATTGGTATCGCGGACTACGGGAGCGTCGTCCTCCCCGCACGGCCCGACGGGTCGGAACCGGTGAGCCTCTTCCCCGACACGCACGTCGCCGTCCTCCGAACGTCGGACATCGTCCCCGGGATACCGGAGGCCTTCGCCCGACTGGGCGACGAGTTCCGGGCCGGAAACGACACCGCGATCATCGCCACCGGACCGAGCGCGACCGCGGACATGGGATCGCTCGTCACGGGCGCTCACGGTCCGAAGGACGTCCACGTGGTGATGCTCGATGAGTAGCGACCGGTCCCGCGAGGCGAAAGCGGCGCACATCCGACGGTTGCTCGAGACCGAGGGCGCAGCCGTCGCGGAGAACACGCGCGGGTTCAACGCCGGTCGGTACGACTCCGTCTCGCGACTCGAGGACTACGAGGCGCTGAAAGACGAGGCCCGCTCGATCAAAGAGGACGCCATCGAACGCCTCCCCGAACTCGTCGAGCAGTTAACGCAGGCTGTCGAGGAAAACGGCGGGACGGTGTACGTCGCCGACGACGCCGCCGATGCGAACCGCTACATCACCGAGGTCTGCGACGAGAACGCCGCCGAACGGGTCGTGAAGTCGAAGTCGATGACCACCGAGGAGCTCGAGGTCAACGAGGCGCTCGAGGCCGACGGCGTCGACGTGGTGGAGACCGACCTCGGCGAGTGGGTCCTCCAGGTCGCGGACGAGGCGCCCTCCCACATCGTCGCACCCGCCCTCCACAAGTCGCGGGAGGGAATCGCGGATCTCATCAACGAGACGTTCGATCCCGAGGAACCGCTCGAGACCGCCGAGGAGCTGACGATGTTCGCCCGCGAGCACCTCGGCGAACTCATCGAAGACGCGGACGTGGGTATGACGGGCGCGAACTTCATCACCGCCGATACGGGCACCATCGCGCTCGTCACGAGCGAGGGCAACGCCCGCAAGACCGTTTCCGCGACGGACACGCACGTCGCCGTCGCGGGCGTCGAGAAAATCATCCCGTCCGTCGAGGATCTCGCCCCCTTCATCGAGCTGATCGGTCGATCGGGGACCGGCCAGGACATCACGTCCTATATCTCGTTGCTGACGCCCCCGATCGAGTCGCCGGTCGTCGACTTCGACGAGCCGGACGTCGCCGTCGGGGACGCCGACGATGATCGCGATTTCCACCTCGTACTGATCGACAACGGCCGCATGGAGATGCGCGAGGACGACCAGCTCCGAGAGACGCTGTACTGCATCCGATGTTCCGCGTGTGCGAACTCGTGTGCGAACTTCCAGTCGGTCGGCGGCCACGCCTTCGGCGGCGAGACCTACTCCGGCGGGATCGCGACCGGGTGGGAAGCCGGCATCGAGGGGCTGGACGTCGCCGGCGAGTTCAACGATCTCTGTACCGGCTGTTCGCGCTGCGTCGACGCCTGCCCCGTCGGAATCGACATCCCGTGGATCAACACCGTCGTTCGCGATCGGCTCAACCGCGAGGGCGACGACGGCCAGTTCGACTTCCTCTACGACGAACTCGTTCCCGACGAAGAACCGGGGGGACTCGACCTGCAGAAGCGGCTGTTCGGCAACTACGAGACCCTCGCGAAACTCGGGAGCGCCACCGCGCCCGTCTCCAACTGGATCGCGTCTTCCGGACCGGCCAGGGCGGTGCTCGAGCGGGTCGCCGGCGTCGACAGTCGGCGTGAGCTCCCTGTGTTCCAGCGCGAGACGCTTCGAGACTGGTACGCGAGCCGGGGTCCGCGGATCGACGCGGCCGACGCGGACCGGGAGGTCGTCCTCTATCCCGACACCTACACCAACCACGTCGACGTCGACCGCGGGAAGGCGGCCGTACGCGTCCTCGAAACGCTGAACGTTCACGTCCGCATCCCCGACGTCAGCGAGAGCGGCCGCGCGCCGCTCTCGCAAGGGATGATCGACACCGCGGACGAGCGCGCCAGTCGCGTCTACGGGACCCTCGCGGAACACCTCGACGCGGGCCGTGACGTCGTCGTCGTCGAGCCCTCGGACCTCGCGATGTTCCACCGGGAGTACGAAAAGTTGTTGCCCGAGCGGTCCTTCGAGCGACTGCGAGACGGAAGCTACGAGATACTCGAGTACGTCTACGGCTGTCTCGAGAACGGCGCCGACGCGGATCAGCTCCCCGCGGGCGACGCCGAAATCGCCTACCACTCCCACTGTCAGCAGCGGACCCTCGGTGTCGAACGGTACACGACGGCGGTCCTCGAGGAGCTCGGGTACGACGTCCTCGAGAGCGACGTCGAGTGCTGCGGGATGGCCGGCAGCTTCGGCTACAAGTCCGAGTATTACGACCTGAGCATGGACGTCGGCGATCGGCTGCGAGAGCAGTTCACCGAGCCGGCGGCCGCGGACCGGATCGTCGTCGCCAGCGGCACGTCCTGCGAGGACCAGCTCGGGTCGCTGCTCGAGCGCGACGCCGTGCACCCGGTGGAGCTACTCGATCCGCGACAGCGGATCGGTCGCTGACGACGGCGCCGGCGCTTCTCACGGATAGAATTGCAGTAGCCGTCCGCGGTCGCGAAAACGCGACGGACCGCTCGCGGTTACGATGCCGTGAGCAGTTCGTTCACTTTCTCGATCGGATGCGGCGGCTTCTCGTCTCGCGTCTCCCGATCGTTGATCTGGCTCCGGCAGGACGCACCGGGTGCGACCGGGTTCCCGTCGCTCTCGTCGAGCTTCTCGTAGAGCCGCTCGCCGATCGACTTCGAGAGGTCGTAGTGTTCTGCCTCGTAGCCGAACGAGCCGGCCATGCCACAGCAGCTGGACTCGATCGGATCGACCGCGTAGCCGGCGCGTCGGAGCACGCCAACGGCGTGGTGATCCTTGCCGGTCGCCTTCTGGTGACAGTGGCCGTGGTACGCGAGCGTTTCGTCCGTTTCGTCGAGCGGCAGGTCCTCGACGAGGCGGTACTTGTCCATGTACTCGCTGACGCCGTAGGCGTGCGCGGCGACCGTTTCCGCCGCCGGCGTGTTCACCAGGTCGAGGTACTCGTCCTGGAACACCACCGCGTCGGACGGTTCGACGGTGACGATCTCGTACCCGTTCTCGATGTACTCGGTGAACAGGTCAATGTTCCGTCGGGCGCGCTCCTCGGCGGTGTCGAGCATGCCGACCGAGAAGGCCGCGCGACCGCTTGGGGCGACGTCGTCGGGGATGTCGACGTGGACGCCCGCCGACTCGAGGACGCGCACGGCGGCTTTCCCTGGCCGGGTGTGGTTGTAGTTCGTGTAGGTGTCGGGGAACAGCAACACCTTCCGGTCGGCCTCGGCCGCCGGAACCCGCGGGCCACGCTCGGCGAACCATTCCTGCAGCGACTGGCTCTCGAACGTTGGCAACGTTCGCTCGGAGGCGATGCCGGCGACCTTCTCCATCACGAGGCGGCTCCCCGGCAGCTTCTGTCCGGCGTTCGCAAGCGGCGCGAGTTTGCTCCCGATCTTCGAGACCGTATCGATGTTGCCGAACAGCCGCTCTCGTAGTCCGATTCCTTCGCGGTCGTGATACTGATGCTTGGTTTCCGCTTTGAGCTTCGCCAGGTCGACGCCGGTCGGACAGTCGCTCTTACAGCCCTTGCAGCCGACGCAGAGATCGAGCACCTCCTTCTGGAAGCGCTCGGAGTACATCTCTTCCTCGTCGATCTCGCCGGAGATCGCCGCCCGGAGCATGTTCGCGCGGCCGCGGGTCGTCGCGATCTCGTCTTTCATCCCCCGGTAGGTCGGACACATCACGTCGTCCGTCTGCCGACAGGTGCCACAGCCGTTGCACAGTTCCACGAGGTGGGAGAAGCCGCCCTCGTCGGAGAAGTCGAGCTTCGTCTGGGGCTCGATCGAACTGTAGCTCGCCCCGTACCGGAGGTCCTCGCGCATGTCGGTCGGATCCTCGTCGGTGTAGACGACCTTCCCGGGGTTCATCCGCCAGTCGGGATCGAAGACCGACTTGACCTCCTGGAACGCCTCCCAGAGGTCCTCGCCGTACATCTTCGGGTTAAAGGCCGTCCGCGCGAGCCCGTCGCCGTGCTCGCCGGAGAACGAGCCGTGGTGCTCGAGGACGAGGTCGGTCACGTCCTCGGTGATCGACTGCATCGTCTGGATGCCCTCGTCCTCCTTGAGGTTGAGGATGGGCCGGATGTGGAGCGTCCCACTTCCGGCGTGGGCGAAGTACGCGGCGGACGTGCCGTGGTCCTCGAGGATGTCCATGAACTTCTGGACGTACTCGGCGAGTTCGGCCGGGGGCACCGTCGCGTCCTCGATGAACGGGTACGGCTTCGGATCGCCCTCGAGGCTCATCAGCAGGGGAATCGCCGCCTTCCGGAGCTTCCAGAGATCCGCCTGGTCCTCGTCGGAGTAGGCCTCGATGGCGTCGAAGGCGTCGCCCTCGTCGACGAAGTGGGCGTTGGTCCGGCCGATCGCCTCCTCGAAGTCGTCGTGGAGCTCGGAGTCGTACTCGAGCATCAGCGCCGCCTCCGTCTCGTCGGGGATCGGCTCCTCGTAGCGGGAGAACTGCTCGGACTCGCGGGCGAGCCGGAACAGCTCGTCGTCCATCAGTTCGACGGCGCTGGGATCGAACTCGAGGGCTTCGGGGACCGCCTTGAGCGCGTCGATGAGATCATCGAAACAGTAGAGGACGAGCGCCGTCTCCTCGGGGAGCGAGACGAGGCTGATCTCCGCCTCGACGACCACGCCGAGCGTGGACTCCGCGCCGACGAGCAGCTTCGAGAGGTTGATGACCTCCTCGCCGTCCTCGTTCTCGTAAATGACCCTGTCGAGGTTGTAGCCGGAGACGTTGCGCTTGAGATCCGGGTAGCGGGCCTCGATCTCGGCCTCGTTCTCCTCGACGAGTCCGCGGACGGTCCGATAGATCGCCGCTTCGCGGTCGTCCTTCGAGACGATCTCGTCCCACTCGTCCGAGTCGAGCACGACCTCTCGAGTGTGGATCAGATCGCCGTTAGCGAGCACGACCTTCAGTTCCTCGGTGTAGGCGTCGGTGATCCCGTACCGGACGGAGTGGGCGCCGGTCGAGTTGTTCCCGATCCCGCCGCCGATCGTCGCCCGGTTCGACGAGGCGGGGTCGGGCGCGAACTTGAGGCCGTACTGGGCGGCCGCTTCGTCGAAGTGGTCCTGAACGACCCCCGGCTGGACCCGGGCGCGCCGTTCCTCGGGGTCGATCTCGAGGATGTCGTCCATGTACGTCGTCATGTCGAGGACGACGCAGCCGGGGCCCACCGTCTGGCCGCCGAGCGAGGATCCGGCCCCTCGCGCGATCACCGGAACGTCGTGCTCGGCCGCCACGCGAACGGCGTTTTGCACGTCTTCGATGTCGCGGGGGAGGACGGCGCCCGCAGGGCGCGCCTGATAGATACTCCCGTCAGTCGCGTACAGCACCTGCGCGTACTCGTCGAATCTGACTTCGCCCTTGACGACCGACCGGAGATCGCTCGCGAGCTCGGCGTATTCGCTCACGTCGCCATAGTCGTGTCCGAGCGAATCTCGAAACTCCTCGTAGTTGCTGAGATCATCCTGCGGCTTTTCAACAGCCATCGTATTAGTCCTGCGGAATCAATCATTATAAACTCTACTATTAGAACGGTTATAGGTGACGTTGTAATTATTTCACACGGAACGGAATACGTCCGTCGACAGTGTGTCCGTCCGTCCGCCGTCCCGGGGATCGCATCCGACCGATCAGAATCCAGCGGGAGCGACGACTCTGGTTCGGAACAGTGAGATTACCGTCCCTCTCGGAGGAAAAGACCGGAAGCGGCTCGCCGAAGGCTCGTTCGGAACCCGCCGGTAGCGGGCGGTTTAGCTCCGCTCGAGCCGGGAGAGCGGGGAAACCGGAGATTTCGCCCAAGAACGCTGGTATGACGAGGGGTTGGCGGCGGCCGATTCGCCCTGCCCGGCCGGTCGCATCTCGCGGTCGGCGCCGGCGAGCGACGATCCGATCGCAGACCCGTCTCGAGCCCCGTCACGGGGTTCGTCGGACCGGTGAATTTAATAGGGTCGTCGTACGGACGGTGGGTATGGAACTCATCCACGTGAACATCAACGTCGCCGACGCCGACGAGACGATCGAGTTCTACGAACAGTTCGGCTTCGAGGAGAGCTGGTCGTTCGAAACGTCGGACGGAGAAACGGAGAACCGCTACATCGCGGACGAGAACGGAATCGAACTCCAACTCTCGGACACCGACGGCGTCGACGACGTCAAGCAGGGAACGGCGTGGGACCACCTCGCGATCGGCGTCGACGACGTCGACGCGGTGTTCGAAGAAATCGACCACTACGGCGTCGTCGAGGAACCGGGCGATCAACCGGAAGCCGGCGCGCGAACAGCGTTCGTCCGCGATCCCGACGGCCGGAAAGTCGAACTCGTCGAACCGCTGGACTGACGCCCGTGCGACCGGGGCGTTCGAATCGGCCGTCTGCGAGCGGTCCGATGTCGGCCCGGTCGTTCTCTATCTCAGAATCTCGAGCTGCCGGAACCGTATCCCACCCCCGAATTACAATAGTATGTATGTAATCCAACGTACGTGCGCATCGATGGCACGGTAGCTGAAAGCGAAGTCGTGGGATCGCCGTTCTCTATTTCAGAACCGATGAGCCGGGAACGTCGCCGCTCGGGCACGGCTCTCCGCGAAGTCGCCCACGCCCTACACTCGAGGAGTCGATCGAGTATCGGCGCCGAATCGGGCCCGATTGCGACTCGAACGGTCGCCGTCGCGAACTCCCGCCGGTCCGCCGGCGAGGGCGAACCGACGGACGGCGACCGGAATACCATTGTTTTCTATGATAGAACAATATTTATGATCGGCGCCACAGATGCGATAGGTATGACCAAACGGGCCAAACACCCGGTTCGGACGACCGAGAAATCGCTGGAGATCATCGAGGAACTCAATCGAGCGGGGGAGGCGCGGGTGACGACGCTGGCGAACGAACTCGACATGGGGAAAAGCGCGGTCCACAACCACCTCAGCACGCTCGAGAAACACGGCTACGTCGTCAAGAACGAGGAGACCAAGACCTATCGGCTCAGCCTCAAGTTCCTCGACATCGGCGGCCAGATCCGCAGCGAGATAGACGTCTACAAAGTCGCCGAACCGAAGGTCGAGGAGTTGGCGGAGACATCCGGGGAACTGGTCCACCTGGTCGTCGAGGAGGACGGAAAGGGGGTCTACCTCTGTCGATCGAAGGGGGAGCAGGCGGTCGATCTCGACACGTACATCGGCTGCCGACACCACATGCACAGCACGGCGTTCGGAAAGGCGATCCTCTCGCACCTCCCGCAGGAACGGGTCGACGAGATCGTCGACCGGCACGGACTGCCGGCGGTGACCCCTCAGACGATCACGTCCCGCGACGAGCTCGACGCGGAACTCGAGCGGACGCGGGAGCGCGGCTTCGCGGTCGACGACGAGGAGCGACTCGAGGGGCTGCGCTGTATCGCCGCGCCGATCAGATTCGACTCGGACGTCATCGGCGCGATCAGCGTCTCGGGGCCGACGGCCCGGATCGACGACGACTGGGAGTCAAACGAGTTCGTCTCCGACCTCCGGCGGGCGGTGAACGTGATCGAGCTGAACAAGTACAAGGTCTAAGGCGCCACTTCCGTCCGCAGCCCGCGTCGGCGGTTCTCGTCGGGAGCCGCGAACGGCCGACGGCCGCCGTCCGCATCAGGGCGCGTTCGACGAATTCCCGCGGACGGGAGCCGAACTCGGTCGATCTGCCGGTCGCTCCCGGGAAACGATCCGATCGGAGCGACGGCGAACGGTCACCCAAACAATTATGATATTAGAAAGGGGAAGTATCACTCGGACCCATGAGTACGCATACCGACTACCTTCACGATCGGGAATTCGTTCGAACGTTCTTTACGACCCCTACTGCGGTGGAGGGCGAGGACGACTCCGCGAAGATGCTGAAGCGCGCCGTCCAGCTTCGCGGCATGGAAGCGCCGGACGTCTGGGTGCCCGACAACGAGGACGCGACGGCCCCCTCGATGCGCGACGAGGGAATCGAGAACATCATCGAGGTGCTCTCGGAGAGCGGCGCCGACTTCCCCGGTGAGATCCACCCGCGCGTCGTCTGGCACCGCGACAGCCCCGAGACTCGATACCAGGGCTTCCAGCAGATCCTCGAGCTCGCCGACCCCGAGAACGGGGCCGTCGAACACCTCGACGGCGTCGTGATTCCGGAAGTCGGCGACATCGACGACTGGAAGAAGGCCGACGAGTTCATCACCATCGTCGAGAACGAGCACGGGCTCGAGGAGGGAAGCCTCGCCATGTCGGTCATCGTCGAGAGCGGCGAGGCCGAACTGGCGCTGGCCGACCTCCGCGAGGAGATGGGCAAGCCCTCGAACAACCTGGAGCGGCTGTTCCTCCTCGTCGACGGCGAGGTCGACTACACTAAGGACATGCGCGCGATCACGCCGACCGGCGAGCTGCCGCCGTGGCCCGAGCTGCGACACAACACCTCTCGCGGCGCGAGCGCGGCCGGACTGATCGCCATCGACGGGCCGTACGACGACATTCGCGACGTCGAGGGCTACCACGAGCGCATGACCGACAACCAGTCGAAGGGCATGCTCGGCATCTGGTCGCTGACCCCCGGGCAGGTCGTGGAAGCGAACAAGTCGCCGCTCCCGCCGAAGGAGGGGAGCTGGCAGATCGAGGTCAAGGGCCGCGAGATCGAACTCGAGGCGGAGGACGGCCGCCACGTCTACGACGGTGACGAGATCGAACTCGAGGAAGCGGGCGAGGATCAGTACGTGCTCCGCGTCAGCGGCGACGAGCGCGAACTCGACGGGGAAGAACTCTCTCAGGAGCTGCTCGACATGACCTCCTACATCCCGAGTCTGGACGACATCGTCGACTCGATGGAGGAGTTCGAAGCCGCCAAGGAAGCCGGGAAGGGTGCCATCGCCATGGAGCGGTCGGCGACGCTCGTCATCGACGGCGTCGAGGTCGAGATCAGCAACGATCGCATGTGGGACGAGGCCACCTACCAGGCGGCCCAGACGCCGATCACCCTCTTCCAGGACGTCTACGAGAACCGGCCGGATCAGCACGAGGACCTCGAGGAGATCTACGGCGAGGACCTCGTCGAGCGCGCGCTGGTCGTCGGGTAAGACGGAGACGGGCCGGCATCGATACGCGGTCCGCGTCGACCGCGCTCACGGCGGGAACGGGGCACCGACTCGAGCCGCCTCGCGGCCGCCCATCGCGGGCTTTGCGGATTCGTCTCCGATCTGAATTTCGAATTCTCACTTTCATACTTTAATCTAGTATCAGACATAAGTTAGCGTACGAATCCTCGTCGGGATCAGACCGGGGCCCCGACGGAGAACCGAGCTCGGCGGGACGACGGGACTGTGATCTCGCTTCTGTCCGCACGATCCGCCAGCACCGATGTAGTCGGACGAGGGCGGAAACGAGCGTCGGACGACGGTACAGCGATTCTACACGGTTTGGAACGGGAGCGCAGAACCGGCGCAGCGTCGTTTGGAGAAGGTCGCGAGAGCGAGATCCAGGGTACTGCAACTCTGGGTCGCCGGTCACCGGATCGGCGCTCCGATATATGTATTCTACTATACTAATCTCCACTCTTATCAGTTTAAATACTATCTGGTCGAATTACGAGAACCGCGGCGGAGCCACTGCCGGTCGAGTACGAACGGCCGGTGGTGGATCGATTCTCGTCCGCCGCCGTGCGATACTGGGGACTCGAGCGGCCACTCGCCGAACTCCCGCGTCGTCTGCGTCACGTCCGGCGGTTCGACGCGCGTCGCAAAAGGGTTCCGTCCGGCGACGCATCGGACGTTCGATACGCCTGCTGTACGAGTCCGCGGACGGTAAACCGAGAAAACGAGGAAACGAGGATTTCAGTTCCGAATCGGTCCCATCAGTTCCGCGCCCAGTCCATCCCTTCGTCGAAGGTGTTCGCCGTGTTCGTCTCGAGCCCTTCCACGTCGCCGACCTGGCTCTCCAGCGCCATGTGCTTGATCCCGTCGGAGACCATCACCCACTTGGTGATGTCGTACTCGAGGCCGATCGCCGCGGCCTCTTGGGCCTTCTCGAAGACGTCGGCGTTCAGCGCGGAGTCCATCTTCAGCCACGAGAGGTGCGCGTGGACGTTCGGTCGCGCGGCCAGGGTTTCGAATCGCTCGTTGACCTTCTCGTACTCGGATCGTTCCGAGGGCATTCCCTCGGGGAACTCGGCGATGAGGACGCCGTCTTCGACGTAGAGACTCCAGTCGGATTGCGAACCGTCTCGACCGCGGTCGGATTTCGACATGGATAGCTCGTTTCGGTGGTGCACTCTTAACCGGTCTGGCCAACAGTGCACACCGGCCCGTTAGAGCCGCTCGTTGCGACGTGCTGTAGCCGCTTAGTGACCGCCGCCTACGTCTGACCCGCCTGTTGATATGCGACGCGGTCGGCGACTGGCCGATTAGTATCTTTTCGGGATCGAGGCGTTACTCGAGCGCCGCGGCGACGGCCTCGATCGGCGTCGGGGGCTTCTCGTCGGCGCCCGGTCGACCCTCGAGTTGGGTGCGACACGAGGCGCCGGGGGCGACGACGCGGTCGCCGTCGCTCTCGGCCACCTGCTCGTAGAGGATGTCGGCGATCGCGTCGCTCATCGAGGCGTGTTCGGCCTCGTACCCGAAGCTCCCGGCCATACCGCAACAGCCCGAATCGAGCGGATCGACGGCGTACCCCGCGCGCCGGAGGACGCCGACGGCGTGGTGGTCCTTCGCCGTCGACTTCTGGTGGCAGTGGCCGTGGTAGGTCAGCGTCTCCGCGGGCGCGTCGAACTCGATTTCCTCGTCCAGCCGGAAGGTATCGAGGTACTCGCAGACCCCGTAGGTTCCGCTCGCGAGGGTGTCGGCGGCCTCGTCGTCGAGCAGATCCAGGTAGTCAGACTGGAACATGACCGCGTCCGAGGGCTCGACGACGACGACGTCCCAGCCGTCGGCGACCCGCGGCGCGAGCGCCTCGACGTTCTCCGCGGCCGTCTCGCGGGCCCGCTCGAGGAACCCCTTCGAGAACGCCGGACGGCCGGTGTCGCCGAGGTCCGGATCGTCGGGAACGGCCACGTGGACGCCCGCGGCCTCGAGCACCCTGACCGCGGCCTTGCCGGCCTCGGGGTAGCTGTAGTTGGTGTACGTGTCGGGGTAGAGGATCGCCTTGCGGTCGGCCTCGGCCGCCGGAACCCGCGAGCCGCCGCGCTCGGCGAACCAGTCGCGGAACGTCGTCGACCGGAACTCGGGCAGCGGACGCTCAGAGTCGATCCCGACGGTCGCCTCGAGGAGTTTGCGCGCGCCCGGCACCTTCGAAGCGAGGTTCGAGAGCGGCGCGAACCGACTCCCCAGTTTCGAGAGCGTCGCGACGTTGGCGAACAGCCGATCCCGGAGCGTCGCGCCGTTTCGCTGATGGTACTCGTGGGTCACTTCGGCCTTGAGTTTCGCCATGTCGACCTCGCTCGGGCAGTCGATCGAACACCCCTTGCAGCCGATACAGAGGTCCATCACCTCCTCGACGAACTCGTCGCTGAACGCCTCCTCGGGCTCCAAGCTGCCGCTCATGGCCTGCCGGAGCGCGTTGGCCCGCCCGCGGGTAGCGGTGATCTCCTCCTGGCTCGCCCGGTAGGTGGGACACATCACGCCGCCGGTGGTGGACTGCTCGCCGCGACAGCCGCCGCAGCCGTGACAGAGTTCGACCATTCCCTGAAAGCCGTTGTCGTTGTCCCACTCGAGCGCGGGTTCAAAGTCGGCCTCGAACTCGTAGTCGGGGTCGAACCGGAGGTGCTCGCGAAGGTCGGTCGGGTTCTCCTCGCGGAAGACGACCTGACCTGGGTTCAGGATCCAGTCGGGGTCGAACGCGGTTTTAAGGTCCTGGAAGGTCGCCCAGAGCTCCTCGCCGTAGAGCTTGCGGTTCCACTGCGTGCGCGCGCGGCCGTCGCCGTGCTCGCCCGAGACGCTGCCGCCCAGTTCGACCACGAGGTCAGTTACGCCGTCGGCGATCCCGTGGAGCTGCTCGAGGCCCACGTCGGTCTTCGTGTTCACGAGCGGCCGGACGTGGAGCACGCCGGGACCGGCGTGGGCGTAGAAGCTGGCGTAGGTGTCGTGTTCCTCCAGGATTTCCTCGAACCCTTCGACGAACTCGGGGAGCTTCTCGGGGGGGATCGCGGTGTCCTCGATGAAGGAGATGTGCTTCTCGTCGGTCGTCCGCGAGAGCAAGATTGGGAGGCCGGACTTACGTAGCTTCCAGAGCTTCGCGCGCTCGGCGTCGTCGTAGGCCTCGAGGGCGTCGATCGCGAGCGTCTCGGCGTCGGTTCGGGGCGCGTCGGCGGCCGGTTCGCCCTCGGCGGTCGCGTCCGGACAGCGGTCCGCGAGCAGCCCGGCGACCTGCTCGCGGCCGTGATCGGCGTCCTCGGCGTAGAATTCCACGAGGAGGACGGCGTTGGTGCCGTCGGGTAGGATCTCGGTGACGGGCCCGAACTCCGCGGTGTCGCGCGCGAGGTCGATCAGCACGTCGTCTAACACTTCGACCGCCGCGGGGTCGTGCTCGAGGATCGCCGTGACGTCTTCCATCGCCTCGTGGAGATCGCGGTAGCAGAGCAGCGAGACGGCCTTCGTCTCGGGCACCGGTTCGAGGGAGACGGTGACCTCGGTGACGATCGCCAGCGTGCCCTCGCTGCCGGCCAGCAGGCGCGCGAGGTTGACGGTGCCGGGCTCGCCCGCGTCTTCACCGCCCGGCAGTTCCGCCCCTCGAGCCTCCGCGACGAGGCGATCTAGGTTGTATCCCGACACGTTTCGCTTGAGATCGGGATACGTTTCCTCGATCAGGTCGGCCTCCTCCTCGAGAATGCGGTTCACCTCGGCGTAGATCCGCCCCTCGAGGTCGCCGTCGGGGTCGGCGCGGGCCTCGATCTCCTCGAGGGTCACTTCGCCGAACTCGGTGACGGTTCCGTCCGCGAGGACGACTTCGGCTTCCTCGATGTAGGCGTCGGTCTTGCCGTACTTCAGCGAGTGCGATCCCGTCGAGTTGTTTCCGATGGCGCCGCCGATGGCGCTCTTGTCCCCCCATGCGGGGTCGGGCGCGAACTTGAGGTCGTGGGGGGAAAGCGCCTCGTTTAACGTCCCGAGGATGGTCCCGGGCTGGACCGTCGCCGTCCGGCCGTCGGGATCGATCTCGAGGATCGCGTCCATGTGGCGGGTGAAATCGAGCACGACGGCGCGGTTGACCGTCTGGCCCGCGAGGCTCGTTCCCCCGCCTCGGGGAAGCACCGGAATCCGTCGCTCGGCGCAGTACTTGACGATGCCGGCGACGTCGGCCGTCGACTCGGGGAAGGCGACGGCGATCGGCGTCACCTCGTAGGGACTCGCGTCGGTCGCGTACAACTGACGCGAGTACGAGTCGGCCCGTACCTCGCAGTCGACGAGTCGTTCCAGATCGTCGACCAGCGCCGGACGATCGACGTCGTCGCTCTGATAATCGTAGTTCGCGCGTCGATCTGCGGCGGGGTCGACGCTCGGCTCCAGCGACATATCGGCCCCTTAGGCGCGGAGGGTAAAAGCATCGCCCCTCTCGGGCTCGCACGAAGGTAGGGGCGGCGGCGACCGACGGGGGAATCGGTCGCCGACGAACGCCGGTGGGCAACGCCTACACGAGGATTCCCCGACGAATACCATGTGTGACCGCGGGGTCGGGGTGCCGTCCGCCGGTGCGGACGGTGACGAGCGATAACACGTGCCGAGACTCAAGCGGCATGCCTAACAGGTTGGGTGGAATCGGGCTCGCCGGCACACGAGCCGAGAGCGGCTTCGGGCGACCGCGACCCTTCCCGTAGGCCGGTCGGGACGACCGCAATCCCTATGCCGACGGTTGGAGACGACCACGTATGCTCGATTTCGTCGACCTCGAGGCCGACCTCGACGAGGAGGAGCGGCTGATCCGGGACACGGCGCGGGAGTTCGTCGCCGACCGGGTCAAACCGGAGATCGCCGACCACTTCGAGGCGGGAACCTTTCCGACCGACCTCGTCCCCGAGATGGGCGAGCTCGGGTTTTACGCGCCCAACCTCGAGGGGTACGGCTCGCCGAACGTCTCCGAGACGGCCTACGGACTGCTGATGCAGGAGCTCGAGGCCGGCGACTCGGGGCTACGGTCGATGGCCTCGGTGCAGGGGGCGCTCGTGATGTACCCGATCCACGCCTACGGCAGCGAGGCCCAGAAGGAGCGGTGGCTCCCCCCACTTGGCGAGGGCGAGGCCGTCGGCTGCTTCGGGCTGACCGAACCCGAGCACGGCTCGAATCCGGCGGGCATGGAGACGACCGCGTCTCGAGACGGGGACGGCTACGTCCTCAACGGCTCGAAGACGTGGATCACGAACGCGCCGATCGCCGATCTGGCCGTCATTTGGGCGCGGGAGCGCTCGAGCGACGAGAGCGGCCAGAGCACCGAGAGCAACGGCGACGGTCCAGTCCGTGGCTTCCTCGTCGAAACCGACCGCGACGGCGTGACCACGACCGAGATCGACGGCAAGCTCTCGATGCGGGCCTCGATCACCGGCGAGATCGGGCTGAACGACGTCTACGTTCCCGCGGAGAACGTCCTGCCGAACGTTTCGGGGATGAAGGGGCCGCTGTCCTGTCTCACGCAGGCCCGCTACGGCATCGCCTGGGGCGCCGTCGGCGCCGCCCGCGATTGCTTCGAGGACGCCCGCGAGTACGCCCTCGAGCGCGAGCAGTTCGGCGGGCCGATCGGCCGGTTCCAGCTCCAACAGGAGAAACTCGCCGAGATGGCGACCCAGATCACGCTCGCGCAGTTGCTCGCCTACCGCCTCGCCGATCTCAAGGAACGCGGCGACCTGCGGCCCCAACACGTCTCGATGGCCAAGCGGAACAACGTCCGGATGGCCCGCGAGCAGTCCAGGGTCGCCCGGGAGATGCTGGGGGGCAACGGCATCACGGCCGACTACTCCCCGATGCGCCACATGGCGAACATGGAGACGGTCTACACCTACGAGGGGACCCACGACATCCACACGCTGATCCTCGGCGAGGAGCTGACCGGGTTGCAGGCGTACCGCTGACGCCGCCGTCGATCGGCCGACGCCGGCGCGATCCCGCGACGCGTCAGCCGTCTCGAGCTACGCTCGATCGTACGTTTCCTCGGTCTCGGATGACGGTTCGTCGTCCGACCGTCGCCGATCAGGCCGGCCGATCCCGCTCTCGCCGCCCGAGCGTCCGGTACCGCCGTGGTCGAAGACTCCCTCGAGCGCGTCGTCGACCGCGACCAGGCGCTCGAGTCGGCGCTCGAACTCCGCGTCGTCGATCTTCCCTTCGGCGTAGCGGCGTTTCAGTTCCTCGATCGCGTCGCCGTCACGCCCTCGCTCGGCCGCGGCCGGTTCCCGATCGGTGAGCGTCCAGTCGGCGATCTCGTCCCCCCAAAAGAGGAAGATTGGGGTCAGCAGAAACCAGCCGACGATCGTGATCGCGGCCGCGAGCGCCTCGAATCCGGCGGCGCCGACGAGGCTCACGAGAGCGAACGTGACGATCGCGATCAGGAGCCACAGGTCGTCGGCGACGAATTCCTGACGACTCAGTGCCATATTTCACCAACGATCGGCGACGGGTATAATGGTTCGTCCGCCGTCGCCGGACTCGATCCGACACAGAACCGTTGAGGCTCGGCGTCGGGCCGGTTCGAGATTCCACGGCGTCCGGCCTCGGCTCGAGTTCCGCGTGACTTCAGATACTCCTGATCCGCTCGTGGCGGTCGTCGATCGCCTGGGCGTCCTCGGGGAGCAGGGCGACCACCAGGAAGTCGGTGTACTCCTCGAAGTACTCGACCAGCGCCGCGATCCGCTCGGAATCGATCGCCTCGAGGGAGTCGAGCAGCATGAACGGGACGTCCTCGTAGACCTCGTGGACGAGATACCCCGCCAGCGCGAAGATCAACCCCGTCACCTCGCGTTCGCTCTCGCTCAAGTGGTCGATCGTGTCCTCGTAGGTGCTCCCCTCCTCCGTACTCCGGACGATGTGGAGGTCGAAGGCCGTCTGCTCGACCTTCCGGCGGCCTTCCCGGACCGTCTGACCGACGCGTTCGATCCAGATCCGATCGATGTTCTCGTACTCGAGGATCTCGAGGACGGTGTCCATGTGGTCGTTGAAGGAGTCGACGGCCTCGCGCTCGATCCGATCGATCCGCGTGCGCAGCTCCTCGAGTTCCTCGCGGATCTCCTCTCGGCGAGCCTCGAGGTCGTCCTGCTCCTCGAGGGCAGATTCGATCTCCTCGATCTCCTCGGTCGTCGTCTCCAGTTCTCGCTCGAGGCGTCCCAGCGAAAACTCGAGTTCGTTGGCGCGCTGGTTGAGCTCCAGCAGGCTCTCCCCGTCGTCGTCCGCGTCTTCCTCCGGGTCGGCCTCGGCTTCCAGCTCCGCCGCCTCCTCCTCGAGGGCGTCGATCTCACTTTCCAGTTCCGCCTGCCGTTCACTGAGTTCCTCGAGGCGGTCCTCGCGGCGGTCGATCTCGTTTTTGACGTCGGCCAGCCGCTCGCGCAGCTGGCGGCGCTCGCGTTCGGTCTGTTCGATCTCCCGGCGGTCGGCCCGCAGCGATTCGATCCGCTCCTCGAGGTCGGTGCGCTCGCTGCGTTTCTCCTCCTGGAGCGAGCGCAGGCGCTCGATCGTCCCCTCGATCTCGCTGCGCTGGACCTCGCTCCCGCAGGTCCAGCACCGCACCGTCTCCTCGTCCTCGAGCAGCGCGTCGGTGACCGTGCCGTCAGAACTGGCCCCGTTGTCGCCCTCGGCCAGCAGCTCCCGGATCTCGGGATGGGAGCCCTCGAGCATCTCCTCGTTGAACTGGACGATGCTCTGGAGCTGGTTGACGACGGCGTCGATCGACTGGGACTGGCGCTGCAGGCGGTCGATTTCCTCGTCGATCGCGTCGGGATCCGTCGCGTCGGGTTCGGGGAGGGCGTCGCGCTCGGCCTCGATCTCCTCGCGTTCCTCGCGCAGCGCCGCCAGGCTCTCCCGTTCGGTCTCGAGGTCGAAGCGGACGTCTTCGAGTTCGGAGCGGCGCTCGCGCAGTTCCTCGAGTTTCTCCTCGAGTTCGTCGGACTGGGCCTGCTGGTCGTCGGCCTCGTCCTCGGCGGCCTCGATTGCGGCCTTGACGTCCTCGAGTTCGGCGCGCTTTTCCTCGATCTGGGTTTGGATGTCGGTGCGCTGGCGCTCGAGGTCGGGGAGGTCGCGTTTGAGCGACTCGAGGCGCTCGAGTTCGTCGGTGATCTGGTCTTTTTCGGCGGTTAGCCGGGAGATTTCGGCTTCGATCTGGTCGGTGTCGACCGGCCGAAGGATGATCTCGCGGAGGTCGTCCTGCGTCGTCACCGCCCGACGCGCCGGATTCGACTCGAGCAGGAAAGCGAAGAGCTCGGCCAGTTCCGGATCCTCGAGGTAAGGGTCGCCGTCTGTGACGACGGTGTTGCCGGCCCGCCGCAGCTGGCGGGTGTACGTGTCACCGTCGAGCTCGAGTTCGACTTCGCCTTCGTCGGCGTCGGCTTTGAGCGAGGCCGATTCGCCCCCGAGGGCGGCCATAAACGCCTGCAAGAGCGAGGTCCGGTTCGTCGCGTTCTGCCCCGCCAACACCGTGACCCCCGACTCGAGTTCGACCGTCGTTTCGTCGATCCCGCCGATGTTTCGGGCCCATAACCGGGCCTCGCGTGGTACGGACTCCTGAGTAGCCATTGTTAGTTACTTTCCTATCCGGGTGATAAACCTTTGGTGAAAGGCGAAGCCGACGCCTTCGTGCGATACTCTCACGAGCGAATTCGCGTGAACCGGGCCTATGCTTATCCCCGGAATAAGAAAGGTCGCCGGCGGTCGGTACGCCGATCGGGTGCCGCGGATCCGGTGCTGCCGTTTATATAGGACCGCGCGGCCAAGCGCGGTATGACGATTCGTCACCGACGGTCGCGGCGAACGACGCTACGGACGATCGGCTCGCTCGGCACCGCGGCGCTCGGCCTCGGCGGTTCTGCGGGCGTGAGCGTCGGCTCGAGCGCCACCGGAGACAGCTGTGATGTCGACGGTGCCGGCGACGGCGACGGTGCGGACGATGGTGAGAATGGTGACGCCGGCACTGGCGACGACCTCCCAGACGGCGCAACGCGATACGCGGCCGTCGTCGATCGGATCGTCGACGGCGAACGGGTCGTCCTCCTGCTCGAGAAGGACGACGAACCGGTCGACCAACTCGTGGTTTCGGTCGACGAGTTCGACGACGTCGCGGAGGGTGACCGACTGACCGTCGACGCGAGAGACAGCGAGTTGCTCGACTACTGCCACGTCGACGAGCGGCCGCCGGGCGGCGTGTGAGCGGACGCGTACGAGCGGTCGTATGCGTGACGGGACGGGCTACGCCTCGCGCACCAGCGCGACGCTCGCCAGCTGGTCGCCGGCCACGACGGTCGCCTCGCGCGTGAGCGCGTAGAGGATCCCGTCGCGGTCCGCGACCGCCTCCTGCAGCGGCTCGTAGGTCGTCGGATGGTACACCGTTCCGAGGGCCGTTCCCTCCGTCACCCGGTCGCCGACTGCGAGCGACGAGTTCGGCCGGAACAGGCCGGAGTCGGCGGCGGACACCTGCCCGAGGTGGTTGCGCGCGAGCGTCTGGTCGCGGTCGGGGACCTCGCCCGGCAGCATCTCGAGGGACCGAAGCACGTCGAGCAGTCCCTCGACGCCCTCCTCGACGACGTCGTCGAGAATCTGCTTGTTGTAGGCGAGTTCGGGCGTGATCGAGGGAATGTCTTCGTTCGAGGCGGCGACCCGAAGTTTCCCCGCGAAGTTCCGCCGGTGCCACTCGTCGTCGGCGTCCTCGTCGGCCTGCTCGCCGAGCAGGAGGTCGGTGCCGAACGCCTCGGCGAGCCGGCGGGAGCGCTCGTCGCCCTCGCGGAAGACCACGTGGGGGTGCATGTCCGGGCTGCCAGTGTGGAGGTCGACGATGGCGTCGGCCCGGCCGGCGTACTCCCAGAGGCGGGCGGCCATCCGCTGGTGGAGGCTGCCGTCGGCGTCGCCGGGCCAGACGCGGTTCATGTTGGGGTTGACGCTGTCGAGGATCTCGGGAGTCGTGTAGGAGACGCGGTCGAACGTGAGGGGATTGGCGACGGGAACGGCGATGACGGTTCCCGAGAGCGACTCGAGCGGGAGGCGCTCGTGAAAGCGCCGGAGGACCTCGGTGCCGTTGATTTCGCGGCCGTGCTGGGCGGCCTGAACGTAGAGGGTCGGTTCGGCGGCCGATTCGTCGCCGCGGTAGGTGTGGACGGTCGTCTCGAGTTCGACGCCGGAGGGGAGTCGCGCGAGCGTCACCGTCTCGGACGTGTGCGTCCCGGTTCCCATATCGATCCTTTGCGATCCGGCGGTATGTAGCTGCGGGGGCCGCTCGCCGGCAGGGACGGGGACAGTCCGCCGAGCCGTCGAACCGCGAGACCACTACCGTTTTCAGGCCCGCTGCCGTCCCGGTGGGTATGGGAGACCTTACTGCAACCCTGCACACGAGCAAGGGCGACATCGACGTCGAACTGTACGACGAGCGCGCACCGCGGACCGTCGAGAACTTCGTCGGCCTCGCGACCGGCGAGCGGACCTGGACCGACCCCGAGACGGGCGAGGAGGTCGACGGCGAGCCGCTGTACGACGACGTCCTCTTTCACCGGATCATCGAGGGCTTCATGATCCAGACTGGCGACCCGACCGGCACCGGGCGGGGCGGCCCCGGCTACCAGTTCGACGACGAGTTCCACGACGAACTGCGCCACGACGACGCGGGCATCCTCTCGATGGCCAACTCCGGCCCGAACACCAACGGCTCGCAGTTCTTCATCACGCTGGACGCCCAGCCCCACCTCGACGACCGCCACGCCGTCTTCGGCAAGGTGACCGACGGCATGGACGTCGTCCGCGAGATCGGCAGCGTCGACACCGACGCCAACGACCGCCCGAACGAGGAGGTCCTCCTCGAGTCGGTCACCGTCCACGACGAGTAAGACGCACTTCTCGTACCGACGGCCGCGACGGCGCGCCCGCTCTCGGCGGTCCGGCGTCCGTTCCGATCGTTCCGGCCGACCGTGAGAGACAAAGACGTTTTACCGTCTGCACCGCTGTATATCGGTGAATGGGATCGCCGTCCACCGACGCGGACCACCGCGCGCAACTTCGTCGTCAGGAGGCTATCGCGGACCTCAGTCAGCAGGCGCTCGAGACGGGAGCAGCGGCCGTCGATCGGTTGTTGGACGACGCGACGCGCACCGTCGCGGAGACGCTGGACCTCGAGTGCTGTACGATCGTCGAGGCGCGAGGCGACGGGGACGCCGTCCGCCGAGCCGAAAGCGGCCTCGAGACGGACCGTCTCGGATCGCCCGCGACCGCGGGTGAGCGGGCGCGGATCGAACGCGCCCTTCGTTCCGAATCGCCGGTCGTCGACGAGTTCACCGAGGGTGAGGGCGTCCCGGCGCCGCTAGCCGGGTCCGGCGTCGTCGACGGCGTCGCCGTACGGATCGGCCCGCTCGACGACCCGTGGGGCGTCCTGAGCGCGTACGCGACCGATCGGCGCGCGTTCGACGATGACGACCTCACGTTTCTCGAGCGCGTCGCGGCCGTCCTCGCCTCGGCGGTCGACAACGCCGACACGCGGCGCGACCTCGAGCGGACGGAGCGGCGCTTCGAGGCGATTTTCGAGGATCCGAACATCCTCGTCGGCCTGCTCGAGCCCGACGGGACGGTGATCGACATCAACGGGACGGCGATGGAGTACGTCGCCGCCGATCTCGCGGACGTGACCGGCGAACCGTTCTGGGAAACGCCGTGGTGGGGCGACGGCGACGAGATCCGGGCCGACGTTCGGGAGTGGACCGAGCGCGCGGCCGCGGGCGAGTACGTGACCTTTGAGGCGGACCTCGTCCAGCCGAACGGGGACCGGTACGCAATCGAGGGTGCGTTCCGCCCGGTGACGGACGACGATGGCAACGTGACGTCGATCGTCGTCTCCGACCGCGACGTCACCGAGCGCAAGGAGCGCGAGCGCCGGCTCTCGACGCTGATGGACAACGTTCCCGGGATGGTCTATCGCTCCGAAACCGAACGCGAGCCAATGGCGTTCGTCAGCGACGCCTGCGCGACGCTGACCGGCTACGAGCCGGAGGCGTTCGAGCGCGGCGATGTCGATTGGGGCGAGGACGTGATGGTACAGGCGGACCGCGAGGAACTCTGGGAGACGGTCCGGGGGAAGACGGCCAACGCTGGCGAGAACACGTTCTCCGAGACCTACCGCATCGAGACGGCCGACGGCGACCGGCGCTGGGTCAGAGACTACGGGCGGGGAATTTTCGACGACGACGGCGATCTGGTGGCCATCGAGGGGATCGTCGCCGATATCACGGAGCGAAAGCGATTGGAAGCCGACCTCGCGGAGAGCGAGCAACGGTACCGGACCCTGGTCGAACACTTCCCGAACGGTGCGGTGGCGCTCGTGGACGAGGACCTCACCTACCGGACCGTCGGCGGTCGATCGACCGACACGGCCGGCGCTACGCCCGACGAGATCGAGGGGAAACCGGTCGGCGAAGCCATTCCCCGGTGGCTGGCGGACGACCTCGTGCCCCGCTACGAAGCGGCCCTCGAGGGCGAGGCGAGCGCGTTCGAGGCGGAAATCGACGGTCGCATCTTCGACTTCAGAACCGTGCCGGTGCGCGACGACGACGGCGAGGTGGTCGCCGCGCTCGGCATGTCGCAGGACGTCACCGAGCGCTACGAGTACGAGCGGGAACTCGAGGACGCCAAATCCCGCCTCGAGGCGGCGACCGAAGCGGGCGCGGTCGGCACCTGGGAGTGGGACGTCCGCGAGGATCGGATGGTCGTCAGTACGACGTTCGCCGAGACGTTCGGTATCGACCCGGCGGCAGCGCGCGACGGCGTGTCGCTCGATCGATTCCTCGAGGCGATCCACGAGGACGACCGCGATCGGGTCGAACGCCAGATCGAGGCGGCCCTCGAGTCCTGCGGCGACTACGAGGCCGAGTACCGCGTTCGCAACGCCGACGGCGAACGCCGCTGGCTGGTCGCCCGCGGTCGCGTCGAATGCGACGCGGACGGCGAACCGGTTCGGTTCCCCGGCGCAGTCACGGACATCACGGAGCGCAAACGCGCACAGCTGCAACTCGAGCGCACCAACGAGCAACTCGAGACGCTGTTCGACGTCCTGCCGGTCGGCGTCTTAGTCGCCGACGCCGACGGCGAGATCCTGCAGGCCAACGACACCGCCACGGACATCTGGGGCGTCGAGTTAGCCGCTGACTCGATCGACGAGTACGAGACGTACCCGGTCTGGTGGGCCGACTCGGGCGAGCGGGTCGCGCCCGAGGAGATGACCCTCGCGCGCGTCCTCGACGGCGAGGAGGTGACCGAACCCGACGTCTTCGAAATCGAAACCGGCGACGGCGAGCGACGGATCATCCGTGCGGAAGGGATGCCGGTCCGGAACGAGCGCGGCGACGTCGTCCGCGGGGTCGCCACCATCACCGACATCACCGAGCGCAAGGAGCGCGAGCAGAAACTGCGCGAGCGCGAGCGGCGCCTCGAGCAGTACAAGGAGTACACCGACGCGATCCTGAACGCGATCGACGACGTGTTCTACGTCGTCGGCGAGGGCGGTGACCTCCAGCGGTGGAACCACAGCGTGACAGCGGTGACCGGCTACGCGGACGAAGAGATCGACGCGATGGGACCGGCCGGGCTCATCGCCGAGGACGACCACGACGCGATGTTCGAGGCGATACGGCGGGGGTTCGAGACGGGGACGACCAGTGCGGAGCTGACGGTCCGGACTAACGACGGCGAACGCATCCCCTTCGAGTTCAACGCCTCGCGGCTCGAGGATCCCTGGGGCAACACCGTGATCGCAGGCATCGGACGCGACATCTCGGATCGGCTCGAGCGCGAGCGCCACCTCGAGCGCTACGAGACGATCGTCGAGGTGGTCGACGACGGCGTCTACGTCGTCGACGAGGACGGCCGCTTCAGGATGGTCAACGAGACCTACGCCGAGATGCTCGGCTACGAGCGGGACGAACTCGTCGGGGAACACGTCTCGCTGGTCGCCGACGACGACGTGGCCGACCGTATCGCCGAACTGGAAGCGACGGCGGCGAGCGGCGACGAGTGGCCGACGGTGGAGGCCGAACTTCGGACCGCCGACGGCGACACGATCCCGGTCGAGGCGAACTTCGCGATGCTCCCCGAGGACGACGGCGACTGGTACCGGGTCGGTATCGCCCGCGACATCAGCGAGCGGAAGGAACGAGAGCGCCAACTCGAGGAGTCCGAGCGCCGCTACCGGACGCTCGTCGAGAACTTCCCCGACGGCGCGGTCGGGCTGTACGACGAGAACCTCGAGTACCTCGTCGCCGGCGGCGAAGCGTTCGACCAACTCGGCGTCGAGGAGTCGGACGTCACCGGATCGACCCTTCAGGAGCGGTTTTCCGACGACCTCGTCGCGGAGATCGAGCCGTACTTCCGGGCCGCCCTCGAGGGCGAATCGAACACCTTCGAGTACCAGGCCCACGGGCGAGACGTCTGGGCCCACACGCTGCCCGTCCGAAACGAGGAGGACGAAATCTTCGCCGGGATGATCATGGCTCAGGACGTCACCGAACGGCGGGAGTACCAGCGCAAGCTCGAGCAGTCCAACGAGCGCCTCGAGCGGTTCGCCTACGCCGCCTCCCACGACTTACAGGAGCCGCTGCGGATGGTGACGAGCTACCTGCAACTGCTCGAGAAGCGGTACGCCGACGCCTTCGACGAGGACGGCCAGGAGTTTCTCGAGTTCGCCGTCGACGGCGCCGAGCGGATGCGCGAGATGATCGACGGTCTGCTCGAGTACTCGCGGGTCGAGACGCGGGGCGATTCGTTCGAGCCGACGGACCTGAACGCGGTCGTCGAGGAGGTGCTCGCCGATCTGCAGTTCAGCATCGAGGAGAGCGACGCCGAGATCGCGGTCGAGGACCTGCCGCAGCTCGAGGCCGACGCTAGTCAGCTGCGGCAGGTGTTCCAGAACCTGCTGTCGAACGCCATCACCTACAGCGGCGACGAGCCGCCCCAAATTCGGATCGCGGCCGACCGACGGGGCAACGAGTGGGTTATTTCGGTCGAAGACCGGGGGATCGGTATCGACCCCGACGATCAGGACCGCGTGTTCACGATCTTCGACCGGCTCCACAGTCGCGCCGAGTACGACGGGACCGGGATCGGGCTGGCGCTGTGCGAACGGATCGTCGAGCGCCACGGCGGCGAGATCTGGGTCGACTCTGAACCCGGCGAGGGGTCGACGTTCTCCTTCACGCTCCCCGCGTCGCGCGAACACCGGTAACGACTCGAGCTACCCCATCAGTTTACTCGAGCCGGGTCGTACTGGACGTATGGGCTGGACTGCCGACGACATCCCCGATCAGAGCGGACGCACCTTCGTCGTCACCGGCGCGAACAGCGGCATCGGCCTCGAGGCGACCCGCGAACTCGCGCGCAACGGCGGCCGCGTCGTCATGGCCTGCCGGAGCGTCGAGCGCGGCGAAGACGCGGCGGCGGACGTCCGCGACGACGTTCCCGACGCCGACCTCCGCGTCGAGGAGCTGGATCTCGCGGATCTCGAGTCGGTGCACGCGTTCGCGGATCGGCTGAAAGACGAGGACGTGACGATCGACGTGCTGATCAACAACGCCGGGGTCATGGCGATTCCGCGTAGCGAGACCGCGGACGGGTTCGAGACGCAGTTCGGCGTCAACCACCTCGGTCACTTCGCGCTCACCGGACTCGTGCTCGAGCAGTTGGCGACCGGGAGCGAGGGCGGTGATGCCGACGGCGACGCCCGCGTCGTGACCGTCTCGAGCGGCGTCCACGAGCGCGGCGAGATCGACTTCGAGGACCTGCAGGGCGACCGGACCTACGACGAGTGGGACGCCTACGCGCAGTCGAAGCTGGCCAACGTCCTGTTCGCGTACGAACTCGAGCGGCGCTTCCTCACGGGCGACGTCGCCGCCAAGAGCATCGCGGTGCATCCGGGCTACGCGGACACGCAGTTGCAGACCCGCGGCCCCGAGCAGCGCGGCGATCGGGTCCGCGAAGCGACGATGCGGCTCATGAACGCGCTGTTCGCCCAGTCGGCGGCGATGGGCGCCCTGCCGACGCTGTACGCCGCGACGTCGCCCGAGGCCGAGGGCGGCGCGTACTACGGCCCGGGCGGCCTCATGAACATGCACGGGACGCCCGAGCGGCAGGCCTCCTCGGACCGCTCCTACAACGAGGCGACCGCCCGGCGGCTGTGGGCCGTCTCCGAGGAGCTGACCGGCGTCACCTACGACCTGCCGCGCCCGAAGGGGAGCGACGACCTCGAGGCGGCCGTCGCGACGTCGTAGTGTGGGCCCTGGCGCGCTCGAGCGTCGCCGCAGGGACGCGACGTTCGCCCCGACCGTAACGCGAAAGGCCGCGCGCTCGAACGGACGGATAATGACCGACGACAGCGAGCGGGGAATCCAGCGCGCCAGCGACGTCGGCTCGTCGGACGCACCGCCGGTCGAGGAGAAGCCCTACAAGATCATCTTCGAGGCCAACAAGTGCTTCGGCGCGGGCAAGTGTGCCGAGGTCAGCGACAACTGGGAGATGTCGATCGCCTCCGGAATGGCCCAGCCGAAGGAGTACTTCATCGGGGAGGAGGACCTCGCGCACAACGTCCGCGCGGCGGAGGTCTGCCCGGCCAAGAAGGACGACGGCTGCATTCACGTCGTCGACCGGCGGACGGACGAGGAGATCGCGCCGGATCCTCACGGGGACGGCACGCTGAGCGTCGACTGGTAGGACGGGGGCGCGACGATCGACTCGCTCGAGACACACCGAAACGCACATCCCGACCCGGCGTCAACGCCCGACTGCGTTCTGCGCGAGGGTAGCCAAGCAGGCCAACGGCGGTGGGCTTAAGACCCGCTCCCGTAGGGGTCCTTGGGTTCAAATCCCAACCCTCGCATACCGACTCGAACGACCGTGAGAGTCGCGTATACGAGACGCGGGATTTGAACGAGAGGAGTCGCAGTCCGGACGTGAGCGAACGCGAACGTTCTGACCGTCTTCGCGTTGTTCAAATCCCACCCCTCGCATGTCCCGCAAACGAATCGTCAGCGGCGACCGCGTTCTCGAGAGTGATAGGCGACCTCATTCCTGGCAGCGCCCTCGAGTCGATTCGAACTCGCGGAAACGGACGGCGAGGCGCCCTCGAGCGTCACGGTACCTGTGCGTTCGGCAGGGCGAATCCGCCGACGAGGTAGACGGCGGCGGCCGCGGCCAGCGCCGCCGGCAGGCCGACGGCGAGTCCGACCTCGGCGAAGCCGGTCGCGAGCAACACGATCCCTGCACTCGAGAGGCCGAAGCCGGCGGCGAGGCGGTGAAACGCCCGGAGCGGCGCGCCGTCGTCGACCGGCGCCAGCTCCTCGAGCGCCCCGTCTTCGTCGACGTGCATGAACAGCGGGAGGAAACAGAAGACGCCGGCCCCGACCAGAAGGCCGGCGATCCCGCCGATCGCGATGTCGTCCAGCGCGAGGTACCCGACCGTCGCGAAGACGACGACGTCCATCACGGCCGCCGCCGCGGCGATTCGCGTCGGCGTTACGGGGCTGTCCTCGAACGAGTCCGTCCCGGTTTCCTGCGTCGATCCCATACGCCACTTGTAAACGAGATGTAATTTATATCTACCTATTACTTCGGCGCGGAAATATCGCGCGGCGTCGGCGGGTCGACGCATGTCCCGTCGCAACGGTCGAAGGGAGGGGAGGCACTCGCTCGCCGGGTTTCGAGTCCTCAGCGTCCGCTCGCGTCCGCGGGGACCTCGAGGTATTCGGGCGGCACCGCGTCGGTCGTGTACGTTTCGTTGCCGCGTTTGGTGATCCGATGGCCGTCTGCGACCATCGCCGCGGCGTCGACGACTAACACGACCGGGTCGGCGGCGTGGCGCCGTCCGACTCGCCGGGCCGCCTCGCGGCTCTCCGAGAGGTGGACCTGCTGGCGCGACATCGGTTTGAGCCCCGCCGCGCGGATCGACTCGAGGTTCTCGGGCGCGGTGCCGTGGTAGAGGGCGTCAGGTACCGGCGCGTCGGTCGGCTCGAGGTCGACGTCGACGGAGTGACCGTAGGCGGCACGGACGCGGTCCGAATCACCCGCGCCTGCGCCGGTCCCGTCGTCGCTGCCGGTCCGCTCGAACCGCCCCTTCGGATCCGTCGCGATCACCGCCGCGACGTGCCGTTCGTCGGCCCAGTCGTACTTGCGCTCGACCGCCGCGACGAGGTCCTCGTAGGCGGTCCAGCCGCGCTCGTCGAGGTCGATGCCCGCGTCGTCCGGGAAGTGCCGGAGCGCGCCGCTCATGAACTTCGAGAATCGCCGGCGGCGCTCGCTCGAGAGCAGGACGGATCCGGCGTCGCCGCAGGCGGGACAGCCGTCGCCGTCGTCGGCGGAAAACGGTCCGTGCGTCGGGCAGGTGCGAATCGGTGCCGTCACGGGTATCCGGAGGTGCGCGCTCGAGCGGAAAAGGTCGCTTGGTCGCCGGCGTCGTCAGCGGTCGCCGTTCGGCGGTCGGCGTTCGCGTTCGACGCCGCTCGGGATTTACCGTCGCTACTCGCCGGTCCGAAACGACAGATCCAGCGCCGGCGCCGAGTGGGTCAGCGATCCCATCGAGACGACGTCGACGCCCGTCGCGGCGTAGTCGGCGACCGTCTCGAGCGTAATGCCGCCGCTGGCCTCCGCGAGCACGCCCTCGTACTCGGCGAGGGCGTCGACGGCCTCGCGCGTCTCCGCGGGCGTCATGTTGTCCAGCAGGACGATGTCGGCGCCCGCCGCCGCGGCCCGCGGCGCGTCCGCGACCGACTCCACCTCGACGTCGATCTTCGTCGCGAACGACGTCCGGTCCCGGAAGTGGTCGATCGCGTCCTCGAGGCCCATCTCGGCGACGTGGTTGTCCTTGACCATCGCCATGTGCGAGAGGTCGAGCCGATGAGTGTCGCCGCCGCCGGCGACGACCGCGCGCTTCTCTATGCCCCGCAGACCGGGCGTGGTCTTCCGGGTCGCGGCGATGCGGACATCGTCGGACTCCGCGCGAGCGGCCTCGACCGCCCGTCGGGTCCGCGTCGCGATTCCGGCGGCGTGGCCCGCGAGGTTGACGGCGACCCGTTCGCCCCGCAGCACGTCGCGGGCGGCGCCCTCGACCGCGAGTAGCTCGTCACCCACATCGACTCGCGTGCCGTCCTCGAGGCGGTCGACCACATGGACGCCGAGATAGTCGAAGACGGCCGCCGCGGCCTCGAGACCGGCGACGACGCCGGATTCTTTCGCGACGAGCCGCCCGTCGGTTTCGCCGGGGAGCTCGTTCGTGACGTCGTGGTGGCCGACGTCCTCGCGGAGCCAGCGGTCGATCTGTGCGTCCGTAATCATGGCAGGTTAGTCGTCCGCCGGCTGCTCCGCGGTCGGCTCATCGCCATCGTCGACGACGTAGTGACACCCCCGCGACTCGGTGTTCTCGCTCGCGGCCCGGGCGATCAGCAGTGCGACGACGCTGGCGTTTCGGAGTTCGTAGAGGTCCCGCGACGTCCGCGTCCGGATGTACGCGTCGACCTCGCCCTTGAGCCGCCGGAGGACGCCGCTCGCGCGGGCGATCTCGTCCGGATCGCGCTCGAGGCCGAGGTACTCGTCCATCGTCGCCTGCAGGCGGGTGAACTTCTCGGCGGCGAACCGCTCGGGGAGGTCGGGATCGCGGTTGAGGAGGTCGGGCGCTTCGACGACCTTAGGCGCGGCGTCTGCGGCGGCCGCATCCTCGCCCGCTCGCAGCCCCCAGACGAGCCCCTCGAGCAGGCTCGTGCTCGCTAGCCGGTTCGCGCCGTGGACGCCGGTCCGGGCGCACTCGCCGACGGCGTAGAGCCGGTCGAGCGTCGCGCGGCCGCGGTCATCGACATCGATTCCGCCGCAGCAGAAGTGCTCGCAGGGCGCGACCGGAATCTCGTCGCCCTCGAGGCCGCGCTCGCGGCACTTCTCCGCGAGGTCGGGGAAGTCGGTCTCGAATGCGAGGGGGCTGACGTCCAGCACGACCTCGCCGGTTTCCGCGCGTTCGGTCGCGACCGCGCGGGCGACGACGTCGCGGGGCGCGAGTTCGGCGTCGGGGTGGTAGTCGGGCATGAACCGTTCGCCCGCAGCATTTCGGAGGACGGCGCCCTCGCCGCGCAGGGCTTCCGAGAGCAGGAACGGATCGTCCCCCACGTAAGCGGTCGGGTGGAACTGCACGTACTCCATGTCCGCCACGTCGGCCCCTGCAAGCGCGGCCATCGCGATCCCGTCGCCGGTCGCGTCGTCGGGGTTGGTCGACCGCGAGTAAAGGGCACCGATGCCGCCGGTCGCCAGTACCGTCGCGCCGGCGTAGATCGGGTGGCCGTCGGGCTCCTCGTCGCTGACGACGCCGTGGACCCGTCCCTCGTGGGTGATGAGCTCGAGCGCCGCGGTGTCCTGCCGGACCGCGATGCGCACGTGGTCGTCGACGTAGTTGAGGAACGGCCGCAGGATGTGCGAGCCCGTCGAGGCGTCGACGTGGAGGATGCGCTTTTCGGAGTGGGCGGCCTCGCGGGCGTAGTCGAACTCGTCGTCGCCCTCGGCCTCGTCAAAATCGATTCCCAGCGTATCGATGAGGACGTCCTCGACCGCATCGTCGGCGTGGTCGACGAGCACGTCAACTGCCTCGGGGTCGGCGGTGCCGTCGCTGGCCGCGATGATGTCCCGCTTGAGCGATTCGGGGTCGCCCCGCGTCGTCGAGATGCCGCCCTGTGCCCAGTCGGTGCTGGCGTCGTCGGGGCGTTCGGCCTTGGTCAGGAGTAGTACGTCGGCACCCTCACGAGCGGCGGCGAGCGCGGCCGCGCAGCCGGCGATGCCGCTGCCGACGACGAGGACGTCCGTCGTTTCGGGTTCGCGAGTTTGAATAGTATCAGTCATCGATCTCCGGTGTCGTTAGATCTCGAGCATTCGATCGAGCGCCACTTCGGCCAGTTCCTTCTCCTCGGGGGCGACCTCGATCACGTTGCGTTCCCGGCCCTCGACGAGCTCCTCGAGCACCCACGCGAGGTAGTTGGGATCGATCTGGCGCATGGCGTTGCAGTCCATGCAAGCCTCGCCGCAGAGCGGCAGCACCTCGACCTCGGGGTGCCAGCGCTGGAGGTGGTTGGTGAGGTGGATCTCGGTGCCGATGGCCCACGTTTCGCCGGGAGCAGCGGTTTCGACGGTCTCGCAGATGGTGCTGGTCGAGCCGACGACGTCGGCGGCTTCGACGACCTCGCGGCGGCACTCGGGGTGGACGACGACGTTCGCGTCGGGGTGGTCCTCGCGGATCTGTTCGATGTGATCCTCGCGGAAGCGCTCGTGGACCTGGCAGTAGCCGTCCCAGAGGATGATGTCGCTCTCGGCGACTTCCTCGGCGTCTTTCCCCTCGGGATCCCACGGGTCCCACTCGGCGATTTCGTCCTCCATACCGAGTCGGTGCGCGGTGTTCTCCCCGAGGTGCTTGTCGGGCAGAAAGAGGACTTTGTCGCCCTTCTCGAAGGCGTACTCGAAGGCCTTGTGTGCGTTCGAGGACGTGCAGACGAGTCCGCCCTGACTCGCACAGAAGGCCTTCAGGTCGGCGTAGGAGTTCATGTAGGTGATCGGGACGATGTCGGCGTCGGGTGCGGCCGCGGTGATCTCGGCCCACGCGCTGTCGACCTGCAGGGCTTCGGCCATCCCGGCCATCGGACACGACGCCTCCATCGACGGGAGGATCACCGTCTGGTCGTCGTCCGTGATGATGTCGGCGCTCTCGGCCATGAACGTCACGCCGCCGAAGACCACGTACTCGGCGTCGGCCTCGGCGGCCTGCTTCGAGAGCTGGTAGGAGTCGCCGACGAAATCGGCGTGCTCGACGATCTCCCGGCGCTGGTAGTTATGTCCCAGCACGACGACGTCGTCGCCCAACTCCTCGAGCGCCGCTTCGATACGGTCCGTTCGCTCGTCCTCCTCGAGCTCGCGATAGCGGGGCGGTAACTGCTCGAGGTTGTCGTATTTGAACAGACTCAGATCGGTCTCCAGTTCCGTCGTTTCCATTGTGACCATCGTGCGACACCTGTGGGTACTCTCACCTCACAGGCCACTATTGAATAATTTTTTCCTTCGATACCCGATTCCGGGAGATTACCACCGGCTAGTTTCGGTACCGAAGCGTAGAATGTCGTCTTTCGCGCCGAGAGATAGGTTCTCGAGCCGGATTGTCCGGCCGTCGTGGATTGGCGTCTTTTCGATCCAGTTCCTAGCGGGGGTATGGGACTCGAGGACGCGTTCGATCACTTCACGCGCCGCGACTGGGAGCAGAAAGACGTCGACGGCACGGTTCGGCTCGCCGTCGTCGGAATCGGCGGCTTCGCTCGCAACCGCGCGATCCCCGGCATCGCCGACGGCCGGTACTGCGAGACGACGGCGCTGGTCACGGGATCGCCGGACCGAGCGCGGACGCTCGCCGAGCGGTTCGACGTCGAACACGTCATCGATTACGACGCGTTTCGAACCGGCGATCACGCGGAGACGTACGACGCAGTCTACGTCGCGACGCCGAACGCGACCCACGGCGAGTACGCGATCGCCGCCGCCGAGCACGGGAAACACGTCATCTGCGAGAAACCCCTCGAGACGACGGTCGACCGCGCCGAGGAGATCGTCGACGCCTGCCGGGACGAGGGCGTGACGCTGATGACGGCCTACCGACTCCAGACGGAGCCGGTGGTCCGCCGGACCCGCGAGTGCGTCCGCGACGGCGTCATCGGCGACGTCGTGCAGGTCCACGGCGGATTCGCGCATCCGCTGTTGGACCACGCCGGCCCCGACACGTGGCGGCTCGACCCCGACCTCGCCGGCGGCGGGGCGCTGGTCGACCTCGGCGTCTACCCGCTGAACACCACGCGATACATCCTCGAGTGCGATCCGACGGCCGCCTACGCGACGACCCACTCGAGCGGCGGCCCGTTCGCGGACGTCGACGAACACGTCGCCTTCCAACTGGAGTTCCCGACGGGGGCGACGGCCTCGTGTACGGCGAGTTTCGACGCCCACGCCAGCAGCCAGCTCGAGCTGGTCGGCACCGACGGGAAGATCGCGATCTCGTCGCCGTTTGGCGGCGTCGTTCCACAGGACATCGTCGTCGAGAGCGGCGAGATGCGAACGGAGTACACCGGGCCGCCGGTCGACGAGGTCCGCGAGGAGTTCGACTACTTCGGCTACTGCGTGCTCACGGACACCGAGCCGGAACCGGACGGTGTCGACGGCCTCGCAGATCTGCGCGCGATCGAAGCCGCCTACGAGTCGGCCGAGACGAGACGGCGGGTCGCCCTCGAGTGATCAGTTGAAATCGCAATTTAACCTTGGACCAGGGCTTTAGTCTGACCCAACGAGAACTACCCGTGAACCGACGCGAACTCCTCGCGGCGAGCGCCTCCGGGGTCGCCGTCGGCCTCTGTGGCTGCCTCGAGACGGTCAGGAGCCGGAACCAGTCGGCCGGGACCGACGGCGGCCTTCGCGTCGCCGGCGTCTACGCGGCCGACGCGGATCGCGAGTTCATCGACGGCCCGTACGTCGTCCTCGAGAACGACGCCGACGAACCCCGGAACGTCTCGGGATACGTCCTCGAGTACCCCGCCGATCGGCGGTACCGGATTACGGACCTGACGCTCGAGGCCGGTGCGCAACTCGCGGTCGTCCGCGGCGGCGGGGACGATTCGACCCTCCTGTCGAGTCCGCCGGTCTACCTCCGGTACGCGGGCGGCGGAACCAAGGGTGGTGCGGCCGGAACCGCCCTGGAGCCGAACGGAACCGTCCGCGTCAGGGACGCGACCGGCGCCGTCGTGGCCGCGGCTCGCTACGAGGGGTTCGGCTGCGACGGCGGGACCGTGACGACCGGCGCGGGTGACGACATCGAGTGTTTGCACGGAGCGTCGGATCGCGCTCCGCGCCGTGGCAGCGGGAGCCGAGAACGGTAACGGATCGGGACGGAATCAGAAACGAGGGCGCTGCTCGAGGTCGACGCCGCCGTCGCGCGCGACCCGCTATCCCTGCTGCTCCCAGGGCGTCGTCTCGGCGTCGACGAGTTCGAACAGCTCCCCGTACTCCCCGGGCAGTTGATCCTCGACGTTTGCCATCTCGTCGCCGGGCACCTGCTCGCTCAGCAGCGCGACGACCGCCTTGGCCCGGTACACCGCATCGGACTCGTCGACGCCCGAGGGCTGACCGTACCCCGTCTCGAGGTCCAGATCCTCGTAGTTCAACCGCTCGTGGACCCGCGTGACGAACTCGTCGAAGTCGAACTGCTGGCCGTGATCGACCTCGAGCAGGTACCGGTCGATCTCCATCGGCAGCGGGCTCGCGACGTCCGTCGCGGCGCCCTCCTCGATGCGTTCGCCGAGCGTCTCGAGGACGGCCCGGGTCGTGCGGACGGCTTCGGCCTGCCTGCCGGCCTCGATTCGGTGCTGTACCTCGCCCACGAAGTCGGTGTAGCTCGTATCGGACGCCATAGTAGATCGGTGACGCTCGACACTGAGGACGGCACCCGGGAAAGCCGCTCTACCGGAATGCGCAAGCGGAAGCGGCCGACGTGACGGGAGCGCCCTCAGTCGCTTTCGGTGTCGGCGTCGGCGTCGGTGTTGGACCCCGACTCGCACGCCGCTTCGGACCCGGACGGTGACGACTGCGGCAACGCGGGCGCCGCGACGGCATCCTCCCCCGGACGATCGTACACCAGAATTCGACCGTCGGAGCGCACCCGAACGTCTAGTCCTTCGACGATGGCGGTCGCCTCGATCGGAGACCCGGTTCGCCGTGCGTGGTCGATCAGCGCCCCGAGCGCGCCGAAATCGGCCGTTTCGGCCAGCGGCGGAATCGAGGCGGGGTCGCGGTCGGCGACGGTCGCGACCGCGGTGACGACGGCGTCCAGCAGCTGGTCGGGCGCGGACGGATCGAAGTGCGTGCGATGGACGGGTGACCGATCGGCGAGGACGGAGCGCATGAGAAGTGTACGCGCGTCGAACGATTGAATCGGCGTGCGGCATATGCCCGGCTTTATGTGCCGACCCCGTCCCGAAACCCGCGGCGATCGCCGGCGAACCGGCGTCACCGGCGGAGCGTATTTTCGATGAGTACGCGCATCCCCCGGCGGAGTCGGCTGCTGACCGCGGACGACGAGACGTCGAGCCGTTCCGCGAGGTCGTCGATCGAGGCGTCCCGCGGTTCGTTGAAGTAGCCGGCGTCGTACGCGGCCGCGAGGGTTTCCCCCTGAACCGGCGTCAGCCCGTAGGCGCCGCCCGATTTCGGGCCGGTATCGTCGGCGTGATAGAGCCGGTCGACGATAACGTCGACGTCCTTCGCCCGGCAGTGATCTCGAAACGCACGCAAGTCGTCGAGATCGGGCACCTCGAGCGTCGCCGCCCAGCCGCCGGGGGCGCTCTCCGCGCGGAGGACGCGCATGCCGAGTTCGGCGGCGCGGGGCAAGACGAGTCGCTCCCTCGACGTCAGGCGCATCCGGTACACGCGGAAGTCACCGCCGTCGATGATGATCGACGGCTCCGACACCGTCGGATCGTCGGCAAGCGCCCGGTCGAAGCGATCGAAATCGCCCCCGTGGACTTCGAAGAAGAGGTAGTACTCGCCCGGCCCGGCGATCGTCTGGTACTCGAGTTCGGCGGTCACCTCGGGCACGGCCTCGATCGTCGGCGCGAGCACGAGCTCCGGATGGGCGAGCGTGAGTTCGGCGATGACGCGCGAGGCGCTCATACCTCGAGGTTGTCCGCCGGGGGCAATGAGGCTTGGTACCGGTTCTGACACCGAACGGTCTACTCGGTTCTGGCGCTCACGCTCTCGACTGGAGAACTCGCCCCGCCACGCCGCGGGACCCGCTACCCGTCGCGACCGTCGAAGACCGGCTCCCCGTCGACGACGGTCATCGCCACGTCGATCTCGTCGATTCGGTCGGCGTGCTCCCACGGCGATTCCTCGAGCACGACCAGATCCGCCCGCTTGCCGACCTCGAGGGTACCGACCCGGTCCTCGTCGAAGCCGGCGTAGGCGGCGCCGCGCGTGTACGCGCGCAGCGCCTCGGTGACGGACAGCCGCTGAGCCTCGGTCGGCGCGTTGACCGCGTGGTGGACGCCAAGCAGGGGATCCAGCGGCATGCAGTCCGAGCCGAACGCGAGGGGAGCACCCGCCTCGAACGCGCGTCGGAAGCGATTCGTCCGCTTGCGCCGCTCCTCCCCGAGTCGCTGATCGTAGAGACCGCCGTCGTCCGCCCAGCGGTGGAAATTCGGCTGCATGGAGGCGACGATGCCTGCCTCGGCCATGCGCTCGAACTGCTCGTCGGTCGCGAGTTCGGCGTGCTCGATCCGGTGGCGGCTTCCGGCGGGATCGGCGGTCTCCTCAAGTCGCGTCAGCGTCTCCTCGATGGCCTCGTCGCCGATGGCGTGGACGGTGAGCTGGAAGTCCTCCTCGTCGGCGCGCTCGACGAGGGCGGCGAGGTCGTCGGGGTCGACGACCCACTGGCCGCGCTCCGCTCCGTCGTCGGCGTCCGCGTACGGCTCCCGGAGCTTCGCCGTCTGGCTCCCCAGGCTGCCGTCCGAGAAGGACTTGATCGCCCCCGTCTGCACCAGGTCGCCGCCGGCGTTGGTGGTCAGTCCGACATCGACCAAGTTCTCGAGGTGGTCGCTCCAGTAGTCGATCCGCACGCGTAGCGGGAGGTCGCCGTCGGCGGCCAGTTCGCGGTAGACGCGGGGCGCCTTGGAATTGCGGACCTTATCGTGGACGCCGGTGACCCCGAGTTCCACCGCGCGTTCAGTCGCCGCCGTAAGCACCTCGCGCATCGCCTCGCGATCGGCCGTCAGCTCTCGGCGGACGGCTTCGGCGGCGTCCTCGACGGCGACGCCGGTCGGCTCGCCGTCCTCGTAGTGGAGGTCCGACTCCGGCAGGTCGTCCGCGAGTCGCTCGAGGGCGACCGAATTCAAGGAGGCGGTGTGCAGGTCGACCCGCAGGGCGGCGACCGGCCGCTCCTCGCTGACCGCGTCGAGGTCGGCGCGGGTGAGCCGGCTCGAGCGGTCGCCCCACTCGCTTTCGTCGTAGCCGAAGCCGAGGATCCAGTCGGTGGCCGAGTCGTCGGCGGTGCGCTCCGCCTCCGCGGCGAGCAACTCGAGACACTCGTCGACGCCGTCGGCCTGCGAGAGGTCCGCGTGGACCAGATGCTGGCCAAGTTGTTCCATATGCGTGTGGGCGTCGATGAATCCGGGGAGGACGACCCGTCCGCCGCAGTCGATCACCTCGGTCTCGACGCCCGCGAGGAACTCGACTTCGTAGGCGTCCGCGAGGCGGACGATTTCGCCGTCGCGGACGGCCATCGCTTCGTAGACGGTATCGGGCTCCGTCAGCGAGTGGATCTCCGCGTTCGTAAACAGGCGGTCAGCGGCCTCGGTCATGCTTGCAAGCGCGCGTGCGAGGCGCAAAACGGTTGTGAAGGCGGCCGTTCGCTCGCGGTAGCACGAGAATCAAGAGGTACGTGTCTATCGGTAGACAAAAAGCAACGTTGATAGTTCCGCGCCCCGATTCGTTCGTATGGTCTCCTGCGAGAACCGCGTCATCGCCGGTTCGTTCGTCCTCTTCGTGCTCGCGGTCGTCGGACTGCTCGTCCTCGAGAACGCGATCGGAGTCCCAGTCAGCAACAACCCGCTCGTCACGTTTCTCGTCGTCTACGGACTGCCGGTCGTCCTCCCGCAGTTGTACCTCGCGGCCGCCGGCGACGGGGATGTGTCACCGCGGACGCGAGTGCGGTTCGCCGTCGCCTTCTGCGGCGTGTTCGCACTCGTAAGCGTCGGTAGCGCTGACGTCCACTGGTCGTGGACGACCGCGTTCGCCGACCTCGAGATGCTCCAGTACACACTGCTCGGCGCGATCGGCATCGCTGCAGTCGTAGGCCTGTTCTGTTACGAAGTGCTAGAGGGATACCGCTCGAGTATGGCGGATACTGCGCCGTGAGCGGGACCGGCGCCCAAGCAGTATCACCGCGTCGACCCAACGCTGAAATCAGCAATCCTTAGGACCGGGCGGCCGCTCCTCTGACTCATGACTAGCGATTCGGACACCGATCCGGACCCGTCAACCCTCGCCGACCGGGTGCAGGACGGCGACCTCCGCATCCACGAACTCGAGGAGCACGCCGACTACGACGTCGCGGCCGAAGCGCGCCGGCGGCTCGTCGAGCGGGAGACGGACGCCGACCTCGAGGCGGTCGGCGATTACACGTTCGACGCCGAGCGGGCCGACCCGAACATCGAGAACATGATCGGCGCGGCGCAGGTGCCAATGGGCGTCGTCGGTCCCGTCCCCATCGAGGGGGGTGCAGCCGACGGCGAGCACTACCTCCCGCTCGCGACGACCGAAGGCGCGCTGTTGGCCTCGGTCAATCGCGGACTCTCGGTGATCCGCTCTGCGGGCGGCGCCGACGCGCGGGTGACGAAAAACGGCATGACCCGCGCCCCGGTCTTCCGGGTCGAGGGCGTCGCCGAGGCCGCCGAGACGGTCGAGTGGGTCGATGACAACGTCGAGGCGCTGCGCGAGGCCGCCGAGTCCACGACGAGCCACGGCGAACTGATCGACGTCGAACCCTACGTCGTCGGCGACTCGGTCTACCTGCGGTTCGCCTACGACACCAAGGACGCGATGGGGATGAACATGGCCACGATCGCGACCGGCGAGGCCTGCGAGGTCGTCGAGAACGAGACGCCGGCCGACCTCGTCGCGCTCTCCGGAAACCTCTGCTCGGACAAGAAACCCGCCGCGGTCAACGCCGTCGAGGGCCGCGGTCGCTCCGTGACGGCCGACGTCGTCATCCCCGGCGAACTCGTCGAGGAGCGCCTGCACACGACCGCCGAGGCCATCGTCGAGGCAAACACCCGGAAGAACCTCACAGGCAGCGCCAAGGCCGGCAGCCTCGGTTTCAACGCCCACGCCGCCAACGTCGTCGCCGCGGCCTTCCTCGCGACCGGTCAGGACGAGGCCCAGGTCGTCGAGGGCGCGAACGCGATCACGACGATGGACACGCGCGACTCAGACGGCGACGGCCCCGCAGACCTCTACGCCAGCGTCTCGCTGGCCTCCCTCGAGGTCGGCACCGTCGGCGGCGGCACCAAACTGCCGACGCAGGCCGAGGCGCTGGACATCCTCGGCCTGCGGGGCGGCGGCGATCCGCCGGGCTCGAACGCCGACGCGCTGGCCGAGATCATCGCGGTCGGCGCGCTGGCCGGCGAACTCTCCTTGCTCGCGGCGCTCTCGTCGCGACATCTGGCGAGCGCACACGAGGATCTCGGGCGGTAGCGACTTCGATACTGCACCCGTCTCGAGGGCAATGTGATATGGAAATGACGCGATAGAATCAGGAGAACGGCGAGTCAACACTGCATCGAACCCATATACTGATTTAGAGCCAACTGTTCGCCGTCGTACCGAATTTCCAGACGGGGACACACCGCCTCGACACCCTCCTCCTCCGCGGGATCCACGACCGGACTCGCGCTGTTCGCGCGGTCGTTGACTACGGCGTGGAGCGTAAACGGACCGTGCGCTTCGGCTTCAGAGGGAGACACCGTCAGTTGCTCCTCCGAACCTCCCGGTACCGTCCGAGAGTGCCAGTCCCCGAGGCCAATCGCCGTTTCGATGGCCAGGTGGAAGACGTGCGATTCGTCGCTCCAGTTATCGAGCGTAACGGTCACCTCCGGAATTGGTATCGAATTGTCCGTTTGGAACCCCAGACAGCCGGCGACCAGCGACCCGAAGACGGTCCCGCCGAAAGCAATCGCTTTGCGCCGCGTCAGCCGTCGCGGACGAGACTCGAGCGCTCGCGAAGCGCGCGTCTCAGTTTCCGGATGCAATCTCCATCACCTTCGCGAAACCAGTGGCTGTTAATACTAATTACCTTTTTGATAGGTCGCAACCCACCGACGCAGAATAACAGACAGCTCTCGAGTCTACCGTGATAGGATTACAGTAGTCGGTACCGGCCCCGACTCTCGCTCACGTCGCCGCGCCGGGCGAGTTTCTCAAGGCCCTTCCGAACGTCCTCGGCCGAGACGCCGCGCTCGCCGGCGTACTCGATTACCTCGTCTTCGGTCGGCCGCTCGAGTTCCCGCAGCGCGTCCCGGATGATCTCCTTCTTGCTGCCGCTGCGGGTCGGCCCGCGCGGATCGCGGTCGCCGGCGGCTTCGACCTCGTCGACATCCAGTCCGGACTGCTTGAGGTACTCCTCGTCGTCGACGACGCCGTCGGCGACCTCGTCCTCCAGGGCGTCGAAGGAGTCGAGTTCGGCGAAGGCGTCGCCCTCGCCCTGGCGGTTCGCGAGCATCGAGGCGCGCACGTCGCGGGCGTGGCTCGCGTCGTCGGTCTCGACGAACTTCTTGCGCTTCTCGTAGGCCTTCCGGGCGCCGCAGCGGGGACACTGGGTCGTCTCCGAACGGCCCTCGATGATCCAGAGGTTCGAACACTCGCTACAGCCGACGACGGCGTACATGCTCGTCTCGAGGTGGGTGCGGGCGGTAGTTGAACCTTCGGTACGCGCGGCGGAAGTGGTTCCCACTGCTTCCGATTGGACCGACACCGACGCCACCGGGACCCGAGGAACTATGTCCGAGACCGTCGCTGCTAGCCGGTATGGAACGCGTCTCACTCGACGACCTCGAGGCGACGGAAGCCGCTGACGGCGTCAACCTGGCGCTGCTGGCCGGCACCGAGTCGATGAACGTCCAGCACTTCGAGATCGAACCGGGCGCAACCGTCGAGGAGCACAGCCACCCGCACGAACAGACCGGTTTCATCTACGAAGGTGAACTGACCTTCCTGACCGACGGCGAGGAGCTCACCTGCGGTCCGGGCGACTCCTACGCGATCCCGGGCGACCAGCCCCACGCGGCCGAGAACCGCGGCGACGAACCGGTCCGCGGCGTCGACATCTTCAGCCCACCGCGAGAGAATCCGAGTTGGCAGGACGAGTAGAGCGCGAACAGCGGTGCTTGCAGCCTTCTTTTCGCGGGCCGCACGCTCGAGTGCGGTCGTTGTACTCGCCGACAGTGAACGGTTTGATCGCGGTGGACCGCTGGTTCGACTCGAGTCGGACGAATCCACTCGGCCTGTGATCAACCCCATACCACGTCCAAATACTATCCAGTTATATAGCTCAGTTCGCAAGTACTGGCGATGGAAACCGAGACGCAGACGGAGGGATGGACGCTCGGACGGATCGGACGGTTTTGCAGACGACTGGGGCCGACCTGGCTCGCCGGCGCGATCGCGGCCGGGCCGGCGACGATGGCCAGTCTGGTCGTCGCGGGGGCGAGTTACGGCTACGCGCTGCTGTGGGTCGTCCTCCTCTCGGCGGTGTTGGGCGCGACCGGCCAGTACCTCGCGATGCGGCTGGGACTGCTGACCGAGCGGGGCATCGTCGCGGTCGTCGAGGAGCACCTCGGCTCGTTCTGGGCGTGGGCCCTCGTGATCGACGCCGTCCTCGCGGCGGGACTGGCCCAGCTCGCGATCATGCTGACGCTGGCGGACGTCAGCGCGACGATCGTCGGCAGCGCGGGAATCGGAATCGCCGCGCTGTCCGATCCGCGGTTCTGGGGGATCGCGTGGGCCGTGATCCTCGCACTCGGCCTCGCGGGCGGCGGCTATCGCATCGCCGAACTGGGCGCCAAGGTGCTCGTCTCGCTGGTGGTCCTCGCCTTCATCGCGTCGGCGCTCGTTGCGCCGATCGATCCCGCGGCGGCGGCGGCGACCGGGCTCGTCCCCGAAATTCCGGGCTCGGGTCTCGGCGGCGCGGCCGTCGCGGCCGGCATCCTCGGCGGCGCGGTCCACATCACGCTGCTGACGATGCAGAGCTACACGATGGGCGCCCGCGGTTGGACCGAGCGCGACCGCGACATCGCGACCTTCGACGTCGTCAGTTCGATGCTGGTCGCGTTCGGCGTCTTCAGCCTGGCCGTCTTCCTCGTCGCGGCGAGTATCCTCCCCGAGGCCGGCGTCGATCCGGCCTCGGTCGACGAGATTCAGGCCGCTCAGGCGCTCGAGCCGGTCGCCGGCGAGTACGCGATGTGGCTCTTCCTGCTCGGCCTCTGGGGCGCCGCGGTGTCGACGCTCGGCGGCAACACGATCGTCCCGCCGTACCTGCTTGCCGACAAACTCGGCTGGGACCGATCCGTCGAGGACCCGCGCTACCGCGGCGCGGTGGTCGCCGTCGCGCTCGCGTCGGCCGCCGGGGCGTTCCTGCAGGGCGCGTTTCTGCAGGTGCTCGTCCTCGTGCTGGCGTTCGGCCTCGTCGGGACGCCGTTCGCGCTGGCCGTCATCCTCTACCTGCTGAACGATTCCGACGTCGTCCCCGAGCATAAAACGAACTCGCTCCTCGAGAACCTCGGCGGCCTCGTGCTGTTCGGCGTCGCAGCCGTCCTCGCCGGTGAGTTCGTCCTCGAGGAACTCGGGACGGCGACCGAGCCGGCTTCGGCGTTCGTGATCGTCTTCGCGGCCGCGATGGCGCTGGCGATCGTCGGGCTCGTCGGGAAGTACGCTCGAGCGCAGCTATCGGAGTGAAGAAGACACCGTCGAACGCTCACGACCGACCCTACTGCGCTATCGCGCGGTCGGTTCCGTTCCCGATTCAGTCGAGCGACTTGTGCATCTCGACGTGTGGAATGCCGGCTTCTTCGAACTCCTCGCCGCGACTTTCGTATCCGAGCGAACGGTAGAATCCCTCGACTCGCGTCTGAGCGTGGAGTTTAATCTCCCCGAATCCCCGTTCTCGAGCCGCCGTCTCAGTAGCATCCATTAGTTCGCGGCCGACGCCGGCCTCGCGGTGGGACTCGAGGACGGCGACGCGTTCGACTTTGCCGACGACGTCGCCGTCGTCGGTCTCGTACTCACGCAGCCGCGCGGCCCCGACCGGCTGGCCGCCGGCGTAGGCGACGAAGTGGACCGCGTCCGCGTCCGGTTCGTCGTGCTCGTCGTACTCGAGGTCCTCGTCGACGCCCTGTTCCTCGACGAAGACGGTTTGGCGGACGGCGAAGGCGTCCGTCCGTTGCTCGTCGTCGTCGACGACGTATACGTCGGTCATCGCGACGGGGTAGGGAGTCGCGTCGTGAGAACGTTACGACACGGCTCGAGCGGTGCCGGAGCGCACAACGCTCTCAGCAGACGGGAGAGCGATAAAGACGAAATAGAGTGATGACTGCGGTCGTCGGTGGCGCGACTTACGACAGCTTCTGAATGTTGTCGACGACTTCAGCCGTGTACTCGCTGGTCGCGAGCTTCTCGGCGTCCTCGCGCTGGCGGGCGAGGTCGTAGGTGACCTTGCCCGAGGAGATGGTCTCCTCGACGGCGTCGCGTACGAGGTCGGCGGCGTCGTCCCAGCCGAGGTAGTCGAACATCAGGCGACCGGAGAGGATCATCGCAGTCGGGTTGGCCATGTCCTGGCCGGCGCGCTTGGGCGCGGAGCCGTGGACGGGCTCGGCGAGCATGCGACCCTTGCCGAAGTTGCCACCAGGTGCGATGCCGAGGCCGCCGATCTGGGCGCCCGCGGCGTCGGAGAGATAGTCACCGTTGAGGTTCGGCATGGCGAGCACGTCGAACTCGTCGGTGCGCAGCTGCATCCACTGGAGCATCGCGTCGGCCAGTCGCTCCTCGACCATGACGGCGCCCTCGGGGATGTCGATGTCGTCCTGCTCCTCCCACAGCGAGTCGGGTGCGGCGAAGACCTCGTCGTCGGGGTACTCCTCGTCGGCGACCTCCATGCCCCACTCGGAGAACTGCCCCTCGGTGAACTTCATGATGTTACCCTTGTGAACGAGCGTGACCTTGTCGCGGTCGTGCTCGAGGGCGTAGTCGATGGCCTCGCGGACCAGTCGCTTCGAGCCCTTCTCGGTGATCGGCTTGATGCCGATGCCGACGGGGCCTTCGTGGATGGTCGAGTCGAAGCCCATCTCGTTCTCGATGAAGTCCCGGACCTTCTCGACTTCCTCGGTGCCTTCCTCCCACTCGATGCCGGCGTAGACGTCCTCGGTGTTCTCCCGGAAGGTCACCATGTCCATCTGCTCGGGCTCGGACATCGGCGACGGGACGCCCTCGAGGTAGTAGGTCGGCCGGACGTTCGCGTACAGGTCGAGCGTCTGGCGCAGCGCGACGTTCAGCGAGCGGAAGCCGGCGCCGACGGGCGTCGTCAGCGGGCCCTTGATCGCGACGCGGTGTTCCTTGATGGCTTCGACCGTCTCGTCGGGGAGGTTGACGTCTTCCCCGTACTTCTCGCGCGCGGACTCGCCGGCGTAGACGCGCATCCAGTTGATCTCGCGGCCGGTGGCCTCCGCGGCGGCCTCGAGGACCTCCTGTGCGGCGGGGCCGACGTCCTTGCCGATCCCGTCGCCGTGGATGATCGGGATGATCGGGTTGTCGGGCACCTCGAGTTCGTCCTCGGAACCCTCTTTCAGCGTGATCTTCTCCCCGTCGTCAGGGACCTCGATCTTGTCGTAGCTCATCTCGTCTGCACGGTGTCCCGATGGGGGTAAAAGACCTACCATTTCTCTCGCGGTCCGTAAACGTCGTTCGTCGATTAGCAGGGGTCGTATTCGTCGATAACGGTGGGAGACAGCGCGTATCGGCGCGAAAATCCCGTCGGAGGTCGGATCACCGCATTATAAACATTCGTTGTATGACGGGTGCGTTGAAACTGAAAATCCCAATTTCAGACCGGCGGGAATCGCCGGAGAACGGCGGTAGAACGGCGCACATCCGTATTCTATTATCGTGAAGATTTGTCTCGATCGCACCGCGGTCCCCTTCCGACGACGGCGTCGTTCCAGGACCGAACGATCCTCGCGACGCCGAGACCGATCGCCGTCGCCCCGAGGATCGCGACGGCGCTTCCTTCGACGGCCGTCAGCCAGGATTCGAGGATACCGATCCACAGCGCGCTCCCGATCGTGATCCCGACGGTGACCAGCGCCGTCCCGACGTCGATCGGATCGCGGGTCTCGCCGAGCACCGCTCGGCCGAGCGCGATCGCCGACATGGCGGCGCAGAACGCGACGAGCAGGGCGACCGGCGTCATCGTCGCCGTCGGTTCACAAGCCGCCGTCGTAAGTGTGGGGGTTTTGGTACGATCCCCGAAAACCGTTAGTCCGGGCGTCCGTCGGACCGCGTATGCAGGTACTCGTTCACGGCGGCGCCGGCGGCAATCCCGACGAGCCGGAACCCAGAGCGGCGGTCCTCGAGCGCGCAGCGGAAACCGGCGCGGAGCGGTCGACGGCGGTCGAGGCGGTCGAGGAGGCTGTACGGGTCCTCGAGTCCTCGCCGCGGTTCAACGCCGGCGTCGGAAGCGCCGTCCAGAGCGACGGCGAGATCCGGACGGACGCGGGGATCATGACCGACGACCGATCGGTCGGCGCGGCCTGCTCGATGCCCGGCGTCGAGCGCGCGGTCAGCGTCGCCCGCGTCGTCATGGAGGAAACGCCCCACGGCTTCGTCTCGGGCGAGCACGCCGTCTCGCTGGCCGAGGCGTTCGATATCGAAACCGGCGTCGACCTCTGGACGGACCGCACGCGCGAGCAGTGGGCCGCCCTCGAGCCCCCGACCGGCGGGACCCTGGCGGAACTCGAGTGGATCCGCGAGCGGTACGGCCGGTCGGAATTGGACCCCGACGGCCGCGATCAGGACGACGGACGAGGGCCGACGAGCAACGATCCGACGGCTCACGACACCGTCGGCGCGGTCGCGACCGACGGCGACGCCCTCGCGGCGGCGACCTCGACCGGCGGCCGCTGGCTCGCGCTCGCCGGACGCGTCGGCGACGTCCCGCAGGTCGGCGCCGGCTTCTACTGTTCGCCCGCCGCGGCCGTGAGCGCGACGGGCGCGGGCGAGGACATCGCTCGAGTCACCCTCTCGCGTCGGGTCGCGGGCCACGTCGAACGCGACCTCGAGGCGCAGACGGCGGCCGAAACCGCGATCGAGGAGTTCGCCGAACTGACCGGCTCGAGCGCCGGCGTCATCGCCGTCGACGCGGACGGGAGACTTGGCTCGGCGTACAACAGCGAGGCGATGCAAACGGCGCGAGCAAACCGCCGGCGTTGATCGTCCGCGCTCCGAATCCGAACGGATCCGCCTCGAGACCGCGAACGGGCCCACCTGCGGACGGACGAGGACGAGGACGACCGGCGGTCTCGAGGCGTCCGATTCACGATCACGACGCTCGTCGTAACTGATCGCCCGGGGGACTGGCGCTCTCGCGCCGTCCGGGAGGACGGTGCCGTGCGGCATAATTCGTCGCGACCGTTTCGTCACGTTCCGGTCGGTTTACGCCACGCTAGCGGCGCAAACGACGGCATTCTCCGGCCGGTCGGAGGCGGAACCTCTTTTTGTCGACCGGTCCAACCCGGGAACATGGCCGAATCCGACGCAGACGTGGACCTCGAGTCCGAGAAGTACGAGAAACACCGCGAAGCGGGCGAGATCCTCGCGCAGGTTCGCCAGGAGGCGGCCGAACGCGTCGAGGTCGGTGCGAGCCACCTCGAGGTCGCCGAGTTCGCCGAGGAGCGCATCCGCGAGCTCGGCGGCGAGCCGGCGTTCCCCGTCAACATCTCGATCGACGAGGAGGCCGCCCACGCCACGCCGTCGATCGACGACGAGACCACCTTCGGCGAGGAGATGGTCAACCTGGACATCGGCGTCCACGTCGACGGCTGGCTCGCCGACACCGCAATCACCGTCGACCTCTCGGGGAACCCCGAACTGGCCGAAGCCTCCGAACAGGCCCTGGAGGCCGCCCTCGAGGTCGTCGAACCCGGCGTCGAGACCGGCGAGATCGGCGCCGAGATCGAGGACGTCATCGACGGCTACGGCTACAACCCCGTCGTCAACCTCACCGGCCACGGGCTGGGCCACTGGGAACAGCACACCGGCCCCAACATCCCCAACCGCGCCGTCTCGCAGGGGGCGACCCTCGAGGTCGGCGACGTCGTCGCCATCGAACCCTTTGCGACCGACGGCGGCGGCAAGGTCACCGAGGGCGCCAGCGAGGAGATCTTCGCGCTCGAGCACGAGGGCACCGTCCGGAACCGACAGGCCCGCGAGGCGCTCGACCAGATCACCGAGCAGTTCCGGACGCTGCCGTTCGCGACGCGCTGGCTCGAGACGGACCGGCCGGAGATGGCGCTGCGCCGCCTCAAGCGCAACGACATCGTCCACGGCTACCCCGTGCTCCAGGAGGACGACGGCTACCTCGTCAGTCAGAAGGAGCACACGATCATCGTGACCGAGGACGGCTGTGAAGTAACGACGAAGGGCCAGTAACCCAGCGTCACGGTTCCCAACCGGTGCGCCCCCGCGGGCGGCGACCTGGAGTACTGAAGCGGAGAGAGATCAGGGTCGACAGTTCGGTTTTGATTCGGTACGGCGCCGCCGGCTCAGGCGTTGTTCATCCGCTGGCTCGTGCGATTGCCACAGCGCTGGCACTCGCTGACGCGGTAGGGCTCGCGGGAGAACTGCGAGTTCTCCTCCTTGAGGCTCTCCGTTCGGATCTGGACGGACACTTCGTGTAGCGTCTCCAGGTCGCAGTCATCACAGTATTCGGTCATCCCATTGAATGAGTCATCTGTCGTTGCCATTACCGGTTTACTTGCGTTAGTCTTAGCTTAAAGGCCCGCTTCATTTCGAGTCGTGAGTCGAAACGGGCCGGAGCAGGCCGCTCCGGCACGAAACGCGCTGAGATAGTTCGATATCGTTTATGTGTGTTTCTCAGCGCGTATGTAACGCAGACAGGAATTTCCTGAAATAGTAGTAATTTGCTATTACCGGCGGCCGCCGGCGGCAGTTCTTGCCACCGCTCGCCCCACGGCGCGCTCGTGCGCAACCAGTATAGGGTCGGCGCGAATGCCCCCGCGTATGGAGCAGGTGTTCGCACCGTGGCGGATCGAGTGGATCAGACGCGACGATCAAAACCCCGACGTTGAGGACTGCGTCTTCTGCGAGCTGCCCGAGCAGGAGACCGATCGGGAGAACCTGCTCGTCGCGCGCAGCGAGCACGCCTTCGTCATGCTGAACAACTACCCCTACAACCCGGGGCACGCGATGGTCATCCCCCGGGCGCACACGGGTGACTACGGCGAACTCGACGACGAGCAACTGCTCGACCACGCGCGACTGAAACAGCGCACCTTCGACGCGCTCGAGACGGCGCTCGAGCCCGACGGGTTCAACGCCGGGCTGAACCTCGGCGACGGCGCCGGCGGCTCGATCGACGATCACCTGCACACCCACGTCGTGCCCCGCTGGGAGGGGGACACGAACTTCATGCCGGTCATCAGCGACACGACGGTCATCGTCGAGGCGCTCGAGGACACGTACGACGAGCTCCGCGAGGCGTTCGCCGCACAGGACGGGGCGACCGTCCCCGACGAGAACGGCGCGGTCGTCTTCGAGTAACTGTCGTCCCGAGACGGCCAGAGTCAGGCTCGGACAGGCGGCTCCGCAGGCGCTCGAGGTGGCGGTCGGCGGGGGTCCGACTCCGGGTGCGGAGTCGGCGTCGGACACGGAATCGGACGCGACGTAATCAGACGTAGCTCGTCTCGAGGAAGTCGAGAATGCGCTCGGATTCGGCCATCGTGACGCCGTGCTCCTCGTCGACGATGACCGGTACCTGCCGCTGGCCGGAGACGCGCTTGACCTCGTCGCGCTCGGAGTGGAGCGCGTCGACCCAGACGCTCTCGTAGTCGACGTCGAGTTCCTCGAGCCGGTCGGCGACCGCCTCGCAGTACGGACAGCCGTCGAGCTGGTACAGCGTTACCATGGTCGGGCGTTCGCGTCGAATCGACAAAAGGGTGGGTGCCAACTTGGACGTGGGCCCGGACGCGGACCGCGATTGACCGGCGAACGCGCACTCCGTCTCGGACCGGTGAGCAACCTCGCTCCGCTTTAAGTGGTTTTGGTCACAAGGTGGAGCTATGACGGGAGATCACCGCTTCTCGAGACAGGGTTCGTTTCCAGTGTCGACTCTCGAGTTCGACGGCCCATCGCACCGGAACTCGCGTCGCTTTCCGTGTCTCTGCTCGCAAGGGGAAGATGCGACGGACTGCATCCGGCCGAATTTTCGTCTCCGAATCTCCGTCGCTACCGATGACGCTCGAGCACCGGCCATCCTACTGAGTCGGTCTTCCTTTAAGTGATTCTGGTCACAAGGTGGAGCTACGAAGGGAGATTCTCCCAGTCCTCGCTGTCCTTTCCGCAGCACAGTATCCCGATCAGCCGATGGTACCCGTTCCGGACCGCGTCCGCAAGCGGATCGACGAGCGACTCACCGCCCTCGAGCGGCGCCGCGAGATTACCGTCGCGTTCGCGGTCGCCCGCGGGAGCCACGCCTGGGGCGCCGCGAGCCCGGCAAGCGACTACGACGTCGGCTTCGTCTACGTCCCCGACGACCTCCGGACCTACGCACATCTCGAGGGTGCGAGCGAGACGATCGCCGACGGCGCTGGCGACGTCGAGTTCCAGGGGCTGAACGTCCGCAAGTTCGCGGAGTTGCTCGCCGACTCCAACGAGAGCGCGATCGAGCTCCTGCGGAGTCCGATTCGGTACCGCGTCGCCTACGATCCCGACGACCTGGCGAAGTACATCACGCGCGCGTACAACCCGATCGACTGCTACCACGACTGGCGGGCGATCGCCGCGAACAACTACCGGAAGTACCTCTCCGATCACCTGGTCCGCAGCGACGACGTCGTCTTCCCGATCCTCGAGCGGACCGCGAACGGGTATCTCGTCGAAGCGGCCGAGAGCGACGGCGGAACGCGGACGATCGCGGCCGACGACGACCGATTCGAGGAAACGCAGACCCGGCGAACGGTCAAACGGAACCTCACGGTGTGCCGCGCGGCGATGTACGCCCGCTACCTGACGGCGACCGGCGAACGGGGCGCGCACGAGCTGTCGGCGATCGATTTCGAGGAGTTCCTGACCGAACAGGCGCCGGCGGTCTTCGACGCCGATCGAATCGAGCGAGCGAAGGCGCTCCTCGAGCGGAAACGGCGGGGAGAAGGCGGCGTCCGCGTCGGCGATCAGGTCGGACGCGAGTTCGCCCACCCGCCGAAGCGAATCGATCCCGCAGTGCACGCGCGGGACGGACCCGATCGCGAGCGGCTGAACGCGTTCATCGACGACGTAATCGCGGCGGTGGGACGATCGGACTCGTCGTAACGTGACAGTCGGTCGCTGATCGTCGACGCTCCTTTAAGTCACTCTGGTCACAAGGTGGTGCTATGACGGGAAGCGTTCTACAGTACCCTGTTCTCAGCAGTGATATCGCTCAAGCGAGGGTATCCGCCGGCTGCTAGCAACTCCTGACAGCACCAACGGCCGTGCTGCTGATTGCGAGCCGAACGGCGTCGCTCGCTTAAGTGGTTCTGGTCACAAGGTAGAGCTATGACGAGAGGTCGTCGCTTCTCGAGTTCCGAATTCGATAGCGACGGCCGTCTCTCTGCATCTCGTCTCGAGCCGTCCCGTTCCCCGCGGCCCTTTAAGTCGTTCTCGACACAAGGTAGAGATACGAAGGGCATTCTCGGGAATCCGATCCGTCCGAGCCGCCGGCTCGTCGCTGCCGCGACGTCGGACGGATCGAGTCCGAACTCGATCCCGTTCTCCGCAGTTCTTTAAGTGCCTCTGGTCACAAGGTGAAGCTACGAAGGGCTTCTCGCGACGGCGACACCGATCGATCAGCGACGGCGCTGACTCGCTCGCGGACGATTATTATCAGACTCGTAATACTGGACGGAAACGAGCGAGCCTTTTTCCGTCTCCCTGTCTGAGCGAATACCAAGATGAGAGACGACGGTTCCGAACCTGGCCCGGGCGGTCCAGACGGTGTCGGCCGCGACGCGGCCGTCGCCGACGAGTACGGCGACGCGTCGTACGGAGCGTCCGGCACCGGCGTCGACCCCGACCCCGAACGCCGCCTCGAGACCCGCCCCGGGTCCGGATCGCTCTCCCGCGCGGACGTCCAGCGCGACTCGACAGTCCGCCAGTGGGGCGTCGTCACGCCCAGCGCGACCGTCATCGGTCGCGCGGAGTCCCCCGACGCGGACCTCTCCGAGAGCGTCCGCCGCCTCCACGACGAACAGCACGCGGCGACGCCGGGCTACAGCGAGCGCGCCCACCGGCTGGACCGCCTGCGAACCACGCAGGCGCTGTGTAACGCGCTCGAGGTGACGCCGTGGCAACGGGACCTCGCGCTCGGCGTCATGGACGAGATCGACCTGACGGAGTTCGGCAGCCAGCGCGCGATCGAGAAGGTCGCGCTGGTCGTGATCCGCCATGTGGTCGACGTCGACCGGCGGTCGTACTTCGGGCTGGACGACATCGACGCGCAGGCGCTGTCTGCCGACCGCATGGAGGAACTGTTCGCGCAGTATCGGGCCCACGACATCACCGAGGAGGAGACGTTCAAGCGGCTCGCCTCGAAGTACGGGCTCGATACGACGAGCCTGAACCGGCTCCGGCGCGTGCTGAAGGAGCAACTGGACGACGACCTCCCGGCCTACGGCCGCAACCCGTACCGCGACCCAAACCTGCCGGGCGTGACCGACCGCAACGAGTCCCCGAACGCGGCGGACGAGGCCGACAGCGAACCCGCGTAAGCGGTCCGAACGTCGCGCTCAGTCCCACGCCGGCGGCCAAATTTCTGCAGCCCGCATCCCCGGCTCGTACTCCTGTTCTCGAAGCCGCTCGCGCAATTCGTCCTCGTCGATTCGCGGCACCGACCGGTGCGTTAACTCGCGTACCAGCAACGCCGTCAGCATGGCGTGCTCGCGCAGGTTCCGCCGATCGACTTTGTCCCGCGTGTCCGCGGTCGTGTGACCCCAGCCGCGACCCCGTTCGCGTCCCTCGGACGGTTCGCTGTGAAGTTGCAGCGACGGAACGCCCGCGCGCAGGAACGGCCAGTGATCGCTGAACGGGTGCGGATCGGGTTCGCGAACGATCGGCTGTCCCGCCTCGCTCGCGACCGCCTCGGCGAGATCGGCGAGCGGCTCGGAGCCGTGGGCGAGCGCCCGCAGATTGCGGAACCGACCCGCGCCGTCGACGTTGACAACGGCCCGCACCGACTCGAGGTCCAGCCGGTCGGCCAGCGCCTCGGCTCCCAGCAGGCCGATCTCCTCGCAACCGACGCCGACGATCCGGACCGTGCACTCGAGGTCGTCCTCGACGTCGGCCAGGATCTCGCTCGCGGCGGCGACGGTCGCGATGCCGCAGCCGTTGTCCAGCGCGCCCTCGGTGATGTCGTGGGCGTCGTAGTGGGCGACGACGACGATTTCTTCCTCGGTTTCCGGGCCGAGTTTCCCGTGAACGTTCTGGCTCGAGCCGGCCTCGATCCGCGCGTCGACGCGGACCCGGACGCGGGTGCCGCGCTCGGCGTACTCCGAGAGCCAGTCGCCCGTTTCGGCGCTGACGCCGATCCCGGGGACGGCCGCCTCGGCGTTGAACTTCAACGCGCCCGTCGGCGGGAGCTGTCCGGGAACGTGGTTGGCGAACACGAACGCCTCGGCGCCCGCGTCGACGGCGTGGCCGAACTTCTCCATGCGGTGGACGAACCGCTGGCCCTGCGGCGTGGTCGTGCTCGCGAGGGCGATCGCGCCCCCCAGATCGGCGTCCTCGATCTCCGCGGGCGTTCCATGGCCGACGTCGACGAGCGGCCCCTCGACTTCAGCGGGCGGCGAGTACGGGAGCGCGAGCGCCTCGAACGAGCGCTCGACCCGACCTGCGTCGGTCGCGTCGCCGTCCGATCGTCCGTTCTGGTCGCTTTGCCCGTCGTCGGTCGTCGGACTGCCGCCTAAAACGGCGAACTCCGTCGTGCCACGTTCCCACCGCTGCATCGGAAACTCCTCGAGCCGGACGTCCGCGAGCCCGGCCGCCGAAAACGTCTCGCGGACGATTTCGGCTGCGCGGCGCTCGCCCACGGAGCCGCCCATCCGGTGGGGGAGTTCGGTCAATCGCGTCAGCAGCTCCCAGGCTCGATCGTCGATCCACGCGCGACCGAGCGCGCGCTCGAGCGTCGCAATCGTCTCGCCGTCGCGATCGCCATTCGGCTCTCGGTCCCGGTCAGACTCCTGATCGCCGTCGGTGTCGTCCGCCCCGTCCATACGAACGCATACCGCCTCGAGCGGCAAAAGCCACCGGCGCGCACCGGTTGCGTTTGTGGGGCTTCGACACGCTTTACCACCTTCGTTCCGAAACGGAGGCTATGAGTTCCGTACCCGAACGCTCCGAGATCGACGAGGAGTACACCTGGGATCTCGAGAGCATCTACGCGACCGACGAGGACTGGGAGGCGGCCTACGAGGCCGTCGCCGAGCGCGTCGAGGAGCTACAGACCTACGAGGGGCAGGTCACCGACGACGCCGAGACGCTGCTTGCAGTGCTCCAGCTGCGCGACGAGATCATGCGGGAGGTGTCGACGGTGTCGGCCTACGCTCGGATGCGCCGTGACGAGGACACGACGAACCAGCAGTACCAGGCGCTGACCGCCCGGGCCCAGTCGCTGGCGGCCGACGCCCAGTCGGCGGCCTCCTTCATCGACCCCGAAATCCAGGAACTCACCCGCGAGGAGTTCGACGAGATGGTCGAGGCGGAGCCGGAGCTCGAGACCTACGACCACTACGTCGACGACGTCCTCCGGATGAAACCTCACACCCGCTCCGCGGAGGTCGAGGAAGTCCTCGCGGAACTGAGCGAGGTCACCGGCGCGACGGGCGAGGTGTACAACATGCTCTCGAACGCGGACATGGAGTTCCCGACCGTCGAGGATCCCGAGGGGGACGCGGTCGAGATCACCCAGAGCAACTTCACGAACCTGCTCAAGCGGCCCGACCGGGACTTCCGCCGGCGCGTCTACGAGGGCTACTTCGACGAGTGGGAGTCCGTCCGAAATACGGTCGCCGCCGCCTACAAGAACAGCGTCAAGGCGGACGTGAAGACCGCTCGGGCCCGAAACTACGACACCGCGCGAGAGGCCGCGCTGGACGGCCCGAACGTCCCCGTCGAGGTCTACGACACCCTCGTCGACACCGTCCACGATAACCTCGACAAGCTCCACCACCACACCGAACTCAAGCGCGAGGCGCTGGACGTCGACGAGTTGCAGATGTGGGACCTCTACATGCCCCTGACCGGCGACGAGGGTCCCGACGTGGAGTACGACCAGGCGACGGAGTACGTCGTCGATTCGCTCGCACCGCTGGGTGAGGAGTACCAGTCCCGCGTCGCCGAGGGGCTCGACTCGCGCTGGGTCGACGTCTACGAGAACGAGGGCAAGCAGTCCGGCGCGTACTCGGGCGGCACCTACGACACCCAGCCGTTCATCCTGATGAACTACCAGGACGACATCACCTCGATGTACACGCTGGCCCACGAACTGGGCCACTCGATGCACTCGGAACTGACGAAGGAGGAACAGCCCTTCGTCTACTCGAGCTACGAGATTTTCGTCGCCGAGGTCGCCAGCACCGTCAACGAGGCGCTGCTGACCAAGCACCTCCTCGAGACCGTCGAGGATCCCGAGTTCAAGAAACACGTCCTCAACGAGTTCCTCGAGCGCGTGCGCTCGACGCTCTACCGGCAGACGCTGTTCGCCGAGTTCGAACACGAGGCCCACCGCCTCGAGGAGGAAGGCGAGGCGCTTACCGCCGACCGACTCGACGAACTCTACCGCGAACTCAAGGCCCAGTACTACGAACCCGCCGCCATCGATGACCGGATCGCGCGCGAGTGGATGCGCATCCCGCACTTCTACCGGGCCTTCTACGTCTACCAGTACGCGACCGGCATCTCGGCCGCGCTCGCGATCACGGACCGCATCTTCGACGAGGGCGAGCGCGCCGCCGCGGACTACCTCGAGTTCCTCCAGCAGGGCTCCCGCGAGTACCCCCTCGAACTGCTGCGCATCGCCGGCGTCGACATGAGCAGTTCCGAGCCGATCGACCGCGCGCTCGAGACCTACGGCGACCGGCTGGACGAACTCGACGCCCTGCTCGAGTAACGGGGTCGGTCCGACGCGTCCGAGCCGCGGACCGCGGACCGCAGACCGCGAACCGCGAACGGTCCGGGCCCGCCCGCCGAGTCGCCACCCGCTCCGTCACCCCCGGGATCAGTCCGACGCCGTCATTTGCAGGCTCCGCACACGCCCCTAACCCGAAATCCGTCCGCGACCCAAAGGCACATTTATCGCCGGGGACTTATCCGTGTACGTCAAGATGTCTCGAAGCCCCTCTCTTCCCGAACGACCCCATCGCGATATCGACCCCGATCTGCCCGACGACGAGCGGCTCGAGGCGCTGCGCGATCATTTCGAGGATATCGTCGACGTCCACGAACAGCTGTCCGAACAGCTCGACGAAGCCGAACAGCGGCGCGAGCAACTGCGCGAGAAAGTCGACCGCGTCGAGCGCGAGAACGAGACGCTCAAGAGCTCCTCGCTGTACATCGCGACCGTCGAGGACGTGATGGCCGACGACGAGGTCGTCGTCAAGCAACACGGCAACAACCAGGAGGTCCTCACCGAGGTCTCCCCGCGCGTCGCGGACCGCGTCGAACCCGGCGACCGCGTCGCCGTCAACGACTCCTTCGCGATCCAGACCGTGCTGGACGCCGAGACCGACGCGCGCGCCCAGTCGATGGAGATCACCGCGAAGCCCGACGTCGGCTACGAGGACATCGGCGGCATCGACGAGCAGGTCCGCGAGGTCCGCGAGGCCGTCGAGCAGCCCCTCTCCGAGCCCGAAGTCTTCGACGAGGTCGGTATCGAACCCCCGAGCGGGGTCCTCCTGTACGGCCCGCCGGGCACCGGGAAGACGATGCTCGCGAAGGCCGTCGCCAACAAGACCGACGCCACCTTCATCAAGATGGCCGGCTCCGAACTCGTCCGCAAGTTCATCGGCGAGGGCTCGCGGCTCGTCCGCGACCTCTTCGAGATGGCCCGCGAGCGCGAGCCAGCCATCATCTTCATCGACGAGATCGACGCCATCGCGACGACCCGCTCCGAGTCCAAGACCTCCGGCGACGCCGAGGTCCAGCGGACGATGATGCAACTCCTCAGCGAAATGGACGGCTTCGAGGCACGCGGCGAAATCCGCATCATCGCCGCCACCAACCGCTTCGACATGCTCGATCGCGCCATCCTGCGCCCCGGTCGGTTCGACCGCCTCATCGAGGTCCCCGAACCCGACCGCGACGGCCGCGAGCAGATCCTCGAGATCCACACCCGCGACATGAACGTCGCCGATGGGGTCGACTTCGACGCCCTCGCCGACGAGACCAAGGGCTACTCCGGGGCCGACATCGAGAGCCTCGCCACCGAGGCCGGCATGTTCGCCATCCGCAACGAGCGCAACGAGGTCATCCACCAGGACTTCGTCGACGCCTTAGAGAAGATCGAGGACGACGACTCGAGCGACGTGGTCTCCTCGGCGGGCTACTTCTACCAGTAACGAACTTTTCCGCTGCGGGTGCGCCTGCGGCGCACCCTCGGGAAAATCTCGATGAAAAGCACTCTTCCTTCCTCTCCGCTCGCTGCGCTCGCTTCGAGTCAGTCGTCGGCCCGCTCGCTCCCTCCGGTCGCTCGCGGTTGATTTCGGTGTGAGAGCCTGCCCTTCCCCGGCTCGCAGCGGCCTCGGTTCTTCGGCCGCTACTCGCGGCCGCGGGTTCGGTTTCCCGTCTCGAGCCCATCTCGAGTTGCCCTCAAATCGCAAGCCCTTACGCCGCTCGTCTCCGAACACGGATATGACCTCGAGTACGATCCGCGTCGTCTGGGGGACCGCCTCGGCGCCCACGGCGATGGCCTCCTACGACGCCGCGCTGGCGGAAGCCGGCGTCGAGAACTACAATCTCGTCTCGGTCTCCTCCGTGATCCCGGCCGGCGTCGACGTCGAGGCCGTCGGCACCGCGCCCGACCTCGGGCCTGCCGGGGAGCGGCTGACCGTCGTCGAGGCCCGGGCCACCTCCGCGGGACCGGGTCGGGTGAGCGCGGCGCTGGCCTGGTCCCAGTCGGTCGACGACGGACCGGGGCTGTTCTACGAGACGGCCGGCGAGATGGACCGCGAGGACGTCGAACGACGCGTCCGCGAGGGGCTTGCCGCGGGTCAGGAGCTTCGCGACTGGGAGTTTACCGAGCCGCGAGTCGCAGTCGAGAGCAGCCGGGCCGACTCGGGAACGTACACGACGGCACTGGTGCTGGCCGTCTACGGCGAGAGCGAGCCGATCCTCTGACGCCGCGGGCGACGGGCGCCTCGATCGCGGCTCGAGACTGTGCGAAGCCGAACCCTTTTGATCCGTCGGCACCATGATATCCATACACACTTCTCATGAACGGAAATACGCCGTACGCAGGGTTGCCGGGGGAGACGGCCGCAGGGCAGCGCGCCGCAGCGGACGTTCCGGACATCTCGAGCGCACAGAAACGGCTGCTCCACCGCGACGTCTCCCGGATCGCGGCCCGAACGCGGGAGTACCTCCCCGACGAGTACGTCGTCGACTCGCGGATCTCGACCGGCGCGACCGGGCCGCAGGTGACCGTCGCCGTTCGCCCGCCGGTCGGTCACGCCGTCAGCGCCGGCTTTACGCCGACTTTCGACGAAGATACGTCCGAGGACGAGGTCATCGATCCGGACGAACGCGACGAAGTCGCCCGCGGCCTGGCCGCCAGCGCCGCGCTCCAGATGAAGCAGGCGATGAACGATAACGTCGAGCCGACCGCGAAGTAGCCGTAGCGCCGGCCGCCGCTCTGCGTCCGCGTCGCCTTCTTACTCTCACGTCGACCGTCAACCGCTTCCGACCGTCCTACCTGTCGTCTCGCCGCCAGTCTCCCCTCGCCCGTCACCCGGCGGCACCGCTTCTCTATCGCGCCACGAGTCGAAAACGAGCGTCAGTACAACAGTTGCTCGAGCTGGTGCTGGCGTCGGTCGAGATCGACCGCCGGATCGATCGACGGATCGGCCCGAAGGCGGTCGATCACGAGGAGCGGATCCGCACCGGCCCGTTCGACCGCGCGGAGCAGCGACTCGATCGCCGAGCGGTTCGTCGCCAGCGACGAGCACAGCCCCAGCGCGAGCGCGAGCGGGATCGCCCGCTCCGAGCGGGTGGGAAAGGCGTCGCCGACTTGGCGAAAGTCGGGGTCGGAGTCGTGATCGGCCGGGACGTCGTCGGACTCGAGGGGAGCAAGCGTGAGACAGTGCGGACAGAACGCGACGGCCGGCGCGTCGTCGGGCGCGTGCTCGCGGTACTCGTCGGGCACCGAGAATCGAATCGTCTCGGAACTACACTCGGGACAGGAACAGGATCGAGCCATCGGAAGTGGAAGTGAAACTGTCGCGGACCTGAAATCGACCCACGCGGAGACGGGGTCGGACGGTGGGGACGAATCGGGACGGGATCGAGAGCGGGACGTTACTGATTGGCCGCCGGGGACTGCGCCGCGGTGTCCGGCTGGACGTCCTCGAGTTCGTCCTGCTCCGCCTCGGCTTCCTCGGCCTCGGCTTCCTCCGCTTCCTGGCGCCGTTCTTCCTTCTCCTCGGCTTCCTTCTTCTCCTTGATCTTCTTCAGGCGGAAGGTCTCCTCCCGCTCCTGCTCCTCGAGTTTCTGCTCGATGTACTCCTGGCTCTCGTAGAGTTCGGGCAGGAGCTTGAACTCCAGCGCATTGACGCGGCGCTTGGTCGTCTCGATCTCGCGGAGCATCTTCTTCATCGCCGTCTCCACTTCCGCGGCGAGGATGATGCTCTCGAGGAGATCCTCGTAGGCCTCGGCGGCCTCGTCGATGCGGGCCGACGAGCCCATGATCCCGTAGCCGCGCTCGTCGAGGCTCTTGGAGACGCGGGAGGATTCGATCTGCGGGACGACGACGCCCATGATGTTCTTGGACTCGGTAGTGATCTCGGGGTGTTCCTGCAGCGCAGCAGCGGCCCCGCGAACCGCGACATCGCCCTCCATGGCGCGGGCCATGTTGATCTTCTTCTGGGCCTGTTCGTAGTCGTCGGCCAGATCACCGCGGACGTCCTGGGCCTTGTCCAGGATGTCCATGAACTCCATGATCAGCCCGTCCCGTTTCTTTTCCAGCGTGCCGTGCCCCCGCTCGGAGAGTTCGATGCGGTCCTCGATCTCCATCAGGTTCTTGCGGGTGGGCTTGACGTCCTTGGCCATCTTGGGGGAACGTTGCGCCCCCAGTCGGATAACTGTTTACAGTTTTTCGCGGGCCAATCGTCGGACGGGGCGTACAGGAGGGCGGTTTACCCCAGAAAGAGGTCGACCATGTTCCCCGACGACTGCCCGCGGTACAGCTCCGAGTAGCCGCAGTTCGTACAGCTGACGACCATGAACTGACGGTTCTGGATGTCGAACATCTTCGACAGCCCGGAGCCGGTCGTCGCGATCTCGTCCATTTCGGTCTCCGTGTGGCCGCACTTCGGACAGCCGCGTTCGTCGTCTTTCATATCTCGACGTTCGTGTCATCCGGTAAATCCTTTGTGCTCGAGCGGACGAGAGCTAGCTATGTCAGCCGCGTTCGTCGTCCTCGTGCTCCTGTTCGCGGTGCTGATCCCGCTCGCGCTCTGGGTACCGATCGAGAACGAGACGTCGACGACGACCGTCGTCGACCGCGCGGACGCCGAGCGGATCGCGAAAGAACGCGGTGGACGCGGCGGTTCGCGATCGACCGCGTCGGACCCGAATCGAGGGCGGGACTCGAGCGAGTCCGACCGAGAGCATACGATCGCAGATCGCGTGGACGACGACAGCGGCGCGGCTACCGACTGGAGTAGTCCACCAGAAGATCGAGAGACTGGTTCATCGTGGGACGGCGAGCGGGACGAGGGGACTCGAGACGACCGACACCGCTAGTTTCACCGGAGTTTCTCCGTCCGTGCATCTCGGCAGCGAGCTACCGCTGACTGTGAGGCGGTGAAACAAGCGAAAAACGGTCGTCGAACGGACGATTCGAGAGCCGGAAGTGACGAGTGACGAACCGCGATCAGTCGGCCGTCACTTCGGCCGCTTCGGTCTCGTCTTCGCGGTAGTGCTCCTCGATGAGTTCCTCGTCGATGCGGTTGAGTTCCTCCTTCGGGAGATCCGACAGCAGGTCCCAGCCGAGTTCGAGCGTGTCCTCGATGGAGCGGTTGGTGTCGTACCCCTGCTGGACGAACTCCTCCTCGAAGCGGTCGGCGAAGTCGAGGAACTTATTGTCCCGCTCGGAGAGGGCCTCTCGACCGACGATGTTCACGAGGTCGCGCAGGTCCTCACCCTCTGCGTACGCGGCGTACATCTGGTCGGAGACGTCGCCGTGGTCCGCGCGGGTCAGGCCCTCACCGATCCCGTCGTCCATCAGCCGCGAGAGGCTGGGCAGGACGTTGATCGGCGGCTCGATACCCTGGCTGTTCAGATCGCGGTCCATCACGATCTGGCCCTCAGTGATGTAGCCGGTCAGGTCCGGGATCGGGTGGGTGTCGTCGTCGCCGGGCATCGTCAGGATCGGGATCTGCGTGACAGATCCTTCCTTGCCCTCGATACGACCGGCCCGCTCGTAGAGCTGGGCCAGGTCGGTGTACATGTACCCGGGGTAGCCACGGCGACCCGGGACCTCCTCGCGTGCGGCGCCGATCTCACGGAGCGCCTCACAGTAGTTGGTCATGTCCGTGAGGATGACCAGCACGTGGTAGTCCTTCTCGAAGGCCAGGTACTCGGCCGTGGTGAGCGCGAGTCGCGGTGTGACCTGGCGCTCGACGGCCGGGTCGTCCGCGAGGTTCATGAAGACGACCGAACGCTCGAGCGCGCCGGTGCGCTCGAAGTCGTCCATGAACTCGTTTGCCTCTTCCTGGGTAATGCCCATCGCGCCGAAGATGACGGCGAACTCGGAGCCGCCCTCGCCCTCTTCTTCCGGCACGGTCGCCTGTCGGGCGATCTGGAGCGCGAGTTCGTTGTGGGGCAGGCCGGAACCGGAGAAGATCGGCAGCTTCTGGCCACGGACCAGCGTGTTCATGCCGTCGATGGCCGACACGCCGGTCTGGATGAACTCCTCGGGGTACTCCCGCGAGTAGGGGTTGATCGCCTTGCCGACGATGTCCTGGCGCTTGTCGGGAACGATCTCCGGACCGCCGTCGATCGGGTTCCCGGAACCGTCGAGCACCCGTCCAAGCAGATCCTCGGTGACGGGCATCTTCATCGTCTCGCCCAGGAAGCGCACGGAGGCGTTGCGGTCGATGCCGCCGGTCCCCTCGAACACCTGGATCGAGACGATCCCGTCGCTCGACTCCAGTACCTGTCCGCGCAGGGTCTCGCCCTGCGGCGTTTCGATCTCGACGATCTCGTCGTACCCGACGGGCTCGTCGACCTCGGCGAACACCAGCGGACCGCTGATTTCCGTGATCGTTTGATATTCTTTCATCGTTAGTACAGTGCTCGCAGTTGTTCCTTGAGATCCGCTTCGATCTCGTCGATGAACTCGTCCCAGTCCTCGGCGGTACCCATCCGGTTGAGCCGCGGCGCGGCGTCGACGTCCTGGATCTCGTCGACCGGGACGCCCGCGTCCAGCGCCTCGAAGGCCTCGTCGTTGAACGTCTTGATGGCCTGGAGCATCCGGTAGGTCTTCTCGGGTTCGCAGTAGGTGTCGACGTCGTGGAGCGCGTTCTGCTGGAGCCAGGCCTCACGCAGGTAGCGAGCGACCTCGAGCGTGAGCTGCTGGTCCTCCGGCAGGGCGTCCTTCCCGACGAGCTGGACGATCTCCTGCAGCTCGTCCTCCTCGTCTAACACGTCGACCGCCCACTGGCGGGTCTCCGCCCAGTCGTCGGCGACGTTGCTCTCCCACCACGGGTCGAGCTGGTCCTTGTACAGCGAGTAGGACTCGTTCCAGTTGATCGAGGGGAAGTGCCGACGCTCCGCGAGGTCGGCGTCCAGCGCCCAGAACGTCTTGACGATACGCAGCGTGTTCTGGGTGACCGGCTCGGAGAAGTCCCCGCCCGGCGGCGAGACGGCGCCGACGACCGAAATCGAGCCCTCGCCGCCGTTGATCAGTTGGAACTTGCCCGCGCGCTCGTAGAACTCCGAGAGCGCAGCCGCCAGATACGCGGGGTACCCCTCCTCGCCGGGCATCTCCTCGAGACGGGAGGAGATCTCGCGCATGGCCTCGGCCCACCGGGAGGTGGAGTCGGCCATCAGCGCGACGTCGTAGCCCATGTCGCGGTAGTACTCCGCGATCGTGATGCCCGTGTAAATGCAGGACTCACGGGCCGCGACGGGCATGTTCGACGTGTTGGCGATGAGACACGTTCGGGCCATCAGCGGGTTTCCGGTCTGCGGGTCCGGCAGTTCCGGGAAGTCCTCGATGACCTCGGTCATCTCGTTGCCGCGCTCGCCACAGCCGATGTAGACGACGATGTCCGCGTCGGACCACTTGGCGAGTTGCTGCTGGGTGACGGTCTTCCCGGAACCGAACGGACCGGGAATCGCGGCCGTCCCGCCCTTCGCGAGCGGGAACAGGCCGTCCTGGACGCGCTGACCGGTCACCAGCGGCTCGTCCGGCGTCTCCTTGGTGCCGGCGGGGCGGGCCTCGCGGACCGGCCACTCCTGGCGCATCTGGATCTCCTCGCCGGAGGAGAGTTCGGCGACGGTCTCCTCGACGGTGAACTCGCCGCTCTCGATCGAGGTCACTTCGCCGCCCTCGTAGTCCGGCGGCACCATGACCTTGTGGTCGATGGTGACCGTCTCGGGGACGACCCCGACGACGTCGCCGGGCTCGACCTCGTCACCCTCCTCGACTTCGGGGGTGAACTCCCACTGCTTCTCGAGGTCGATCCCGGGGGCGTCGACCCCGCGGTCGAGGAACGCCGTCCCCATCTTGTCCTCGAGGACGTCCAGCGGGCGCTGGACGCCGTCGTAGATGGAGTCGAGCATGCCGGGTCCGAGGTCGACGCTCAGGGGCTCGCCCGTGTTCTCGACGGGTTCGCCCGGGCCGACGCCGGACGTTTCCTCGTAGACCTGAATCGTGGTCAGGTTCCCTTCGATCTCGATGACCTCGCCCATCAGCCCTTCGTCGCCGACGTAGACGACGTCGTTCATCCGGGCGTCGAGGTCCGTGGCGGTCACGACCGGACCGCTCACGCTTTCGATTACACCGTCTTCGTCGACGGATTCGATGTCTTCTGCCTGGCTCATAGTTTAGCTCTCTTCGTCGGCTTCCTCTTCCATCAGGTCGATACCGATCGCACGCTTGATCTGCTCGCGCAGTCCGCCGCCACCGGTGCCGCTTCCGATGGTGACGACGACCGGCTCGACGCTCGTCTCGACGTCCTGGCGAACGCCTCGAGAGAGATGCTCGAGGTCGTCGTCGTGCATGACGACGATGCCGACGTTGTCGTCGTCCAAGACGTCCGTGACGGCGTCGTCCAACTCCGCGTCCTTCTCGTCGTCGGGCACGTTCTCGAAGCGACGGACTCCCGCGAGGCGGAAGCCGGTCGTAAACTCCGGACTGCCGACGACTGCGATTTCCTGGCTCATAGGATCACCAGTTCCTCCTCGATCTCGCTTTCCTCGAGTCCGACCTCGCGACCTCGCGCGATCGCGCGGATGTTCTCGACCTCGCGTTCCTTCGCGAGGATGTACGACAGCACGGCCGAAACCGACACCGGGTAGATACTCGAGAGCGTGTCCGCGTACTCGAGCAGTGCAGCGTCTAGTGCGTGCTCGAACTGGATAAGGCTGTCAGCGTCGCGCAGCCGATCCAGCGCTTCCGAGAGCCGGTCGCCGTACCGACCGCTATCGGCGATGTGATCGACGAGTTCGTCGTAATCGGTCACGAGGCGGCTCAGTTCCGACTCGTCGAACAGCACGCCGCCCTCGATGTAGTAGGCCGCGGGGTCGAGGTCGGCGCCGCTGCGAGCGAGTCGCAAGGCGTTGCGGGCGTTTCGGAAGTCGATCTCCGCCTCCAGGAACTCGACGTACTTCGCTTCTGGTCCCTCCTCGGGGCGACCGAGATCCTCGAGCAGCCGCTCGTAGAACTCCCGGTCGAGGGCGTTCTCGAGCGGCACGAGCGTGCCGGTCTCCTCGAACTCGTCGAGACCCTCCGAGAGGGGCTCGTAGTAGATGGTGTCCGAGAGGAGTTCGACGACGTCCTCGATCTCGTCGACCTCGAGGAGCCGGTCGAGCGTCGCGTCGTCGAGTTCGCCGGCACGGATGAGGTCCGTCTGGATCTCCTCCGTGGGCGTGTCGGTGTAGATCCCGCGGATGATCGTCTTGACGTTCCAGACGTCGAACTTCCGGAGGTAGCGGCTGATCAGGTCGTAGAGTCGCCCCTCCGACCAGTCCAGCAGATCCTGGAAGTGCTTCGCGAGATTGCGGTTCAACGCGTACTCGATCAGATCGACTCCCGAAAAGCGTGCCCCGAGCTCGTTGATCTCGCGTTCGTACTCCGACTCCTCCATGAACCGGGCGATCTCGCCCGGTCCCATCCGGACCAGCTTGCGGTAGTCTTCGTCGTCGAACAGCTTGGCTCGTCGCGACCGAACGCGAGCGTTGACGTACTCCGTGTTCGAGGCACCGAGGCTCATTGTTCGAAGAGTCGGTTGCTGATTGCCTGGAGGTTGTCTTCCCAGACGTCCTCGAGCACCGAGTCGAACGTGTTGTTGACCCGAACGCGGGACTGGTCGCTCTCGACGACGACGCCGCCGAGACAGTCGACCTCGCCGGCGTACTCGTAGCCGTCGTAGTCCTCGAGGATCGACTCGATCAGTTCCCGGTCGTCCTCGCGACCGTAGACGCTGACGTCGTCGCCCGCGTCGAACTCAGTGCCGGCGGCTTCCAGCAGCTCGCGGGTGAGCTCCTCGCGGGTGTCGCCCTCGAGGGTCGCGAGCTCCTCCTCGACCTGCTCGCGGACCTCGCCGAGGACGTCCCGGCGCGCCTCCAGGCGCTTCTGTTTCGCCTCCAGCTTGGCGCTGGAGAGGCGCTGTTCGCGGAGTTGGTCGATCTCGCGTTCGACCTCCCGCTCGGCCTCCTCGAGGGTCGCCTCGGCGTCCTCCTCGGCCGCCGACACGATCTCGTCGGCGCGAGACTCGCCCTCGGCACGGATTTCCTCCGCACGCGCGTGGGCCTCTTCCCGAATGTCTTCAACGACTGTGTCCAAACTCATGGTGAAAGAAGGGAAAGGGCGTTGTTAGACGATGAAGACGACGACCAGAGCCAGGATCACGAGCGTCTCAGGCAGGACGGTCATGATCAGGCCCGGGACGAACAGGTCGTCGTCCTCGGCCAGTGCGCCGACGGCAGCCGCACCGATACCGCGCTCGGCGTAGCCCGATGCGAGCGCAGCGAGGCCGACGGCAATCGCGGCCGCACCGCTGTTGTTCAGGAAGGGCGCGGCGTTTCCGGCGGTTTCTCCGTTCTGCAGTACAACTTCCGTGAGCGCTGTCAGTGGTTCCATCATTGGTTAGTCCTCGCTGTAGGTTCGATCGTGTCCGAACGGTTCGTATTTCTCCCCACCGCCATCATAAAACTTGTTAAAGAACTCGACGTACTCGAGGCGCACAGCCTGTAAGCCGGCGCTTGTCACGCCAAGCGCTAACACGACGAGGTGTCCGACGACTAGAATGACGAGGCCGCCGATCAGCCCCGCGGTCCCCGTGTGCATCAGGCCGCCGAAGATGACCTCGGCGCCTTCGCCGTAGTGTTCATGGACGTAGTGGGGTTCGTGCGTCCGGAGGAAGTGGAACGCACCCTCCGGATCCTGGTACCCGCCGAAGAACAGCAGGTTGACCACGAAGGCCATCCCGGCCTTCGCGAGCAACACTGCGCCCATTCGGGTGTACGAGACGACGTTGACGACGACGTCGAGGAACTCGACCGCCTCGACGGGTTCGCTCACGATCAGCAGGGCGAACCCGATCAGGAAGAGCAGCAACGGCGCCGAAAGCGGGAAGTCGGCGATTCCCAGCGGGATCGTTACAAGCACCCACTCCGGGAAGCCGGTAAACCCAATCGGGAACGGGCCGTTGCTCGAGAACGTCTCGAACAGGAACTCGGGTTTCGTCCCCGCTGCCTGTCGCGAGAAGATCCAGATCCAGACGCCGTTGAGCATCAGGAGCCACGAGCCGCTGTGGAGGACGGCGTCCTTGAGGCCGTGGCTGAGGTTCTCGAAGAAGTCCAGGATGTACCCGATGTTCAGGTGGACGATCCCGGCGAGCACGCTCACGACCATCCAGCCGAGCGCGAACTCGGCGGCCGCCGGCTCGAGACCCTTGTTCAGCGGCAGCAGCTCGACGTGCAGCAGGTCGTGCCAGAGCACTTCGCCGAGCACGTGCAGTCCGAATATCTCGCCGTAGATGAGACCGAACAGCATCGTGAACAGGCCGGCCCAGATGGCCACGCCGCCGAGGCTGGTGATCCCGTCGCTGTCGAACTGCGTGGCCATGTACGCGCCGATGGCCACGTACATGGCGCCGTACCCGAAGTCCCCGATCATGAACCCGAAGAAGGCCGGGAACGTCAGGAACAGGAAGATCGTCGGATCGAACTCGCTGTACTTGGGGCGGTTGACCGCCTGCACCAGCACCTCGAACGGTCTGGCCGGTCCGGGGTTCTGCTGGATCGTCGGCGGCTGGTCGTCCATCGTGACCGCGGAGCCGCCGTCGGTGACGGCCTTCTGGGGCTCCTCGTCGGCCTCGGGGGACGGCTCGTCGTCCTCCTCGTCGCCCTCGGCTGCGGGCGCGCCCTTCTGGATCTCTTCCGTGCCCGTGTGGGCGCCGTGGCGGTCGTAGTCGGCCCGCTCGAGCTCCTCGACGTCGACGCTGTCGCCGACGGCGTCCCGCAGCGCGGAGCGGAGCCGGTCGTACTCGTCGGTCGGGATCCAGCCCTCGGCGACGAAGGCTCGATCCGTCGTCGCGAACTGCAGCGGCGCCTCCGCGCGCTGGACCTCGATCGACAACTCCTCTTCGGCCTGCAGGAGGAACGGCCCCTCCTGGCGGCGGATCTCCGCGAGTTCGGCGTCGATCTCCTCGATGCGCGACTCGAGGTCGGCCTTGCGCGACTCGAGGTCGTCGACGTAGGCCGACGGGCTCTGCTCGGTGTCGGGCACCTCGTAGCGGGTGAACTCGACGCCGACGAGCGCGTCCTCGATCGGGTTCGCACCGGCGTCGTCGGTCGGTGCGGCCGCGACGGCGACGACGTCGCCGCCGGTGAACGTCTCGTACGCGCGGATCTCGTCGGAGGCCGCGACGGCCGCCTCGATCGCGTCGACGCGGCCCTCGCCGACGACGACGTCGATCGTCTCGTACCCCGACAGCAGGTCGAGGTCGATCCCCAGCTCCGCGAAGGGCGCGACGCGGTCGATCCGCTCCTCGATCTGCCGCAGGTCGTCTCGCACGTCGCTGCGCTGGTCGTCGAGCTCGTTGACCCGCGTGCGGATCTCTTCGAGCCGATCCTCCCAGTCCGCGGCGAGCTGTCCTCGTTGCGGTTCGACGTCGTACTCGGACAGATCGAGCGTGCTCTCGAGGGCGCGAACGGTCACCAGCTTCTCGGAGGCGTTCTCGGCCCCCTCGATCGGGTTCCCGTTGTCGAAGCCCTCCCAGGAGCCGTCGTAGTCCGAGAGGTGCACGAGGTTCAGCTCGTGGATCGTCTCGATGACCGTGGGCATGACGCCCTTGGAGCCGGTCACCGAGACCTTGCTCATTCGTTCAGGTCTGAGCATGGACGTCCTCCTGGAACAGTTCGACGACGTGGTCGGTCACTTCGTCGACCCGATCCCGCGCGCGGTCGGCGAGTTCCTCCCGCTCGGCTTCGCCCTCCTCGAGGACGCGTTCGCACTCTCGGTCGATCTCCTCGCGCGCCTCCTCGAGGCGGCGCTCTTTGAGTTCCTGTGCCTCTTGGTCCGCTTCGGCGCGAATCTCCTCGGCTCGTTCCCGGGCCTCGGCTATTCGCTCGTCGCGGTCCTGTTCCGCCTTTGCGACGATTTCGTCGGCGTCCGACTCCGCCGACTGTATTCGTTCGAGAACCTCTGGCCTCGGCATACTCTAAGCAAGCGAACGTTTGATAGAGCGCGTATATGGTAGTTGCGAAAGCCACCTGCGCACCGGTCGCGCGATCGGCGAGTAGTAGCGGATTACCGATCGGGGCCGAACCGAACCGGGAACAGCAGACATATCCCGATCGCCCCGAAAGTCGCTTCCAATGGGAATTCTCGAGAACAAAGCCCGGGCTCGGCTGTTCTACAAGTACCTCTCGAAGGTCTACGACCAGGTGAACCCCTTCGTCTGGACCGAGGAGATGCGCGAGGACGCGCTCGGTCTGCTCGATCTCGAGGAGGACATGACCGTGCTCGACGTCGGCTGCGGCACCGGCTTCGCCACCGAGGGGCTGCTCGAGCACGTCGACGAGATCTACGCGCTCGACCAGAGCGAACACCAGCTCGAGCAGGCCTACGCGAAGTTCGGCAAGCGAGCGCCGCCGGTCCACTTCCACCGCGGCGACGCCGAGCGGCTCCCCTTCGCGACCGACACCTTCGACGTCGTCTGGTCCTCGGGCTCGATCGAGTACTGGCCGAACCCGATCCTCGCCCTGCGGGAGTTCCGCCGCGTCCTGAAACCCGGCGGTCAGGTGCTGGTCGTCGGCCCGAACTACCCGGACAACCTCCTCGCCCAGTATCTGGCGGACTCGATAATGCTGTTTTACGACGAGTACGAGGCCGACGCGATGTTCAAAAGAGCCGGTTTCGAGGACGTGAAACACGCGTTCATGGGACCGTCCTACGATCCCGACGTCGCGATCACGACGATCGGCCGCGCGCCGGAATAAGCTACCTCGCGATCGCCTCGAGGTCCGCGATCACCCGCCCGTCGACGACAAGCCTGACCCGCACCGAATCCCCCATCTCGATCGGCGGCTCGTTCGTCGCGGCGACGGCGAACGACGCTCGCTCCCCGGCGCTCCACTGCGGATCGCCTTTCGCGTTGAACGGCCCCGTCGGCGCGCCGTCGAAGCCGGCCGCGCCGACGAACGGGACCGGGGGCTGCTCGGCCAGTTCCGTCCCGTCGACGATCACCGTGACAGACAGCTCGCGAACGTCGATCGCGTCGCCGACGCGGTGTTCGATCGTAACCGTCGATCGGTCGCTATCGGCCGAGAGTTCGAACGCCGTCGTCGCCGCCGGTGACGCGGGCGTCCACGTCGAAACGCCGGCCAGAACGACGCCCGCGACACAGACCGCGATGACGAGCAGGAGAACCGTGCCGACGACGGAACTGACGCTTCGATCGGGTGGAGACCTGCGAACCGACGCTCGCCTGATCACGCCCGTTTTGGTCGCGGATACCGATATAAACAGTCGGATCGAAGCGGCGGCTCGAACGTTCGCCTTTCACCGCACACGGCACGAAACGACGATCGAGAATAGCCGTCCGCTCAACGACTCGCGTTCGTCCCGGAATCAGGAGACGAAACGGTCACGTTGAACGTTTCGGATGACGTCTCGACCTGCAGTTCGTACTGGTCGCCGCTCGGCGGAACGATCCAGCGCGTCCCATCGTCGGGATCGGTCGTTCCCACTTCGAACCCGTCGATCGAGATCGTCGCCGATATCGGGTCGTCGGTCGCCGAATCGGTGACGGTGATCTCGGCCGGTCCGTTCACGGCCGTTTTGTCGATCGATAGTTCGATCCCGTCCTCCGAGTGCGTCCGTTCGTCGGTCACGGGCAGCGCACTGACGGAGAGGACCTGGATCTCCCGGTACACGTTTCCGGTTCCGCCGTCGAGATACACCTCGAGGTTACCCTGCTCGTGAGCGTATTCGATCCAGTAGAGGTTCTTCAGCGTACTGTGGTCCTGCGAACTCGGGAAATCGCCGCTGATCGAGTCGGCCGCCCACGGATAGAGCGAATCGGCGCGATCGATCGACTCGTACTCGACGAACAGGTCAGATTGGGATAGATCGCGATTATCGAACCGAACGGTCTCGACGAGATAATTGCTGCCGTCGATCGCCGAGAGACGGTATCCGCTTCCGTTCGCCGACGCCTCGAGCAGGAGCGAGTACGTCTCCGATTCGGACGTCATCGCGATTTCCGCTCGAAGTTCCGTCCGGTGAGCCTCGAGGATCGTTCGATCGGCTCGCACCTGATCGGACGGTAACGAGTAGCCGGACGTCCGGTAGGACTTGGTCTCGAGGTCGTTGATCGCCTCGTCGAGCAACACCGCCTCGTGGTAGTTTCGGGCGATCGTTCCGAGCACCTCGGTTTCGCTTCGTTCCCCGGCGACGTACGCGTCGATGGCGCTCTGTTCGCGGTCCTCGAGCGCCTCGACGCGGTCCTGAATCCGGTCGTAGGCGGCTTCGATCATCTCCTCGCGCTCGGCGGCGCTGGCTTCGTCGAAGCCGTCCTCGGCGATGACGTACTGTTCGTGATCGATTCGAAGCTCGTCGTCGGCGTTCGCCAGCGCCGTACCGAGGTTCGGAGAGTACTCGACGTATCCGCCGGTCGTTTCGCCGGCGAGCTGAAGCCGGTTCGTCGTGTTCTCCACGCTGACCGGCGTCCGTTGCTGATCGATCTGTTGTCCGTCCGATTGACTCGCCAGTTCGACGGGAGCGTCCGCCCCGACCGGAGCCGTCGCAGGAAGAGAAAAAAGAACGACTACTGTGAGGAGGGCAGGTAGCGCGCGGGTCATCGCCGTACCGTATGCCCTCCTGATATAAAAGAGGGTCGCACCAGTTACCGACCGCCTATTGCGACGTTACCGGAACTAACGTATTTACATCATTAACTGTGATGACGTTTCACGACGTTTTACGAGGGCCAATGACGTTTTATTTTCGATGGAAAGGGTTTTTTCCCCGGGGGGACCACCCGTTGGTACGCATGCGGTTATCCACCGCCGTTACGATCGCCCTTACTGCCCTCCTCGCGACGGCCGCGCTGGGACCGGCGGTCGCTGCCGCTTCGGTGCCGGCGGCCAGTTCGGAAGCAGTTTCCGATCGGTCCCCCTCAGCGGCAGTCACTGGCCCCGATACCGGTGCTACCGGTTTCCCCTCCACCTCCAATGACTACGATCACTACTCCGTGTCCCCTTCGAGTCACGCCACGGTCCAGTCCCAGACGCAGACGCCGCTCCCCGCCGCCGACCCGAAGCAGATCATTCGGCTGAACGTCTCGAGCGACGGTGACGTCCGTTGGGAAATCGAGTCCCGCTTTCTCATCACCGACGACGACGACGCGGACACCTTTCGCGAGTTCGCCGACGCCGTCAAAACGGGACGAATAGACTCAGGGTACGACGTCCAGCTATTCGAACGGTACGTCACGCAGGCGGAAACGGCGACGGGGCGAGAGATGGAACTCCGGAACGCCGGCTGGGACGAACCGGAGATCAGACAGCCCGAAAGCGACGAGTTCGACGACGGGACGCGAATCGGCGTCATCACCTACTCCTTTACGTGGACGAACTTCGCGACCGTCGACGGCGACCGTATTTACTTCGGTGACGCGTTGCAAACGCCCGACAACGAGACCGGAAGCTGGTTACCGTTGTACGACGGCCAACGGCTCGTCGTCGAAGCCCCGCCAAACTACGCGCTCGAGACGCCGACCTCGCTCTCGTGGGACGGCCCCCATCAGTTCGAGGAGGGGGACCTCGAAATCGTGTTCCTCCGGGGTCCCTCGGATATGGGAGCGATGCTGCCCGGTTCGGTCTGGCTCGTCGGGTCAGCGATCGGAGTTCTAATCGCCGCCGGGATCGGCGGCTACTTCGCCTACCGATATGCGACCCGGTCCGACCGCTCCGAACTGCCGATCGATCGCATTCCGCTCCTCGAGCGGGTACAGGGCCACACGTCGTCGGCGACGAACGCAGGATCCGACCCCGACGTTGGCGGCGACGGTACCGAATCGGCGACCGATATCGGCGCTCATTCGACGAGCGAGACGGCAGCGGCGTCCCAGACTCAACTCGAGTACGAGGAGGCCGACGACGATATCGATCCGGAGCTGTTAAGCGACGAGGAGCGCGTCCACCGGATGCTCAAGCGAAACGGCGGGCGGATGAAACAGGCGACGATCGTCAAGGAAACCGGCTGGTCGAACGCGAAGGTCTCGCAGTTGCTCTCTCAGATGGACGAGGACGGCGAGATAGACAAGCTGCGCATCGGACGGGAGAATCTCATCACGCTGCCCGAAGTCGATCCGACCGAAGTTGACTGACGGCCCGCTTGCAGGTAGCCTCCTGAAGGGTTGCGGTCCGCTCACCGCTCTTTAATCCGAGACTCATACTTGCGATTCGAACTGAAACGCCGCTCGAGAACTCGAACGAAACTATAGGCGCCGCTCGCGGAATGGCACGTCCCTAAGCCAGCGGCGTCCGCTCGACGACCTGGCCGTCGTAACTCGGATACTGCTCGACGATTTCGCCGTCCTCGAGGTCGCCCTCCTCGATCATCTCCTCTAGGAGCCACCAGGCGACCTCGATGTGGTTCGATTTGACGGTGTAGAACTCCTCGGGGACGCCGAGTTCCTCGAAGCGCTCGGGGTCGGCGTACGTTTTCCCGTAGACGAGCGTCCCGTCGTCGGTGACGTCGTCGAACTCCCGGCGGACGTTGCGGGCCATGCGCTTCAGGCGGCGCCGGTGTTGGGCAGCGTCTTTGAACACCGAGGTGCAGAAGTAGACCTGTTCGTGGTCGCCCATGACCTCGAGGATCTCCTCGCGGGAGCCCTCGACGGCGCTCATGTGGTCTTCCTTGAGTTCGAAGCCCTGCTCCTGCATCCGGCGGTAGTTCCCCTGGGACATCTCGAACTCGTTGACGTTACAGAAGTCGGCGGCGCCCTCGTCCAAGAACTCGAGGAACTCCTCCTCCGCACGAATGCCGGGAATCTCGAAGGCGGGCGTCAGGCCCTCCTCGCGGGCGATGTAAAGGATGTCCTCCCACTCGGTCCCGTGGAGGTCGCCCCACTGCTCGTAGGGCGGGTGGAACCGGATCTCGTCGAGGCCGGCCTCGGAGAGGCGGCGCATGTTCTCGCGGCCGCCGGTGATGCCGGTGTAGAGGTGGGTGTGGTGGTCCTCGCCGAACTCGTCTTTCAGCAGCGAGAGGTAGTGGCAGGTCCGGTCCAGCGCCTCCTGGGGTTCGCCACCGGTGATCGAGGTTCCCAGGGCGTCCATCCGCTTGGCCTCGGCGATGACGTCCTCGTCGGCCTCGACCTGTCGCTCGTTCGCGTAGACGTCGGTGACGTTCTTGCGGTTCTCGCCGAGCGGGCAGTAGAAGCAGTCGCGCTGGTCGCAGTAACCGTAGACGAATAGGACCATCTTGCCGCCTTTCGCGCACTGCTCACAGCCCTTTGAGATCATCTACTCGCACTGAGCGGTTCCAGCGGAATAAGCGAACCGGGTTCGAAACGGTGTGTGAGTGGGTGTCCTCCGTCTCCCCGCACCGCTCTCGGACGGCCCGCCGCCGGGGCCGGACGGCGGCGAGAACCGCACGCGGTAATATCGGCTTACGACCGGCCGCGCCGCAGTCGACGCGATCACCGCGGCAGGCGGCGATCGCTCGCAAACCCAGAAAACGGAAATACCGCGCCCGCGAACCACCGGACGATGCTGCTGGTCCTGTGCGTCGACCTCGACGACGACCTCGGTCGCAAGACCGGCTTCACGACGCCGGTGATCGGCCGCGACCCCGTCGAAGAGGCGGCGATCGCACTGGCGACGGAAGACCCCGAGGACTCCGACGTCAACGTCATCTTTCAGGGGCTCCACGTCTACGACGATCTGGACGAGCGCGACGAGAGCGTCGAAGTCGCCGTCGTCACCGGCAACGAGGACGGCGACGTCGCCGCCAACCGCGAGGTCGGGGACGAAGTCGACACCGTCCTCGCGAGCCTCTCGACCGCCGAGGACGTCACCGCCCTCGTCATCACCGACGGCGCGCAGGACGAATCCGTCATTCCCGTCATCCGGTCGCGAGTCCCCATCGACGGCGTCCGGCGAGTCGTCGTCCGGCAGGCCCAGAACCTCGAGTCGATGTACTACACCATCAAACAGGTGTTGGACGACCCCGAGACCCGCGGGACCGTCCTGATCCCGCTCGGCATCCTGCTTCTCATCTACCCGCTCGCGCTGATCGGCAGCGCCCTCGAGATGCCCGGCTTCGTCCTCGGGTCGACCTCGGCGCTGCTCGGACTCTATCTCATCTCCCGCGGGTTACGGCTGGGCGATCGCCTCGACATCGCGGTCGAACGCGCCCGGCGCTCGCTGTATGCCGGCCGGACGACGTTGCTCGCGTACGTCGTCGCCGCCGCCCTGTTCGTCCTCGGCGGCGTCAGCGGCGTGAACGAACTCGAGGCCGTCCGGGAGTCGACGGCCGGCGAGGTCAGCGCGCCGGTCATGCTCGCCGCGCTGGTCAACGGCTCGATCCGGTGGCTCGCCGCCGCCGGCGTGACGACCAGCCTCGGACAGATCACCGACGAGTACATCGCCGGCGCCCTCGAGTGGCGGTACCTCAACGCGCCGTTTTACGTCGTCTCGATCGCGCTCGTCCTGCACGCGGTCAGCGCCTTCTTCCTCGATAAGGTGGAGATCAGCTACCTCGCGACGGCGCTGACCGCCGGCACGTTGCTGGGAATCGCGAGCACGCTCGCATTCGCCGTCCTCGAGTCGCGGTACGCGGATTCGGAGGGCGACTCGGAGGGGGAAACGGACGCGGACGGACGGCGTCAGGCCGACAGCGTTTGACGGCACCGGCAGAACGGAACTTATCGCTCGCGCTCGACGACGAACTCCGCCAGTTCGAGCAGGTACTCCTCGGCTTCCGGATCGGCGACCTCGATCCGGTCGAGCGCGTCGATCGCGCGGTCGGCCTCCGCTCGCGCGCGTGCGTTCGCTTCCTCGGGCGTGAGGTCCGTCACCTGAACGACCGAGGGGCGCTCGAGGGCGGCGTCGTGGCCGGTCGGTTTCCCCAGTTCCTCGGGGTCGGCGACCGCGTCTAACACGTCGTCCCGGATCTGGAAGGCGATCCCGACGCGCTCGGCGTACTCGCCCAACGCCTCGACGGTGACCGGGTCGGAGTCGGCGGCGATCGCGCCAAGTTCGGCCGCGGCGCGAAAGAGTGCGCCGGTCTTGCGGCGAGCCAGCGTCATGTACTCCGCCTCGTTATCGGGTTTGGCGGAGAGTTCAGTCGCCTCGCCGATGCCGAGTTCGACCATCGCGTCGGCGACGACCCGCGTCGCGTCCGGATCCGCCGAAAAGAGGCTGAAGGCTTCGCCGAGCAGTCCGTCGCTGGCGATGATCGCGGGCCCGTGGCCGAACTCCGCCCAGGCGCTGGGCGTCCCCCGGCGCAGCTCCGAGCGGTCGATGATGTCGTCGATGACGAGCGACGCGTTGTGGACGAGTTCGATCCCGACGCCGAACTCGACGGCGTCCTCGGCCGTCCCGCCGACCGTCTCGCAGGCCAACACCGTCACCATCGGCCGCACGCGCTTCCCGCCGGACAGCGCGACGTGGCGAACTTCCTCGTTGAGCGTCTCGGGATCGACCCCGTCGATGACGTCGGTGAGACGCTCCTCGATTAGCGCCCGACGGCGCTCCAGAAGTTCCATTGGCGGGCGTAAGGGGAGGGTGAAAAAGTAGGTGACGGTTCGGCGGCTCGATTACTCGTCGTCCGAGCGGTCGAACTGGAACGAGTCCGAGAGCGGATCGGTCCCGTCGTCTGTCTCTGTCGCGTCGGAGTCGTCTCGCGCGTCGCCGTCCTCCGCGTCCTCGATCGCGTCGGCGCCGTCTCGATCGTTCTGGTCGTTCTGGTCCGTCGTGTCGTTCCGATCGTCCGCAGCACCTGCATCGCCCGCATCGCTCGAGAACCCCTGCGACGGTTCAGATTCGGACTCGTTCAGCCCGACGCCCGACTCGTCGAAGGAGATCACTTCGTCGTCCCCGGCGGCGTCGTCGCTCGCCCACGTTTCGTTCGAGAAGTCGGCCTCGAGCGGGTCGTCGCCGTCGGCCTCGCCAGGGCCGGCGTCCGAATCGACGGGCGACTCCGACTGGAGGTCGGCGAGGGCGTCGGCCGCGGCGTCCGCGGTTCCGATATCGGCGGTCCCGACGTCCGGAGTTCCGACGTCCGCGGTCTCGACGTCCGCGTCGGTCTCGAAGCTGTCGAGGGTCTCCGAGAGGTGCGCGGCCCGACTCGCGAGTTCGCTGGCGCTGCGAGAGACCTCCGTCAGCGCGGTCGTCTGCTCCTCCGCGGCGGCGGCGACCGTCTCGCTCTCCGCGCTCGTCCGTTCGGCGATCGTCGCGACCTCGTCGACCATCGCCACGACCTCCTGCGTCGAGGCCGCCTGCTCGTCGCTGGCGTCGGAGATTTCCTGAACGCCGGCGTTGGTCTCGGTCGCGTAGTCGGCGATCTCGTCGAGCGCGTCCGCGGCCCGTTCGATCGAGTCCGTGTGTTCGGAGACCCGGTCGCTGGTCCGCTGGACCTCGGTCGCCGTCCGGTCGGTCTGTGCCTTGATCTGCTCGAGGCGATCCTCGATGTCGGCCGCCGCTTCGCGGGTGTCCTCCGCGAGTTCCTTGACCTCGCCGGCGACCGCCGAGAACCCCTCGTTGGAACTACTCGAGCGCGAGGCCTCGATGTTGGCGTTCAGCGCCAGCATGTTGGTCTGCTCGGCGACCTCGGTGATGAACTCGAGCAGCTCGTCGATCTGGTCCATCTCCTCCTCGAGCCGTTCGATCTCCGCGACGGCCGACTCGGAGTCGGTTTCGATCTCCTGCATTCCCTCGATGGCCTCCTGAGCGGCTTCGCGGCCGCGCTCGCCGGTCTGTGCGGTTCGCTCGGCGAGCTCGGCGACCTGGTTCGAGGACGCGGCGATTTCCTCGATCGTCGTCGAGAGGCCGTTGATCTCCCGGGTGACCGACTGGAGACTGTCGTTCTGTCGGTCGGCGCCCTCGGAGATCTCCTGGATCGACTCCGCGACCTGCCCGGAGGCCGACCGGACCTCCTCGCTGGAGGCGGTCACCTCCTCGGAGGCGGTCGCGACCTCGGTCGCGAAGGACTTGACCTCGGCCGTCGTCGCCTCGAGCTCGGCGATCATCGCGTTGAATTCGGTCGCGATCGCGGCCATCGCCTCGTTCTCGGCGTCGGGATCCATCCGCGCGGTGAGATCGCCCGCGGCCGCGGTCTGCATCACGTCGCTGTACTCGTCGGCCGTCGCCTCGAGGCGGGCGTTGAGGCGTTCGGCTTCGTCGCGGGCCTCCTCGGCCTCCTCGCGGGCCTCGATCGCCGTCTGGATTTGGGTCCGCAGCGAGGTGCGCATCCGGTCGAAACTATCGTACAGTCGCCCGACGCTGTCGATCCGATCGGACTCGAGGTCGACGCTCAGGTCGCCCTCTTCGAGGCGCGCCGCCTGCCGCTCCAGCCGGCCGATCGAGCGGGAGACGTTCCAGCCGACGGCGGCGCCGACGAGTCCGGTGAGGAGCCCGCCGCCGCCGACGACGGCCCCGTACAGTTGCAGTTCGGCCTCGGTGGACGGGTAGACGGCGGGTCGGATCTGCCCCGCGCCGAGGAGAACGGTCGCGCCGATCGTACACCCGAAGACGAAAAAGACGAGCCCGAACTTCACGGCGTACCGCCGCCGGACGAAGTTCGGCACGAGTTTCCGCAGTACTCCAGTCATGATGGATAGAGACTAACACCGGACAATAAATGTTTTTTATATCTACGTGAACATGTCTCGAAAAGATTCAGAGTAGAACGCGGCTCGGGCGGCCGTCGATCGGACGCTGAGACGCGTCCGAGGTCCGATACGACGCGTTCGGCGCCGACGGCCCCCTCGCAGCCGCGACCGCGGCGCCGGAGCCGCGAGCAGCGAGCGGCGTCAGTCGCCGAACTGTTCGGTCAGCGCCGGGACGACGTCGAACAGGTCGTCGACGATCGCGTAGTCCGCGATGTCCATGATCGGCGCGTTGGGGTCGGTGTTGATCGCGACGATCGTGTCCGATCCCTTCATGCCGGCGACGTGCTGAACCGCCCCCGAAATGCCGATCGCAATGTAGACGTCGGGCGTGACGACCTTCCCCGACTGGCCGACCTGCCGGTTCTTCGGCAGCCAGCCGTTGTCGACGATCGGCCGCGACGCGGAGACCGTCGCGTCCAGCGCCTCCGCGAGGTCGAAGATGAGATCCAGATTCTCCTCCTCCTCGATTCCCCGACCGACGGAGACGAGCACGTCGGCCTCGCTGATGTCGACGTCGCCGCCGGCGACCTCCTCGAAGCCGTTGACGGTCGAGCCCAGTGCGTCCTCGTCGATCGTGACGTCGGCGGGCTCGATCGTAGCGTCGCCGGTTCCCTCGGCCGCGGGCCACTCCGCGCCGCGGATCGTGACGACCGCGGGGCCCTCGAGTTCGGTCGTCGTCTCGACCTTCCCGCCGTACATTTCGCGGGTGGCGGTCAGGGTCTCGTCGTCGGTCTCGAGGTCGACGACGTCGGTGACGATCGGAAGGTCGAGGGCGGTCGCGACGGCCGGCGCGTAGTCCAATCCGTTGACGCTGTTGGGCGTGAGGACGTACCGGGGCGCGAGCCGGTCGTAGAGCTGGGTGACCGACTGCGCGTAGACGCCGTGGTTGAACTCCTCGCCGTAGTCGACGGTGTGGACGACGTCGACGCCCTCGCGGTCGAGTTTCGATGCGAAGTCGTCGACGGTGCCGCTGATGACGACCGCGTGGAGGTCGCCGCCGGTCTCGTCGGCGAGTCGCCGACCGGCGGTGAGCAGTTCGTAACTGACGTCGCGCAACTCGCCGCGTCGGTGGTCGGCGACCGCGAGGACGTCGGTCATTGTGCCACCCCCTTGTCGCGAAGCAGGTCGGCGAGCTCCGCGGCCGTCTGCTCGGCGTCGCCCTCCCAGACCGTCACGTCGCTCTCGCTTTCGGGTTCGTACATGTCCGTCAGCGAGAGTTCCGGATCGATCGCCGCCTCGTCGAGGCCGAGGTCCGCGAGTCCGACGACGTCGAGTTCCTTGCGCTGGGCCTGACGAATTCCCCGGAGGCTTGCGTACCGGGGCTCGTTGATCCCCGTCTGAACGGTCAGGACCGCCGGCAGTTCGACCTCGGTCAACTCTTCGACGCCGCCCTCGAGTTCGCGCCGGACCGAGGCGGTGCCGTCCTCGAAGTCGTGCTCGAGGTGGTTGACGACAGCCGCCCACTCGTAGCCAAGCGCCTCGGCGACCGAGACGCCGGTCGCGCCGAAGCTGTCGTCGCCAGCCTGAACGCCGGTTAGGACGAGATCGGGGTCCTCGTCCTCGATGACGGCCCCGAGGAGTTCGGTCTTGGCGCCGACGTCGAGGAGATCGATCCCCTCGAGCGCGTCGTCCCAGACGCGGATCGCACGGTCGGCCCCCTTCGCGAGCGCCTGCCGAATCGTCTGCTCGCAGTCTTCGGGGCCGATAGTGACGGTGACGACCTCGTCGGCGATCCCCGCCTCCTGGAGTTGGACGGCCTCCTCGACGGCGTAGTCGTCCCACTCGTTCAGGTCGGCGCCGAGGTACCGCTCGGCGATCTCGGTCCCCTCGATCTCGAACTCGTCGTCCACGGTGGCGACTTCCTTGACGGTGACGAGTATTTTCATGGGGTATGGCTCCACGTCCCAGCCGTAAACGTTTTCGAAACAATCCACGCCGCGTTTACCGTTTCTTCGTCGGACGCCGCAGCGGAACCGACGGCGTCGAACGGTGTCAGCGGCTCGAGGATGTCGGCGGAACGGCACCGCACCGGCTCGAGGAGGCCCCGACGGAACGCGAGGAGCAGTCGAGAGACGGGAGCGGTCACCGCCGGCGATCAGTAACAGCGGATTAGGCGAGCGGACGGTCGTTCCCGCCGCATGCGAGACGGAAACGGTTTAACGTCGCCACCGGTACTACGATCCATGGCAGACTGTCCGCTCGCCGACGACTGTCCGAGCTTCTCCGAACGGATCTCGGGAATGGGGTGCCAGCACTACGGTGACCGGGGGGGCAAGGAGTGGTGTCAGCACTACAACCAGCCCATCGAGGACCTGAAGACCCAGCCGGTCAAAGCCGGCGAGGAGGTCGAACTCGACATCGTCGACATGCACGAGAGCGGCGCCGGCGTCGGCCGCACTGAGGACGGCTTCATCGTCCTCGTCGACGGCCTGCTGCCCGAGTGTCGCGCTCGCGTCGAGATCACGCAGGTACACAGCAACCACGCTCGCGCGGAAACGCTCGAGCAGTTGCCGATGGACGCAGACGCGGACGAGGGCGAGGACGAGGAGGCGGACGACGGTGCAGACGGCGACGCGGACGCAGACGAGGCCGCAGCGGACGACGAGGAGACGGACAGCGCGACCCGCCGCGAACGGCTCGGCAGCCGCGAGAACTTCTGGGGCTCGTAGTCGGGCGGACAGCGACAGACAGTCGCCGGTCGTCGCGTCGCGAAACCGCGGCGGTCGATCGGATTCAGCGCTTCGGCGCTCGCTTTTCGGGCGTGAACGCCCTCGGCTCTCGATCCTTGACCCTCGAGCCTCGAACTGCACCCGCGAACGAGCGACGCGGACGCCTCGAGACCGGGGAAGCTTTGATCCTACCGCGTCATAGGACCGGGTATGAGCGCGCGGCCGAGTCGATTCGACCGACGGTGGTCACCGTGGCCATGATCGAAGACGTCGAGGAGCTCCTCGAGGAGATCGGGTTCGATCCCGACTCGAGCGTGTTGACGTACCGCCAGGCGCAGGTACTCGCACTCCGAGAGCGGGGGATCTCCCAGGCGGACATCGCCGATGCGCTCGGCACGTCGCGCGCGAACGTCTCCTCGATCGAGTCGAGCGCGCGCGAAAATCTGGAGAAGGCCCGCGAGACGGTCGCGTTCGCGGAGGCGCTTCGGGCGCCGGTTCGCGTCCGCGTGCCCGAGGGAACCGACCTGTACGACGTGCCCGATCTCGTCTACGAGGCCTGCGACGAAGTCGGCGTCAAGGTCGATTACACCGCGCCGGACCTGATGAAGGTCGTCAGCGACGCCGCCGGATCGGCCGTCACGGGACGCGAGGTGTCGACGCCGCTCATCATCGGCGTCACCTCGAGCGGGATGGTGCGCGTTCGACACCAGGAGTAAGCGACTGGCGCGGACGGTGACGTCGACGACCGTCGCGCTCGCTCTCACGCACGCTCCGCTCCGGACACCGGTCCAGCTGACGGATCTCCACGAACGACGCGCTACCGCGGCCGTGTTCGGCGCTGCGCCCGTCGGAGCGCGTTCCGGAGGCCGTCGAGCTACACCAGCTAGAACGGACGGCGAAGGGACATCAGGATCACTCCTCGATGTACTGTCGTTCCCACTCGCGGCGCTCCTCGATCGCCTGTACCCCCTGATCGCTGATCTCGTAGTAGTTCGTCCGACGATCGAGCTGTCCCTTCTCGACGAGTCCCTTGTTGACGAGGGTGTCCAGGTTCGGATACAGTCGTCCGTGATTGATGTCGGCGCTGTAGTACGACTCGATTTCGTCTTTGACGTCCTGGCCCGACGGCTGGTCGGCGCCGGCGATGACGTACAGGAGATCCCGCTGGAATCCGGTCAGATCGTCCATGTTTCACCCGTGTGATCACACCAAGAGAGCGACTATTTGTTATCTATGGCGTATCAGGCCCCTGCAGACGGTTTCAAGCGGACTAATACAGCGTTAGACCGCGTACTGGGCGTTTCCGGTATCGTAATAACTCGTGTTCGTGACACGACGGACCGGCGCTCGAGCGGGCATCGGTCGGTCGGCCAGCGTCGTCACTGACGCGGTAGCGTCCCAAAAAACGAATTCGTCCGCTGAAACCCGTTACCGAACGCGAAGCACCGTGTTACAGGCGGGTGACGTTGGTGGCGCGGGGGCCCTTGGGGGCCTGTTCGATGTCGAATTCGATCTCTGTGCCTTCTTCGAGGTCCGGGCCGCCAACGTCTTCCATGTGGAAGAATACGTCCTCGTCCGCGTCCTCAGTCGAAATGAAACCGTAACCGCCTGTGTCGTTGAAGAAATCAACGTTGCCTTTCGCCATTGCAACCGTACGGACCGGGGCCACACGTATAACAGTTGTGCTACGGTTAGAATTCTGAAAGAAATACAATTTTCGGTAGAACTGGGCAAACGGTACTCGGGCGGAGCGAAATCGGTCGGAAACGATCGTATTCGAACTCGATACGACGCCGTTACTCGCTCCAGCGATCGGCCGTCGTCCGTCCGCGAGCGGCGTCCGTCGCGACGCTCGAGCGAGTTCCGGGCGTGGCGTCGATTCGTCCCGAAAGGGGAGGCGGCGATACGGGCGGTGATGGCGGCGATTTCGGAAGTGGCCAATCGGTCAGAAACCACCCTCGATCGAGCGGGGACGAACGGGTCCGCGTTCGATCGGTCGGTCACGATCATCGCTCGATCATCGTTCGGCCACCCTTCGATCCGCACTCGAGAGTAACGACGGCGTACTCGAGTCCGACTCGAATAGTATCGTTTAGGTGTATCCGACTGCGAGCCGACGATATGAGTCACTCACGAGCCGGTTCCGCGCCGACGGTCGCGCAGGTCGCGCTGATCGGCCTGTTCGTCGCGGCGCTCGTCACCGCCCAGCTAACCGCGTCGAAGGTGCTCGCGTTCGAACTACCCGTTGCGCTGCCGATCACGGGCTCGCAGCTCGCGCTGCCTGGCGCCGCGCTCGCGTACGCGCTCACGTTCCTCGCGAGCGACTGTTACACGGAGCTCTACGGCCGCCGCGCGGCCCAGATCGTCGTCAACGTCGGGTTCCTGCTGAACTTCGTCGTCCTCGCGCTCGTCTGGTCGACGATCGCCGCACCCGCCGCGCCCTCGAGCGTCGATCCCGCCGCCTTCGAGACGGCGCTCGGCGCGTCGACGAACGTCGTCATTGGGAGCCTGTTGGCCTACGTCGTCAGCCAGAACTGGGACGTGATCGTCTTCCACCGCATTCGGGAGGCGACCGGCGCGCGGATGCTCTGGCTTCGCAACATCGGCTCGACGGCCACCAGCCAGGCGATCGACACCGTCATCTTCGTCTCGGTCGCCTTCGCGATCGCACCCACCGTGCTCGGCGTCGGCGCCGTCCTCCCGACCAACGTTCTCCTCTCGTTGATCGTCGGCCAGTACCTGCTGAAGTTCGCGATCGCGGTGCTGGACACGCCGATCGTCTACGCGATCGTCTCGCTCGTCCGCTCGCGGGAAGGAATCGCAGCCGACGACGCCCACGCCGCCTGATTTTCCGGCTCGATTCGATCCCGCTTTCGCGGCCTGCGGCCTCGTTCCGAACGGAGAGCGTTTAGTGGCGCGCTCGAGAGGAACGGGTATGGACGAACGCGTCCGCGAACACGCCGAGGTACTGGTCGACTGGAGCGCTCGCGTCGAGGAGGGGGACGACGTCGTTCTCTCGGTCGGACCCGACGCCCACGAACTGGCCGTCGCCGTCGCCGAGACGCTCGGCGAGCGGGGCGCGAACCTGCTCGCGACCTACGGCTCCGGGGAGATCACGCGCGCCTACCTGCGGGCCCACGACGGCGACTTCGACGAGAACCCGGCCCACGCGCGCGCGCTGTTCGAAAACGCGGACGTCTACCTCTCGCTCGGCGGCGGCCGGAACACGAGCGCGACGGCCGACGTGTCGAGCGACACCCGGAAGGCCTACGGGAACGCCCGCACCGAGATCCGCGAAGCCCGCTTCGACACGCGGTGGGTCTCGACGGTCCACCCGACGCGGTCGCTCGCCCAGCAGGCCAACATGGCCTACGAGGAGTACCAGGAGTTCGCCTACGACGCGATCCTCCGCGACTGGGAGTCGCTGGCCGAGGAGATGGCCCAGTTGAAGGACCTGCTCGACGACGGCTCGGAGGTTCGGCTCGTCTCCGGGGACACCGACCTCACGATGGCGATCGACGATCGCACTGCGGTCAACAGCGCCGCCTCGGTCGCCTACGACTCGCACAACCTCCCCAGCGGCGAGGTCTTCACCGCGCCCTACGCCACCGAGGGCGAGGTCACCTTCGACGTCCCGATGACGCTGCGCGGCGAGGCCGTCCGGAACGTCCGCCTCGAGTTCGCGGACGGCGAGGTCGTCGACTACGGCGCCGAGCAGGGCGCGGACGTGATCGGCGACATCCTCGAGACCGACGACGGTGCGCGCCGCCTCGGCGAACTCGGTATCGGGATGAACCGCGGCATTGACCGCTACACGGACAACATCCTGTTCGACGAGAAGATGGGCGAGACGGTCCACCTGGCGCTCGGCCGGGCCTACGACGCCTGCCTCCCCGAGGGCGAGTCGGGCAACGAGTCGGCGGTCCACGTCGATCTGATCACCGACGTGAGCGAGGATTCGCGGCTCGAGATCGACGGCGACGTCGTGCAGCGGAACGGGACGTTCCGGTGGGAGGACGGGTTCGAAGGATAGCCTCGGCCGGCGACCGATATTGAGCGACGCGAGCGAATGAATTCGGTTAGACGGCAGTTACGCTCGGCGTTGCCGGCACCTAGAGGCGGAACCCGGCCCATACTAATGGGCGATATCGCCGTTTCGTCGAGTACCGCCTTGACCGGTGGCGGCGAATAACCGGTCGGGATGCTCGGCGTCCCGCTCCCCGTTTCGACAGTTGTCTGCCCGCCCCGCCGGAGGCGGCACGTATCCGGCATTTTTTATACCCCGTCCCCACCCCATCCGATCCCCGTCGACGGCGACGCAGTACCGCGTACGGTCGGCCGCGGAGGACGCTTCGCGCGGGCGCAACCGTAGCCGTCCGTGACGTTCTCGAGTCTCGAGCCCCAACTGCGGATATGCGCGAGTTGCTCCGGGCCGGCGCCGCGATCTACAACGACGGCCGCTACCACGCCGCCCACGACGCCTGGGAGGACCGGTGGCTCGAGTGCGAGGACGGGACCGACGACGAGCGGCTGCTACACGGACTGATTCAACTCTCTGCAGCGATCCACCACGCCCGCGACGGCAACTGGGAGGGCGCCGTCGGCCTGGCCGAAAGCGCCGGCGAGTACCTCGAGGGGCTACCGGCGGACTACCGCGAGCTGAATCTCGAAGCGGTCCGCGCGTACCTCGCCGCGCTCGCGGCCGACCCGGAGGTGATCGAGCGGCGCCCGCCGGTGCGCCTCGAGCACGAGGGGACGACGCCGCGACTCGCGGACCTCGCGTTCGGGCCGACCGCGATCGCGGCCCCGATCCTCGCCGACGAGCTGGGGTTCGACCTGGACCCGGTCGAGCAGGCGCGGGAATACGCCGAACGGGATCTCGAGCAGGGTGCGGACGACAGTCAGTTCATCACGCTGCTGTTCGACTTCGTTCGCGAAGCTGCACACCGCGGGATAATCTTTCAACGGCTGACCGACCACGTCGGACGTCGGCAAGCGAAGGAGGAAGACGTCGAGGGGCTGTTTTAGCGCGAGTGCGAGCGCAGGCGGAGAATCCAGTACGTTTTCGTATTCGAGACCGAATGTTCGGACGAACCATGTCCGACTTCGTTTCCGTCACGTGCGAACAGTGTGGAGACGAATTCAAGGCCTATCCCGACGCCAACGCGGCGCAAAAGGAGTTCTGTAGTCCCGCCTGCGAACTCGAGGGATAGTACCGTCCGACGGTAACGAACCGTCACCGAACTCGCCGCTTCCGTTTTCGGTCGGTTCCCGTCGATCCGTTCACCGGGAGGCGCGACTGCGCCGTCCGAGTCCGTCGACACCCGGCGGACGCTCACTCGAGTGACGCTCTCGCGGTCCTCCCGCGGTACGTGCCATACATGACGCCGAGCGTGAACACGATCGCGCCGAACGACAGGAAACTCGCGAGAACGATCAGTACGGCGTACGTCGGCATCGGACTCGCGGAGAATAGCGCCACCAGGATTCCGATCGTCGCGAACAGTCCAAGCACCGTCTGTCGACCGTTCAGTTCCATGCGCTCCCGTCGACGGACGAAACGATATCGATTGCGGCTGTTGGTCGGGCCGGTCAGTCGTGGCGCGCGGAGTTGTCCTGCGGGTCGTAGCCCAGCACCTCTCGAGCGCGCTCGAGGGAGTAGTACTTGCGGTCGTTGTCGGAGATGCCGTAGACGATCTCGTAGCCGTAGTCGGCCGCGATGCAGCGATCGAACAGGTGCGCGCAGTCGCGGTAGGAGAGCCACATCGCCTGTCCGCGCTCATAGTCGATCGGCGGGTGGTCCTTCGTGAGGTTACCGATGCGGACGCAGACGACCGACAGGTCGTACTCGTCGTGGTAGTACCGTCCGAGCGACTCGCCCGCGGCCTTCGAGACGCCGTAGAGGTTGCCCGGCCGGGGCAGTTCGGTGCCGTCGAGCAGGTAGTCGTCGTCCGCGCGGTACATCTCGGGCGTACGCTCGTCGGTCTCGTAGTGGCCGACGGCGTGGTTCGACGACGCGAAGGCGACCTTCTCGACGCCCGCGTCGACGGCGGCCTCGAAGACGGTCTGAGTGCCGTCGATGTTGTTCGTCAGGACGCTGTCCCACGGCGCGTCCGGACGCGGATCGCCGGCGAGATGGATCACGGCGTCGACCCCCTCCATCGCCTCGCGGACGGCCTCCTCGTCGGTGATGTCCGCGACGACGAACTCGCCCGGGTAGTCCTCCGTCGGCGGGTCCCGATCCAGCAATCGCCACTCGTACTCGTCCGCGAGGCCGCCGAGGATGGCGTCTCCGACCCGCCCCGCAGCCCCCGTGAGCAGGACTGACTGTGCCATTCGTTGTTGGGTGGAAGGGAAAGCGGCGATAAGTACCATGCGGTTCGGCGGCAGTGCGACCGGCGCTGACACGCGTCCCCGACCGGCGGCCTCGAGCGGACCGGAATTCCCTTCCCGGCCGCACGCGAGGGGTCCCGTATGGCAGACACCGCGCCGACCACCGCCGAAGCCGCCTGCTTCGAGGCCGGCATCAAGTTCGGCACGCTCTACCACCAGTTCGCTGGCACGCCGCTGTCGCCTGACAGCGCCGCGAGCATCGAGACCGCCATGGAGGAGGCGATCGAGAACCAGCCCCACTGTACCGACGTCACCGTCGAGGTTCGGCGCGACGCCCTCGAGGCGGAACTCGCCGACTCGGCGGCCGACTACACCGAACTGACGGGCCGCTTCCTCGAGGTCGAGATCGTCGTCGACTACGAGGACTGCGAGGTCGTCACTCGGATGGAAATGGAGGACGGCTACCCGCTGATGCGGGTGGTTTCGGTTCGCGACGCGGACGCCGACTCGAGCTAATACGCCGCCGATCGGCCGACGGGCGACCGCTCGGCCGTCGGTCCGATCGCCCCTCGAGAAGCCTTTCGAAATCCATCCGCAGTTCGGCGCGTATCGCCCCTCAAGGGCCCGGTTTCACTTTCACTTTCGGGCGACCTTTTAACCTCGGGCCCCGCAAAGGTGGTGACATGAGCCAAGCGACGTTCGGCGACGACGAGGAACTGTTCGGCGAAGCAGCCAACGAGATGCGCGAGGACGTCGAATCCTCGCTGGCCGAGGCCTGGGCGGCGCTGCCCGACGCCGACGACGTCTGGGAGGCCGACGCCGACAACGTGCTGGGCGTGCTCAACGGGCTCAACTCCGCACTAGACGCAGGCGACGCCGAGGATCACCTCCGCGACGCCAAGAAGTGGTTCACGATGGGCCAGCGCGCCGACGCGTTCGAGGACGCCGACGACCTCGAGGAAGAGATCGCCGACCTCGAGGAGGCCATCGAAGATATCTCCGAGGCGGGCGAGCAGGTGGGCGAACTCACCTCGACGATTCCGGCGCTTCGCGGAACGCTCGAGGGTGCAGGTCCGAGCGACGATGCGGACGCAGAGGATGAGGCGGAGGCCGAGTCCGAAGACGACGAAGACGAGGAGTAATCCCGCTCCGACCGACGAACGACACTGTATCGGACCACCGTTCACCAACTACTTCACCTGCACCTGCTCGAGCGTCCTGTAACGGCGTCGACTGTGACTACCGGCGCTCGGGTCGTGAGACGTCGCGCTCGGCGACCGCCTCGAGCAACCGCACTAGCGCGTCGGCCGCCAACTCGAGCAGTTCCTCGCCACGCCGCGCGTCGCCCTCGTCGGGGTCGCCGACCACCCCGTTTTCCGTGAACTCCGCCGAATCGTAGGCCAGATTCGCATAGCTGACCCACTCGCCCCACCGATCGGCGGCGCCGGCCTGCGCCTCGTCCATGCGGTCCTCGCGGACCAGGTCCGGCTCGAGGTGCCGGAGGAGGCTCGTCTCGAGGGGGCCGCCGTGGCCCATGTCGCTCGAGTGCTCGCCGACGGCCTCGAACCAGGTGAAGGGGACGGCGTAGGCGTCGGTGTCGTCGCTGCGCGTGATCGTGCCGCCGACCTCCCGCAGCGCGTCGACGTTGCCGCCGTGACCGTTGACGATGACGATCCGATCGAAGCCATGGAAGGCGAGGCTCTCGACGGCCTCGCGGACGTAGTTTCGGAACGTGTCCTCCGAGACCCACATCGTCCCGGGAAACTGGCGGTGCTCCTCGGCGATGCCGACGGGGATCGCCGGCGCGCGGACGACCTCGTGGTCGATCCGGTCGCAGCCGGCGTCGGCGATCGCTTCGGCGGTTACGACGTCGGTTCCGAGCGGCGCGTGGGGCCCGTGCTGTTCCGTGCTCCCGACGGGGACGACCGCGAGATCGGTATCGCAGTCCCGAACGTCCGTCCACGTCGCGGTGCGGAGATCCATGCGGGAGTACTCCGAACGCGCGGACATGAAACCGTCGGTGACGTCGGTTGCAGCGCCGCGCTCGACCGGCCAATGGGCAGCAGTCGACGCCCGTCCGTGGCGAACGCAGGGTCAACCCGTTTCCGCTCCGTTGACGTATTCCCGGCCATGCCAGACGAAGACCGCGAACTCGGCGTCGAACTCGGCGACCTCGGCGACGAACTCCGAAATCAGGAGTATCCGATCAGCCAGGACGACCTGCTCGAGAAGTACGGGGACGAGGAGGTCGGCATGGGCGGCGAGGAGACGATGACCCTCGAGGACCTCATCGGCCCGATGAACGAGGACGAGTACACCGAGTACAGCGAGGTCGAGCAGGCGATCATGACCATGGTCAGCGACGACGCGATCGGGCGGAAAAACTACAGCGACCGCACGCCGCCGGCCTCGGGCGAACAGCGTCAGGACGAGGGGGCGCCGGAGCAGGGCGGCCAGGAGGAACAAGAGTCGTTCTAACGGAACGTCGGTCGCCGACCGCGACCGTCGTCAGTCGTCATCGTCACCGACGTCGGCGTCCACTTCCGTCCGCGCCTGTCGGCGCTGGGCGCGCTCGATGAACTCCTGCGGTAGCTCGTCGATTTCGCCGGCCTGAACTCCCCAGAGGTGCGAGTACAGACCTTCGTTGTCCAGCAGTTCCTCGTGGGTGCCGCGTTCGACGATCTCGCCGTCCTCGAGGACGAGGATCTGGTCGGCGTCCTTGATCGTCGAGAGGCGGTGGGCGATGGCGAAGGTGGTCCGATCCGCGGCGAGTTCGTCGATCGAGCGCTGGATGAGCATCTCCGTCTCGGTGTCGACGTCGCTCGTCGCCTCGTCTAACACGAGGATGTCGGGGTCTTTGAGGATCGCCCGCGCGATGGAGATGCGCTGGCGCTGGCCGCCCGAGAGTTTGACGCCCCGTTCCCCGACTTCGGTGTCGTAGCCGTCGGGGAGGTTCTGGATGAAGTCGTGGGCCTCGGCCATCTTCGCGGCCTCGACGACGTCCTCGCGGTCGGCGTCGAAGGTGCCGTACTTGATGTTCTCCTCGACGGTGCCGTAGAACAGGAACGTGTCCTGGCTGACGTAGCCGATCGAATCCCGCAGGCTCTCGAGGGTCACGTCGCGGATGTCCTGGCCGTCGACGGTGATCGCGCCCTCGTCGACGTCGTACATCCGCAGGAGGAGTTTGAGGACGGTCGACTTGCCGGCGCCCGTCGGGCCGACCAGCGCCAGCGTCTCGCCGCCCCGAACGGTAAAGTCGATGTCGTCGACGATGCTCTCCTCGTCGTCGTAGCCGAACGTGACGCGGTCGTACTCGACGCGACCCTCCGTCACCTCGAGGTCGCTCGCGTTCGGATTCTCCCCCACGAGGTTCGGTTCGTCCATCAGGCCGAACATGCGCGCGGAGGAGGCGCGGGCCCGCTGGTACATGTTGATGATCTGTCCGAACTGCGCCATGGGCCAGATGAACCGCTGCGTGTAGAGGATGAACACGACGAACTCCCCCTCGCTCAGCGTGCCGGTGAAGGGGCCGGGCGGTCCCTGGAAGACCCACAGGCCGCCGACGAGGAACGTGACGACAAAGCCGATCCCCGCGAGGACGCGCAGCCCCGGGAAGAACTTGATGCGGGTCTCGATGGCGTCCCAGTTGGCGTCGAAGTAGTCCTGCGAAACGTCCTCGACGCGCTCGGACTCGTACTCCTCGGTGGTACTCGACTTGATCACCTGGATCCCGCCGAGGTTGTTCTCGAGGCGGGAGTTGACCTTGCCGACGGTCGAGCGGACGGCGGCGTACTTCGGCTGGATGATCTTGACGAACAGGTAGGTGAAGCCGGCGATCAGGGGCACCGGCAGTAGGGCCACCAGCGCGAGCTGCCAGTTGTAGGCGAAGAGGATGACGCCGATGCCGACGATCATCACCGCCATCCGGAACAGGGAGTTCATCCCGTCGTTCAGGAATCGCTCGAGGCGGTTGACGTCGTTCGAGAGGATCGACATCATCTCGCCGGTCTGCTTGTCGGCGAAGAAATCCATGTTCAGCCGCTGCATCTTGTCGTAGGTGTCGGTGCGGATGTCGTGCTGGATGTTCTGGGCGAAGGCGTTAAAGCCCCAGTTGCGGAGCCAGTGAAAGGTTGCGCCGAAAAAGAAGGCGCCGGCGATGACGCCGATGGTCAGGTAGAACTGTCCGAGCTGCGTCGCGGGGATATACGGTTCGACCAGGCTGCCGCCGAAGGGCAGCGCACCCGCGTAGCTGTCGACCTCGTTGCGAAACACCGCGTCGAGCGCGACCGCCAGCATGACCGGCGGCAACAGATCGAGGACGCGAGCGACGATGCTAGCAAGGATGCCGACGATCGCGGGAAACGCGTAGTCGCGCCCGTACTCGAGGAACAGCCGCTTCATCGGGTTCTCGATCTCCTCGCGCTGCTCCTCGAACGGGTCGTCCTCGTCCCAGTCGACGCCGCTCCCGCTCATCGAGCCGACTTCGGGGGTCCGCACCAATAAGGATTGCTACGAATCGAAACAATTCAGCCCGGTTCAGCCGCGTTGTTACTCGTACTCGATCTCGACCGCGTCGCCGACCGCCATGCCGGTCTCGTTCGCGTACCCGCGGGGCACTTCGAGCACCCACTTCGCCCGGCCGGTGTACCGCAGGTCCTCCCCGTCCTCGCCGGGTTCGGGGGCACGCGCGTGTTCGATGCCCGTAATCGTGCGGTCGGCGCCGATGAAGACGATGTCGATGGGGAAGTCCATCTCCCGCATGACGTACGTGCGCTCGCCCTCGCTCGAGTGGATGAACAACATGCCGCGGCCCGGCTCGAGGGAGTCGTGCTCGCTCAGGCCGGTGTACCGTTCCCGGCGGGTATCAGCGACGGAGACGTTGACGACGGCCGTCGGCTCGCCGCCATCGCCGAGCACGCGGACTTCGCCGCGGTCGGCGTGCCAGGGCGCGGAGACGAAACCCGCCTGTACCAAAACGACGCCGACGAGCAGAACGAGACCGACGGCGAGCAGCGCTTGTCGGACGCGCTCGAGTGCCATATCGGAACTGCGCAACGAGAAAGTAAAGGTTATTCGGACGGCGGGATTTGGTTCGAATGCGGGCTCGTGGTCTAGCTGGTCATGACGCGGCCTTTACAAGGCCGAGGTCGGTGGTTCGAACCCGCCCGAGCCCACTATTTCTGTCGCGAACAACTCGCGAGCGACGGTATCGTGATGTGAGTGGCGGTTCGAACTACGGAACGAGCGAGCAGCAGCGAGCGAAGTTCAGGTGGTTCGAACCCGCCCGAGCCCATTTCTGAGACGAACGATAGTGAGTCACAGAAATGTATCCGAGGGCGGGTTCTAATCAGGGAGGAGCTTGCTCCGACCGTGGTTCGAACTCGCCCGAGCCCATTTCTAGTTCAAACCAGCCCGAATCGTTCCGACGCCCCTCGAGCACGGTTACAACGCTGCCAGTGCCGGACGGAGCGCGCCGGGACCGCATTCAACGGCGGCATACTGGGTCGCGAGCGTGACCCAGCCGTGTCGGCTAATCGGGTAGTAATCAGGTGTAACATCGCGACGGCGGCCGTTTCAGGCGGTTTCAATCTACAGGACACGTTCGGAATCCGGGAACGAAGTATCGTCTCCCTTCCTATCGCAAGCAGCGGTACAAAAGCGAGCAGCCAGACCCTCCGATACGGCCTCGAGCCGGTAACTCCCACCCTCGAGTCCACCACCATCCGCTCGGCTATCCTCCCCCGATCGCACGCGGCGTGCGATCGCCGACCGTCTTACTGCTTGAGCCGCGCGACGTTCTCGCGGATCGAGCTGAAGAAGCCATCGCCGGATTCGGCCTCCAGCGCCGCGTGTAGCGTCGAGTTCTCCGGTTCGTCCTTGACGACCACGCGGAGGTACGGCTCGAGTTGCTCGAAGTTGTCCGCGAGGACGACCGTGTGGTTGTCCTCGTCGTGATCGACGACGCCCGCGTCGGCCAGTTTCGGCACGTGACACTGGACCGACGAGACGTAGACGCTCTTGTACTCGTTTTTCTCGACATCGTCCGGGTGGACGTCGTGTTCCCAGCCGGCGACCTGCTCGGCGAGGGTCGAGAGTTCGATCGGGTCCTCGCGACCCCGGAGCGCGTAGAGCAGGTACCGCCGACGCCGATTCGCGAGTAACTCGAGGATGGTGTCGGCCGAAAGCTCTTGCGCCTCCTGGCTCGAGGTAAGTGCTTCCATAACACGATGTTACTCCCCGGTGCGGAAAAGGGTGTCTTGAATATCCGCAAATCCGACAGGCGCTCGCTAATCGAGAGAAACCGGAGCCTATGGAGAAATATACAGGTCGTTTATCGGTTCCTCGAGACCGGGATATCGACGTGGTATCACGGCACCCGTGGGAACGAGTCGAACGGCGCTTCCGATTCGAAATCCTTTTTTATATCATCGACCGAGGCATGAGTAAGCCGCCTTAGCTCAGACTGGGAGAGCACTCGACTGAAGATCGAGCTGTCCCCGGTTCAAATCCGGGAGGCGGCATTTCTCTCGCGAACGAATTCGTGAGCGACGGAAATGGTATTCTGAACGGTTTGTAACCCCAGAAGTCGCAGCGGGAACGCAGCGAGCACTCGTCTTCTATCGGCTCGAATTCGGGGGCGGCATCCCGACTTTACCCGGCCTTACTCGAGGGGTCGCGAGAAAAACTCGTGGTCGATCGTAGCGATGGGTCCTGCCTGCAGGCAGCGGACGAGGCGCCCGACGCGAGACCGCGTACCGGCCACCTACCGGCCGGACGTCCGATCGATCGCGTCGTCGATGAACTCCTCGGGCAGTTCGTCGATCTGGCCCGCCTGGACGCGCCAGAGGTTCGCGTAGAGGCCGTCCCGCTCGAGGAGTTCGTCGTGAGTTCCCTGTTCGACGATCTCGCCGTCGTCGAGCACGAGGATTTTGTCGGCGTCGCGGATCGTCGAGAGCCGGTGGGCGATGATGAACGTCGTTCGGTCGGCGCTGAGGCGGTCGAGCGAGCGCTGGATGAGCATCTCCGTCTCGGTGTCGACCGCGGAGGTCGCCTCGTCGAAGATCAGGATGTCGGGGTCGCCGACGACGGTGCGGGCGATCGAGATGCGCTGGCGCTGGCCGCCGGAGAGGCGGACGCCGCGCTCGCCGACCTGCGTGTCGTAGCCCTCGGGGAGTCGCTCGATGAACTCGTGGGCCTCGGCGATCTTCGCGGCCTCGCGGATCTCCTCGTCGGTGGCGTCGAATCGCCCGTAGGCGATGTTGTCGCGGATCGTGCCGCCGAAAAGGTACGTTTCCTGGCTGACGTAGCCGATCGACTCGCGCAGGCTCGCGAGGGTGACGTCCCGCAGGTCGTAGCCGTCGATGCGGATCGCGCCCTCGTCGACGTCGTAGAGGCGGAGCAGCAGTTTGAGGACCGTCGACTTACCCGCGCCGGTCGCCCCGACGAGGGCGACCGTCTCCCCCGGTTCGGCCTCGAAGGAGACGTCCTTCAGCACCGGGTCGGTATCGTCGTCGCTCGAGTTCCGGCCGCCGCTGGCGGCGTCGGCCGCGACGGTGCCGCCGTCGGGTTCGGCGTCCGCCGGCGATGGGACCGCGTTCTCGTAGTCGAAGGTAACCGAGTCGTACTCGACGTGGCCGTCGACCGCGGGGAGTTCCTCGGCGTCGGGGGCGTCCGTGATCCTGATGGGCATGTCGAGCAGCCCGAAGACGCGCTTGCCGGACGCGCGGGCGTTCTCGTAGAGGTCGACGACGCTGGCGATGTCCCGCATCGGGTTGCGGATCCGCTGGCTCATGAACAGGAAGGTGACCAGCGTCCCGACCGACAGTTCGCCGGTGAACGGCCCCGGCGGTCCGCTGACGATCCAGACGCCGCCGACCAGGAACGTCATCCCGAACGCGACGTTGGTGAGGAACCGCGAGCCGGGGTGGTAGAGCAGTTCGAGCTTGATCCGCCACCAGTTCGACCGGAAGTAGTTCCACGAGACGTCGCGAACGCGCTCGTTCTCGTACTCCTCGGTCGCCGTCGACTTGATGAGTTGCATTCCGCCGAGGTTGTTCTCGAGGCGCGTGTTCATCGAGCCGACGGCCGACCGGATCGCGTCGTAGGCGGGTTCGACGAGGCGGTGAAAGAGGAGCGTCGCGACGGCCAACAGCGGGAGCGCGCTCAGGGTCACCAGCGCGAGTTGCCAGTTCAGGTAGACGAGGATGGCCGTGACGCCGACGAGAACGGCCGCGATCCGGGAGGCTCTAACGAACGCGTCGTCGAAGAACCGCTCGAAGTTCGAGACGTCGTTGTTGAGCACGCTCATCAGTTCGCCGGTGTCCTCGGACTCGAAAAAGCCCATGTCCAGCCGCTGGAGCTTCCGGTATGTGGCGGTCCGGACGTCGTGCATGACCCGGTGGGAGAAGTAGTCCATGCAGAGGCCGCGAGCCAGCGAGGATATCGCCAACAGGAGGTAGCTCCCGATGATCAGCCCGAAGGAGAGCCAGAGCTGCCCGGCCCGATCGCCCGGAATCCGCGCCGCGGGGAACAGCGGGAGCTCGTAGGCCCGCGTCTGGTTGAAGACGGCGTCGATCGCGACGCCGAGGATGAACGGCGGCACCAGCGACGCGCCCCGCTGAATCAGGTTCAACACCAATCCGACGCCGAAGACGGCCCAGTGGTCGCGACCGAACGTCGTAAAGATACGAACCAGCGGTCTGGAAACGCGGTCGCGATAGGCCTCGAACGTGCTCTTCTCGACAGCCATTCGGTCGTCCCGTCTTTTGGTACCGAGTACATAAAACCGCGGGAGGGTAAACGTCCCTTCAGTACCAGTACAGGCTCGAGCGCCGGCGTATTAGCGTCGAGTGTCCCGCGAAGCGACGCCTCGGACGGTACCGCTCGAGGCGCGATACCGACGCGCTGAGAACGGCGTTCGGTATCACTGGCGACGACGGCCGTCACATTCGTAGGGGATCGATCCGCGTTCGGCAGGGACACGGATCGGCGTCCTACGGCTAAACGCCCGCCGACGAACCCCACGAAGCTACCGCAACGACCACATCTATCAGCCTGTCGCACGGACCTAGCGCCGTGAGCAGCAACACGATCGAAAACGAGAGCGAGACGTTCGAGATCGGCGACACGACCGTCCACCGACTCGGCTTCGGCGCGATGCGCCTCTGCGGGGAGGAGATCATCGGCCCGCCGGACGACGAGGACACCGCGCGCGAGGTCGTCCAGCACGCGGTCGACCTCGGCGTCGACCTCATCGACACCGCCGACTCCTACGGGCCCGGCGTGAGCGAGCGGCTCATCCGCGAAGCGATCGGCGACCCCGAGGACGTGCTGGTCGCGACCAAGGCCGGCCTGCTTCGCAACCGCGAGGGCGACTGGCTCGCCCACGGTGACCCGGACTATATCCGTAACCAGGTGCTTACCTCCCTCGACCGGCTCGGGACGGACACAATCGACCTCTACCAGTTCCACCGGCCGGACGAGGACGTGCCCTACGCGGATTCCATCCAGGCCTTCGCGGAACTGCAGGACGACGGCCTCGTCGATCAGGTCGGCGTCAGCAACGTCTCCGTCGAGCAGCTCGAGACGGCCCGCGAACACGTCGACGTCGCCACGGTCCAGAACCGGTACAACCTCGACGACCGCTCGAGCGCCGACGTGCTCGAGGTCTGCGAGGAGAACGACATCGGCTTCATCCCGTGGGCGCCGATCGACGGCGACGACCTCGACGCCCACGGCGACGTCCTCGACGAGATCGCCGACGAGCACGACGCGACGCGCCGGCAGGTCGCGCTCGCGTGGCTGCTCGACCACTCCGACGTCGTGCTCCCGATTCCGGGCACCTCGGATCCGGACCACCTCGAGTCGAACGTGGCCGCGACGCAGCTGTCGCTGTCGGACGAGGAGGTCCAGCGGCTGACGGACGTCGCGGAGTAGTCGACTTAGCCGCTGTTTTCGCGTTCGAACCGACCGGCGATCCGGTGGGTGAGGTCGGTGAGGTAGAACGAGCCCCAGACCGCCGCGACGACGGCGCCGACGACGTCGTAGACGAGATCGACGATCGTGTCGCTCAGCCCGTGCTGGGAGACGACCGCCTGGATGCCGAGCACCCGCGCGCTCCAGTCGATACCGAACTCGAAAAGTTCCCAGACGACGCCGAACGCGAGGACGAACACGAGGATGAAAGCGAACAGCATCGCCGGCGGGAAGTAGACCTCGTCGCTGTGGAGGTCGATCGCCCGCACGACCGCGTAGCCGGCCGCGGCGACGATCGACGCCGACATCGTATGGGTCAGGCTGTCCCACTGCCCGATCAGGCCGTAGAACCCGGCCGAGCCGAGCGCGTGGAGGAAGACCGCCGCCGTCAGCCAGAACACGAGCCCCGGCTCGAGCGGCAGTTTCGCGTCGCGCTCGAGGACGGCGGGCAGGAAGGTAATCGCCAGCGCGATGGCGGCGTTGGCGATGGTCGGCAGATCCCGCGTGACGAGCCCATACAATAAGATTCCAGCAAGCGCGACCTGCATGACTCGAGCGAGGCGACGAACGATCTCGTCGGTGACGTCCAGCCGGTCGCGAAGCAGCGGCGGGACCGGATCGGATTCGGAGTCCGGCACCGCCCCCTCGGTCGCCGGCGATCGTTCGGAGACCGGCTCCGAGTACGTCTTGAAGTGACGATCGAAGAGCACGCCGGCGGCGAGGCCCGCGACCGCCGCGTACGCGAAGTCGATCATCATCGCGCGGTTGGCCGCGTCCTCCGTGGTCCCCGTCAGGATGTAGTCGGTTTCGAGCGTCACGTCGGCGACCCACTGGGCGACGTTCCACGCGCCGGCGGCGGCCAGCGTCGTCAGGACGACCAGCGCGATCGCGAACGCGTGGTTCATCCGAACCGCCGTGAACCGGTCGATCTCGACGACCGCGACGAGCGCGATCGCGGCGACCGCGACGTACGTCTCGACGGCCGTCAGGAACGACTCGCCGAGTACCGTCGCGTCGACGATGGGGAGGAGCACGAGCGCCAACAGCGTCCACGGCGGCATCGCGAACGGATCGCGACGCGCGACCACCGGGAGCAGGACGATTGCGACCGCGGCGATGGTGAAGGCGAACCAGCGGTACGAGCCTGCAACCGCGTGTCCGATCGCTAGGACCGCGAGGACGACCAGGACGAGCCACGCGAGCGCCGCGTTCCGTCTCGGCTCCTCGCGCCGCGCACCGCGCCGAACGTCGGCCATACTCGTCGGTACGAGACGCCCCGTCTAAACGCGAGGGCATGACTACGCCGCCGCCCTCGAGACGCGAGACGAACCTGATCGATCAGCGTGATGGCCGCTACGTCATCGCACCGCCTCGAGTCACGTTCTGACGATACTCGCGACTTGGCGGTTTGCTCGCGGCAAAACGTCAGGTGCGAGAATCGAACCGTAGCCAGACGGTCGGCCTCACTCCGTTCGGCCGCTGCGACTGGCAGGGTTCGATTCTCTGACGATTCCTTCGGCTCACGGGTTTGTTCGCCGAAGGAAGTCCGGGTGCGAGAATCGAACCCGCGTCTCAGCCTCCACAAGGCTGAAGGATAACCACTACCCCAACCCGGACACGCTTACGTGCTTACGTAGGACCGGTCGAACTGAAATACGTTACGACTCGCGAAACGCCGTGAGAAACCAGGACAGGGCACCGTCGAGTTGCACCGTCGTCTGCGTACACACCTCGGCCGCGAACCGCGACCGAGACGCTTTTCGGCAGTCCGGTCCTATCCCCGCCAACGCGTGGCCATCACCGACAAGATCTACGTCAAGAACCACCAGCAGTTGAGCTCCCAGCTCGAGACCTCGATTCCGAAAGGGGCATTCAAGGGGGCGACGCTGGACATGCTCTTTCAGGGGGACGGCCTCGAGAAGCTAGACGACGCGACCCAGGAGCGCGTGCTCGACTTCTCGAGTGACTTCCTCGACTGTAGCTGCGACAACAACCCCTACTGCGGTTGCCCCGAGCGCAAGTTCATCCGCTACTTACTCGAGTTGCGCGCGGAGGGGCTCGGCCCCGACGCGATCGTCGACGTGATGACCGACGACTACATGGTCTACGCCTACCCCGGCGACATCCTTTCGTTCCTCGACGACGCGGTTCGAACGCTCGAGGCCGCGGAGGGACTCGCGCGGGTCGACGGCGAAGACGAGAAGCGAGACGAGATTCGGCGGGCGAAACAGGATCTCGCGCGGTAAGCGGCGATTTAGCGGAGCGGATACGATTCGTCGTCCTCGTCGAGTTCGTCGAGCAACAGCACCTCGTCCTGTTCGTCCTCGAGCCGGTCCTGTAGCTCGGTTACGTAGGACTTGTACTCGTCGAGTTGTTCCCGGAGATGGTCGGCCTCGAGCTCGAGGCGCTCGTGTTCGCGGATGAAGCTCTTGGGAACTTCGACGGTCGGCGGGAACGAGAGGTCCTCGCCCTCGCCGTCCCCGTCGCCGGTCGCCGGGCCGGCGCCGAGTTCGTCCTCCGGGACGACCGCGACCTGCCCGTCGTGTTCGACGAGCTGGTCGACGTAGTCCCGGAAGACCGCGGACAACGAGATGTCGCGCTCCTCGGCGATGTCCTGGAGCGATTCGAACGCGTCCTCGTTGACGCGAAACGAGATTGTCTTGTTCTTGTTGCCCATTCTCACTAGGGATCTCGGTTCGTCTCACTTAACAGTTTGTCAGACCGGGCAGACGCGACGAAACGGTTTCACCGCAAATTGCCGGCGAATCCCCGCCGAGACCCGACACGCTATCCGCCTCGAGCCCCTACCCCGAGCCGGACTATGCTGACGGACACGCCGGGGATCCACCACGTCACGGGCATCGTCGGGGACGCCCAGGAGGCGATCGACTTCTACGCCGGCGTGCTCGGGCTGCGGCTCGTCACGCAGACGGTGAACTTCGAGGACATCCTCCAGCACCACCTCTACTTCGGCGACGCGGCCGGGTCGCCGGGGACGGTGGTTACCGTTTTTCCCGATCCCCACGGCGACGAGGGTCGCGTCGGGAAACCGCAGGTCGAGCGCGTCTCGTTTCTCGTTCCGAACGAGAGCCTCGAGTACTGGCGCGACCGACTCCGCGAGCGCAACGTCGCGCTCGCGGACGACGGGCCGATCGAACGCGAGCGGTTCGACGAACGCGTCCTCCGCTTCGAGGATCCGGTCGGAACCCGACTCGAACTCGTCGGCGGCTCGCCCGGCGAAATCGAAGCCGCGGCCGTCGAGCCGTGGACCGCCGGACCGGTCCCGGCCGACGCCGCGATCCGCGGCGTGCACGGCGTCTCAACGCTTTCGGTCAACCCCTACGCGACGGCGAGCACCCTCGAGACGCTCGGGTTCGAGTACGAGGCGGAAAGCGACGAGCGCGTGCGGTACCGGGCGCCGGGGACTCGAGCGACGGTCGTCGACGTCCTCGACCGCGACGCGTCGTTCGGCCGCGAGGGAATCGGCACGCACCACCACGTCGCGGTTCGCGTCCCGGCGGAGAAGGACCTCTACGAGTGGCGCAAGTTGTTCGACGACCGCGGGTACGACGTCTCCCGCGTGAAGGATCGCCACTTCTTCCACTCGCTGTACGTCCGCGAACCAGGCGGCGTGCTCTTCGAGTTGGCCACCGAAACCGACGGCATCGCGGCGGCTGGCGGCGACTCGTCGGAACCCGGCGCGTCGCTGTACCTCCCCGACTGGTTCGAGCGGGACCGCGAGCTGATCGAGAGCCAGCTCCCGGCGCTGACGGTGCCGGATTTCGATTCGGCGTGAGCGATGACTGACCCTCGCCGCCCGATGGATTCCGTCTCCGGCCCCCACGGCGGCCAGCCGCTGCTCACCGCCGGTGCGCCCGCCCTGGCCGCGGAGGCCGCCCTCGTCCTCTGTCACGGTCGCGGCGCCACCGCGCAGGGAGTCGTCAATCTCTTCGAACCCGTCTACCGCCACGGCGTCGCCGTCCTCGCGCCGCAAGCCGAGCGCAGCCGCTGGTATCCGAGGCCCGCGTCCGCGCCGCGAGCCGACAACGAACCGTGGCTCACCTCGAGCATCGAGTGCGTCGAGGCGGCGCTCGAGGTCGCACGGGACATCGATGTTCCCCCGGAACGAACCGTCATCGCCGGCTTCTCGCAGGGCGCCTGCGTCGCCGCCGAGTTCGTCCGCCGGAATCCGCAGCGGTACGGCGGACTCTGCTGTCTCTCCGGCGCGCTACCGGGGATAGCGGACGACGACTGGACCATCGGCGGAGACGGCAACAGCGACAGAAACGAGACTACCGCCGAACCGCTCGAGGGAACGCCGACCCTCCTCGGGTACGGCGAGGACGATCCGCACCTCGATCCCGAACGGATCGAGCGAACGGTCCGGACGTTCGCAGACGCGGGCGCAACCGTCGACGAGCGGGCCTATTCCGACACCGGACACGAGGTTACGGACGACGAGTTCGACGCGATAGCCGCGCTACTCGAGGGAATTCTGTCGACGTAGGCGCAAAAACGAAAACCGAAAACCGACCGCGTCAGCGTTCGACGACGATCGTCAGGCCGTCGCTTCCGCGTCCTCGACCTCCTCCAGACTCTCGAGCGCCTGAATCACGTCGCGGCGGTAGTTCTCGACGGGCGAGTCGTACCGGTCGCGGGCCATCTCGGCGTACTCGTTGGTCGGGGCGGTCGAGCCGCTCTCGGGCGCCTCCTGCTCCGCCTCCCACTCCTGGAAGGCCTCGATGCGCTCGAGCGTGCGCTCTGCGGTTTCGACGACCCAGCGGTCGCGGGTGTCGTCGTCGACGACCGCGATGTTCTCGGGGCGGAGAGAGACGTTGACCGTCCCATCCTCCGTTTCGTAGGTGCGGGGTTTGCCGACGACCGAGACGTAAGCCGGCGGCTCCGTGTCGCGAAGCGTCGCGGCCGCCTCGGGCTGATACTGGCCGGCGTAGACGAAGAACGTCCCGGTCGGGTCGACGACCCGGCCGCGCCAGTACTCGCTGTCCTCGCCGACGTCCTCGGTCTCAGTCAGCGTCCCGACGACGAACACGCGGTTCGCGCGGTCGCCCGTCGGGAGCAGGGCGTAGTTGGGGGCGCGTTCGTCGTCGCTTTCCTTGAACGAGTACGTCGCGTCGTTGAATTCCGATGCGAAGACGCGGCGGGCGACTTCGCGGGTGAGTTCTGCCTGGCTCATATCACATCGACCTCGCTTTGATCAGCAGGTCCTCCGCATCTGCCGGCCCGTCGAGTTCCTCGACCTCGTCGGCCAGCACGTAGCGGCCGAAGGTCGGCCCCTCGATGCGGTAGTAGGTGCCGACGATGTCGTCGGCAATCTCGTCGGCGACGATGGTCGTGTCCAATGCGTCCATCGCCATGTCTTTGGCCTCCTCGAGGCTCAGACCGGTCAGTTCCTCGGTGGCGTCCTTGTCGAAGATGACCTCGTGGGCGTCGATGCCGTCGTCGACGACGGCCTTGATCCGGAGGTCGAACTCGCCCTCGACCTCGCCGTGTTCGTTACAGCGGCCGTTCTGCAGGACGCGAGTGCAATCCTCCTTCGGGCAGCGCTTGATCAGGCCGCTACCGCTTTGCATGTCCACGAGCGCGCCCTCGATCTCGCTCGTGTCGTCGCCGACTTCGATGTCCTCGTCGAGTTCCTCGATCACCGTCGTCGAGTTGAGCTTGACCGAGTACCGGCCCTGATACTCGTCGGTGACGACGTTGCGGAGTTCGTAGACGCCGCCCTCCTCGAGCGTCGGCAGGTCGGATTTGGCCCACTTGGTGAACTTGATCGTCCCCGTCGGGTCGCCGAGCAGGCCGACCTGCGCGACGGAATCGCTGCGGGGATCCCACAGTTCGATGACCTTCGCGGTGAGGTCGATCCACTCCTCGGGCTCGTCGACGTCCTCGATCTTGGCGGCCTCGCTCGAGCCGCCCGCGATGTCCTCGCGCTCGAGGCCGGCTTCCTCGAGGTAATGGTTGGTGACGCTGCGTCGAGCCTCGTCGATCGGTACTTTGTATTCGTCGACGAGGGTCGTCAGCCGGTCCTCGATGTCGTCGACGCTGACGTCTATGTGGTCCGAAAACTGGTCGTGTATGTCGTCTGCGTGCTGTCGTACGTCGCTCATTGTGTCACGCCTCCTCTTTCGTTTCAACGGGAGGCATACGCCCATTCGCGCCGGATGGTATTTAAACCTCCGGCACCGGAGCGAAAGTGGACAGCGGGCCTGAGCGGGCGGAATTTCGCATACGGGCCGACGGTACGTTACTCGTCACCGTAGGCCGACAGCGACCGGTCCGTGGCGTCCTTCCGGTGGCGAGTCGCCAGCCCCGCGAGGTGTGGCGCTTCGGGGACGATCAGCTCCTCGCAGGCGGTTCGACAGGCGCTCTTGCTCCCGGGCAGGCAGAAGACCGGCGTATCGACCGCGATACCGGCCGTCGCACGCGAGGCCATCGCGCGGGTGCCGACCTCCTCCCACGAGAGCGAGCGGAACAGTTCGCCGAACCCCGGCAGTTCGCGCTCGAACAGCGACGACGTCGCCTCCGGCGAAACGTCGTCGGCGGTGACGCCCGTCCCGCCGGTCGTGAGCACGACGTCGATGTCCCGGCGTGCGACGAGGCTGCGCACGGCCGTCCGGATCGCCGAGTAGTCGTCGCGGACGAGCACTCGTTCCTGTACTTCGTGACCCTCGTCCTCGAAACACTCCTGAATGGTGTCGCCGCCCGGATCGTCCGGATCTTCCTCGTCCGCCTGCGCGCGCGAACTCGAGACCGTGACGATTCCGACGTAGAGGGGATCGATGACGTCGTGACCGTGGTCGTCCGTGCTCCGCCTGTCGCTGTGGTCCTGAGTCGTCATACGCGCGTGTGCGTGTCGGAGGCCGATAATAGCTCCCCTCGGATCGCTACAGGTTCGAAAACGTCCAGCACCGAATCAACGGTAGTAACTATTGGATCAAGGAGGGTTATGAAGAAACGCGACCGGAACACGTCATGTTCCGGTTAGCCCGAAAATTTCGAAGAAATTTATCGGACGCCGAAGCCAGGACTCGAACCTGGGACAACCTCGTTAACAGCGAGGTGCTCTACCATCTGAGCTACTTCGGCTTATCTCCAGATTGGGTGGAGGATTTGATAGGGCTTTCGTTTTCACTTCTTGCGATTCGATACCTCACCACCCGCCGTTCGGGCGGTTCGATATCCTTTCACCCGCCGCTCGAGTAGCCCCCGGTAATGAGCGACGAGCACGCAGACGCCGACGACCTCGAGCGCGTCCTCGCCACCGTTCGCGAGCGCGTCGACCCCGACGCGGACGAGCGCGAGCGGTTGCGCGAGGTCGCCGAGCGGCTCACCGAGCGCGCCGAGGCGGCCGCGATCGACCTGTGTCCCGACGCCGACGTGTTGCAGGTGGGTTCGACCGCCCGCGATACGTGGATCAGCGGCGACCGGGACATCGACATCTTCGTTCGCTTCCCCCCGGACCTCGATCGGGAGACCCTCGAGCGGTACGGCCTCGAGGTCGGCCACGCTACCCTCCCCGAGGGCCACGAGGAGTACGCCGAACACCCCTACGTCAAGGGGACCGTCGAGGGGTTCGACGTCGACGTCGTCCCCTGTTTTCGCCTCGAGTCGGCCACCGAGATCCGCTCGGCCGTCGATCGGACCCCGTTCCACACGCAGTACCTCGAGCAGCGGCTGGACGAGGATCTCGCGGGCGACGTGCGCCTGGCGAAGCAGTTCCTGAAGGGGATCGGTGCCTACGGCAGCGACCTCCGGACGCGGGGGTTCAGCGGCTACCTCACCGAACTGCTGGTCTGCGAGTACGGCGGCTTCCGCGAACTGCTCGAGGCCGCGGTCGACTGGCACCCCCAAGTGGAACTCGATCCCGAGGACCACGGGCGAGAAACCTTTGACGACCCGCTCGTCGTCATCGACCCGACCGATCCCGAACGCAACGTCGCCGCGGTCTGTTCGGCCGAGAACGTCGCCCGGTTCCAGCACCACGCCCGCGAGTTCCTCGCCGAGCCAAGCATCGATCCCTTCGAGCCGGACGAGCCTGCACCGCTCTCGGCGGCCGAACTGCGCGAGCACCTCGAGCGCCGCGAGACGACGCCGGTCGCGGTGCGGTTCGACGCGCCCGACCTCGTCGAGGACCAGCTCTACCCGCAGCTCCGGAAATCGCTGGCGGGGATCACGCAGGAGCTCGACGATCGCGGCTTCGACGTCTTCCGGTCGACGACGTTCGCCGACGACACCGCCGTCGTGTTCGCCGAACTCGCCGTCGCCGAGCGACCCGCCGTCGAGCGCCATGAGGGCCCGCCTGTCCACGTTCCAGGTCACGCGGAGGGGTTCTACGAGACGTACGCAGACGATCCAGACGCCTACGGCCCGTTCATCGCGGACGACCGGTACGTCACCGAGCGCGAGCGCGAGTTCACCAGCGCCCGCGAGTTCCTCGAGAGCGACCGCCTGTTCGACGTCGGGCTCGGCGCGCACGTCGAGACGGCCCTCGAGGACGAGTACGAGGTGCTGGTCGGCGACGAAATCGCGGCGCTGCTCGAAGAGTTCGGCCGCAAACTGCGGACGTACTTCGAGCCGGCGCCCTGATTGCGAGCGCCGCCGACGGCGGTAGAAAGAACGGAGAACCGGTTAACAGTCGATCTCGACATCCAGTCCGTGCGCGTCGACGACTTTCTCGAGCGTCTCGACGGCGTCGTCGCTGCACTCGCCGTCGGGGTCCATCGGTTCGCGGCCGTCGAAGGTCTCGTGGACCATCGCGACGCTGTCGGCGAGCACGTCGAGTCCGTAGCCGCCCTCGAGGACGAACGCGAGGGCGGCGTCGCAGTTCTCGGCGATGGTTCGCAGGCGATCGGTCAGCAGGGCGTACGCTTCCGTCGAAAGGCGAATGCGCGAGATGGGATCGTGACGGTGCGCGTCGAAGCCGGCGCTGACGAGCACCAGATCGACGTCGTGGGCCTCGAGGGCGGTCGCGATCGGGCCCTCGACGGCCGCGAGGTAGGCCTCGTCGCCGGTGCCGGCCGGCATCGGGATGTTCATCGTCGCGCCGCGGCCGTCGCCCTCGCCGATCTCGTCGATCTCGCCGGTCCCGGGGTACAGCCCCTTCTCGTGTACGGAGACGAAGAAGACGTCCTCGCGGTCGTAGAAGATATCCTGGGTCCCGTTGCCGTGGTGGACGTCCCAGTCGACGATCGCCACGCGGTCGACGTCGTACGCGTCGTGATCGAGCGCGTGCTGGGCGGCCACTGCGGCGTTGTTGACGAAGCAAAACCCCATCGCGTCGTCGACGACCGCGTGGTGGCCCGGCGGTCGGCCGATCGAAAACGGCGTCCGTCGACCCGTCGCCCCCTCGAGGGCGGCCTCGACGGCCCAGCAGGCCAGCCCGCTGCTGTGGCGGATCGCGTCCCAGGTTTCCGGGACGGCCGACGTGTCGGGGTCCCAGTCGCCGCCGCCGTCGGCGCAGAACTCCCGCACCGATTCGACGTACTCCCGGTCGTGGACGGCGGCGATCGTGTCGATGCCGACGGGGTCGGCGTCGACGTACTCGACGCCGTGTTTCCGCTTCAGTCGCTCCCTGATCGCCCGCAGCCGGTCCGGCGTCTCGGGGTGGCGCGACCCGGGATCGTGTTCGAGACAGACCTCGCTGTAGCCAAATTGCATCGCGCGGTCACTCGAACAGCGAGAAGTAGGTCTCGATGTCGTCGTCGGTGATGGTTCGCCGATCGGCGTGGCGCGCGAGGATCGCCGCCGACTCGGCGACGTTGTCGGCGTACGCCTCCAGAATGTCGGCCAGCGCGACCCGGGCGTCCATCGAGACGCGGTAGCGGTCGTCGATCTCCAGTCGCGCGATCCGGTCGACCGGGGCGACCGGGAGCTCGAGGTCGTCCTTGTCGACGACCGTCTCGACGCCGAAATCCTCGGCCATCAGCGTCTTGCGACCGTCTTCGGTCGCCTCCTCAGCGGCGTCGATGGCCAGTTCGCTCCCGTGTTCCTGAATCCGCTTTGCGAGTTCCTTCGACGCGTCGGCGCTCACCCGAAGATCGCCCGCGTTCCGCCGGATGATCGTATCGACCGGGGCGAACGGGAGTTCGACGTTCATATCATGATAGGCGAAGCTAACTCCCTTAACGCTTTTCCTAGCCGCTCGAGGAGGTTGCTCGGCGGTTCAGAAGACGTCGTTCGCATCGAGGCGACCGTCGCGGACGACCCCGCGGGCGGTGACCTCCTCGCCGAGGCCGACGTCGGCGTCGGTGGCGACGCTCATGGTGGTCTCGCCGTCGTCCAAGACGACCGGCTCGCCGGCCTGGACGACGACGCCGGTGAACTCGATCTCCTCGCCGTCGGCGGGTTCGTCGAGGTCGTCGTCGGCGCCGGCGGCCGTCGTGTCGTCGCTCGCGCTCTCGGTTGCAGTCTCGGCGGCGGCATCGTCGCTGCCGCCGTCATCGTCGCCGGCGAACGCCGACAGCCCCGCGTTCGCGTCGTCGGCTGCACCGCCGTCGCCGCCCGACTCGGCGGCGTCCGAATCGGACTCGAGGACGGTGATCGTCGACTGCCAGCCCGCGGAGGCCTCGAGGTCGTCCTGCCAGCCGTCCTGGATCTCGACGTCGCCGAGCGCGAGTTCGTCGCCGGGGCCGACGTCGATGTCGGCCTTCTCGCCCCACAGCGCGACGCGGATGTCACCGGTCGCATCCTGTACGCGGATGTTGCGGACCTGGCCCTCGGAGCCGTCGTCGCGGTCGAAGGTCCGCTTGGGATCGGCCGAGCGGACGACCCCCGCGAGGTCGACCGTCTGACCGATCTCGACCTCCTCGATCGGCGTGCTCTCCGGGACGTACTCGACGTCCGCGTCGACCTCCTCGACGGTGCCGCGGTTGCCGACGTGGAGCTCGAGGTTGCCGTCCCGCTCCTTGACGTAGCCGTCGACCACCTCGACGGTCGTCCCGGGCTCGAGTTCCGTCGCGAGGTCGGCCTGCTCGTCCCACAGCGTCACGCGCACGCGGCCGGTCTCGTCGCCGACCGCGAGGTTCGAGACCTTCCCCTCGGAGCCGTCGTCGCGGTCGAACGTGCGCACGCTGTCGGTGTCGAGCACGACCCCGACGAGGTTGACGTTCGAGAGGCCGAGCGAGAGGTCCTCGACGGTGTGCGTGTCCGATACTTGGACGTCGATCTCGGTGTCCGGATCCGGCTCGACCTCGTCGACGCTGACCTCGACGCCCGAGAAGCCCTCCTTCGGGCGGCCCTTGATCCGCAGCACCTGTCCCTCCTCGAGTTCCTCGGTCGCCGCCTCGGCGTGCTCGTCCCAGAAGGCCGCGCGGACGGAGCCGGTCTCGTCGGCGACTTCGACGTTGACGACGCGGCCGTCCTCGTCCTCGCCGTCGCGCTCGAAGGTGCGCACCTCGCCGATCGAGAGCACCTTCGCGACGAACTTCACCTCCTCCATCCCGGGTTCGATGTCGGCGACCCCGCCGACCTCGCTCTCGCCGACCTCGTGAGCGACGAGCATCGCCGCCGTCTCCTCGTCAGCGAGTCCCCCCATCTGCTCGACTTTCGCCTCGACGGCCTCGCGAAACTCCTCGAGAGAGACGTCGGCCTCGAGGTCCTCGTATACGCCCTCGATGTCGCTCATTCTATGCTCGTGCATGGGTAGGCCGCGCATAAGCATTGCCCATTCGGTGTGCGGTCCGCCCGGTGACACGGCGGTTCCGTCGGTCGACTGCGGCGCGGCCGCGCGGAGAGCGACGTCGAACTCGAGGCCGGCCGCGAGGCCGAGGGACCGATCCATCGACCCGCCGACGCGAGCGCTCGAGGCCTGCGTCCGATAGCATACCGCTGCTGGCCGCGCCCCGGTAGATAAACCTGCGGCTCGGGCCCGTCGTCTGCGGCTCGAGCCGACCGCCGGCGCGTCGGCGCTGTCGTGTGGGTATCGATCCCGTGACGGACGACAGTGCGACACAGAGCGGTGGACTTTCGAAAGGGCTTTAATGTCGAGGCGGGTACTGAGAGATGAGTCCTGATAGGGTAGTGGACTATCCTCTTGGCTTGCGGAGCCAGGGACCGGAGTTCAAATCTCCGTCAGGACGCTCACTTATCGCAGGCGCTTCGCATCGCTCAGCGCCTGCTCCTGCGTTCGGTCCTGACGTGCCCAACGCTCACTTCGTTCGCGTTGGACTCCGTCAGGACGCTCTTGAAATGGCCACTCGTTCTCGAGTGGCGGCTACAAATCCCGAAGTGCCACGAAAAGACGACAGGTAGCTAGCTTTCGAAGGTGAGACTCAACAGTAGTCCCGAGCGTCGAGTACGACCTTACTGCGGAGAACCGACCGGAGACTCCTGGTCGGCCACCACCGAGAGCAGTCGCGTGGCGCCCTCGAGGTCGAGTGCTTCGATTCGCTCCCGGTGGGGATCGTACTCGATCAGCCCCGCGTCCTCGAGCATCGGCACGTGGACGTGCAGCAGCGAGAGGTAGACGTCCGTGACGGCGTCCGACGGGACGTCGGTGAGCGGCGCTCCGTACGTCTTGTTGACGACGGTGTTGGAGACGTCCCGGAGCGTCATTGAGGTCGTGCTCGCAAGTGCGGCGATCGCGTGGCGACGATACGGGTGGCTGAGCGCTCGAAAGAGGTGATCGTCCGCTGACACGGTGTGAGACACGAGTAGACAATCTAGGCTTCCAACGGGGATGACGTCGCCGGCTGTATATACACGGGTATATATACCCGCTCGAGCCTCGAGTCCGCAGCGCGGTCACTCCTCGAGTTTCGGGTCCTCGCTCGGCGGCGTCACGGCCAGCGCGTGCTGGATCAGGTTCTCGTAGCCCCGCTGGAGCCGCCGGGAGAGCGACTGCTGGCTGATTCCCAGCGAGTCGGCGACGTCGGTCAGCGACACGTCCGTCGAGCGGTAGTACCCCATCTCCCAGGCGGTGACCAGCGCCTCGTGTTGTTTCGTCGTCAGCCCGTACTGACCGCCAGCGCGGGGATGGGCCCGTTCGTACAGCTGGGTGAGGCGGAAGGGAACGTCGTGCTCGTCGCAGTACTCGCGGAACTGGTCGAGCCGATCGCGGTTGTTGAAGCGGATGCTGAGTTCCCACTCGTCGCCCTGAGCGGAGGCCTCGAGGATCGTCGCTCCGACGGTCGTGTACGCGTAGACGATGGACTCGACGTTCTCGGTCCACTCGGCGCGGTACAGCGACGCCCGATCGACGTCGTCGATGTGTCGGAGATCGCGGATCGAGGGATCGTCGGCGGCCGCCGTCTCGAACGCGACGCCGCCGTCGCCCGAGACCCAGAAATAGGGGGTCAGTACTTCGTCGGTCGCGGCGACCCGTTCCGTCTCGATGACGAGTTCGGGCGCGGCCGCGAGCGTCTCGGCGAGCGCGAACGCCTCGGCGGGAACGTGGAATTCGCCGAAAAGGCTCATCGCTGGCGTCTCCCCGTACCCGCTCCCCCCGGAGCGTCGAACGGAGTCATCACGCCTCGTCCGGTCGATGCGGGGGCTCGAGCGTCGAGCATTGCCGGTGGATCCGCTCCGGCGCCTGCTCTCGCGATCGAATCCGCGCCGCATCGCCATCGACGTCGGAGACCGTGATGGTGAGCCGGTGGTCCGAATCGCCGGCTGCGTCGACGGTGACGCGATACTCGGCGTACGTGAACTCGACCCGTCCGCGCCGCGTCGTACCGCCTTCCGTCGGCGCGAAAAGCGCCTCGAGCGCGTCCGGATCGACGACGTCGTACAGCGGCGGCGACAGCTCGACCGGATCGACGTCGGCCGCGTCCGCGAGCGCTCGGACGAGCTGGACGGTCACGGACTCGTCGGTGGCGACGGGATACTGAGTTGGCACACCCCGTTTAGCGACCGGCTGCATAAAAGTATCACTGTCAGTATGAATACGTCACGATCTTTGAAACGCCCCGGTCGAATCGGCCGACCGATCGACGCCCGCGATCGGGGTCGGGCCGAAACGCGCCGAACGCTTCCCCGTTCCCCGAAGCGACGCGTCGGCGCCCCCGATACGAGCGGCGAACGCGCTCGCGTCGGGCCGGCGCTCGAGCGAGATCGTGACTATTTTTCGTGCGAGACGGTCCGTTTAGATAGTTTTTTATAAGACGGTGTTGGCTCTCTGGCAGAGAAGCGCATGGGACCGAAACTTCGTGACTCCTCCCGGAGCGAATCCGACCGCGAATCGCTGCTTCGGCGGACCTGCGACGACGAACCGGTTACGGTCGCCGTCATCGACGCCGTTGCGACGATGGCAGGCGTGGACCCGACCGCCCTTCCGCCGCTGTACGAAACGATCGATCCGGACGCGCTCGACGGGTTGTTCGATGCGGGATCGGCGGGCGCCCGATCGGTCCGCGTCTCCTTTTCCTACGCCGACTACGAGGTCGCCGTTCAGGGCGGGTCGACCGTCACCGTCACGGTGACGCCCGACGCGGCGTAGTTCGTCACTCGTTTTGCGGCGCGATCGAGACGGGAGTCTCGTCGACGGCGAGGTAGGGCTCGAGAGCGCTCGCGTCCTCTAGGACGACGTCACCGTTGCGCGCGTCGTAGTCGATGACGCCGTGGTCGGCCAACCGCGGCAGGTGATCGTGGATCAGTTCGATTTTCACGCGCTCGAAGCAGTCGGTATCCGGATCGCCCGCATCGTCTTGGCGGCGGTAGTCCACGAGCCGTTCGGTGAGGGCGTCGATCGTCGTCGCTTCGGTCTCGAGGAGGACGGCAACCGCGCGCCTGCGATCGGCATCGGCGAGGACGGTAAACGCCTCGGCAGTGTTCATGAGTGGAAATGGTTTCGAAGCGATGTGCAAAAGGGTCGCTCCAAAGTAATTTGGGTCGGCCACGGCGAACGGTGTGTTCGCGCGGACGCAGTGCTGAACTCATCGGAGAACGGCGCGGCTCGGCGGCGAAAAGCGGTGAGAGGAGTAAGCCCCCTTCTGTTCGTCCCGGCATTCGGCTGAGCGTCCGCGCCGTCCGCGACCCGAGGGCCGCGGGGCGTTCGGGCTACCACGGCGCGGACTTGCACCGGTGAGGGTTCGCCGTTCCATCGATCCTCGGCCGTCTGCGTGCGGTCGGTCGCGGCGATCGCGACCCGCGGTTTCGAACCACGGTTCGACGACCGCACGCGGCTCGCGGCGTCAGCCGCTCGCCTGTCGGCGGTTCTCGCATTAGGTACGAGAACCGCCCTCCCTCTGCGGGTTAGCTCCCCTTCCTTGCGGTCGGGTTCGCGCGCGTCATCGGTCGGGCCGAGACGTGTCGTTTCTGTTCCAGAGCCAGCGGTCTCCCGCTCCGGACTTGCGTCCGGTCACCTGCCCGAACAGGTGGGGGGACTTTCCTCGCATGCGTTGCGCGACTCGGAGAGTCGGGCAACGTTGTGTGGCCGCGCCGTCGCCGGCGCGGCCACCGCGGCAGCCGGGCTCTCTCTCCGGGTTTTCGTAGGGCCTTGCCCGGAATAAGTGCCCCGGTCGACCGGTGGTACGACTCTCGAACGGAATGGAAGCGTTTTAGGACAACTATTCCCATGTACACCTGTATGTCCCAGCGACAGGGCGTCGACCTCTCCTATGAGGACGGCGCGCGCGCCGTCGAACTCGCGCGCGAAGCCGTCGAATCCTACGTACAACACGGGCAGCGAGAACAACCGGGCAGCATGCGGGAAGCCTTCTACGAGCGAACGGGCGCGTTCGTCCGCCTCGAGTCGACGCGCGGCCGGGGGAGCCTGCGCGGCTGCGCCGGCGGCTACCGATCGGGCGACCAGCTCGGGCACGTCATCGTCGACGCGGCGATCGAGGCCGCCAGCGAGGACTCCTGCGGCTCCGAGGTCAGTCCCTCTGAACTGCCGAACCTCACCGTCTCGGTCTGTACCGTCAAGAACGTCGTCCTCACGGACGATCCGCTGGCGGATCTCGAGATCGGCACCCACGGCGTCGCCGTCGACGGCGGCGAGGGCGGCTGGCTCTATCCGACCGTGCCGGTCGAGAACGGCTGGAGCCCGCGCGAGTACCTCGATCGCACCTGCCGGAAGGCCAAGCTCGCGCCGGGGGCCTGGCAGGACGACGACGTGGTCGTGACGCTGTTCGAAGGGCAGGTCTTCCGCGAGCGCGAAGCGGACGGCAGCATCGAGGAAGTCTAGCGGAACGGCAGATACGAATACGGACACGGACACGGACACGGACGCAAGTGGGGATCAGGTCGGGGCCTCAAGGGCTATCGAATCGCTATTTCTACGCGGGGAGCGGCGCACCCGCAGTCGCGACCGGCTATCGGTTCGCGAGCGTCGTCGACGCCGTCGGCTCGAGCCGATCGCGACCGCCGAACGAGAAGCGACGCCCGTCGCGTTTCACGCCGAGTCGAACCCGACCGCCGCGGCGTCCTCGAGACAACGCTCGCTGGCGTCCTCGAGGTCGAACTCCCGGACGACCTCGCCATCGCGGACTAGGGGCTCGAGCAGCGCCTCGCCCTCCTCGGGGCCGTCGCGATCGGCGAGCGCGACGTGGTGGCCACCGTCGGGGGTCCGATAGACGTCCTTGACGCCCGAGAGCTTACCGCGCTTGGAGATCGGCTCGCCCTCTATTTCGACGATGTCGAGGCTGAAGTCCACCGAGTCGGCGCCCGTGATGTGGCTGCCGACGCCGAACCCGTCGGCGACGTCGCGCAGACCACGGATCGACTCGGGATCGAGCCCGCCGCTGCAGAAGATGTCGACGTCCTCGTGGCCGCGCGCGTCGAGTTCCCAGCGGACCTCGCGGATGATGTGCCGGAAGTCGCCGCGGCGAGAGCTAGTGGTGTCGATGCGAACCCCGTCGAGGTCGTCGCCGAGCGTCTCGGCCGCCAGCAGGCTCTCGCTTTTCTCGTCCCAGAAGGTGTCGACCAGCGCGATCCGGGGGACCTCCTCGGAGACCGCCTCGTCGAAGGCCGTCCAGGCGTCGGCCTGGTTCCCCTCGCCGAAGCAGAACATCAAGGCATGGGGCATCGTCCCGCTCGGCTCCCGGTCGAGGATCTCGCCCGCGGCGACGTGGGAGAACCCGTCGAGTCCGGCGAGGAGGGCGGCGCGTTCGACCGTCGCGGCGATCGAGGGGTGGACGTGGCGCGCGCCGAACGACAGGACCAGCGAGTCGGGCGCGGCCAAGCGCGCCTCGAGCGCGGCCGTCGCGAAGCCGCTGGGCTGAGACAGAAATCCCAGCAGGGAGGTCTCGAGTTCGGCGAACTCGAGGTACGGGCCCTCGATCCGCAGAACCGGCCCGCCGTCGAACAGTTGGCCGTCCGGCAGCGCGTCGACGTCGACGCTGCGCCCCTCGAACAGCGTCGCGACGTCTTTCACGCCGGTGAAGACGTCGAACTCGCCGGTCGGAAACTGGTCGGCGGTCACTTCGGCGACGACGGTCGGGTTCTTCTCCGCGTGCTCGAGCGTCGCCCGGGTGCGCTCGAAGTAGGCGTCGGTCGCGGTCCCCTCGAGAATCGACTCCGAGGAGACGGTGCCGAACGGGTTTGACATATCGGCGAGTTTCGGCGGGACGCAAAAAAGCTACCCGTCTGCGGCCGCTGCGGGTGCTGAACCGGCGCCAGCGGGACGGCCGAATCGGGGCGCGGTTACGCCGGCGCAGAGGCGGCGGACGGTCCGCCGGGAGCGGCGGTGACGGCGGCCGACGGCGTCGGTTCGGCGTGCGCGGCGTGGATCCCCTCGAGGGCGTCGACCGTCGGCGCGCCGACGATTTCGACGGTGTCGCCGGTCACGGTAAGGCGGTACGCGCCGGCGAACGGTTCGTCCTCGGGGATGCGGTAGACGTCACCGGCGGCCGTCGCGTCGGATTCGGCTGTGACCCGCTCGCCGCCGTGGGTCTCGAGCAGCGACCGGTAGGCGGCCGCGAACTCGTCGGCGTCGGCCTCGCTCTCCCAGGCGAGGCGCCAGACGTGGCCGGTTCGATTCTCGTCGTCCTGGTAGACGTGGAACGTGTCGCCGGCCCAGCCCGCCGTCGCGGGGGCGGAGTAGTTGTACGGCGACCGCTCGCCCGCGTCCTGCATGAGCGGCCGGTCGACGACGCCGTCAGCCCAAAGGGTCGCGAACAGGGTCGCCTCGCCGACCGTCTCCGCTCGGGGGTCAGCGCTATCGTTATCGTCACCGTCGCCGTCACCGCCGCCCTCGAGAACCGGGTCCCACGCGTCGCTCGACCGGTCGTCGATCTCGACGTCGACGGGTTCGACGTCGGGGTAGTGGTCGGGGTGGATCAACTGCGTCGTGCTCGCGGGCCGCTGGTCGTGGGCGCGGTCGACGGCGGCCCAGCCGTCGCGCTCGTACAGGGCGTCGACGAACGTCGGCCCCTCCGAGTAGGGCGCGTAGATCGAGAGGAAGAGGCCGACGTTGTACGGCCGCTCCTCGAGGGCGGTTCTGACCGTCTCGCCGCTCGAGGCGTTGGCGTCGGTATCGCCGTCGGTTTCGTTCCTGGCGTCGGCAACCGACCCCGGCCGAGAGAGACACTGCCACTCCGCGCCGCAGCGCTCGGCGTACAACTGGGGCACGTAGCTCGCCTCGCCCTCGATCAGCCCGGTCTCGGCGCGTCGCTCGTCGAGGGTCTCGGCGCTTCGTCCGAGGCCGAACCGCTGGTCCTGCAGGGCGTGGACCAACTCGTGGACCAGTATGCGCCGATCGATCCGAATCTCGTCGCTGTCGTCCGTGACGATGACGATCCGATCGTCGACGTAGTAGCCCTGAACGGCGCTTCCGTAGAGGTCGTCCATCGCCCGGGCGACGTCCGTCTCCCCGTCGACGACGAACGCGCCGCGCCAGAGTTCGTTCTCGAAGGCGGAGGCCGAGCCGTTCCCGGATCGCTGCTCCCGGAACTCCGACCGATCGATCACCTCGAGTCGCACGTCGTGTTCGAACTTCAGTCCGCGGAGCACCTCGATCCGCGCCATCGAGCGGTACTTGAGGTCCCGGAGCTGGGACTCGGTGAGCCCGTCGGTGGCGTCGAAGGTGAACTCGTCGTCGGGAGAATAATCGCCGATCTGGCCGAGCTCGCGGTCCGTGTCGAACTCGTCGGGCGAACTCGGCACCGTACAGCCCGCCAGCAGCACGAGCGCGACGACGGCGACCAGCCGTAGTTTCAGTTTCGTCCCGCCTCCGGGTCGAACTCCTCCCATTGGCGGCTCATTCGAGAGGAGCGGCAAAGTCCCGTCGGTCGCCCGTCGAGCGACGATCGCCCGAAGACGCCTCGAGACGACTGTGAACGCGAGCCGCGCTGCGGCCGCGGAGGGAGGCTATCGCGAGCGCGACCGTGAGCACGAGGCCGGCGGCGAGCCCGAGCAGCGCCAGCGGCGCGCCGAACCGACCGAGCGCGGCGAGCGCGCCGCCGTCGCGATCCCGATTCGCGTCCGCCCCGGCGCTCGCGGACTCGGTCGTGCTCCCGGATCCGCCGTCCGAGCCGAACGCGAGCGTGTCCTCCCCGCTCGGGGCGGCGCCCGCCTCGAGCGCGTCGAGATCGTCGACCGACGGCGCGCGGACGATCGTCACGGTTTCGCCGTCGCGGTCGACGTAGTAGGCGCCGGGGAAGTCGGTATCGTCGATTGCGTAGGTGTTCCGCCGGTCATCGACCGGCTCGGCGCCGTACCCCTCGAGCAGTTCGAGGTAGGCGTCGGCGAACTCCTCGCTCTCGGCGCTCGAGAGCCACTCGGTACGCCAGACGTAGCCGGCGTGGTCGACGGCCGCCATCGTCGCGTTCGCGTCCACGTTCCGGCTCTCGTTGACGTAGGTGACCAGCGTGTCGCCGGCCCAGCCGTCCGTCTGGGGCTGGTCGTACTCGTAGCCGGGATCGCCCGACGCGAGGAGCGCGTTCCGGTCGATCACTGACGGCTCGCCGGACTCGAAGGCGCCGCCGGCGAACATCGCGACCATGCCGGCCTCGCCGACGGTCTCGGTCGCGGGCCGGCCGTCGACCTCGTACTGGGTCCAGTCGTCGTTCGACCGATCCGGCACGTCGACGTCGGCCGGCTCGCGCTCCGAGCCGGGGTGGATCACCGCCGAACTGGTAGTCGGCGGATCGTCGTAGGCGCCGTTGAGCCGGTCCCAGCCACCCTGCTCGTAGAGGTAGTCGACGTACTCCGGCCCCTCGTCGTAAGGGAGGTAGATGGTGAGATAGAGCCCCCAGTTCGGCTCGAGCGCGCCGTCGCCGCTCGAGCCCGCGTTCCCGCTGTCGTCGGGGAGCACGCAGTCCCACTCGCTGCCGCAGTTGCGATCGTACTGCGACTCGATCCACGAGGCGTCGCCCTCGATGAGGCCGTTTTTGGCGTTGTCCTGATCGATGGTCGGGCGCTCGTAACTCGTCAGGTTGTAGTGCTGGTCCTGCAGCGCGTGGACCAGTTCGTGGCCCAGCACGACCTCGTTCAGCTCCGGCGTGTCGGGCGTGTTAGAGACGATGACGATCCGATCCTCTGTGGGCTCGTAGTAGCCGCCGACCGCATCCCCGTACAGCGACTGGGACTCGTCGATCGCGTCGGTGTTCCGATCGACCGCAAAGAGGGCCTCGTAGTTGACGTTCGCCTGCAGGCGCTGCTCGGCGGTCACGTTGACGAACAGGTCCTCGTTGTTCGCCCGAAACTCCGCCCGAGAGACCACGTCGACGGCAACCTCCTCGTCGAAGGTCGTGTTCCGCAGGCGCTCGACGCGGGCCATCGAGCGGTAGACGACCGGCTCGAGTTCGCCTTCCTCGAGGGCGGCGTCGTCGCGGTCGTCGGCGGGGAGGGAGTCGTCGTACCAGTAGCCCTCGACGTAGCCGATCGTCTCGTTCGTCGAGGGGTCGTCGGGGCGATCGTCGGCGGCCGCGCCGTTACGGTGGTCGACGGCGGTCGAATCGGCGGCACTGTCGTCCGATAGCGGGCCGACGCCGAACGCGGCGACGCCGACGACCGTCAGGAGGGCCAGCGCGACGACGAGCACGACGGCGCCGCGCGTTTGCGTCGAATTCATTCGAACTGAATGGAGTGCCGTACGGAAGCGGCCGCAAAAAGGACGGCGGTCGGCGGGACGGCGGCAGAACCAGCGGTGCGACGCGCCGTTCCGATGCCGAGGCGGCGCCGCGCGGGTCGCACTCGCACGAACGTTTTTACTGCAGCCTTCGTAGACTGACACATGAGCGTCCAAATCGAGCCGGGCAGCACCGCGGTCGTGGTCGTGGACATGCAAAACGGCTTCTGCCATCCCGACGGCTCGCTGTACGCACCGGGCAGCGAGGCGGCCATCGAGCCGATCGCCGACCTCGTCGAACGCGCCCGCGAGGCCGGCGCATACCTGCTGTTCACGCGGGACGTCCACCCGCCAGAGCAGTTCGAGGACGCCCACTACTACGACGAGTTCGAGCAGTGGGGCGAACACGTCCTCGAGGGGTCGTGGGAGGCCGAGATCGTCGACGAACTGCCGGTCGAGGCCGCCGACAACGTCGTCGAGAAACACACCTACGACGCCTTCTACAACACGGAACTCGAGGGGTGGCTGAACGCACGGGGCATCAAAGACCTCGTGATCTGTGGCACCCTCGCGAACGTCTGCGTGCTTCACACGGGCGGCAGCGCCGGCCTGCGAGACTTCCGGCCGATCCTGGTCGAGGACTGCATCGGCGCGATCGAGGACGACCACAAGGCGTACGCCCTGGAGCACGCGGAGTGGCTGTTCGGCGAGGTCGTCGACAGCGACGATCTCACGTTCGCGTAGGCGGGCGCCCCGCCGCTGCTCGCCCGCGAGCGTTCCGGCAGGGGCTCAAAGCGACGAGGCGAGAGGATTTTTATCGGCACCTCCGAAGGGAGGCGTATGCACCGAGACGTGACGGGTGAGGCCGACCGCGCAGCGAGTGATCGCGAATGAACCAGCGGCGACTCCGCTGGCTGTACGTCGTCGGCATCGCGTTCAACCTCGTCGCGCTGGCGAGCGCGGCCTCGGCCGGCGCGACGCTGTACGCCGCCACGTTCGGCCTCGTGACGGTCTACCTGGGAGCGCGGTACTGGATGGTCGCGCGGTCCTGATCGCGCCGCCAGCGACGCCCTAGTCTTCCGATAGAAGGTCGTCCCACGACACCACCGTCCCGCCGTGCTCGTCGGCGAACGCCGCGGCGTCGTCGGCGCTCGAGAACGGGACGATGTCCTCGCCCATCGCGCCCTCGATTCCACTATCGGCGACGAACGACGCCGCCGTCGCGTCGGTGAAGTCCTCGGTCCGCACGTGACTCGAGATGTACGTCGTTCCATCGCGCTCGATGAGCCCGTAGTCGACGCTCGAGTAGTCGGTGACGAAGGCCGCGCGCAGTTCCCGGCCCCGCTGGACGTGTCCAGCGTGGGCGGCGACGAGTTCGCGGACGCTGTCGAACCAGGCCGGCCCGTCGCGGTCCTCGGGGTAGTCCGCGTAGAACAACTGCCCGGCGGGGCCGTAGTGGTCGCCGATCGTCATTCCGCAGGCGTCGCAGGCCTGCCCGTCGTTCAGGGCGATCGGCTCGGCCGGTTCGGTCGCCGTCTCCTCGCTTCCGCTGCCGAGGCAGCCGGCGAATCCGCCGACGGCCGTGAGCCCGGCGGCGCCGAGGACGCGGCGGCGAGAAGGGTGTTCTCGAGGCCGCGTCACAGCCGTCGCCTCCGAATCGCGAGCGCGGCGACGGCGATCGGGACGACGATCCAGCCGAGCAACGCGGCGGCGAGCACGCCCGTCGAGAGCCCGGACTGGGCCAGCACCGACGCGAACCCGGCGTTGCCGCCGGCGCCCAGCGACCCCAGCACGAGCGCCCGGAAGACACCGGTCGGGTTCGCCAGCAGCATCGCCGAGACGGCCGTCTTCGAGAGGTCGAACGCGCCGATCAGTCCGAGCGCGAGCAGGTCGTGGACGAGGACGAACCACGCCCACGCCAGCAGCGAGATACCCAGCGCGTGGGTCTTCTCGCGGGCCAGCGTCGAGACGAGGACGCCGACCGCGAGGAAGACCAGGCCGAGTCCGACGGTCCCCAGCATGAAAGTCGCGTAGGCGTCGAACCCGCCGAGCCCGTACTCGCGCAGCAGGAAGCCGCCGGCGACGCCGAAGCCGATGATCGTCGCGCTCGCGAGCACGACGGCCCGGCCAACGGCGGCGCCGACGACGATCCAGGCGCGGTCGACCGGCAGCGAGAACAGGGTGTGGAGCCACCCGCTCTCCTTCCGGCCGACGATGACGTCGTAGCTGAACGCCAGCGCGACCAGCGGCACGAGGTAGACCGCGAGCACGGCCAGACTCCCGACGGTCCGCTCGAATCCCTCGGGGCTCACGCTCGCGCCGCTGAAGGTCGTCAGGCCGAGCGCGAAGGCGGCGAAGATCGCGGTCAGCGCGATCGCCCACCGACCCCGCACCGCGAGGCGGTACTCGGTCTCGGCGACGACCAGCAGCTGGCGGTACCACGCGCCGGACGTGAACTCCTCGGTCTCGGACTCGGACTCGTGGACGGTCTCGGCGTCGGCGTCGGGCGCCATTGCCGTGGTGTACCCGCCGTCGGGTCGCGGCTCGGCGTCGCTCATGGCGCGCTCACCTCCTCGGCCGCCCGGTTCGACCCCGGCTCCGCGTCGTCTGCCTCGTTCTCGTCCCCGAGTTCGGTCGCCTCGGCCGCCAGCACGTCCCGGAACACGGCCTCGAGGCCGGGCTCGCGAACTTCGAAGCCGTCCAGCAGCGACGAGTCGAGGTCGCCACAGAGGGCGAACGCGGCCTCGCGCTCGCAGGCGACCTCGATCGTCTCGCGGGTTTCGGTCACGTCGCCGCGGTCCTGGACGGCCTCGAGGAGGTCCGGACGGACTCCCTCGTCCGCCGGCCGGAGCGAGACGGTGACGCGGTCGTCCGCGCCCGTTTCCGACCGGAGATCGTCGATCGGCCCGGCCGCGCGCAGGTGGCCGTCCTCTAAGATCGCGACGTCGTCGCAGAGCCGCTCGACCTCGCTCAGCACGTGCGAGGAGAGGACGATCGTCGTGTCCGTCTCGCGGGCGAGGCGCTCGATGGTCTCGTGGAACGCCGCGACGCCCCGCGGGTCGAGCCCGGCGGTCGGTTCGTCGAGCACGAGCACCGGCGGATCGGCGATCAGCGCCGCCGCGAGGCCGAGCCGCCGCCCCATCCCGTTGGAGTAGCCCTCCACGGCGCGGTCGGCCGCGTCGGTGAGCCCGACGGTCTCGAGGGCCTCGTCGATGCGTCGGTCACCGTCCTCGAGGCCGCGGATGCGGGCGTGGACGTCGAGCACTTCCCGGCCGGTCATCGCCGGCGGGAAGCCGGCGTGTTCGGGCAGGAAGGCGACGCGCTCGCGGACGCGGTGGCCGGCCTCGGCGACGTCGATGCCGCCGACTTCGATCCGCCCTTCGTCGGGCCGGTCGTGGCCGACCAGCAGTTCGAACAGGGTCGTCTTTCCCGCGCCGTTCGTCCCGAGGACGCCGAACGTCGAGCCGGACGGAATCTCGAATGATGGCCCGTCCAGCGCGACGACGTCGCCGTAGCGTTTGTGAACGTCAGTGATCGTGATCTGCATAGTAGTCCCTCCAGTTGTCGTGGGCTGGTTCGGCGAGCGGTCGGTGATCGACGATGCCGGGCGATTCGACGACCGGGAACGAGCTCTCGGCCATCCGGACCGCGTCGAAGGCGGGGCTCTCGGCGAAGGCCGCCGCTTGCGGCTGCTCGTGGACCAACCGCTCGACGGCGCCGGCGGGCTGGTGGCGGACCTCGCTGATGCCGTCCTCGTCGAGATCGGTCGTGCGGGCGTCCGCCCAGTAGTTGCCCCGGTCGGTGGTGTTCCAGTGGGCCTGCGAGGTTGTCTCGGCGAACGCCGCCTGACCGTTGGCGATGAAACTGTTGCCCGCCACCCCGGCGTTGCTGCTGCCGGCCGTGACGTGGATGCCGACCTCGTTCTCGAGGACGAGGTTGTCGGCGAGGCGGTTGTCCAGCGAGTTAGTGACGTACAGGCCGTTCCCGTTGCCGACGAGGTCGTTGCCGACGATCTCGCTGTCCTCGACGTCTTTCAGCAGGACGCCGTGGCCGCTGGTCCCGTCGTTGTTCACCGCCGTGTTGTTCTCGAGGGTGAGCCCCGTCGAGACCATCAGCGCGAAGCCGATGTCGTTGTCGAAGGCGGTGTTGTCGACGAGACGGTTGTCGTCGGAGTACATGTAGTGGACGCCGTAGCGCATGTTCCACATCGTATTGTCCTCGGCGACCACGCCGTTGGCCCACTGGTAGTAGATGCCGTCGCGGACGGTCGTGATCGAGTTGTTCCGAATCTCGGCGTCGGTCGACTCCCAGAGGTGGATGCCGTTGCCGCGCTGGACGGTCTTGATGTCCTCTCGTCCTGCGATGAGGCTGTCCTCAACGGTCACGTTATCGACGCTCCCGATCCAGACCCCGAACTCGATCTCGGTCAGGCGAAGCTCCGAGAGCGTCGCACTCGAGCCGTTGACGAGGACGCCGCTGTCCTCGTTGCCCTTATCGAGCCCGGAGTTGCGGATCCAGATCCCGTCGAGGGTCACGCCGTCGGCGGTGATCTCGACGACCGTCCCCTTCCCGCCGCCGTCGATGACTGCGGCGTCGCGCTCGACGGCCGCGATGGTCACGTTCGGCGTGTCGACCGTGACGCGCTCGTCGAACCGGCCCTCGAGCCGGATCTCGTCGCCGGGCTCGGCGGCGTCGACGGCGGCCTGGACCGAGTCGAATTCCTGCCCGTCGAGCGTCGCCGTCCCGTCGGTCTCCGGGGCGTCGGCGCCGCGGACGTCCGGCACGTCGGCGCGCCAGTCGTCGACGCTCTCGTCGCCGCTCGAGCCGTCCGTCGCGGCGACGGCGGCGCCGGCCAGCGAGGTGACGAGCACGACCGCGGCGAGGACGGCGAAGTAGCGCTCAGTCACGGCGGATCACCGTTCATTTCGTCCGTTCGGGGTCGGGAGCCGCCGTCCGTCCGCGCGCCGCGACCGTCGGTCGCAGCCGAGTCGGCCGTCTGCCCGCTCGCGCCGGGTTGTTCGCCGATCGGTTGCTCGCCGGTCGGTCGATCGTCCGCCGGACGGTCGTCGCTCGAGTCCTCGCGCTCGCCGCGCCCGAGCCGGTCGCGGATCCGCCCCCATCCGTCTCGAACGAGCGCCGGTGCGTCGTCGATCGTCGCCGAGGAGTGTCGCAGCGCGACGGCGATCCCCAGCAGGGCGACCGCGAGGACCAGCAGGTAGCCGCCGGGGCCGAGCGAGGCGGTCCCGTCGATGTTGGCGACCGCGTAGTCGCCCAGCAGCGGCGGGGTAAAGCCCTCGACGCCGTTGAGCGGCGCCGAGGGATCGAGGGTGTGGCCGGCCTGATAGAGCCGGTACTGGATGATCGCAGCCATCGTCCCGAAGATCGCAACCGTCCCGCCAAGCAGGGCGACCAGTCCGCGCTCGAGTTTGCCGCTCGGGAGCAGGGAGACGGCCGCGGACGCGCCGGCCAGTCCGACGAACGCGACCGGGCCGAGGACCCACTCGGGGACGTCGATCGCCTTCTCATGGACGGCGTAGTTTGGCTCGACGTACACCGGGTCCGGGTAGTAGAACCCGACGTACTTGTTGAGCCCCGCGACTTCCATGTAGTCGCCCCCGATCCGCGGATAGGCGTACAGTTTGACGACGAGCGTTTCGACGTACTGCGGCGCCTCGAACGTGATCCGCCACACCGGGAACGCCAGTGCGAGCAGGAACAGCCCCGCCGCTGCCAGCGGCAGGGCGCGCCGGAGTTCGGTCAGTCGCCTGAGGCGGGATGCGGTCATGGTAGATCACTCCGCGGGTTCGACGATCAGCCGCGAGCGCATCTCGAGGTGCAGTGCGCTGCAGAAGAACCCGCAGTACATCCAGTAGACGCCGGGCTCGTCGGCGGTGAAGGTGACCTCGCTGGTCTCCTGGGGCGCGACTTTGACGTTGATGTCGTGCTCGGGGATCGCCACCGAGTGGAGGATGTCCGGGGTCGTCTCGATGTTGGTGACGGTAAGCGTCACCTCGTCGCCCTCCTGGACCCGGACCTCCTGGAAGCCGAACTCGTTGCGCTCGGAGGTCATCTTCACGTGGACGCGCCCGTCCTCGCGGGTGATGTCGGACTCGCCGCGGGCGACGAACTCCTCCTCGTAGTCCTCGGGATCGTAGACGTCGGCCGGCTCGATCTTGTCCGCGCTGACGATCGAGGCGTCGTGGGGTTCGGCGTAGGACGGCGTGTCCTTTACCAGTTGCATCCCCGCCTCGTCGTCGCCGATGTAGATCAGCTGGTCGTTTTCCGGTTTGTGCGGGCCGACGTTCAGGAACCGGTCCTTCGAGAGCTTGTTCAGCGAGATCAGCCAGTCGCCCTCCGGATCGGCCGTGTACGACTCGCTCGCGATCAGGTGGCCGGGGTTGTAGTGGACGTCGATCTTCTCGACGACCGGATCCTTGGATCCCGCCTCGGCCTCGACGGCGGCCTCGATGTCCCACTTGACGACCTGCGAGTCGATGAACAGCGTCGTGTAGGCGTGGCCGCGGCCGTCGTAGGCGGTGTGCAGCGGCCCCATGCCGAGGCGCGGTCGGCCGACGACCGCGTCGGTCGGATCGTCGACCTCGGCGAGTTTCGCGATGTCGATGACCGAGGCGGTCGGGTCGAGTTTGCCGCTGGCGATCGCGTACTTGTTGTCCGGCGTGACGCTGACCCCGTGGGGGCTCTTCGCGACGTCGATGTAACGGACGATCGGCCGGTCGCCGCTGTTCAAGTCGCTGTCTCGAGTGCCGTCGACGACCGGGACGCCGCCGATCTCCTCGTACTGGCCGTTCTCGACGGCCTGCTCGATCGCCGGTACGTCGAAGGCCTTCACCCAGTCGGTGTCCGACGAGGACATCTTGTTCACGTCGGTGCCGTTCTCGCTGTTGTAGCCCGTCGCGAAGAACCACCGACCCTCCTTGCCGCCGTCGCCGTTGTCCATGTTGCCGTCGACCAGCACCTCCCACTCGACGTTCATCGTCTCGGGGTTGATCGCGGCGATGGTCGACGTGTAGTTGTCGGGATTGTCGAGGTCCTGGCCGTCGTTGGGCATCGGGACGCGGAACTCGCCGACGCCGAAGACGTACTTGGTGTCCGGCAGTAGACAGCAGGCGCCGTGGGTCCCCTGCTGGTTCGGAATGTCGACGATGGCGTCCGTCTCGAAGTACTTGAGGTTGATCCGGGCCATCCGGCCGTTGGCCTTGTCGTTGACGAACGCCCAGCGGCCGTCGTAGTCGTTGTCGGTCTGGCTCACGCGCGGGTGGTGAGTGTCCCCCCACGTGTAGCCGCCCGCCTCCTCTAACATCTCGCTGGTCTTGTCGTCGTAGCCGTAGCCGCGGGCGCTCTCCCGGCCGAAGACGGGAATCCGCATCAGCTGGCGCATCGATGGGATGCCGTAGACGCGAATCTCGCCGGAGTGGCCCCCGGAGAGGAACGCGTAGTAGTCGTCGTGCTCGCCGGGCGGGACGTGCGAACTGACGTCGGACGCCGAGGCGTTTCCGCCGCCGTCGCTGTCGAGCAGTCCCGTACAGCCGGCGAGCGAGCCCATCGCACCGGCGGCTGCACCCGCCTTCATGAAGTCGCGGCGCGGAACCCGATCGAACAGCGGTTCGCGCTCGGTCCCCGCCGCGTCAGTTTCGCTCTCGCTCGAGTCCTGCGTGGATGAGGTTGGTTCGTTGGACATGGTCCTGAACGATGTCGGAGTGACGCACCACAGCGGGCGCCCCCGATCATCACAGATGGTTCTCAGAACTACGGCATATTAGAGGGCGAGAGGAGTTCCTACGGGCTGAGAGCAATTCCTACTCCGTAGGAAGTCAGGCGAACCGGTTCGGCACAACAGTGGTTATGGGACGACGATTCTCGAGTTGCAGTTGCCGCTGCAGGCGCCTGAACTGGTTAGCAGACCGTCGCCCGCCGCTCAGGCGTCCCGGAAAATGCGGTACGCGCCCTGACCGATCGCCACCTCGCAGGTCTCGCCGTCGGGCGTCGTGCTCTCGACGACGACCTCACTGACGCCGACGCTCGAGCCGGCCCGGACCACGTTCGCCGTCGCCGCCAGATCCCCCGTCGCCGGCCGCAGGTAGTTGACGTTCAGGTTGATCGTCGCGATGCTCGCGGCGAACGGATCCTCGAGTTCGGTCCGCAGCGCCAGTCCGCCGGCCGTATCGAGCAGCGTGGCGGCGATGCCGCCGTGGATGTCCGCCCGGCGGCCGTCCGGCCCGTGCGGGCGCGTGTTGGTCAGCTTCTCGTCGTAGGGCACCGAGAGCGTCATCGTCCCCGGGCCGACGTCGTCGACGCTGGTGCCGATCCACGAGAGGAACTCCTGGTGCTCGTCGATGAAGTACTGGACGAACCCCTCGAGGTCGCCGTGCTCCCCGAACTCGTCCATCGCCGCGCTGAACTCGTCGGCGTCGGTCATGCACCCTCGTCCGACAGGGACGTCCTTTATCGCTGCGCTTCGCGTCGTTTCGGTTGTCGAGCGTTTGTTAATCCGTCTCGAGAATCTATGATCCGGCGCCCGTCCCGCGTCGATTCCGTGCCGCCGAGGCGACGCCGTATAAACGGCCTCAACCACTAGATACAACGGCGAAGTAGATCGGGACCGTACGGTCGGGTATGACCGACCACTCCGCGGAGCCGGCCGACCGCTCGAGGCTCGAGGGCGCGCCCGCGTACGAGACAGCACCGCCGACCCACGAGGGGCTGCCCGTCATCGGCAATACGCACCAGCTCATCCGCGAGCAAGGCGGACTGTACGAGGATGCGGCCGAGCGAGGCGATGTCGTGGAGCTTCGGATTCTCGGCTTCGGCGAGTTCTATCAGGTGAACCACCCCGATCTGGCCGAGCGGATCCTCGTCGACGATCGCGATCGATTTCGGAAGGCCAGCCTGAGCCAGGACGACCTCGGCGACCTCCTCGGACAGGGGCTGGTCCTCAGCGAGGGCGAGCTGTGGGAGCGACAGCGCGCGCGGATTCAGCCGGCCTTCTACATGGAGCAGATCGCGGACTACGCCGACGTGATGACCGCCGAGGTGCGCGCGGCGGCCGACGACTGGACCGGAACGCCGACCGTGAACGTCGAGCGCGAGATGAAGGCGCTCACGCTGCGGATCCTCGTCAAAGCGATGTTCGGCTCCGAGCTCGACTACGAGGCCGCGGGCATCCCCGAGACCGTGCGCAAGCTCCAGGAACCCGGTAAACCGCTCAAACAGCCGATCGCGCGGATGGTGCCGAAGTGGGTCCCGATCCCGATGTGGCAACGGTACAAGGAGGGAATCCGCGAGATGGAGACGCTCATCGAGATGTTCGTCGAACGGCGCCGGGAAGCGGGCCTCGAGGGTCGCGACGATCTCCTCTCGAGGCTGCTGACCGCCACCGACGAGGACGGGGAGACGATGTCCGAACGGCTGCTCCGGGACGAACTGATGACGTTCCTGTTCGCCGGGCACGAGACGACCGCGACGGCGCTGACCTTCACGTGGCTGTTGCTCGCCCAGCACCCGGCCGTCGAACGGCGGCTCGTCGACGAACTCGAGACGGTGCTTGAGGGCGACCACGCGACCTTCGCGGACGTGCCCGAACTCGAGTACACCGAGGCGGTGCTGCGCGAGGCGATGCGGCTCTACCCGCCGGTGCCGTCGATCCCGCGGGGGACGACGGAACCGCTCACCCTCGGCGGCTACGCGCTGCCCGAGGGCGCGACCGTCGCGCCGATGCAGTGGACGATCCACCGCGACGAGCGCTTCTGGGACGACCCGCTGACGTTCGATCCCGAGCGGTTCCTAGGAGACGAGGCCGACCGGCCGGACCTGGCGTACTTCCCGTTCGGCGCCGGCCCGCGGCGGTGCATCGGCCAGCAGTTCGCCCTCGTGGAGGGGACGCTGATCCTCGCGACGCTGGCCCGGCGGTACCACCCCGTGCTCGTCTCCGACCCGGACGTCGACCTCTCGGTGAGCATCACGACGCGGCCGCTTGAGCCGATCGAGTTGCGCGTCGAACCGCGCCGGTAGACGGCTCCGTCCGGCGTTGACGGGCGCGTCCTCGCGGGCGCCGACCGTACGAACGACCGCGCTCACTCGCTCGGATCGCCGGACCGAACCCGGTCCCGGGCCCGCACGCGCACCCGAACGCGCTCGCCGACCGCGAACGACCGATCGGGGCAGATCAGCTTGGCGCCGAAATCGACGTCTCGAGCGCAAAACAGCGACAGTCCGGTGATCGAGTCGCCGTTCGCCGTCACGACCACGTCGTCCCATTCGATCGTGCGTCCCTCGCGGATTCCGAGTCGGTCGCCGTTCAGCGAGACGGTACCGCGTCCGTTCTCGTCGCGATAGTCGGGTCCGAACAGCAAACCGCCCCCGTCGTAATGTGGCAGCCCTCCGTCGAGGATGCCACCGCAGTCGGCGCCGATCCCGACGAACGCCTCGCCCGGCGCTGGATGGGCCGGCGCATCGAGGACCGCGTACGTCTCGTCGGTCGAAACGACCGTCCCGGTGCCGTCCCACGCGAGCGGCCGGAGTTCGGTCCCGACCTCGAGCGGCAGCGACCCGGACGCGCGGTAGGGGTTCTGTCCGGGACCGCGGAAGCCCAGATGGAGGTGGTTGTCGACCCAGGGGGCGAAAAAGCCCGCGCGGACGAGCCGGCCCAGCGAGTCGCCGGGCTCGACGCGGTCGCCGGCCTCGACGGTGGGATCGACGTGGAGGATGCGCGCCGTGAGCCCGTCGAACGCAGGATCGTCGGGCTCGAGCAGGATGAGGTGGTCGTGCTCGGGCGCGTAGGGTTTCGGCGGCGCGCGGACGGTCCGCGTGTCGCGGACGACGCCGGCGAGCGGGCTCGGCGCGGCGGTCGTCCGCCCGTCCCGAAGCGTGCCTGGATACAGATCGATCGCGCAGCCCGCGTCGTGGGCCGGATACGGCGAGTTGTACAGCGAGAAGCGCGCGTACTGCGAGAGCAGCGACTCGGGGAGCGTGACGGACTCGGGGTCGGGATCGGACGCGGTATCGGTATCAGTATCGGAGGCGACCATCGGTTCGTCTCGCACGCTACTGCGCAGCGGGACCGTTTAGGTCCGTCGCCGCGAACGTCGACCATGCGCATGTTCCGCGGCCGCGCGGCGACGATCGACGCCGACCGCGCGGCGAGCGAGCGGCTGCTCGAGGTCGCCGCCGACGGCGAACCGGCCCTGCGAGTCTGGCGTCCGCACCGGCAGGTGGCGTTCGGCCGCCGTGACGCCAACCGCGAGGGGTACGACCGGGCTCGCGAGGCCGCCCGCGGGGCGGGCTTTCCGCCGGTCGAGCGCGACGTCGGCGGGCGAGCGGTCGCCTACGACGGCGACGCGACGCTCGCCTTCGCCCGCGCCGAGCCGGTCGCGGACTTCCGACGCGGGACGACCGACCGGTACGAGCGACTGACCGACGACGTCGAACGGGCGCTCACGGCGCTGGGCGTCGCGACCGAGCGCGGCGAACCCGACGACGCGTTCTGTCCCGGCACGCACTCGCTGTCGGTCGAGAGCGCGGCCGGCGAGCGTCGAAAACTCGTCGGCATCGCCCAGCGCGTGCGGCAGACCGCCGCGGTCGGGGCCGGCATCGTCCTCGTCGACGCCCGCGAAGAACTCGCCGACGTCCTCGAGGCCGTCTACGACGCGCTCGGGGTGCCGCTCGATCCCGAAACCGTGGGGACGACGGCGTCGGTCGGCGGACCGGCCGATTCGGACCGTGTGCGGACGGCGCTCGAGGCGGCGCTCGTCGGGGACGCGGATGTGACGATCGAACCGATCTCGGCGCTGGCGGACGACGGCGAGGGCGGGAGCGAGCAGTAGCGCTCCACCGCGTTCCTCGAGCGTGCAGCGGGGAGGTACTATTTTCCCGATCGACGGCGTCCGACTCGAGCATGGAGAGTCTACCCGCCACCGAGGAGGGGTACCGATGACCGACGGCGGCGACGCCCCCACCGACGACCCCCGCTGGACCGAACTGCTCGAGGACGCGGCGGGAATCGCCGCGGAGTACGGCGACGACGGCTGGGACACCATCGTCCTCGAACCCGTTGCGGTCGACGCCGTTTCGTCCGGGGGCGACGAACGCGGCGCCCTCGAGGTCGTCGTCTCGGAAACGGAGTACGGGCTGCTCGAGGCGCTCGTCGAGCGCGACGACGTGACCGTCGACGAGGCCGAAGTGTACTACCGACCGTCGGAGGGCGACGAGCGGCGGTTCGCGCTCGCGGTCGAACGCGATACGGCGAGTCGGATCGCGGTCTGTCTCCCGCTGACCTACCGACTCACCGAGGCCGAGACAAACGCCGTCTTCGAGACCGCGCTCGCCGAGGACGAACTGCTCGTACACGTTCGCTCGCGCGACGGTGCGGACGCCGACGAGCGGGTCACCTTCTCGCACGACGATCCGACGCTGTTCCTCGAGGACTCGGACGTCCGAGCGAGGGGTGGAACGGAAGCCGAGGGCGACGCGTGACGGAAGGCGGCGCCGACGGCGAGTCCGTCCGCGACGTGTGTCACTCCTCGTCGTCCGCGGCGTCCTGCTCGCGCAGTTCCTCACTGGCCTCGCGGACCTCCCGCATCACGCTTGAGATGCGCTCCTCGGCTTCCAGTTCCTCCTCGACGGAGAGGTCGACGCCCTCGACCTCCAGCAGGAACTTGGCGACCTCGGTCGACTCGTACATGACGTCGTCGAGTTCCTCGGCGGTGAAGAAGTCGCACATCGCCCCGTAGAGGAAGGTCGCGCCCGCTTTGCGGACCTTTTCCTCGAAGGAGGCCCGCGCCTGGTTGACCGCCTGCGGGGTGTAGGTGTCGGTCATGAACGGGACCAGTTCGGGTAGGTTCTCGCCGATCTTGGTCATCTCGACGCCCGTCTCGGTCCGGAAGTCCGAACAGAGCCGGGCGATGGCCCACTCGCGGGCCGTGATGTAGGTGCGATCGCGGAGGAACTCGTTGACGCGGTCGTACTGGGCGCCGTCCATCTTCTTGAACCGGGCGTACTTCCGGACGTCCTCGGGGACGTCGGACTCCTCGGGTTCGGGGTCGGGGACGCCGGGCATCGAGCCGTCGCCGGCGCCCTCGGCGGTCGCGTCCGGGTCGGTCTCGGCGCCGACATCGGAGCCGGCACCGGCGCTCGAGTCGGAATCGCCGGGAGAATCGCTCTCGGGATCGGTATCGGCGGCAGAATCGGAGACGTTCAGTCCGTCCTCGTCCATGCCCGCCCATTCCGACACGTGCGAGATAAGGATTGTTCTCGAGCGGCCGCGCGGCGCGGCGACGAGATAAACTCCGCGCGAATCCTCCCGAGTTCTCCCCAATTTAAGTTCGTGAGCGCTGTTCGGTACTGTATGACACAGACGCCAGTCGTCGCGGCCGCGGTCCGAACGCCACAGGGCAAGGAGGACGGCGCGTTCGCCGACGTGCGCAGCGAGGACCTCTCCGTACCGTTGATCGACGAAATCCTGGCCGAGACCGGCCTCTCGGGCGAGGAGATCGACGACCTGATGTGGGGCTGCGCCCAGCAGCGCGGCGAGCAGGGGAACAACGTCGCCCGCGTCATCGCCCTGTTGTCCGAACTGGGCGAGAGCGTTCCGGCGACGACGATCAACCGCTGGTGCGCCTCCTCGATGCAGGCGGTCATCTCGGCGGCGGACGCCATTGCAGCCGGCAACCGCGACGCGATCCTCGCCGGCGGCGTCGAGAGCATGACCCGCGTCCAGATGGGCGAGAACATGGGATCGATCCACCCGCGGATGGCCGAGCTCTACAACGTCGGCGAGCTCCAGATGGGGATGACCGCCGAGAAGGTCGCCGAGGAGTACGACATCAGCCGGGAGGAGCAAGACGAGTACGCCGCCCGGAGCCAGCAGCGCGCCGTCGAGGCGACCGAGGAGGGCCGGTTCGCCGACGAGATCGTCCCGATCGAAACCGAGGACGGCACCGTCGAAGAGGACGAGGGGCTCCGTCCCGGCACGACCAAGGAGAAACTCGCCGAACTGCCGACCGTCTTCAAGTCCGACGGCACCGTCACGCCCGGCAACGCCTCCCAGATCTCCGACGGCGCGTCGGCCGTCCTCGTCACGAGCGAATCGTTCGCCGAGGAGCACGACCTCGAGATCCTCGCGGAGATCGGGGGGAACAACGTCGCCGGCGTCGACCCGACCGTCATGGGGATCGGTCCCGTCCCGGCGACGCGGGGCCTGCTCGAGCGCAACGGCCGCGATATCGACGACTACGATCAGGTCGAACTCAACGAGGCCTTCGCCAGCCAGACGCTCTACTGTCGCGACGAACTCGGCGTCGATCCCGAGATCTTCAACGTCAACGGCGGGGCGATCGCGATCGGCCACCCGCTTGGCGCCTCGGGCGCGCGGCTCCCGGTCACGCTGATCCACGAACTCCGGCGCCGCGGCGGCGGACTCGGGCTGGCGACGCTCTGTGTCGGCTTCGGACAGGGTGCGGCGATCGAGTTCGAGGTTCGCTGAGCCGCTCCGCTTCTATCTCGAGGGGGCGTCGACCCCGTATTTGGCGTCCCGTTTAGTACTCTCGAGCCGTACGACCCGTATGCGCTGGCACCTCCTGGCGATCATCGTGGGGATTCCGCTCGCCTGGCACCTCGCGCTCACGGCGGTCGCGTACTACGACGCCGGCCGGGTCGGCCTCGAGCCGCGGGCGAAGTGGGCGGCGATCACCTTCCTGATCCCGCTGTTTGGCTTCTTCATCTACCTGTTCGAGCGCAGCGAACTCGACTACGACCCCGCGGAGGACCCCTACCGCGGCAACAAGTTCAACATCCACCCCTCGCGGGCGGACGATTCGCCGCTGCCGTCCCGCGGGGACGATCGGATCGCCGACGGCGAGCGCGAGCAGGGCGACCGCGAGGGGGACGAACGGACCCGTCGCGACCGGGGCGAGCGCGATGGGCCGGCGTCCGACGACCGCCCGTAAGGTCGCGAGGACTCGAGGTCCGCGAACCGAAAGGGTTGCGCCGGCACCCCATCGGCAACTCGCGGTCGGTTCCGACAGCGCTCGAGTGGCCCGCCGGACGCGATTTTATACTTTATACGACCGCGGTGAGGAGACGAGGTATGTCACGATCGAGCGGCCAGGCTCCGGCGCCGCCGGACGAGGACGTCCTCGAGGACCTCTACGAGCAACTCGAGACCCTAGAGGAGACGGTGGACACGTCCGACGAGCGGACGGAGGTGCGGCGGACGATGCGGCTGGTCGACCGGCTGTCGCACAGCCGGATGATGAACGGCGTGATCACGCGGTTTACGGGCAAGGACAAGGCCGAGGCGTTCGTCGGCAGCGTCGTCATCGGGCTGCCGATGCTCGTGGAAGGCGGCGTGATGGAGATCGGCGCGTTCCTCGCGACGAGACCGGCGTTTTTCGTCGCGAACCTCGCGATGGCGGTTGCGCTCGTCGTCGGCATCCTCTACGTCGCCGACTTCCGGGAGATCCAGATCCACAACCCCTACTTCGGCGTCGTGCCGCGACGGCCGGTGTGGGTGCTGGGCATCGCGTTCGCGACGGCGGCGGCGCTGATGACCCTGTGGGGACGCGTGGCGTGGGACGAGCCGTGGCTCGATCTCTGTCAGGTGTCGGTCGTCTTCACGGCGATGGCCATCGGCGGCTCGCTGGGCGACATCCTTCCCGGCGAGAGCTAACAGGAACGGCGGTTCGGTCGGCGTCTCGAGCCGAGAATCGACGCTCGAGCCCCGGTGCTTACTCGAGCACGGGCCGCTCGTCCTCGTCGGACGGGACGTGGCACTCGTCGTCGAGGACGACCTCGAGGCGGCCGTCCTCGAACAGCCGATCGATCTGGTCGTGGGTGAACCGGCCGTCGCACTCCTCGCCGACGAAGGTCACGAACCGCTCGGTGCGTTCGACGACCGTCGCGAGGGAGTCGCCGGTGCGGTAGTAGTACCGGACCGTCGTTCCGGGAAAGAGGGCGGCGGACGTCGTCGGCAGGTAGGTGAAGCGATGGAGGACCATACCCGATCACTCGAGGACGGCGATATATCTCTTGTGGACGCGGCCGAGACCGTCCCTTCGTCAGCGGCGGCGAGCGGCAAACCGGCGGGGACGAGCGCCGGAACGCGACGGCGGAAGACGTGAATTTAATGTCTCGGCCGAGCACCTTCGGGTAGATGGTGCGCCACGACTCCGCCGTCGACGTCTACAGACAGGCGTTGCCGGTTATCCTCGTCAGTCTCGTGGCAGGGCTGTTCGCAGGGACGCTGCTCGGCACCGAAACGATGCGCGAGGGGATCGAGAGCGTTCCCGGCCTGTTGCTGTTGCTGCCCGCGTTCCTCGCGACACGAGGCGGGGTCTACGGCTCGCTCGGAGCGCGCCTCTCGAGCGGTCTCCACCAGGGCGTGATCGACCCCCGTTTCGAGTGGAACGGACCGCTCAGGAACGCGATCATCGCCTCCTTCCTAAACGGAATGATCGTGTCCGTGTTCATCGCGGTACTGACCTGGCTCGTCCTGCTCGTCCTCGGTCGCGGGGGGAGCCTCCTCGAACTCGTCATCATTCTGTTCGTCGCCGCGCTCCTCTCGGCGTTCGCCATGCTCGGCGTCCTGCTCACCGTGATCTTCAAGGGCTACCGCCGCGGGCTCGACCCCGACAACGTCATCGGGCCGGTCGTCACGACCGTCGGCGACGTCTTCGGCGTCGCCTTCCTGCTCGTCGGCGTCGGCGTCGCGGGGGTGCTCCTGTGAGATGAGCGGCGGCGAGGCTCGACTCGAGGTCGGCGAGGACCGCGACGCCGGAGACGATCGGCTCGAGGAGTGGTCGGTCCGGAACATCGTGACAACGCTCGTCCCCCTGCTGATCGCCATGTCGATGCTGCAGATGGTGTCGGGGACCGTCCTCGAGAGCTTCGAGGAGGAACTGGTCGGGAATCCGTCGCTGTTGATCCTGGTGCCGGTGATGATCGGCACCGCGGGCAACCTCGGATCGATCATGTGCGCGCGCCTCTCGACCCAGCTGCACCTAGGGACCCTCGAGTTCTCGCCGACGAATCCCGGAATTCGGGCGAACGTCGGCGCCGTCCTGGGGCTGGCGGCGACGGTGTTCGTGCTGCTCGGGATCGCGTCGTGGGCGATCGGCGGGCTCCTCGGCGGGACGCTGGGACTGGGCACGCTGTTGCTGATCACGATGGTCAGCGGCATGCTGCTGGCCGTCTGGGTCGTGATCGTCAGCGTCGTCTCGGTGTACGTCTCCTACCGGCTGGGGTACGATCCCGACGACACGACGATTCCGATCGTCACCAACGTCTGCGACATCACGGGCGTGCTCATCCTCTTTGCAGTGGTCTGGGTCGTGCTCTGAGCGGGACGGTGCGCGAACGGCGCCTCGGCTCCGGCGCGGACACTCGGACGCTACACCGGTTTCCCGCAGCGCTCGATTGCTTCGCGGACCGCTTCGGTCCGGCCGATGAGCGTGACGTGGTCGCCCTCTTGGAGTTCGACGTCGGACGTCGGCACCTCGTTGGTTCCGTTCCGGCTCACCAGCGCGATGAGGACGCCGTTCGGCAGTTCGCTCCCCACGTCGGCGATCCGCCTGCCGACCAGTTCGGTGTCGGTGACCTCGATCTCCTGGACGTCACCCGATCGGCCGAGTTCGGACATCCAGTTCGACAGGGCCGGGCGCTCGATCCGGTTGTCGATCGCCCACGCGGTCGACTCGGCCGCCGAAATCGTCTCGACGCCCAGCTCCTCGAACGCCGGCGCGTTCGAGGGTTCGTTCGCGCGGGCGATCACCTTCTCCACGTCGAAGCTCGACTTCGCGAGCTGGGCGACGAGGAGGTTCGCGTCGTCGTCGCCGGTCGCCGCGACGACGGTCTTGGCGTTCTCCGCGCCCGCACTTCGCAGCACCTCGACGTCGGTCCCGTCGCCCTCGCGGGCGGTGAACCCCTCGTTTCGGAGCTCCTCGAGAACGCCGAGATCCTCCTCGATGACGACTACGTTTTCGCCGCGCGCTTCCAGTCGTTCTGCCAGCGAGCGGCCGACGCGGCCGCCGCCGACGATGAGTACACGCATGGGTATCACGTCGAGTTTTTCCGCGATCTGTCTGGCGAGCCCGCCCTCGAGGACGACCGTCACGAGGATGACGAGAAAGACCGTGCCGACGAGCAGATCCGCGCCGGCGACGTTCGTCGGTTCGTTCCCCGGACCGGTCGTCTGCAGCCGGATCGCGAACAGGGTCGCAACCGAGGCCGGAATGATCCCCCGCGGGCCGACGAAGCTCATGAACAGCCGCTCTCGGAACGTGAATCGACCGCCGCGGGTCGAAATGAAGACCAGCAGCGGACGAAGCACGAACATGACGACCGCGACGACCGCCAGCCCGCCGACGCCGAGCGCCACCAGCTGATCGAACTCGAGCAGGGCCGCGAGCGTAATGAAGACGAACGAGAGGACGAGCAGCGTAACGTCTCCCTTGAACGCCTCGATGTCCTCCTCGTAGGGAAGGCCGGCGTTACCGAGGATCAGGCCGGCCGTCGCCGCGGCCGCGACGCCGGCCTCGGCGAAGACGTAGTCGGCCGATCCGAAGGCGACGATCGCCCCGGCCAGCGTGAGCAGTCGGGCGTTCTGGGGCGCGGTGTCCGGCGAGAGATCGACGTACTGCAGCACCGCCCACACGATCGCCGCGACGACGGTTCCGACGAGCAGTCCCGTCCCCAGCCGCTCGGCGAACAGCTGTAGGTAGATGTCCGCGGTCAGCTCGTTGACGGTCATCGCTTTGAACAGCACGATCGCGAGGATCGCGGCCGTCACGTCGTTGACGATCCCCTCCGTCTCGAGGGTCGCGGCGACCCGGTCGCGGACGGGGACGACCTTCAGGATCGGCGTGACGACCGTCGGCCCCGTCGCGATGAGGAGCGCGCCGATCAGCAGCGCGATGTCCCACGACGTGCCGAGGAAGTATCGAACCGCGAGGGCGGTGCCGGTCAGCGAGATCGCCGCGCCGATCGTCGTCAGCCGGACGACGGCCGCGGGCGCCTGCTTGATCTTGTCGATCTTCAGGTGGAACGCGCCCTCGAACACGATGATCGCGACCGATAGGCCGACGATCGTCGGGAGACCGCTGCTTTCGCCGAACGATTCGGCGGTGAGGATCCCCGCTCCTTCCGGACCGACGGCGATTCCGGACGCGATGAGAAACAGCACGCTCGGTACGCGAAATCGGGCCGAGAGGAGCTGCGAGAGCACGCCGAGGCCGATGATCGTCGCGACCAGAACGAGCAGTTCGCCGCTCTCTGCGGCCGTCATGATCCTAGCAGCCGCTCGACGGTCGAGGACGGTCGGCATCGCAGTACCGCGGACGACGTACTTCGCATTCGTCTCGAGGGAGAAGCTCCACCCGGTTAATTCCTGCGAGGGACGAAGTGGGGCCGGTTCGCCGCGACGGGCGAGCGGTCGCGGCGCCCGTCAGGCGTCCTCGTAGATCCGGTCGACCCGATCCGCGAACCGCTCGAGGATCGCGCGCCGCTTCTTCTTCATCGTCGGCGTCAGCAGCTCGTTTTCCTCGGTGAACTCCTGGGGGACGAGTTCGAACCGCTTGATCCGCTCGTAGCCGTCCAGCCCCTCGTTGACCCGGTCGACCTCCCGCTGGACGTACTCGCGGACGCGCTCGTCGTCGCACATCGCCTGCGGATCCGCCGGCAGGTCGATCTCCTCACGCGCGGCCCACTCGTGGACGTGATCCGTGTTAGGAACGATCAGCGCGCCGACGAACTTCTCGCCGTCGCCGACGACCATGCACTGCTCGACGACCTCGCTCGAGACGAACCGATCCTCGATCGGCGCCGGCGCGACGTTCTTCCCCGTCGAGAGGACGATGATCTGCTTGGCCCGGTCGCGGAACTCGAGGTAGCCGTCGGGGCGCAGGTGGACGATGTCGCCGGTGCGGAACCACTGGCCGGAGGAGTCGCCGTCGGCCATGACGGTCGCTGCGCTCTCGCTGATCTCGTTCGTAAAGGACCGATCCGTCGCGCCGGGTTTGTTCCAGTAGCCCCGCGTGACGTTGGGGCCTTTCACGAGGAGTTCGCCGACCTCGCCGGGGTCGTCGGCGAAGGCCTCCTGATCGGCGACGCTCTCGTCGATCGCGACCTCGACGTCGACGACGGGCGGGCCGATGGTGCCGATCTTCACGTCCTCGGGCGGGTTCACCGAGATGACCGGCGACGTTTCGGTCAGACCGTACCCCTCGTGGATCGGCAGCCCCATCGCGTGATAGAGCCGACAGAGCTCCGGCGAGAGGCTCCCGCCGCCGCTGATCAGGAGCTCGATCTGGCCGCCAAGCGCCTCCCGAACCGTCGAGAAGACGAGTTTGTCCGCGAGCGCTCGCTTCGCGCGCAGGATCGTCCCCGGCTCGTCGGTCTCCTGATAGGCGACGCCGACGTCGGTGGCCCACTCGAAGATGCGCTTCTTGGCGGAGGACTCGCTCGCCTGCTCTCGAATCCGGTCGTAGATCTTCTCGTAGACCCGCGGGACGCTCGTCGCGGTCGTCGGCTCGACGAGCGAGAAATCCTCCTGGAGCGTATCCGGGCTCTCGGCGTACGCGACGGAGGCGCCGGTCGCGAACAGCACGAAGTGGCCGGCCGTGCGCTCGAAGACGTGGGCCAGCGGCAGGTAGGAGACGGCGCGGGAGGTCTCGTCCAGCGTCGGCACGTCCTCGTCCCTGTCGGGGCGAGACGCGAACCGCCTGTGGACCTGGTTGACGTTCGACCGGAAGTTCCGGTGGGTCAGGCGGACGCCCTTCGGCTTCCCCGTCGTCCCGCTCGTGTAGATCAGACTCGCCAGGTCGTCCATCGCGGGCGCGTCGACCCACGTCTGGTAGGTCGCGAGGTCGAAGACCTCGTCGCCGCGTTCGTAGACGTCCGCGAGCGTGAAGACGTCGTCGCGCTCGGCGGCGTCGTGGCCCTCGAGGGCGTCCATCGAAACGATGAACTCCAGCTCGAGGTCGTCTTCGACGGCGAGGACGTGCTCGAGCAGGTCGCGGTTCTCGACGACGACGCCGTCCGCGTCGGGGTCGTCGAGCAGGTACTTCACTTTCTCCTCCGACGATCCCGTATAGACGGTCGTCACGACCGCGCCGGCGCCGAGGAGGGCGAAGTCGCACTGGGCCCACTCCATCCGGGTGTTGGCGAAGATGCCGATCCGATCGCCGCGCTCGACGCCGAGGTCGCGAAAGCCGGCCGCGAGTCGGCGGACGATGTCGCGCATCTCGGCGTAGGAGATCGCCCGAAACTCGCCGGGGGTCGCGGCGGGGAGAACCGAATCGGTCAGCGAGCGGTCGTAGATGCCGCCCTTGTACTGCTGGGCCGGCCGGTTGGCGTTGCGTTCGGCCGAGGCCTCGAACATCCGCCCGAGGGTGGTCTCGTCGATCACCTCGTCCTCGTACTCGCGTTCGGCGTCCCGCCAGTGCATGGCGCATGCCACGACCTCGCATACGATAAAACGTGAGGAAACTGATTCCATCCGCTGGGGCGTTTATTCAGCTGATCGGCACCGATCGAAACTGGCGCTCGACGGGCGGTACGCGCCCGAACCGGTTACCCGTCGCGGTCGTCCAGATAGCCGAGCACGCCGCGGACGTTCATCGCGGCCTCCGCCCGGGCCTTCCGCTCGTTCCAGGCCTCGATCAACGCCTCGTCGGCCGTCTCGGCGAAGTGCTCGCGGACGGCCTCGTCGTCCTCGAGTTCCGCGCGCTTCGTCTCGACGGCCTCGACCCACTCGGTGAGGACGTCCTCGTACGCCGCGAGGGCGTCCTCGAGATTGCTGCTGACGTCCCGCGGCCCGAAGTGCGTGTACAGTAGAACGTCGGGGTCGATCTCGGCGATGGTGTCGAGGTCCTCGAGACACTGCTCCAAGTCGAAGTCGGAGGGCGGCGAGGTTTCGACGATGCGCTCGAGGTTGGGCACCCAGATGCCGGCGGCGTCGCCGGCGAAGACCGCGTCGTTGGCGGGGTCCTCGAAGATCACCTGGTGGAAGGCGTGGCCGGGGGCCTCGTGGACGCGCAATTCGTGAGCGCCGAGGTCGATGGTATCGCCGTCCTCGATGCCGACGATCCGGTCCTCGGGGATCGGTTCCGGTTCGACGTAGAACTCCCACTGGTCGCCGACGGCCTTCTTCGTCCCTGCGACGAGTTTTCCGGGGTCGGCAAGCAGGCTCGCGCCGACGTCGGGGACGTAGACGTCCGCGTTCGGGCACTTCTCGGCGAGAAAGCCCGCGCCGCCGGCGTGGTCGAGGTGGATGTGGGTCACCGCGACGGCCGCGAGGTCCTCGCGGTCGATGCCGAGTTCCGCGAGGGCCTCGAGGATGCGCTCGTGGTTGGTGCCGATCCCGCTCTCGACGACGGCGGGCCGGTCGTCGTCGAGGATGTACGCGGCCCCGTAGCCGTCAGTGTCGTACATTCCGGTGTCGAGGTAGTAGAGATCCGAGCAGTCGCCGGTCGTGACTTGGCGGACGGTTCCGGCATCCGTCTCCGCGTCCGTGTCCATGGTCATACCGATACCCCGTCGCGGAGCGGGATAAAAATCATGTTAACAGCAGGCAAACCCGCGGTCTCAGTCGTCGGACTGTTCCTTCCACTCGCCGATCCCCGAGGGATCGAGGTGCACGTGCGCGTCGCCGACGTCGTCGATCGCGCGCAGTCGGTCGACCAGTTCCGACTCGACGTCGTGGGCTTCCCGGAACGGCATGTCGCCGTCGACCTCGACGTGCACCTCGACCTCGAGGACGACCCCGTCGTAGAAGACCGTCAGGTCGTGGACGCCCTCGACGTCGGGGTGGCTCCGCAGCGTCTCGGTGATCGCTGCGCGCTGTTCGGGGCTGGCTGCGGCCCCGATGAGGTAGTCGACGTTCTCGCGGCCGATTTCGATCCCCTGGTAGATGACCAGTAGACTGACGAGGCCGCCGGCGATCGGATCGAGCAGCGGGATCCCGAACAGGACGCCGCAGACGCCGACGACGGCCGCGACGGAGGTGTAGATGTCGTTCAGACAGTCCGTCGCGAGGGCGGCCAGCGAGGTCGACTCGAGCCGCTGGTTGACCCGCTCGGTGTAGCGGTAGACGAGGTACATGTCGACGATCGAGAACCCGAGCGCGACGAGCAACAGGAGGTTGAACTCGATCTCGACGCCGTGGAGGATCCCCTGTGCGGACTCGTACAGCAGGTTCAACCCGAGCAGCGCGATGACGGCGCCGACGAACAGCGCCGTCAGCGGTTCGATCCGAGCGTGGCCGTGCGGGTGCGTCGCGTCGGGTTCCTCGAACGAGTTCCGACCCCAGACGAGGACGACGACGCTCGCGACCAGATCCGCGACCGAGTGGGCCGCGTCCGCGAGCAGGGCGACGCTCCCGAAGGTCACCCCCACGACCCCCTCGAACACGATCTTCACCGCGTTGCCGAGGACGTTTACCCCCGACGCGCGGACGAACGCTCGCCTGTCGCTCGCGTCGCCGGTCATGGCTCGTTTTAGAGACAGTCTAACCTTGGGTCTTCCGGTGCCGCGAGCCCCTGCCAATCGTTCGCGACGTGCGGTGCGGTCACTGCCGCGGTCGTTCCGGAACCGTCATGTGGTCGCCGTCGAAAACCGACGGCGAATCGCTCGTCGCACCGGCGCTCGCGTCGAACCCGGGTGATGGGGCCTGCCCGATCCAACTGGCGGCTGCACGACGGCGCTCGCGACCGCAACTGCAACCGCCACCGGCTGACGGTCCCTGCCAATCCACCGCCCATGGCAGCCGAACGCACGCAGTCACATCCTCTCGTCCGCCTCGAGACGCTCGCACTGATCGCCGTCGGCGGCTTCGCCGGCTCGAACCTCCGGTTCGCCGTCGACGGTGTGCTTCCCGCGATTCCGGCTGTCGTAGCCGTCAACGCCGCGGGAAGTTTTCTCCTCGGCCTGTTCGTCTACGAGGCGCAGTCTATCGGCCTCCTCGAGCGCCGCTCGCGGCTCGTTTTCACCACCGGGTTTCTCTCCTCGCTGACGACCTACAGCACGTTCGCGATCCAGACCGCGATCGCCGCCGGTCCTGCGGAGCCGGCGCTGCTGCTCGGGATCGTCACCGCCAACTACGGGCTCGGATTCGCAGGTGTACTCGCGAGCCGCACGCTGGTCCGGTATGTAGCCGGGGATACCGAAGCGACCGCCGACGCCGAGGACGGGGGTGAGACGGCGTGATCGAAGAATTCGCCTCGGCCGTCGCGGTCGACCCCGAGCCGGCACACGTCGTCGGTACCGGCGGCGCGATCGGCGCCGTCCTCCGCCACCAGGTGTCGCTGCACTGCTCGAGCGAGCGATTTCCGTGGCCGACGCTCGTGGTGAACGTCATGGGTAGCTTCGTCTTCGCGCTCGCGATCTTCGCCGGCGTGGGCGGCTCCGCGCTTCAGTTGCTCGGAACCGGAATCTGTGGCTCGTTCACGACGTTTTCCTCGTTCTCGGTCGAGACGGTCCAGCTCTACGAGCGCGGCGACCGACGGATCGCGGTCGCTAACACGGTCGGGAACCTCGTCCTCGCGCTGGCGGGGATCGGACTCGCGTGGGCGGTCGTCGCCGCCGGTCTTCCCTGAGGGGCGACGGGGATCTCGTCGCCGGCCTCGATCTCGAGGACGCGCCGAAACTCGTCAATCGCCGATCAGGTATTTGGACTGTTCGTACCGTTCGTCCCCGTCAGCACCGCGTCCGCCGGACGTCTGACTGAGTTTCAAGTGTCGGGATGTGGCCCTCGTCGGTATGGCAGTCGACGCCCCCGCACCCACGATCATCCCCCAGCGAAATCGAACGCCCGCGGACACGACCGCAGCGAGCCAACGGAGGGTGCGCCGATGACGACGCTGACGATCGCGATGACGACGGCGATAACGCTGCTCAAGGTCCTGCGAACGGTTCGGACCGGCGTCCGAACACGAACCCGCAGCCGACTGCGAGCGGATCGGACGCCGCGAACGGGGTTCCGGAAGCGCCTCCGCACGCTCGTGCCGATCGTCCTCGCGCTCGCCGTGATCGGCCTCGGGACGATCGTCTACGCGGAACTCGTGTACGTGCTGCTCGAGTACGCCGAGTAACCCGAACGACCCGCTGCGGAACCGCCGTCCTACGCCGTCGCCAACTCCTCGAACGCGGCCGCCGCCGTCCGGGTCCCCTTCGAGATGAGCACGTCGCCCCCCTGGATCTCGGCGTCGGCGTCGCCGACCAGCAGCCAGCCCTCCTCGGGGCGGCGGATCGCGATGATCGACATCGTCGACTCGGTGTCGGGCACGCCGGCGACGATGTCGGTTCCGTCGAGGTCACTGCCCGGCTCGACCGCGACCCGGACGATGATCTCGTCGCTCTCCTCGACGGCCATCTGGACGACCGGGTGGACGTCGATATCGCGCAACACGCCCTCGCTGATGTCGATCGCCGCATCGCTGATCACCTCCGTCGCGTTGCCGAGGTGGATCAGCCCCCGGAGCACGACCGGGTCCGACGCGTCGGCGGCCGCCTGCAGCGTCCACGCCTCGAACCGCGACTCCATGGCGTCGACCTCGACCTCGAGGTTGCGGACCTCCTCGGCCAGCGCCTCGCTGTCGAAGAGGACGGCGCTGTAGGCCAGATCGACCGCCAGCTCCGAGAGGTTCTTCATGTGGACGATCGTGTCGACCGCCCGCTCCAAGTCGGGGACGTCGGGGGCGTCGGCCGAGGGCTGCTCGTACGCCGAGCCGGTCATCGTCTCGCAGACGTCGCCGATCGAGACGTCCGGACCGCGAAGGAGCGCGACGTCGTTCGCTCGAATCGCGGTCTCGGGGCCGGGGTTGAGGAGCCACTCGTCGCCCCGCCGCAGGGCGATCACGCGCACGCCCGTCTCCGACTCGAGGTCGATGTCCGCGAGCGTCCGGTCGACGTAGACCGAATCGGGGTCGACGACGCCGCGGACGAGCGTCTCGACCGCTTCGGGCAGGGCCGTCCGCATCGCCTCCGGCAGCCCGATGTCCTCGAGGACGACCTTGGCGATGTCGCCGGCCGCGTCGCTGATGTCGTCGGCCGCACCGACGATGCCGAGCACGGGCGCGAGCTGCTCGGCGTCGTCCGGGCTCCGCGTCGCCATCATCAGCCCCATCCGCGCGCGCATCTCGAGGACGTCCATCCGCTCCTCCAGGCGCAGCACTTCGGTCGCGATGTCCTCGCTCGAGTGCAACACCGCCGAATAGGACAGATCGATCAACAGCTCCGCCGTGTCCTTCATCTCGACGAGCACGTCCTTGACGTTGACCGGCTCGTACTCGATCGGTGCCGACGACGTCTCGCCCTCGAGCGGGTCCATACGTCGAACCAGCCTTCCCACCGAAAAAAGCGTTTCCCGCCGAGAAACCGGGCTCGAGCGGCGATCGCCGCGAGCCCGTCTCCCGGACGAATGGGATCGACGCGGTCGCTTCGGCCGCTGCAAACCGCGGTGCTCGAACCGAAACCTTCCGACACGGTTTTGGACGGCCGCACTGAACCCACGAGCAATACCAATGCTCGACCGGACCTACGTACGCGAGAATCCCGACGAGGTGCGCGAGGCCCTCGACGAACGGGGCGCCGACGTCGACCTCGACGAGATCCTCGAGCTCGACGAGCGGTGGCGAGAACTGAAGGCCCGCGGCGACGAGCTGCGCCACGAGCGCAACGAGATCACCTCGGAGATCGGCAAGCTGGTCGCCGAGGGCAAGGAGGAGGAACGGGAACAGGCGATCAAGGAGTCGCGGGAGCTCAAAGCCGAGATCGAGGACGTCGAGAGCGAGGCCGACGAGATCAGGGAGGAGCTCAACCAGCGCATGCTCGAGATCCCCAACGTCCCCCACGAGAGCGTGCCGCTGGGGGTCGACGAGCGCCACAACGTCGAGGATCGCCGCTGGGGCTTCGACGACCTGCGCGACGTCCCCGAAGACGTCACACCCCACTACGAACTCGGCGAGGAGATGGACATCATCGACGAGGAACGGGCCGCCAAGGTCACGGGCTCGGGCTTTTACTTCCTCAAGGGCGACGGCGCCCGCCTCGAGCACGCCCTGATCCAGTTCATGATGGACGTCCACCGGGAGCAGGGCTACGTCGACGTCTTCCCGCCGATCCCCGTCAAGAGCGCGTCGATGCGCGGCACCGGCCAGCTCCCGAAGTTCGCCGACGACGCCTACCGCATCGGCGGCAGCAACGAGGAGGAGTACGACGAGGAGGACCTCTGGCTCTGCCCCACGGCAGAGGTCCCGGTCACCAACATGTACGCCAACGACATCCTGCTCAAGGACGACCTCCCGCTGAAACACCAGGCGTACACGCCCAACTTCCGGCGCGAAGCCGGCGAGCACGGGACCGAAACCCGCGGGATCGTTCGCGTCCACCAGTTCAACAAGGTCGAACTCGTCAACTTCGTCGAACCCGAGAACAGCTACGACCGGCTCGAGGAACTGCTCGGTGAAGCCGAGGAAGTGCTCCAGCGGCTGGGGCTTCCCTACCGGATTCTCGATCTGTGTACCGGCGACCTGACCTTCGCGTCGGCCAAGACCTACGACATCGAGGTCTGGGCCCCCGCCGACGACATGGAAGACGGTCCCGAGGAGGGCGGCCGCTGGCTCGAGGTCTCGTCGGCCTCGAACTTCGAGGACTTCCAGGCGCGCCGGTCGGGCCTGCGCTACCGGCCCGAGCGCCACGAGTCGGCCGAGTACCTCCACACGCTCAACGCGTCGGGACTCGCCATCCCGCGCGTGATGGTTGCGATCCTCGAGTACTACCAGAACGAGGACGGCACCGTCACGATCCCCGAGCCGCTCCGGCCGTACATGGGCGGCCAGGAGGTCATCGAGGGCCACGAGAAGGTCGGCGAGGCCGCGCTCGGCGCCGGCGAACGCGAGTAGCGAACAACGCCGCGACCCCGGTCGCTCGACACCCGATTCGTCCGGCTCGGTGACCTGATCCGTTTTCGGTATCGCTGAAATTCAGTCTGCGACTACGGTTTGAAATCCGTTACCGTACTCCGAACGCGACCGTCGCTTCACCGTGAAATACACGCGACGCGTATTTTCTTTCGTCTGTCGAATGGACTTATTAATTGCCGCGTAATCAGTTGACCTGCAAGCCAGTCGCCAGGGGCTTGCCGTACGCGTGAACGTATCGTCGATGGCTGGCCTGATTCACCAGCCATTTTCGCCAGGGAAAACGACGAGAGCTACGCGTCAGTATCCGTTCTCGAAGCCGCGATCGTACACGTCGATAGCTCGCGCTGCGAGCGGACGACCGGCTACGCAGTGACGGTGCGCAGCGGGCCAAAAATCGAAAATCGAAACCCGAAACCGCGAACGGCGACTCGGACGCCGCTTAGATGTAGTCGATCTGCTCGGGCAGTTCGAGCTTCATGCCCTTGCGCTCGCGGATCTCCATGATCTTCTCGCGCTGGAGCGAGTCGGACATGACCTCGAAGCCGGCGTTCTCCGTGTTCCAGGAGGCGCGGCCCTCGGTCGCGGAGCGGATGTCGCTGGCGAAGCCGATCATCTCGCCGACGGGCGCGATACCCTCGACGACCATGAGGTCGCCCTCCTGGTACATGTCGTCGACACGGCCACGACGGCCCTGAATCTCGCCCGAGGCGGCGCCCATGTGGTCGTTGGGCACGTCGATGCGGACGTCCTGCATCGGCTCGAGCATCTTGATCTTGCCGTCGATCAGTGCGTTGTGAACCGCTTCGCGGACCGCGGGGATGACCTGCGCCGGACCGCGGTGGATGGTGTCCTCGTGGAGGCGGGCGTCGTGCAGGCGGATGAGGGTCCCCTGGACCGGCTCGTTCGCGAGCGGACCGTTGTCCAGGGCCTCCTCGAGCCCTTCGACGACCAGTTCCATCGTCTCGTTCAGGTGCTGGATACCCTTCGTGTCGTCGATGAGGACGTTCGTCCCGTGGATCGTCTCCACGTTCTGGGACGTGTCCTTGTCCATGCCGGCGTCCTGCAGGGCCTCGCGCCGTTCCTGCTCGGGCATGTCCATCGACGCCTCGCCGAGCTTGATCGTCTCGACGAGTTCGTCGCTCATCGGCTCGATGGAGATGTAGAAGCGGTTGTGGCGGTTCGGGGAGATGCCCTCGACCTCGGCGCTGGGCTCCTGGGGCTGCTCGCGGTAGACGACGATCGGCTCACCGGTGTTGACCGGGATGCCCTGGTTCTTCTCGATGCGCTGGGTGATGACCTCGAGGTGAAGCTCACCCTGCCCGGAGATCAGGTGCTCGCCCGTGTCTTCGTTGATGTTGATCTGGATCGTCGGGTCCTCCTTGGAGACCTGTCGCAGCGTTTCGATCAGCTTCGGCAGGTCGTCCATGTTCTGGGCCTCGACGCTCTTCGTAATGACCGGCTCGGAGATGTGCTCGATCGACTCGAACGGGGTCATCTCGACGCTCGAGACGGTCGAGCCGGCGATGGCGTCTTTCAGACCGGTGACGGCGGCGATGTTCCCCGCCGGTACCTCCTCGACTTCCTCGCGCTCGCCGCCCATGAAGATCCCGACGGACTGGACGCGGTTCTTGCCCGCGGTCCCGGAGACGTACAGCTCCTGGCCCTTCTCGAGGGTGCCCGAGAAGACGCGACCGGAGGCGATCTCGCCCGCGTGGGGGTCCATCGAGATGTCGGTGACCATGAAGACGACCTCGCCGTCCTCGTCGACCAGGCGCATGCCCTCCGCGAGTTCGGTGTCGTCGTCGCCGCGCCAGATGCGCGGGATACGACGGGGCTGCGCGTCGACCGGGTTCGGGAAGTGCTCACAGACCATGTCGAGCACGACGTCCGACAGCGGCGTCTTCTCGTGGAGCTCCTGGCGCTTGTCGTTGCGCTCGAGCTCCATGATCTCGGCGAAGTCCATCCCGGTGCGCTGCATCGACGGCATCGAGACGCCCCACTTGTACAGCGCGGAGCCGAAGCCGACGGTGCCGTCCTCGACGGAGACGGTCCAGTCGTCGATGTCGTCCATGTCCTCGGTCATGCCGCGGATGAGTTCGTTGACGTCGCGGATGACCGAGAGGAGACGCTCCTGCATCTCCTCGGGACCCTCCTGCAGCTCGGAGATCAGGCGGTCGACCTTGTTGATGAACAGGGTCGGCTTGACGCCCTCCCGGAGCGCCTGTCGCAGGACGGTTTCGGTCTGGGGCATCGCGCCCTCGACGGCGTCGACGACGACGAGCGCGCCGTCGACGGCGCGCATCGCGCGGGTCACGTCGCCGCCGAAGTCGACGTGGCCCGGCGTGTCGATGAGGTTGATGAGGTGGTTCTCGCCCTCGTACTCGTGAGTCATCGAAACGTTCGCCGCGTCGATGGTAATCCCGCGTTCCTGCTCGTCCTCCTCGGTGTCCATCGCGAGCTGTTCGCCGGCAGTCTCGTCGGAGATCATGCCCGCACCCGCGAGGAGGTTGTCCGAAAGGGTCGTTTTCCCGTGGTCGACGTGAGCGGCGATGGCGATGTTCCGGATGTTCTCCGGTTCGTCCATCAGCCGTTCACACTCTTGGACGATCTTCTTGCGTCGGCCCATATACCCCCCATTACCGCCAGCGGGGTCAAAAGGGTAGTGTTTCGTCGGCGTCGGAATTCGTCGCGTATCCCGGTTCGGAGCCTGGAATATCCAGTTTGCGTGAGTTAATACCACGCAACGATCGGCGGTCTCGAGGGGCCGTCGGCCGCGGGCGCGTCCGGTCGCCGTCAGCGAGACCGGGCGTAAGAGACATACAGCAACAGCCCTTGGTATACGCACGCATGGATATACGAGTACAGGGATCCGGTCCGACCGCCCCCTTTCTCAGCGCTCGCGACCTTTTCGAGACCGAACACGACCTCTCGCTGCCGGTCCACGTCCGACTCCGGGACGACCCCGACGAGCGGACCTGGGCCGGCCACTACGACGATCGTCACGTCCTGAACATCTCCCGGCAGGCCGCGTCGTCGGCGATGGCCCGCGAACTCGCCCTCCACGAGTTCGCCCACATGGCCCGCTACGAGCAGGAACACCCCTCCCACACCCAGTCGACCGAGGAAGTGCTCTACCTCGCGCTGGCCGGCAAGAGCGTCGAGCGCCGCAAGCTCTCGCACTGCTACCAGATCGCCAACCACATGAAAGACATCTACGCCGACGACATCACGCTCGCCGTCGGCCCCGGCGAGAAACTGCTGTCGTACCTCGAGTCGAGCCTCGCCGCCGCCGTCGCGGATCGCCCCGACACGCCCCTGCGGCCGGGACTCCAACGACTGTCCGCCAGCGCTGACCCCGAGATCACGGCCGTCAACGCGGCCTTCGCGCTCGCGCTCGGGGAACGGCACGACCTCATCGACGACGACCACCGGCTGTACGACCTCGCGCACGCGGCCGCGCTAGACGCTCCCGACGTCGACTTCGAGGGGTTCAAGCGCCGCTTCCGGGAACTGGCGCGCGAACCGGACTCGAGTTCCTACCGGCAGGTGCTCGTCGACGCGACGCGGTCGTACGTCGACGGCAACGGCAGCGGCGGCGAGATGGCCGCCGACTGACAGGCGTCACGGAACAAACGCGGATACGGACCCGATTTTCGTCTCTCGAGCGCCCGTGGCTCGCACTGTGGACGTCGATCGAAGACTCGAGACGCGAGCGCCGACGCCAACGCCGGCGTCGCCACTACGAAGTCGGTGTCGAGAAACGAATAGAGAACCGCTATAGAGCGGTTAGCGTGCAGCCGCCGCGACGCGCTCTTTCTCTTCTTTCTGGCTGACCGCGTAGGTCTGGACGTCGTAGTTGGCCGCGCCGATGAGCTGGCTGGCGATGGCCTCCTCGACGGGCGTGGCCGTCTTGAACGAGTCGTTGTAGACGCCCTCGGCGAGGAACTTCAGGGCCTGGTCGACGCGTCGCTGGGGTGCGACGTCGACGGCCTTCGGGACCGAGATGCCACCGTACTTCAGGCGGACGGTCTCCTCGCGCGGGGCCGCGTTCTCGACGGCGGTGACCAGCACCTGGATCGGGTTCTCCTCGGTGCGCTCGTGGATGATGTCGAACGCCTCGCGGACGTAGTTGAGCGTCTTCTGCTTCTTGCCCGTGTTCTCCTCCGTCTGCATGAGGCGGTTGATGAACCGCTCGACGATGGAGATCTGGGACTTCTTGAACTGCTTGCTGGCGTGGCGACCGGCGGTGTGGGCGACCGGGGTCACCGTGATGTAGCGCTCGGTCGAGGGGTCGGCGTACTCGATTTCGCCGAGTTCCCACTCGCCGAACAGCTTCGCCGACACGTCTGCGCCGCCCGCGGGGGCGTCCGGATCGGGTTGGTCTTCGACAGCCATGGTTAGCGAACGGGTTTCTCCGCGTTACCGCGAACGAGTTCCTTCAGCGCGACGCCGTTGACCTTGTCGACCTTGTAGTTGACGCCCGACAGGTCACCCATCGCGCGACCCTTCGCGCCGCCGATCCCGGCGATGGTGACTTCGTCGTGTTCGTCGATGAACGAGATGGCGCCGTCACCGGGGCAGAACGCGGTGACCTGCTTCCCGTTCTTGATCAGCTGCACTCGGACGCACTTTCGGATCGCCGAGTTGGGCTGCTTTGCCTCGATGCCGACCTTCTCGAGCACGATACCACGACCCTGGGGCGCTCCCTCGAGGGGGTCGGACTTCTCTCGAAGCCCGCGGGCGCGGCGCGCGTAGTCCGAGTCGGACCACCGCTGCTCCTGGCGGTCCTTCTTGAGCTTGCGCGCGGCGTACTTGCCGTTTGCCATAGTACCCGTCGCTATCCGACGAAGGCACTTAAGCGACCCGTTTCGAATCGGCGTTACGCCTCGAGAGGCCTCGAGGGGGGCCGACGAAGGAATCTGAGCGGGTTTCGGCACGGAATAACAGCTCTCGGGCGGTCCGCAGCGGTCTTCCGCGAGCGCGACGTCGCGGCGGCCGCGCTCCCTCGCCGCCCGATCCGTCGGCGACCGACGATTCGCATCGTCGCTATCAGATCGTATAATTAACTAGGCGTTTTAGTTAAATGAGTTGCATTCTGCACTCGTCATGGCGACGATCAATACGGTACTCATCAGCGCTTCGTGGCTCAGGCGGCTCATCGGTGCGTCCGACGAGGAGTCCGAGTCCGGCGGCGAGCAGCCGAGGATAGACGATCGAATGGGGTTCGACGGATCGGTCGCGGAGTCGGAAGTGATCGGTCGGAGCCCCCTGTCGTACGTCGCCGCGGGCGAATCCATCTCGTCGTTCGTGGGGAAGGAGATCACGAACAAACTCGCGAAGTACGGGCTCGAGGACATCGATCCCGAGGAGTGGTACCCGCTGGAGATCCCGCTGGCGATGCTGTACGATATGCGCGACGAGTACGGCGGCGTCAGGATGCGAAACATGGGCCAGAACGTCCCCGAACACGTCGAGTTTCCGCCGGAGCTGTCCGCGGTCGACGACGCGTTGCGGGCGATCGATCGGGCGTACCACCAGAACCACCGCGGCGGCGACCTCGGCTCGTACGAGTTCCACCAGGAGGGCTCGAACGAGGGACGGATGCTCTGCGAGAACCCCTACCCCTGCGAGTTCGACAAGGGGCTCATCAAGGGCGTCGCCAAGAAGTTCGCCGACAACCCCGTCAAGGTCGAGGAGATCGGCGACCACTGCCGATCGGACGGCGACAACTGCTGCGAGTACCGCGTCGAGTGGATCTGATCGCGATCGCCGCCACGAACTGTTCCTGTCCGGAGCCGCGTCGGCCCGAACGCTCGATCAGTACGGGTACTCTCGAGGCTCGCGCTGGATCGAGATCCACTTGAGCGTCGTCAGGGTCTCCATGATCCACTCGTCGTTGTACCGTCCCATCCCCGACGCGCCGACGCCGCCGAAGGCGACGTGCGGTTCGTCGTTCAGCGGCTGATCGTTGATGTGGACCATCCCCGTCTCCATCGCGTCGGCCACGTCGCGCGCTCGAGCCACGTCCCTCGAGTGGACCGATCCCGACAGGCCGTACTCGGTGTCGTTGGCGATCCGAACCGCCTCCTCGTCGGTCTCGAAGGGGATGACCGGCGCGACCGGTCCGAAGTGCTCGTTGCAGGCCGCCGGCATGTCGTTGGTCACGCCCGAGAGCACCGTCGGCTCGACGAACAGGCCGTCGTGGCCGCCGCCGGCCTCCACCGTCGCGCCGCGGTCGATCGACTCCTGAACGAACCCGACGATCTTGTCGCGCTGACTCTCGTTGATGACCGGACCGACGAGCGACTCCTCCGCGAGCGGATCGCCGATCGGTAACTGCTCGGCGCGGTCGGCCAGCCCCGCCACGTACTCGTCGTACAGCGACTCGTGGACCAGGTGGCGGTTGATCGAGATGCACTCCTGTCCCTGGTGGGTGAACGAGCCGAACGCGCCGGCGTCGATCGCCCGCTCGAGGTCAGCGTCCTCGAGCACGATGTGGGCGTTGTTCCCGCCGAGTTCGAGCGCGGGTTCCGTGTACGAGCCGACGGCGCGCTGGCCGACCCCTCGTCCGACTTCGGAGGAGCCGGTAAAGGACATCACCGACGGAACTTCGTGTCCCGAGAAGTGGTCGCCGATCTCGTGCCCGTAGCCGGGGACGACGTTCAGCACGCCCTCCGGCAGCCCGGCCTCCTCGAAGACCTTCGCGAGCACGAGCCCGCCCGTCAGCGGGGTATGCTCGTCGGGTTTGAGGACGACGCTGTTGCCCAGCGCGATGGCGGGCGCGACGACGCGACTCGAGAGGTACAGCGGGAAGTTCCACGGCGTGATCACGCCGACGACGCCGGCCGGTTCGCGCACGAGCAGGTTTTCCTTGCCGGGCGTCACCGAGTCCTTGCGGCGGCCGCCGTCGCGCATCGCCAGCCCGGCCCCGACCTCCATCGTCCCCTGCGCGAGCTGGGTCTCGAAGTCGGCTTTCAGTGGCACGCCGCCGCACTCGAGCGCGAACAGCGTCTCGAGGTCGTCGGCGTACTCGCCGAGCCGCTGGCAGGCCTCAGTCACGATCGCGGCCCGCTCCTGGGGCGGCCGCTCCGCCCACGCCGCCTGGGCGTCGTCCGCGATCGCGTACGCCTCGTCGACGTCGGCCTCGGTTCCCGAGGGCACCCGCGTCAGGGTCGTCCGCGTCGCGGGGTCCTCGACCTCGATCGCGTCTCGGTCTCCGGCAGGGACCCACTCCCCGTCCAGATACAGGGCGTTCCACCCGTTTTCCGGCGCGATGTCGAGGGCGTCCACGTCTACGTCTCGCGTTTTTGCGGCCACGTCGATCGTATCCGTCATACCACCCCGTACTGGCCGTCCGCGCTTATTGGTTTGGTGGTGAAAATCAGGTCTGATAACGACTATCCGGACTCGACCGGACGGGTCGACGGCGCGCTCGAGGGGCCCCTGGCGGAATCCGACGGCGGCTCCCCACAGCGCGTTACCGACGGAGTGCGGGGTAGCGAGCCTCGGCGGGCAGTTCCCGAAGGGTCGGGAGTGTGGACGAGTGGAGATGGGTTACCACCGGCTGGGAACCGGATGCGATACTTACGCGGCCGATCGGGGTAGGCACCGACATGGCAGCGAATAGCGACGCCGTCGAACCGTTTCGGGCGATCGAGCTGCCCGACGGGAGCGATCCCGTCTCGAAGGGGATCGTTCGCCGAATCCGGTCTACCGACGGCACGATCACGGTCGAGGTCGCGATCGACGGGCTCGGCGAGGACCTCGCGGAGCGCATCGTCGAACAGATCCGCGGCGCGGCGCTCGCGCTGCCCGACGCCGACCACGTCCGGATCCAGCCGGTCCGGGACGCCGACAAGGACGTCGACCTCCCGGCGGTCGATCACGTCCTCGCGGTCGCGAGCGCGAAGGGCGGGGTCGGCAAGACGACCGTCGCGGTCGCACTCGCCCGGACGCTTTCCGTTCGGGGCCACGACGTCGGGCTGTTCGACGCCGACATCTACGGACCGAACGTCCCTCACCTGCTCGCTGATATCGAGGGACCGGTGTTGACGAACGAACACGGCCAGCCGGTACCCCTCGAGACCGACGACGGACTGCAGGTGCTCAGTCCCGGCGTCGTCGGGGGCGAGGCACCGACCGCCCGGCGTGGGGCGATCGCCTACGGCGCGGTCGAAAACCTGCTCGGACAGGGCGCCTGGAACGATCGGGACGTCCTCGTCATCGACATGCCCGCGGGTACGGACGACGTCGCGGGCGCGGCGCTGGAACACGTGCCGGTCGACGGGGCCGTCTTCGTGACGACGCCGTTCGACGCGAGCGTCGACGACACGCACCGAACCGTCGACCTGTTCGAGGAACACGGCGTCGCGCCGGTCGCCGCCGTCGTGAACATGAACGGCTTCGACTGCGAGTGCTGCGGGGCGCGCAACCGACTGTTCGAGGACCCCGTCGACCTCGAGGTGCCAGCGGTCCACGAGCTCCCCTTTGATCGCGACTTCCAGTCCGATCCGGGCGGCGAGGACGCGCCCGAGGGCGTCGCGGCGCTGGCCGACAGCGTCGAGACCTTCATCGACGACGTCCTCGAGGCGGTTCCCGAGGGGGCGCTCGATCTCCGGGGGCTGCCACCGGCCAGTCAAGCGCGGCAGTTGAGCGACGAACTGGCAGCAGCCGGGGACGGCACGACCGTCAGCGCAGTGGTCGAGGACCCGACGCAGGTCCGCGACGCCGTGCGGGCCGACGCAGCCCCGCTGCTCGCGGCGACCGAACGGAAAGGGCTGAACACCACCGGCGGGTTGCTCGAGCTAACCCGGAACTGAGTCTAGGCCGGGCGACTCGGCGGAGTCGAGCGCGTCGTCGGCCCACCATCTTCTCGAGGGAGTCCCTCACAAGTCGATACAACGTTCCGCGAGCAGCCGCCCGTCTCGTCGAGCCCGTCGCCGAACCCGTCGTATGACGATTCTGATCTGCACATGTGAACCCCGTTCTCATTCCTCAGGAGCCGCCGCCTATCCCTTACAGGATCGCTGACTCGGTTTCACCCATGCGGCCGAAACAGCACGCGCGGCACCGACCGTCGAGTGCGAGCCGCACTGTGAGGTGGTGCCACGATGTCTGAACGCGAACGGAACGGTGGCGGAACGGGTGACCGACCGTCGATCTCACGCCGGGACCTGCTCGGCGGCGCCGGAGCGGCCGGTATCGCCGGCTTCGCGGGCTGTTCCCGGCTGTTCGACGACGGCGGCAGCGCGAACCAGGAGCCGTCCGAGACCGGGGCGGAGTTCACGAATCCGCTGACCGAGTACCCCAATCGCGAGTGGGAGAGTCACTACCGCGACGTCTGGGACGTCGACGGCACGTACTACCTGGCGTGTCGCCCGAACGACACCCACAACTGCTACCTCGAGGCGAACGTCAAGAACGGCGTCGTCACGAGGCTCGGCCCGTCGATGAACTACGGCGACGCCGAGGACCTGTACGGCAACCAGGCCTCGGATCGCTGGGACCCGCGGGTCTGTCAGAAGGGCCTGTCGATGGTCGAGCGGTTCTACGGGGAGCGCCGGGTGACCTCGCCGATGATCCGCCAGGGGTTCAAAGACTGGGTCGACGAGGGGTTCCCGCGCGACGAGGACGGCTCGATGCCCGCGGAGTACGCCAAACGCGGCGAGGATAGCTGGTACGAAGCTTCCTGGGACGAAGCCTTCGAGTACGCTGCCGCTGCGTTCGTCGAGATCGCCGATCACTACAGCGGCGAGGAGGGCCAGCAGATGCTCTTAGAGCAGGGCTACGACGAGCGCGTGGTCGAGGAGATGCAGGGCGTCGGCACGCGCACGATGAAGTTCCGCGGCGGAATGCCGATGCTGAGCACGCTCGGCCTGTTTGGCGAGTACCGCTTCGCCAACTCGCTGGCCCTGCTCGACCACCACGTCCGCGGCGTCAGCGAGGACGAGGCGCTCGGCGGCGTCGGCGGGGACAACTACTCGTTCCACACCGACCTGCCGCCGGGCCATCCGATGGTGACCGGCCAGCAGACCGTCGACTTCGATCTGGCGAACGTCGAGTACGCCGATCACATCGTGATGTCCGGGATGAACTGGATCTGTACCAAGATGGCCGACTCCCACTGGCTGACCGAGGCCAAGCTGCGGGGGGCCAAGATCACGGGCATTTACACCGACTACAACGCCACGGCCTCGAAGTGCGACGAGCTGGTCATCATCCGCCCGGCGACCGACACGGCGCTGTTCCTCGGCATCTCCCAGCAGCTCATCGCCAACGACGACTACGACGCGTCGTTCGTCCGGTCGAACACGGACCTGCCCCTACTGGTCCGCATGGACACCGGGGAACACCTGCGGGCCAGCGACGTCTTCCCGGACTACGACCCCGCGGACCTCGAGAAGACCCGCGTCGCGCCGGCCGAGGAACACCCCGCGCCGACGACGGTCGATACGAACCAGCAGTGGATCACGCCCGAGCAGCGCGAGGAGTGGGACGACTTCGTGGTGTACGACCGCGACGCCGGGGGCGTGACGCCGGTCAACCGCGAGGAAGTCGGCGACGAGTTCGACGTCAACGCCGCCCTCGAGGGCAGTTGGGAACTCGAGCTGGCGAACGGCGAGACGGTCGAGGTGCGGCCGGTCTTCGACCTGATTTCGGCGTACTTGAGCGAAACCTGGGACGCCGAATCGACCGCTGAGGTCACCGGCACCGACCCCGAAGCGGTCCGGAACCTCGCCGCGGAGTTCGCCAACAACAAGGAGCAGACCCTCATCCTCACCGGGATGGGTCCCAACCAGTACTTCAACGGCGACCTGAAGGACCGCGCGGCCTTCCTGCTGGCGTCGCTGACCAGCAACGTCGGAACCCACAGCGGCAACATCGGCAGCTACGCGGGCAACTACCGCGCGGCCATGCTCAACGGGATCCCCCACTACCACCTCGAGGATCCGTTCAACCCCGAACTCGATCCCGAGGCCGACTCCGCCGTGGACGGTCGGATCACGATGGAGTCGATGCACTTCTACTCGAACCTCGACAAGCCGCTGAAGGTCGACGGGGAGTACCACATGGGCGACTCCCACATGAACACGCCCTCGAAGTCGTTCTGGGTCGCCGGCTCGAACTCCATCCTCGGCAACGCCAAGGGGTCCTACAAGATCATCGAGGACATGCTGCGCGAGGGGATGATCGAGGCGTTCTTCTGCAACGAGTGGTGGTGGACGATGACCTGCGAGTACAGCGACATCGTCTTCCCCGTCGACTCGTGGGCCGAGCAGAAGGTCCACGACGTCACCGCCTCGGTCACGAACCCGTTCCTGATGGTGTTCCCCGAGGCCGAGCTCGAGCGCATCTACGACACCCGCCACGATTGCCAGGTCTACAAGGGCGTCGCTCAGAAGTTGGCCGAGGAGTTCGACGAACCGCGCTTCGCCCAGATGTGGGAGTTCATCGACGAGGACGAGTACCGGGCCAAGCCGTACCTCCAGCGCATCCTCGACAACTCCAACATGACGAAGGGGTACGACGTCGAAGACCTCCTGGAGCGGGCGAGACGCGGCGAACCGGCGCTGATGATGAGCACGACCTATCCCAAGAAGATCGGGACCAGACAGACCGAAGACGACGAACCCTGGTACACGCGGACCGGTCGCCTCGAGTTCTTCCGCGAGGAGGAGACCTGGTCTGAGGTCGGCGAGAACCTGCCGGTCCACCGGGAGGCGATCGACGGCACGGTCTACAGGCCCAACGTCATCGTCGACGACAGCGACCACCCGCTGATCGACCCCGAGACGCCCGCGGATCTCGGGTGGGACGACGACATGGTCGACAATCCCGACGCCCGGCAGGTCCGCAACGAGGTGTTGAGCACCGACGAACTGCTCGAGTCGAACCACCCCTTACAGGACGTCGATCCGGGCTTCAAGTACTCCTACATGACGCCGAAGTACCGCCACGGGGCGCACACGTTCTGTAACGCCCTGCCGAACATCGCGGTCTGGTGGGGTCCCTTCGGCGACCGGGACCGCAAGGACGAGCGCAAGCCCTACTTCGGCGAGGGCTTCGTCGAGATGAACCCCGAAGACGCCCGCGAGGAGGGCTTCGAGGACGGTGACTACGTCTGGGTCGACGCCGACCCGAGCGACCGTCCCTACCCGAGCGCGGACGGCGACCCCGCGGAGTACACACGCGCGCTGATGCGCGTGCGCTACCAGCCGGCGATGCCCCGCAACGTGACTCGAACCTGGTTCAACCTCAACCAGACCAGCCACGCGACCGCGGAAGCGACGCCGGAGCGGAAGGGGATGGCGAAAAACGAGGAGACCGACTACGTCTCCCTCTACCGCCGCGGCGGCCACCAGAGCATGACCCGCTCGTGGCTCCGACCGACCCTCCTGACCGACGAGATGAACCGCAAGGGCCTGATGGGCCAGTCCATCGGGACGGGCTTCGCCCCGGACGTCCACTGCGCCAACGGCGCGCCCCGTGAGTCCTTCGTCAAGTTCGAGAAGGAAGGCGACGCCGGCGAGGACGGCGAGGGGCTGTGGCGCCCCGCCGAGATGGGGCTGCGACCCGGCTACGAGACCGACGCGATGGAACGGTACCTGAACGGCGACTTCACGAGTACGTCAACGGAGTGAGAGCAAATGGCAACAGTAGAGAACTGGCAACTCGGCCGCGAGGTGGAGTACCCCTACGAGGGGGCCCGGCCCGACGACCAGTGGGCGGCCGTCTTCGACCTGAACAAGTGCATCGCGTGCCAGACGTGTACCCTGGCCTGCAAGACCACGTGGACTCACGGCGAGGGCCAGGAGCACATGTTCTGGAACAACGTCGAGACCAAACCCTACGGCTCCCACCCCGTGGGCTGGGACCAGCGTACCCTCAAGGACTTGGGCGCCGGCGAGTGGGCCGACGACGGGACCTACGAGGGCGACACGATCTTCGAAGCGAAAGACGTCGACTGGGACGCCAGCGAGAACCACCCGCAGGAGAGCCAAAGCGCGAGCGACGACATCGCCGGGTTCATGCCGGGCCCCGACGACTGGCGCTACCCCAACTTAGGCGAGGACGAGATCGCGGGCGACACGATGGAATCGGTCACCCACTTCGACGAGGAGACCCACCCGGTGTGGTTCTTCTATCTCCCACGAATCTGCAACCACTGCACGTACGCCGCCTGCGCTGGCTCCTGTCCAGTGCCGGCCATCTACAAACGGGAGGAGGACGGTATCGTCCTCATCGACGAGGACTCCTGTCAGGCCTACCAGCAGTGCAACGAGTCCTGCCCGTACAAGAAGTCGATCTTCAACATGGCCGAGGGCGTCTCCCAGAAGTGCATCGGCTGTTACACCAAGACCGAGCAGGGCAAGGTCCCGCAGTGTTTCGAGAACTGCCTCGGAAAGATCCGCCTGCACGGCTACATCAACCCGCCCGAGGAGGCCGACGGCGGCGATCCGACCGAGGGGCCGACCAATCCCCTCGACTTCGTCGTCCACCAGAAGGAACTGGCGAAACCGCTGTACCCGCAGTTCGGCCTCGAGCCGAACGTCTACTACGTGCCGCCGATCACGGCCTCCACGGACTACCTCACCCAGCTGTTCGGCCCTGGCGTCGAGGACGCCATCGAGACCTATCGGGCGATGCGCAACGGCGACGAGCCCGAACTCGAGGGGCTGTTCAAGCTGATGGGGTCGACCGACTGGTCGCTGACGGCCTTCGAGATCGACGGCGACGAGGCGGTCGGCTACTACGAGGGCGACGAGGTCGGCCGCGTGCCGATCACCGAACCGACGGCCAAGCGGGAGCGCTACGACGAGGACGAGGAGGTCTACCGACTGGACATCACGTGACCATGAGCGAACACGCCAACACCATCCTCGGCGGCCCGCCGAGCGCGGACGGCACGGACGGCGCCGACGGGAGCACCGACGAGCCGACGGCGGACGAGGAGCAGGCCGCCGCGGTCGCGACCGACCCGCCCGGCGACCTCGAGACTGCAGTCCACCGCAGCCGACTGTACTCGCTGTGCTCGCTGGGCTTCGATCGACCCGGCGACGACTTCGCGGCCGCCCGCGAGGCGGGCGCCTACGACGAGGAGCTCCGGGAGTCCGCCGCCGTGATCGGCGAGGACGTCGCAACGGCGGCCGCAGCAGTCGCCGACGCGCTCGAGGGCGCCGACCACCGGGACCTCCACGACCAGTGGGCCTCCCTGTTCGGCGTGGAGGAGGGCGTGACGGTCTCCCCGTACGAACTGACCTACCTCCCCGGGCCGCTGATGACCAACGTGCGACGACTGGCCGACATCAGGGGCTTCTACGAGGCCTTCGACCTCGCCGTCGCCGAGGGGAAGACCGACCGGGGCGATCACGTTTGCTTCCTCACGGAGTTTCTGAGCCACCTCAGCCACCGGGAAGCGGCGCTGCGGCTGGCCGGCGACGACGAGGGCGTCGCGGTCGTCGTCGACGCGCGCCGCTCGTTCCTCGAGGACCACCTCGGGCGCTGGTACTGGCGGTTCGCGGACGAAGTCGGCGATCACGACGACGGCGAGCTGGCCGTCTACGCCGCACTCGCGGAACTGCTCGCGGCGCTGGTCGAACGCGAGGTCGAGCAGCTAGACCTCGATCCCGACTGGGTGCCCGACGATCCGCAGGTCACGGAGTGGAACGAGGACGTCTTCGGCGACACTGGTCGTGGCTGTGGCGGCTGTGGCGTCGACGCGGGCGGTCTGGGCCCGAACGCTGTCGATCCAGACGGCGTTCCCGGGGGCAACCGTGGCCTCGATCCCGACCTCGGTTTCGCCGCCGACCTCGAGGACGTGGGTGACGGCGACGGGACCTAGCGTCCGCCGGACTGCGTCCGGCGTCGACCTTTCGCTCGCCCGTTCGCCGCTCTGCGACCCACTTCGGAATCGAGTCGCTCGAGCAACTCGAGTGCCGTGCACGCGGGAGGCGACGCGAGCACCTCGAACGTCACGACTTCCACCAGCAGCCGACTCACCGCCAACTTACTGCCGACTCATCGCTCGACCAGCAGTGACCGATCGAGTTCGTCGACGGAGGATCGGCCCGACAGCCCCATCGTGAGGTCGAGATCCGCCAGAAAGTTCCGACAGACCTCCCGGACGCCGTCCTCGCCGTCGATCGCGAGGCCGTAGACGTACGGGCGGCCGAGAAGCACCATCTCGGCCCCGAGCGCGAGCGCGACGACCGCGTCCGCGCCGCGCCTGATCCCGCTGTCGAACAAGACCGGAACGTCGCCGCGTCCCTCGTCCTCGAGACGCTCGACCACCCGCGGGAGTGCCTCGATCGCCGGCAGGGCGTTGTCGACCTGCCGACCGCCGTGGTTCGAGACGATCACGCCGTCGGCGCCGGACTCGACGGCGAGGACCGCGTCCTCGGGGTGGACGATCCCCTTGACGAGGATCGGCAGGTCGGTCACGCCGCGGAGCCACTCGAGGTCGGCCCAGGTGAGCGAGGCGTCGCCGAAGACGTCGACGAACTGCATGACCGCGGCGTCTTCGTTCTCCGCGGGCGGCGCGCCGAGGAGGTCCTCGAACACCGGGTCCGTGAAGTAGTTCCCGACGCCCTCGCCGTCGAGGAAGGGGAGGTACCCGTGCTCGACGTCGCGCTCGCGCCAGCTGATCACCGGCGTGTCGACGGTCACGACCAGCGCCTCGTACCCCGCTTCTTCGGCGCGCTCGACGAAACTCCGCGTGAGATCGCGGTTCGAACTCCAGTAGAGCTGAAACCACGCCGGCCCGTCGGCGGCCGCGGCGACGTCCTCGAGCGGTTCGGTCGCGGCCGAACTCTGGACGAAGGGGACTCCGAGGTCGGCCGCAGCACGGGCCGACCCCAGCTCCGCTTCCTCGTGGAGGATCGACTGGACGCCGATCGGCGCCAGCGCGACCGGCGCGGGGTATCGCCGGTCGAACAGTTCGACGGAGAGGTCCCGATCGTCGACGTCACACAGCATTCGGGGGACGATCCGCCACCGGGAGAACGCCTCGCGGTTCTCGCGGTCGGTCCGTTCCGCGCCCGCGCTGCCCGCGACGTAGGCGTAGGCGTCCGGCTCGAGCGCTTCGCGGGCGGCCGCCTCGAGGTCCTCGAACCGCGGTGGGACCGACGGCAGCCGGTCGGCCAGCATCCCTTCCGTGTAGACTTCGACGAGTCGCTCGCGTCCGTAGGACGGTCCGTCAGTCATAGCCACCAGTTCGCAACCCAACAGAAAATAGCTTGGTACGGATTCACGGGGTCGGGCAGCAGAGGCCGCGTACCTAGATGCTACACAGGGGTTCAGGACGACGGGAACAGAACGGCGAGAAAAGCGGCTGCGATTCGACCGGGCGGGACCGACCGCCTCGAGCTACAGCAGCTGGATGTCTTCGATGTCGAAGTGGCGCTTCGCGAGCCGCCGCGCGGCCTCGATCGTGCGGCCGTTCGAGCCGATCGCGACGCCGCGGTCTTCGGTCGCGACCTCGACGTAGGCGACGGTGTCGCCGTTCTCGCTGATCGTCACGTTGTACACGGCCGCGGGCGCGAGCGCGTTCGCGACGAACGTCTCCGGATCGTCGGCGTCTTCGACGAGTCGAACGGACGCGTCGACCCGGTCCTCGAACTGCTTGACCGTGCGGCCGTCGGGGCCGATCGCCTCGCCCAACCGGCCGCTCGAGACGACGACGACGAGCCGGTCGTCGTCCGCGGCGTCGGCGTCGCCGGCGTCGTCCGCAGCCTGCCGGATGCAGTCCTTGCCGTCGACGCCCGTCACGTCCTCGAAGGCCGCGAGATACTGCCGGGCGTCGTCGTCGAGGGTAACGCCCATCGATCAGTCGGCCTGCGTCTCGCTGCCGCTGCCGGTCCCGGTTCCGCTCTCGGGCGCGGTCGACCCCATCCGGAGGTCGACATCGCCGGTGCCGAGCTTGATCGGCTTGCCGACGATGACGTTCTCCGTGACGCCCTGCAGTTCGTCGACCTCGCCGTGGATGGCGGCGTTGAGCAGGTGGTTGACCGTCACCTCGAACGCGGCGCGCGCGAGGACGGAGTCCTTCGAGCCGGAGATGCCGTGGCGGCCGATCGACTCGATCTCGCCGCGGTTGGTCATGATGTCCGCGACCAGCATCAGGTGGCGGACGTTGACGTCGTCCAGCCCCTGCTCGGCGAGCGTGTTGTTGGTCTCCTCGATGATGGCCTCGCGGGCGGCCTCGATGCCGAGGTTGCGGTGGATCTCGTGGATGTTGTTACAGGTCGTCCGGGAGGCGTCGACGCCCTCGATCTCGAGGACGTCGCCGAAGGCCGACCCCTCGGTGTAGAGGACGAACTCCTCGTCGCCGTCGTCCATCTCCTCGCGGCGGATGACGACCCGCGAGATGTCCTCGATGCCCTTGAACGTGATGTCGCGCAGTTCCTCGACGAGTTGCAGGAGGTCGCGGTACGAGGGTTCCTCGGGACCGAACTGGATCTCGGTGCCTTGCTGGACCGTCTGAACGCCGAGGTTGTCCTCGATGATCTCGGCGACCTCGTCGGGCTCGATCATCCGCTCGCGCAGCGTGTCCTCGTTGAGCGAGATCTGGACGCGCATGTCCGCGACGTTGGTCGAGACGTCGCCCAGCGCGAGGATCTTCGTCGCCTCGATGTTCCAGACGACCTCGTGGGCCTTCTCGCGCTCGGTGGCGTACTCGTCCTCGAGGTAGACCGTCATCATCGGCGTGTCCGGGGTCTTCCGGGCGTCGACCAGTTCGATCAGCCGCGGCAGCCCCTGGGTCACGTCGATCTCCGCGACACCCGCGTAGTGGAACGTGTTCATCGTCAGCTGGGTGCCGGGTTCGCCGATCGACTGGGCCGAGACGGTGCCGACGGGGTCGAGCGGGTCGACGCGCGTGTCGACGTAGCGGGCCTCGACCGCCTTCGCGAGTTCGTCGGCGTCCTCGACGGTCGCGTCCGCACGCCCCTCGAGTTCCTCGTAGACGTTGTCCTTGAGCCGGCGGGGGAGGTCGGTGTCCTCGACGACGGCGATCATGTCGTCGTTGACGTCGTAGTCGACCTCAGTCATCGGAGCTCACCCCCTTGCTCCGGCCCTCGGAAAGGCGACTGTCCGCGTGCTCCGAGAGGTTGGTCGGGCGCGGCTTGGTGCCGAGGAACTCCTGTTTCTCCTCCTCGGAGTCGAACTCCGAATCGAGGACGCGGTCCGCGATCTGGGCGACGTCGATGTTGTTGTCGTCGCCCGAGGAGACCTTGACCGGCGAGGTGCCGTCCTCGCCGAACTCGAACTGGACGATGGTGTCCGACGTGTCGCGGACGGTGCCGTCGTACTGGGTCTCGAGTTCGGAGAGTGCGTTGATCAGGCGACGCTGCAGGTACCCGGACTTCGAGGTACGGACTGCCGTGTCGACCAGGCCCTCGCGGCCACCCATCGCGTGGAAGAAGAACTCCCGCGGGGTCAGCCCGCTGGTGTAGGAGTTCTCGACGAAGCCGTGGGCCTCCGCGGAGAGGTCGTTAGGCTCGTAGTGGCTGAGGGTGCGGTCCTCGTAACCGCGGTTGATGCGCTCGCCACGAACTGCCTGCTGGCCGACAGCGCCGGCCATCTGGGTCAGGTTGAGCATCGACCCACGAGCACCGGAGTTTGCCATGACGACGGCCGGATTGTCGTCGTCGAAGTGCTCGTCGGCGATGTTCCCCGCGTTGTCACGAGCCCGCGAGAGCGTCTGCATGATCTTCATCTCGAGGGTCTCGTCGATCGTCCGACCGGGCAGGCTCTCGAGTTCGTTGTTCTCGTAGGCCTCGATGAGTTCCTGGACGCGGTCGTAGGCGTCGTCGATGGTCTCGTCGATGCGCTCCTGGGCCTCCTCGGGGATGGTCTCGTCGTCGATCCCGATCGAGAACCCGAAGTGCATGATCGCGCGCATCGCCAGCGTCGAGACCTCGTTGATGAAGATCCGGGCGCGGGTGTTGCCGTAGATCTTCGTGATGGTGTCGACGATCTCGCCGCCGAACTCGCCGACCTCGTCCTCGGCGATGGTCCCTTCGATGAGCTGGCCGTCCTCGATGACGACCTGGTCGCCGACGGTGCCGGTGAACTCGAGGTTGAGGTCGTCGGGCAGCAGCTCGGAGAAGACGTCGTAGCCGGTCCAGAACGGCTTGCCTTCGTCGTCGATGCCGCTGGGTTCCGGCAGTTCGTCGATCCGGGTGGCACGAAGCAGGTCAAGCGCCTGGGTCTCGTTGAACCGCGGGTTGTCCGCGGTCAGCAGGTACATCCCGGAGATGTGGTCCTGGATGGCGCCGATGATGTTCTCGCCGAACCGGGGGCTGAGGATCTGCTCCTGCACGCGCATGAGGACGCGCGCTTCGGCGCGGGCCTCCTCGTTCTGGAGCGCGTGCATGTTCATCTCGTCGCCGTCGAAGTCGGCGTTGTACGGCGGACAGACGACGGTGTTCAGGCGGAAGGTCTTGTACGGCATGACCACGACCTCGTGGGCCATGATCGACATCCGGTGGAGCGACGGCTGGCGGTTGAAGATGACGATGTCGCCGTCCACGAGGTGGCGGTTGACCTCCCAGCCGGCCTCGACCTTCTCGGCGAGTTGCTCGCAGTTCTTCTCGGTCACCTTCAGCCGGCGGCCGTCCGGTCGGCGGACGTAGTTCGCGCCGGGGTGGGCCTCGGGCCCGTTGGCGACGAACCGCCGCGCCTCCTCGACGTTGCGCTCGGTGACGTTCATCGTCTGGGTCATCTCCTTGGCGACGCGATCCGGGACGCCGACCTCGTTCAGACTAAGGGTCGGGTCCGGGGAGATGACGGTTCGGGCCGAGAAGTTCACGCGCTTCCCGGACAGCGAGCCGCGGAAACGTCCCTCCTTGCCCTTCAGACGCTGGGAGAGGGTCTTCAGCGGTCGGCCGGAGCGGTGTCGCGCCGGCGGCGTGCCCGAGATCTCGTTGTCCATGAAGGTGGTGACGTGGTACTGGAGCAGCTCCCAGAGGTCCTCGATGATCAGCTGGGGCGCGCCGGCCTCGCGGTTCTCCATGAACCGCTGGTTGATCCGGATGATGTCGACCAGCTTGTGGGTGAGGTCGTCCTCGGAGCGCTGGCCGTTGTCCAGCGTGATCGACGGTCGCGCCGTCACGGGCGGAACGGGGAGGACGGTGAGGATCATCCACTCGGGGCGGGAGCGCTCGGAGTCGATCCCGAGCACCTCGATGTCCTCGTCCGGGATGTCCTCGAACCAGTCGCGGATGTCCGAGGGCATCAGCTTGTTCGTGTCCTCCTCGGTCAGGTCGATGTCCAGGGCCTTCTCGATGGCCTTGCGCTGGCTCTCGCGGGGTCGGAACGAGCCCGAGAGGATCTCGTTGATCCGCTGGAGGTCGATGTCGGTCTCCTCGGCGAGTTCGTCCGGCGACATGCGCTCGCCGTCCTCCTCGCCCTGCATCGCAGCCGCGATCTGCTGAGAGTACTCGCTGGTCAGGACCTGCTGGACCTCGTAGTAGGTGGTCGGCTTCTCGTGGTCGATGTCGTACTGGACCTCGCCGCAGAACGGACAGCGGTCCTTCTTGCGAGCCTGGCGGATCGCGGCCTTCGTGACGTCGTTCAGGTCGCGACCCAGCTTCCGGGACTCGTCGAGCTGGCCGCGGAACTCCTCGCGCTCGTCCTCGGTGAGCAGGAGCCGCGAGCACTCTCGACAGGTGCCACGCAGCAGGCGGCGGATGAGCTTCGTGAAGCCGACGTGGATGACCGGCGCGGCCAGTTCGATGTGGCCGAAGTGGCCGTTACAGGAGCCCGAGTGCTTGCCGCAGGTCTTGCACTCGAGGCCGGGGTCGATGACGCCGAGTCGGGGGTCCATCAGCCCCATGTCGATGGGGAACCCGTCGTCGTCGTAGGTGTCGGCGGTGATGATCTTCGTCGCGCTCATCTCCCGGTACTCCTCGGGCTCCATGAGCCCGAAGTTGATCGATCCGATGTCTTTGGGTGTGCTGTTTTGCATGGTGTAGAGGCGTTAGACGGCGTCCTCCAGTTCGAGTCGCGGTGCGATGCCGAGCGCCTTCATCTCGTCGAGCAGGAGCTTGAACGCGTAGCTCATCTCGATCTCGTGGATGTCGGTCTCCTCGTCGCAGTTCGGACAGTAGACGCGGCGCTGCTCGACGTTCTCGACCGCGCTCATGCCGCAGTTCGCACAGATCGGGATGTACTCGCGGTCGGACTCGTCGAGCAGGCGTTCCTTCAGCGTCATGGCGGCGCCGTGGCCGATGAAGACGTCCCGCTCCATCTCCCCGATACGGAGACCGCCCTCGCGGGCGCGACCCTCCGTGGGCTGGCGGGTCAGCACCTGCACGGGACCGCGCGAGCGGGCGTGCAGCTTGTTCGAGACCATGTGGTAGAGCTTCTGGTAGAAGATCACGCCCACGAAGATCTCGGCCTCGATCTTCTCCCCGGTGACGCCGGAGTACATCGTCTCCTTGCCGGAGGATTCGAAGCCGGCCTCCTCGAGGCCTTCGCGGAGCTTCTCCTCGTCCTCGCCGAGGAACGGCGTCCCGTCGACGCGCCGGCCCTCGAGCGAGCCGAGTTTCCCGCCGATCATCTCGAGGATGTGCCCGACGGTCATCCGCGACGGCAGCGCGTGCGGGTTCAGGACGAGATCGGGGACGAGCCCGCTCTCGGTGAAGGGCATGTCCTCCTGGGGCGCCAGGTGACCGACGACGCCCTTCTGGCCGTGTCGCGATGCGAACTTGTCCCCGAGTTCGGGGATCCGCTCGTCGCGCACGGAGACCTTCGAGAGCTTCGAGCCGTCTTCGCCCTCCATGAGGGTGACGGTGTCGACGACGCCGCTCTCACCGGATCGCATGGTGACTGAGGTTTCGCGGCGCTTCTGGGGCGAGAGGCCGCCCATGTCGTCGGGCTCCTCGAGGAAGCGCGGCGGGCTCGTTTTCCCGAGGAGGACGGAGTTCTCGTCGACCGTCGTCTCGGGGTTGACGAGACCGTCCTCGTCCAAGTGCGCGTAGGCGTCCTCGCCGCGGGCGCCGCGGACGTCCTGGGAGGGGATCTCGAAGCGGTCCTCCTGGCCGCCCGGATACCGGCGCTCCTCGCCCTCGTAGGTGCGGAAGAAGTGCGAACGGGCGAGCGCGCGTTCGACGCTGGCCTTGTTCATGACCAGCGCGTCCTCGATGTTGAACCCCTCGTAGCTCATGACGGCCACGACGAAGTTCTGCGCCGCGGGGCGGTCGTCGTACCCGATCTGCTCCGTGGTCTGGGTCTTGACCATCGAGAGCTGCGGGTAGTGCAGCAGGTGCTGGCGGGTGTCCGGCCGGATGCGATAATTAGCCGACGGGAGGCCCAGCGACTGCTTGATCATCCCCGCCCCCATCGTAATGCGCGGACTGGCGTTGTGCTCGGGGTAGGGGATCATCCCCGCGCCGATCGAGAACATCAGCGAGGGGTCGATCTCGAGGTGCGTGTGCTTCTCGGTCAGGTCGTCCTCGTCGACGGCCACGAGGATGTCCTCCTCCTCCTCGGCGTCGATGAACTCGATGTACCCGTGGTCGACGAGGTCGTCGAACTCGAGGTCGCCGTCCTGCAGCGCCTCGATCTCCTCCTGGGAGATGCGGGGTTCGCCGTCCTCGACGACCAGCAGGGGGCGTCGTGCGCGGCCGGCGTCGGCGTTGATGATGACCTCGCGGGTGCGCTCCTTGACCGAGACGTTGACCATCTCGCTGACGTCGCCGATGCGGCGCGCTTCCCGGATCTGTTCGGCTAGCTCGTGCGGGTTCGGGTGCGTTCCCACCAGCGACCCGTTGACGTAGACTTTGGCTTCGCGTTCTTGGCTGCTCATGGATTAGTCGTCCGCGGCGGATGTCGATCGTTCGATGCTGTCGATGCCCGGAATGCCCTCGACCCCCATCGAGGCGAGTTCGCGCTTTAACGCCTGCTCGTCCTCGATGTTCTGCGAGAGCTCGACGGCCTGTGCGAAGTTCTTCACCAGGCCACAGTTGGGACCCTCCGGGGTCTCGGAGGGACCGATGCGACCCCACTGGGTCGCGTGCAGGTCCCGCGCCTCGAAGTGCGGCTGACTGCGCGAGAGCGGGCTGCGCAGGCGCCGCAGGTGCGAGAGAACCCCCATGTAGTTGGTGCGGTCGACCAGCTGGGAGACGCCCGAGCGGCCGCCGACCCAGTTGCCCGTCGCGATCGGATGCTCGAGGCGCTCGGTCAGGACGTCCGAGCGGACGACCGTCGAAACCGAAAGCTGCCGATTACGCATGTTAGCGCGCTCGAGCTGGTATTTGACGTCCCGGGCCAGCTTGTTCAGCGCGGTCCGGAACAGGTCCTTCATCAGGTCGCCCGAGACCTTCAGCCGCTTGTTGGCGTAGTGGTCCTTGTCGTCTGCCTCGCGCCGGCCAAGCGCGAGCTCGAAGCAGGCCTCGGCCATCCGACAGAGGTAGTGGGCCTTGTTGATGCGGACGTCCTCCTCGGGCACCCCGTCCTCGTGGAGGTGCGGCAGGAGGTAGCGGTCGATGACGTAGTTGGCCCGCTTGAGCTGGTAGTTCTTGCCCTGACCGGACGCCACTCGTTTCCCGAGGGCCTCGATGGCTTCCTCCTCGGTCTGGACCTCCGCTTCCTCCAGGTTCTCGAGCATGTACTTGACGACCTCGGGGTCGTTGGAGACCTTGTGGACGATCTCCTCGTCGGACTCGAGCCCCAGCGCACGCACGAGGGTGACGAAGTTGATCGATCCGGAGACCGAGGGGAACGACACCTCGAGCAGGCCGTCGCGGGTCCGCTCACAGAGCACGAGCGCGCGGTAGCCACGGCGCTGCGAGAAGGTCTTGGCGACCTGAATCTCGTCGCCGTACTTGGTGTCGTACTCGGCGAGGATCTTGTTCGGCGCGAGGTCCTCGCTGGTCATCAGGACCCGCTCGGAGCCGTTGACGATGAAGTAGCCGCCGGGGTCGGCGGGGTCCTCGCCGATCTCGATGAGTTCCTCGTCGGAGAAGCCGGCGATGTTACACTTCTCGGAGCCGACCATGATCGGCATCCGGCCGATCTTGGTCTCCGTGGAGTCGACGACGCGCTCGTCGCCCTCCTCGCCCTTGACGATGGACATCTCCATGAAGACGGGCGCGGAGTAGGTGATGTTGCGCAGTCGCGCCTCCTGGGGATACAGCAGCTCCTCGGAGCCGTCGGCCTCCCGAACGCGAGGGGTGACGACGCGCACGTCGCCCAGTTCGACGTGAACCGGTTCCTCGCCCTCCTTGTCGCCGATGTCGGTGTCGATCGTCTCCTTCTCGTCGACGACCTCCTGCATCCCCCGGTTGAGGAAGGCGTTAAAGGAGCGGTAGTGGTGTTCTGCGAGCCGTTCCCTCGAGAAGTATTCGCGCGAAATTTCCCGCCGCGTGTCGCGATCCAGTTCCATTGCCATTTATTCCACCACGAGTCGGTATACGACTGCCTGGTCGGTTGTCCGTGAGTCCCGAACGATCTTGATGACGTCGCCGACCTCCGCCTCGTCGGGGAGAGCGGGGTCGTTGCGCTTGATTTTCGGCAGATCTGTGCGGTCGATGTCGTACTCGTCGAGCACCTCCTCGAGCGCGTCCTCCTCGAGGACGGTGTGCTCGGGGACGAGTTCGTGTTGGCTTACGTCTACCATGTGTTGTGGGTGTGCGTGTCGGCTATCGGGAGAGAAGCGGCTGTCACGAGATACTACAGTTAGGTACCGGCGGGAGCCATTTAACGGTTACTAACTCGACCCACAAGCACGGCTACCCGGCCGGCCGATCCGGTCCGGAACGACCGAGCACGTCTGAGAGTACCTGACTATCGGTTAAATTCCTTGTGGGTCGTGCGAGTATCTGACAAACTCCGGTTCTCGTGGGCCACGCCCTCGTCTCGAGGCGGGCCAGCGGGAACTACAGGTAGCCCAGCAGCGTCCCGCCGAGGACGACGACCCACGCGACGGCGCCGACGAGGAGGAGGTCGTTGAGCCGCCCGCTTCGCCTCGCTCGGCCGGCCGCGCCGCCGGCGATCAGCCCCAGCGCGGCGACCACGAGCATCCGCTGGAGGACGACGTCGACCGGTAACACGTCAACGCCGAGCAGCGCGTAGTCGGTCCAGATCGCCGCCGCGAGCGACAGCGACGCGGCGAGGGCGGCGTCGAGCCGGCGCTCGAGGCCGCTCGCGAGAGCGTAGGTCGCGACCGGCAAGCCGACGGCGACGAACGGGTAGAGCAGCCCCGCGATCATGTGCGGCGTAAGCGCGTCGACGGTCCGGTCCAGCGCGACGCCGGCGATGCGGACGCCCAGGACGATCGTCAGGATCGTCGCGGCGAGGACGAGGTGGCGCGCGTCGACGCGCTCGGCGACGGCCGCCAAGCGCGCCCGGTCGACCTCGGTCAGGTGGGCGGCGACGCGTTCTCGGACCCGCTGGCGGCGGCTCGCCGAGCGCGCGGTGCGCCGCGCCGCGAGTCCGAGGGCGATCGGTAGGATCGACATCGCGGTGAGATCGACCCGCGTCGCCCACCCGTCGGCGTCCGACCCGCGGGCGTTGCCGAGGTAGATCCGCTGGACGTCCTCCCGGACGTCGACGCCGGGAATCGCCATCAGATCCGCCTCGAGGCGCGCCTGGGCCTGGGCGGAGCCGTGGACGCGGTGGCGCAGCGTGAACCAGTCGAAGTGCTCCGAGTGGGTCTGCATGATGACCCATTGGTCGTCGGGATTGGGACTCTCGTACGCGCGGATGTGGTAGCGGTGGCCGTAGTACTCGCCGTCCTCGAGTTGGAGGGTCTCGGTGGTCCAGTACCCCTCCTCGTCGGCCCCCGGATCGAGGTAGGCGTACCGGGTCGCCCCGTCGGCGTGCGACCACGGAATCGCGGTCGGGGAGACCGCGGTCGGGCCGTCGGTTTCGGATTCGGGCCCGGACGCCGAGTCGGCGGTGGCGTTCGGCGCGACGGGCGGCGCCGAGCCGTTGTCGGGCGCGTCGGCGGGAATCGTCTCGTTTTCGGCCGCGGTTTCGTTGTCGGCCGCGCCGACGAGTTCGCCGGACTCGAAGTGGTCCGCAGCCGTCTCGTTCCAGTCGCCCTCGCCGTGTTCGGCCAGCAGACGGACGATGTCGTCGGTCTCGCCGCGGACGATCACGTTGATCGGACTCCGCTTCTGGTAGGCGGTTCGAGCGCTCAGGTACGGCCAGAACGCGCTGTCGCTGTCCTCGAGCGAGACGAGCTCCGGCTCGGGTTCGGACTCGGATTCGGTCGCGGGGGCCGGTTCGGGCCCCATCGCGTCGCTCGAGGGGGTGAAAAACAGCGACGGGCCGCCGGCGAACAGGAACGCGACCGCGACGACGGTCGCGGCGATGACGAGCGAACGGCGCATGTCTCCGGACTTAGCAACGGCGACCACATCAATGTAGCTGCTCGACCGCGCCCCGAGGCGGGCCGGCGTGCAAGCCGAACGGAACCGGCGTGGGAGCTAAACGAAGCCGGCGTGCGCTCGAGCAACAGTTACGCGTCCGGTCCGACCGTCAGGACGGGAACCGGCGCGGTCCGGACGACGCGCTGGGAGACGCTCCCGACGACGTTGTTCTCGTAATCGTCGCCGCTGGTCCCCATGACGATCAGGTCGATCCCGTGCTCGTCGGCGTAGTCGACGATGCACTCGGCGGGGTTGCCGGTCTCGACGGCCGTCTCGACCGCGAGGTCGTGCTCGGCCGCGCGGGTCGCCGCCTCGTCGATCGCCTCACGGGCGCTCGCCTCGAGGTCGCTGCGGACCGCCTCGACGCGATCGTCGTCGAGCACGAGGAAGGCCCGGTCGTCGACGACCGACAGGACGTGGACCGCGGCGTCCCGCGTCGTCGCGATGTCGATCGCGTGGGTCGCGACGGTCTCGGCGTGGTCGCTCCCGTCGGTCGGAAAGAGGATCGTCTCGTACATCGAGTCGATCCTCTCCGCTCGGAGGAAAAATACGTTCGGTCTCTTCTTCGGCGACGGGAACGCGCCGCCGGCCCGCTCGAGTAGGGTTCGGCGCTGGAGTGTCTATTATTCGATACTCGCGTTCTCCTCTCGTTCCGTTTCGGCCTCGGTGCTCGCGGTCGCCGCGCTCTTGTCCGCCTTCCAGTTCAGCTCGAGCTCGATCGTTTCGCGATCGCCGTGGAACATCGTCGAGCGTTCGACCACGTCGACCGACAGGTCGACCTCGGACGGCGGGTTCAGTTCGACGGTCTTGTTTCCGACCTCGACGTTGATCTCCCGGCCACCCTCCTCGAACTCCTGGGCGAGGCGATGGAAGTACGACGCGAGTTCTTCGCGCGCGATGGTTTCGTCGGCCGTCGTGCGCTGTGCCATACCAACACTCACGCGCTCGGCGCCGGAAAAGTATGGGTTGCAAACGCCGTCTCAACTCCGGATTACCGACCGACGACAGGGGCTGAAACTGAAACCTGTGTGATACGGCGTCGGCGGCTCTTAAAAGAGGTTCGCCTGCTGATAGACCGAGATCCCGTCGTCGGTGAGTTCGTACGGCTTCTTCTCCCGGGAGTGGTTCGCGTCCCGAATCTTCTGGATCTCGATCGCCAGTCGCGTCTCCCGGAAGTCATCGGGTCGGACGTACTGCATCACGAAGACCGCGTCCGTGAGGTACTCGACGATCCCGTGGCGGGAGGCGTAGGGATTCTCCGCGGCGGCCTCGCTGGTCAGCAGGGCGGTGACGCCGGCCTCCTTCAGCCCGCGCGCGAACTCGTAGATCTCGTTGCGCCGCTTCGCGCGGTCGTCGTACATCATCTCGAGCAGTGACACCGAGTCCAGCACGAGCCGTTCGGCGCCGAACTCGTCGACGAGCCGCGGGAGTTCGTTGCGGATCGACGCCAGGCTGTTTGTCATCTCGACCGGGTCGAGGTCGACGATCGCGAGCCGATCGTCCGCGAGGAACTCGTCGAAGGCGTACCCCTTCTCGAGGGCGCTGTCGAGCACGCGCTGGCGGCTCTCCTCGAGGGCGATGAAGACGGCGGGGTCGCCCCGCTCGAGGCCGTGGTTGAGAAACTGCAGGCCGAAGGTGGTCTTCCCGGTGCCGGCGCTGCCGATGGCGACCATCAGGGACCGCTCGGGGACGCCGCCCCGGATCATCCGGTCGAGGCCCTCGACGCCGAGTTCGATCCGAGGGAGCGCCGAGTCGATGTCATCGTCGTCGTCGAACTCGGGTTCGCCGCCGGCGTCGAAGCCGAAGTCGAGGTCGGCAAAGTTGTCGGGGCCGTCGCCGTCCACGTCGGGAACGTCGACGTCCTGCAGCGCCGCTCCGAAATCCTCCTCGAACAGGCCGTCGCTCGCCCCGTCGGCGTCGGCTCCGTCGGCGGACTCTGACTCGGGTTCCGCGTCGGCGCCGGTTCCGTCCGGGGGATCGAAATCGGCACCCGCCGAGAGCTCGGACTCGAAGGCGAGTTCGTCCTCGTCGTCGCCCTCGTCGCCGCTCCCGTCGTCGGCGCCGTCGTCGACCGCCCGCTCGAACCAGTCGTCACTCACGGCGACCACCCGGGGTGGCCCGATCGTCGAGCGCGGCCGATATCGTGGGACGGCTGGGGTACACCATGGCAGCGATCGCGACTGTTCCGCCGCGACGAGGTTCAGTTACGCCGAACGTACCGGTCGGGCTTAATGGTACTGCCGATCGGGCCGCGAAGCGGGGCTTTTTGACGGCGGGGCGGGTAGCCGCCGACGATGGACGTCGACGTCGGAATCGTTGCCCAGCGGAACAACGCGCGTGCGCAAGAACTCGCCGAGACGCTCGTCGAAACCCTCGAGCGCGAGTACGAGGGCGTCGCGGCCGTCGTCGACGAACTGACCGGCGCCGCGATCGACGCGGACGACGTCCCGATCGCCGCGATGGGCGAGCGCGATTTCGTCGTGAGCATCGGCGGCGACGGAACGCTGCTGTTCGTCGCCCGCGAGGTCGGCGCGACGCCGATCCTCGGGGTCAACCTCGGCGAGGTCGGGTTTCTCAACGCCGTCGCACCTGCTGACGCCCGCGAAGTCGTCACCGACCTGGTCGGCCGGCTCCGGGAAACGGGGTCGCTCGAGGGCCGGGAACTCGCCCGGCTGCGGGCGACCGGCGCCGGCGGCGGGTGGACGCTCGAGCCCGCGCTCAACGAGGTGGTCGTCCACGGGCCGCGGCGGGGCCACGGCGGCGGGGCGACGATCGACGTCGACATCGACGGCCAGCGGTACACGACGAGCCACGCGGACGGCGTCCTCGTGGCGACGCCGACGGGTTCGACCGCCTACAACCTGAGCGAGGGCGGGCCGCTCGTCCAGCCGGCGGCCGACGCGCTGGTGGTGACGCAGATGGCCGCGGCCGACGGGATGCCGCCGCTGGTCGTCGATCCCGACGCCGAGATTACGCTGACGGTCTCGGACGCCGAGACCGCGTACGCGATCAGCGACGGGCACGACCGACGGGCGCTCGAGCCGCCCGCGACGGTATCGATCTCGGTCGCGGACGAACCGGTGAGGCTGGTCGGGCCGCAGGCGAACTTCTTCGACGCGCTGGAGAAGTTAGAGTGACCGACCTCAGGCGCTCTCGTTAGTTTCGTTGGTTTCGTTGCCGGCCATTCCCGTCTCGTTCGTTTCGTTCGTCTCGTTAGTAGCGTTGCCGGCCATTCCGGTTTCGTTCGTCGCGTTGGTTTCGTTGGCCATTCCCGTCTCGTTCGTTTCGTTGGTCTCGTTAAGACCCACGCCGGTCTCGTTCTCGGTCTCGTTTTCGGTTTCCGTCCCGATACCGGTCTCGTTCCCGCCCTCTTCGGTCTCGTTCCCGCCTTCAGTGCCGCCCTCTTCGGTCTCGTTCCCGCCGCCGGGTCCGCCGCAGCCGGCGAGGACCAGCGTCGACGCTGTGGCCCCGAGCATACCGATCGTCCGACGACGCGTCAGTGGAGTATCTCTATCCATACGCGAACCTGTTTTCCTCGAGTTCTATAAACCGATACCCGGCATTCGCGTAGTTTCGGGCAGTAGCGACCCATTACGGCCAATTCTTCACCGTGGTATCGACCCTCACACCCTCGAGACGTGACGCGTATGCTAGACTTTCCAGAGGGTTCAAATCCGCCCGGTCGATACGGGGTGACATGGAGTTTGCCGTATCGCGGACCGGAACGGCCCGCGTGACCCTGCACGGCGGCGCCGATGCGACCGCCTGCGCCGACGCGCGATCGGAGTTCGCGACGACCCTCGAGCGCCTCGAGGCGGACGACGCGATCGCCGACTGGGAGATCGCCGACGCCGACGTCTACGAGCACCCGACCGCCCCGTTCGATCCGTACACGATCGCCCTCGAGTTCACCGTGGCCGTCACCGTCGACGCCGACGACGCCGAGACGGCGGCGGACATCGGCGCCGAACGGATCGACGACGCCCTCGAGCGCGCCGATCTGAGCGGCGTGTCGTACGCGTCGGCGCCGGCGGCGTCGGCGGCCTGACGAGGGCTCGATCCCGGCGTCGGGACTACCGCCCGAACTTATGGCGCTGCGTGACGATCCACCACTATGGAGATCGATCTGCGATTTTTCGCCACCTTTCGCGACGCAGTCGGCCAGAAGGAACACAGCCGCACAGTCGACGACGACGCGACCGTCGGCGACGTCCTCAGCGCGCTCGAGGACGAGTACGACGACCTCGCGGGGCAGTTGCTGACCGCGGACGGCGACGCCGTCCGCGAACAGTTGAGCGTGCTGAAAAACGGCCGCGACGTGACCCACATGGCCGGTCCCGACACCGACCTCGAGGACGGGGACGTGGTGTCGGTGTTTCCGCCGGTCGCGGGCGGCTGACGCGGTCGCGGCCGCGCCCGACCGGCCGCAGCGGAACTTGACAGTCCGCGGAAACCTTTTCACGCCGCTGGTCGAACCGTCCGATCGTGTTGATCGAGTTACTACTCGAGGCGGGTTTCGACGCGCTTCTCGAGCGGCGGGACGATCGAACGGGGCCGCAGTGGGCCGCGCTGTTCCTCGGGGTTGTCCTGTTGCTCGGCGCCGTCGGAGTGGCCGCCTCGAGCGGGCTCTGGTACGGACTCACGGTTGCGGTGTTCGGGATCGCGCTGGCGGCGTACGGGGCCTGACCGGGCGCGCGTGGCCGGATGAGAGGGGCCGGCCGCGGCCGGCGGTTTCGAGAAGGGTTTAGGCGTCGTGTTCGTCGGGTGGAATGTGAACGAGGAGGGTCATCGGTCGGACGGAAGCGACCGCGTCGAGAGCGTCCCGGAGCCGTCGACGAGCGCGGCGGCCGACGCGGCGCCGGACGACGTCACCTTCGATCGGGAGGGGCTCCGCGCCGGCTTCGTCACCTGCGTCCCCATCGCGCTCGGCGTCGGCGGCTACGGCATCGCCTTCGGCGTGCTCGCGGATCGGGCCGGGCTGAGCGTCGCCGAGGCGGCGCTGATGAGCGCGACCGTCCTGGCCGGCGCGTCCCAGATCATCGCCGTCGAACTCTGGGCCGACCCGTTGCCGATCGCGACGATCGTCTTCACCGTCTTCGCGATCAACCTCCGCTACTCGCTGATGGGCGCGGCGCTGCAGCCGTGGTTTCGCCACCTCTCGCCGGCGCGGGTCTACGGCAGCCTCTACTTCATGGCCGACGAGAACTGGGCGCTGACGATGCGCGATCTCAAGTCCGGCAGCGGGCGCGGCGCCTTCCTGCTGGGCAGCGGGATCGCCATCTGGGTCTTCTGGGTCGGCTCGACGATCCTCGGCGCGGTCGCCGGCGGCGTCGTCGGCGATCCGACGCGGTACGGCTTCGACTTCATCCTCGTGGCGGTCTTCGTCGCCCTCGCGGCCGAACTCTGGGAGGGGAAGTCGACGCTCGTCCCCTGGGTGGCCTCGCTGGGAACCGCCGTCATCAGCGCCCACTACCTCCCTGGCCGGTGGTACGTCCTGCTCGGCGGCCTCGTCGCCGCCGCCGTCGAGGTGATCCGCTATGACGGGTGAGTCGGCGCTCGCCCTCGCCGGCGCGCTCTCGCTCGAGCCGCTCACCGTCGGCGTCATCCTCGCCATGACCGCCGCCACGGTGCTGACGAAAGTCGGCGGCATCTGGCTCGTCCGCCACGTCGAATTGAGCGACCGCCTCGAGGCCGGCCTCTCCGTGCTGCCGGGCGCGATCGTGATCGCCGTGCTCGGGCCGGATCTGGCGGCGGGCGGGCCGGCCGAGTGGGGCGCCGCGGGGCTGGTCCTACTCGTGATGTGGCGCACCGAGAACATTCTGCTGGCGCTGGTCGCCGGCGTGGTCGGCGTCGTGGCGCTTCGCAGCGTCCTTTGAATCGACTCGATCGCGACGGAGAGTACCGAACGGATTTACCTCCCGCACCCGAAGTCGCGGTATGGTGGAACGCGTCGAACGATCCTTTCGCGGGATCTCCGAGCGGCTCGCGACTCACTACCTGACGAACCTCGGCGGCGAACGGGTCGACGACGGAACGGTCGCCGGCGAGGACTGGACCGCCACGATCTCCTCGGAGAAGGTCAACATCGGCCCGTCGATGTCGCTGACCGAGGTGACCGTCGTCTTCGAGGGCGACGAGGAGACCCTCGAGTCGCTCGTGGACGATTTCGCCCAGAAGGCGATGCGCGCGGGGGGATGACGTGATGTCGGGAGATCCCATCGACGGCCAGGTGCTGCTGCTCGCGGCGGCGAAGTCGGGAGTCTCGCCGAATCAGCTGCCGGACCTCGTCGACCGCACCCAGTCGCACCTCGCGTCCGCACGCGAGGAGTACCGCCGCGAGTACGAGCGGATTCACGAGACCGAGGCGTTCGAGGCGTTTCTCGTCGACTGGGGCCACTGGGACGAGATCGCCGACGCCGTCGGACTCGGGGACCGCGAACGGTCGGCCGTCCGGCGCGCCCACGAGGAGCAGCTCCTGCGCGTCGGCCGGCGCAACGACCGCGAGGAGGAGTTCGAGACCGCCCTCGAGATCCGCGAGCCGGTGCTGATCGGGCTCGAGGGGGACGAGGGCGGCGAGGACGGCGAGGGCGACGACGACCGCTGACGGCGACCGAGCGTCGCCGGACGCTCGATTCGGGAAACAGCGTCGACTCGGCCGCCCGGCTCGGAGTCGATGACAACGCTAAAGATACTGATTCACCTTTGGCAAGACACTGAGACGATGGCCATCGACAAGGAAACCGACATGACCGACGAGGAGATCGACGATTTCCTCGGCCGGCACGAGACGGGGGTGCTGTCGCTCGCGCGCACCGACGAACCGTACGCGATCCCGATCTCGTACGGCTACGACGACGAGAACCGCGAGTTCTACATGCGGATGGTGTCGACGCCGGACAGCGAGAAGCGGGAGTTCCTCGATTCGACGCCCCAGGCGCGGCTCGTCGTCTACGACGAGGCCGACTCGACCTATCGAAGCGTCATCGCCACGGGAACGCTCGAGAACATCGACCCGTCGGAGCTCACGCCCGACCAGATCGCCCAGTACGGCGAGGCGCGGCGGCCGCTGTTCGAGATCTGGGCGGAGGGGAAAAAGGACCTCAACATCGAACTCTACCAGCTCGTGCCGGAGTCGCTCAACGGTCGGCGAACGGACGTCGATCGCGAGGACGAAGAATAGAACTGCATTCTCATCGGGAACGTCGAAGGGAAGACCGAGCGGCGAGTAGAAATCGCGTCTCGAACGTCGAACCCGAGCGACGGAACTCGATGCCGGTGCCGAGTATCCGAACGGTGGGCCGGGGCCGAACGGTCAGTTGGTCTGTTGTTTCGCGGCGAAGGCGGCCTCGGTGACGTCGGCGCCGCAGACCGGGCACCCGTGCGACAGCGTGGCCTCCCGCATCGACTCGTTGACCTCGATTTCTTGGCCGCACTCGGGACAGGTGAATTCGTATCTGCTCATGACGACTCTCGTAGTTGTGTCCGGTATGGGTCGGCTACGTTCATAGCTGTGCGTCCACTATATATAGGGTTGCGGTTCGGTGCTGGGAACCTGTAGTTCCCGAAGCCTTCTTCAAGGGGGAGTTAACCCTCGCGGTCGAGGATCGCGTTCAGCAGTTTCGTCTGGGCCGCCGCGAGGTGCTCGGTGAACGTCGTGCTCGTGATCCCCAGTTCCTCGGCCACCTCGCCGGCGTTGGCCCGCTTGGGGTGTTCGAAGTAGCCCATGCGGTGGGCCGTCTCGAGCACCTCCAGTTGTCGGTCGGTCAGCGTGCTGCGATCGACGAAGACGAGGTTCCGTTCGGCGTGGTCCTGCTGGGACTGGAGCAGGCGCTGAACGTCGAGATTGTCGCACCTGGTCTGTAGCTCGCCGATGATCGCCTGTAGCCCCTGCATGTCCGGCGCGTGGAACGTCAAGTACAGCGCCGTCCCCTGCGCGCGGACGTCGACGATGGGGCAGTCGAACTCCTCGACGATCTCGCAGGGACAGCCACGGCCGAGTTCGCGCTGGAATCGGTAGACGGAACTCGAGCCGTAGGCGAAGACCGACTCGAGGTCGGCGTCGACGTCGAACTCGTCGGCGTCGGGGTACTCCTCGGCCTCGAGCATGAACTCCTCGGTCACGCGCTCGGGCGCGTCCGGGTTGACGCTCTTGGAGACCGACTGGACCGTCCCGCCGGTCTCGCCGGCCGCCTGCGCGACGATACACTGGGGCGGATCCTCGAGTTTCACTTCGGCGCGTATCCCCGACGGCACGACCGTGTCTGAGGTGCGGGATAACCTAAACCCTGCGGGACGGGTTCTCGACCGCAGAGCGGACGCGGCCGTGGGTGCCGTCGGCGGAGGACGACCCGTCGACCGCGACGGCGTCACCGCCGGTCCACCGTCGGTATTCGGGGTCGACCCCCGCGAGAAACGCCGACGAGACGCGCTCGAGCGGCGCTCCCCGGGACCCCATATAAAGCACCCTGTATTTATTGGGACTCGTTTGGAGGGGGTCCGGTGGATACTAGGAAGTGAACGATGTCCGCTACGAACTCCGACGCGAAGCGAGGATGGCCCCGCGACGAAGAAACCGCAGACCCCCAGCACGTGCTCGCCGCGCTCGACGACGACGCCTGCAGGGCCATCCTGGAGGCGACGAGCGACGAGTCGCTGACCGCGACCGAACTCTCCGAGCAGTGCGACATCCCGACCTCGACCGCCTACCGCAAGGTCGAGATGCTCACCGAAGCGAACCTCGTCGAGGAGCGCGTCCGGATCAACACCTCCGGTAAGCACGCGACCGAGTACCGCCGCTCGTTCGACGACGTCGTCGTCTCCGTCGCCGACGGCGGCGTCGAAATCGAGATGACGAGCCCGGACGCCGACGCCGATACCGATACGACGTCCGCCCAGCCCGTCGCCGGCGACTGAGCGCCGCGTCTCGACCGACCGTGCGCGCGACACTGCTCGGGTGACGTCGTAGCGGACGCCTCGAGCGGTTGGCCGGTGCTCCTGCGCGTTCGATTTCAATTCTCGTCTCGAGTTCGCTACCGATCGACCGGACGCTTCTCGCCCGCTCCCGCCTCCGCTAGTCGCCGGACCGCTCGAGTTCGCTCGGCTCCGCCGTCGCGTCCTCCTCGCCGCCTTCGGCCGACAGGAGCGACCCCGATGCGGCGACCAGCGGCGCCGGCAGTCGGTCGGCGAGCCACTCGCTGGCGTCGGCCAGCGGCTTCCGAACGACGGCGTAGCCGATCGAGATCGCGAGCATCCCCGCAACGATCGTCCGGACGACACCGTCGAAGACGACCAGCGCAGGCAGCGCCAGCGCGGCCGCCAGCGCGAGATCGCCCGGCGAGCCGTCGTAGCCGATCCAGCGCCGCGGCGCGAACCAGCGGCCGTGGTAGTGGCTGTAGACGGCCCGGTCGGCGGTGCCGAGCCAGGGCCGGGGCTCGAGGCCGCCGCCGAACAGGTCCGTGACGGAGTGGATCGCGGCGGTGAGCGCGAAGAGGGCGACCGCGAGGGTGACGGCGGTCGGCGCCGCGACCGCGGCGATCGTCGCCGGGATCGCGAGGAGCCAGTAGTAGACGGGGAAGTGCAGCGTCTTCCGGTGGGCGCCGACGAGGTCGAGATCGGGAAAGAGGCCGCCGAGGATCGCGCCGGCGGCCGCGGCCGGCGCGAACTGCGGGGCGACGGTCGCGACGGCGGCGGCGAGGACCAGACCGACGAAGGCGTGCGTCGTGGCCATCATAGGGCGTGCTCCGTATAGACGCGTCTCGAGCATATGTTCGTCGGTGCACCGTCTGATCGTGACGGTGCCCCGTCGCGTCCGCCGGCGGTCGCGTACCCGATAGCACACCGTCGGCTCCGCATCCCGCTACGTGTCGAAAGAAAACGGAGTCGCAGCGCCGGGCCGCGGGATCGACCCGCGACCGGCTCCCGTTCGGATCCGACCGGACGGTCGGAGACGGCTCAGTCGTCGCTCGGTGCGGCCGCCGCGCCGTCGCCGGCGCTGACGCCCGTGCCGGGGCCAACCTCGATGCCGAGTTCGTCGAGCTTCTCGTCGGGCACGACGCCGTCGACCCAGCCGCGGTAGTCGTAGTACTCCTCTTTCATCGGCTCGAGTTCGCAGTACTCGCCCTCGCTGGCGCCCTGGCCGGGGATGCCGTCCTCGAGGAAGCGCTCGGGGAGGGTGTCGTCCGAGCCGTCGAAGCCGGCGAGGTTGTTGTAGTACCGCTCGAGGTTGTAGACGCGCTCGCCGGCCTCCATCAGCTCGTCCTCCGTGACGTCGCGGCCGGTCATGCCGTTGTACTGCGTGACGTACTCCTCGATGCCTTCCGCGAAGGCGTTGAACTTGCAGATGTCGAAGGAGTCGCTGATGGCGTGGAGATCCTGGAACTCCGCGGTCAGTTCGCCCTTGCCTTCCCACTCGTAGGGATCGACCTTCTCGGGAATGCCGAGGATTTCGGCGGCGGGCGTGTAGCCGCGCAGGTGGCAGGCCCCGCGGTTCGAGGTGGCGTAGCCGATGCCCATCCCCTTCATGCAGCGCGGGTCGTAGGCGGGGATGGTCTGGCCCTTGACGGCCAGGGAGTTCTCGTGGGCGTCCATCTTCTCGGCGACGCGGTCGGCGCCCTCGGCCAGCAGGTCCGCGAGGTCGGTCTCGCGGTGGGCGATCCGCTCGATCATGTCGACCATGTCCTCGGAGTCGCCCCAGTCCATGTCGTGGTCTAAGTCCTCGAGTTTGCCCTCCTCGGTCATCTCCATGGCCATCGCCATCATGTTGCCGACCTCGATGGTGTCGACGCCCATGTCGTTACAGCGGTCGATCATCAGGGCGATGTCGTCCCGTTCGGTGTGGCCGGAGTTGGGACCCAGTGCGAACGCGGACTCGTACTCGTAGGACTCCGTCCGGACGTTCATCTCCTCGCCCTTGTGCATCGCCTGGACCTCGACTTCCTTCTTACAGGCGACCGGGCAGGAGTGACACGTCGGCTCGTCGACGAGGATGTTCTCGCGGACGTTCTCGCCGGAGACGTTTTCGGCGTCGAACTCGTCGCCGGCCCAGTCGTCCTCGCGGGCGTCTCGGGTCGAGGTGTACTTCGCGTTGCGCGTCGGGAGCCCGGACATCTCCTCGGTGATGTTCATGAGGACGTTCGTCCCGTACTGGGAGAGGCCACCCTCGTTCGGCGCGGTGACTTCAGACTCCTGGATGGCCTGCATGGCCTGCTGGTGGCCCTCCATGAACGTCTCCTTGTCCGCGGGTTTGGGCATCTTCGTCCCCGACTTGACGACGACCGCCTTGAGGTTCTTCGAGCCGGCGACGCAGCCGGTGCCGCCCCGGCCCGAGGCGCGGTCGTCCTCGTTCATGATCGTGGCGTAGCGAACCTGGTTCTCGCCGCCGGGGCCGATCCCCATGATGCTCAGGTTCTTGCCGAGCTGGCCGTCGACTTCCTCCTCGATGGCGTCGCGGGCGTCGTGGAAGCCCATCCCCCAGAAGTGGGAGGCGTCCCGGAGTTCGACCTCGCCGTCCTCCACGAAGGCGTAGACCGGTTCGTCGGCCTGCCCTTCGAAGAGCAGCCCGTCGAAGCCGGCCCACTTCAGGCGGGCGCCGGACCAGCCGCCCTGGTGGCTGTCCGTGACCGTGCCGGTCAGCGGCGACTTCGTGCAGACGGCGATCCGGCCGCTCATCGTCACCTGGGTGCCCGACAGCGGCCCGTTCATGAACGCGAGCAGGTTGTCGGGCCCGAGCGGATCGACGTCCGGTCCCTGTTCGAATACGTACTTCACTCCGAGGCCACGCGCACCGATATACTTCTTCGCGTCCTCGTCGTCGATCGACTCGTACGCGACCTCCCCGTCAGAGAGGTCGATGCGAGCGACGTTGTCTTGGAAACCGCCGAGTTCTGTCATGATAAACCCCTCCTGTTACAGTACGCCCTCTACGCTGTTAGTAGTTCCCAACCTTCAGTAACCACGTGTGGTTAACACCCCGGCCGGTCGATCGCACCGTCTAGCCGGATTATCAGCGGGGGCGCTGCCCCCGCTCGAGCGAGCGGTCGTCGGAACCGCGGGCTCGTAACGGTCCGTCCTTACAGCACGACCGCGTCGGGAGCGGCCGAGAACGCCCCGGAACGGCCCCTCACCGCGGCTACAACAGCAATGCCACGATCGCGAGGATGATGAAGATCAGCACGAAGATCCGCGCGATCTCCATCGAGACCCCCGCGACGCCCCGCGCCCCGACGGCCGCGGCGATGATCGCGAGGACGAAGAACACGATCGCCCAGTACAGGAAGCCGCCGCCCTGCAGCGGCATTGCGTGCTCGAGCATACCGCCCGCTATCACGACCGAGTACATAAACGTCGGCGACCGTCCGCGGGGCTAAGAACGGACTACAGGTCGGTAACCGCGGGTTCAGACGAGTGGGCGGCGACTACCGGGACCCGCCCGTGCCGTCGGCGGCGACTACCGCGACTCGTTCGCGTCGGCGTCGTCGAAGAACGCGCGACACAGCTTCGCCTCGGCGGTCCGCAGGTGCTCGTGGAACGTCGGCCGCGAGACGTCCATCGACTGGGCGAGTTCCTCGCCGGTCGTCGGCCGGGGCCACTCGAAGTAGCCGCCGAGATAAGCGCGCCGTAACGCGTCGAGCTGGCGCTCGGTGAGGTCGTCCTCGAGTCGCCCGGCGAACTCCTGGCGCGTGTCGCCGCCGCGGTCGCGCTGCTGGAACGACCGCACGTCGGTCCCCTCGTAGCGGTCCTCGAGCGCCTCGACGATCGACCGGACGTTCGCCGAGCGGGGAATCTCGAGCGTGACGGCGGCGCGGCCGTCCTCGCTCTCGATGGCGCGGGTGCGGACGCCGCGCTCGGAGAGCCAGCCGACGAGGTCGTCGGGCCACTCGAGTTCGATCAAACACTCCCCGTCGCGCTCGACGACGACGCGACAGTCGACGTCCGGAAGGGCAGCGGCGGCGTCGGTGAGTTCCGCGGCGCTTGCGCCGGTGGCGGTAAACAGCGAGGTCCGCCGCCCCCGCCCGTCCCCGTCGCCGCCGGTCTCGCCGGTCCGGTGGACCGAGCGACGGTACTCGAGCCGGCAGTCCGCGTCGGCCGAGAGCGCGACCGGTGCGACCCGGCGGTCGCGGACCTCGAGTTCGACCGCGACGACCGCGTCGGTCGCGAGCACGCGGCTGGTTTCGCGGGCGTTGATCCCGCTGGCGATCGCCCGGGCGAGCGCGGAGAGGATCGCCGACTCGCGCTCGTCGACGTCGGCGCCGTCGGTGCCGTCGGCGAGGCGAACCGTCAGGACGCCGTACTCGATCTCGTTGTAGCGAAGCGGGAACGCGGCCAGGGTAGCCCCGTCGACGGTCCCGACGGCCACGTCGTCGCTCGAGAGCGCCGCTGCGGCGGGGTGGTCGCCGTCGGCCGGGATCGAGTCGGCGTCGCCGCCCGCGACGTCGCTCGCAGAACCTGCACCGGCGTCCGTGCTCGCGCGCGACCGAACGTCGATCGTGCCCGTCGCGGGATTGCGCTCGCCGATCCAGACGCCGTCGTAGGCCGACTCGTCGGCGATCCGCTCGCAGACCGCGCGCTCGAGGTTCGCGCGATCGGTCGAGCCCGCGACGGCCGCGGTGACGTCCCGGACGAGCCCCTCGACCCGATCGAGGACGTACTCGAGTTCCTCGGTGCGGCGCTCGAGTGCGCGTTCGGCCTCCTTGCGCGCGGTGACGTCGTTCTGGAAGCCGACGTAGTTGGTCACCTCGCCGGCGTCGTCGCGCACGGGCGCGATCGTCACCTCGTTCCAGAACTCGGTGCCGTCCTTGCGGTAGTTCTTGAGTTCGACGGTGACCGGTCGGTTCTCGTCGATCGCGGCCGCCATCTCCGCGACGGCGTCCGGATCCGACTCCTCGCCCTGCAGGAACCGGCAGTTTCGCCCGACGACCTCGTCGTAGCCGTACCCCGTGATCTCCTGGTAGGCCTCGTTGACGTACACCAGCGGGTTGTCCTCGCGGTCGGGGTCCGAGATCGTGATGCCGACCGGCGCCTCCTCGAGGGCCCGTTCCTTGACGGCGCGGTCGCTCCCCGACGGAGCCGCGGACGCGGATTCGGCCGGCCGCTCGGCGTCGGATTCGGCGGCCGAGTCGACGGTCGACTCGAAGACGATCGTCGCGCCGTCCTCGTCGCGGTGGACGCGAGCGTCGTACCGGTCGTCCTCGAGGGCGACGGTGCGGACCGTTCCGACGACCGTCTCCTCGATCGCCGCCTCGAGCGACGGCCACGACGGCAGCGCCGCCGGATCGCGGGCGCCGCTTTCGGCGTCGGCGATTTCGAACGCGTCGCAGGCCGCGTCGTTGGCGTACGCGACACGTCCGTCGACGACCGAAACGACGGGCGCGACGACGCGCTCGAGCGCGGCTGCCGCCGGCGAAGCGCTTTCGGCACCCGCCGCGGGATCGGCGTTAGTCATAGACCCTCGTACGGAAGACGTCCCTAAGAACCGTGCGGCTCGGCGAACGGATCACGGATCGAACCACGGGCGTGAGAGTTAATAACATGCACGATAGATAATGACGTATGGGCACCTACCGTTCACCGTTCGAGCGGCTCCGCGAGAAGTTCGACAAATCGGAACTGCAGTGTCGACAGTGTGGCTACCTCGACGACGAGGGCGGCTGGCAGGTGACCACGTCCGGGAATCGGGTCCACTACCGGTTCGTCTGTCCGACCTGCGGCGCGATCGAAACGAAGGAGATGCGACTGTAGTCGCGCAGGGCGATCGGGCGACCGAGTACAGCCGCCCGAGCGGCGCCGCAAGCGCCGGCAGTCGGCGTCCGTTCAGACGGCCAGTTCGAACGGTGGACGGAGCCGAGCGTGACCACGCCGACGCTCACAATCTTCTCCTCAGGCCTGGAGTCCCTCGAGCGGACTCGAGTCGCTCCGATCGGGACGGGACCGGCGACGCTCGAGCGATCCAACGAAGGCGCTTTAGGCGCTGACCCGCTTTCCCCTGCTAATGAGTAAACCGACGCCCGAGGTCTACGAGCAGGGCAAGGGCATGGACGCCCACAACCAAGTGATGCGCGAGATCCGCTCGCGCAAGGAGGCCAGCTACGATCCCCACGAGCCGACCCGCGTCTGGCTCGACGAGGACAACACGCCCGACGGCGTCAAGCAGAGCCTGACGATCATCTTAAATACCGGCGGCTGCCGCTGGGCCCGCGCCGGCGGCTGCACCATGTGCGGCTACGTCGCCGAGAGCGTCGACGGCGGCTCCGTCTCCCACGAGGCCCTGATGGACCAGATCGAGGTCTGTCTCGAGCACGAGCGCGAGAACGCCGACGACCCCGCCGGCCTCATCAAGATCTACACCTCCGGCTCCTTCCTCGACGAGCGCGAGGTCGGCGCCGAAACCCGCCGAGCGATCGCCGACACCTTCGGCGACCGCGATCGCATCGTCGTCGAGTCCCTGCCCGACTTCGTCGACCGCGAGAAGATCGCCGACTTCACCCGGCACGGGCTAGATACGGACGTCGCGATCGGCCTCGAGACGGCGACCGACCGCGTGCGCCACGACTGCGTGAACAAGTACTTCGACTTCGCGGACTTCGAGGACGCCTGCGCCGAGGCGGCGGCCGCCAACGCGGAAGCCGACGGCGCCGACGCCGGCATCAAGGCCTACCTCCTGATGAAGCCGCCCTTCCTCACCGAGTCCGAGGCGGTCGCGGACATGATCTCCTCGATCGAGCGCTGCGCCGACGTCGAGGGCTGTCACACGGTCTCGATGAACCCCTGCAACGTCCAGCGCTACACGATGGTCGACGAACTCTACTTCAACGACGGTTACCGGCCGCCGTGGCTGTGGTCGGTCGCACACGTCTTAGAGGAAACAGCGGACGTCGACGCCATCGTCGTCTCGGACCCGGTCGGCCACGGCTCCGACCGCGGCCCGCACAACTGCACGGAGTGCGACGACCTCGTCCAGAAGGCGATCAAGGACTTCGACCTGCGCCAGGATCCGTCGGTCTTCGAGCAGGTCTCCTGCGAGTGCGAACTGACCTGGGAGACGGTGATGGAACGCGAGCGGAGCTTCAACCAGCCGCTGACGCGATAAGCGGCAACGGAATACGACGGTTCGACGGCGGCACCCGTTTTCGACCGGCGATGGGATAGCGTAAAGACGGAAGTTTATCGTGATAGCGGTTCGACACGTCCGCCGATGGACTCCGAACTCCGCAGGCATCTGCTGCTGATCGAGTTCCTCCTGATCGTCCTCGTCGCGATCGGCGTGTTCGCGTACGGGCAGATAGTGCCCGAATCCGGTCAGTTGGGCCTCGGTCTCCTCGGTTTCGTCGGCTTGTTGTTTTGCTACGTTCTCGGTTCCGCCGAGTCTCCCGAGTAGTGCCGGCCAGCCGGTAGCGACTATCGACTGCGCCGAAACTCGTTCCGCTATGAGCTGTGAAGGAGAGAATACGGTGGTCTACGCGTCGATTCCGGTCTCGAAACCTCGAAGGACCCCCTGGCCGTCGGTCGGTCCGACGTCGGGCAGCGTCGCGCGTTCGGGATGGGGCATCAACACCGCGACGGTGTCGCGGTCGCCGAGCACGCCCGCGACGTTGTGCTTCGACCCGTTCGGGTTGACCTCGGGGCCGACCTCGCCGTTCTCGTCGCAGTAGCGAAAGAGGATCCGATCCTCGGCCTCGAGCTGCTCGAGTCGCTCGTCGCGGATCTCGTAGCGGCCCTCGCCGTGGGCGATGGGGACCTCGATGACCTCGCCCTCCTCGTAGGCGGCCGTCCAGGGCGTGTCCGCGTGCTCGACGCGCAGGTAGACGTGCTCGCACTGGAAGCGCGCGCTCTCGTTGGTCGTAAAGGCGCCCTCCGTCAGTCCGGACTCGCAGCCGATCTGAGCGCCGTTGCAGACGCCGAGGACGGGAACGCCGTCGCTCGCGGCCTCGCGAACCTCGTCCATGATCGGCGAGCGGGCGGCCATCGCACCGGCGCGGAGGTAATCGCCGTAGGAGAACCCGCCCGGCAGGACGATCCCCGACGTGTCCTCGGGGAGGCCGTCCTCGTGCCAGACGATCTCGGCGTCGATACCGAGGTGCTCGAGGGCGCGCGCGGCGTCGCGGTCGCAGTTCGAGCCGCCGAATCTGACGATCGAAACCGTCATCTATCGCTCGGCGACCTCCACGTCGTAGTCGTGGATGGTCGGGTTCGCCAGCAGCCGCTCGGCCATCTCGTCGGCGCGCTCGCGGGCGGCGTCGGCCGACTCGGCCTCGAGGTCGACCTCGAAGCGGTCGGCCGAGCGCAGGGCCTCGAGTTCGAAGCCCAGTCGCTCGAGGGCCTGTTTGGTCGTCTCGGCCTCGGGATCCAACACGCCGCGTTTGAGTCGGACGGTCACCGTCGCGGTGTAGGCGGTCATCACCTGATATCCCGTAACCGTGCTCAAAAACGCTTTCGCCTTGGCGTTGTGTTACACGTTCGTGGATACGGCGGCGGTCGCGGTGCCCCGTTGCTCCGATCGAGTCGGCCACCGACGCGCCGCGACGCGAAGGGCGCGCGACCCGACCGATCGGCGGTCAGCGAGCGACCGACCGTCTCGATCGGTCCGGGAACGGCCACGCCGACCGCCCGCTCGACTGGGACGGGGAGCTTTTTGTGTTCGATCACGAACACTACCGCATGGCCACTGATTGGTCGAGGCTGCGGCTCACGTTGCCGGCGGCCGCCGTCATCATCGCGCTCATCGCCGCGTTCGTCGCGCTCGCGGTCCTCGAGTCCTCGGTCGCGATCCTCGTCGTGATCTTCGGGTTCATCTTCGGGGGCGAGTTGCTCGATAAACTCGCGCCGCTGCTCGCGGAGTCGGACGCAGATCCGACCGAGGAGACCGACCCGACGCCCGAGGACCCGCTCGAGCGACTGCGAACCCGGTACGCCGACGGCGAACTCTCCGACGCGGAGTTCGAGCGGCGCCTCGAGACGCTGCTGGAGACCGAGACGGTCGCTGACGTCGAGCAGTACCTAGCGGACCGGCGCGAGACCGAGCGGCCGGCCGGCCGAGACGTCGCCGAGGCCGGGGATCGAGAACTCGAGCGGTCCTCGGGGTAACTTACACGTCGAAAACGACGAGACCGCGACGGCACCGCTCCCCGGTCGTCACTCCGTCGGCCGGGTGACGACGACGGCGCCGGACGCGTGGACCGTGACCTCGTACGCGTCCAACCGGAACGAGACTCGGCCGCTGTTTCTGGCGACGGAACCGTTCGCCGGCGCGAAGATCGTCTCGAGGCTGTCGGGATCGATGCGATCGTAGAGCCGATCGAGCTCTGCCGGATCCGACCCCGAGAGGTCCGCGATCGTCGCGATGATCGTTTCGGCGAGCGAGTCGTCGCCGCTCCAGTCGTGGGAGACGAACGCTGTCTCCGTTTCGTAGTCGATCCGGGAGCCGCCGTGCGTCGGTCGAGTTGCTGTCATCGTTTCACCTTGGGTCCGGTGACTGTCACTCCGCGTGACTGAAAACGCGTACCACGAACGCGTGCATAAAACCCCGTCAGACAACTTACAGGTCATTGTAGGACAAAAAGAAGTAGATCCGGGGACGGGGACCGGACCCGACCGGGGCGTCTGTCATACGTCAGACGCTCCGGGCCGCCCGCCGAACTCGAGGCGGTCGAGACCGAACCCCGCCGAATGCGGGTCCGTGGCACGTCGAGGCGCGGAAAGCAGGACTTTTAGCCGCCCGCGGACTGAGACCGACGTGATGGATCGACGTACGCTCGAGCGGAGGTGGTCTCGATGACGACTGACCTGACCGAAATCACGGTGATCGGAGAGGACGACACCGGACTGATCGCCAACGTGACGAGCCTCCTGTTCGAGCGCGGAATCAACATCGAGGACCTCGACCAGGCGGTTCGCGACGGCGTCTTCCGGATGTACCTCGCCGTCGACACCTCGGAGATGGTCTGTACGGAGGAGACGCTGCGAGCGGATCTGCACGACCTCGGCGACGATCTGGGCCTCGACGTCAAAGTGCGGTTCCCCGCCGACCGCGAGAACCAGCAGATCGCCGTCCTCGTCACCAAGGAGAGCCACTGCCTGGAGGCGCTGTTCGAGGCCTGGGCCAACGACGAACTCGGCGCCGACATCGGCGTCGTGATCGGGAACCACGACGATCTCCAGCCGCTGGCCGAGCAGTACGACGTCCCGTTCCACGACATCGGCGACGAGAAGGGCCGCCAGGACGAGGAGGAACTGCTCGACCTCCTCGAGGAGTACGACGCGGACCTGATCGTGCTCGCCCGCTACATGCGGATCCTGAGCCCGAACGTGGTCTTCCGCTACGAGGATCGGATCATCAACGTCCACCCCTCGCTGCTGCCGGCGTTCCCCGGCGCCGAGGCCTACCGCCAGGCCTTAGACGAGGGCGTCCGCGTCGCCGGCGTCACCGCCCACTACGTGACGACCGACCTCGACCAGGGGCCGATCATCACCCAGCGGGCGTTCGACGTCCCCGACGACGCCGACGTCGAGGAGATGAAACGGCGCGGCCAGCCCCTGGAAGCCGACGCCCTACTCGAGGCGGTGCGGCTGCACCTGAACGGCGACGTCTCGGTCCACCGCGGCCGGACGTCCGTCCGGGAGAACGGGGATCAGTACCAGCTCGGCCTCCCCGACGAGGTCGACGACGTCACGCCGGATCGGCCGGTCGACGGCATCGGCAGCGCGATCGCGGAGGATCAGTAGGCCCTCGAGTTGGATCGGCCGGGCAGGTCCGGTCCGCTTCGTTCGTTTTCCGTCCGCTCCCAGTCCAGTTCTCGATCGTCGTCGCAACCGGACGACGGGCGCTCCCGTACCCGCGCGATCAAATACTCTCGTCTCACGACCTGTGGAAGAGCGGGTGCGCCCCCGGCGCGCGTCAGCACGGAACTCGAGGGAGAGACCGAGCCGCCGGCGGTCCCGTCGCGGTGAGAGTCGGGTCCACTCGGTAGTTGGATGTTTACTCGACTCCGGATATAGCTTTATCTGTCCAGTAATATATCCGAATATAGCCTATATTCAACCACATATGGGGACGGTTTCAGAACATTCATGGTGGTCGGACACTCATCTTCGAACATGGCACCCGACGCACGGTCGGTCGGCACGGCAGCGACCGACGGCCACGAGGTAGTCGCAGCGATCGATGAGGGCGACGGCGAGTCGCGCCTCGTCATCGCCGACATCACGCGCGACGGCGTCTGGCTCTCGGCGGCCGAGACCGACGCCGCCTCGCTCGAGGAGTGGCGGTGAGGCGATGCGAGCGCACCGCGTCCGCCGGTCGGCGGCCCCGACTGACGGCGACCGGCTTCGGTGCCGCTACTCCGCCTGAAGAAGGGATCTCGGTCCACGTTTTTCGAGGGCGGCCGTTTCCGCCGGAACGGATCCGTTAAAGTGGGTCTCGGCCCATCCACCACGTAATGGCTGATTCGACGGACGAGGATTCACCCGAGTGCCGAGTCTGTGGCACGGCGGTAGCACAGTCGACCGACCAGCGAGTCGTCACGACCGTCGAGGACGGCGCCGCCGTTCACCGACACTTCTGTGGCGACGACTGCCTCGGGGTGTGGGAAGCGGAAAACTGAGTTCGAACGGCAGCGGCGGCGTCGCCGCTTCGTTCAGACGTCTTCCCGATCGATCGTGACGCCCTCGAACATCGGATGGAGGGCGTCGTCGAGTTGCGATTTCAGGTCCCGGAGCTCGCCCTCCGTGAGCGCGACCGCGAGGGCGTCGGTGACCGCGTCGGCGTACTGTTCGGCGTCGTCGGACTCGAGGTCCGTCTCGCGGAGGTGCTCGCCGACGCGCTCGACGAACTCGTCGCGGTCGTAGCCGGCGCCGTCGTGGTCGGCGTCCTCGACGATTCCCGCGAGTTCGGCGGGGAGTTGGCTGGCGACGTCCCCGGCCTCGCCCCCGGTCATCGTCTCGCCGAGCGTTTCGAGGACCGCCTCGGTCGCTGCCCGCGTCCGATCCATCGACTCGAGGTGTCCCGCCTGCTGAACGAGTCCGTAGAATTCGTCTTCCTGCATACGTCGATCATCGGCGGACAGCGGTATCGGGGTTGGGCACTCAGTTGCAAGGCGGAACCGCCGCCGGCCAGCCGACGCCGTGCGAGGAGTCCGGCGGCCCGGTCGGGACGCCGGCCGCGGTCAGCGCGACGATCGAAGCGTCGCGCGACTGAGTGTCAGTTCGACGAGCAGCAGGCTTTTCGACTGGAACGCCGAATATTGGCATGGGATGTCACAGCAAGAGATCCAACAGGAGCTGTTCGTCGACCAGTACACGCTCGGCCTCGTCGGGCCGGACCAGGAGTGGGCGGGCACCGTCGTGGACGGCGGCACCATCGAGACGTACACGCCGCCGGGCTGCTGGGGGCCGATGGTGACGCCGGAGTTCCGCGGCGGCCACGAGGTCACGCGGCCGATCCGCGTCGAGAACGCCGAGGTCGGCGACGCCGTCGCACTCCACATCCGGGACGTCGAGGTGACCAGCATGGCCACGAGCACCGGTTCGATGGCCGAACGGGAGGACGCGTTCGGCGACGACCCGTTCGTCGACCACCGGTGCCCGGAGTGTGGCACCGAGTGGCCCGAGTCGATCGTCGAGGGCACCGGCGAGGACGCGATCAAGTGCGCCGAGTGCGGTGCCAACGCCTCCTCGTTCGGCTTCGAGTACGGCTACACCGTCGCCTTCGACGACGACCACACCGTCGGGATCACGCTCGACGAGGACGGCGCGCACGAACTCGCCGAGGACGCCGACGAGGTGATGGACATCCCCGAGAACTCCCGCCAGCATCCGATCCTGTTGTACGAGCCCGGCGAGATGCCCGGCACGCTCGGCCGGCTCCGTCCGTTCATCGGGAACGTCGGCACGACGCCGCCGATCACGATGCCCGACTCGCACAACGCCGGCGACTTCGGCCAGTACCTCATCGGCGCCGAGCACGACTACGGCCTCGAGAGCGAGGCGGATCTCGAGGCCCGCACGGACGGGCACATGGACATCCCGCAGGTACGGCCGGGCGCGACTCTGATCTGTCCCGTCAAGGTCGATGGGGCCGGGGTCTACGTCGGCGACCTCCACGCCAACCAGGGCGACGGTGAACTCTCCCTGCACACGACCGACGTGAGCGGGAACGTCACGATGGACGTCGAGGTCATCAAAGACCTCGAGCTGGACGGCCCCGTCCTACTGCCGCCCGAGGAGGACCTGCCCTTCATCAGCAAACCCTACAGCGAGGAGGAGCGGGAGACGGGGCAGGAACTCGCCGCCGAACACGGCGTCGACCTCGATGACGACATGGGGCCGATCCAGGTGATCGGCTCGGGCGCGACGGTCAACGACGCCACGCAGAACGCCTTCGACCGCGCGACGAAGCTGCTGGACATGAGCGAGGGCGAGGTCCGCTCCCGGTGCACGTTCACCGGCGGCGTCCAGATCGGCCGCCTGCCGGGCGTCGTCCAACTGGACATGCTCGCGCCGCTCGACGTGCTCGAGGACCGCGGCATCGCCGACATGGTGCGCGACCAGTACGGACTGTCGGCGTAGGTGGGTCGCGGCGCCGTCCCGTCGCGAACGAGGCGGCGACCGAGGACTACCGCGACCCGCCCTGCACCGCCGGAACGATCGTCAGCGAGGCGTCGTCCGGAACCGACGCCTCGAGGGTCGCGCGCTCGCCGTCGATCGAGACCCTGACGCTCGGCCGAACCTCGTCGCCGTCGTAAAGGTGCGGTTCCGCGCGCGGATACGCGTCGACCAGGGCCGCGACGGCGTCGGCGACCGTGCCGCCGGACCACTCGAGGGAGATCGTCTTCGCCCCGGTCGCACTCCGGAGCGGGCCGTAGACGGTGACGTCAATTTCCATACGCGATCGTCGTCGGCCAAACGGAAAGCTGCGCCGCCGTCGACCCCCGCTCGCAGCGTGGGCGACGGAGCGGACGCGACGGGCGGCGAGAACTAGAAACTGGCGGGATCTGTCGTCAGTCGTCGCTCGGCTCGGCGCCGGCGGACGAGGATCGCGCGGGCTGTGCGGCGGCCCAGTCGTTCGAGCCCTGCGAGAGGACGGTGAACCCGACGATGACGAGGACGAACAGCGTCAGCATTCCGCTCGCGACGGCCGCGATTCCGCTGGTGAGGCTGAACGCGACGATACTCGCTGCGGTTGCGGTGGCGGTGAAACTCATTGACGCTCGGTCGAATGTGTTACGGCCCCCAATATGAGGGTTACTTATCCGTCGCGAGGACGGCACGCGGTAGCATTTACCGCAGTCTTCGGTCACCGATAACGATCGAACGAACGCCGGCGTCCGGACTGTACGGCCGGCGCAAGAGGGGCAACGCGAGCGTACCGGTGCCGGGTTACAGCCGGCGGACCGCACCGATCGCGCTCGAGAGCGGCGGCGCCTCGAATAATTCGCGGCCGACGTAGGCGTTGGCGCCGGCGCAGTACATGTCGCGGGCGGTCTCGATCACGTCATCCGCGAGCGGTTCCGGATCGACGTCACACAGGGACTTCCAGTCGGCGACGTCCTCCCGCTTGGCCTCGGCCTTCGCGCTCTCGACGGCCTGGACCCACTCGGGCTGGGTGCGCTTGTGATACTGCCGGAGCACCTCCTTCGAGAGCTGGGTCCCCTCGTAGCTGAATCGGTTCTCGTCGAAGGTGCCGACCACGTCCGCGACCCGGATCTCCCCCTGATAGTACAGACACTCGATCTTGCCGTCCTGGTGGTCGAGACCCGCCGACTCGGCCTGCTCGGTCACGACCCGGTTGACCTCGAGCGCCAGGTCCTCGAGGGCGTCGACGTCGGCCTCGCCCGCGATGGAGTCGGCCTCCTCGCGGTCGAGGTAGCGGTCGCCCTCCTCGTACTTCGTCGAGAACTCGACGATCGGCTCGTCGAGGTCGACGGCGTCGTCGGGCCACTCGTCGAGGTCGAGCCCGTGGTCGGCGGGCTCGGTGCGGCGACGCAGGCTCGAGCCGACCGGCACGCGGTTCCGGAAGACGATCTCGAGGGGGATCAGGTAGTTCTCGCCGGCCGCCTCGTGGTAGCTGTCGTAGTCGTACTCCCGGCCCTCGTTGGGCAGGTCCGGCACCTGCGTGAGGTCGATCGCCATCTCCCAGGGCGGGTTCGAGGCCTCCTCGAGCGGGACGACCTCGCCGTTCGCGGCGCCGTGCTCGACGACGCCGCGGTAGTGGGTCGGAACGCCTTCGGACTCGAGGAGCTCGAAGTTGTACGCGCCCATGGTACAGAGGCTCGCGCCCTTGTCCGGGATCTGGTCGGGCATCTTGCCCCAGTCGAACACCGAGTAGTCGTCGGTGAACACGAACGAACCGCGGCCGAGCGAGTCGGCCGTCGCCGCCTCCTCGATGCGGAACTCTTTGACGCTCGTCACGCGTGCCACCTCGACGGACAGTCGCCGTGTCGCATACTCGAGTTGCCGGGACGATGCGCCAAGAAGGTTTCAGTATCGGCCGACGGTCCCGACGGGGCGACCGGCGAACGGGCGCCCCAGACGAGCGCATCGAATAGCCGTTATCACTACGCTTTTCCCACTGTACCCACAGTGTAGTGACGATGGAGCAACCGGTGACCGAGGCCGACCTGGCCTTCGACCACGTTCCCGAGACCGACCAATCGTTCGAGAACGCACTCGCGAAGGCGCGCGACGGCGACCGGCTCGCGGTCGACGACGCGATCGAGTTGCTCACGACGGGAACCGACAGCGACGGCATCGACCGCCGGCGCAAGGAACGGGTCCTCGAGGCGGCCGACCGACGGCGCGCCGAGGTCGTCGGCGAGGAGGTCACCTTCACCGCGAACCTGAACAACAACGTCACCACCGCCTGCAACGTCGGCTGTCTGTTCTGTAACTTCAAGGACGCCGCCCACACCTTCGAGCGCGACGCCGAGATGGAGACGGCCGGCTTCACGAAGACCCCCGAGGAGTCGCGTGAGATCGTCAAAGACGCCGTCGAGCGCGGTATCTACGAGGTCTGTTCGGTCTCCGGACTCCACCCCGCGTTCGCGCTGGACGAGGAACACCGGGAGATCCTCGACGCCCACCCGAACCCGAAGGAGGTCAACTACAAGCCGCCCGCGGCCTACGAGACCAGCCCCGGTACCTACGTCGACCAGATCGCGGCGATGAGCGTCGACGGCGTCCACGTCCACTCGATGACCCCCGAGGAGGCCTACCACGCCCGCCGGGGGACCGACTGGTCCTACGAGGAGGTCTTCCGACGGCTCAAGGACGCGGGGCTGGATACAGTCCCCGGCACCGCGGCCGAAATCCTCGTCGAGGAAGTGCGGGACGTGATCTGCCCCGGCAAGATCGGCACCGACGAGTGGCTCGAGGCCATGGAGGCCGCGGCGAACGTCGGCCTCGGGATGACGGCGACGATCATGTACGGTCACGTCGAGAACGAGGCCCACCGCGCGCTGCACCTGAAACGGGTCCGGGACCTCCAGGAGCGGGTCGACGGCGCGATCACGGAGTTCGTGCCTCTCTCCTTCGTCCACCAGAACACGCCGCTGTTCGAGCACGACGTCGTCTCGAGCGGCCCGAGCACCGACGAGGACGAACTCATGATCGCCGTCTCGCGGCTGTTCCTCGACAACGTCGATCACATCCAGTCCTCGTGGGTCAAGTACGGCGACGAACAGGGACTGAAGATGCTGAATTGCGGCGCCGACGACTTCATGGGGACGATCCTCTCGGAGGAGATCACCAAACGCGCGGGCGGGGACTACGGCGAGTTCCGCTCGTTCGCCGACTACGTCGAGATGATCGCCTCGATCGGGCGGATTCCGGTCGAGCGGTCGACCGACTACGAGAAGCGACGAGTCATCGATCCCGACGATCCGCCGTTCGGCCCGCAGCTGGGGCCGAAGGCGGACGGCACGCCGCTGCTCGCCGACGACGAACGGCCCGTGCCGGCGGACGACTGAGGCGGCCGCGGTCGGGGACTGCGATTTCACGGCCGGAAAACGGTCACCGTCCTCTTTTATAGGGTGCTGCGTACGGCGTAGCGACGAGCGAATCCTGCGTTCGAGTTGCGGCGCAGGGACAGTGGTGGGACGACGCCGTTTCCGTCGGGATCCGCCTTCCGTTAGTCGTTACTGTAGTTCGATAAATGTAAATACAATAGAATGTTTTTTATGTTGTCAGTTTTGACTGTAATCCGCACTGAAATATGAGCGGTACAACATCTCCCCTCCGGGAGACGCTCGGAACGATCGCACGGTCGTACGTGACGGTCGTCGTCGTCGCGCTGCTCGTCGGCGCGGCGGTCGCCCCGATCGCGTGGGGCGCGACGAGCAATCCGGACGGGACCGTCGCGGTCATCGAGATGGATCGTTCGATAACCGAATCGGTCGCCGAGGGGGTGATCGACGACCTCCGCGAGGCGCGGGAGAACGAGTCGATCGACGCTGTCGTCCTGCAGGTCGATAGCCCCGGCGGCGGCGTCACGGCGAGCGAGAGTCTCTACCTGGCCGTCGAACGGACGGCCGACGAGATGCCCGTCGTCGCGAACGTCCAGTCGACCGGCGCGTCCGGCGGCTACTACATGATCGCGCCGAGCGACGAGATCTACGTCAACCCCAGTTCGATGGTCGGCAGCGTCGGCGTGCGAGCGACCTACACCGGACAGCCGATGTCCGAGGCGGTGATCGCGACCGGCCCGGACAAGGTCGGCTCGAGCGAGGCGCAGATCAAACGGCAGGTCGAGAAGATGAAACAGACGTTCGTCGCGTCGGTGATGGAACACCGCGGCGACGAGCTCGAGCTCAGCGAGACGGAACTCGCCTACGCGAAGGTCTACACCGGCATCGAGAGCGTCGAGAACGGGCTCGCCGACGAGATCGGCGACCGGGACGTCGCCGTCGGCGCGGCCGCCGAACGGGCCGGCCTCGAGGACTACGATATCGTCGAGATGGAACGCGACTCGCTGTCTTCGAGCGTGATCCTGCTCGAGGACGGGACGAAAGTCGAGCGGCCCCAGGGTCACGAGCAGACCTTCGGCGACTACGGCGACGTCGACACGCCCGCCTTCCTCGCGCTGTGGGGCTCCGTCGAGGGCGAAACCGTCGTCGAGACGAGTCAGCCGACGGACGCGGCCGCGACGACGGCGACGGGCCAGTCCGCGAACGCGGAGACGGAAACCGCCGCGACGGCGGACGGGACCGCCTCCGGGAACGGAGGTGAGGCCGCATGAGTGGCCTTCGCGGGCGACTCGCGGTGTTCGTCCTCGTCGTCGCACTCTCGGTGAGCGCCGTCGCCGGCGCCGGGCTGATCACCGATCACGGCTCGACGGCGCGTCCGACGGTCGATCAGGCGCACCTCCAGCCCGATGCGGTCGACGTCCCCGGCCTCGAGCGAGGCGGCGAGATCAGCTTCGACGACGACGGCACCGACAAGACCGTCGTGATCGACGTCGCGCACGCGAACGACGTGTCCAGAAGCGACCTCCAGCCGGTCGTCTCGGCGCTGACCGCCGAGGGACACACGGTCACGTACCACTCGCAGGGGCAGTCGGGACTCGGGCGAGACGAGCCCGAGGTCGCGCTCGCGGAGACGCTCCAGGAGGCCGACGCGCTGATCGTCGTCGACCCCGGAACGCGGTACACCAGCGACGAAGCCGACGTCGTCTCCGAGTTCGCCGACGCCGGCGGCCGGGTGATGATCGCGGCCGGTCCGGAAACGGGCGGCACGGCGAGCATCCTCCTCGGGTCGCTCACCGGCACCGCGACAGCGGGCGGCGGCGAGATCGAGTCGGTCTCCTCCCCGCTCGGCGTCGCCTACGACACCGGCTACCTCTACGACATGGAGAACTACGAGACCAACTACCAGACGATCACTGCGACGCCGGCGGTCAACTCGACGCTCACCGACGGCGTCGAGCGGGTCGTCTTCGACGCGCCGACGCCGGTCGCCACGGAGGGGACCACCCTCCTTACCACGCCGCCGACGACCGAACACTCCGAAAGCCGGGCGGCCGGCGAGTACGGGGTCGTCGCGCGCAGCGGCAACACCGTCGCGGTCGGCGACACCGGCTTCATGACCACCGCGACTCACAACATCGCCGACAACGAGGTGCTCATCGGCAACGTCCTCGAGTTCCTCGTGACCGGCGACAAGGCGTCGGGAGCGCCGTCCGTGCCGGGCGAACAGTCCCAGTCCGGAGCGGGCGCCGGCGCGGGGGCGGGCGCCGGTGCGGGAACCGGACCCGGCGCGGCCGGGACCGGCGCCGCTGGCAGCTAACGGTTCACCGCCGAGTCGCTTTTCTCGAACCGCGCGGCCGTTAGGCCGCGTCGTCGCCATCGCTGTCGACGATATCGCTATCGTCGGCGCCGTCGTCACCGTTGCTATCATCGCCATCGCTGTCGTCGGCGACGTCGCCGCCAACGCTATCGTCGGTGCTATCGCCAGCAATGCTGTCGTCGGCGCTGTCGCCAGCAACGCTATCGTCGAGGCCGTCGCCACCATGGCTATCGTCGGCGCCGAGCCGGTAGTAGTGCTCGTCGACGACCGCCAGCGTCGCGAGCAACGCGCCCACCAGAACGGGACCGAAGAACAGCCCCATGACGCCGAAGGCGTAGATGCCGCCGAGGACGCCGAGCAGGATGATGGCCGGATTGAGCTTGGCGTAGCGATCGACGATGATCGGTCGCAGGTAATCGTCGGTGAGGCCCACGATGACGGCGCTGTATACGAACAGCGCGCCGGCCAGGATCGGTTCCTCGATCAGCAGGAGATAGACGGCGGCGGGCCCCCACACCAGAAACGCGCCGACAAGCGGGATGAGCGCGAGGATGATCATCACGACCGTCCAGAACGCCGCGTTCGGGATGCCGGTCGCGAACAGCCCGAGCCCCGCGATGATTCCTTGGATGATCGCAATCAGGACGTGACCGGCCAGCACGGCCCACATGACGGCGCTGAGCTCGCCGTAGAGGTCCCGCTGAACGTCGTCGGGCAGCGGCGTCGTTCGCCGAAGCCACTGCAGTAGCTTGTCACCGTCCTTGAGCAGGTAATAGAGGAGAAAGAGCGCGAGTCCGATTCCGATCAACGCGTGCGTGAGGACGCCGAACCACGCCGTCGTCTGCTCGAGGAGGGCCGTCCCGATCTGGTCCGCGGAGCCGACGATCGATTCGGCGATGTTGACCTCGATACCGAACTCCGCCTCGAACCGCCGCTCGACAGTGGTCAGCTGGACGTCCTCGGCGTCGATCGACTGGAGCAACGCGGCGGCGTCCTCGGCGAACAGCACCAGGATGAGCGCGAGCGGGAGGAGGAACCCGAGTACCGCGAGCGTGACCACGGCGAACGCGGCCAGCGCCGGCGAGACGCGCGTCTCGAGGCGCCGCTGGAGCGGGTAGAGGACGAACGCCAGCAGGATCGCGCCGAGCACGTACTGGAAGAACGGCGTGACGAGTTGCCACGACAGGTACGCGAAGAGGAGGACGAGCGAGAGCAGATAGCCGCGACTGAGGTTCACGCGGAACGCGTCCACGGACGGCCGAATAAAGCTGGCCCCTGAGGCGACCTGTCCGTCCGGGAGACTGTCGGCTCCACCCGTCACACGACTTAAAGGGTGTAGTAACCGAACCCACGAACGAATGGCGACGCAGCTCGATCCCCTCTCCCTCTCGGGCGATCTCCTCTACGCGGTCAAGACCGAGGGCGAGACCGACCGGCTCCGCGACCGGCTCGCGACGCTCGAGCGCGATCGGCTGGATCGAGCGCTGGCGACTCGCGAGGGGAAACTCGCCTTCTGGCTCAACTGCTACAACGCCTACGCCCAGTTGCGTCTGGAGGAGGACCCGGGGCTGCTCGAGGGAGGCCGACTCGATCGCTGGAAGTTCGTCGCCCGCGATCGGGTGCCCGTCGCCGGCGCGTGGCTGAGCCTCAACGACATCGAACACGGGCTGTTGCGGAGTTCGAAGCATCCGTGGGGGCTCGGCTACCTGCCGCGACCGTTCCCGTCGTCGTTCGAGCGGCGGTTTCGCCTCGCGGAGTGCGATCCGCGGATCCACTTCGCGCTTACCCGCGGGATCGAGAACTGTCCGCCGATCACGGTGTACTCGCGGGCCGACGTCGACGACGAACTGGACATCGCCGTCGAGTGGTTCCTTGAGGAAACCGTCGAGTACGATCCCGACGAGAACGTCGCGTCGGTTCCGCGCCTCTTCCGGCGGTACTGCGGCGATTTCGGCGGCAAGCGCGGGATCGTCTCGTTTCTCCGGAAGTACGGCGCCATTCCCGAGGACGCGCGGCCGGCGTTCGAGTACGAGGCGGCGAACCAGACGCTGGACGTGGATCTCGATGGCGACGTGGAAGTCGCCGATCTGCGCCCGTAGCCGTCGACGCCGCCAGCGCGGCGGGCGGTCGCCGGACGGCGAGGGACCGACGGAAAGAGCGCTCGAGCCGACGGATCGTCACTCGTCGTCCGCGTCGCGGTCCGTGATCCGTGCGGCCGGGGCCGTCCGCATCACGCTTCGCGCGGCGCGTTTGGCGTTGCTCCGCGAGGCATACCCCTCGCCGCTGTCGGCGACGATGTTGCCGTTCCAGTGGACGAGTCGCCAGCGCCACTGGTCGGCCCGGTCCTGGTACACCTCGAAGCGACTGGTTCGACCGCTCGAGCGCGTTTCCCCCGTCGGTTCGTCCGATTCGGTGGCGGTCGTCCGATCGGACTCGGGCGCCGACGCGTCCGGCTCGCGATCGTCCTCGGCGGTGTCGGTCTCGGTGCCGGCGACGCCCTCCGGCGGTATCGTCGCCATCGCCGAGTCGCTGGCCGGCTCCTCGTCCTCGCCCTCGCCCGCATGCGCGCGCTCGCCGCCGGCGAGCACGACGACGTCCCCGTCGTCCGACTCCGCCTCGGACGCGGGCCGGACGCTCGAGCCGTCCGGGTCGTCCCACTCGAGTTCGAAGCCGAGTTCGGCGACCGGCGGGTCATCCTCGGGGTCGCGCTCCGCCTCGAACTCGGCGACCACGCGCGGGGGGACCGCGACGGTGGCGCTCCCCTCGTCGCCGTCGATGCGGACGGGGGCGCCGTCCTCGAGGGCGGACGCGAACGTCCGGAAGACGGTCGCGAGGTCCCCGCGGTCGTAGGCGCGCTCGAACTCGAACTCGAAGTCGGTCGCCGAGTCCGGATCATCGTCTGAATCCGGATCTGAATCGTGATTGTCGACCATACCGATCCTACGACGACCGCCGTTATGTTTTCGGGGGACGGTTGCTCGGGACGCGAACCCAGTAGTAGATCGGTTCGGGTCGTCACCGGGACCAACGCCGGTACCGAGGCCGACACCCGCGCCAACGGCCGCACCGACGCCGAGAGCCGGAGCGCTTTTGCCGCCGCGCTGTCTTCGCTCGCCCGTGACTTCCCGCGAACGCGACCGCGAACCCGGGTGGCGCGGCGACCGCGCCGCCGTGCTCGAGCGAGACGACCGCACCTGTCGCCGCTGCGGCGACGACGGCGACGAGCCGTCGGCGCTTCGACTCTACCCCGTCGGCGACGTTCCGCTCGAGGGAGCCGTCCACGAGAGCGCCCTCGTCACCGTCTGTTCGTCGTGTTTCGCCGCCCTGCAGAACCCGATTCCGGCCGAATCGATCCGCCCCGACGACGAGACACTCTTCGGTCTCGCCCGCGAGACGACCCAGCGCCAGGGCGTGACCGTCTCGGCGGTCGCTTCGTTCGCGTCGCTGGCGACGTCGCTTCACGGAGAGCTCGGGGCCGGGGATCGGGACGCGGACTCGGACGCGGCGGACGGCGACCCCGAAGCCGAGCGCGACGAAGCCGCGAGCGAGTACGTCACCGCCCGACGCGAGGTCCTGCTCGCGATCGACTCCGTCCCCTCCCGGCTCGAGCGACTGTCCGCCGTCGAGCGGGCGGCGATCCGGGACGACCTCGTCGCCCCGCTGGAGTCGCTCGTCGACGCCGCGACGCGGCTCCAGACCGAACTCGAGGAGATCGTCGCGAGCGCCGAAACCGTCGCCGCGAGCCTCGACCGGTGTCACGGCTGTCTCGAGCCGCTGGCCGACGACGCCGATCGCTGTCCGACTTGCGACCTCGAGCGACGGGACGAGCGGGAGTGGGTGCGCGAGGACGGAACGGTCGCGTTCGAGGCGCTCTTCACGGAGATCAACGGGACGCTGCAGGATGCCGCCGAGACGACAGAAGCGCTGACCGACTCCGCGGCGACGCTGGCCGAAGGCCTCCGCGGCGAGTGACCGGCTCGCGGATCGGTCGCCCCCGCCTTGTTCTGCGGTCCGGAGTTCACAGCGCCGTCACAGCAGGCGATTGCCACGTCGAACGCCTATACCGATGGGGGACGTACGAAGGGGCCACGTGGCGAACGCGAACGACGACCGATCGGACGACGGTTCTGACGGCGGTTCCAACGACGCGACCGGCCGGCTCGGGCGCCGCCGACTGTTGCGAGCCGGGGTCAACACCGGCGTCGCGGCGGCGCTCGTCTGGGGGCTCGGCGCGGCGAACGACGCCACCTCGAGCGATCTCGGGACCATCACCTACGCGATGGCGCGGCCGTCCCCGGACGCGGACGGCGGCGCGACCGAACCGCGAACGAAAGACGTTCCCGTCGCGTGGCACGAGAGCCTCCAGCTGGCGTTCGAAGCGCAGGAGGCCGTCCACGAACTGGGGCTGGCACCCCTGGTGTCCTCGTTCGTCGTCCCGGGCAGCTACGATCAGCCGGAGGCGTCGATCGCCGTCGACGCGACCGATGAGACCGTCGGCGGCCAGCTCGAGGAGGTGGCCGCGGACGTGCCGATCGATATCAACCTCGTCGAGAAGCTGCCCCCGGAACCCGACCGGGATACCGATCGCGAGCGGGCCTACCAGCTCCCGGAGTTAGACCGCGACCGCGTGCCGGGCGGCGTGGTCTGTGAGAGCGAGCAGGGCGGCGGCACGCTCGCGCCGGCCCTGTTCGACGCCGAGAGCGGGTCGCGGTTCTTCGCGACCTCGAACCACGTGTACGGCGACGGGGGAACGAAGGTCGACGAGCACCGGGGCGAACCGCTGTGGGTTCGCCACGACGACGAACCGTACCGCGTCGGCCAAGTCGTCCGCGGCTACCCCGCGGCCGACATCGTTCGGATCGAACCCCTCGAGGGCTATCGGCCGGCCTCGGCGATCGAGCGCGCCTCGCCCCCGTCGGTCGTCGGCCAGTACACGCAACTGGGGCTGGCCGATCTGCTGGCCCGAAACGAGACCCTCGAGAAGTTCGGCGCGGTCTCGGGCCACACCGCCGGCGAGATCAAGGGCGTCAACGCCATGACCTGCTACACCGGCGAGATCTGCAAGCCCGGCCAGCTGGTGTGGGGCAACGAGGCGGCCCTGACCGATGGCGACAGCGGCTCCGTCAACTTCCATCCCGATCCCGAAAATCCGGAGAAACACGTCCTCGTCGGGGGGATCAACAACGCGCGGACGTGGTGGCCGGGGTCGAACTTCACGTGGGGGACCGCGGCCCACCAGTTACTCGAGGAGTACGACCTTCACTTCTGAGCGGCCGATCGCGCCGATGACGTCGGCTCTGCAGGGTCGTGGACGCGTGGACCGCGGGCGTACTTTTACCGGTGCGGCCGTCGAGGCTGCGGGCATGGGGACGGCCGACCGGTTACGGGCGCTGGAACGGACGATCGGCGACACCGCCCTGCGGTATCTCGTCGACCTCGCGATCGTCGCCGTCTGGGTCGTCGCGGCGACGGTCGTCTTCCGGACGGCCGGCTGGCCGGTCGCGGCGTACTACGTCGTCGTCTTCGGCGGCGTCATCGGCTACTCGCTGCTGGTCGATCCGTGGTCTCGAGTCGACTCTGACGAACGAGAACAGGAACAGGAGCAGGAACAAGAGTAACGCCGCGAAAAAGCGACTACAGCTCCGTCGCGGCCTCGAGCGCGATGTCGATCGCGCGGCCGACGTTGTTCTTGGCCTTGTCGGGCAGTTCGTCGTCCTCGGTGTCGGTCCCCTTCTGGGTGCCCTCCACGAGGTTGCCGTCGACCGTACAGATCGCGCCGGCGCGCAGTCCCCTCCGGCGCGCGAGGGTGAAGACCGCGGCGGCCTCCATCTCGACGCAGAGCAGGCCCGCGTCCTCCCAGTCGGCGACGTACTCGTCGGTCTCGGCGTAGAAGGCGTCGTCGGAGGCAATCGGGCCGACGTGAACGTCTTCGTCGTTGGACTCCGCGGAGTCGACCAGCGCCGAAAGTACGTCGTAGTCCGGCACGGCAGGATACTCGGCGTCCTCGTAGCGCTTCGAGGTGCCTTCGTTTTTCGCCGCGCCGGTCGCGACGATCATGTCGCCGATCTCGATCTCCGACTGGAGGGCGCCGGTCGTCCCGACGCGGACGAACGTCTCGACGCCGACGTTGGCCATCTCTTCGATCGCGATCGCGGCCGACGGACAGCCGATCCCGGTCGAACAGATCGTCAGGTCGCGACCCTCGTAGGTCGCGTTGACGACCTTGTACTCGCGGTTCTGTGCGACCGTCTCGGCCTCGTCGCAGTGGTCGGCGATGCGGTCGACTCGGCCCGGATCGCCGGGGATGAGCGCGATGTCGTTCAGGTCGCCGTCCTCGACGAGCAGGTGCGGTTGCGTTCCCATGCCTGCGCGTTTCCGCGGTGACGAGAAAAAAGGTTCGAGAATCGCGGCACCGGAGCGGTACCAGAGCGGCACCGAAGCGGAGTCGACGGCGCAAACGGCGGCCCGTCTCCGACCCGTTCACCGCAAGAGTGCATAGACGCGAAGGCGCGACGCAAGACGGGATCGAGACGCCTTCGGAATCGTCGCTTCACGCTGGCCGCCGCAGTTGGAGACGATACCCCCAGTCACCCCCGCCCGCCACTTACAGTTAGTTCGGGGCGACCTCGACGCGATCGGGGTGAACGGTCACCCGCGCCCCGTCGACGTCGAACTCGACGACCGCGACCGAGCGGCTGCCGCGAGTGCACGTGTCGTCGAACAGCGCGTCGAGCGCCTCCGGATCGACGTAATCGTACAGCTGCGTGCTGGCCGCGGTGACGTCTTCGTCGTTGTATCGTGCCAGCGCCGTCGCAGCAGCGATACTCGGCGGCTCCCCTGCCGGTCGCTCGTATCGAACCCGCCGACCGCGCTGGCGTTCGTCGGACTCGCGTATCCTTCCATCCGTCATGTCTCTCCGTCACGTCTCCGTGACTGTTCATTCGAGTGACCAACGTCCCCATTCATATAGTTACCGTCAGACGACACCCGCTGAGAATCGCCGGACAGCGTCGGAATTGTCTGGACGGAGATCATAAATCGTTTTAATCGAACCGCCCGTCGAGAAACGCCGCGACCGCCTCCGCCGTCGGCGCGCTGCGGGCGCCCTCCCGGCCCGCGGTCAGCGCGCCGCAGGCGTTCGCGTACTCGAGCGCGCGCTCGACGTCGCCGTCGGCGAGCCACGTCGCGATGAAGCCGGCGGCGAAGGCGTCCCCGGCGCCGGCCGTGTCGACGGCGTCGACGTCGAATCCGGGGTGGACGTACGAACCGGTCGGCGTGTGCACTTCCGCGCCGTCGGACCCGTGCTTGACGGCGACGATCCGATCGTCGAAATCGGAGCCGACGTACTCGTACTCGTCCTCGAGCAGCGCGGCGAGTTCCCGGTCGTTCGCGAAGAGGACGTCCGCGGCCGCGAGCGCCTCCCCGTAGTCGCGGTCCCCCAGCCGGCGGCCGGGATCGAAGCTGACGGTGACGCCGGCCTCGGCGGCCGTTTCGGCGATCGCGGCGGCGGTGTCGGGGCGCTGGCTCGTGAGGTGGACGTGATCGGCGGCCCGAATCCGCGCCTCGTCGATCTCCTCCGGCCCGACGGCCTCATTGACGCCGTCGTTGCCCAGCACCGCGACCTCGCCGTCGTCGTCGACGAGCAGGTACTTGACGGCCGTCTGGCCCTCCTCGACGACGCGAACGCCACAGAGGTCGACGCCCGCGGACTCGAGTTCGCGTCGCGCGAGGACGCCGTTGTCGTCGTCGCCGACGCTGCCGATCAGGCCGGCGTCGACCTCGAGGCCGGCGAGGGCGGCGGCGACGTTGGCCGCGCTGCCGCCGCCGGACTGGCGCTGCGAGCGGATCGAGGCCTCGCCGTCGGCTTCGGGGAGCCGATCGACGCGGAGGGTCACGTCCCAGTTGACGTGACCGGCGGAGAGTACCCGTACCATTCGTCGGCAAAACGACCGCCGGCGAGAAAAATCTAGAGATTACGTGACCATGAACAGCAGCGTGTTGTGAACGCCCGGCCCGAGGCCGATGGCGGCCAGCAGGCCGAGGATCGTCCGCGCCTGGCGGGGCTCCTCCTCGACGAACTCCTTGAACAGGCCGAGGACGACCATCGCGAGGACGACCTTCACGAGGACGAACAGCCAGCCGGCGCCGATGTACTCGGCGGTCGGCAGCGCCTCGCCGACCTCGAGGATGGCCCGGGAGAGGGGGACCTCCTCGCCGGCGCCCAGCACGGCGTAGCCGACCGCGGTCGAGACGCCGTCGATCGTCTGCCCGAAGACGACCAAGGCGCCGGTCGCGCCCGTCGTCGCGGCGACGTCGGTGAACCAGAGGCCGAGCGCGAGCCACGCGAGGGCGGTCACGACGCCGGAAACGACGACGGCGATAACGGGCCAGAACGGCTCGAACGAACCGGCGTTCCAGCCGCTGAGGACGATGAACGTCGCGAAGACGACGAAGAAGCCGGTGCCCGCAATGCCGACGACGCGCTCGATCGTCGGCTGGAGGCCGCCCGCCTGCAGGAAGATGCCCACGACCCAGACCAGCCCCGCCACGATCGCGGTCACGAGGTAGACGCTCGGCGCCGTGAACAGCACCGCGATGCCGTCCGGGAAGGCCTCGAGTCGGTACAGAACCTGCAGCGTCGCGCCGAACATCATCCACGGCGAGAAGGCGATGACCGTCCGATCGGTGACCGGCGGCTCGAGCGCCCACAGCAGGGCGAGCGTGCCGCCGAGCACCACGAGCAGCGGAACGAGGAGGTACCACGGCGGGAGGGTGAACCCCTCTGGTAATACCATACGCGTACTGGTACCCACCACCGACTAACACTTTCCGATTGACGACTGTCAGCGCCGTCGGACTGTCGGCGGCCGTGGCGGTCGGCGGTACCGCCGTCGGCGTCGGTGCGACGGCGGCCGGTCCGACGTCGACCCCGCCGTCAGCGCTCCCAGGGCTCGTCGGTCGTCTCGCCGAACAGCTCCCGCATCAGCGTCACGATGCTCTCGGGCGGGAACTGACCGCGTTCGGTGACGATCGCGTCGACGTGCCGGGGCGGAGTCACGTCGAAGGCGGGGTTCTCGACGGTGAGGCCGTCGTCGCGCGGTCGCTCCGCGTTCGGATCGCGGCTCGAGTCCGCGGCGTCGGTCGCGGAGTCGGCCGCGGCGACGATCTCGGCCCGCTCGTCCTCGGACAGCACCTCCTGCTCGTCGCGCATCTCGATCGCGACGGTGTGACCGGTCATCGTGTCCGGGTGGAGCTTGATCGTCTGGGCCGCGACCATCACCGGCACGCCGCGCTCGCGGGCGTTGACCGCCAGCCCGCTGGTGCCGATCTTGTTGATGACGCTGCCGTCGGCGGCGATGCTGTCCGCGCCGACCAGCACGTGATCCGCGTCGTCCAGATACCGGCGGGCCGCGTTGTCGACGATCAGCGTCACCGGGACGCCCAGCTCGCGCAACTGGCGGGCCGTGATGTGGCCCTGCTTCCGGGGCCGCGTTTCCTTGACGATCGCCTCGACGTGCTTGCCGTCCTCGAGGGCGGCCTCGATGCAGGAGAGGGCGTCCGTCGAGTGGCAGTGGGTCATCACGACGTCGCCGTCGCGCAGGCGGTTGGCGCCGATCTCGCCGAGGGTGGCCTGGGCCTGCTCCAGGTCGTCCCGGAACTCGGCGGCGCGGGCGGTCGTCGACGCCCGCAGTTCGGAGACGGTCTCGCCCTCCATCCCCCGCAGCACGTACCGCAGGGCGTTCGGGAGGCTGACCGCGGTCGGGCGGGTCTCGTAGAGGGTCCGGGCGGCGGCCCGCAACTGCTCGCGGAAGGCGGCCGGCGTCTCCGCCTCGGAGCGCTCGGCCTGCGTGGCCAGCGCCGCCGCGGCCGCGTCGGCGATGGTGGCGGCGCCGCGGATGTGCATCTCCGCGATGTCGTCCGCGGTCTCCGCGACGGCCGGATCGATAGCGACGTCGGTGTCGGGCTGCTCCGAGTCCATACCCTCGCCTTGCGCCCGCCGGACCAAAAGGGAACGGGCGGGTTTTTGCCTATCCAGCGAGTCGGTCCCGCTATGGACCGCAGCGAACTCGCCCCGCTGATCGATCACACCGTCCTCGGCCCGGAGACGACGACCGCGGACGTTCGGACGGTGCTCGACGAGGCCGCCGAGTACGGCATGAACGCCTGCATTCCGCCCTACGCCGTCGCGGAGGCCGCCGACTACGCGCCCGACGTGACCCTCGCGACGGTGATCGGCTTCCCGCACGGCCAGAACGAACCCGAACTCAAGCGCCGCGAAGGCGTCCGCGCCTGGCAGGCCGGCGCGGACGAACTCGACGTCGTCGTCAACGTCGGACGGCTCAAAGCCGGCGAGGACGACGTCGTCCGCGCCGAACTCGCCGAGATCGTCGCCGCGGTGCCGATCCCAGTCAAGGTCATCATCGAGACCGCGCTGTTGACCGACGCGGAGAAACACCGCGCATGCGAGGCCGCCGTCGCGGCCGACGCGGAAATGGTCAAGACGTCCACGGGGTTCGCGGACGGCGGCGCCACCGTCGCGGACGTCGAACTCATGAGCGAGTACCTCCCCGTCAAGGCCAGCGGCGGCATCGGCAGCTACGACGAGGCCATCAGCATGCTCGAGGCCGGCGCCGAACGGATCGGGGCCTCGAGCGGTGTGGCGATTCTCGAGGGTGCACCGGTATCGACGGACGAGAATCGATAGCCAGCAGTCCGTTTCCGATCGATTCGAACGGGTGTCACTCAGTTCATCAAAACAACACTGACGAGTGAAAATCTTGCAGGGTTAACCGGCCTCGAGTGCTATGGGGTGGCATGAACGGGGAGAAGACGGCGGACGAGGTATTCGATGCGCTGACTGCTGTGCAACGGCGGCGACTGCTGTTCGCGCTGCTGGATCACAATCCACAACAGGTCGAGGAACTGTCCGGCGTGCCGTGGTCGATTCCCGAATCCGAAGCGGACATGATGGCCAAACACCACCTCCATCTCCCGAAACTGGACGCCGACGGTTTCATCGACTGGGACCGGGACGAACAGGTCGTCACGAAGGGGCCCCGGTTCGAGGAGATCGAGCCGCTCCTCGAGTATCTCGACAGTCACCGCGAGGAACTCCCAATCGAACTCCTGTAAGGTATCGCGGGTCGCTTTCTGCTCGACGGCAGTCGCGGATTTGCGGTTCACCGCGGGTGAAGACGGCCATCACTTCGTGCTACACTAGGCGGACAGTGCCTCGTCACGCAGAAACTGCCACTGGAAAGTGGCAGTTGGCACATTCGCGTGGTTGGGCAGTACGAATGCGCCACCATCACCTACCAAATGTAGCATCAAGAAGGTTGTGTGATTATCTGAGTGAACAGAGTATTCCGGCGCGGCAAACGGTTCCGCTGCTCCCGTTACGCCGCACGACAGCGGAAGCGGTCGGAATCCGCACGCCGGCGGCAGCGAAATCGGTCGGAGAGACACGAATCCTTTTCCACCCCGACTTCGTATTCCGCCTGTTCGGCTATCCGGACGCGTGGTTGGGCCATGACAAAGGACGACACGATTTCAGAAGCGGTTAGTCTACTGCAGGATCTCGGTCTCCAAGAGTACGAAGCGCGCTGTTTTATGGCGTTGACCCAGCTCTCTTCGGGAACGGCAAAGGAGATACACGAAGTCTCCGAGGTGCCGCGGACGCGCGTCTACGACGCCGTCCGCGTCCTCGAGTCCAAGGGGCTGGTCGAAGTGCAACACACCAACCCCCAGCAGTATCGCTCCGTCGGGGTCGACGAGGCGACGCGAACCCTCCAGCAGAAGTACGACGATCGGATCGACACGCTCGAGTCGTACCTCGAGCGCGTCGAATACCGGGAGACGGAGTCGGACGAGGACGAGATTCAGGAGGTGTGGTCGCTAACCGGACACGACGCGATCGAATCGCGGACGATCGACCTCATCGAGAACGCCGACTCCGAAATCGCGCTACTGGTCGTCGAGGAGGAGATCCTCTCGGAGCGGCTCCTTTCCGTCCTCGCCGAGGCTGACGATCGGGACGTCTCGATACTGCTCGGCGGGCAGACCGAGGCGATTACCGAGCGGCTGGACGAGGAGTTTCCCGACGCGCGCGTGTTCGAGACCGAACTCAACTGGCTGCACGGTCGATCGACCGACAAGGAGATCGCCATCAGTCGGATCCTCCTCGTCGATCGGACCCAGCTACTGATCAGTTCGTACTATCCGGACACGGACACGTCGGAGACCACCGAGCAGGCGATTTTCGCCGCCGGACTCAGAAACGGAATCGTCGTCCTGCTGCGCCGACTGGTGTCGTCGGGACTGGCCGTCGTCGACGACCCCGGGAAGTGACCGGTCCCGGAACCCGCGGCCGACGCGCGCCGCTACTCTCCTCACTCGCCCCGAACGGTAAGCTCGTTACCGTCGATCGTGACGTGATACCGCTCGATCCGGAACGAGAGCGTGATCGGAGTTCCGTCACCGACCAGCGTGTCGAGCGCCCCGGGGTCGACATAGTCGTAGAGCACGAGATCGAGCCGCATCGGATCGACGTTTTCGATGACGGCGATCACGGCGATGATAGCGGCGCTCGGCGACGTCCGCGTCCAATCGAAGCGGTGCTGAATACGAACGGAACTCACGGTGCGGTGGGACCCCCGGTAGAACGGCTACCACGAGACACGGTTTATACCTGTTGTGAGTATTTGCGTTACAACGTTTCGCGGACGCGACCGGCGGCTCGTTCCGGTACGACGACACCGTACTCGCAGTCGGACCAACAGTTTTCCTCCGGGACCGTGATGACGCATCGTAGACGATGCTCGAGACGTTGCGAGCGCGACTGACCGCGCTCGGACGACGGCTGCGCCGCCTCGAGCGGCGCGAACTCGACGCCGTCCTGCGCTGGATCGAACGGACGGGGAACCTGTTGCACCTCTCGGTGCTCGTCTTCGTCCCGCTGCTCATCGGGGCCGTCACCTGGTTCTCGAACGTGACGCCGATCGTGTCGTTCCTGCTGTTCCCGCCGCTGGCCTCGGGAACGTACACCCTCTTTGCCGATCCAGAGGGCCGGTACTCGGACCCGTGGACGTTCGTCGGTGGCATGACCGTCGGCGCATGCTGTGGCTGGGCCGCGCTCGCGGTCGCCGACGCGGCGAGTCTCCACAGCGGTACCGTCAGCGCCGCCGGCGCGGCGCTCGCCATCTTCTTTACCGGCGCAGTCACCTGGGCGCTCGACTTCGAGGAACCGACCGCGTTCTCGACCGCCTTGCTAGTGCTCGTGACCGGGAACGCGCAACTGGCCTACGTGCTCGGGATCGTCGTCTCGAGTTCGTTCGTCGCCGGCGCCTTCGTCGTCTGGCGCGATCGGTTCTACGAGCAGCGGGCCCGGTACCTCTACCAGACGACCAGCGGCGACGACCACGTGCTCGTCCCGATGAGCGACGGCTGCGGAGCTGACGGCGTGGATCCGGCGACCGTCGCCCGCTTCGCGGCGGAACTGGCCGGCGCGCACGAGGCGGGGAAAGTCGTGCTCTTCGAGACGGTCCACACGGAGTCGGGTGACGAGAAGACGGCCGAATCCGCCGACGCCCCCGACGCCCCTGACGACCGCACGGCCGAAACCGTCGACGCGATCGAACGGTTCGCGAGCGACCTCGAGTCGCAGTACGACGTCCCCTGCGAGGTCATCGTCGCCGGCGACGACCGCGCCGATCCGTCGGCGCGACTGGTCCTTCAAACCGCCAGGGCACAGAACTGCGATCTCATCGTCACCCCCTACGCGGAGGACGACAGCGGCGGCCTCTCGCCGTTCATCCGGCGGCTGTTCGACAGCGAGATCGACGTCATCGCCTTCCGCGCGAGCGACGACCGCGAGCGGTGGCAACAGGTGCTGGTTCCGGTTCGCGGCGCCGGCGACACCGCCCGCGCGATGGTCGACTTCGCCCTGCGACTGGCCGGCCGGACCCGACCGGTCGGCGTCTGTACGTGCATCAAGCGCGAATCCCGACGCCGCAGGGCCGAGAACACGCTGGCGAACCTCGTCGACGCCTTCGACGGTCGCTTCGACACCCACGTCGTCACCGAACCCGTCGCACAGTACCTCTCGCGTGTCGACTCGCAGTACGACGTGGTCTTCCTCGGCTCGAGCACCGACCGGTCGGCCGCCTCGCGGTTCGTCTCGCCGCCGACGTTCGAGAAGGTCAGCGACCTCGAGGCCGACGTGGCGATCGTCCACCGCGGTCGGCGCCGCTAGCGGTAGGGCCCGCGCTACTCGCGCTACTCGTTCTCGAGAATCCGGTCGATCAGTTCGGTGTCGTCGCCGCCCAGCGCCGAGCGCACCAGCAGATGGCCGCCCAGCAGCGCCGGGCTGATCACCGCGTCCGCGCCGGCGTGCTCGAGTTTCTTCGTGTTCTCCCGGTCCGTCGCCGCGGCGACGATGCGGGTCTCCGGCGCGAGTTGCCGCGCGGTGAGGATCGTCAGCGCGTCCCGGGCGTCCTCGTTGGTGGCGACGAGGATGCCCGACGCCCGCTCGATCTTCGCCCGTTCCAGCGGCGACTCGTCGCTGGGATCGCCGACGACGACCGGCACGTCGCGATCCGCGAGTTCGTCCGCCGCGGCGTCGGTAGTTACGACGACGAACTCCCGGTCGTTGGCCGCGAGTTCGTCGACGATCGGTTCCGTCAGTTCGCCGTAGCCGAGCACGAGGAGGTGATCCTCGAGCAGTTCGAGTTGTGAATCGGTCATGCGTCCGAGCGTCTTGGTGATGCGGGCCTGGATCGCCGGGCCGACCAGCGCCCCGATGGCGATACCGAAGCTGGCCACGCCCAGTACCAGCACGGACATCGTAAACAGCATCGCCTCGGTCGAGCCCTGATCGGGCGTGATGTCGCCGTAGCCGACCGTACTCGAGGTGATCAGCGTGAAGTAGAAGGCGTCGAGGATGGTCGCGACGCCCTCGAAGTCCTCGCGGAGCGCGTAGGCGCCGATGGTCCCGTACGCCTGCACGCCGAGCAGGGCGAAGGCGGCGGCGATCTGCGTCGTGCTCAGCGACAGGGAGTTGGTAAAGCGCCTGCGGCTGACCAGGAGGACGGGAATCGCCACCAGCGAGAGCACGACGAGCGGGAACGAGTACCGGCTCGACTGGAGCAACCCCTGCGCGGCGGTCAGCGGGAGCAACAGCAGCGTCGCCCACCAGCCCGCGCGCAGCCCTCGGCGGAGCGCGAGCGCGCTGCCGAGCATCAGGAAGCCGGTCAGCGCGCCGGTGAAGGCCGCGGCGCTTTGGATCGCCTCAGGAACGTACTCGGCGAGCGGCCCGCCGACGGCGTTCGTCTGAATGTTGACGAGGGCCGTCGCGACCGAGAGCACGGCGACGGTCAGCGCGAGGACGATCGTCACCCGGAGCGAGAGGCGGCGGCGCCAGTTCTGGGGCAGGCGATCGCGTACCGACCCGTCGTCGACCATGTCCACCGATCCGCGTCGGGGTCAGTTAAACGTCTCCGTCTCGAGCCGCGGCCGGCGCGAATGTTGACAGAGCGGCGACAGAACTCCACTCGAGCGGCGGGCGACGGCGACGCCCGCCGACGTCGGTACTGGTTTAACCGATCCGGTTCAGATGCCACCAATGGCGCTTCCGGTCGAAATCTTGCTCGGCATCTACCTCGGTCTCCTCACCGGTATCGTTCCCGCACTCGCAGCCGGATCGCTCGGATTTCTCGTCCGATACTTCACCGGCGTGACGCTGCCCGGGTTCGGTGTCGTCGTGCTCTCGCTGTCGATCGCCAGCGTGCAGGGCGGGCTCATGGGACTGATCGAACCGACGATCGCCCAGTCGCCCCGGCTGCTGGTCGCGGTCCTCGTCGTCCTCATGCTCTCGCTGTACGCCCACAGCCAGGGCGACAGGCTCGGCGCAACCTTGCCGCACCACCTCTCCTTTCGGTCGCTCCGCCAGCGGACGCTGTCGGCCGACGTGGTCGAACTCGTCGGCACGATGGGGCAGGTCACGATCCGACCGACCGGCGAGATCCGCGACATGGAGGGGTACCCGCCGCTGTCGCCCGAGCTTCGGGCGACGATCAAGGACGGCTCGTGGAAGCTCCCCGCCGACCTCCCGCTGTCGGAACTCGAGACGCGCCTCGAGGAGCGGCTCCGGACGGACCTCGAACTCGGGGACGTCGACGTGACCCTCGACGAACAGGCGCGGGCGACGATCGCGGCGGCCCCGCCCTCCGGCGGGCTCTCGCGGCGCGTGCCGGCGGGCCAGCGCGCCCTCTCGCTAACGACGCTGGTGCCGACGGGACTGGCCCGCGGCGACCGGGTGACGGTCCGCGCGAACGATCGCTCGACGACCGGCACCGTGCTCAGCGTCCGCAGCGAGATCGACGACGAGCGCGCCGACGCGGCCGCGGCTGCCGAGGCCGCTGCCGACGCGGACGCCGCCGTTCCGGACGGGGGAGAACCGCTCGCGGCCGCGCCCGCCGCGCCGAAGCCGAACCGATCGACCGCCGGCGGCCCGGGGCGGGTCACCGTCGCCGTCCCGCGACGGGACGTGAAACCGCTGCTCGAGGCCGATCGCCAGCGGCTGATCGTCCGTTCGCGGGGCACGAGCCACGAGTTCGAGGCGTTCGCGCTGGTCAGACGCGCCGGCTACGCGATCCGGCGGCTCACCGTCGACGTCCCCGAAGCCGCCGAGGAGATCCACGCCAATCCCGAGGTGACGATCCTGGCGGCCCGCCGTCGCGAGAGCGACACGGAGGGCCGTCGCCGCGGCTGGGTGTTCGCGCCCGGCCTCGAGCGCCGCCTCGAGGTCGGCGACGAGGCGTTCGTGGTCGGCCCCGAAGGGCTCGTCGACGCGGTGCTCGAGAACGGAGGTGGTGCGCGATGATCGGCGCGGTGGGCGGCCCGCTCGCAGCCCTGCAGTCCGAGTGGCAGTCGCAACTCGAGGCGCTGCTCTCCGAAGGCGTCCTGGAGGTACTCGTCCAGATCCTCTCGTTCAGCCTTCTGGCTGGGGGAACGGCCGCGGTGGCCGCGATCGTCTTTCGCTGGTACAGCGCCGAGGAGATCCCCGACGGGGTCGCGATCCTGCTCGCCATCTCGCCCGTCGCGCTCCTGTTGAACACCCAGTCGGCGCTGCAGGACGCGATCCTCGGCCAGTCGAACATGCTCGAGGTCGAAACGGCGGCCGTCACGATCGGCGCCTTCACCGCGAGCGCGATCACCGCCGACGCCGGCCGGCGGGCGGGCGACTACCTCGCGCGCGAGGTCTTTTCGGTCACCGCGCCGCAGACGATCGACGACGTCGGTCAACTCCTCCGGTCGGCGGGCCGGGTCGTCAGCGTCGAACTCCCGGCGGAGATAGAGGACGTCGACGGCTACGACCCCGTCGACGAGGCGACGAAGGCCGAGCTGGCCGGCGAGACCTTCATCTTCCCGCGCCGGCTGCCCGCCGACCGGCTCCGCGAGCGGCTGGTCGACCGCCTCGAGCGCGATTACGGCATCGGCTACGCGGAGGTCGAACTCGGCCCCGACAGAACAATCGAGTACCTCGGGGTTGGGAGCCGGCCGGCGGGGATCGGACCGACGCTCGCGCCCGGGACCGTCGCCGTCGCGTTCCGAAGCGATCCCGCGCCGGACGCGAGTCCGGGCGACACGGTTCGAATCTGGGGTCGCGACGGCGGGGGCGGAAGCGGTGACGGCGGTGACGGTGGCGACGGCGGCGCCAGCGACCCCATGCGACGGCTCGCCGAAGGCGAACTCCGGGCGACCGCCGGCGACGTCGCCACCGTCGCGGTCGACGCCGACGACGCCGCCGCGCTCGAGCCCGACCGAACCTACCGGCTCGTCACCCGCCCGGACACCCCCGGGACGGATCGGGAACTCGTCTCCCTGCTCCGGGCGGCCAACGACACCGTGACGACGCTCGCCGTCGATTCCGACAGCAGGCTCGCGGGAGAGACGGTCGGCTCGCTGCCGGTGCTGGTGGTCGCGATCGAGCGGGGCGACCGAGCGGGCGCGGGCGACGACGGCGAGCCGATCGCGCTGCCCGACGACGACGTCCGGCTCGAGGCCGGCGACACTGCCTACGTGCTGGGGCGACCGGACGCGCTGCGGCGCATCGCGGAGACCGAGCGGACCGCCGACGGCGGCAGCGGTGGCGACGGTGGCGATGACGGCGACGACGACCGCGGCGAGCGGAATCGATCCCGAAGCGGGGGCCAGGATCGAGCGCGGACGGCCGAGCAAACGGGCGATCCGACTCGATCGGACTGACGCACTCGACCGGACCGACGCACCGTCCCGCGGAGCGGTAGCTACTTGCCGCCGGCACCGATACCGGCACGTATGACCACGGTAACCGAGTGGAAGCTCTTCGCCGACCTCGCCGAGCGGGCGGGCGACAAGCACGTAACCGTCGAGACGGCACCCGGCGACACCGTCGGGGACGCGCTGGACGCGCTGTTGGTCGACCACCCCGAACTCGAGGGCCGCGTGCTCGACGAGGAGGGCGACGACCTCCGGTCCCAGATCAACGTCCTCCGAAACGGCACGAACGTCCGCGAGGAGGACGGCCTCGAGACGGAACTCGAGGAGGGCGACGAACTGGCGCTGTTCCCGCCGGTCAGCGGCGGGTAACGCGTCGACGGGATCGGTTCGTCAGGTCGTCAGATCGATGCCGAGCACGAAGTCCGGTTCCTCGGAGACGTCGACGCCGGCGTAGGGGGCGTCGGTGACGTAGCGGGGCGTCTCGGGAACGAGCACGCGCGTCTCGTCGGCGCCGCAGTCGGCCGCATCGCGGGCGATCGCGGCGAACAGCGCCCGCGCGGCGTCGACGTTGTCCCACGCACCGACGCCGTACTCGGCCCAGGTCTCCGTTTCGGGGTCGGCGTCAGCGCTCGAGTCGTCGTCATTCTCATCGTCGTCAGCCGAGTGGATCTCGCGCTCGTACGTTCTCGACCGGTACGCGGCGCCCGCGAGTCCGTCCTCACCTTCGACCGCGAAGACGGCGCTCTCATCGGCCAAGCGGTCGAAATCGGCGGGCGTCAGTTCCCGGACCGCCCACGACTCCTCGGGGGCGAGCCCGAGCCCGTCCAGCCGTTCGCGGGCGTCGCTGTGGGTCCAGTAGCGCCACGCGGCCGTCGGGTCGCTCGAGACGCGATAGCCGTCCGAGTCCGCGTCGAGATCGGCGTCGGCCGCGGGATCCGGCCGCGCGAACCGGAACTCGGCGATCGGCTCGTAGCCGTTGGCCCGCGCCGCGCCGAACGAGGCGGCGTTCCACGAGAAGATCATGACCCGGCCGACCGTCGCGCCGCGTTCGCGGGCCCAGTCGAAACAGGCTTCGTTAAGCCGGGTACTCACACCCTCGCGGCGGTGCTCGGCGGCGACGCGCATCCCCTGGAACCAGGCCTCGTCCGCCGAGAGCATCACCGCCTGGACGATCCCGACGGCCTCGCCGTCGATTTCGGCGAGGAAGGTCTTCTTGCCCTGGCCAGGTTCGTCCTCGAGCCAGTCGTGGTAGATCCGCGGGATGTAGTCGCCGCCACGATCTGGCCAGATGTCGCTCGTGAAGTCGGCGACGGCCTCGTAATCGGCGTGTGTCGCTCTACGTACGTTCATAGCGGTTTGGGGTGCTCGAGACGGCCAGCGACGGGCACAGAAGCGAGGGTTACTCCCAGGGGACGGACCGCTCCTGCAGTTCGCCAGCGAGGGACGTGCCCATCGCCTCCTCGACGTCTTCGCTGTTCGCGAGCGCCCACATCAGCTTGACCTTCGCGGTGCCGGGCAGCGTGTCGCCGGCTTCGATGACGCCGGCCTCGAGCAGGTCGCGCCCGGTGTCGTAGACGCGGTCGCAGACCCGACCCTCGAGACACTGGCTCGTCATCACCACGGTCGTCCCGTCCGCGATCAACTCCTCGATGCGGGGGATGAGGTCGGTGTGGACGTGCCCGAGGCCGGTACCCTCGATGATCAGGCCCTCGCTGCCCTCGACGACGTCGAGGAATTGCGGATCCATGCCCGGCGTGAACTTCAGGAGTTCGACGTCGTCCTCGAGTTCGGGTTCGATGGCGAGGTCGGCTTCGCCGCGCTCCTGGTAGTCGCGGCGGAACTCGATTTCCTCGGTTTCGTAGTCGACGGTACCGAGCGGCTCCGCGCCGATCGTCTCGAAGGCGTCCCGTCGGGAGGTGTGGTTCTTCCGGACGCGGGTGCCCCGGTGGAGCGCGCAGACGTCGTCGCTCTCGGAGGCGTGCATGCAGACCAACACCTCGGCGCAGTCGCTCTTGGCGGCCTCGACGGCCGAGACGGCGTTCATCACGTTGTCGGAGGACGGCCGGTCCGCCGAGCGCTGGCTGCCCGTGAAGACGATCGGGACGGGCGTCTCGAGCATAAAGGCGAGCGCGGCGGCGGAGTACTGCATCGTGTCGGTGCCGTGCATGACGACGACGCCGTCGGCCCCGGCTTCGATCTCCTCGTGGACCGCCTCGGCGAGCTCCCGCCAGATCGGCGGCTCCATGTTCTCAGAGAGGATGTTGGCGACGACGCGGCCGCGGTAGTTCGCGCGGCCGGCGAGGTCGGGGACGGCCCGCAGGACGTCCTCGGCGTCGAACTGCGCCGTGACGGCGCCGGTGCGGTAGTCGACGGTCGAGGCGATCGTCCCGCCGGTCGAGATCAGCGAGATCGTCGGCAGGTCGTCGTCGAACTCGATCTCGGAGGGTTCCTCCTCGTCGTCGCCGCCGACGGAGTCGGTGCCGTCGATCTCGTAGACGTCCTCCGCGAGCACCTCGACTGCGGCCTCGTCGCGGTCGACCCCGACGTTGTAGCCGCCCTCGAGTTTCACCACGAGGTGGTCGTCCGTGCTCGAGGGGAGCACGACGCCTTCGTACGTGCGATCTTCGCGGTCGACCCGAACGCGATCGCCTGGATTCATGCGCCAGTGTTGCGCGCCGTCGGACTTGAAGGCACGCTTTCCGTCCCGTTCTGTTCCGTTCCCGTCGCGGCCGGCCCGACGGGACGGTCAGTTCGGCGAGAGCGATCCGGACACCTGCGCCGCCGTCGACGGCGCGACGACTCCGACCGCGATCAGCCCGAGGCCGGTCAGAACGAGGACGCCGACGATCAGGGCCGTCAGCAGCCGGATCGTCTCCATCGTGTCCGCCTCGAACGCGAGACGCGGATAGAGCCGCCGTGCGAGCGAAAGCACCCCCACTCCGAGCGCGATCGCGAGGACGCCCATCGCGATCAGTTCGACGTTCACCCGAATCGCTACAAGCGCATCGGTGATAAAGTGGTATTACGTCCGCTGGGCTCGCTCCCGAGGAACTGCGCCCACGATTCCGTCTCGAGCCGGTTCCGCGATCGGACACGCGGGGAAAGGTCCATGACCTCGGCGACCGTGGAGTGTCATATGAGCGACCGTTCGGACGAGGTCACCGAGAGCCGCCGGGACGAGGACGCGGACGCCCGCTCGCCCGCGGACGTCCTCGAGGAGACGGGGCGACTGCTCGAGGAGACCGGCGGCGGGAACGGGCGTGGAACCGAGCCCGAGACCGGCTCGAGCGCGGACTCCGCCGGCGCCCCCTCGTCCGTCTCCGGGTCGGACCCGGGCCCAGGCTCGCTCGAGGATCCGCCGGAGCGTGGGGAACCGAGTGTGACCGCGAACGCGGACGCGGACTCGGGACGGTCGTGGTGGCCGTTCTCGTTCAGCGGGTCGTCCTCGCGGACGGCTGCCGGCCGACGGTCGTCGCTCCGCGACCGGCTCACGCCCTCGCTCTCGCCCGGCCAGTACTTCTCGCCGAAGGGATTCCTGGCGATGCTGGCGATTCTGGGCGCCGGACTGCTGGCCGGCTGGACGGTGCTCCCCGTCGCCGGCCGGATGATCGGTATGTTCGCGACCGCCTTCCTCGTCGGCCTGCTGGCGTCGAAACGCCGCTACCTCGAGACGACCGTCGCCGGGATCTCGGTCGGCGCGGTCTCGTCGCTGGTCACCCACGCGTTCTTCGCGGTCGCGGGCTCGGCGCAGGCCGTCCTCGCCGTCGGTGCGGCGGTCGGACTGGTCGCCTCGCTCGCGGGGTACTACTTCGGTCGCGACCTGCGCGACGGGCTCGCGCGCGACATCGAATAATTAAGCAGCCGACTCGCTCGCCAGGACCGTGGTCGCGACATTGATGACGTGCTACCGATCCGCAGTAGAGCTACAGCGACTCCGCAATCCGCGTGGACGTCACGCGTCCGTCGTCAGCTCCCAGCCGCGTTCCGTCCGCCGGACGATCCCCTCGTCGGCCATCGACTCGAGCAGTTCCGCGACGATCTCCCGGGGCGCGTCGACCTCCTCGCTCAGGTCGCCGACCGACTTGGGCTCGGATCGGATGCTCGCCAGCAGATCCGCGTAGATCCGGCTCTCGGGGCCGGCGCCGACGTTCTCCGAAATCTGGTCGAGCACGTCGCAGAGCCGTCCCTGCACCCACCGCTGTGCGAGCGACAGTTCGTTCTCCAGTTGCTCGAGGTCCTCGAGCGCGTGCAGCAACTCGTCTAAGTCGTCGGTGTCGTCCCAGGAAACGTCCAGCGAGAGGTGGCGACAGGTCGTGATGTCGAAGCTACTGTTGGCGGGATAGGCGCTCTTGCTCGCGAACCCGTAAGGGGAGACGTTCACCTCGAGGCGGACGTTCCGGGCGATGTGAAAGTACTTGCGGCGCTGCTCGTCGACGCGGCTCTCGATCAGTCCCGCGTCCTCGAGCTTGCGGAGGTGTTCGATGACCGCTTTCGGACTCACTCCGAGGTACTCCGAGATCTCGGTTACGTAGCAAGGTTTGCGGGCGAGTAACCGGAGGATTCGCCGGCGGTTTTCGTTCCCCAGTAAGTCCAACAGCGCGGCGGAGTCCATCGGCGGAGCGTATGACGTCGGCGCTGAAAAGGGTGTCTGCTCGTTCCGGGGCGGGGTTCAAACCGGTCGCCCGTGGCGGCCGATATCGGGGACGAGCGCGGTCGAACGACGCTACCGGGCGTCTCGGTTTCCGTTGGCCTTCCCGGTACCGTCGTTACCGCCGCCGTTGTCGTTGGTGGCGGTTTCGTCGTCGGCGTTGGTTCCGGTGTTCTCGCCGTTGCTACCGTTACCGGCGGTGCCGCCGTTGCCGCCGTCGGCACCGTTTCCACCGCCCCCGTTCGACGGGTTCGAAGAATCGGACGCCCCGTCGTCAGTTCCCGTCCCGCTCCCGGAGGTCGACCGTTCGCGCTCGTGGTCGGGGCCGTTGTCGGTCGAGGCGTCAGTGCCGGACCCGTTTCCCTCGCCGCTCGAGTTCCCGTTGTCCGGGTTTCCGCTGTTCGGGTTGCCCTTTTCCGAGTTTCCGTTGTTAGACTTGCTGTCGTTCGGAGGACTCCCGTCTCCGCCGGGTGCCGCTCCGTCGCCGGCATGACCCGGCGATCCCTGATTGCCGGGCGTCTGGGCACCCGCCTGTCCGGGCGGCGTCTGATTACCGGCCTGTCCCGGCGGCGTCTGGTTGCTCGCCGCCTGCGCCGGCGGGCCGCCGTTGGCAGCGCCTGAAGCGTCCGGACCGGGCGCATTCGGGCCGCGATCGGCTGACGGGCCGCCAGACCGGCGCTCCAGCCCGGGAATCTCCCGCGACGCCGCCGCGACGTCGTCGGCGGCGGCGAGCGCGGACGCGTTCGCCCGAAGCCTCGCGAGGCGGCCGTCGTCGACTCCGGTTTCGGCGGCACGGGGCTCGGTTCGCTCGATCGAGCGCTCGAGCGCCGAGATTTCGACCGCCAGCCTGGTCATCTTCGCCCGATACGCGCCGGTTCGGTTGTCCGCGGTCCGGAGTCGCTCGCGTTCGGCCTCGAGCGTCGCGAGTCGCTCCTCGAGGTCGCCGACTTGGTCGCCGACGATTTCGGCGCGGCGCTCGGGGTCCGCGCTCTCGTACCGGGCTTCGAACACGCCGGTGGCGACCGAGTACTCGGCGTCCGCGGCGGTCGATTGCATGAACGTCGCGACGGTCGCGTTCGGTTCGCCACCCCCCGTCGAATCGGCACCGCCGTCGTCGGGGGCGGCGCTCGCGAGCGCGCCGGTGGCGGCCGGCGCGACCGCGAGTCCGACGACGACGGCCACGGCGAGAAGGCCGACTACCCGTGTGGAGGTCATCGCCCGATCCTTACGCCGAATCCACTAAAAAGTCGAAGCTTCGTTCGGACCGTTTACGAACGCCAGCGGCGAAACGAGAAACGTCGTGAACGTTTAATCGGCGCGCAGACTCGTTCGATCGGCATCTGCGCGGGGAACGGAATCGCAACGACCGGGCCGAAAGGCGAATCGAATCGACGGCCGTCACGGCGCAGGTAACGATCTGTTTTCGGTCGTTTTCGCCCGCAGAAACCGCCCGTTCGATCAGTGAGGTGACAGATCAGCCGTCGCGAAAGACCGTTGATAGCGATACGGTTTAAATCTGTTCGCAAATAGTTATATCTTGCCGGCCCGTGTGTATAGTTAGCATGTTCGAGGTGTTCTCACGGAGCTACTATCTCGGTCGTCTCTACGTGACCCCGACCGATCGGGATCGCGCGCTCATGCAGCGTGAGCAACACGAGCGGATCAACGAGGAGGTCTACGCGAGCGGCGAGGGGCTCGAGCCGCTGGACTCCCCGCTGGTGATGAAACTCGAGTCCCGGCACTTCCCGGTCCACGGCGACGAGAGCGTGCCGGCGAACACGCTCGCGCTGCCCGAATCGCTGCTCGAGGGCACCGAGGTCCGAAACCCGCCCTCCCTGCGCGAGGTGTTCCTCGCCCGCCGCGAGCGGGCGCGACAGCTGCTCGAGTACGCCGGCGGCTGGGAGCCGGGGACGTCGACGGTGCCGGACGCCGACGGCTATCCGAACGCCGGCACCTGATCGACCGCGCGATCGCGGTCGACGGCGCGGACGCCGACGGCGACGGCGGAACCGGGACCTAGAAGTGCGCTCACCTCGCGCTTTCGGTCGGATGTTCGACCTCGACGAGCTGCTCGGCCGCGCCGAACTCAAGGAGCGCATCGACGAACTCGAGGACGAAACCGAGCGACTCCGCGAGCGCTACGAGGCCGAGTCCGAACGCCGGGCCGACGCGGCCCGGGCCAGACAGGAAGCCGAGGAGGAGATCAACCGGCTCGAGGACCGGATCGCCCAGCTCGAGGGCGAACTCGAGCGGACCGAGACCGGCGACGGCGGCCTCGACGTCGCGGTCCGACGGCGCGAGCGGCTCCGCGGACGGCGCCTCGAGGCGGTGCTCGATCGGCTCGAGTCGTTCCGCACCGACGCCGAAGGCGCGCTGACGACCGTTATCGGTGCGGACGCCGACCGGGACGATCTCGACGGCGACCTCGCCGACCTGCTGGGCGAGCGCACCGCCCTACTCGCCGACGCCGCCCCCTGCGTCTGCTGCGTCGACGACGCCGGCATCGTCTCGGTGGCGCTCGAGCCGCCGGTGCTGCCCGACGACAGCGAAGTGGGCTGGCGTGACCGGTTCGCGCTCGAGCGCGAGTGGTTCCTGCCGACCGGCCGCCACGCGCTCGCGCTGGTTCGAACCGACCTGTTCGCGCTCGGGATCTACGAGGGCGACGAACGGGTCGACTACCGCGGCTTCGAGAGCGACGTGAAGGGGAGCCACTCCAAGGGCGGCTTCTCGCAGGCCCGCTTCGAGCGACTTCGCAACGAGCAGATCGACGAGCACCTGGATCGGTGCCGGGAGGCCCTCGAGGAGTACGTCGGCGCCGGGTCCGCCGACGGCGCCGGCGAAGCGGCCGTCGACCGCCTCTTTCTGGTCGGTCAGCGCGGCGTCGTGGACGCACTCGTCGACGAATCCGGCCCCGGCCTCGAGCCCGACGCGACCGCCGCGGTCGACGCGACCGGCGATCCGAAGTCCGCGCTCGAGGACGCCCATCACTCGTTCTGGACGACCGAGCTGACGGTGCTGTAGTCGGTCGGCGGCACGACCACGTATTCGGAGATCGTCACTTTCCGGCGCCATTGCGTCGGTTTAAGTGCCGGCTCGCCCATCTCGTCGATATGGCAATCGCGATTCTCGCCCACGAGAAGTTTCCCCACCGGGCAAAGACCGCACTTGGCGTGCTCCGGTACGGCGACTACGACGTCGCCGCCGTGTTAGACCGCGACAACGCCGGCAAGCGCGTCGCCGACTTCGTTCCCGACGTGCAGGACGCGCCCATCGTCACGGGCACCGACGATCTCGCGGCCGACGAGATCGACACCCTGCTGATCGGCATCTCCCCGATCGGCGGCGAGTTCGACGAGAGCTGGCGCGACGACGTCCGGACGGCCCTCGAGTACGGCTGCGATATCGTCTCGGGGCTGCACTACTTCCTCGCTGAGGACGAGGAGTTCGCCCGACTGGCCGACGAACACGGCTGCGAACTGCGGGACGTCCGCAAGCCGCCCGAGGATCTGACCGTCAGCGAGGGCGTCGCCGGCGACGTCGACGCCGAGGTCATCCTCACCGTCGGCACCGACTGCTCGACCGGGAAGATGACGACGACGATGGAACTGGCCCGCAACGCCCGCGACGCGGGGTACGACGCCGCCGTGATTCCCACCGGCCAGACCGGCATCATGATCGAAGGCTGGGGGAACCCGATCGACCGCGTCATTTCGGACTTCACGGCGGGCGCCGTCGAGGAGATGATCCTCGAGAAGGGCGACGAGCACGACTACCTGTTCGTCGAGGGCCAGGGCAGCATCGTCCACCCCGCCTACTCGGCGGTCACCTGCGGCATCCTCCACGGCGCGATGCCCGACAAGCTCGTCCTCTGTCACAACGCCGGCCAGGAGGCCATCCACGGCTACGAGTCGTTCGACCTGCCAGCGATCTCGACCTACGTCGACCTCTACGAGGGGCTCGCGGCGCCCGTCAGCGACGCCGAGATCGCCGCCGGCGCGATCAACACCTCGGACATAGAGGACGACGACGCGGCCGAAGACGCGGTCGCCGAGTACGCCGACGAACTCGACGCGCCGGCGACGGACGTCATCCGCTTCGACACCGACGCGGTGCTCGAGGCCCTGCTGGAGGACTGATCCGCGATGGCCGACGCCGCCCTCGAGACGAGTTTTGAACGGCACGCGCTCCCCCTCGAGTACCCGTTCGGCATCTCGCGCGGCACGCGCTCCGAAACGGAGGTCGTGACGGTTCGCATCGAAGACGGGGACGGGAACGCGGGGATCGGCGCCGCCGGCCCCGCCGCGCATTACGGCGAGACCGCCGCGACGGTCGAGGCGGTCCTACCCGATCTACTCGCCGTCGTCGAGGAGGTCGGCGACCCCCACCAGCTCGCGCAGATCGAACGCCGGATGCGCGAGACGGTCGAGCGCAACCCGGCCGCGCGGACCGCCGTGAGCATCGCCTGTCACGACCTCGTGGCGACGCGACTCGAGGTGCCCCTCTACCGGTACTGGGGGCTCGACCCCGCCGAGACGCTCGAGACCTCCTATACGATCGGGCTCGACGACCTCGAGACGATGCGCGAGAAGACCGAGACGGCGCTCGAACGCGGCTACGGCCGGCTCAAGGTCAAGCTCGGCACCGACCGCGATATCGAGATCGTCGAGACGATCCGCTCGGTCGCGCCCGAGGTCGACCTGTTCGTCGACGCCAACGAGGCCTGGACGCCCCGCGAGGCGGTCTCCCGGATCGAACGGCTCGCCGAGTACGACCTCGAGTTCGTCGAGCAGCCCGTCCCCGCCGAGAATCCCGAGGGACTGCGGTTCGTCTACGAGCGCTCGCCGCTGCCGATCGCGGCCGACGAGTCCTGCGTCACGCTCGAGGACGTCCCGCAGATCGCGGACCGCTGCGACATCGCGAACCTGAAGCTGATGAAGTGCGGCGGGCTGCGGGAGGCCTGTCGGATGATCAGCACCGCCCGCGCGCACGGGCTCGAGGTGATGCTTGGCTGTATGACCGAATCGAACGCCTCGATCGCGGCGGCCTGTCACCTCGCACCGCTTTTGGACTACGCCGACCTCGACGGCGCGCTGTTGCTCGCCGAGGATCCCTACGAGGGCGTTTCGATGCCCGACGGCCGGATCGATCTCGCGGGGCTCGACCGGCCGGGGACGGGCGCGCGGCTCGAGTAGCTGCGATTCCGACTCCGGCCGCCCCTTCGATCAACTGACCGTACTGTCGCGTTCACTCGCAACACGGTTTTACGGCGGTCCGCAGCGTGCGACACGCTGCCATGGCAGACGAGAGCGACGGGTCGGCGGACGCGGACGGATCGAACGGGCCGGTACCCACCCGACGCGCCGTACTGAAAGCCTCGAGCGGCGCGCTCGCGCTGCCGGCGGTCGGAGCCGGACGCGTGCGGGCCGCCGACGGCGACGGTAGCGACGGCGGCCCGCTCGACGCCCTGCCGATCGACGAGCCCTGCCCCGAGGCCACCCTCGAGCCGAGTATGGGCCACTGTGAGAGCGCGACGACGGCGGGCTGCGCCGACGGCCATCCCGCAACCGTCGCACTCCGGGAGGCCGTTCAGGAGTCGCTCGAGACGCGGTATCCGACCGCGGGCGCGCTGCTCGACGCGGGGTACAAACCCTACTTCGACACGCTCGAGTACGGCGACGATAGCTGGTCCCACTGGCTCAGTCCAGAATTCATCGGCGACGACGCGGTCTTAGATCCCGAGCGACCGGAGTCGGTGCTCGTCGACAACCGGTCGTGGCGCTCGATCGGCGTCATGTTCATCGCGACCGGAAGCGGCGAGGCGCTCGAGCCCCCGCCGCCGGTCTACGAGGGCGACGAGGCCGTCTGGCGGGAGGAGACCGCGATCGAATACGGTGCTGACGACCGGCATTCGGAGAGCGACGGACCGGGAGCCGACGAGCAGGAGAGCCGGCCGGACCGCTGTTCTCCCTGGCACTACCACGCCGGCTTCCCCGGCCGCGCCGCGTGGTGGTACTACCAGCAGGTCTACGAACGGGCGTTCGCCGACGGCGACCTCTCGATTCCGTGTCACACTCCCTGCATGATGCACGTCTGGTCGGTCGACCACCCCGAGAGCGTCTACGCCCACGACGCGCCCCCCGAGGAGTATCGAACGCAGGAACCGGCCGACGAACCGGGGTTCAAGACCGACGCCGAACCCGGCACCGACGAACTCGGCTGGGACGTGATGCCCGACGGTCTCGTCCCCGAACGGCCCGACGAACCCTCGCTGCTCGAGTTTCGCCGATAAGCGCCGTCCGTCTCCCGTCTCCTACCTCGAGACGTCCGTTTTACCCGTCCCGTCGAGCCAGCCCCACTCCTCGAGCGCGGTCAGCACCCGATCGATCGCCTCGGGGATCGTCCGCCGGTCCGTGTCGATCGCCACCTCGGCGTCCGGCTCGTCGAACTCGCGGTAGACGACGTGGACGCCCTGCTCCGCGATCGGATCCGCCCGAGTTCGGTTGCGCTCGAGGCAGGTCTCGAGGCTCGCGGTGACGCGGACGAACCGCACGTCGGGGAGCGTCCGGAACTGCGTCTGCCACTCGCGGCGGTAGAAGGTGCCGTCGACGAGCGTGAGATCGGCGGTCGCCTCGCGGGCCCGCTCGTACAGCCGTTCGTAGGTCCGACTCGAGAAGTCGTCAGAGTGGAGGGTCTCGACGGCGACGGGGACCTCGCGGGCCTCGAGCCGCTCCCGGACGCGGTTCGTCAGCGTCGTTTTGCCCGCCCCCGGCGGCCCGCAGATGACGAGGATCACTGATACGGCCGGCCGTAGCGCCCGCATGCACTAACAGTATGTGATCCGCGACTCGAGTCCGATCGCGACCGGTCGCTGGCCGGTCGCTGGCCGGTTAGCGCCAGGTCGGACCCGCTTCCCCCTGCGAGTCGTCCTCGGCATCGGCGCCGGAATCCGGCCACGAATGCGTCGGCTCCCAGCCGAGCATCGCGGCCGCCTTCGCGTTCGAGAGCGCCGCCTCCTTCCCCTCGAGGGTGCAGTCGGCCGGCAGGTCGCCGCAGATCGCCTCGACGAGTTCGGCGGTCGGGCGTCCGAGGTAGTTCTCGTCCGCGACGCAGTGGAACGCCTCGTGGCCGTCGCGGTCGGCCGCCAGCGCCGCCTCGACCATCCGGGCCACGTCCCGAACGTCGACGTAGGAGCCGAAGTCGCCGCCCGACTCGACGGTCGTCAGATCGGAGTCGTCCTCCGCCGGCCGTGCCCGCGCCTTCTCGGGCGTGAAGATCGTCGCCGGTCGGATCGTCGTGACCGAGACGTCGTACCGGCGGGCCGTCGCTCGAGCGATCGCCTCGCCGCAGCGTTTCGACAGCCCGTAGGAATCTTCGGGTCGCTGCTCGTGGGCCTCGTCGATCGGCAGGGCGTCGGGCTGCCAGCCGCCGGCGGCGAACAGCGCGCCGTAGGCCGCCTGCGAGGAACTCCAGACGACGTCGACTCCCTCGCGGCCGGCCGCCTGTAGGACGTTGTACGTGCTCGTTACGTTGTTCTCGAAGACCCGCGTCGCGGGGTTGTCCAGCGGATCCGAAATCGCGGCCAGGTGGACGACCGCGTCGGGGTCGACCTCGCAGATCGTCTCCCAGGTCGGCGCCTGCTCGGTCAGGTCCACGGCCCGAAAGTCGGCGTTGGCCCGGACGCCGCTGGGCCGCTCGAGGTCGACGCCGACGACGTGCGTGCCGCGGTCGGCGAGGCGGTCGACGACCCAGGATCCCACATCGCCGGTCGCTCCCGTAACGAGGGCGGTCTCGACGTCATGGTCGAACTCGGGCTCGAGGTCCGCCGTCGATGTCGAAAACGAGGATTCGTCGGCCATACCGCCCGTCCAACGTTCGGCCACTAAACCGTATGTCTACCTCTCAGTGGTCGGGAACGAATGCTGTCGATAATAGTTCGACGAGAAAAGCCTAGGCCGGGATTTGAACCCGGGCTCTCGTCCTTACCAAGGACGCGCTTTACCGCTAAGCTACCCAGGCGCGCATTCCTTCGTTGTCCGGAGTCGACTTTATGGGTTTCGATTCGCCATCGGGCGTGGGGCTCAGTACCGGGGCACGGATCGCCACTCGAGAGAGCGAGCGCTACTGAAGCGCGTACCACCTGAAAATCGAACCACACCGGGCCGAGACGGCTACGGATCCGTCGCCGACGTCGCGCGATCCGTCGGGCCGTCCTCGAGCGACCGATCGTCGAACTCGAGCGGGCGGTCGTCGAACGAGTCCTCGCCGAGCGACGGCTCGAGGTCGAGGTCGGCCAGACACTCCGCGGCCGGCGGGAAGGCGGTGCCGGCGTCGGCGGCGAGTTCGTCGGCGAACGCGAGCAGTCGAGTGGAGGGCGAGCAGCCGACGGCGGCCGCGCCGGTCTGGACGGCGAGCTCGAGGATGTCCCGCTCGAGGTTGGCGTCGATCGCCGCGGGGTCGCCGGTTCCGTCGGCGGCGACCGCCGTGCGTCTGGTCTGGTCGCGGCCGAACGCCTGGACCGTCCGAACCGCCTTGTCCGCGGCGTCGGTGCGCGCGAGCAGGTAGAACCCCCGCGAGACGAGGATGTCCGCAGCCAGAATCTCGAGGTCGCTCTCGATCGCGTCGGCGTCGGGCTCGGCCTCGTCGTCGACGACGCGCCAGGGCTCCTCGTGGGCCAGCGTGCGCGTGAGCCGCAGGCCCTCGTAGATGAGCTGGACGCCGGCCGCGTGCGTGACGAGCGCGTCGGCGTCGCTCTCTGCGGGTTCGCCCTCGAGTTCGGCGGCGTAGCGTTCGGTTGCGGACGGCAGCGGTCCGTCGGTGTCGGTTCCAGTGCTACCAGTCCCGTTCCCGGTTCTGGCACCGGCCCCGGCTGCGCCGGACGCCGCGATCGCGGCGCTCGTGACGGTGAGTGCGCCTGGAACCATCGATGCACCGTCGAGAACGGATTCGACGAGATCGTGCAACTGCGGTGGTTCGACGTCCGCAACGGCTTCGCGGGCGGCACGCCGACAGTTGTCGGCCGTCTCCATTAGCGGGAGGTTATGACGGGGGAGGCAAAGACCTTTGGAAACGCCCAGTGGTCAGCCGGCCGAACGGATCGCCACCGCCTGCGAACCGACGTGCGTGACGTCCGCGTAATCGGCGACAGCGATCAGAACACGTCGCTGTGACACGATAGCGATCCTCAATGTACGGTCGTGGGTGCGAGAGAACGCGAGACGATGCCCGGGATAGCCGTTCTCCCCGGAGAGCGCGTCGATCTGCGGCCGATCGAGGAGGACGACCTCGAGTTCCTGCAGACGCGCATTAACGACCCGCGGGTCCGGCGCGGGATCGGCCGCGCGAAACCCGTCACCGGCGCGCAGAACGCGAGTTCTTCGAGAACGTCGTCTGCGACGACGACAGTATCACCCTGCTGATCGTCGTGATTCGGAACCAGTCGGCACGATCGGCGTTCACACGCTCGAGTCGGTCGGCTTCGCGCGAGAGGGCGCCACCGGACGCCGAGTTCGTCGACGGCGAGTACCGGGCCACCCACCGGTACGGCCTGCTCGCGGACGAGCGGCGGAAGCAAACGCGGGCGAAGTAGCGGCGGCGAGAGCGGCTGACCGACCGCCCAAACTCAGTCGAGCGGCTCCGGCGCCGGCGGCACATTGCGTTTGTGCTCGCTGCGCTCGTACATCGTCCGCACCCGCTCGACGGTTTCTTCCTCGACCTCGAGCAGGCGGGCGGTCGCGGCGACCGACAGCGGTCCGTCGACGTGGGCCGCGAGGATCGAATCGAGCGTCTCGTAGCTGATCCCCAGTTCGTCCTCGTCGGTCTGGTCGGCCCACAGCTCAGCCGTGGCCGTCTTGGCGGCCAGTTCCTCGGGGACGCCGACGTGGCGCGCGAGCTGGCGGACTTGTCCCTTGTAGAGGTTGCCGATCGGGTGGCAGTCGACGGCGCCGTCGCCGTACTTGGTGAAGTAGCCGACGGCGGCCTCGCTTCGGTTTCCGGTGCCGACGACGAGTCGGCTCTCGTGGTTGGCGACGAGGTAGTTCAGGACCGCTCGGACGCGCGCTCGCGCGTTGCCGACGGCCTCGCGGTCGCCCTCGGCTTCGGGATAGGCGGAGAGGATCTCGTCGACGATGGGCTCGATTTCGATGACGTCGTACGCGATGTCCAGCTCCTGGGCGACCCGCTCGGCGTCGCTCATGTTGCCCTCGCTGCTGACGTGTGCGGGGAGGACGAGCCCGTGGACGTTCTCGGGCCCGAGCGCTTCGACGGCGAGGTAGGCGGTAAGCGTGCTGTCGATGCCCCCCGAAAGTCCGAGGACCGCACCGTCGGCCCCCGCAGCGTCGACCCGCTCGCTGATAAAGTCCGTAATGTGCTCGCGTCGCCGTTCCAGTTCCGCGTCCGAAAACCGAAGGTCAAGCATTTGTCGTCAATACGAACGGGAGTGCCAAATAGCCTCCCCTCGAGCGGAAAAAGTGGACGAGCGGGCGATTCGGCGGTTGATCGAGAACGCTACGTTGAAGTGGAATCGGTGGCTATAGCTACCTGACCGCAGTGCGCCGGTGGTGAGCAAATTCGACGGATTTGCGATCCACGGTGCGAGCGATCAACGAAAGCGAGCGCCGGTGGTGAGCAGTTCCGCAGGAACTGCGAGCTACGGAGCGCGAGGAACGAAGTGACGACATGCGCCGGTGGTCTAGTGGTAGGACATGAGCTTCCCAAGCTCATAGCCCGGGTTCAATTCCCGGTCGGCGCACTTTTCGATTCTCGCCGATCGATCCGTGAGCGGCGCGTCCAGTTGTCGCAAACGACGGGGAGAGTCGTCGCGCGAGCGCCGCGGACGTGGGGCGGCTCACCGTACCATACGGCGATCGATTGGAAAGCCATAATACGTCCACCGACCAAGGAAGCACTGCGAGCCCGGGTGGTGTAGTGGCCCATCATACGACCCTGTCACGGTCGTGACGCGGGTTCAAATCCCGCCTCGGGCGTTTTCTCCTGCGACCTACACGACCAGCGACTTCTGGCGCGGTCGGCGCCGACGCGCGCGGTCGAGATGCGATCTCGGGCGACTCGCGGCGTCGGCGACCGTCGTGAGCGGGCGGACCGCGGGACGGGCCGCCGTCGGCACACGCGAAACGCCCCCACTCGAGAGTCAAGGCCTCGAGTTGAGTTGCGCGGCCGTCGATACGGAACAGAACCCTTAAGTCTCTCACCGGGGAACCGAGTATTGCAAGCCCGGGTGGTGTAGTGGCCCATCATACGACCCTGTCACGGTCGTGACGCGGGTTCAAATCCCGCCTCGGGCGCTTTTCGAGTATCGTTCCGTTCTCCGCAGCGTCGCCGTTCGAGAGCGCGCTGATCGTACTGGTCCGGTTCCTCACACCTGCTCGAGGGCGCGTACTTCCGGTAGCGTCCATCGACGCCGGATCGACGCAGGTCAGATCGGCGCAGGGTTCCCGACGGGTCGGCGCTGCAATCGGGTGCCGAGTGCGGTCGACGGCGTCGCGATCGGCCAGCACCGCCGAGAGAACTCGTCGGTACGACCGGCGCTACCGGGAGATTTCAGCTACCGGGCCATCAGGCTTAATTATCGTATATGACATGAGTACGTATGCAGACCTCACGCGACGAACCGTCGGACGAGTCGCTACATCGACGGATATACGAAACGGTGCGGAGCCGATACGCCTTCAAGATCGGCGTCGCGATTCTCGTACTGACGGTCGTCCTGCTCGGGACCGGCTACGTTGCGTTCACGCAAGCGCAGGCGAGCGTCGAATCGAACGCGGAGGAAACGCTTCGCAACGCCGCGGAACGCGAGGCTGACGGGATCGACAAGTTCGTCCAGGATCGGAGCGAAAACACCGTGGAAATCTCCAACAGCGTCGACGTCACCCGCGCGGAGGGGAGCGAACGCCGGGCGGCGCTGCGGACGTATCTCAAGGCGATGCCGGACAGCGTCCACGCGATCCACTACTACAACATGGAGACCGACGAGATCGAAGTGAGTACGCAGTTCAACCGGGAAGGGGATCTGATCGGTCAGATGGCCCGGCCCTGGGCGGTCAACGGAGACGCGTTCAACACGAGCGGCGACGTGCGGTCGTTTGAACCGTACGACGCCGACGGCGAGAAGCGGCTCGGGTTCGTCAGTCCGGTCTCGGGACAGACGGATCACGCGATCGTCGTGACCGTCAATCTCGAGGAGCGCAGCAAGCTCCTCACGTCGCCCGTCGACGGCGGCGAGGTCGAGGTCGTCTCCTCGAGCGGCCGGGTCACGCTCGCCGAACGGCCCAGCGCGATCCACAACGAGTCGTTCCTGGCCGGGAAACTGCCCCATCTGCAGACGGGGACGTCGGAGACTCGCGTCGATCAAGTGACGGCCGAAAACGACGTCGTCGGGGACGATCAGGTCGTCGTGGCGACGGTCCCGCTCGAGGAGAAAGACTGGGCCGTGACCGTCGTCGCGCCGGAGAGTGCGGTGTTCGATACGGCCAGCGCGGTCACCCGGAACATTCTACTGCTGATCGGCATCTCGCTCGTCGGTTTCGTCGCCGTCGGCGCAGTGATCTCCCGGGACGTCAACAACTCCCTCGAAGAGATGACCGGCTACGCCGAGGCCATCGAGGACGGGAATCTCGAGGTCGAGATCGACCGGTCCCGAACCGACGAGTTCGGCCAACTTGCCGGCCTGTTCGACCGGATTCGGAACACGCTGCGGGAGCGACTGACGGAAGTCGAGCAGCAGGCCAAAGAGGCCGAACGGGCCCGCGAGCAGGCCGAGGAATCGAAGGCGGAGGCCCAACAGGCCAAGGCCGAGGCCGAGGAAGCGAAAGCCGAGGCCGAAGCCCTGAGCCAGCACTTGGAGGAGAAGGCCGACGAGTACCGGCGCTCGATCGAGGCCGCCGCCGACGGCGACCTCACCCAGCGCCTCGAGACGGCCAGCGAGAGCCAGGCCATGACCGAGATCGGCGAGGCGTTCAACGAGATGCTGACCGACATCGAGGCGATGGTCGTGCGCATCCAGACCGTCGCCGGGCAGGTCGACGAGAAGAGCTCCGAGGTCACCGCCTCGACGGAGGAGATCCGCGCCTCGAGCGGCGAGGTCGCCGAGAGCATCGAGGAGATTTCCGCCGGCGCTGAAACCCAAAACGAGAAACTGGCCACTGCAGCGGCCGAGATGAGCGACCTCTCGGCGACCGTCGAGGAGATCGCCTCCTCCTCGAACACCGTCGCCGAACAGGCCGACCAGGCCGCCGAACGGGGCGAGGAGGGGCGGGAAGCCGCGAGCGACGCCGTCGAACAGATGGACCGCATCGAGTCCAAGGCCGTCGACACCGCCGCAGAGATGGAGACCCTCCAGGAGGAGGTCGAACGCATCGGCGAGGTCGTCGAACTCATCGATCAGATCGCCGAGGAGACCAACATGCTCGCGCTGAACGCCTCCATCGAGGCCGCCACCGCCGGAGACGCCGGCGACGGCTTCGCGGTCGTCGCCGACGAAGTCAAGTCCCTCGCCGAGGAGACCGCCGAGGCCACCGAGGAGGTCGAGGACCTCGTCGAGACCGTCGAGGCGTCGACCGAGTCCGTCGCCGACGACATGTTCGAGATGCGCGACGGCATCGCGGACGGCCGGGAGACGATCGACCGCACCGTCGATACGCTCGAGTCGATCGTCGACTCGGTCGACGACGCGAACGCCGGCATCCAGTCGATCAACGACGCGACCGACGACCAAGCGGATTCCGCGCAGGAGGTCTCGACGATGGTCGACGACATCGCGGCCGTCAGCGAACAGACCGCCGACGAGGCGCAGAACGTCTCCGCCGCCGCCGAGGAACAGACCAGCGCCATCACACAGATCTCCGACAGCGCCGAATCCCTCTCCGAGCGCGCCGAGGAACTCCAGTCGCTGACCGCTCACTTCGACACCGAGACCGACGCCGACGCCGACGACGGACCGACCGAGTCAGAGTCGCTCGTCGCGGTCGACGACTGAACGACCCGGCCGCCGACCCGTTTCGAACCGATTTACGCGCCAGATGCGAACGGGAGAATTACGCGCCGGCGAGGGGATGAAACACAACCCTTAAGTCTCTCACCGGGAAACGACGTATTGCAAGCCCGGGTGGTGTAGTGGCCCATCATACGACCCTGTCACGGTCGTGACGCGGGTTCAAATCCCGCCTCGGGCGTCTTCTTCCGCGAACAACGTCGACGAGCACCGCGAGGCGTCTATTCGTCACTCGTAAGCGGACGATTCCCCACAAAGGAGGTTGAACGACATCCCCACAAAGGGAGTTGATCGACAGAACGAACAAATATCGTGAGCGACGTTCGGGTGGTTCGAATCCCGCCTCGAGCGCTTCTCGAGATACCATTATCGATCGTGCGTCGAGACGTCGACTCGAGCGTTTTCGTCCGAGCATCCAGTCGCTTACGCTGTCAGCAGCACTACTCGCGCTTCTACTCCCGTTTTTACCGTTTGGACACCCCCACGCCGATCAGCAGACGGCGTCCGATCAACTTACGTGCCGGTCGCGTCATCATTCGAGCGCGAATTACACGTTGTTCCGATATGACGAATCCCATCACCGTCCTCGTCGTCGACAACGAGCCCGGCTTCGCGACGCTTGCCTGCGAGATGCTCGAGCGCGAACGCGAGTCGATCGACGCCGTGCCGGCGACCAGCGCCGACGAGGCCCTCGAGCTCCGCGAGCGGCGCGCGATCGACTGCATCGTCAGCGACTACGAGATGCCGGCGATGAGCGGCCTCGAACTCCTTGAGCGGGTTCGGGAGGACGATCCGGATCTCCCGTTCATTCTCTTTACCGGACGCGGCTCCGAGGAGGTCGCCAGCGAGGCGATCGCGGCGGGCGTCACGCAGTACCTCCAGAAGGGGACCGGCGACGAGCAGTACACGCTGCTGGCCAACCAGATCACGAACGCCGTCGCCCAGTACCGCACCGAAACCGAGCTGCGGGAGAGCGAGCGCCGCTACGAGCGGACGCTGACGACGCTCCACGAGACGACGCGGGACCTGATGCGGGCCGAGAGCAAGCGCGAGATCTACCGGTCGGCGGTCGACACCGCCGGCGACATCCTGGACGTGCCGCTCGCCGTCGCCTACGCGTTCGAACCGACGGCCGGTCGCCTCGAGCGCGCGGCCGCGACCGATTCGGAGCGGCTGGCCGAGCCCGCGGCGACGGTGGAACGCGGCGACAGCCGGGTCTGGGACGCGTTCTCGGAGGGGGACAGCGCCTACTACGAGGACCTCGAGTGCGACGAGATCGCCGAGGCGGAACGGGAGGTGAAGACGGAAACGGAAGCGGAAACGGAGGCGAACGCCGCACCCTCGGCCGACCGCGGCCGGAGCGAACTGATCGTCCCGCTCGGCACCCACGGCGTCCTGATCGCGCGGACCGAGGACGCCGACGGGTTCGACGAGACGATGACCGAGCTCCTGCACATCCTGGCGGCCAACACCGAAGCGGCGCTCGACCGCGCCGAGCGGGAGGAGCTGCTCCGGGATCGCGACCGATCGCTCACGCGAAAGAACGAGGAGCTCACCCGGCTCAACCACATCAACGAGATCGTCCGCGAGATCAACCACGGCGTCGCTCAGGCCGCGACGCGCGAGGAGATCGAGTCGATCGTCTGCGAACGGCTCGCCGACACCGACCGCTACCGCTTCGCCTGGATCGCGACGGCCGACGACGAACCGCCCGCGCCGACCGCGTGGGCCGGCGTCGACGCCGCGTACGTCGATCGAGTGCGGGACGACGGGAGGTGTGCGCCCGAAATCGAATTCGTCGAGAGCGTCCTCGCGGCGAACGACGTCTGCGTCGTCGAGAACGTCCTCGAGGACGACGCCTGGGAGCCGCGGCGAAAGGAGGCGCTGACCTACGGCTTCCAGACGGTGCTGGCGGTGCCGCTTGTCGACGACGAACGGCAGCGCGGGGCGCTGGTCGTCCACGTCGGCGGCGTCGACGCGGTCGGCGACGGCGAGCGCGACGTGCTGGGCGAACTCGGCGAGACGATCGGCTACGCGATCCGCTCGGTCGAACGGACGCGCGCGCTGTTGACCGACAGCCGGCTCGAGCTCGAGCTCCGCTGTACGGATCCGCGGCTGCTTCTCAACCGCCTCACCGAGCGGGTCGACGGCCGCGTCGCGCTCGAGGGCGTCATCGACCGCGGCGACGAGATCGTGACGTTCGTCAGCGCGCCCGCGACGGCGGCGTTGCCCGAGCTCGTCGCGGACAAGGCGTCGGTCGCGAGCGTCTCGGTCGTCAGCGACGGCGAGGACGAGTCCCTGTTCGAGGTGACGGTCGAACCGACGCCGTTCTTCGAGACGCTGCGGGGGTACGACGTCGCCCTGCGGACGGCGGTCGGCGAGGACGGCGCGACGACCATGACGCTCGAGTTGCCCCAGCGGGTCGAGCCGCGGTCGCTCGTCGAATCGATCGCCGAGGCCTACCCCGAGACCGAACTCGAGGCGCGCCGCGAGCGGACGACGCTTTCGGCCCGCCAACTCGATACCCACCTCGAGGAGCGCCTGACCGACAAGCAACTCGAGGCGCTGCAGGCGGCCCACTACAGCGGCTTCTTCGAGTGGCCCCGCGAGAGCACCGGGGAGGATCTGGCCGCGACGCTGTCCGTGTCGGCGCCGACCTACCACTACCACCTGCGAGCGGCCCAGCGAAAGCTGGTGTCGCTGGCGTTCGACGGCGACTCTAAGTAATTAGTACTCATCTCGAGAGAGTACTAAACAGATAGAGATCATATTTAACCCCGATCAACCCCTACCAAGAAGTGGCGATCTGCGATAGGCTATCGCCACCCCCAATCCCCCACCCCCACTTGCTTCGGACGACTACTCCTCGAGCGTAGCGGCTGCGTCGCGAGCGAACGCGCGTGAACCCGTTCTGTGAGGAGAGCGCCTACCGTGGCCGCGACTGCGAGTCGATCGCCTCGTCCCATTCGATCCAGTCCTGTTCCCAGCCCCGGCGCGACTCCGCGCGGCGCTGGGCGTGCTCGACGTCCTCGCGCGCCGTCCGGTTGCGCTCGACGGCGCCGGACTGTTCGCCCTCCACGAGCAGCGGATCGAAGGCGACGGGGCCGCGCGGGTCGCGGTCGCCGTCGGCCGTCACGACCTCGAGGCGCTGGGACTGCGAGCCGCGCGGGAGCACGAGGCGGCCGTCATCGGCCAACTGTGCGAGCAGCGCCCGCGGCGGGTCGACCGCCGCGGCCTCGAGCAGGATGCGGTCGAACGGGGCGTACTCGGGGAGGCCGTCGGCGCCGTCCCGGCGATCGACGAGGACGCCCTCGTAGCCGGCCGACGCGAGGTTGCCCCGCGCCTCGTAGACGAGCGGGCGGGCGATGTCGATCGCGTGGACGTTCGCCTCGCCGACGAGTTCGGCTGCGACGGCGGCCGTGTAGCCGACGCCGACGCCGACGATCAGCACGGAGTGGCCTTCCTCAAGGTCGAGCGCCTGGAGCATGCGGGCGGCCGTGCTGGGGGCGAGCACGCGGGTGCCGAAGGCCTCGTGTTCGCGATCGGCGTAGGCCGCCCGCTCGTCGTCGACGAACTCGTGGCGGGGGACGTCGCGCATGGCGACGGCGACGGCCTCGTCCCGGAGGACGTCCTTCGCGGCGGACTCGAGGCCGTCGACCATGTCTTCCCGGAGTACCGCGGGGTCCATACTCGAGCTATCCGATCGCCGGTTATGAATGGTCCGCTTGCGCTACCCGCCCTCTCTCGTGCGGTTTCACCCCTCGACGGGCGTCGACGACTGCGAACTCGAGCCCGTCAGCCGCGCATCTGCACGAACCGAACGCCGCCGTGTTCGGTCCGCTCGAGCGACCCGTCCGCGCGCTTGTCGGCCTGCACGAGGGTCTGGTGACTGGTCCCGACAGGAGCGAGGATGCGGCCGCCGGGACGGGCCTGCTCGACGACTGGATCCGGCAGCTCCCGCGTCGCGCAGGTGAAGTAGGCGGCGTCGTAGGGCGCGTGCTCCGGCCAGCCGTTGCGGCCGTCGCCGACGCGAACCGAAACCTCGCCGTAGCCCGCGTCGGCGAGCCGTTCGCGGGCCTGCTCGGCGAGTTCCTCGCCGTACTCGACGCTGTAGACGTGCTCCGGGCCGACGATTTCGGCGGTGACCGCGGCGTGGTAGCCGCAGCCGGTGCCGATCTCGAGGACCTCGTCGCCGGGCTCGAGATCGAGCCGGTCGGCCATGACCGCGACCATGTGGGGTGCGCTGATGGTCTGGCCGTCCCCGATCGGCAGCGGGCGGTCCGCGTAGGCGTCGCCCCGCCGATCGGGCGGGACGAACTCGTGGCGCGGAACCGCCTCGAGGGCCTCGAGGACGCGGTCGTCGTCGATCCGGTGGGCGACGGTATCGACCATTCGCTCGCGGGCGGCCGCGTAGTCGACGTCGGGGTCGCCGTCGGCGCTCGAGCGGAACCGATCGAACATGGTTGCGTCTAGCACGGCCCGCGCAATAGGCTGTCGGGCGCGAATGCCGGCCGCGCCGTCCTCGAGCGGGAGCCGGGCTCAAACGCGGGCGTTCAACCGAATCGCGGGAACGTGACAGGCCGAAGACGCGACCGCGCGGGGTTGAGAAGACCTATACCGGCCCTGTCGGATACTCGCTGCTATCGGTCAATATGGATGCCGTCCGGAAAGTCGTTCGATCGCAACGGTCGCTGCTCGTCGTCCTCGCTGCGACGCTCGTCGGCGTCGCGTATCCGAGCTTCGCTGCCCCGCTTCAGCCGATCATCCCCGCCCTCGTCGCCGGCCTGATCTTCACGTCGTTCTACGGGTTCGACCTCGCCGAGTTGACCGGCCGGGGGCGAAGCGCGTCCGTGCCGGTCGTGCTCTCGCTGGGTTGTCTCTACCTGCTCACGCCGCTCGCGCTGTATCCCGTCGCCGCGGCGGTGCTGTCGGGGGACCTCTTGCTCGGCGTCCTCGTCGTCCTCGCCGCACCGCTGACCGCGGGCAGTTCGATCATCTGGACGCGGTTGAGCGGCGGGAACGCGCTGCTGGCGACGGTTATCGCCCTCGCGTCGCTGCTGCTCGCGCCGCTCGCGACGCCGTCGCTCATCGCGCTGTTCGCCGACTCGACGGTCGATATCGCCGCCGCCGAGATTCTCGTCGACCTCGCGGCGATCGTCCTCGGCGGCGGGCTCCTCGCCTATTTCGTCCCGAACGGCGCTGTCTCCGACGGTCGGCTGGACGCGTTCTCCCTCGCGACGATGGGGATCCTGATCTACGCCGGCGTCGGCGCGTCGGCCGGCGGGATCGACACCCTGGAACTCGCGTTCGTGGGCGGCCTCGCGGTGGCCGCGTTGGGCCTCAGCGCCGGCCTCGCGTCCGCCCTGTACGCCCGCGGGCTGGGCGGCGACGACTGCGTCGCCGTGCTCTTCTCGAGTTCGATGAAGAACCTGAGCGTCTCGGTGATGGTCGGCGCGGCGTTCGGCGGCGGCGCAGTCGTCGCCGCGATCACCGCCTTCCACGTGGTACAGCAGCTCGTGAGCAGTTCGCTCGTCCACCGGCTCGCCTCGAGCGGCGCCGCGCAGTCATCGACGACCGTGACCGCTGCTCGCGCCGACGATTAGCCGTCGTGAATCGCAGAGAAAACGAGGTTACCAGGCCGACCAAGCGCTGGTCGTCTGATCGTAGGCGTAGACGCGCTTGGCGTCCTTCGCGAGGACCGTGTCGCCCTCCATCTCGTAGCGGTCGCGCTCGTAGCCCGTCGCATCGTCGCGGACGACGAAGGCGTCGATCTCGATCTCGTCGTCGCCGAACTCCTCAACCGCGCCAACCTCGAACTCGTAGTCGCCGGGGACGCGGACCGTGATGGAGCGGCTGTCGTCCCGTCGGCCGTCCTGCGGGTGGACCGTGACGTTGACCGCGACGTTGTCGACCTCGCGGGTCCAGACCGTCGCGATCTCGTCGGCCGGCGCCTCCTCGACCCGGCGGTGCTCGTCGAGTTCGACGCTGGTCACACGGACGGTCGAGAGGACCTCCTCGGTCTCGAGAATGAACTCGTCGCCGACCTCGACGGTCTCGTCCTCGGGCGTGGTGACGTTCGCGGTGAAGGACTCGCCCTCCTGCGAGACGACGACGTCGAGGGTGACCTCGCGCTCCTGTTCGGGCTGTACCTTGTGGACGTGTCCGCACTCGCTGCAGCGGACGGTGACGGTTCCGCCGCCCTCGCTGGCGGTCAGAACCTCGTGGACCGTCTCGAGCTCCGGCGAGCACGAGGGGCAGGGCGTGGGGACCCGGTCGGGGATCTCCGATGTATCGCTCATAGCACGCTCTAAACGCCACGCATTGAAAAGGCGATTGGACCGTCCCCGCCACCGTTCGCGTCGAACCGTCGCTCGAGTTCGAGCCGTCGCGCTCTCACTCGCCGACGTGTGCCACCCGCTGGCCCGCGTGGACGTACGCCTCCTCGCGGGTTTCGGTCGCGGTCCGCGGGTGAGCGGTGCGGACGTCGCTGAACCGGATCGGGAGCCCCATCCCGAGGAAGAACGACGAGCGATCCTGCAGGTGGAAGTGAAGGTGGGGTTCGGTCGTGTTTCCGGAGTTGCCACAGCGCGCAACCTGCTGCCCCCGCTCGACCCGCTCGCCGGATTCGACAGCGACGCTGCCCCGCTGGAGATGTGCCAGCACGCTGTACTCGCCGTTCTCGTGGTCGATGATCACGTGGTTCCCGAGGATGGAGCGCTGGAGCGGATCCATCCAGCCGTTCGTTCGGTGGTAGTCGCGGTGGTCGTTTCGGGTGCTCACGACGACGCCGTCGGCCGGCGCGAGGACCGGCTCGCCGAAGCAGTAGTACTCCTCGGGGGGTCCGCGCTCGCCCGCAGTCGTCCGGCCGTCCTCGTCGGTGATCACGAAGTCGTAGGCGTAGCGCTGGGTGAGAATCCCCCACGAGTGGGAGTACTCCCGATCGGGGCTGCCGTTGACGACGGTCCAGGTCCCCTCGAGCGGGAGCCGGTAGTCGACGTCGCTCTCGTAGGTCTCCGCGGACGGCAGATCGCCGCGGTAGCGGGCGAGGATCGGGAGGTGGCCGACCATCTGCAGGATCCCCGTGACGAGGACGATCGGCTGGAACTGCAGAAGCAGCATCGAAAGGAGGGCGCGAGCGGTAACGCTCCGGTCGCCCGAATCGATCCAGTCGGTCGGCTCCGCCGTATCGGCCTCGGCGTCAGCGGCGGATTCGCCCTCGGTTTCGTGTTCGTGCTCGTGCCCGAGAGCGCTCGTCACCGCGCCGCCGACGAGGCCGGCGAACCCGGCGGCCAGCGGCCACAGCGCGGCGAGGAACAGGAACGCGAACACCTGCAGCGCCTCGAGCGGTTCGTACAGGTATCCGGGTACCGAGAGGAACCCGAGGCTGGCGAGCAGCGTCGGACTCGGGACGAAGCGGCGGACGGCGGCCAGCCGACCGGGTTCCGCCGCGGATTCGGACTCGGGCTCCGGGTCGGGGGCGAGCGGATGACGAGTCTCCATACGCTGACACTTGCGCCGACGAGCGAATCAAGCTTTGGCGAAGGAAGTTTCTATAACCTATCGGACGGGTTCGCCGCTACTCGATCTCGAGGTCGACCACTCGCGCTGTCTCGTCGACGATCGCGCACAGCCGCGCATCCTCGACGTCGACGGTCAGACGAACGCGCTGCGGGCCGTCGTCGGCCTCGAGAAGTTCGATCCGGCCGTCGCCGCTGACGAGCTCGAGCTCCCACCAGTACTGGCTGCGGATCGGTCGCCCCTGCCGATGGTAGAGGGACTCGACCCGCGGATGGGTAAATAGGACGAAGCCGACCGGCGCGTCCCACCGGGCGCCGCAGGCGTCGCAGCGCGCGGCGAACCGAACCGATCGGCCGTCGACGGCGGCAGTAGCGTCGGCGTCGGTGTTCGTCTCGGTCTCGTCGAGCAGCCGAATCCCCGGCTCGACCGGCGAGTAACACTCCGAGCAGGTCCCGTCGGCGACCAGTTCGTACGACTGGACGGCGAGCGTCGTCGCCAGGTCGACGATCTCCTCGAGCGAGGCGCCCGCGGCGGCGTTCGGCGGGAGCGTCCAGACGAACAACGGGTGGTCGTTCTCGCAGGTCACCTCGAGTACGCCGTCCCGGTAGCTGGCGCGGGCGGTCGTCCCGCAGCGGCCGCAGGCGCTCTCGAGGGCGGCGGGACCGCGCCGCTCGCGGTCGGTGTATGTGCCGGCGATGATCGCGTTGATTACCTCCGAACCGGCGTACGTGAGTCGGTAGCCGCCGGCGTTCGCGCCCGCGGCGGTCTCGTCCGCGCCAGCCCTACCGTCCCCGTCGCACTTCTCGACGAACTTCCCCCGAAGCTGCTCGAGGTGGTAGCGAAACCGCCCGGAATCCCTGATCCCGACGGTCTTTCGCAGCGTCGAGAACCGGACGACCGGCTCGGCGGTCCCCGCATCCGCCTGCGCGTGCTCGAGAAACGCCCGCAGGATCTCGACGCGGATCGGATTCCCGAGCGCGGCGAAGGCGTCGGCTGGCTCGAGGGCGAGCCGCGACTCGCGTTCGTCCTCGGTCCCAGTGTCGGGCATCGAACACGCCGACGCGCTCGAGCGACTTTAACGTTCGACGGCGAAAAAAGGACGCCGACGCTACTGCTCGCTCGGCGTCGGCAGGTCGATCTGTTCGCCGTCGACGAAGACCGTCGGGTCACGGACGATGCCGTCGAGGTGCAGCGGCGCTTCCGTCTCGCCGCCGATGCCGGCGTTGTCGCCGATGGCGATGTGGATCGTCCCCGCGGCCTTCTCGTCCAGGAGGACGGAGCCCACGAGGTCGGTGACGCCGACGTTCGTCCCGATCCCCAGTTCCGCGAGGTTGTAGGCCGCGTCGCCGACCTCCTCGGCGGCTTCCTCGACCTGCCGACGGATCTCGTCGTCCGAAATCTCGGTGACGTAGCCGTCCTCGACGACGAACTCGAGTTCCTGACCCGCCTCGAGCAGCCCGTGGGGGCGCATCGTCCCGTCGACGACGTAGGTGCCGTCGGCGGACTCGGGGCTGATGAACACCTCGCCGGCGGGGAGGTTCGAGAACGAGCCGGGGTCGCTCACGTCGCCCGTGTCGTCGAGCCACTCGCGGTCGCCCAGTTCGAAGGTGATGTCGGTGCCGCGCTCGGTCGTCACGCGCACCTCGTCGGCGCCGGCGACGCGCTCGAGCATGCGTTCGCACTCCTCGCGGATGCGGTCGTAATCGGCGTCGAGGCCGGTGACGAACACCTCGTCGGTGATCCCCGGCAGGGTCGCGCCGCGAGCGCCCTCGTCGGTCGCATCGGACCGAGCGCGGGTGTGGCTCAGGCTCTTGGTCGTCGGCGCGAGGAAGGCGTCGGCACCGCGCATCGCGGCCGCGACAGGTGCTGGCGGTTCGGCACCGTGTTGCTCGCCCGGCGGATACCGGACGATCGTCGCGTCGTCGGTGATTTCGCGTGCGACCTCGTAGAGGACGTCGCCGATGGGTTCGCGCTTGTCGTCGGTGACGACGACGCAGGACTCGTCGGCCTCGAGTTCGAGACACTGCTCGACGGCCGTCCGGGCCGCCGTTCGACGGGCGGCGTCGGAGTCGGCAGAATCGGACATGGTTCAATATGGGGCAAGCGCCGGGTTATGTCTTCCCTTCGCGGGAATGCCGTTTCCGTTCGCGCTCGGCGGCCTCGGTCGTCCGCTCGTCGCGCGCTCGGACGGTCCGCCGGAGCGCGTCGTGGCTCTGCCCGCGCGTCGCGCCCTTCGAGAGGCGAACCCCGTCGAACGTCGCCGTCGTCGGATCCTCGCTCGAGCCGACGGAGCCGACGTGATCCATCTGATAGGCGACGTGCGTCAGGTAGCCGAGCACGAGCGTCAGCCCGGCGAACGACGCCCAGATGCCGATCGGCGAAAGGTTGGCTGCGCCGACGCCGATCCCGACCACGACGTAGACGAACGAGTCGACGATCAGCAACACCGTGATCGTGACGAGCACGTCGTTGACCGCGGTCACCGCGGCGTTGTACTCGATCCACTCGCCGTAGCTGCGGACGAGTCGCTCGGCGAACGCGGCGTCGGAAAGCGCCGTCTCGAGGGCGTCCCGGCCGACGCCGCCGCGCAGGTTCGAGGTGGTGTAGGTGACGCCGGCGATCGCCGTCGAGACGAGCATGAGGACGGCCCCGGAGACCGTGTGGGGGTTGACGAACGCCTGGACGTCGATCTCGGTCTGCCCGACGACCGACAACCCGGTGACGAAGACCCCGATGATCAGCAGGTTCGCCTTCAGGATCTCGATCGCCTTCGCGTCGATCTCCCGCAGGCGCTCGACCTGGTAGTCGAAGGTCGTGCGGGCCTCCTCGAGGGCGAGCGCCCGAGTTTCGGGATCGGCGCCGTCGAGGCCGTCGTCACGGACGCCGGCGCCGCCGACACCGTCGCTCGAGTCCCCCGCGTCTACTGCCCGATCGTCGGAATCGCTGTCGATCTCGCTCTCGCTCTCGGTCGCCACTGCGAACGGATGGACGCGCTGCGACCAAGAAGGTATGGATCGGAGAGAGTCAGGAAGCTGCGGACGTTTCGCTCAGGCCTCGCGTTGCAGCACGTCGACGCCGACGAGTCCCTCCCCGGTCAGCGCGCGGACGTAGGCGCCGCCGGCGACCGAGACGTGGCCGAAGTCGTCCTCCTCGAGGCCGTACATTTCGATCGATCGGGAGGTGTCGCCGCCGCCGATCACGGAGAAGCAGTCGGTCTCGGCGATGGCCGAGAGCACGTCGACGGTACCGTCGGCGAACCGCTCCTCCTCGAAGACGCCGAGCGCCCCTTTGACGAAGACGGCCTCGGACTCGCGGACGAGGTCGGCGTACTCGTCGGCGGTGTCGGAGCCGACGTCCAAGTAGGAGGTTTCCTTGTCGATGTCCTCGACGGCCTCCTCGGCGCGCTCGCCGTCGTCGTCCTCGTAGGCGAGGTCGCTCGCGAGGTGCAGGCGGTCGCCGTACTCCTCGAGGACCCGTTCGATAGTCTCCTGGTGGTCGTCCCACTGGTGGTCGAAGAACTCGGTGCCCTCGACGTCGTAGCCGAGGTCGTAACCGGCCGCGCGCAGGAACAGTTCGCCGACGATGCCGCCCAGACAGAACCGGTCGACGGTGTCGTCGACTCGCTCGATGACGGGGATGAGGTCCTCGGCCTTCGTGCCGCCCAGCACCATCGTGACGGGGCCGTCGAACTCCCGCTCCTGAATCGCGGAGTTGGCGGTGTACTCGGCCTCCATCACGCGGCCCGCGTAGGCGTCCATCACGAGCGGGAAGCCGACCAGCGAGGCGTGCGAGCGGTGGGCCGCCGAGTAGGCGTCGTTGACGTAGGCGTCGAACTCGGGGGCGAGGGTCTGCACGAACTCCGTCTCGGCCTTCACTTCGGGGTCTTCCTCGGGCAGTTCCTCGTCGCACATCCGGGCGTTCTCGAGGACGAGCATGTCGCCGGACTCGAGGTCGTCGATGGCGTCGAGCGCCTCGTCGCCGAACGTGTCGGGGACGAAATCGACGTCCCGATCGAGGTGGTCCGCGAGGATGTCGGCGTGTTGCTCCAGCGAGACGAAGGTGTCCCGGCCGGGCCGGCCCTGGTGGGCGAGGACGGCGACCGCGTGGTCGTCGTCGAGCAGTTCCGCGAGCGTCTCCGCGTGGCGGGCGAACCGGCGGTTGTCCTGCACGACCCCGTCCTCGACGGGGGCGTTAATGTCGATGCGTACCAGTAGCCGCTGTCCTGCCTCGAGGTCGTCGAGCGTCTTGAACGTCGTCATGGTGTTCGTCGTAGCGAAAAGAGGGCTGCGAACGGGCTTAAAAGTTCGATAGACGGGAGCGGGAACCGACGGGGCGTCGGCTTACTGCGCGACGGCTTCCTCGGCGTCGACGTCGTCCGCTTCGGCGGCGACGTACGTCGCGAGGTCGAGCATCCGGTTGGAGAAGCCGAACTCGTTGTCGTACCAGGTCAGGACCTTCACGAGGCCGTCCTCGAGGACCATCGAGGCCTCCAGGTCGACGTACGAGGAGAACGGCAGGCCGATGATATCGCGGGAGACGATCTCCTCGTCAGTGTAGCCGAGGATGCCGGCGAGTTCGTCGTCCGCGGCGTCGCGGAAGGCCTCCTCGAGTTCCTCCTTCGTGACGTCCTCCTCGAGGTCGACGGTGAAGTCCGTGATCGAGCCGTTCGGGACGGGGACGCGGATCGCCATCCCGTCGAGCTTGCCCTCGAGTTCGGGCAGGACTTCGGTGGCGGCGATCGCGGCGCCGGTCGTCGTCGGGATGATGTTCTCGGCGGCGGCCCGGCCGCGGCGGCGCTTGCTCGAGGGACCGTCGACGATGCTCTGGGTGCCGGTGTAGGCGTGGACGGTCGTCAGCAGGCCGGACTCGATGCCGAACTCCTCGTCGAGCACCTTCGCGACCGGCGCGACGGAGTTGGTCGTACAGGAGGCGTTCGAGACGACGTCCTCGCCGTCGTACTCGTCGTGGTTGACGCCGTAGACGAACATCGGGACCTCCTTCTCGCCCTTCGGCGGCGCCGAGATGACGACCTTGTCGGCACCGGCTTCAAGGTGCTGGGACGCGTCGTCGTAGGTACGGAACAGCCCGGTCGCCTCGAAGGCGACGTCGACGTCGAGCTCGTCCCAGGGCAGTTGGCTCGGGTCGCGCTCCGAGAGCAGTTCGATCTCGCGGTCGCCGACGCGGAGCGTGTCGCCGTCGCGGGAGACCTCGTCGAGGCGCCCGTGGACGGAGTCGTACTTGAGCAGATACTCCATGTCGTCCGCGTCCATCACGTCGTTGATGGCGACGATCTCGACGTTGTCGTAGGAAAGCGACGCGCGCAGGACGTTACGCCCGATTCGGCCGAACCCGTTCAGGCCGATCCGAAGCGCTCCGTCCGACCCCGCACCACCGCTGTACGAATGTTCACTCATATCTGAGTAATACGCGCCCCGCCGTTAAAGTTGTTGCCCCTTCCGAAACGTTGGTAAACGATCGATACAGATCTGTCAGCATCCCGGCCGCTACCGGAATTACCCCTACTACCACATTCCTTATATATTGGTGTTCCTTGGTGTGTACTAGTTCACACACTTCCCTGTTGCGATTACACCCGAGTAACTCAATTTCGAGTTAAGATCTATCAATTTACTGCAAAACAGTTATGAGCGTTCGCGGTGGAGAACGATCCGTATGATACGGGTCGGAGTCAACGGGTACGGAACCATCGGCAAACGCGTCGCGGACGCCGTCCGCGCACAACCCGACATGACGGTCCACGGGGTCGCGAAACGGAGTCCGGATTACGTCGCAGTCGGGGCCGCGGAAGCGGACTACCCCGTCTACGCCGCCGACGAGGATCGCGCCGACGGGTTCCGCGAGATCGGCATCGACCTGGCCGGCACGGTCGACGACCTCGTCGCGGAAAGCGACGTGATCGTCGACGCCACGCCCTCCGGAATCGGCGCCGAGAATCGACCGCTGTACGAACGTCACGACACCCCCGCGATCTTTCAGGGCGGCGAGGACGCGACCGTCGCGGAGGTGAGCTTCAACGCTCGAGCGAACTTCGAAGAAGCCGAGGACGCCGACTACGCCCGCGTCGTCTCCTGTAATACGACCGGGCTCTCCCGGTTTCTCGCACCGCTGCACGAAACGTACGGCATCGACAAGGCCCGCGTCACGCTGGTCCGCCGGGGCGGCGACCCCGACCAGACCGGGCGCGGCCCGATCAACGACACGGTTCCGGACCCGGTATCGATCCCCTCGCACCACGGCCCCGACGTCCAGACCGTCTTCCCCGAACTCGACATCGACACCATCGGCCTGAAGGTCCCCACGACGATGATGCACGTCCACGCCGTCAACGTCACCCTCGAGGACGAGCCCGACGGCGTCGACGCGGTTCGCGACCAGTTCCGCGCGGAGGATCGGCTGCTCACGATTCCGGAGTACGCCGGCATCGACGGCGCCGGGACGCTCAAGGACTTCGCGATGGACGCCGGCCGCCCCCGCGGCGACATCTGGGAGAACTGCATCTGGGGCGAGTCGATCACGCTGCAGGGACGGGACCTGTACTGTATGCAGGCGATCCACCAGGAAGCCGACGTGGTTCCGGAGAACGTCGACGCGATCCGCGCGCTCACCAGACTCCTCGACGGTCCCGAGAGCCGGTCGCTGACGAACGAGACGCTGGGCATCGACCTCGGTCGACTCCGCGGTCGCGAGGACCTGACGGCCGACCAGCAGCCCGCGGAGCAAGTCTCGTCCGACGACTGAAGACTGAACCCGTCGCCGTCGAACGCGGCTCGTCTCGGCACCCACAGCGACGACCGCCCGAGCGCCGGCCGCCGCTCACCGATCGAAGCGCGGGGAAAGTTTTTGCACCTCCCCTTCTTATACACGCCCATGCGCCGAGACGACCGCGACGAACCCTTCGACGACCTGTTTCGCGAAATCGAACGGATGATGAACGAGATGATGAGCGGTGCCGACGGAAACGTCGACTTCAACACCTCGAGCAACGCCGACAGCGGCTTCGGCGCGGACACCCACGTCGACATCCACGAGACCGACGACGAGATCCGCGTCGTCGCCGACCTCCCCGGCGTCGAGAAGGACAACATCGAACTCGAGTGCGACGGCAAGACCCTGACCATCTCCGCCGGCAGCGAGCACCGCCAGTACGACGAGCGCGTCTCCCTCCCGACCCGGGTCAACGAACACACCGCCTCCGCGACGTACAACAACGGCGTGCTCGAGGTCGTCTTCGACCCCGCCGAGGAATCGTCCGACATCAGTCTCGAGTGAGCGGGACGTCGCGGTCGCCGTCGCGGCCGTGCGCTGTTCCGTCGGCCGGACCGCGATCGCTTGCCGGTTCGTATCCGTAGTTTAGTTTCGGCACCGGTTCCGACTCCGTCGCCGCCCTATTCTCACCACTACCCCGGAGCCGAGCGCCTACTCGTCCGCCGCAGCCGACCGAATCGCGTCCGCGAGCCGATCGTAGAACCCCGGCTCGTACTTCGTCGCCTCGTCGATCGTCGGCCGGGCGTTCGTCTCGTTGACAACCAGCCGACCGTCCGTCTCGAGCAGGTCAACGCCGAGGAACGGAATCTCGAGTTCCGCCGCGACCCGCTCGGCCAGCTCGCGGTGCCGGTCGGGCAAGTCGACCCCAGTCGCCTCGGCCCCGCGGTGGACGTTGTGCTTCCACTGACCCTCCGACACGGCCTCGTCGGGCAGTCGCCGCTCGACCGCGCCGACGTACTCGCCCTCCAGCACCATCACGCGGTAGTCGACGGCGTCCGGCAGGTACTCCTGGACCAGAAACGACCGGTCCCCGGTCGCCTTGTAGTCGTGGACCAGCGAGAGGTAGTCGCAGATGCCCAAAAACGAGTCCAGGTCGTGGGCCTTCGCGACGCCGACCCCCCGCGTCGTCGAGTTCGGCTTGACCACCACTGGGGGATCGAACCGCTCAAAGACGTCGGTCAGTTCGGCCTCCGAGACGTCGTTCGAGACGTACACCGACCGCGGCACCGGCAGGTCGGCCCGCTCGAGGCGCGCGAGCACCTCCCCCTTGTTCCGCGAAGTCAGCACCGTCTCGTGGTCGTTGAGCCACGGGAGCTCAAGGAAGGCGTCAGCCACGCCCCCCTCCATGAGCCGCCCGGGGTAGACGAAGCCGACGTCGTACTCGTCGGGCTCCCACGGCGGGGCGGTCAGGTCGACCACGCGCTCGCTCGCGGGCACGTGATGGACCCGGATGCCGCGCTCGGCCAGCGGCTCCCCCATCCGCTGAAACGTTTCCTGATCGTTCGCGACGGCGAGGTCGATCATACTCGGCTCTCGGGCGCAGAGGGGCAAAAAGGTGCTCGAGACGGCGACCCGCAGCGTGCAGATCGATCCGGCCGGGAGCGCGGCTCGAGCGATGCGAGAGCCGCGCGACTCGGGGGAGGGTAGGCTGTCACACCGTCGCGACCGCGAGCGAGTGAAACGAGCGAGCGGGCCGACGACTGACGTGGAGAACGCTACGCGTTCGGAACGGAGGGAGGAGTGCTTTTGGTCCAGCTTTTACCGAGTGACAGCGCGTCGTGCAGCAGCGTAGCTGCTGTCGACGCGAAACGAACGTAGAGTAAAAGGTGGTTCGTCCTACGCGATCAGCTTCTCTTCGCCCTTCTCGACGACGATGCGGCACGGCGGCGAGATCTTGTTGTAGGCGCGGCGGAACGCGTCCTTGGCGAACTCGGCGTCGTCGACGTCACACCAGACGGTGAAGATGCGCTCGCCCTCGTCGATGCGGGCGGCGGTGCCGACGATCTTCCCGAACGCCTGGCGCATTCCGTCGGAAACACGGTCCGCACCCGCGCCGGTCGCCTGCTTGTTCTCCCGGATGACGTGGTGGGGGAACTTGCGCAGGATCATCTTGTAGTTGTTCTCGCCGGCGTTTTTCAGCATGTGGCGGTTCGCCGACAGGCGCGAGGCCTCGAGGCTCCCGTGGCGGATCTGGACCTCCTCCTCGGTGATGAGGCTGATCTGAATCGGGTAATCCTCGGGATCGGCGCTGACGTCGCCCATCTTGTGCTGTGCGATCTTCGAACCCGGGATGCCGGTAATGTACTCGCGGCGGGTGTATGCCGGCTTACTGATCTCCCGGTACATGGAGGCAGGTTTGTCGGACATGGTGGTTACTTACGAAAACGGAAGCCTACCGTGCGGATAAAGCCTTCGAACCGTCGCCTCGAGCGGGGTGGTAATGAGGGGACAGCAGGAGCGCTAGCGTGGGAAGTGGTAGCATCCACTTCGCTCGACCGTGAGCCGCAAACGGAATAGAGGAGATAGAATCTAACGTACGCGCTCGAGCGCGGCCACTGCGACTGGCACCGCTCAGTTCGCCGCCGCAACCGCAACCGGCGCGTACCCCGCGTCCGTCCGCTCGACGAGCCCCTGCGTCGAGAGCGACTCGAGCACGCTCAGGATCGCCATCTTCTGCATCCCGAGCGCTCGGTGGAGGTCGGTCAGCGTCGCGCCGCCAGACGTCTGGAGGAACAGATAGACGAGTTTGCCCTGCGAGGACTCGAGGTCGGTGGGTAACGGATCGATTTCGGTCGGTGAACGCTGTTTCGTTTCTGATAGCATACATTCACCGTCCACGAACTCCTGTATAACTCTATGGTGTAAGGTGGTTATACGGACTATTCGATAAGTGTGCGATAATATGTCTTGAACAAGCGATGACCGTCCTCGATTCGAGAACGAATTCCGGCGGAAGACGCGCCGGAACGAGCAGCGAACCCTCGGTCCGGCACCGTGCTTAAGGAGCAGCCACGGCTACCATACAGCATGATGCGGAGCTTTCGGATCGGATCCCTGTTCGGGATCCCGATCAAGTTGGATATCACGTTCCTCCTGGTGCTCCCGCTGTTCGCCTACCTCATCGGCGTCCAGATCGAGCAAGTCTCGGAGGTGCTCAACGTCGCCCTCGACGCCGGAATCAGCGTCGATGCCGTAACTTCAGGGGCGAACCCCTGGATCTTCGGCCTCGCCGCGGCGCTCGGTCTGTTCGTCGGCGTCGTCCTCCACGAACTCGGCCACTCGCTGACGGCCCAGCGATACGGATTTCCGATCGACTCGATCACGCTCTGGCTGTTCGGCGGCGTCGCCCAGTTCACCGAGATGCCGGAGGACTGGCGCCAGGAGTTCGCCATCGCCGTTGCCGGACCGATCGTCTCCGTACTGGTCGGCGTCGTCTCCTACGGCCTGTTTTCCGTGACGCCCGCCGGTCTAGACGGCGCGCGGTTCGTCCTCGCCTACCTCGCCATCCTGAACGTCGCGCTGGCGGCGTTCAACATGCTCCCCGCGTTTCCGATGGACGGCGGCCGCGTCCTGCGTGCGTTTCTCGCCCGTTCGAAACCCTACGCGAAGGCCACCCAGCAGGCCGCCAGCGTCGGGAAGATCTTCGCGGTCCTCATGGGTATCTTCGGGATCGTTCCGCCCGTCAACATCATCCTCGTCGGCGTCGCCTTCTTCGTCTACGTCGCCGCCTCGAGCGAGGCCCAGCAGGTGACCATGAAGGCGGCCTTCCAGGACGTGACGGTCTCCGACATCATGACGCCGGCCGGCGACCTCCACACCGTCGAGCCGGACACCTCGGTCGCGGACCTGATCCAGCGGATGTTCAGCGAACGCCACACCGGCTATCCGGTTATCGAACGTGACGCCGCCGGTGGGGATCGGCTGGTCGGGCTCGTGACGCTAACCGACGCTCGCGAGATCGATCCGGTCGAACGCGACGCCTACACGGTCGACGACGTGATGACGACCGACCTCGAGACGATCGCGCCCGATTCGGACGCGATGGAGGCGATCGATCGCATGCGCGCGAACGATATCGGCCGCCTGCTCGTCGTGGACGACGGCGACCTCGTCGGGCTGATCTCGCGGACGGACGTGATGACCGCCTTCGACATCGTCCAGAAGAGCGGCGCCTTGAATCCGTCTCGGTCGCCCCAGACCGCGGACTGAGCGATCGGCTGCGGACCGGCAACCCACGACTCGAGAAACCCGGCAAAACCGTCCGTAACTCCCGTCTCGAGGGCCGAGACCAATATTCTTAACCGCGGCCGGGGCCGACGATTCGGCGATGCCACCGGCCATCGAGACCGTCGATCTCGTGAAGGAGTACGGCGACTTGCGCGCCCTGCAGGAGCTGTCACTGACCGTCGAGGAGGGCGAGTTCTTCGGCCTGCTCGGCCCCAACGGCGCGGGGAAGACCACCTTTATCAACACGCTGGTCGGGCTGGTCCGCAAGACCGGCGGCGAGGCGCGGGTCTTCGGCTACGACGTCGAGGACGACTACCGCGAGGCCCGCGACGCGATCGGGCTCGCCCCACAGGAATTTAATGTTGACAGGTTTTTTCCGATTCGAGAAGTCTTGCAACATAAGGCCGGCTACCACGGAATCCCCGAGGACGAGGCCGCCGAGCGGGCCGACGAGGTCCTCAAGCGCGTCGGCATCTACGACAAGCGCGACGAGCGCTTCGACTGGCTCTCCGGCGGGATGAAGCGTCGACTGCTGCTCGCCCGCGCGCTCGTCACCGATCCCGATCTGCTCATCCTCGACGAACCCACGGCGGGCGTCGACGTCCAACTGCGCCACGACCTCTGGGAGCTCGTCACCAAGCTCAATGAGGAAGGGACGACGGTCCTGCTGACGACCCACTACATCGAGGAGGCCGAACGCCTCTGCGATCGGGTCGCGATCATGAACGAGGGCCGAAAGGTGACCGTCGCGACGCCGGACGAACTCAAGGAGCGGGGCACCGACACCATCTCGGTGCGCCTCGAGTCGGCCCCGTCGACGACGCCCGATCTCGGCGCGGCCGAGTACGCCCACGAGACGACGCTCGACGGCGACCGCCTTGAGGTCCGCGTCGACGACGGCGGCTCGACCGCACCGCGGCTGCTCAACGACCTCGAGGCGAAGGGGTACGAGATCGCCGACCTCGAGATCACGCGCACCTCGCTCGAGGAGATCTTCGTCGATCTCACCCGCAGCGAGGACCGGACGGTGACGCGGTCGTCGGCGTCGTCGGCCTCGAGCGCCGGTGACAGTGACGACGAGGACGGCGAGCGCGGTGGAACCGCCGAGCGCGAACAGGAGGGGGTCGCCTGATGCTGTCGGTCGGCTTCCGCGCATTGTTCCGGCGCGAGGTGTTGCGGTTCGTCCGCCGGCCCAAGAACACGTTCATGCCGCCGGCGATCACGAACGTGCTCTACTTCGCCGTCTTCGGGCTCATCCTGGGCGGCCGGATCGACGAGATCGCGGGCTTTCCCTACATCCTCTTTATCGTCCCCGGGCTCGTCGTCCTGGGGGCCATCTCGAACGCCTTCGAGAACGCCTCGTTCTCGATCTTCCACGGGCGGTGGAACGAGTACATCCACGAGACGCTGACCTCACCGCTGTCGTATGCCGAAATGGTCATCGCCTACGTCGCGGCCAGCGCGGTACGGGGCCTGATCGTCGGCGTCATCATCGCCGTCGTCGGTCGACTGTTCGTCCCGATCAGCATCGAGCACGGGCTGTTCCTCGTCGCGACGATGGTCGTCATCACGGCGCTCTTTGCCGGCCTCGGAATTATCGGTGGTCTCGTCGCCCGCGACTTCGACGACCTGACCGTGATGAACCAGTTCATCCTGCGGCCGCTGGTGTTCTTCGGCGCCGTCTTCTACTCGCTCGAGACGCTCGAGCAGGGCTGGCAGATCCAGGTGTCGCTGTTGAATCCGATGGTCTACATGGTCGACAGCGTGCGGTACGGGCTGTTGGGCTACTCGGATCTGCACTCGGTCGGCATCCTTCCCGCACCCTACGGCGATCTCGCCCCGCTGTTCTCGCTGGGCGTGCTGACGACGGCGACGCTGGTCGTCCTCGCGATCGATATCTACCTGTTCAAGATCGGTTACGGGCTGACGGACTGACCGATTCAGCGGCTGTGAATGGGATTCCGGGTCGTACGAAAACGGGGACTCGTCGCGCAGTGTCGTTCCGATAGTGAGACGTTCGCGACGAGATAATTGCGCTTTCTTTCGTCCGAAACGGGAAGTGAGGTTTTTATTTTCGGATTGGGACGATCGCATATGGCTCCGCTCGGAAACGGGAAAGCAGGATCAGAGCGCGACGATGACGATCGGTTAGATGATTACGGGAGGTCTTCTGTGAATTCGTATATTTCGGAAAAAGCGGAGAAAGAGACGGAATCCCTCTCTGTCGAAACTCGCGTCGAAAACGCCAAGAGCGCCACGGTTACAGCGGACGTTCTTACGAGTACGAGTCCGGAAGATCGGGGCAACTACATCGAGAAACGGTTCGTAAACGAGTCGCTGATAACGTATCTCGGCCCTCGAGAGCAGCCCCACTTCGTATTCCACGCCAAATCGAAAGCCGCGAGAAAGGACGGCGAGTCCGTGCTGAAACCGGATCCGTCCGGGGGACTTGCCATCTGCTTTACCGACGAGCGGATCCTGCTCGTCGCCGGACAGGAAGACGGCGATTCGAGCGTCGACGTCACGTACTCCGAGCTGGACGACTACGAAACGAGTACCGGGCGGTTGAAACACCGCATCACGGTCAGTTCCGCGGACGGTACGGAATACGACATTTACGTCGCCAATCACTACGGTTCCGACGACCTCGCTCAACTGTCTGACTTTTTAGCCGGAACGATCGCGGGGACGGGTGAGGGTGACGAGGACGCGAGTAGCGAGACGGGAGACGCCAGCGAGGACAGTGGAGACGAACCGGACGAAGAAGCGAACGACGAGTGCGCGGACGTGGATGAGGACGAGGAGGAAGAATACCGTACCGAGACCGACGAGAAACGCATCGCGTCCCTTCTGGCCGACACTGAAAACGATTCAGTCTCGCGGGCTAAACTGGAGGGGATCGCGACGCAGTCCCACGAACCGATCGTTCGATACCTCGAAGACGGGGAAGCGGTGCGACACGTGTTCACGGACAAGAGCGGCGGCGTCACGGAATTCAAAGAGGACGAGACGAACCGGCGGATCAAACCGTACGGTTCCTCGAACACCGCCTACATCTTCACCGACGAACGCATCGTCGCGGTCGTTCCCCAGTCCGACGGAGACGAGGTCGTCGAAATACCGTACGACGCGTTGGTCGATTACAACACCTCGCGGGACATCTATTTCAAATACCAGGATCCGACGCTCGGAGTCAGCCGGATCAAAATCGGCGTGAAAACCGAAACGAAACGCTACGAATTCCGTATTCGCGTGACGTATCTCGAGGAGTGCAGGGAGTGGATCCGATTCGTTCGCAAGGAGATGCACGACGAGTACGAGGAGATTCTCCTCTCGGCGGAACTCTCCGCCGAGAAGCCAAAACTCGGCCTCTCCATCCTCGATAGAGAAACCGGCGAAGCCGAGATGGAAACGAGCGGCTGGGAGTACGGCGTGGGATTCGTCGAGCGTGAGCAGTCGACGTCGAAAATCGAGAAAAAGGGATACCAGACCTACGCCAGCGACTTCGTCGTTACGGACGACGGGATTCAGGTCGTGTTTACGGAGGCCAACGAGGGCGGTACCGTCCGGATGCACCGGTCGTATCACGAGATCGGGAAAGTCGATCTGACGAGTTCGGGATTCATCATCTACTGTCGGGACGGCATCTACAAATTCGACTACCACTACGAGTACGAGGAAGCGGTCGACCCAGATCGAATGAAGGAAGTCGGAGAACACCTCAGAGAGAGGGTTCGAGCGGCAAACGAGCCAGAACGAGAACCCGGGACCGCAGACGACCGAGGCGAGGCCGACGAACTCGATAAGTTAGAACGGCTCGCAGAGCTCAAAGAGCAGGGCGTAATCACCGAATCGGAGTTCGAGGAGAAGAAATCGGAACTCCTCGACAGTATCTGAGGAACGACGAGTCCCGACGTCGAGACAGTGATTCCCCGGTAGCTCGTGCCGGTGGCGGTTTAGGACGGCAGTAGAACACGGACGAGACACCCGGTTCGCTCCGATCGACCGGCGGCTGGCCGCCGAGCCCACGACCGACCCCCGATCACTCGGCGAGTTCGATGATCTCCTCGCGGACCGACAGCAGCGTCTCCAAGTGGTCGGTCTCGAGCGTGCGGACGGTAACATCCCGATCCTCGTAGACGCGCTGCACGGGCTCGAGCCGGACGTTCACGTCGTCCGCGCCGTGCCAGACCGTCGTCGGGACGTCGGGTTCGGGCTCGGGGAGCGACCAGTCGCCGGCCAAAAATCGGCTCTCGCGGACTGCACCCGACGGCCGGCCCGCCAGTCCGGTCCGGAAATCGTGGCCGACGAGTTGGGCGGTGACGTCGTCGAGATTTCGCTCGGTGAGCTGGTCGACGACGAACGCGTCGCCGCGACGCTGGGCGAACAGCCGGGAACAGCGCAGCGCGATGTCGAGCAGTCGCGGAAACCGGGCCAGCGACGCGAGCGGCCCCTCGCTCTCGGGGACCGGCGCGCTGATGACGCCCGCGGCGGTGACCCGGTCCGGGAACCGGTCGGCGACGGCCAGCGCCGGGGGTCCGCCCCCCGAGAAGCCGGCGACGGCGAACGACTCGAGGCCGAGTTCGTCGGCGAGGTGGCGACAGTCGTCCGCCCACGTCTCGAGCGTGCCGTCGGGATGGGGATCGGAACGGCCGTAGCCGGGGCGGGTCGGCACGATCACGCGGACGCCGCGCTGGCGGGCGGCGTAGGAGAGGACTGCACCGAGGACGCACGATCCCGGGACGCCGTGGTGGAAGACCAGCGGCGCGCCGTCCTCGCGGCCGTACGTCGCGTACGCGAGCGTCCGACCGTCGGGCAGCTCGACCGTCTCGACGTTCAGATCGCGATCCAGGGCGAGGTCGACGTCCGGAACCGAGTTCGACTGGAGTGGAAGCATCGGTATCAGTACGGGATCGGCGAGCGCAGGGTACGATCGGCGACGATACACGACTGTGGACGCGGCCGGCCGAAAATAGCTCCGGTTTGCGAGACGGTGCGCGGGTTCGAGACGGCGCCTCGAGCGGGCGACCAGCGGTCTACGCGTCCCGTTCGGCGACCTTCACGAGTTGCTTCCCGATGTTCTCGCCCTCGAACAGGCCGAGGAAGGCGTCGGGCGCGTTCTCGAAGCCCTCGACGACGTTCTCGCGGTAGTGGAGGTCGCCCTGCTGAATGAACTCCGAGAGGGACTCGAGGGCCTCGGTCCACCGGCCCTGATAGTCGCCAACGAGGAAGCCCTCGACCGTCGCGCGGGACTCGATGAGCTTGCTCAGCTTGCGCGGCCCAGTCGGCGTTTCGGTCGCGTTGTACAGCGAGATCTGGCCGCAGACGGCGACGCGGGCGTCGACGTTCAGCAGCGGCCAGACGGCGTCGGTGATCGGGCCGCCGACGTTGTCGAAGTAGGCGTCGACGCCGTCGGGGCAGGCCTCGGCCACCGCGGCCTCGAGGTCGTCGGTTTCCTTATAGTTGATCGCGGCGTCGAAGCCGAGCTCGTCGGTCAGCCACTCGATTTTCTCCTCGCTGCCGGCGGTGCCGACCACGCGGGCGCCCGAGAGCCGGGCGAGCTGGCCGGCGACGGAGCCGACCGCGCCCGCCGCGGCGGAGACGACGACCGTCTCGCCGGGCGAGGGATCGGCCACGTCGAGCATGCCGAAGTAGCCGGTGATGCCGGGCATGCCCAGCACGCCCAGCGCGGTCGAGACGGGGCCGAGCTCCGGGTTTACGGGCCGAAGTTCGTCGGCGTCCGCGACCGCGTGCTCGGCCCACAGGAGGTTGCCGGTGACGACGTCCCCCTCGCCGAACGCGTCGGCCTTCGATTCGACGACCTCGCCGACGACGCCGGCCTGCATGGGCTCGCCGACGTCCCACGGCTCGGCGTAGGACTCCTCGTCGCGCATGCGGCCGCGCATGTACGGGTCGACGGACTGGTAGAGGGTCTTCACGAGGACCTCGCCCGGACCGGGTTCGGGGCGGTCGACGGTCACGAGGTCGAAGTTCTCGCGGGTCGGTTCGCCGGTCGGGCGGCTGGCGAGTCGCCACTGTCTGGTTTCCGCCATGTCGAGTCGTAGCGGTCGGCGAGGGATGAAACGTCGCCTCGCGGAAGTGAGTGCCGATGCTGCGGTCGAGCGGGGCGAGACGCACCGCAGCCGCGAACGCGCTCGACGCTCCACCACCGACCGAGCCAGCGTGGGAGCTTTTTCACCGCCGTCCGCGTACGGTACTGTATGGCGACCGACAACGACGGCGGCGATCGCGACCGGGGCGACGCCGAGTCGAGCCCGGCGGCCAGCGGCGTCGATTCCGACCGGGAACACGACCGCGACGCCCTCGAGACGCTGCTCGCCGGTAACCGACGCCACGTCGAGTCGCTGCCCGAGGACTACTTCGAGGACGTCCAGACGAGCCAGCATCCGGGCGTCGTCGCGATCTGTTGCTCGGACTCGCGGGTCCCGCAGGAGCACATGTGGGGGGTCGACCACCCCGGTGCGGTCTTTACGCCGAGCAACATCGGCAACCAGGTCTGGGACGAGGACGACGGCGAGCGCATCGTCGACGGCGGGATCCTCTACCCGATCCACCACACAGAGACCGCGGTCGCGGCGGTCGTCGGCCACACCGGCTGCGGCGCCGTGACGGCGGCCTACCGGGTCGCGACGGGCGGCGAGATGCCCGGCCCGCAGGGGGTCGACAAGTGGGTCGGAATGCTCGTCCCCGTGGTCGAGGAGGCCATAGAGAGCGGGGCCGTCGACCCCGACGGCGACGAGGAGACGGTCGTCAACCAGCTCGTCGAGTACAACGTCAACCGCCAGGTTGCGTTCCTCCGGAACGCGGCGGACGTCCCGGACGATATCGCCGTCTACGGCTTCGTCTACGACTTCCAGCGGGTCTACGGCGACGCGGACGGCCGCGCGTACCTGATCAACGTCGACGGCGAGACCGATCCGGCGGCGATCCGCGAGCGCGTTCCGGACGGCTACGAGACGGCGGCCGCCAGCCTGCTGTCCTGACTCGAGGAGCCCCTACGATCCGGCGTCGGACCGTTTTCCCGCAGCCAGCCGTCGACACCGTTTTACCACTCCCGGAGAACGTATCGACCATGCGTTCGCTCCTCGAGTCCGACGTCGGGTTCTACTACGCCGTCGGCGCGTTCGTCGCCGTGATCTTCGTCATCGGACTGGCGACGCTCGCGGTGCTCTCGCCGGCCGGAATCGGCGCTCAAGAGCTGGGCGGGCTCGTCGTCGGCTTCGTGCTGTTCATGATCGTCTACTTCATCTCGATTACGATCCACCAGCTCGAGAAGCGCGAGGAGCTGTAATCGCGGGACAGCGGTGTCGAAACAGGCGCAAAAGTAGGGTCAGTCCTGCGCCGACGCCGAAATTCCTTCTTGCCGCTGATCGCGACCCGACGCCGCCGGCCGCGACGCCGAGGCCCACGCGAGATTACCCTGATAGTGGAACGCCTCGTTGTCCTGCTCCGGATCGACGACCGTCAGATCGGCGATCCAGCCGTTGTCGAGCAGTTCGGCGACCTCGTCGTGACGGCGGAGGATCTCGGTCACGCGCTCGACGGGCGCGTGGATGACCGCCGTCAGGCGGAGCGGCTGATGGTACGACTCGTCGTCGGACAGTTGCAGCGACTGGAGCGGCAGGCCCGTCATCAGGTCGCCGCCGTTGCCCTGCACGACGCCGACGTTGCCGAGCGCGTTCTGCGTGACCTTCGAGCCGCTGCCGTAGACGCCGTTGTCAACCGTCGCGAAGTAGTACTGGTTGTTGATCCACTGAGTGACCACCAGCGGCCCGGTCACGATGGCCTCGAGCGCCTCGCCCTCGGGGTCGGTCGTCCAGTCGTAGGAGTGGAGGAACGCGCGGCCGTCCAGGTTCTCGTCGTCGGTCAACTCGCGCGGTCCGATGACGAAGGAGGCGTTACCGGCCAGCCCCCACTCGGGACGGGTTTCGGCCCAGTCGGCGGCCCTGCGTTCGACCTCGACGACCGCCTCCTCGGGGTCGGGGTCGACATCGGTCTCGTCGGTCATCGACTCGAGGCGCTCGGCCGCCGCGCCGGCCTGGGCGCGCTCTAAGTCGGCGCGCAGTTGCTCGAGGTCCTCGCGGTGGCTCTCGGGGACCGCCTCGTCGAACAGGGTGATCTCGTCGGTCGTCGTGTTGTGCTCGCCGGCGAGGAAGACCGTGTCCTCGGGGATGTGGAACCCGCGCTCGCGGAGTTCGGCCTGCACGTCCGGATCGTTACAGATCGTCGCGAGCACGCGGGCGTTCGGGCCGCCGGGGTTGCCGGCGCAGGCCCCGCAGTCGAGGCTCGAGTCGAAGGGGTTGTTCGTCGTCTCGCTCGCGTGGCCCGCGAAGACGACCAGGCGGGCGAACTCCGTCCAGCCCATGAGCGCGAAGGCGTTCTCCGCGTACTCGACTTTCTCCTCGAGGGTCATGCCCTGCGGCAGGTCGTGGTCCGCGTGGGCGTGATCGTCGTGGTCGTCGTAGTCGATCGCAGGCGAGCAGAACTCGTGTTTGCTCGGGACGCGGTCCGCGACGGCGCTCTCGAGCGAGGCGATCGCCGAGGGGGCGAGCGTCCGCGCGGCCATCGCCGAGCCGTAGGCGGCGCCCCCGCCCTCGACGAACGGGAAGGCGGCGACGACGTTGGCCTTGAGCCGCTTGAAGTGTTTGCGCGTCGCCGTCGCGAGGCCGGTCCAGCGGTCGCGTTTCGCCGTCGTCTCCGGGTCGTCCGGCCGGTCGACCACGCGGTGCTCGGGGTCGACGATCGGCGGACAGGCGTCGACGGGAGCGGTCGCGTCGTACCCCTGATACCGCATCGGGACGCCGAAGAAGCCGGCGTAGCCGTGGGTCTCGTAGTCGCCTTGCCGCTCGATGTGGCGGCGGATGATCTCCGAGCGCGTGTCGATGCAGAACACCAGTTGTGCGTCGGGGCGGGACGTCTCGCCCGCGTCGGCGGGATCGGTCACCGAGCCGTCGATTCGCTCGAGCAGGCGCTCGCGGTAGCTCTTTTCCCAGGCGGTCAGCCAGATCTCGGGGAGCGGGGGCTCCTCGGCCTCGCCGTCGTCGGCGTTTGTCTCGTCGTTCGCAGGCTCGATCGGCGCGTCGAGCAGGTCCGCGAGGGTCAGCCGCACCGCGAGGTAGTCCGCCAGCGTGATCGGGTACTCGGCCTGCCAGGGGTCGGTGTCGTCGTCGACGCGCTGCTTGATGAAGCCGGTCCAGCCCGGCAGCGCGGCGAAGTGGTGCTCGGCGACGTCGACCCACTGGTCTTCGGGATGGTCGCCGAGGACCGCCTCGATCGCCTCGGTCGCCGTCTCGGGCAGATCCGCGGGGTCGTCACAGCCGGGCACGTCCCCGTCGTAGGGCGCGACCGAGCGCCAGGCGGCGTAAAAGCCGTCCTCGCGGTTCGGCATCGGCCACTTGGCCTGGCCCTCGTCGAGGAAGGCGGCGAGCCACTTCGAGAGCACGCGGTCGACGGTCTCGGTCGCGTCGTCGGCCTCGGTATCGCGCTCGGCTTCGGCCGCGGCCATCTCCTCGAGGAGCATCTCCGGATCGCGGTCGATCCCGCGGGCCTCGAGTTCCTCGCTCAGGACGTCCGGATCGATCTGGCCGCGCTCCCAGGCTTTCCGAAAGACGTCGGGGTGAGGGTAGCCCCGGCCGCCGAACAGGGACTCGGCCTCGTCGACGGCCCGATGGAACGGCCGGTCCTCGAACCCCGAAAGGGGGTTGGCCGTGACGAACGAGTACAGCGGCCAGACGGCGCCGACCCGCTCGGCCGCGCGCTCGATCGTCGCGGCGAGGGGGTCCTGATCGGCGGCGGTGCCGGTCGCAGGGTCGTCCGCCGCCTGATCGCGTTGCTGTGGCGTCTGTTCGGCTTGCGCGTCGTGGTCGAGTTCGGATTGAGCCGTCGGCTTAGACATCTTTGTACTCCTCCTTGTTCGTGAGGACGGTCGCGGAATCCGGCTGCGAGAGGTTCAGCAGCGAGACGTAGAGGCGCTCGCTCGAGCGGTGCCACCCGAGTTCCGTCGCGACGTAGGCCCCGACGAACAGGGCGACGACGAGCCCGTGGGCGATCGTAACCTCGGTCGAGGCGTGGGTCATCGGTGAGGGAACAACGGCCGAGATCGCGTTGTACAGCAGGGCGTAGCCCCCGATCGCGGTGAGGACGACCAGCGGGACGCTGACGAACCGGACCGACCGCGGCAGGGTCGTCCGGTTGAGGATGTCCCGCGCCGCGGTCAGGGTCGTCAGGACCACGACGAGCGTCAGGATCGTCCCGCTGTCGAACGCCAGGCCCGTCGCCTTCCCGGTGAGAACGCCGAACAGCACGCCGCCGCCGACGGCCGTCGCCAGGCTGACGGCGGCGCTCGCGAAGCCGAACTCGGTGTGGCCGGCGTGTTTGGCGGTCGATTCGGGCGCGGCCTCCTCGACGACGGCGCCCGACGAGAGGAACAGGTAGGCCTTGTAGAACCCGTGTAGAATCAGGTGGGCGATCGCGGCCGCGAAGAAGCCCAGTCCGCACTGGAGGATCATAAAGCCCATCTGGGCCATCGTCGAGCTCCCGAGCTTGCGCTTGACGTTCGTCTGGACGAGCAACATCGCCTGGCCCAGCAGGGCGCTGACCGCGCCGAGGACGACGATAGCCGACATGATCGCGAGGCGGTCGGAAACGAGCGGCGCGAAGCGGGTCAGCAGAACGCCGCCCGCGTTGACGAAGCCGGCGTGCATCAGCGCCGAGGCCGGCGTCGGCGCCGTCATCGAGGACAGCAGCCAGCCGTGGAACGGGAACAGCGCCGACTGGATCAGCGCCGCGAGGACGATCCCACCGGCGGCGACGAGGCCGACCGTCGGGGAGACGTCCTCGAGGCCACCGAGGATGCCGGCGATCGAGGTCGTTCCCGTCTCCCAGGCCAGCAGCGCCAGGCTGCCGGCCAGCACCGCGCTGCTGGCGACGAAGTAGCGACGCGCCAGCGCGCCGGCGGCGCGGGCCTGCTCCCAGTCGCGGACGTGGCCGATGAGGCCGGCCATCAGCAGCCCCATCGCGAGCCACGCCGCCGCGAACAGCGCGACGTGATCCGCCGCCGCCAGCGCCATCACGACGAGCGTGAACGCGAACACGCGAGCGAAGAATCGCTCGAGGTCGCGGTCGCCCGCCATGTAGCGCCGGGAGTAGCTGTGAACGATGCCGCTGAAGAAGGTGACCACGACCCACAGCACCGCGGTGAGCCCGTCGACGACCGCGTAGTCGACGCCGGTCCACGGCTCGCCCCGCCGGATCGTCAGCGCGAGAACGCCGACGCTACAGAGGAACAGTACCCATACCAGCCGCGTCGACGCCCGGGGGACGACCGAATCGTCCGTCGTCGTCAGTTCCGAGAGTTGTGCGGCGTCGATCGAGCGTTCGTCGGTCATGCGTCGAGTGTCACCTCCGACCGGCGCGGACGGTCCCGCCGCGGGGCCGATCCGCCCAGTCGTCGTTACCACCGCTTTGAACATCCTGGTTATTATAACCTGCTGTTCGAACAAATCGTTCGCCGAAACCCGTGTGAAAGAACATCATGGTCTATCGCAAGAAGTGCCGCGAACCGACCTGCCGATTCACCATCCGTCCAGAGGGTCCGCCGCGCTGGCAGGACGGAGACGCCGCTGACGCGGCGGAACCGTCGGACTCGAGCGGAGAGCAGTAGTATAAAAAGCGAATCGGAACCGGAGCCGGGTGACGGCGCGATCACTCAGCGGAGAACTCGTCGAACGAGGTCGACTCGTGACTGCGCACGAGCACCTCGTCGGTGATCGTCAGCCCCATGTCCGAGAGCTCCTGCGCGATCGGCGTGATGTCGCGATCGTTCTTGACGACGGCCGTGACGAGGAGGTTCTCCTCGCCCGTCACCAGTTCCTGCACCGAGACGACGCCCGAGATGTTCAGAATGTCGTCGATATAGTCGCCGCGGTCCGGGATCGGCGCCGTACAGAAGAGCAGCATCCGGATCGGATAGCCGGACTTCGTGTAATCGATGTTGGCGCTGTACCCCTTGATGACCCCCTCCGACTCGAGGCGCTGGATGCGCTTGCGGACCGTGCTCGAGGACGCGTCGGTCCGTTCGGCGATCTCGCCGGAGGAAAGGTTCCGGGCTTCCTCCTGGAGCGCGTAGAGGATCTCCCGGTCGACCGCGTCGAGCTCGTACTCGGTCATACCGCGTCGTTTCGACCGGCGAATATAAGGGACTTCGCCTGCGTCCCGCGGGCTGGGCCCACCGGACGGCCGAGGACGCTCGCGGATCTCGCCCGGCTCGGGGGAACGGGAAAGGCGGCGACGGAACCGTGATACCCGGTGTGTCGGCGGTCCGCGAGTCGCAGCGTTTATACGTATCCGTCCACTCTCTTTAGAAGCAATGGCGCAAGGAACCGTTGATTTCTTCAACGACACTGGCGGCTACGGATTCATCGAGACTGAGGATGCGGACGAGGACGTCTTCTTCCACATGGAAGACATCGGCGGCCCGGACCTCGAAGAAGGGCAGGAACTCGAGTTCGACATCGAGCAGGCCCCCAAGGGCCCGCGCGCGACGAACGTCGAGCGCCTGTAAGGCGGATTCGTAACGGTATCGGCTCTTGACTGCAGTATTTTACACCGCCCAGCTGCGGCTGTCGGGTGCGATCGGCGACAAGTAAGGGACTTTAGTAGCGCCGCGTTCGAGGATCGAGTATGGCTGACTCCTCGTCGGGGCCGGAATCCGAACCGGACGTCGACGCCGCAGATCGTGTGTCCGCAGACGGCGACCCGCAACCGCTGGTCCGGCGCAGCGACGACGTCTCCTACGAGGCCGTCGACGCGGCCGACGGCCTCGAGAAGGGCGTCCTGATAAGCGACGAGCACGGCGCGCCGAACTTCGCGATCCGTCGGTTCGTCCTCGATCCCGGCGCCGAGGTCCCGAAACACACCAACGCCGTCGAGCACGAGCAGTACGTGCTCGAGGGCGAATACACCGTGGGTATCGAGGACGAGGAGTACGAGGTCGCAGCCGGCGACTCCCTGCTGATCCCCGCCGGCGCGGTCCACTGGTACCGCAACGAAAGCGACGAGCAGGGGGCCTTCCTCTGTGCCGTCCCGAACGGCGACGACGAGATCGAACTGCTCGACGACTAGTCGCTCGCGCAGGACCGCTCGAACGCACCAACTTGGCGCTGTCATAGCAATCGTCTTCCTGACTACTGGGTCGAACCGCAACTACTAAACACTCTTTAGGCACACCTAAACACGAATGGCAGGATCGCACTCGACGGGAGGACACGCAGTCCGCGAGCAAGAGGGATGGTTCACCGGGACGCTCGTCCTGTTCTGTCTCGCGAGTACGGTCGTCACGGTCGTCGCGGGGCTCGTCCAGGTGAGTTTCGGCTCGTACTCGATGACGCTCGCGGAGACCTGGCGGGCGGTCTTCGACCCGTCGATCGTGTTCAACCGCGCCGCGTGGAACGCGTTCCTCTTCGGGGGCGAACTGCCCGAGATGAGTCGAAACAGCATCGTCGTCTGGAACATCCGGCTGCCGCGGGTGTTCGTCGCGATCATCGCCGGGACGACGCTGGCGGTGTCGGGGGCGATCTTCCAGGCGGTGACGCGCAACGAACTGGCCAGCCCCTTCGTGCTCGGCGTCAGTTCGGGGGCCGGGTTCGCCGTCCTCGCAACGCTGGTCGTCTTCAGCGGCCTCGCGCCGCTCCTGCCGCTTATCGCCGCGCTGGGCGGCACGATCGCGTTCCTGGTCGTCTACGCGATCGCCTGGAAGGACGGGACGAGCCCCGTCCGGCTCGTGCTGGCTGGCGTCATCGTCAACATGGTCTTCCAGTCGCTCCAGCAGGGGCTGTTCTTCTTCGCCGACGACATCGGCGTCGTCCAGACGGCGATCGCCTGGCTGACCGGGTCGCTCACCGGCACCGGCTGGGACGAAGTCCGCATCGCGACGATCCCGGCCGCCGTGGCGATCCTGTTCGCGATCGCCGGCGCGCGACAGCTCAACATCTTGCTGCTCGGGGAACAGACCGCCCGCTCGCTCGGCATGCGCGTCGAGATGGTACGGTTCCTGCTCTCGGGCGTGGCCATCCTGGCCGCCAGCGTCGCGATTTCGATCGCGGGGATCGTCAGCTTCTTCGGGCTCGTCGTTCCCCACATCGTCCGCAACACCGTCGGGAGCGACTACCGACAGCTGATGGTCGGCTGTCTGTTCGCCGGACCGGCGCTGATGGTCGCCGCCGACGTCGGGGCCCGCCTCGCGCTCGGCGGCACCCAGCTTCCGGTCGGCGTCGTCACCGGCCTGCTCGGCGGGCCGTACTTCCTCTACCTGATGCGCAAACAGCGATCGATGGGTGAACTCTGATGACGAGACACACCGCGAACGACACGGACCTCGAGGGTGACGTCGAAACGACGACGGGACGTCGGGGCACGGACGCCGACGGCGAGCGCAATCGAGAGACGGACGATACTGGCGAGAGCCGCAACGGAATCAGCGTCCAGAGCGCGCTCGTCGGCGACGACCTCGAGTTGAGCTACCCCGGCAGCGACGAGACGATCGTCGACTGCACGCGCCTGGACGTACCGGAGGGCGAGATCACCGCCCTCGTCGGCCCCAACGGCAGCGGCAAGAGCACGATGCTGAAGGCGCTCTCGAAGCACCTCGAGCCCGATACGGGAACCGTTCGGTTGCGCGGCGAAGACCTCCGGTCGTTCGACCGCCCCGAACTCGCGCGCGAACTCGGCCTCCTCTCGCAGGAGAACGACTCGGTCAGCGGGATCACCGTCGAGGATCTGGTCTACCACGGTCGCTATCCGCACCGAGGCTTCTTCGAGGGCATCTCCCGCGAGGACCGCGAGGCGGTCGAACGCGCCCTCGAGCTGGCCGGCGTCGAGCACCTCCGGGATTCCGAGGTCGGCCAGCTTAGCGGCGGACAGAAGCAACTCGCCTGGATCGCGATGGTGCTGGCCCAGGACACGGACATCCTCCTGCTGGACGAGCCGACGACCTTCCTCGATCTCCACCACCAGTTCCGCGTCCTCGAGACGATCCGCCAGCTCAACGAGGAGAAGGGCGTCACCGTCGCGGTCGTCCTCCACGACATCTCCCAGGCGGCGCGGTTCGCGGACTACCTCATCGCGATGCGGGACGGCGAACTGTACGACTGGGGGCCGCCCGAGGAGATCGTCACCGAGCAGTTGCTCGCGGACGTCTTCGACGTCGAAGCGACCGTCACCTACGACCCCGAACTGCAGGTCCTTCCGAAGCGAGCGCTGCAAGCTGACAACGAGTAACCTCGATACCAGAACGCTTTTCTACTTTTAGGCGAGCCTAAAGAGTAATGACTGACGACAGCCACCGGTCGAGACGAACGATCCTTCGAACGGGCGCGACGGTTGCCGCGGCGGGCCTTTTCGCCGGGTGTACGAGCGACGGGAACGGAAACGGTAACAGCGACGCCGAAGGCGGCAACGGGAACGGTAACAGCAGCGCTGACACCAGCAGTAACGGCGACGGCGACAGCGACGACGGCAGCGGGGACGGCTCGAGCGAGAGCTACTCCGTGACGATGGAGCCCGTCGGCACCGTCGAGTTCGATTCCGTCCCGGAGGCGTGGGCGGCCAACAACGGGAGCTGGGCCGACATGGGGATCGCCCTCGGCCAACAGCCGCCCGAGGCCGTCTACCTCACCGCGCGCTATCACACACAGTACTACGACGAGATTCCCGACGTCAGCGTCGACAAGAGCGGGATGGACGCGCTCTGGGACGACGAACTCGATCCGGAGGAGTTCGTCGAACTCAGCGGCGACGTCGACGTGTTCGTCATGGACCCGAACTTCCTCATCAACCGGGGAGACTGGGACCAGAGCGATATCGACCAGATCGAATCGATGGGGACGCCCTTCTTCGGCAACAGCATTTTCTCGCAGGACTACGGCTGGCACGACTACGAGTTCCTCTCGCTGTACGAGGCCTTCGAGAAGCTGGCGGAGGTCTTCCAGGAACAAGAGCGGTACGAGGCCTTCGCGTCGCTCCACGACGAGTTCCAGAGCGAGGTCGAATCGATCGTCCCGCCGGAGAGCGAACGGCCGGACGTCGCGATCGTGTGGCCGGCCGGCGACGGGACGTTCTACCCCTACACCATCGGCGACGGGACGGGCTACAAGCAGTGGCGCGATCTCGGCGTCGGCGACGCGCTGGGCAAGGCGGGCGTCTCGGACTTCACCAGCGACCGCGGGACGATCGACTACGAGAACCTGCTCGAGATCGATCCCGACGTGCTCCTGCTTCGCGGCCCGAGTAACGAGTCCCTGACCGCCGAGGAGTTCCAGAATCAGGTCGTCGCGGAGATGGAAAACCACGACATCGCCAGCGAACTGACGGCCGTCCAGAACGGCGACGTCTACCGCGGCGGCCCGCTCTACCAGGGGCCGATCGCGAACCTCGTGCTGACCGAGCGCGCCGCACAGGATCTCTACGGCGTCGAGAAGGAACTGTTCGATCGGCAGCGAGTCAGCGACATCGTCAACGGAAACTTCTGAGCTGACGCGGCTGTAGTTGCGAACGCGGCTCCGGTGGGCCGTCGCGCTTTCGCTTTTCGTCTTTCTTCTGTCGCCGTCGTTCGAACCCCGACCTGCCCGATGCGCTCGAGCGACCCCGCGACTCGAGCGCGACGCCCGTCGGCGAGCCGAGGCGGTCTCGCGTCGGTCCAGTCCGAACCGCTGAAATACCGCGCTCCCGTACCCGTGGTCGTGTCGAAGCAGGTCCAGCAGGTCGAAACGATCTTCTGCCACGAGACGGGTGACGACTACCTGATCGTCGTCCAGCGCGACGGCGAGCGGCTGTTCCGAGCGAAGCTCGTCCTCTCGGAGACGTCGGCCGGACCCCGGCCCGCCAAGTTCCGCCTCAAGCAGGGCTCGAGCGAGGAACCCCGCCAGCCCGACGAGTTCATCGAGCTCGCCCGTCGAGCGAAGCGGATCCGCATCTCCGAACAGACCGCCCCCGAGAAGCGCCGTGAGTTCAAAGAGATGCTCGCGGGCTACCAGCTCGAGGACAAGGCAAAGACCGTCCGGACCTGCCGGTACTGCGCCTCGGCGGGCCGGTACTCGCCGATCACCACCGAGACCGCCGTCAAGGACGACAACGACTGGATCTGTCAGGACTGCGCGCGCCAGGAACTCGAGCGCCAGCTCTCGTTTTCGAGCGGCGGCGAGGTCACCGGCGCCGCCAAGGAACGGCTCGAGGACCTCATGCTCGAGGTCCAGGACCTAGAGCGGATCGTCAACCTGCTCAAGGGGCAACTCGACCCCGATCTGACGAAGTTCGATACGATCTCGGCGACGACCGACGAGATCGACCCCGTTCCGGTCGACTCGCTGAACCTCCATCCGGGCCTGCAGAACCTGCTCGAGGACCGGTTCGAGACCCTGCTTCCCGTCCAGAGCCTCTCGGTCGAGAACGGCCTATTCGATGGCGACGACCAGATGGTCGTTTCCGCGACGGCGACCGGGAAGACACTGGTCGGCGAGATGGCCGGGATCAACCGCGTGCTGAACGGGAAGGGGAAGATGCTCTTTCTCGTCCCGCTCGTGGCGCTGGCCAACCAGAAGTACGAGGACTTCCAGGACGAGTACGGCCACCTCGTCGACGTCTCCATCCGCGTCGGCGCGAGCCGGATCGCCGACAACGGCAACCAGTTCGATCCCAACGCCGACGTCATCGTCGGCACCTACGAGGGGATCGACCACGCCCTGCGGACGGGCAAGGACATGGGCGACATCGGGACCGTCGTCATCGACGAGGTCCACACGTTAAAGGAGGAAGATCGCGGTCACCGCCTCGACGGGCTGATCTCGCGGCTCAAGTACACCTGCGAGCAGCGCGCGAAACGGCGCGACGACTACGGCGGCGCCCAGTGGATCTACCTCTCAGCGACCGTCGGTAACCCCGAACAGCTCGCCGACGCGCTCGAGTCGAAGCTCATCGAGTTCGAGGAGCGCCCGGTGCCGATCGAGCGCCACGTCACCTTCGCCGACGGACAGGAGAAGGTCCGCGTCGAGAACAAACTCGTCAAACGCGAGTTCGACACCGAGTCCTCGAAGGGGTATCGCGGGCAGACGATCATCTTCACCAACTCCCGGCGGCGGTGCCACGAAATCTCGCGCAAGTTGGAGTACTCCTCGGCGCCGTACCACGCCGGCCTGGATTACAAGCGCCGGAAGAAAGTCGAGCGACAGTTCGGCGAACAGGAGCTATCGGCGGTCGTGACGACCGCTGCACTCGCGGCCGGCGTGGACTTCCCCGCCTCGCAGGTCATCTTCGACTCGCTGGCGATGGGCATCGAGTGGCTCTCCGTCCAGGAGTTCCACCAGATGCTCGGCCGCGCGGGCCGACCCGACTACCACGACAAGGGGAAGGTGTACGTCCTCGTCGAACCCGACTGCGCCTACCACAACTCGATGGAGGGGACCGAGGACGAGGTCGCGTTCAAGCTCCTGAAAGGCGAGATGGAGTCGGTGATGACCCACTACGACGAGGCCGCCGCCGTCGAGGAGACGCTGGCGAACATCGCGGTCGGCGGCAAGGCCGCCAAGGCGTTAAACGACCGCATGCTCGGCGAGGTGCCGACGAAACACGCCATCGGCAAGCTCCTGCAGTACGACTTCATCGACGGCTTCGAACCGACGCCGCTCGGACAAGTCGTTACCCAACACTTCCTCGAGCCCGGCGAGGCCTTCACCCTCGTCGACGGCATCCGGAAGGACGCCCACCCCTACGACCTCGTCGCCGACCTCGAGTTGCGGGACGAGGATCTCTGAGGAGTCAGTCCTCCTCTCCCTCGCCCTCACTCTCGAGTGGGTTCGATTCGGGCGGATTTCGATTGCGGGGACTCTGGGGGCTCGAGGCGGTCAGCAGATTCTGGAGGTACCGCATCGCAGTAGCGATGGCCATCACGCTGTCCATCAGCGCCTGCTGGGACGCGCCGTCTGGATAGATCCGGTGCTCCATCTGAAGGGTCTCGGCCTCGCGAAGTTCACAGGCCCCGCCCTCCTCGTCGAGGAACGTGTAGAAGCCGGGCGTCGTCGCGAGCACGGGTCCGATCTGGCTCAACAGTTCCGCCCGTTGGCCGTCGTCGCGCACGAGCCGCCTAGCCCGCTCGCTGTCGAGTCCGCTACGGCCGACGACCCGGATCGGCCCCTTCGTCTCCTCCTTGATGAGGTGGATCGGCAGGCTCGAGAGGGTCACCTGCAGGTTGAACTCCGTCTCCTCCTGCGTGTGCGCCGTTATGTCCTGGATTGCGTTTCGGTCGAGCCACCAGCGGACCTGTCGTTCGCTCACGTGGGTCGTCATGGCACGGGTACGACTCCGGGAAAATAAAGCGTTGAGCCGGCAGCAGCCGTCGTTCAGATCGCGATCGGCTGTCCGCCGGTGCGGAGTGCTCGCGAAAGCCTCCCGTCCGAGCGGGTCGGTGCGGACGCTCAGGGGACGAACGCGACGCCGAACAGCGACAGCAGGATCACCAGCAGCGAGCCGGGGAAGCCTCCGATCGCGACGACGACGAGCGCGATCGGCGTGACGGCGACGGCGAGGCCGAACACCGCCTGTGCGAGAAACAGCACGATGAGACCGACCACCGCGTTGACGATGAAGGGCCTAACCGTCTGGATTAACGTGGAGGCGCCCAGCACGGCCGCGAGGACGAGGACCAGCAGGACGATCTCGAGACCGGTAACCATACGCGAGACTACCTCGAGACGATACAAAACGGTTCGGATCGGAACGAAACCCTTTATGACGTCCGCCCGAAAGAGTGGATGCGGGATCGTGGGTTAGCCTGGTATACTTCGGGCCTTGGGTGCCCGTGACCCCGGTTCAAATCCGGGCGATCCCATCCGTTCTATCGCGAACAACAGGCGTCGAGTAGCGCTTGGTGCGAGCGGCGAGCCGATAAAAATAGAATTCTCGATCAGTTCCAACTCGGAGTGCTCGGGACGGGAGGGTGGCTCTCGGTTACGCTCTGGTGGGTGCTCGCGTGGCGGGCTGACCTGCCTTCGAGGAGGCAGGCCAGTCGGATGTGAGAGAGTGACACTGGTAAGTACTGTCCCATCGTTGTTTGGGTCACAGCCGTCGGGCCGGAATACCACTCCGGAGAAGCGGCGTGACGACCGCTCCGAGGGAGATACCCCGTTGAAAGGCGAGTCGAAGCCGAAGAACATACGACTCGTCGCGAGCGGGGAGTCCGATCTCGCGGGGTCCGTCAGCGGACGACTCTACCGCTGCCAACATTCGCGGGCATTGACGATTCCGCACGTCAGAGACTCTCTAGACCGCTTTCCGGAATTCGTTTCTGCGAGCGCAGGCCCTTTTCTCGTCACGTCCCAACCGCCGCCCATGCAGGGAGACGCTGACCCGGAGACGTGTCCGACCGCGAACGGCATGCCGATGCTCGGCCTCGGCACCTGGCAGAACGAAGACCCCGAGGAGTGCGCCGAAAGCGTCCGCACGGCCCTCGAGACGGGGTATCGTCACATCGACACCGCCCAGGCCTACGACAACGAGGAAGCCGTCGGCGAGGGCATCGAGCGGGCCGACGTCGACCGCGAGGATGTCTTCCTCGCCACCAAGGTCTGGATCGACAACCTCGCGCACGACGACGTCCTCGAGACGACCCGCGAGAGCCTCGACCGGCTGGGCGTCGACTACGTCGACCTGCTGTATGTCCACTGGCCCGCCCGAACGTACGACGCCGAGGAGACGCTGTCCGCGTTTTCGGAGCTCTACGACGAGGGCCTGATCGAGCGCGTCGGCGTGAGCAACTTCCAGCCCGAACAGCTCGAGGAAGCCGTCGAAATTTGCGACGCGCCCATCTTCGCGAACCAGGTCGAACTCCATCCGCTGTTGCCCCAGGAGGAACTCCGCGAGGTCTGTGACGCCCACGACGTCGAGGTCGTCGGTTACTCGCCGCTGGCCCGCGGACAGGTGTTCGACCAGCCCGAAATCCAGGAGATCGCCGCGAAACACGACGTCAGCGAGGCGCAGATCAGTCTGGCCTGGGCCCGCGAAAAGGGCGTCACCGTGATTCCGAAGGCGACTGGCGAGGAGCACATCCAAGACAACTTCGAATCGCTCGCCGTCGATCTCGACGCGGACGACGTCGAGACGATCGACGCGATCGAGGAAACCGACCGGCAGATCGACCCCGGATTCGCGCCCTGGAACTGATCGCGTCCGTCGCGGTCGCCGCCATCGGTATCGGTCCCGACCACCGTTTTCACGACGACGAGAGCCGACGCCTGCTCGCGGTAGAATTCAGTCTCCGCTCGAGAACGGGTCGTTTAGCTGCCTCGAGCGACGACCGCCTCGAGCAGGTCAGGCCGGCAAAACGGGGACACGACTCACTCGTCGGAATCGATCTCGTCTCGGGTCTCCGTAGCGGCCGGGCCGGTTTCGGTCACGTTCTCGAGCAGGGTTTCGTTGACCTTGGTGAACTCCGTTCCCCCGCACCGACAGCCGTCGCGTCGGCCGATCGGAAGGATCGATCCGTCCGACAGTTCGGTCGCCGCGTAGAGCGCGCCACAGTCCGTGCAAGCGGCGATCATCCGATCCGCATCGTCGCCGTTGCGTTCGTCCATCGCTGCTACGTCGGTATACCGTCTGGAAATAGCTGCTGTAACGATCTGAGAAACGTCAGGTCCGTTGTCACGGCCGTAACAACGGCCCGCCGGCGAACGGCCGGCGGCATCGGCCGCCGGTTGATACCGGAGCGCGGTCCTACTTCCAATCCCGATCCCGGCGTCGCTCGGACCGACCCCGACGGTGACCGGTTCGCAGTGCGCACGTCCCGGGAAGTCCACGCGGTCGCGGACGCCGTCCGTCTAATCGCGACCGTACCGTCGCCTCGATCGGATTCGGCGAGGACGACTGCCGGAATCGAATTATTCCATCGGCAGTTACCAAAATGAATTGGCCGTACATACATAACTGAACGAGACATATTCGGAATCGTGGCCACGTGAACGACAGGGACCGAGACAGGACACGGCGTGTGCGTTCCCGGCCGACGTCGGGAACGACAACTCGTTCGACGTGGCCGCCCCCGTCGCGACACGCGATCAGTTTCGCCCCGCTTTGCTACCATTTATACCCGTTGACGCCCGTACCACAGTGTAATGGCGCAGGCGCAAGCGGGTAACTCCGAACTCGTCGATTCCTTCGAGCAGTTCTTCCGCAACTACTACGACAACGAGATCAAGCAGCTTGCGCAGCAGTACCCGAACGAACAGCGATCGCTCCACGTCGACTGGCAGGACCTCTACCGCTTCGATCCCGATCTGGCCGACGACTTCCTGAACCAGCCCGAACAGCTCCAGCGCTACGCCGAGGAGGCGCTGCGACTCTACGACCTCCCGATCGACGTCAGCCTCGGGCAGGCCCACGTTCGCGTCCGAAACCTGCCCGAAACCGAGTCGCCCGAAATCCGAGAGATCCGCGCCCGCGACATGAACTCCCTCGTCCAGGTGCGCGGGATCGTCCGCAAAGCGACCGACGTCCGCCCCAAGATCGAGGAGGCCGCCTTCGAGTGCCAGCTCTGTGGCACCCTCACCCGCGTTCCGCAATCCAGCGGCGACTTCCAGGAACCCCACGAGTGCCAGGGCTGCGAACGACAGGGCCCGTTCCAGGTGAACTTCGACCAGTCCGAGTTCGTCGACTCCCAGAAGCTCCGCATTCAGGAGAGCCCCGAGGGACTGCGCGGCGGCGAGACGCCCCAGTCGCTGGACGTCCACGTCGAGGACGACATCACCGGCGAGGTCACCCCCGGCGACCACGTCTCCGCGACCGGCGTGCTCCGCCTCGAGCAGCAGGGCGACGGGCAGGACAAGTCCCCGGTCTTCGACTTCTACATGGAGGGGATGTCCGTCGACATCGAGGAGGAGCAGTTCGAGGACATGGACATCACCGACGAGGACAAAAAGCGGATCTACGAGATCTCCAACCGCGAGGACGTCTACGAGCAGATGATCGGATCGATCGCGCCCTCGATCTACGGCTACGAGCAGGAGAAGCTCGCGATGATCCTCCAGTTGTTCTCGGGCGTCACGAAGCAGTTGCCCGACGGCTCGCGGATTCGCGGCGACTTGCACATGCTCCTGATCGGGGACCCGGGTACTGGTAAATCGCAGATGCTGGGCTACATCCAGAACATCGCCCCACGCTCCGTCTACACCTCCGGCAAGGGTTCCTCGTCGGCCGGTCTCACCGCCGCCGCCGTCCGCGACGACTTCGGCGACGGCCAGCAGTGGACCCTCGAGGCCGGTGCGCTCGTGCTGGCCGACCAGGGGATCGCGGCGGTCGACGAGCTCGACAAGATGCGCCCGGAGGACCGCTCGGCGATGCACGAGGCCCTCGAACAGCAGAAGATTTCGGTCTCGAAGGCGGGGATCAACGCCACCCTCAAGTCCCGGTGTTCGCTGCTGGGCGCGGCAAACCCCAAGTACGGCCGCTTCGACCAGTACGAACCCATCGGCGAGCAGATCGACCTCGAGCCGGCGCTCATCTCGCGGTTCGACCTGATCTTCACGGTGACCGACCAGCCCGACGAGGAGAAGGACCGCAACCTCGCCGAGCACATCCTCACCACTAACTACGCGGGCGAGTTGACCACCCAGCAAGAGCAGATGACCTCGCTGGAGGTCAGCAACGAGGAGATCGACGAGATGACCGAGCAGGTCGATCCGAAGATCGACGCCGAACTCCTGCGCAAGTACATCGCCTTCGCGAAGCAGAACTGCCACCCCCGAATGACCGAGGAGGCCCGCGAGGCGATCCGAGACTTCTACGTCGACCTCCGATCCAAGGGGACCGACGAGGACGCGCCCGTCCCCGTGACGGCCCGGAAGCTCGAGGCGCTCGTCCGGCTCTCGGAGGCCAGCGCCCGCGTGCGGCTCTCGGATACGGTCGAGGAGTCGGACGCGAACCGCGTCATCGAGATCGTCCGCTCCTGTCTGCAGGACATCGGCGTCGACCCCGAGACGGGCGAGTTCGACGCGGACATCGTCGAGGCCGGCACCTCGAAGTCCCAGCGCGACCGGATCAAGAACCTCAAGCAACTCATCAGCGACATCGAGGAGGAGTACGACGACGGCGCGCCGGTCGACATCGTCTTAGAGCGAGCCGAGGAGGTCGGCATGGACCAGTCGAAGGCCGAACACGAGATCGACAAGCTCAAACAGAAAGGCGAGGTCTACGAGCCGAGTACGGATACGCTGCGGACGACCTGAGGGCGGCCGATCGTTCGATTCTCGAGCGCAAACGGGAGGCGGATCGTTTCCGACACGGGGATGCTCGGGCGGTGTCCGCGGTCGGCGCTACCTGACTACTGTTCGGCGAGGTCTTCGAGCGCGGTGACCGTCGAACGAATCGTCACCGGCGCGACGTCGGCGACGTCGGCGGCGGCCGCCTGAGTGACCGTCGGCCACTCCTCGCGTTCCTGGGTCGCCTTGTAGAGACAGCCGCCAGCGACGCCGCTCGGGTTCCGGCCGCCGACGCGTCCGGCTTCGGAAAGCGCGTTGGCGTGCTCGCGGGCGCGGCGTTCGACCGCAGTGCCGACCTCGAGTTGCGCGGCGTACCGCGGGAGGTACTGCGCAGGATCGATCGGCCCGGTCGGCAGCCCCAGTTCGCGGTTCAACGCGTCGTAGGCGGCCCGGAGTTCGTCGGCGTCGGCGCGAGCGACGGCGGTGATCTCGTCGATCGTGCGCGCGACCGACCGCGTTCGACACGTCGCGTAGATCGCGGCGGCGGCAAAGCCCTCGAGCGAACGGCCCTGAAAGAGCCCGTCAGACTGGGCCGATTCGAACAGGGTACAGGCCTGTTCGCGCGCGGAGTCCGGTAACGAAAGCTGCGCGTTGACGCGCCTGATTTCGGCGAATCCGTACACCTGATTCCGTTCCGCTTTCGAGGAGATGCGCGCGCGATTGTGCTCGCGGCGGAGGCGTGCGATCTGTCGCCGTTTGCGGCCGGTCAATCGGGTCTCGTAACTCGAGTCGGAGCCGGATCCGTACCCGATTTCGGTCGACAGCCCCCGATCGTGGCGCGATCGGGTGAGCGGCGCGCCGGTCCGTCGGCGATCGGTCTCCTCGTCGTCGAACGAGCGCCATTCGGGTCCCCGATCGACCGCGTCTTCGGTCGTGACGAGTCCGCACTCCTCGCAGACCGTCTCGGTCTCGGTCTCTCGCAGTCGACCGTTGCACTCCGGACAGACCGAATCGGAATTCGAATCGGAAGTCGCCATGTTGCCAGTGGTAATAGTTGATTTATGCACGATGGTATTTAAACTAACGGACGAAGTGAAATAAACGAGGGCAGACGGTAGTGCGATCGACGTTCTATCGCATTTCCTGAGAGTAACGAACGTGGGTACTGGCAGCGACATCAATCGGATCTAACAGGCAGCGCGCCGTTTTATGCCGCGTCCCGGTGTAGCAGCGCGGCAACAGCACGCTCGAAATGACGGCTCACTACACGGAACCGTTTCGACGGCACGCTACCGACGCGGCGCTTCCCACGCTCCCCCATCTCACCTCGATGACGTGGCGACACGGACTGTTCGTTCACTGGCCGATCGATCCTGATGCGCTCCGGCCGCGGATTCCCGACCCGCTCACGCTCGAGACGTGGGAGGGAGACGCCTGGATCAGCGTGCTGCCGTTCGTCCTGGTGAACGTCGGCCTCCGGGGCACCCCGTCGGCGACCAGGATCGCCTTTCCCGAACTCAACGTCCGGACGTACGTCCGCCATCGGGACGATTCCGGTCTCTTCTTTTTCAGCGTCGACGTCGACAGCCCGCTGCTCGCGGCCGTCGCCGGGCAAACGCGCCTTCCGGTCCACTACGCGCGGATGCACGTCAGCGGAAGCGAAACGGGGATCGCGTTCTCGAGTCGCCGAGCGGACGTCGATCCCACAGCGGCGGGGGAACCGGACCGCGGGTCGGGCTGGTTCTCGGCGACCTACCGGCCCGACGGCGAGGTGTTCAGAGCGGAGCCGGGGACGCTCGAGTACTGGCTCACAGAACGGCGGCGGTTCTACGCGCCGGCGAACGGCGGCGTCCTGACGGCTGAAGTGTCCCACGAGCCGTGGCCGCTGCAGCCGGCCGAGGTGACGATCCACGAGAACACGATGTTCGAGGCGAACGGGATTCCGACGCCGATCGACTCGCCGATCGCGTACTACTGCGACGAACTCTCGATGACGGGATCGGCTCCGCGCCGGGTCTAACCCGGCGCCGGAGTGCGGATCGAATCATCGATCGGGAACTATCGCCAATTTTACTTCGGTACATAGTTAACTTTCCGCACCGTCGAGCTATGCCATCGTTACTGACCGGCGACGCCGCCGATGAGCGTAACCCGTTCGTGTACGTAGTCGCGGCGTTAGCTGCACTCAACGGCCTTCTGTTCGGTTTCGACACCGGCGTCATCTCCGGTGCGATGTTGTACATTCGAGAAACGTTCGAACTGACGGCGATCCTCGGCGTCTCGATGAACTCGTCGCTCGTCGAGGGCGTCATCGTCAGCGGCGCGATGGTCGGCGCGATCATCGGCGCCGCCTTCGGCGGTCGCCTCGCCGACCGGCTCGGGCGCCGCCGACTCATCCTGGTCGGCGCCGTGATCTTCTTCGTCGGGTCGCTCATCATGGCGATCGCGCCGACCGTCGAGATCCTCATCCTCGGCCGGATCATCGACGGGATCGGCGTCGGGTTCGCCTCCGTCGTCGGCCCGCTGTACATCTCCGAGATCTCGCCGCCGAAGATCCGCGGTTCGCTGGTGTCGCTGAACCAGCTTACCGTGACGACCGGCATCCTCGTCGCCTACCTCGTCAACTACGCGTTCTCGGCGGGCGGCGACTGGCGCTGGATGCTCGGCCTCGGCATGCTCCCCGCGGCCGTCCTGTTCGTCGGGATGCTCTTCATGCCCGCGAGCCCGCGCTGGCTCTACGAACAGGGTCGCGAGGCCGACGCCCGCGAGGTGCTGGCTCGCACCCGCGTCGAACACCAGATCGACGACGAACTCCGCGAGATCAAGGAGACGATCCACACCGAGTCGGGTAGCCTGCGCGACCTGCTGCAGCCGTGGGTCCGGCCGATGCTGATCGTCGGAATCGGGCTGGCGGTGTTCCAGCAGGTCACCGGCATCAACACGGTCATGTACTACGCGCCGACGATCCTCGAGTCGACCGGCTTCGAGGACACGGCCTCGATCCTCGCGACGGTCGGCATCGGCGTCGTCAACGTCGCGCTGACCGTCGTCGCGGTCCTGCTGATCGACCGCACCGGTCGCCGGCCGCTCCTGCTGACGGGACTGGGTGGCATGACCGTTACCCTCGGCGTTCTCGGCGCCGCGTTCTACCTCCCCGGTCTCTCGGGGATCATCGGCTGGGTCGCGACCGGGAGTCTGATGTTGTACGTCGGCTTCTTCGCGATCGGCCTCGGCCCGGTGTTCTGGCTGATGATCTCGGAGATCTACCCGATGGAGTTCCGCGGGACCGCGATGGGCGTCGTCACGGTCCTGAACTGGGCCGCAAACCTGGTCGTCTCGTTGACCTTCCTCCGACTGGTCGACGTCTTCGGCCAGTCCGGTACCTTCTGGCTGTACGGCGTGCTCTCGCTTGCCGCGCTCGCGTTCTGTTACCGGCTCGTCCCCGAGACGAAGGGCCGCTCGCTCGAGGAGATCGAGAACGATCTGCGCGAGACGGCGCTGGGAACCGACACCGAACGCGACTCGTCGGTGCCGACCGGAAGCGACGATTAACGAGGAAAACTGCGGTTCGTATTTTTCCAGGCTCGAGGGCGACGCCGACGGATCGCCGAGTCCGACGGCCTCGCTACCGCTGGCTCGTGTCGATCATCCCGAACGCGTAGCCGTCGTCGGCCGCGTTCGCGTTCTCGTAGACGACGCGGGCCGCCGCGACGTCCTGAATCGCGAGGCCGGTCGAGTCGAAGACCGTGACGCCGGTCTCGTCCGTCCGGCCCGCCTTCGCGCCGACGACGAGTTCACCGATCTCCGCGTAGATGTCGTCGTCAGTCAGCACGCCCTCGCTGTACGGGACGTTGATCTCCCCCGAGTGGGTGCACTGCTCGTGGTCGTCGATGACGATCCGGGCGGCTTGCAGCAGGTCGTCCGCGAGTTCGTGTTTCCCTGCGGCGTCGGCCCCGATCGCGTTGACGTGGGTGTGCTCGCCGACGTCGTCGGGGCCCACGATCGGGTCTCGGACGGGCGTGACCGTCGAGAGCACGTCGCAGTGGCCGGCCTCGGAAATCGAGCCGCCGCGGACGTCGAACCGGTCCTCGTAGGTCTCGACGAACCGCTGTACGCGCTCCTCGTCCCGATCGGCGACGACGACCTCCTCGATCGGTCGCACCTCGCTGATCGCCTCGAGTTGCGTGTAGGACTGGACGCCGGCCCCGACGATGCCGAGCGTCGTAGCGTCCTCGACGGCCAGATAGTCGGTGGCGACGGCCGCGGCGGCGCCGGTGCGTTTCATCGTCAGCGCGGTGCCGTCCATGATCGCCAGCGGGAAGGCGGTCTCGGGGTCGGAGTAGATCATCGTCCCGAGGACGGTCGGCAGGTCGTGCTCGGCGGGGTTGTCCGGGTGGACGTTGACCCACTTGACGCCGGCAGCGTCCCAGTCGCCGGTGTCGAGGTAGGCGGGCATCGAGCGGAAGTCCCCGTTGTACTGGGGCAGTTCGATGTAGGACTTGGCGGGCATCTGCGTGTCGCCGCGCTCGAAGGCGCCGAAGGCCTCCTCGACGCCGTCGATGACGGCAGCCAACTGCGCGTGCTCGTCGACGGCGTCGCTGTCTAACAGAAGCGTATTCATACTGGCAAATATCGCGGGAAGCTACTTAGGCGTCGTGAATCGGCGGCGGGCGGGGCGACGGCTCGAGTGAGACGCACAACCCGTCGAACCGGCCAGAATTCTTATTGAGCAGCTATCGAGACAGACGATATGAATCGGCGCCGGTATCTCTCCGTCACGGCGACGACGTTCTCGGTTTCGCTCGCCGGCTGTTCGACCGCGGACGATTCGAACTCGAGCGACGAGACCGTCGAATCGTCTGCCAGTTCTGACGAGGCGGAGCGCGGGTCCAAGAGACCGAGCGAGGAGGAGATCGCGGCGGACGCGAAGCAGCTCGTCGACGGCGCCACGATCCGGTATCCCGACGGACTCGAGCAGTCGCTCGAGCGCGCGGCCGACGGCCGGGTCACGTTTGCGGACCCGGAAATGGCGTTCGACGTCAGCACGTCCGACGAGTTTGCGGCTTCGCGAGATCTGTCCGTCTCGGGGCCGGCCGCGTGGATCGCACCGGTGTACGAAGGCGGGTACCGGTGGACGTACCACGTCTTCGCCAACGAACGGTTTCGCGACGCACGGTCCGAGTGGACGGGGTTCTCGATCGACTCGAATCGAGTGGGCGGCTCCGAACGGGTGTCGTGGACGGCCATCGACGAGGTGTTCCACACGTCGCTTCCCGGACGGCAGGGGAACACCGCCGGCGTCGTGGACAGCGGTCAGGTCCCCTGGTCGGGACCGGGAATCGTTATCCGACCCGACGTGTCGATTCCGTCCGTCTCCCTCTCCTTCGACTACGACGCGAACGCCGGACGGATCGAAATCGCGCACGAGGGCGGCGATACGTTCCACGCCGAAGACGTGGTCATCCGCTCGAACAGCGACACGGCGAGCCTCGAGGTCGTCGAACCCTTCTCCGGGGAGGTGACGCAGGGGGACACCGCCGCGTGCGACGTCAGTGCCCTGTCCGGCGGAGACATGGTCTACGTCGCCTATCAGACGGGGACGGTCGGCCGCGGAATCGGCTCGTACACGCTTCCGGAGGACGGGAACTGAGAGCAGCGTAGCGGAGGACGAGCCACACCGCACACGGCCTTACGCCGTCGCGCGGAACAGGACGACGCCAGTTCGGTACGCTGCGAGTCGCTCCCCCTCTCCGTCGGATTCGTACCGGACGTCGAACGCGTCCACTACGTCCCGCTTTCTGTCAGCGTCGTTCGTCACGGCCGACACTTGTAACGCATTCTACATGAACGTTGTAAGCAACCGGATCAGGAAGGACTCGAGAACCGAACCGAGCGAGATCAGAACGGAAACAGGTCGGAGCGAAACCACGGATTCGAGAGCTACGACGAAACGGCAAGAGATGGGCCGACTCGAAAGCGATGCGAGCGGTAGGCGAGCACTCCTCGTCCCGGCGGTCGTCAGTTCGAACGGGAGAGTTTCGTCAAACCATCCTTCGGGCCGAACATCGGCGAGTGAGCGGTTCGAAGAACCCGAACGATGCCGTTCCCCGAGCGCGGCTTTGCCGCGCTCGGGCCGACGAGCGACCGTCGGGAGCGAGGAGTGCTTTTGGTCCAGGTTTTACCGAGCGAACGAGCGAGCGGCGTGAGCGAGTGAGCGCAGCGTAAAAGCTGGGCTTACATCATGCCGCCCATGCCGCCGCCCATACCGCCCATGCCGCCCATGCCGCCGCCGGGGCCGCCGGGCATCTCCTCGTCGTCATCGTCGTCCTCGACGGCGAGGTCGCCAGCGGCGATGACGTCGTCGATGCGCAGCAGCATGACGGCGGCTTCGGTGGCGGACTCGATGGCCTGGGTCTTCACGCGCAGCGGCTCGTAGACGCCTTCCTCGGCCATGTCGATGGTGTCGCCGGTGTAGGCGTCCAGGCCGGCGGACTCGTTGCCGCCGTCGTGGTCCGCGCGAAGCTCGACGAGCGAGTCGATGGGATCCAGCCCCGCGTTCTCGGCCAGCGTGCGCGGGATGACCTCGAGCGCGTCCGCGAAGGCCTCGACGGCCAGCTGTTCGCGGCCGCCGACGGAGTCGGCGTAGTCACGGAGCGCGAGCGAGAGGTTGACCTCCGGGGCACCGCCGCCCGCGAGGACCTTGCCGTCCTCGAGGGTGGTGCGGACCACGCCCAGCGAGTCCTCGACGGCGCGGTCGACTTCGTCGATGACGTGCTCGGTGCCACCGCGGAGGATGAGGGTGACGGCCTTGGCGTCCTCGACGTCCTCGACGAAGATGCGCTGGTCGCCGGCGATCTCCTTCTGGGCGACGCTACCGGCGAAGCCGAGGTCGTCCTCGCTCAGGTCCTCGACCGTGGAGACGGGCGTGGCGCCGGTCGCGCGGGCCAGCTGGGTCTGGTCGCTGGACTTGACGCGGCGGACGGCGATGATGCCCTCTTGGGCGAGGTAGTGCTGGGCCATGTCGTCGATGCCGCCGTCGACGAAGACGACGTCGGCGCCGACTTCGGCGATGCCCTCGGCCATCTCCTTGAGCTGCTGTTCCTCCTGCTCGAGGAACTGCTCGAGCTGGTCGGGGTCGGTGACGTTGACCTCGGCGTCGATCTCGGTCTCCTTGATCTCGAGGTCGCCGTCGATGATCGCGACCGAGGCGTCCTCGGCGAAGTAGGGCATGCTGTCGGAGACGCGCTCCTTGTCGACGATGACGCCCTCGACGAGCTCGGAGTTCTCGACGGAGCCGCCGACGACCTTCTCGACTTTGATGTTGTCGGTGTCGACGCCCTCGTCGTCGGCGACGGTCTGGACGGCCTGGACGACGAGGTCGGCCAGCAGGTCGCGGGCGTTCTCGGCGCCCTTGCCGGTCATCGCGGTGGCGGCGATCTGGTGGAGGATCTCGTCGTCGTCCTCGTCGACGTCGATCGCGATCTCCTCGAGCGCGTCGGTGGCCTCCTCAGCGGCCTGGCGGTACCCCTGCGCGAGGGTGGTCGCGTGGATGTCCTGCTCGAGGAGTTCCTCGGCCTGGCTGAGGAGTTCACCGGCGACGACGACGGCGCTGGTGGTGCCGTCGCCGACCTCGTCCTCCTGGGTCTCCGCGACCTCGACGATCATGTCGGCCGCGGGGTGGTCGATGTCCATCTCCGAGAGGAGGGTGACGCCGTCGTTCGTGACGACGACGTTGCCCGTCGAGTCGACGAGCATCTTGTCCATTCCCTTCGGACCCAGCGTCGTCCGGACGGACTCGGCTACGGCTTTCCCGGCCTGGATGTTCATCGACTGAGCGTCTTTCCCGGAGGTCCGCTGGCTGTCCTCCGAGAGGACGATAAGGGGCTGGTTGCCCATCTGCTGTTGTGCCATAGTCGTCCGAAGGATTGATTGTGATTCTATATAAGTTTTTCGAGAAGGTGCGAAACAGACCGGGCAACGAGAGCGCAGTACGGCGGTTTCGCGGCACACACCGGCCAAGTATTTATAACCTGTTCCGAACGGTAGCGGGCGAGAATCGTCGGTCGCCGGGACCGGACGGCGACCCGGCTCGAGGCGGGATCAGGACTGGCCGCCGGGGAACCGGTGGTACTCCATGCCCTGATGTTTCATCTCGTTGTGGCGCTCCTCGAGGAACGAGTAGACGGCCCCGTGGGGCGCGCCGTCGAGCAGCATCTCGGCAGCGCTGCGGACGGCGTCGACCTGTTCGGGCGTGCCGATGATGCCCAGCGTCGAGCCGTAGATGACGACGTCGGCGCCGGTCAGCTCCTCCATGAGCTCGCGGGTTCGGCCCTCCTCGCCGATGAGCCGGCCCTTCTGGCGCTTCATGTCGTTTTTGTTGCGCGACGCGGCGTCGATGTCGACGACGTCGAACAGCATCATCTCGTCCTCGAGGAGTCGCAAGGCGTCGTCGGGCGCGAAACCGCGACCGATCGCGCGGACGATCTCGGGGCCCTTGAGCCCGAGCACGGGATCGCCGACGGTTTCGACGGCGACGGAGCCGTTCTCCGAGTCGATGTCGAGTCGCACCTCGGCCTCGGCCTCGATTTCGCGCATCGTCTCGCCACCCTCGCCGATGAGAACGCCGATTCGGTCCTGCGGAATCTTCACGTGTTGCATACGGTACGGTACTGGCTGGTCGAGGTTAAGACCTTGGTCCGAGCGTTCCGACACCTTTCGAGCGAGCCGTTCGTCGGCCTCTCGAACGCGAACGCGCTCCGGCGGGCCCGCGGCGGTCGGCCTGTCAGTCGTCAGCGCCGGTCGGTCGCTCCGGCTCGGTTCCGACTTCGTAGAGCGGGTTCGTCACCGTCCCGTGCTCGGACGCGTGGGGACGACCGGGCGCGTCGTCGTACCCGTAGTCGAAGATCCGGTTGCGGTTGAGGCTGAGCTTGGTGAACTCCGGTTGGAGCAGATCGAACAGCTCGAACCGCTCCTCTAGCTCAGGGAACCGGGACTGGTAGTCGAGGATCGCGTCTCGAGCGTGCGTCCAGAACCGCTCTTCGGGGTAGTCCTCGTGCTCCTCGAGGATGTCCGCGACGTACCGGAGGACGCAGACGAAAAGGCCGCAGAAGATGAACTGGCAGAGCCCTTCCGGGGGCTCTTTCCGAAGCACGTCGTGCATCTCGTCGGAGAGAGCCTCCAGTTCCGGCAGGGGCTGGTCGCTCACGTTGACGTCGTCGACGAAGTCTTTGACCGCCAGCCGCGTCGGCACGCCGTCCTCGACGATCAGGATCGTGTTCTGGCCGTGCGGCGAGAAGACCGTTCCGTACCGGTAGAGGAAGTGCAGGAGCGGCGGCAGCACCGTGTCGAAGAACTCCTCGAGCCACTCGTCGAGAGTGAGTTCCGACCGATCGACGAGACGCGAGAGGTACGGCACCCCCTCGCCGTCGACGTGCATCAGCGACGAGAGCGTGATCGCGCGCTCGTCGTCCTCGAGGAAGGTGTAGATCGACTCCCGCCAGATGGCGCCGAGCAGCTCGTGGTACTGGTAGGGGGAGCCGTCGATGTCAGTGAAATCTGAGTGGTCGTAGTTGACGCCGGCGATTTCGCCGGGAAGTACGAGCCCCTGTTCCTGGAGGAACTCGTCCCGGTCGTAGATTCCCTTGATGTACTCGGTGACCGTCGGTGCGAGCTCCGTCCGCTCGCCGGGAAGGCCGCGCCAGACGAGCGTGTTGAGGATCCGCATCGGCACCTTCACGTGGTGTTTCTCGTCGTGATCGACGTTGACGAAGGTGCGCACCGACTGCTGCGGCAGGTACTCGTCCGGCCCCTCCCCGAGGGGGACGATGTCGTCGGCGGCGATGTCGTCGGGGAACAGCGGTACGATGCTGTTCTCCCACTGCCAGTCGTGGACCGGGAGGAAGTAGTAGGCGTCCGGATCGAGCCCCCGTGAGGCGAGTTGGTCGCGGAAGCTGTCGTAGCGGTCGCCGAGCTCGCTCCCGACGAGCGAGTCGTGGTCGATCCCCTCGGTCGCGACGAACGTCGCCTTCTCCTTCCGCACGGCGGCCCATGAGAGCGTAACCGGGTTCTTCTGCTCGGGGGCGTATCGCTCGTAATCGTCGTAGCCCCATCCGAGCCGACCCTTGTTGTAGGTGATCCAGGGGTGGCCGTCCATCTCCCCTTCGAGACCGGCGTAGTCGAACGCCAGCGGGTCGACGCCGTCGCGGTCGCGCTTCCGCGCTTCGATGTGGGCGTCGGCCAGCAGCGTCCGCTTGTATTCGCGGACGAGGTTCCCTTCGGTGAGTCCGTCGAGCTCCGTCGCCTCGCCGAGGTCGCGGAGCAGTCGGAGCGGATCGCCGACGTCGCTCCACGACCCGTCCTTGCGGCGCTCGACGGTGTCGCCGTGAACGTGTACGCTGTCCATCAACCGCTCGGTGGCCTCGAACCGGTAGCTCGCGTCGCCGAGGTCGAAGCGGTAGACGGACCGATCGCCGCCGGCCTCGATCTTCCGAGGGGTGACGATCTCCTCGTAGGTGAACTCCTCGAGCATCTTCGTCAGGAGGCGGCGTTCGACCGTCTCCCAGATTTCGGCGTCCAGTGCGTCCTGCAGCGTGGTGTCGTTCGGATCCATGGTTAGTCGTTTCGAGTGGGGGTCGGGGTCGGTTCGCTCCCGCTCTCTCGCTCGCAGTCGCGCTCGCGTTCGCGGGAGGCGCCGGGCGCGTGTTCGACGAACTGTTCGACCGCGAAGTCCTGATAGACGGTGTCGGTGTCGTCGGGGTACGCCTCGCGTCCAACGAGCCGGTTGACGAACTTCGCGTTCCGGTAGCAGCCGAGGCCGAGGTCGGGAACGCCGACGCCGTGGGTGTGGAGTTCGGCGTTCTGGAGGAAGATATCGCCCGCGACGTCGACGTCGAGGCGGTGGTCTTCGGTCACCTCGAAGCGCCCTCGGTCGTCCCAGTTGATGACGTCCTCGAGCGGGTCGAGGAAGGCCGGAATTGGCCGTTCGTATCCGGTGCCGAGAACGACGACCTCGCTCTCGTGGACGAACGACTCCTCGGCCTGCCACTGGTGGCAGTCGAGCGCGTAGGCGTCGTCCGCCGCCGCGATGTCTCGGACCTCCGTCATGGCGAAGAGCCCGACGTCAGGGTCCCGGTCGCCGATGGAGCGCCGGTAGAGCAGGTCGTAGATCTCGGCGCTCGTCTCCGGATCGACGCCCTTGTAGAGGAGATCCTGGTTCGGGATGAGGTCGTCTTTCACCGCCTGGGGCAGGTCGTAGACGTACCGCTCGTACTCGGGCGTGAAGTGCTGGAGACCGAGCTTCGAGTACTCCATCGGGAAGAACCCGTCCGAGCGGGTCAGCCAGTCGAGGCGGTAGTCGTGGTCCGGCTGGCGCTGCAGCAGGTCCTGGAACACTTCGGCGGCGCTCTGGCCCGAGCCGACGACGGTGATCGAGTCCGCCTCGAGCGCCCGCTCGCGGTTGTAGCGGTACCGCGCGGTGTGGAAGACGTCCTCCTCGGGGTGGCCCCGAAGGTGCTCGGGGATCTGCGGTCGACTCCCGATCCCGAGCGCGACGGTCTCGCCGCGGTACTCGAACCGGTCGTCGGTCTCCGGATCGCGGGCGACGACGACGTAGTGCTCGCGGTCGTCGTCCCACCGAACCGCGGTGACCTCGCGGCTGAACCGACACGTATCGAGGTTCTCGGCGACCCACCGGAGGTAGTCGTCGTACTCGCGACGGGGAACCTGGAAGGTCTCGTAGAAGTAAAACTCGTAGATGCGTCCCGTCTCTCGGAGGTAGTTCAGGTAGCTGTGGGGGTTCGTCGGATCCGCGAGGGTGACCAGATCCGCGAGGAACGGCACCTCGAGCGTCGCCCCCTCGAGGAGCATCCCCTCGTGCCAGTGGAACTCGGCGTCCCGCTCGAGGAAAGCGGCGTCGACGTCCTCCTCGACGCCGTCCAGCATGGCCGCCAGCCCGAGGTTGAACGGGCCGAGTCCGATCCCGACGACGTCGCGGACCGCGGGCTCAGTCATCGGCGCCCACCCCCTGTGCCGGGCCGGCCGTCGCGTCGTCGAGCACGTCCGTCTTGAACCGCTCGCGATTACAGACCATCAACAGGGCGTCCTTCTCGGCCTCGTCGAAGCGAAACTCCGTTCGCGGTTCGAACCCGCAGCGTTCGAAGACGCGAATGACGCGCTCGTTGCGGACGTCGGGTTCCGCGATCACGCGCTCGGTCTCGGGGTGGCGGAACTGCATGGCGACGACCGCCCGCATCAGCGGGAGCGCGTAGCCGTTCCCGAGGTACTCCTCGGGGCCGATGAGCAGGTGAACGCCCTGGTCGGCCGGATCGGCGTCGTAGTGGTTCGCGACGTCGTCTTCCGCGGCCCAGTAGCACTCCCAGTAGCTCATCGGGACGTGGTCGAGACACCCGACGTAGGGCGTCAGGTGGTCGTCCGCGAGCTTCTCGGCGAGGCGGTCGCGAAACGCCGGCAGCGGGAGGTCGAGCTCCCAGTAGGGTTTCACGTGGTCGCTCCCGAGCCAGGCATGTAGCCTGCCGAGATCTCGCTCGACGGTCGCCTGGCGAAGCGAGACCGTCTTCTCGATGCTTCGGTCGTAGGTCTGATACTCGTAGTTCGTCGCGATGGTCGCGTCCGGTCCGGTCATGTGTCGAGTTCGGTAACGATCGGGTTCTTCACGTCCGCGTAGACGGACTGGTTCTCGAGGTCGTTCTCCAGTTCGTCCAGTCCCCGGAAGCGGGTGAGCAGGTTGGCCTTGCAGGGGACCGTGGACGATTCCAACAGCGGATCGAGGAACGACGACGACGGCCGGTCGTACCGCCGGCGGGCGCGCTCGAGTTCGTCCCGGAGCAGCGACAGGAGGCGTCGCTCCGGAACGAGTCCCGCGCTCCCGAACGCGTTGACGACGTCGAGCGCGTTGTTCAGCACGACGTAGTAACGGAGTCGCTCGTCGGCGACGGCGTCCGAACAGACGGTGTCGGCTCGCTCGCCGACCCCCGGCAGGTACTCGTCGACCCGCGGATACTGCGACTCGGGGAAGTAGAACCCCTGATTGTCGCGGTAGCGGAACTCGCTCGGGTAGCCGTCCTCGTCGAGCGTGAGCACCGAATTCTGCTGGTGGGCCTCGACGCCGACGCCGCCGACGAGGTACAGCCACAGCACCGGGCGAATCGCGGTCTCGAGGTACCGTCGGAACCACTCCTCGCTGACGGCCTCGGTGTCCCGTCCCTCGCGGTCGGCGATGGTCGCGACAAGACGGCCGAGACGCGACCGGCCCGCAATGGCGTCCTGACAGAGCGAGACGAGCGGCGTGGAGCGGCTGGCCAGTTCGTCGCGGAAGGGGTTGGTCCGCAGCGCGGTCTCGAGCCCCGACTCCCGCTCGTCGCCGACGTCGAGCGCGAGGTAAGCGGGGTCGCGGACGACGTCGAAGTTCGGGAACGCGTCGTCGAGTTCGTCGCCGAACTCGGTGTCGAGCAGTTCCGCGACGGCCACGCCCCGCTCGAGTTCCGGACGCTTGTTCGTCCGCACGGAGTTGGTGATCTGCACGTTCAGCGACGACTTCACCATGAAGGGCGCGTCCGCGCTGTAGAGCGTCCGCACCGAGGTGGTCGGGTAGAACTCCCGACCGCGCTCCCCGAGGGACTCGAGTCCGTCCCCGAGATGGCGCCGGACGCGGGGCTGATCGAGGAGGTAGTCCGCCTGCCACGGGTGGACGGGCAGCAACACGTCGTCGCTCTCGACGTGGTCGGCGACGAACGAGTCGGACACCGCGGGATCGTCGCGGAGCGCGTCTTTCACCCACGCCGCGGCGCCTCGCTCGAGCGCCGAGTCGGCCGACACGAGGTCGGGGTCGGCGCGGAAGTAGTGGAGGGAGAACGACCCGCGCAGTTCCGGCGCGTACTTCTCGCGGTTCCTGGCGGCGATCCCCCGACGGCTCTTCGGCGTCGGATGCCGGTGGTGACCGAAGACGAGCGCCTGCTCCGCGTCGCGGAACGACAGGCGCTCGTCGTAGAGCCGTTCGTCGTCGCCGACGCGCGCGGCGACGAACGATTCGACGTTGCGCTTGCTCCGGAGGACCCGCTCCAGTAGCGCGTCCGGAACGGCCTCGCCGTCCCGCTCGAGCGAGAGGTCCTTCACGACGAGCGAGGCGAGGGTGGCCGCGTCGGCCGCGTGGACCGTCCCGTCCGGAAGCCGGTACCGCACCGGCGTCTCGAACAGGTGCCGTTCCGTCGGCGAGCGGTGCTCGAGCGGCGCCAGCACGTCGATCCCCTGCGCGGGGAGGCGCTTGGACAGGAGCCCGTCGAGTCCGGGTTCGACGCCGGAGACGGCCTCGTCGTGCACCACGTAGTCGCCGGTTTCCCGGAGGTAGCAGTTGAGGAACGCGTGGACGGTCGCGTCGTCGGCGCGACGCTCGGGATCGACGGCCGACTCGTCGGAGCGTTCGACGCCGAGGCTCATGCGGCCACCTCCCGGTCCGTAACGGCATCCGTTCTGCACGCCCGGATGGCGTCCAACATCGCGGCGACGTCGTCGAGCGTGGCCGTCGGGTTCAGCAGCGTGAACTTCAGGCTCGTCACGCCCTCGACTTCGGTCCGGGCGACGACCGCCCGTCCGTCGGCGAGGAGGTGGCGGCGGACCGCGGCGTTCAGCCGGCTCACCTCGTCGTCGTCCATGCCGTCACGGGGCCGGTAGCGGAAGACGACGGCGTTCAGCGTCGGCTCGTGTAGCAGCTCGAAATCGTCCGCGGCGTCGATCAGCGACGCCGTCCGATCGGCCAGTTCGAGCGTCTCCTCGACCAGCGCCGCGATCCCCTCGCGACCGAGGGCGCGGAACGCGAGGTACGGCTTCAGCGCGTCGAACCGACGCGTCGTCTGGACCGACTTCGCGACGAGGTTCGGAACGCCGGCCGCGTCGTGGTCCTCGGGGTTGAGGTAGGCGGCGTTGCGCGCCATCCACTCGAAGTCGTCGCCGTCCCGGAGCAGGAACGCCCCGCAGCTGATCGGTTGGTAGAACAGCTTGTGGAAATCGACGGCGACGGAATCCGCGCGCTCGATGCCCTCGAGCAGTCCGTCGCGGTCGTCGGTCAGCGCGAGCGCGCCGCCGTACGCCGCGTCGACGTGGAACCAGAGGTCGCGTTCGGCGGCTCGATCGGCGAGTTCGGCGAGCGGGTCGACGCTCCCGAAGTCGGTGGTGCCCGCGGTTCCGACGAGCGCGAACGGCTCGCGGCCGCGCTCCTCGAGCGACTCGAGCGTCGCGTCGAGCGCGTCCGGGTCCATGCGACGGTCGTCGTCCGTCGGCACGGTGACCACGGCGTCCTCGCCGAGCCCGAGGTGATGGGCGGCTTGGGCGCCGGTGAAGTGGGCCTCCGCCGAGCAGAGGACCCGGAGCGACTCGGCCGCCGCCGGGAGCCCGCTCGCCTGCACGTCTCGGTCGAACTGCCGACCGCAGTACCGGTCTCGAGCGAGCAGCAGCCCCTGGAAGTTCGACTGCGTTCCGCCGCTGGTGAAGACGCCGTCCGCGCTGTCGGGCAGGCCGAACAGCCCGCAGAGCGCGTCGACGACGCGCCGCTCGAGGACGGTCGCAGCGGGCGCCTGGTCGAACGAGTCGAGCGACTGGTTCGTCGCGGTGAGTATCGCCTCGGCGACGAGCCCCGGAATCATCGGCGGACACTGGAGGTGGGCCGCACACCGCGGGTTCGACGTGCCGACCGAATGGGCGAGTACCGCCTCGGCTACCTCGTCGATGGCGGCGTCGAGCCCCTCGCCCACCTCCGGAATGACGGGGCGGTCGAACTGCTCTGCGAGCGCCTCGGGCGAGCGGCCGGAGTACGGATCGCCGCCGTCGGCGAAGCGCTCGAGGACGGCGTCCACCGCCCGATCCATCGCGTCGCGGTACGCCGCGTTCCCGCTCTCGGAACCGAGGAACAGCTCGCCGGCGCTCATGCGGTCACCTCCGCGGGGTTCTCCCGGTCGTTCGCGACGGCCGCGACAGCCTCGTCGAAGATGGCGGCGATTTCGTCGATCTGGTCCGTGGAGACGATCAGCGGCGGGAGGAACCGCGCGGTCGCGCTCCCGCGCCCGCCGAGTTCAACGATGAGTCCGCGGTCGAAACACTCGGCCTGGACGGCCGCCGCGAAATCGCCGTCCGGCGCGTGCGGGCCCGCGCCCTGCCAGTCGGACGCCGGGTCGACGAACTCGACGCCGAGCATCAGCCCGCGCCCGCGGACGTCGCCGATCGCGTCGAACCGCTCGGCCGTGGCCTCGAGGCGCTCGCGCAGTCGCGCGCCCACGTCGGCGGCGTGGTCGTCGAGATCGTTCTCGAGCACGTAGTCGATGGTCGCTTCGCCGGCGGCCATCGCGAGTTGGTTTCCGCGGAACGTGCCCGCGTGGGCGCCCGGCTCCCAGACGTCGAGCGATTCGTCGTAGACGACGACGGCGAGCGGTAGTCCGCCGCCGATCGCCTTCGAGAGGGTGATCACGTCAGGGACGATATCCGCGTGTTCGAACGCGTACAGCTCGCCCGTGCGGCCGAGCCCCGCCTGGATCTCGTCCAGGATCAGCGGAACGTCTCGCTCGCGCGTGATACGACGGATCTCTCGGAGCCAGTCGTCGGGCGCGGGGATCGCGCCGCCCTCGCCCTGGACCGGTTCGAGGATCATCCCCGCCGGGTCGGTGATCCCGCTCTCGGCGTCGTCGAGCAGGTTCTCGACGTATCGGCTGGCGATTCGGTGTCCCTCCTCACCGCCGACGCCGAACGGGCACCGGTAGTCGTGCGGGAAGGGGAGGTGATGGACGTCGCTCATCAGCCCGGGAACCGGTTCTTTGGCGTCGGTATCGCCCATCAGCGAGAGCGTGCCGTTGGTCATCCCGTGGTAGGCGCCCTGAAAGCCGAGAACCGATCGGTTGCCGGTAGCCGTCTTCACCAGTTTGAGCGCGGCTTCGACGGCGTCGGTCCCCGCCGGGCTACAGAACTGGATCTTCGCTCGCTCGCTGAACTCGTCGGGGAGGCTCGCGAACAGCGAGTCGACGAACCGCTCCTTCGCGGGCGTGGAGATATCGAGCGTGTGAACCGGCCGGTCCGCCTCGAGCGCTCGCTCCATCGCCTCGACTACGCGCGGGTGATTGTGTCCCAGCGCGAGGGTGCCGGCCCCCGCGAGGCAATCGAGGTACTCGTTCCCGTCCAAGTCCGTCACGACGGTGCCTTGCGCTTCGCGGATGGCCAGCGGGAGATGGCGGGGATAGGTCCGCGCGTTCGATTCCCTCCGGGCCTGCTGGGAGAGGATCTCGCGGTTTCCGCCTTCCAGGTAACTCACGATTCACCACCCCCGCGGCTCTCGAAAGCGGTCGCGGGACGTGACTGAACGCATGGAGTTGACTGCCGCATACACGCTTTAGGCTAGCCTAAAAATATATAAAATCCCCGGATTCTTAGGGCTACCTAAAACTGATTGATGCTAACGTGATCTGGGTTTGAGTTGGAATTCCAAACAATTACGCTCGAGACGCACTAGCGGCGACTCATCCCGTTTGCTGGCTATCGCGTGTAGTAGAGTCGGTTCGATCAGGTAAACCGGCTTACTTGTTCGGGGGATTTCCCGTCTCGACGGAACGTATCGTACCGATCAACGACTGCGATATTAAAGTTTTAGGAAGGCCTAAAGACAGTGGCGGGAACGGAGCCGATCGGCGGTCGCGCGGCGATCGCAGGACCGGCGCGATCGGTCGCTCGCCTGGACGTTCCGGGGGTTGCCTCGCCGACTCGACGGCGGCGAGTCGCCGCGAGCGCGGTCGACGAGACCTCGAGTCCGACGCTCCCTCGCCGGAGCGAACCGATCCTATCCGAGTTCGTGGAACCGGACCGACTCGGTCCGGGTGTCGACGGTCGCGACGGTGCGGTGCTCGTCGGGGATCGTCGGGAAGTGCGCGCCCGGATTCAGAAGCGTCGTCCGTCCCTTCTCGGTCAGGTCGCGCTCGTGGTGGTGGCCGTAGCAGACGAAGTCGTACGCCTCGGCGGCCGCCAGCGCCTCGACTTCCTCCTTCGATTCGCCGTGAAGTACGGCGAACGAGAGCCCGTCGAACTCGAGGGCGGCGAAGCGGCCGTGGAGTTCGCTCTCGGAGCCGAGGTCGTCGAAGGCCGCGTGGAGGCCCGCGATCTCGCCGTCGTTGTTCCCGAGGACGCCGTGGACCTCGAACTCCTCGAGGGCGGGCAGCAGCGGCGGGGCGACGAAGTCACCGCAGTGGACGACGACCTCGACGCCTTCCTCCGCGAAGAGCTCTGCCGCTCGTTCGGCCGCCGCTACGTTGTCGTGGGTGTCGGAGATGATGCCGACGTTCATACGCGACAGCGCGCGGGCGAGCCACTAATTCGTTCGGGAGTCGGCCGCGTCGCGGCCGACGAGGCGGTTAGAACTGCGCCGGGACGCCGGCCCGCTCGAGGGCTCGCCGACGTTCCGCGCCAGTGAGCCGGTAGGGCTCGAGTTCCGATTCCAAATCGCCAAGTGCCGACCGCCGCTGCTGGTGCTTGTCGAGGAACGCTGCAATTCGCTCGATCGCGAGTTCCTTCAGTTCGCCGCTGAGCAACTCGCCCGAGCGATACCGTTCGGCGACGGCCTCGAGTTTCTCGTCGTCCGGTTCAAAGAAGAATCGGAGATACTGGAAGGGGACGTCGACGGTCGGATCGCCGCCCTTCTCGCGGTGTTCCTCGAGCGTCGACCGGCCGCCCGTGTAGGCGTGGTTTCGGATCGTCTCGGCGACCGTTTCGGGATCGTCTGCGAGTTCGATCGACGGCGCGTCGCCGGAGGTGCTCATCTTCCCCGGCCCCTCGAGGCTCGGGAGGAACCGCCCGAGCAGGGCGCCCGGCTTCGAAACCGGCAGCGCCTCCTTGGCGGCCACGTCGCGACAGACCCGGACGTGGGGATCCTGATCGACGGCGATGGGGACCAGCGTCGGCTGCCGGCCGTCGACGAGTTGGGGCAGCAGGAGGTGGGTCGCCTGCACGGCGGGGTAAAACTGCAGCCCGACGGTGTCCTGCTCGCCGTAGACGGCCTCGACGGTCGCGGGCGTGAGGTGCTTCGCGAGGCGAACCGCGATCGGGTAGATCACGTCCGCGTCGGCGGTGTCGACGACGATCCGCGTTCGCTCGGGATCGAAGCCGACTGCGAGGACATCGCGCAGGTTGTCGCGAGTGTGCTCGCCGATCACCTCGAAGGACTGGTCTTTCGCGAGGTACTTCTCGTCGTCCGAGAGCGGGATATAGACCGTCGCGCCCGTCGCTTGCTGGAAGCGCTTTGCGAGGTACAGCGGCAGGACGTGCCCGAGGTGCATCGGCCCTGACGGACCGCGGCCGGTGACGATCGCGTGCGGCACGCCGGATTCGGCGGCCTCGAGGTAGCGATCGACGTCCCGCCCGGCGTAGAAGGTTCGCCGGCGGAGCATCGGGTGGTCGGGGAACTGGGCGATCTGTTCGTCGGTGAGGGGATCGGCGCCGAAGCGCTCGAGGAGTTTGTCGTAGTCGATCTCGCCGGCGACGGCGTAGGGAGTGACAGTAAACTCGCCGTCGGCCGGCTCGGCTCCGTCGACTGCGGCGGATCGGTTCGAAATCGGTGCGGCGTCGTGCGGTGTGTCGTCGGTGTCGTCGGACATTCGTCTCGAATTTGGGTTCGACTGCAGCGGCTAGAGTGCGGTACGGGAACCGAGTAGAACGGAGGGAGCCACCGCCGCTGCAGTCGACGGGTTAGGCCGCGTCGCCCGCCGCGACGGTACTGTCCGCTCTCGAGGGGACCCACCAGCGCCACTGCCACTCGAGAGCGGCCGTCATCACTCGAGTGTTCGAACTACTGGTGAAAGAGCGTTTCGGCGATCAAGACGCTGTATTCGAGTCGGTCGGCGAGTAACGCAACGCTCAGTCTCGAGACGGATCCGGCTCCGGGCTCGTGACGAACTCGAGCAGTTCGTCGGAGTCGGTGTCCATTCCTTGCCGGGAGAAGAAGCTCGCGACGTTCTCGCAGTCCCGTTCCAGGAAGTCGCGGCTGTTGGGGTGGTGGACCGTGACGGCCTGCCCGAGGTCGATGACGACGAGTTGCCCCTCGTGGAAGACGACGTTGTACTCGCTCAGGTCGCCGTGGATCAGGCCCGCCGAGTAGAGCCGGCGCATGTACTCGCGCATGACCTCGTAGGCGGTCTCGGGGTTCTCGATCTGGACCTCGCCGAGTCGCTTCGCGCGACCGTCCTCGTTGCCGATGTACTCCATGACGAGGACGTTGCGCTCGGACGCGATCGGTTCCGGGACGCGAACGCCGGCCTTCTTCGCGCGGCGGAGGTTCGCCAGTTCCTTCTTGGTCCACGCGAGGACGACGTCCTTCTTCTTGCCGCCTAGACCCTCGAAGCGGGGGTCGCCCTCGAGGTAGTCGCGCATCTGCCGGAAGTTCGAGGCGTTGATCCGGTAGACCTTGACTGCGACCTCGCGGTCGTCGCCCAGCGCGTGATAGACGTTTGCTTCCTTGCCGGTCGAGAGCGGACCGCCGAAGGCCTCGACGTAGCCGTCCTGCACCAGCTTGTACAGCGCCGCGAAGGTAGCGTCGTCGAACACCGACTGCTCGACCTTGAACTGGTCGGCGTCCTTGATGCGCTCTTGGAACTGGTTGAACTCGCGGTCGCGCTTGCGGGCGATCCTGTCGGCCTCCGTATCGGAGACGTCGATCTCCTCCCACTCGTCGCCCGGCGTCTCCGCTTCCTCGAGGTCGACCAGTCCGTACTCCGTGTCCGGTCCCTGTCCCATCTACCGGGGTGTAGGAGTCGCGACGGGTAAAGTGCTGGGTCCCGGCGCCGCGCCGTCGCCGGGCCGATCGTGAGTGGTGAGAACACATCGAACGCGAAGACGCGAATGGCGCTGCTTTTGTAACCGCTGTCGCAAGCACGGGTAGAGCGTAGCATGGGATTAGATTTCACACCGAAAACGTACGACGAAATACCTGCGGACAAGCGGCCGTCGCTGGGCGAAGCGCTCGTTCCGATCGCGGCGATGTTGCTGTTCCTCTCGATCGGAATGATCTGGCTCGAGATGGACCCCCAGATGCCGCTGCTGTGGGGGATCGCCTTCGCGGGGCTGTTCGGCCGGTACTACTTCGGCTACGAGTGGGACCGACTCTACGACGGGATCGGACGCAGCATCCTGATGGGGCTGCAGGCCATCCTCATCCTGTTCGTCATCTACATGCTGATCGCGTCCTGGATCGACTCCGGGACGATCCCGTCGCTGATGTACTACGGGCTGGAGTTCCTCTCGCCGGGGATCTTCCTTCCCTTCACCATCGTCATCTCGGCGGTCGTCGCCTTCGCGATCGGCTCCTCGTGGACGACGGCCGGGACGCTCGGCGTCGCGATGATCGGCATCGGCTCCGGGCTGGGCATTCCGGAGCCGATGACCGCCGGCGCTGTCCTCTCGGGGGCCTACACCGGCGACAAGAACTCGCCGCTCTCGGACACCACGAACCTCGCCGCCGCGGTGACGAACACGGACCTGATGGACCACATCCGGGCGATGCGCCCCGGTACCGCGATCTCCTTCGCGATCTCGCTGCTCCTGTTCGTCCTCCTGGGACTCAGAGCGAGCGGGGCGATCCCGGTCGACCGCGTCGCCGAGATTCAGGCCGGCCTCTCGAGTAGCTACGCGATCTCGCCGCTCACGTTCCTGCCGCTCGCGCTCACGTTCGCGCTCGCGTTCTACGGCTTCCCGGCGCTGCCGTCGCTCGGCGCCGGCATCTTCGCCGGCGTCGGGATCACCACCGTCGTCCAGGGGAAGGGATTCGCCGCCGCCTGGAGCACCGTCCACTACGGGACCGAACCCGAGACGGGCGTCGAGCTCACGAACGAACTGCTCGCGGTCGACGGCCTCTCGGGGTCGATCTGGGTCGTCTCCATCGTCGTCGCGGCGCTGGCGCTGGGCGGCATCCTGCAGGAGACCGGCGTCCTGGCGGCGATCGCCTACCACATCGGACGAGCCATCAGCAGCGTCGCCGGGCTGACGGCCGGGACGGCAGTCGGAACCGTCGCGATGAACTTCTTCTCGGCGGAGCAGTACATGGCGATCGTCGTCCCCGGGATGACGCTGCAGAATCTGTACGACGAGTACGACCTCGAGAGTCGGAACCTCTCGCGGGCGGTCGAAGCCGCCGGGACGACGACCTCGGCGTTCGTCCCGTGGGGCTCCGGCGGGGTCTACATGGCCTCGGCGCTCGGCGTGCCCGTGATCGAGTACGCCCCGTACTACTTCTTCGGGATCCTCTCGCCGCTGGTCCTGATCGCGATGGGCGCGACCGGCTGGGGGATCTTCTACAAGGACGCGGCCGACCCCGAGCGGGACGCTCCGGTGGAAGCCGCGTCGCCGGTCGCCGAAGACTAAGGCGGCGGGACGGCATGCGTCTCGCGTCGGCGGTCTCGTGCCGGCGCGGACTTTTCCCCTCGCGCGACGTACTGCGTCCATGATCGACCAGCGCGAGCGAGAACGACGGCGATCGGAGGGGCAGCGATGACGACCTACGACGTCACCCTCGAGTGGCCGGGCGGCCGAACCGAAACGATCGACGCGCCCGAGCAGGAGTCGGTCCTCGAGGCGGCCCAGCGGGCCGGCGTCCGGTTGCCGTACGACTGCCGGAAGGGGACCTGCATCACCTGCGTCGGTCGGTTGCTCGAGGTCGGGGGCGACGGAGAAAGCGACGAGACGGACGCCGACTCCGAACCGAACGGCGCGGACCGCACCCCCGATCCCGCCGACGCCTTCGCGTACCGGCGGTCGCCGGCGGCGCTCACCGACGGCGAGCAGGACGACGGCTACGTCCTGCTGTGTATCGCACAGCCCCGAACCGACTGTCGCCTCGAGGTCGGCCCGCAGATCCGCGCGGGCGTCGGCGACAGCCCCTGGGCGTAGCGGCCGACCGTCCGTCCCGGCGGCCCCCGCACAGACTTATCTACTCGTTCGTGGTGGGAACTACTATGAGTGACGCTAGCACACCAAGCGACGCGGAGCCGGAACCGGAGCACGACCACGAGCACCACCACGACCACGAGGGGCCCGGCTACGCGACGCCGCAGGCCGCCATCGAGGAGGGCGAGCGGGAGAAACTCGCCTACGTGATGAGCCTCTACGTCGGAACGGACGTCGACGCGCCGGACTTCGTGGCCGTCGTCGACCTCGATCCCGATTCGGACACGTACTGCGAGATCGTCGACCGGATCGAACTGCCGAACCGCGGCGACGAACTCCACCACTTCGGGTGGAACGCCTGCTCGTCGTCGTGTCACATGGAGGGCCTCGAGCGCCGGCACCTGATCGTGCCCGGCCAGCGATCCTCGCGGATTCACGTGATCGACGCGAAAGACCGGCGCAACCCGGAACTCGAGACGGTCATCGAACCCGAGGAGGTCTTCGAGTACGACCTCTCGGCGCCCCACACGGTCCACTGCATTCCGGACGGCGAGATCCTCATTAGCATGCTCGGGGACGCCGACGGCGACCTCCCCGGCGGCTTCCTCGAGTTGAACGACGACTTCGAGATCGAGGGGCGGTGGGAGCCGCCGGGCGAGATCGAGATGAACTACGACTACTGGTACCAGCCCCGCCAGAACGTGATGGTCTCGAGCGAGTGGGCTGCCCCGAAGACCTACTATCCGGGCTTCGACCTCGAGGACGTCGAGGAGGGCAACTACGGCCACCAACTCCACTTCTGGGACTGGGAGGACGGCACCGTCGAGCAGACGATCGACCTCGGCGAGGAGGGGCTGATCCCGCTCGAAGTCCGATTCCTCCACACGCCCGAATCGACCCACGGGTTCGTCGGGGCCGCGCTGTCGTCGAACATCTTCCACTTCTGGCGCGACCAGAGTGGCGAGTACCGCGCCGAGAAGGTCATCGACTTCGAGGACCGCGAGCACCCCGACTGGGACATGCCGGTGCCCGCCCTGCCGACGGACATCCTGATCTCAATGGACGACCGCTACCTGTTCGGCTCGAACTGGCTCCACGGCGACGTCTGGATGTACGACATCTCCGATCCGGCGAACCCGCGACGGGCCGACTCGCTGTCGGTCGGCGGCACCTTCGGCGACGTGCAGGAGGTGCAGGGGCGGGAACTGTCTGCGGGGCCGCAGATGATCCAGCTTTCGCTGGACGGCGAACGGCTCTACTGGACGACCTCGCTGTTCTCCTCGTGGGACGAGCAGTTCTACCCCGAGGAGGGCGAGCGCGGCTCGGTGATGCTGAAAGCCGACGTCGACCCCCGGAAAGGGACGATGGAACTCGACGAGGACTTCCTCGTCGACTGGGGCGAGTGTCCCGACGGGCCGGCCCGCGCCCACGAGATCCGGTGGCCCGACGGCGACTGCACGAGCGACGTCTGGCAGTGAGAAGAGGGATGGCGAGGCGCCACGCGGTGACCCTCGAGTGGCCCGACGCCGACCGCGAGCGGCGGACGATCGCGGTCTCCGAGGACGAGACGGTCCTCGAGGCCGCCGAGCGCGCCGGCGTCGCCCTGCCCTTCGGCTGTCGGACCGGCGCCTGCGGCACCTGTACAGGACGGTTGCTGTCGGTCGGCGAATCAGACGGATCGGATGGAAGCGACGACGCGACAGCCTCGAGCGACAGCGACGCCCTCGACGTCGCGGACGCCTTCGCGTATCGGCGGCCGCCGCGCGCGCTGAAAGGGCGCCACCGCGCGGCGGGCTACGTCCTGCTGTGTATCGCCGCGCCGCGGGCCGACTGTCGGGTCGCGGTCGGCTCGAGCGTCCACACCGAACTGGTGGAGAATCCCTGGAAGTAATGGTACCGACCGATCGAGAGCAGTGCGACGACGTCTCTCGTTACCGAGGCGGCGTCACGCGACGGGCAGCGTAAAGGAGAACGTCGACCCCTCGCCGGGTTCGCTGTCAACCCAGATCTCGCCGCCGTGGCGCTCGACGATGCGTTCGCACAGCGCCAGTCCGATCCCGGTCCCGTCGTACTCCTCGCGGCTGTGGAGCCGATCGAAGACCGTGAAGACGCGATCCTGATTCTCCGGCGCGATGCCGATCCCCTCGTCGCGAACCGAGAGCACCCACTCGGCGCCGCGCCGTTCGGCGCCGACGTGAATCTGCGGCGGCTCGTCGCCGCTGTAGGTGATCGCGTTCGACAGCAGATTCTGGAAGACCTGCCGCAACTGGCTGGCGTCGCCCTCGACGCGGGGCAACTGCTCCGCCACGATCTCGGCGTCGGTCTCCTCGATGCGGAACTGGAGGTCCTCGAGGACGTCCTCGAGGATCGCGTTCAGGTCGATCGGTTCGAACGGTTCGCCCTGCGTTTCGACCCGCGAGTACTCGAGGAGGCCGTCGATCATCTCGCGCATGCGCTCGGCGCCGTCGACCGCGAAGTCGAGGAACTCCCGCCCGTCGGCGTCGAGTTCGTCCTCGTATCGCGACTCGAGCAGTTGGAGGTAGCTGGTGACCATCCGCAGGGGCTCCTGGAGGTCGTGAGAGGCCGCGTACGCGAACTGCTCTAACCGTTCGTTCGACTCCTCGAGTTTTCGCTGGTATTCCCGGCGTTCGGTGACGTCCTCCACCACGAGCATGCCGGCGTCCACGCCGTCGGCGGCGGTTCCGACGGGCAGCGTGTGCGCGAACAGGTGGCGGCCGCGATAGTCGATCTCGAACGAGTTCGCCTCGCCCTCCAGGGCGGCGCGGAAGTACGGTTCGATCTCCTCGACGAGGTCGTCCGGGTGGAGCTCCGGGATGCGTTTCCCGATCCGATCCTCGGGATCGATGTCGAGGGTCTCCATGAGCTGTCCGCCGACGGCGGTGTACCGCAGGTCGCGGTCGAACAGCCCGACCGATCCGTTCGGGAAGTTCTCGACGAGCGTCCGGTAGCGGCGCTCGCTCTCCTCGAGTTTGCGCTGGTTCTCCCGCCGGTCGGTGATGTCGGAGATGGTGACGACGCCGCGGACGATGTCGCCGGCGGCGTCTCGAATCGGCATCCCCTCCACCCTGATGACGCGGCGTTCGCCGTCGTTGGCCTCGATCTCGAACACGTCCGGATCTCGGACCTCCTCGCCCTCGAGCACGCGGGCCAGCGTCCACTCGTCGGGGGCGACCGGCTCGCCCGAGTCCGCCCACACCGCCGGGTACCGATCGTACTCCGCGACGGATGCAGCCTCGAACAGGCGTCCGCCCCAGATCGCTTTCGCCGTCTCGTTGACCTCGATGATCCCACCGTCCGCGTCGGCGACGATGACGCCGACCGGAAGCACTTCGAACAGCGTCTCGAGTTGGTCCGTATACCGCTCGAGTTCGAGTTCCGCCCGTTTGCGCTCCGTGATGTCCGTGACCGCGCCGGGGAATCTGACCGGCCTGCCGTCCGCATCGCACTCGGCGCGACCGCGAGCGACGACCCAGCGAATCTCGCCGTCGGCGTTCTCGACGCGGAACTCGGCCTCGGCCTCGCCGCCGGTTTCGATGGCCCGCTCGATCTCGGCCTCGACCCGGTCGCGATCGGCCTCGTGGATCGAGTCGAGATAGCGGTCGAGCGACACGCCCTCCCGCGCCGCCGCCGGATCGATCCCGAACGTGCGGGCGAACGTAGCGTCGGTGGTAACCGTATCGGACTCGATGTCCCACTCGTAGGTACCGACGGCACCGGCCTCGGTCGCGGCCTCGAGTTGCGACTTGGCGTCCTCGAGGTAGCGCTCGCGTTCCTTGCGCTCGGTGATGTCCTGCACCATCGTCATGCCGGCGAAGACGTCGCCGCGTTCGTCGGTAATGGGGACCGCCCAGAGGTTCCACTCCCGACCCGCGTACTCGAGTTCGATCGAGCGCTCCTCGCCGTTCAGTGCGGCCTCGAACGCCGGTCGGAGCGCGTCGGCGGTCTCGTCGTCCCAGACGTCGCTGAAGTGGTTCCCCTCGAGGTCGTCGGGATCGACCGGAATGTCGTCGAACGCCTGCCCGGCCGCGAGTTCGTACCGGAGATCGTGATCGAACAGCGTGACGATGCCGTTCGGGAAGTACTCCGTGAGCGTCCGGTAGCGCTGCTCGGACCGCTCGAGCGCTCGCTGGGTTTTGACCTGTTCGGTGATGTCCTGAGACATGCCCAGCGCGGCGAAGACCTCCCCCTCGTCGTCTCGAACCGGCACGAAGTGGAATTTGTATATTTCGTCGCCGACTGCGCTCTCGAACTCCGATATTTCGCCGTCGAGGGCGGCCTCGTATCCGGGGACGACGATGTCTTCCAGCTCTCGCGGCAGCGCGTCTCGAAGCGGCTTCCCCTCGAGGTCCGCGCGGGTGACGTCCGCGTCCCCCTCCGGGGTACCGCCGAAGGTGACGTACCGGAGGTTCTCGTCGACGAGCGCGACGGCGCCGTTCGGGAAGTGCTCGATGAACGTCCGGTAGCGCCGCTGGAACTCCTCGAGCATCCGTTCGCGCTCCTTGCGCTCGGTGACGTCCCGGAAGTAGACCGACAGGCCGGTCTCCGAGGGGTACGCGCGCACCTCGAACCAGGCGTCGAGGGGCTCGGGGTAGTACTCCTCGAACGAGACGGGCTCTTGCTCGTACATCGCGCGCTCGTACTCGGGTTTGAACCGTCGCTCGATCGCGTCGGGGAACGCCTCCCAGATGTTCGCACCGATCAGCGTCCGTCCGTCGGGGGCGATCAACTCGCGAGCGTGCTCGTTGAGGTACGTGAACCGCCACTCCTCGTCGAGCGCGAAAACGGCGTCCGAAATGCGACCGTAAATCTCCTCGAGGTCGGTCCCCTCCGTCGACGAAGCCGGCTCCATTCTACCGTAATCAGATGGGCGACGGATAAAACCCCTCCGCCGATCGTGCGACAGCGGCTCACGGGTCGACTCGGGCGGTAGACGGGAGCGGACCCGAATCGACGGACGACGGACTCGACCGGACCGTCCCGGCCCCCATTCAGTACTGTTAACCGAAACGAGCGGCTATCCCCCGACGATCAATGTCCGTCGCCGACGAGGACGCCGACAACCCGTACCTCCGGGATCCGCCGACCGACTTCGCGCCGCTCGAGGACCTCTCGGCGGACGAGGCCCGCGAGCAGGTCGGACTGCTCCGGGAGGCGATCCGCGAGCACGACCGCCGCTACTACGTCGAGAACGACCCGATCATCGCCGACCGGACCTACGACGCGCTCTTTACCCGGCTGCAGGCCCTCGAGGACGAGTTCGACCTCTCCCACCCCGACAGCCCCACCCGCAGCGTCGGCGGCGAGCCGATCGAGGAGTTCGACACCGTCGAGCACGTCGCGCCGATGCTCTCGATCGACAATAGCGGCGACGCCGACGACGTCCGGGAGTTCGACGACCGCGTCCAGCGGGAAGTCGGCACGGTCGACTACGTCTGCGAGCCCAAGTTCGACGGCGTCTCGATGGAGTTCGTTTACGAGGACGGCCGCTTGGAGCGGGCGGTCACCCGCGGCGACGGCCGCGAGGGCGACGACGTCACCCGCAACGCCCGCACCATCGGTTCGGTCCCGCAGAAACTCCACGGCGACCATCCCGACTTCCTCGCGGTCCGCGGCGAGGTCTACATGCCGAAAGACGCCTTCCAGGCGTACAACCGCGAGCGCATCGAGCGCGGCGAAGACCCGTTCGCCAACCCGCGCAACGCCACTGCGGGGACGATCCGCCAGCTCGATCCGTCGGTCGTCGCCGACCGGCCGCTCGAGGTGTTCTTCTTCGACGTGCTCGAGGCCTCGGACTTAGAGGACAGCCACCGCGACGAACTCGAGCGGTTCCCCGACTGGGGCCTGCGGGTCAACGAACGGGTCGAAGTGGTCGAGGACATCGACCAGGCCATCGACTACCGCGACCGCATGCTCGAGATTCGGGACGACCTGAACTACGAGATCGACGGCGTCGTCATCAAGGTCGACGACCGCGACGCCCGCGAGGAACTCGGGCGGACGGCCCGTCACGACCGCTACGCCTACGCCTACAAGTTCCCCGCCCGCGCGGAGGTGACGCCGATCGCCGACGTCGCGGTCCAGATCGGCCGCACCGGTCGCGTGACCCCCGTCGCCCTGCTCGAGCCGGTCGACGTCGGCGGCGTCACGGTCTCGCGGGCGAGCCTGCACAATCCCGAGGAGATCGAGGCCAAGAACGTCAACGTCGGCGACACCGTCCGGGTGCAGCGCGCGGGCGACGTGATCCCTTACGTCGAGGAGGTCGTCGAGAAGGACAGCGAGGGCCACTACGAACTGCCCGATCGCTGCCCCGTCTGCGGCAGCGCCATCGAGCGCGACGGGCCGATCGCCTACTGCACCGGCGGACTGGCCTGCGACGCTCAGCTCCGGCGCTCGATCCAGTACTACGCGAGCGACGACGGCCTCGACATCGAGGGGCTGGGCGAGAAGAGCGTCCGCCAGCTGGTCGAGGCCGGCCTCCTCGAGTCGGTCGCGGACCTCTACGAACTCGAGCGCGATGAACTGACTGATCTCGAGGGCTGGGGCGAGACGAGCGCCGAGAACCTCATCCGAGAGATCGAAGACAGCCGCGAGCCGCCGCTGCCGGACTTCCTCTCCGCGCTGGGCATCCCCCACGTCGGGCCGACTACGGCCCGAGAACTCGCCCGCGAGTTCGGCACCTTCGAAACGTTCCGCGAGGCGGCCGTCAACGACCCCGAGCGCCTCGAGGACGTTCCGGACGTCGGCGAGACCGTCGCCGACCAGATCCACGAGTTCTTCACCAGCGAGGCCAACGCGGAGGCCGTCGACGCCATCCTCAAGCACGTCTCCCCGCAGGAAACGGACGTCGAGACGGGCGACGAACTCGAGGGGCTCACCTTCGTCTTCACGGGCTCGCTCGAGGGCGTCACCCGCGACGAAGCGCAGGAAGCGGTGGAAGCACACGGCGCAAACGCCACGAGCAGCGTCTCCGGCAACACGGACTACCTCGTCGTCGGCGAGAATCCGGGGCAGACGAAGCGAGACGACGCCGAGGCCAACGACGTGCCGATAATCGACGAGGACGCGTTCCGCGCGTTGCTAGCGGAGAACGGCGTCGACCTCGAGTGAGCGACCGGCGGGATCGCGGCGCCGGCTCACAGTCGTCGGCTGACGACCACGGCCACGGCGATCGCCGCGGCGACGACGCCGATGACGGTGGGGACGAGCCGGCCGTCGCCCCACTCCCAGCCCAGGAACTGCGTGCCGACGATCGCGACGATCGCGACGGCCAGTCCGATCGCGGTGACGAGCGGCGAACCGCTTCGATTGAGGGCACTTGCCATGTGTGAAACGTCCACGTCCGACCGGATAAGTGCAGATCGGGATTTCACGCTCAGAAACAGCAGGGAGACAGCCGCTCGGCGATCGTCGCAAGCGCATCCCGGCCCTGTACCTCGCCCTCCCGTTCGGGGAGCGTGACGACCTCGACACCGGGAAACGTCTCCCGGATCTCGCGAACTCGCTTCTCGTGGCGCTCGTGTCGAGACTGACACCGCGAACACCCCTCCTCGGGATCCTCGAAGACACGGTTCACGACGAGCCGGTCGACCGCCACGTCGGCCTCGCGGAGCCGCTCGACCAGCCGCTCGGACTCGGCGATAGCCATCCGCTCGGGCAGCAGGACGACGCGAAACTCGGTTCGGTCGGGGTCGGTCAGGATATCGCGAGCGCGCTCGAGGCGGGCGCGAAACGCCTCGAGGTCGTCCTCGTCGTCGCGACCGGACAGCATCGACATCGGCCCGAACATCGCCGTCCGGGCTGCGTTCCCGATCCGGCGGGCCTGTCCGCGCAGCGATTGGGTCGTCTCGAGGGCGAGTCCCATCACCTCGGGCATGTCGAACAGCCGCAGCGTGTGGCCGGTCGGCGCGGTGTCGAAGACGACGACGTCCCACTCGCCAGACTCGACGTACTCGACGAGCAGGTCCAGCGCGGCGATTTCGTCGCTCCCCGCGGGCGCGCCGCCGGCGAAGAGCCGCTCGATTTCGGCGTCCGAGAGGCGAATGCCGGCGCTGCGGAGGTCGGCGGCGAGCGCCTGCGCAAGGGCCTCGTAGCGGTCTTTTTGTGTATCTGGGTCGATCTCGACGGCCCACAGACCGCCGGCGTCGCGATCGGCTCCGGAATCGTCGTTCACGGCGCCCTCGAGGTCGGCGTCCGGAATCTCGGTCGGCGTCGGACCGAGGTCGATCTCGAGCGAGTCCGAAAGGGAGTGGGCCGGGTCGGTCGAGACGACGAGCGTCTCCCGCCCCGCGCCGGCGAGCCGAATCCCGGTGGCGGCCGCGCAGGTCGTCTTGCCCACGCCGCCTTTTCCGCCGTAGAGGATGCAGTCGGTCGGCATCGACCGCAGCTACCAGCGGCCGGTACCTAAACGCGCTGTCAGGCAGGGATGAGAGTATCGCGAGCCGAAACGCAGGCGACGTTAGAGGTCGACCCGATCGAACCGGTACAGCGCGATCGCGATCGGCACGACGATCCAGCACAGCAGGATGATAAAGGAGAACCAGTTCTCGAGGTAGAACGGGATGCCGTTCGAGAAGTAGTAATCGGGATAAGCGGTTCCTAATTCGCCGCTACCGGCCGAACTGAGGACGGTGATCGCGTTCTGGAATGCGGTCCCCGGATCGATCGTGTCGATGAACAGCGCCCAGTCGGGCAGCCGTTCCATCGTCACCTCCTGGGTCCCGTTCTGGGTCGGGATCTCCCGCGTGTAGGGGACGCCAGCGATCGTCCCGCGCCGCATCAGCAGTCGCAGCGCGCTCTGGAGGGCGTTCCAGACTACGTAGAACAGGAGGAAGACGCCGAACATCGCCGCGCCGGCGATCGTCGTCGACCGCGTCACCGACGAGAGCGAGACGGCGACGCTCGTGTAGGCGATCCCGTAGACGATCGCCATCGCGAGCAAGCTCGCGTAGTCGACGACGTCGAACCCGCCCAGCAGCGCCGCGACGACGACCGCGGCCAGCGCGAAGCCGATCGTCAGCGAGATCGAAAGCACGGCCGACCGACCCAGCAGTTTGCCCAGCAGGACGTCCTTGCGAGAGTGGGGCAGGGAGAGCAAGATCTTGATGCTGCCCGTCTCGCGCTCGCCGGCGATCGACTTCCAGCCCAGTATCAGCGCGATCAGCGGGATGATCAGCCGCGTGATCTGGCTGACGAACAGCACGAGCGCGTCGGTCGTCGCGCCGGCCTGTGCGATGTCCTCGCCGAAGTACGAAAGCGCGCCCGTGACGGCGACCAGCAGCGTGAAGAAGAAGACGCTGAGGCCCCAGAACATCCACGAGCGGATCGAGTCCCGGAAGTCCTTCTTGGCGACCGCGAGGACGCTCTCGAGGGTGATCGAACTCGAGGGGGCGCCGGACGACGGCGTCGTGGCTCGGGCGTCGGTGTCCGTCCCGGCGCCGGTATCGGCGCTCATCGCGCCTCCACCTCCGTACCCGTCGTGTACGACCGGAAGACATCCTCGAGCGAGGCCTCCCGCGTCGAGAAGTCCCGCACCTCGATGCCGCGGTCCTCGAGTTCGCCGAGGACGGCGGTCTTCGAGCCGTCGGCCTGAACCGAGACGGTGATCGTCGGGGGATCGTCCCCTTCAACTACGACGTTCGAAACGTCCGGCAGCGCGCGCACCGCCTGCAGGGCGTCGTCGTCGATCCGGTCGACCGTGACCCGGAGCGTGGTGCCGCCGCCGATCGAGTCGCGCAGCCCCTCGACGGAGTCGACGGCGACCATCTCGCCGTCCCGGAGGATGCCGACGCGGTCGCAGACGACCTCGACCTGCTCCATGATGTGGCTCGAGAAGAAGACGGTGGCGCCCCGCTCGTTCTCCTCGCGGACGATGTCGCGCATCTCGCGGGCGCCGTTGGGGTCGAGGCCGGTGGAGGGCTCGTCTAAGATCAGGAGGTCCGGCTCGCCCACGAGGGCCATCGCGAGCATGAGCCGCTGGGACATCCCCTTCGAGTAGCCGCCGGCCTTCTTGTCGATCGCGTCGGCGAGGCCGACCCGCTCGAGGAGGGCTTCGGGGTCGTCGTCGGCGCCCTTGGACTCGATGGCGAACGCGAGGTGCTGGCGGGCCGTCAGGCGGTCGTAGGTCTCGACGCCCTCGGGGAGGACGCCGGTCCGCGCACGGATCTCGCGGCTGTTTGCCTGGGCGTCCATGCCCAGCACCTCGACCCGCCCGGCGGTCGGTCGGATGAAATCGAGGAGGACGTTGATCGTCGTCGACTTGCCGGCGCCGTTGGGACCGAGGAAGCCGAACACCTCGCCCTCCCGGACCTCGAAGGAGAGGTCCTCGAGCGCGAGGGTGTCTCCCTGCCCGTAGGACTTGGTCAGGGAATCGACTGTGATAGCGGGCATGGCTGAGTAGTCAGGCCGTTTGCCGAAAAGGGTTGCCACTTGCAGCGGATAATATTCCGACCCAAAGGGGGCGAAAAAACCGCCGAATCGGATTCGCGCCGTCGTTTCCCGGTCAGATCGGATCGTCCGGATCGTACTGGTCGGCGGTCCGCTCGGCCTCCCTCGCGTAGCGCTCGCGGGTCGCCTCGTCGGTCACCGGCTCGAGTTCCGACTCCGGAATCTCCGTCGCAGCGGTGATCTGCGACCCGGTTCGCAGCGACGTCGTGGACCGCTCCCACTGTTGGTAGCGGGATCCGTCGCGGGTCGCGTAGACGATCGTGACGAAGTTGCGGTCGCCGAACTCGCGCTCGACGAGCCAGCACCGAACCGTTTCGTCCGTCGCTCCCGTCTCGTCTCCGTCGTCCGTCGACGCCGCTGCGTCGCCGTCCGTCGCGTCCGTCGAATCGGTCATGCACGCCCGTTCGGCCCCCGTCCTCGAGAATGTACCGCGTTCGCGGCGCCGTATCGCGACCCGTCCACCGCCCGTCGGTACTTCGCGCGCCGCGAATCGGCCCGGACGTACTTGGGTCTCGGCCGCGCAGACGGAACCGACGAACGTACCGATGGCCTGGACCTGGAGCGACCACGTCGATCAGTTGCTGTACAACGGCGAACGCCAGCAGCGCCGCCTCGAGTTCGCAGACGCGATCGTCGTCGTCACGACCCATCGGGTGCTCGTGTTCGCCGGGGACGACGGCGGCGTCGCCTCGCCGTCGGCGGAGTCGGAGCTGGGCGCCGCGTACCGCGCCATCGACCGGCCGAACGTCCGCGGCGTGGCCGTCGAAACCGGCGGGTCGACGCGCTACCTGCTTCGGGCCCTCGGGCCGGGACTCCTCGGCGGCGGCCTGGTCGCGGTCGGAATCCTCCTCGACGCGACCGGGCTCGTTCCCGAACTCAGCGGTGCCAGCGGCGCAGACGGACCGGGCGGCGCGACCGGCGTCGCGAGCGGCGTGTTCGACGCCGTCGAAACCGTCCTCTCGGCCGTCGAACTCGCGACGCTCCTGCTCGGCGCGCTCGCGCTCGCCGCCGCCGGCTGCTACCTCGCGCTGTACCTCCGCTCGCGCTCGCGGCGGATCGTCCTCCGGATCAGCGGCGGCGAGGACGTCCAGCTGCCGATCACCGACGCCGACATCGAGGCCGGCATCGCGAGCGAACTCGAGTCGGCGCTCCGGCCGGGGGACGAGGCGGACGACGTCGATCCGATCACCGTCCCCTCGGCGGAGATCGACGAGGAGGCGGGCGGCCGCGGCGTCGACGGCCCCGCGGATCTCGAGCCGGGGCGACGGAACGGCGGCCTCGAATCGGGCGACCCCGATGAGTCAGGCTGAAACGCACCGACGACCTAGGGCCGCCGATGAACGCCGAGGGGGTTCGCGACCGCGCGCGATCGCTGCCGCGAGAGCCCGGAGTCTACCAGTTTCGGGAGGGCGAGACGACGCTGTACGTCGGGAAGGCCGTCGACCTCCGGAGCCGGGTCGGCTCCTACGCCGACCCGCGCAGCGCCCGCATTCGGCGGATGGTCGAGCGCGCCGACGACATCGAGATCGCCGTCACCGACACCGAGACGCAGGCCCTGTTGCTCGAGGCGAACCTGATCAAGCGCCACCAGCCCCGGTACAACGTCCGGCTGAAGGACGACAAATCGTATCCGATGGTCCAGTTGACGGACCACGAAGCGCCGCAGATCGAAATTACGCGCGATCCCGACGAGTCCGCGACCGTCTTCGGTCCCTACACGAACAAGGGGCAGGTCGAAACGGTCGTGAAGGCGCTGCGGGAGACCTACGGCGTCCGCGGCTGCTCCGACCACAAGTACGCCAACCGCGACCGGCCCTGCCTCGACTACGAGATGGGGCTCTGTACCGCGCCCTGCACCCGCGAGATCGACCTCGAGAGCTACGCGGAGGACGTCACGGCCGTCGAACGGTTCCTCGAGGGCGAGACCGGCATCCTCGCGGACCCGCTGCGCCGGGAGATGGAGGCCGCCGCCGCAGACCAGAACTTCGAGCGCGCCGCCAATCTGCGGGATCGCCTCGAGACGGTGCGGGCGTTCCACGGCGAGGGCGGCGAGGCCGTCCAGTCGGTCGGCGACGAGCGCGCGGTCGACGTGCTCGGCGTGGCCATCGAGGGCGAGGACGCGACCGTCGCCCGCCTACGCGCCGAGGACGGAAAGCTGGTCGACCGGGAGCGACACACGCTCGAGGCGCCCGGTTCGGCGGGCGTCGACGGCCCCGAAGACGCCAGCGACGCTGCTGAGGGCGGCGTCCCCGCCGTCCTCGCGGCCTTCATCGTCCAGTACTACGCCGAGCGCCGGCTGCCCGACGCGCTCCTCCTCCCCGAGCGCCACGGCGACGAGGAGGTCGCGGCCTGGCTCGAGGCCGAGGGCGTCTCCGTGCGCGTCCCCGGCGCGGGACGGGAGGCGAAACTGGTCGACCTCGCGCTGAAGAACGCCCGCCGGAACGTCGGCCGCCGCGACGAGTGTGCCATGTTAGCCGACGCCCTCGAGATCGAGTCGGCCCGCCGCATCGAGGGGTTCGACGTGAGCCACGCCCAGGGGAAGTCAGCCGTCGGTAGCGACGTCACCTTCGTCGACGGCAGCGCCGAGAAGGCGGATTACCGCCGGAAGAAACTCACCGACCAGAACGACGACTACGACAACATGCGCGCCTTACTCGAGTGGCGCGCCCGGCGGGCCGTCGAGGATCGGGACGACCGGCCCGATCCCGACCTGCTGTTGATCGACGGCGGCGAGGGGCAACTCGAGGCCGCCCGCGACGCGCTCGCCGACGTCGGCTGGGACGTGCCGGCGGTCGCGCTGGCGAAGGCCGAGGAACGCGTCGTGACGCCCGACCGGGAGTTCTCGTGGCCCGACGACGCGCCCCACCTCCACCTCCTCCAGCGGGTCCGCGACGAGGCCCACCGCTTCGCGGTCCAGTACCACCAGACCGTCCGCGACGAGGTCAAGACCGTGCTGGACGACGTCGAGGGCGTCGGCCCCGAAACCCGCAAGCGGCTGCTGGGCCGCTTCGGCAGCGTCGAGAACGTCCGCGAGGCGAGCCTCGAGGACCTCCGGAGCGTCCCCGGAGTCGGCGAAAAGACGGCGGAGACGATCAAATCGCGACTCGAGGGGTAGTGACCGCGACGAGCGAGACGGTTCCCGAGAGTGTCACGACCGCGTGGCGGAAACCACTTAATTCGGATCGTTGGACGTAGGACCATGACAGACGTGTGGAGCCGACGACACCTTCTGGCGGTCGCCGGGACGGCCGCGGCCGCCGGCTGCCTGGACGCGATCGGATCCGACGCATCGACCGACGAAGCGGGTAATTCGACCGACGAGACCGACGGGGACGAGGGTAACGGCGACGAGTCGGAATCGACGATCGGCGACGGCGATAGCAGTGGCAACGAATCGGCCGACGGGAACGAGACCGACGGCGACGGTGAATCGTCCATCCACGGCAACTACGACTACGAAACGACCGAGGTCACGGTCGTCACGCCCGAGGGCGACGAACTCGGCGCCGTGACGGCGGCCATCGCCGATACGGACGAAACTCAGTATCTCGGCCTGAGCGACACCGAGGAACTCCCCGAGGACCGCGGCATGCTGTTCGTCTACGAGTCCGTCGCGGACCGCACCTTCGTCATGCGGGAGATGGACTTCGGCATCGACATCATCTACGCCGACGCGGACGGCACGATCACCAGCATCCATCACGCGCCCGCGCCCGAGCCGGGCGAGGACGGCGAGAGCGAGGAACACCAGTACCCCGGCCGCGGGCAGTACGTCCTCGAGGTCAACTACGAGTGGACCACCGAGCGCGACGTCAGCGAGGGCGATGTCCTCGAGTTCGACCTGGACGAGTGACGCGCCGGCCACCACATCGAAACGGTTGCGAGCGCAAGGACAGGGCTATCCGCGCGTCCGGCCCAACGTCACCGTATGTCAAACGACGACGACCTCGAGGACCTGCTCGACGAACTCGATAGCCAGGGCGACCTCGAGACGTCACAGCAGGTGTTGCGGCTCCGGACCGAGAGCCGACGGTACGACAAGCCGGTGACGATCGTCGAGGGGTTCGACCTCCCGAAGTCGGAGATCGAGGACGTCGCCTCGGACCTCAAGAGTTCGCTGGGAACCGGCGGGACGGTCACCGAGGACCACATCGAGTTGCAGGGGGACCACCGCGACCGCGTTCCCGACCTGCTTCGCGACCACGGGTTCGACGTCCAGGAGTAGCGCTCCGTCGAGCCGTTTCAGGAGGGGAACGTATCGGCCATCCGACGGGGTGTTAGCACTTTACCGGCCGCCGGCGTAGCGCGCCGTATGACAGCAGGAGCAATCGAGATCCGACTCGCGACGCTCGAGGACCGCGAACGGATTCGCGACGTGGCCCGCGACACCTGGCACGACACCTACGACGAACTCGACGCCGACACCATCGACGAAACGATCGACGAGTGGTACGGCGACGACGCGCTCGAGGCGGCGCTCTCGAAGGCCGGGACCGCGTTCCTCGTCGCCGAGCGGGAGGGGGAGATCGTCGGCTTCACGCACGGCGTCGTCACCGAAGACGAGGGCGACGTCCTCCGCATGGCCGTCCATCCGGACCACCAGGGCGAGGGGATCGGCACGGCGCTGCACGAACGGCTCTGCGAGGACCTGCAGGACTTCAACATGGAGCGGATGCGCGCGATCGACCTCGCGTCGAACGAGGGCGGCCGCGAGTTCTACGAAAGGCAAGGGTTCGAGCGGACCGGCGAAGGAGAGGTCGAGATCGGCGACGAGCAGCGCCGCGAAGTGGTCTACACGCTCGAGTTGTAGTTCCTCCGGAACTGCAGAGCCGACGGACGTAAGCGCGAATATTGCCCGAGATAAATGTAAGTGGAAAACAATATTATATCCCAACACGAACGGAGGGACATGACAGCAGGACAGCTGTTACGCTGGCCGATCGACGTCCTCGTTCGCCCCTCCGATTTCGTCCGCGTCGACCCGGAACAGGAACCCACGAATAGGATCGACGCGATCGTCGACGCCGTTCGGCTCGGGCTCGTGTACTTTGCGAACCTCCTCCTGTACACAGCGCCGCTCACGCTGGCCGGCTACGGCGTTCGAAGCGGCACGACTGCTCCCCGACCCGTCGCCGTCACCCTCGAGCCGATCGTCGGCAACCCCGATGCGATCTGGCAGTTCGGAACGGCGCTGTTCGCGAACGGCGTCTTCCTACTGCTCGCAACGGTGCTCACGCTCGTCACGTTCCACGCCGGTGCGGTTCTCGCCGGGAGCTCGAACGGGCTGGTCCAGTCGCTGCGCGCGGTGAGCTACTCCACCGGCATCTATCTGGCAGTGATGTTCTCGATCGTCGTCTCCGTGTCGACGGAGTCGGGATTCGAGACCGCAGAAGCCCTGCTGCTCTGGCTGCAGGCGTCGTTTATCCAGTTTTTCATCGACTTCGTCGGCGCGGATCTAGTCCCCCCGGTCGAAGCGAGTCGGCCGGAGCTGTCCGCGATCACGACCGTCGAACAGGCGCTCCTGACGGTCCTGTTGCTGGCCGGAGTGTACTTCCTGTACGTGCTCTACGCGGGTGCGCGAACGTCGCACGGCGCAACGCGACTGCAGGCCCTCTGTGCGACGGCGTTCGTTCTTGCCTCGCCCGCGCTGTACGTTCTCGGAGCGATTTACCTCACGATCGGCGTATGACGGACCACAGGCACGACGGCGATTCCGAGCGCAACGCGACAGACGCTGCCACCGACGACCGCGGCGATGATGCGGTGAACGGAACCGGCGTCACTGACGGTGCTGACAGCGGCACCGTTGAGACCGCTACCGACACAGAGACGGCCGGCAGCGAGCGGACGGCATCGCCGGTCGAACCGTCGACTGACTCGAGTGCGGCTGCGACCCCTGCTGACGAGTCCGCGGCTCGGGAGCGGACGGTTACGATGGCGTACGACGAAAGTTCGACGGCCGGGCAGTCGAACGCGACTGCGGGTCCGACCGGGACGATCCGCTACGAAACGACGCCGATGCTCCGACCCGTGTTGCTGTTGCTGGGTTCGGTACTGTTGTGCGGCACGGTCGCACTGGCAATCCCTACGTTTCGCCCGGGGCTGTTCGGCGATCCGGTGATCGCCGAGATCGTCCGGTACGCGATCGCCGTGCTCGTGACGGTGACGGTCGTTCGGTTTGCGGTCCAGCTCGTCGTGCTGTGGCGAACGCGGTACGAAATCCGCGACGACGCCCTGATCCGGCGGTACAACCTCGCGTACAAACGAACGGTCCGGAAGATTCCGGTCAGTAAGCTTCGCGGACACGAGTTTACCCAGAGCCGCTATCAGGCGTCCCTGGGCGTCGGCACGATTCGGCTGCTGACGGCCGGCACTAATCGCAGCCTCGGCTTCCTCGCCTTCGAACACCTCAGAGAGCCGGAGGTCGTTCAGGCGCACATTCAACGGCTTCTCGCCGAGCGGGACCGGCGCTCGAACGACGGCTAACCCGCGTCCTCAGCCGCCATACTCACTCACGTCGATCTCAAGGACGGATTCGCCGTCGTCGCGGGTCGGAACGGCGGCCGTGTCGATCGCATTCCGTTCGCCGACGCCGACGGTAACCGTCGTCGCCGTCTCGAGGAGCGAATATCCGTGCAGCTCGAGCGCTGTAGCGGCCTCGAGCACGGTCGATTCGGGGACGGCGACGACGGTTCGCTCGTCCTCGGTGCCGAGCCACCGCCCTCGCGTGCCGTCGAACGTTTCTAATCGCGCGTCGGTGATTCGCTCCGGTGGATAGGCGCCGCTGACGAACGTGAGCGGCGAGTCGGAACCGAGCTCGTACTCCTCGAGGACGGTGTCGCCGCGGCGGAGCCGCACGAGAAAGCAGGCATAGGCGAGATGCCTGGTGTCTGATGCGCTGGCAGCGTGCTCCGCGGGGACGAACGTCGCCTCCCAGTCGAGCGTGAGCGTGCGACCGGTGATGGCGAGGGTACCAGTCCACCGGTCGAGTCGCTCGCCGGTCTCGTCCTCGACGACAACGGCGAGGTCGCGATCCCCCGGTTCTGTCGGCGTGAACGTGGTCTCGACGGTTGTGTTCGAGTCGGCCTCGAGGGCGAGCGCCTTCCGTACGAGGGTTCGATCGTCGGCGGTGATCACGACTGTGACCTCGCGAGCGCTCGACCGCTCGGTCGCGGTTCCGATCTGCCACCGGAGAGGGACGTCATCGCGGACAGGCACCGATGTCGGCACGTCGATCGGGTCGATTTCCGGGTCGACGGGCGAGGGCGTTTCGGACGCGAATCGCATACAGCCGGCTGTTCCGGCGAGCAGGATGGGCGCCCCCATCACGAACCGACGTCTGTTCCAGACACCGCGACCGTCCATGGACACTAGTTACGTTACTAACACTATCTCTTATAACCGTTGACCGATCAGGGCCACGACCGGCCGTCGAGAGTCAACGCGATCTCACCGTCGACGTTGCTCGCCCGTCGACGACGTCGACGTTCGCTCGAGTAACGTTCTTTATTTCTATAATGAACGAGGTAGTAGATACCGAGGTCGAAATCGATGCTCCCCCCTGAACGGTTCCCAGTTTCAGTCCTCCTCGTACTCCTCACCGTCGTCGGCGCGGGAGTAGCCGGCCCCGTCCCAGTCGACGGTGTCACGACCGGTATCGAATCGCCTCCCGACAGCACTCCGAACGCAGCCGCGTCGGTGCAGGACGCGACGACGCGAGCGGCGGTACAGGGACCAGCGGTGACGCAGTTCGGACCGCAGGTGCAGTCCCCCACACCCGCGACTCCGAAACGGATTCCGACGGTCACTGCGTTCGGTACCGTCGAGAACGAATCGGGCGCCGAAAACGAATCGACGACCGGTACGCGAAACGAATCCTCGTCCAACTCGGGAAACGAGTCGTCGGCTGATAGCGGCAACGAATCGTCGTCCGGCGCAGAAAACCAAACGGCTACCGAGCCCGATGAAAACGAGACGGAAGCGAGTCCGACCGCAGCATTCGAGGCGCCGGAGACGGTCGACGCCGGAGAAACGATCTCGTTCAACGCCTCCGAGTCCGATTCGGGCGGCGACGACGAAATCGGCTTCTACATCTGGGAGATCGACGGCCCCGACGGGCAAGACGAGGTCATCACCCAAGAGCCGGTGATCGAGTATACCTTCGACGAACCCGGAACGACGGAGATCGTCCTCGAGGTGTTGACGGAGGCGAATCGCCGTGCGAAGACGACGGCGACGGTCGAGGTCGTCGATCGGTCGCCGACGGTCGTCGGTCGACTCGCCAGTACCGACGACGAGTGGGACGCACAGACGGTACAACTTCGCGAGGACGGTGAGGTAGTCGCGGAAAACGAAACGCGCGGCGACGGCTCGTTTACCCTCTCGCCCGACGAGCCCGGAACGTACGAGATCGTCGCCGTGGACCCGGATTTGATCGCGAATCGTACCGAAACTGACAGTGGGGGCTCCGTCGATCACGTCGACCTCCACGCCCTCGATACCGTTCGATTCGAGGAGAACGACGAAACCGTCGACGTCGGATCTATTCCCCTTCCCGATCCGCACGAACTCGAGACCGTCGTTGTCGGAAATCAGTCCGGAGCAGCGGTCGAAGGCGCCACGGTGACGTATACCCACAGGAGCAACGGTGCGACGGTCTCGTTCGAGACGACGACCGACGCGGATGGACGCCCGATTCCGGAATCGGATCGGCCGCTCACCGTCGCCGGCGATGTCGTTATCGAAGTCGAACCGCCCGACGACGGATTCGTCCCGCGAACGCAGATCGACACCGTGACTGTCGACGAGGCGACGAACCACACGGTGCGACTCCCCGAAGCGATCAACGCCACCCTCGATGTGACGCCGAACCCCGCACCGGTTGGTGAGAACGTGACGGTAACCGTCGCCGACTCGAACCGTCCGATCGAGTCGGTATCGTGGACGGTCGACGACCGGGAGCGAAACGACGCCGTCGTAGGACGGAAGCCGCGCTCGATCGAGATTCCGATTACCGAGCCGGAGAACGTCACCGCGAGCGCGCTGGTGCGCGGGACGGGCGGCACCGAAACGGTCATCGCCACGACGATCGCCGTTACCGAGCCAGAACGGTCGCTCGAGATCGAGCGGCCGGACCGGATCCGTACCCACGAGCCGTTCACCGTCACCGCGGTCCAGATCGTCGACGGCGATGCGAACCTGCCTCAACTCGAGACGTACGCGTGGGAACTCCGCGATGCCGACGTAACGATCGCGACGAAGCGGACGAACACGTCGACGGCCGAGTTCACGGTCGAGGAGCTAGGCGAATACACGCTCGCCCTCGAGGTTCGAGACGAGTTCGGGCTGACCGAAACGACGACGACGTCGATCGAAGCAGACGTGACACCCGCGTGGGCGACGAACCGGTCGTCGTACTTCGAGATCGACGACGTCGAGGCGCCCGCCGTAGTCGAGCCTGGCGGAACGGTGCCGGTCACCGTAACGACGACGAACACCGGCGAGGTACCCGATCTCGTCGACGTGACCGTCGATGACGACGCCGGTAGCGTCAAGCGAACGCGTCTCGAACTCGGCACCGGGGAGACCGAGTCGGTTACGCTCGAGCACGCCGCTCCGAACGCGACCGGTGAGTACAGACTTGTCGTGGCCACGGAGGACAACCGCGCGACGGTACCCTATACCGTCAGTCGCAATGCGAGCGGGGCAACGACAGCCGCGGGGTCGGAGCCTGCCACCTCGGACGAGTCGCGAGAGCTCGATCTGTTGCCGGTACCGTCGGTCGGGACAGACGTTCACGTCGGTGCAAAACCGGTAGGCATGACGGTACTTCACGACGCCGTCCTCACGAGCAGCGTTCTGGCGATTCTGCTCGGATTCGGGCTCGTCGGCTATGCAGTCTATGCGCGACCTGACCGAGAGCGGACCGACCGCTCTGATTCGCTACCCTCGGCCGACGTCTCGGACAACGAACCCGAGCCGGGCGAAGGGTAGCAGTGTAGCGACCGGTACTCGCCACATAATTAACGATGGTTGACAGACAGCGGTAGGTATTTACTGTGTGACGCTCAACACATTTTTAGAGATGTCTAATCCTCTGTTTAGGAGTGTAGTATTTAGAGGTGTGACGGCATGAACGACCTGCTGACGGTCCTCCTCGCGTCATTACGAGACGGTTACGTGCAGGTGAGTGCGTTCGTCGCGATAACGGTGCTCGCGTTCGGCCTGATCCAGTATCGGACCGACGGCGCACTACTGGCGGCGATCGAGGACAACGAGCGGCTGCAGGTGCTGTTCGGCGGCCTGCTCGGGCTGACCCCCGGCTGCGGCGGTGCGATCATCGTCATGCCGCTGTACGTCCGCGGGACGGTGAGCTTCGGGACCGTCGTCGCGACGCTCGGGGCGACCGCGGGCGACTCCGCGTTCGTCATCCTCGCGCTCGCGCCCGAGGCCGCGCTGTACGCCTACGGCATCGCCTTCGCGGCCTCGGTCGCGACCGGCTACCTCGTCGACTCGGTCGGGCTGGGCGTCTCGCGGGTCGACGCCGCCGTGGCTCGACTCTCCCCCAACGCGACGCCCGACGGCGGCACCGTCGTCAACGGCGGCGTCGGACCGAACCCCGCCCACGACTACTGTGGGCCGGCGCCGACCCACGCCCACGAAACCGGCCCGGATCGACACTCTCGAGTGCTGACGCCGCTCTCCCACCTCGCGCACGTCCTGTGGTGGGTCGCCGCCCTCGCGGGGCTGGTGCTCGGAAGTCTCTACCTGCTCCGGGGCGGCCCCGAAGTTCCGCTGACGACCGGCCTCGGCTTCGACGGCCTGTTCACCGTCGTCGGGATCGCCGGCGCCGTCCTGTCGCTGTACCTCTACGCCGTCGGCCGCCACTACGTCGGGGAGGGCGAGATCGCACGGGCTCGAGACTCCTTCAAGTCGGTCTACGACACGCTCACCCACGCGGCGATGGAGACGAGTTTCGTCACCGTCTGGGTGCTCGTGGCCTTCCTCGTCTACGAGTACGCCGTCCTCCTTACCGGGCTGAACGTCGCCACGCTGGCCTCGACGGCCGGCGTGCTCGCGCCGATCGGCGCCGCGGTCGTCGGCCTCATTCCGGGCTGTGGCCCGCAGATCCTGCTGGCGAGCGTCTACGCCGAGGGCGGGCTGCCCTTCTCCGCGCTGACCGCCAATGCGATCTGCCAGGACGGCGACGCGCTGTTCCCGCTGCTGGCCGTCGACGCCAAGGCGGCCGTCGTCGCCACGGTCTACAACTTCCTGCCCGCGGTCGTCGTCGGCGTCGCGTTGCACCTGCTGTGGGCGCCCGTCTTCGGGATGCAGGAGTTCGGCTTCGGCGTGCTCTAAAGCGGCTGCCGTTCGCTCTTGGAAAATCAGTCGACTCGAGAACCTTAGCCGCTCTCGTCGGCCGTAATCTCGATCGTCCCCTCGGCCGTCTGGTCCTCGTTGAGCGTCACCTCGACCGCGAACTTGCCCGGCGCCGACGGATTATCGACCGCCGGGTACTCGACGACGACCACGTCGCCGTCCTCGAGCACGTACTCTGCGTCGAGTTCGACGGTGAACGAGTAGTCGTTGTTGTTGACGCCGCTGATGTGGGTCTCGTTGAACTCGCGGTCAATCGACCCGTCGCCGTTCGTGTCCACGCCGAGTGCGATCTCCTCGTGCTGGGCGCTCCCGACGGTGAAGTGCTCGCGCGGGTACGTCACCGACAGCGACTCCCACTCGCTGCCGGCGACCGATTCGTTCGCCTCGATTCGCACGGTCTGATTGGTGGCCGTCGCGTCGGCCATCCGGTTCTGGGACTCGACGGTCTCGTTGCCGGCGGCCGCGGGCGTTCCGTCGGCGTCGGACGACGGGGCGCCCGTCTCGCCGACGAATCCCGAACAGCCGGCGATCGATACGAGTACCGCGAGCGCAACGACGAGTAGTATTCGGCGCATCTGCCACCCGCTCGTGGCACCGGCGGTGAAAGTCTTCTGATCGCGAACGTGGCTCGAGCCTCAGAACTCCTCGGTCGGCGGCGCGATCCCCTCGTCCTCGTCGCCGCCCTCGAGGTCGAACTCCTCGCGCACCTCGCGGATCCGATCCCGGATGTCGGCGGCCAACTCGAACTCGAGGTTGTTCGCGGCCTCCTGCATCTGCTGCTCGAGTTCGTCGACGTAGCGGGCGGCGTCGTCCTCGTCCTCGAGCGACTTGCCGGAGACCTCGGAGGTGTCGGTCTTGCTGCCGGGGAGGTTGGTCTCGCCGATTTCCTTCTCGATGGTGGTGGGTTCAAACCCGTGTTCCTCGTTGTACTCCTGCTGAATCCGGCGGCGGCGGCGGGTCTCATCGATGGCGGCTTCCATCGCCGACGAGGGCTCGTCGGCGTAGAGAACGACCTTGCCGTTGACGTTTCTCGCCGCGCGGCCCATCGTCTGGACCAGGGTCGTCTCGGAGCGCAGGAATCCCTCCTGGTCGGCGTCTAAAATTCCGACGAGAGAGACCTCGGGGATGTCCAGCCCCTCGCGCAGCAGGTTGATCCCCACGAGGACGTCGATCTCCCCCAGCCGCAGCGAGCGGATGATCTCGTGGCGCTCTAAGGTGTCGGTCTCGTCGTGCATGTAGGCGACGTCGACCCCGGCCTCCTCCAAGTACTCCGTGAGGTCCTCGGCCATCCGCTTGGTGAGGGTGGTGACGAGCGTGCGTTCGTCGCGTTCGATGCGCTCGTCGATGCGGTCCATCAGGTCGTCGATCTGGCCGGTGGCGTCCGCGACCTCGATCTCGGGGTCGACGAGGTGGGTCGGCCGAACGATCTGCTCGACGATCTGCTCGCTGTGCTCGCGCTCGTAGTCGCCCGGCGTCGCGGACACGTAGAGGGTCTGGTCGGTCTTCTCCTCGAACTCCTCGAACGTGAGCGGCCGGTTGTCGTACGCGGTGGGGAGTCGGAAGCCGTTCTCGACCAGCGAGTCCTTCCGGGACTTGTCGCCGGCGTACTGGCCGCGTATCTGAGGGAGCGTCTGGTGGGACTCGTCGACGACGGTGAGGAAGTCGTCGGGGAAGTAGTCGAGCAGCGTGTAGGGCGGATCGCCCGACTCGCGGTCCGAGAGGTACACGGAATAATTCTCGATCCCCGAGCAGTAGCCCGTCTCCTGCATCATCTCGAGATCGAAAGTGGTCCGCTCCTCGATGCGCTGGGCGGCGATCATGTCGCCCTGGCGCTCGAAGTAGGAGATGCGCTTGTCGAGGTCCTCGCGGATCTCCTCCATGGCCCGCTCGAGTTTCGTCTCGGGAATCGAGTAGTGCTCCGCGGGGTGGACGAGCACGGCCTGCTGGTCGCCCTTGGTCTCGCCCTCGAGGGGGTCGACCTTGACCATGCGGTCGATCTCGTCGCCCCACAATTCTACACGGACGGCGTAGCGGCCGTACATCGGGTAGATCTCGACGGTGTCGCCCCGCACGCGGAAGGTGCCCTGGGTGAAGTCGACGTCGTTGCGCTCGTAGTTCAGGTCCACGAGTTGCTTCAGGAGTTCGTCGCGGCCGATCTCCTCGCCGACCTCGAGGCGCAGGGACATGTCGACGTAGTTGCGCGGGTCGCCCAGCCCGTAGATGGCGGAGACGGAGGCGACGACGATGACGTCCTCGCGCGTCAGGAGGGAGCGCGTCGCCGAGTGGCGCAGGCGGTCGATCTCGTCGTTGATCGACGCGTCCTTGTCGATGTAGGTGTCGGTCTGCTCGACGTAGGCCTCGGGCTGGTAGTAGTCGTAGTAGGAGACGAAGTACTCGACGGCGTTCTCGGGGAACAGGTTCCGGAACTCCTCGTACAACTGCGCCGCGAGCGTCTTGTTGTGGGCGATGACGAGGGTCGGCTTCTGAATCTCCTCGATGACCCACGAGACGGTGTTCGTCTTCCCGGAGCCGGTGACGCCCAGCAGGGTCTGCTTGTCCATCCCCTGCCGAAAGCCGTCCGCGAGTTGTTCGATCGCTTCGGGCTGGTCGCCCGCGGGTTCGAACGGCGCGTCGACCTCGAACGGCCGGTCGACGTCGGGACGGTCCGGCTGGAGGGGCCCTCGAGAATCGGAGTCGCTCATTATCGGGAACAGGGATTCGAAGTACTTTACGCGCTCGCATGCGGCGAGTGCGGCCGCACCGGTCGCTGCCGGTTCTCGCGCTGCGCCGAAAATAGCTAGATGGATCGAGTCGCTCCGGCCGCGTCAGTCGTCGCTCGCGCTCATCGCGCCGTCGACCGAGATTTCGGCCTCGAGACCGCGATCCGCGGTGTCGGCGGGCGGCTCGAGGTAGCCGATCGCGCTCGCGGTGTAGGCGGTGCCGGCCTCGACCGTCGCGTCGAACTCGGCGACGACGGTTTCCGGGTCGCCGGCCGGCCGGATCGACAGCGCGTAGCTGCCGGCCGGCACGGCGAGGTAGTTCGTCGACTCGCCGAACGAGAGGCCCGTGAACAGCGGCTCGCCGTCGGCGTAGACGTCGACCGCGGGCGCGTCCGGCGAGGCGTGGAACGCCCGCACCAGCGCCGAGCCGGCGTCCGTGAGGACCTCGGGACGGAACGTGCCCGCGCCGAGTTCGCCGATCGCCGCCACGGTGTAAAAGCCCGAGCCGACGGTGATCTCGCCCTCGAACGCTTTCGTCTCCGGATCGCCGGCGGGCGTGATCGTCACCGTGTAGGTGCCCGGCTCGACCTCGAGGTACGGCGAGACTTCGCCGTATGGGACGTCCTCGAGGACGCGGGTCCAGTCGACGTAGACGTCGACGTTCGGTGCGTCCGGCGCGAAGTGCGCGACGCGGACTGCGGCAGCGGGGACGTCGGTCGCCGGCTCGTCACCGTCGGCCTTTCCGCTTTTCTTGTGTTTCGATCGTTCGTCCGATTCGTGTTCGCCCGTCGCGAAGACGGTTCCGCTGGCTGCGGTCAATCCTCCGGCGACGCCCAGCGATTTCAGGGCCGTCCGTCGTGATACTGGCATGGTGCGACCGAGTCGGAGGACCGGGAGCGAAAAACTGTGCGTGTTAGTATCGATGGTTGTCCCGCCGTTTCCCGTCGTCGCTGGCGGTGTAGCCCGTCGGTGACGAGCGAAGGGCGGCCGTAACGCAGGGCGATCGACGGACCGGCCTCGGCCCCTCGAGTGCCGAGCGGCGGCTTGCGGTCGCTCCGTCCCGTAGTCGCCCCGTATTCGACCGTCCGATCGCCCTTCTCGCGGCGGCTATCCGAACGTGGCGATTGCTCGCTCAATGGTTATGGGCCGCCTCGTGGTGGAATCGTCTATGACGGACCAACTGCAGCAGGCCCGCGACGACCTCGAGGAGGCGGCCAAATCGGCCGACGACGACGAGGTGCGCGGCGACATCCGCGAGACGACCGACGCGTTCGCCGACTACGTGATGAGCGACACCGAGCCGGATCACGCGATCCTCGACGAGCGGCTCAACACGCTCCGGCAGGTCCGCGAGCGGGCGGACGGCAACACCGAGGCCAAGGTCGAGTCGGCCATCGAAACGATCGAGGACTACCGCGAACAGGTCGATCAGGCGTAGCCGTCACCGCCGCTCCTTCGGAGCGAGCCGGATCCGAACCGTACGCGACGAGCGAGCAGTGCTCAGTACTCGCCCGGCGTCCGCTCGTTGACGTCGACGTCCGCGTCCGTCTCCGCGAGCAGTTCGCCGAAGCCGTAGCGTTCGAACTGGTCGACGACGGCCGCGCGCTCGCTCTCGTCGACCGCCTCGAGGATCGTTCCGAGGACGGTCGTCGCCGCTTCTTCGCCGTGCAGTTTCGTGGTGTCCATGCGCTGGTCGATCCGGGAGACGAACTCCTCCTCGGAGAAGCGCCGGCCCGACTCGCCCTGCGTGAGGTGCTGGCTCAGCTCGCCGGGCAGTTGCGCGGCCAGATCCCGCGCTTCGTCCTCGCTCAGCCGCTCGCCGAGCGTCCGGAGGACCGCCCGCGTCGCATCGTCGGCCGCCTCCTCGTCCGCGTCGGCCGCGGCGCGGTCGCCGACCCTCTCGAGTAGTGCTGTTCGGTCCATATCCGTCGAAGGGCAACTCCGCTCCTCACGGTTCGGGCGGCAACTGCCGGGTGCCGGACGCCGGCGGGAGCGTCGGCTACCTCCTGGCGCCCGGCCCCGTCTCCGGAATCGCCGCGCCGAAATCGAGCTCCTCGAGCCGTTCGCGCAGTCCCTCGGCCTCCTCGTCGCTGATGTGCTCGAGCGTCGTTCCGACGACCGCCCGCGCGAGCGCCTCCGGCTCGCCGGTCTCGGCGCGGTCGGCGCGGTCGCCGATGCGCTCGAGGAATTCGTCGTAGTCGAATCGCCGTTCGGAGGCGCCCTCGGCGAGGTGATCGCCGATCTCGTCGGGGAGTTCGCCGTCGATGCGCTGCAGGCGCGTCTCGTCTAACCGTTCGCCCAGCGTCGACAGCACCGCCTGCGTGGCGTCGCGCGCGTCGGCTTCGTCGGCGAGGTTGGCCTCGTACTGGACGGAGCCGTAGAAGTCGTGACGTTCCATACGGCCGGCTTGGACGGAGTCGCCCGTTGCGGTTGGGCCGGCGACTGCCGGCACGTCGCGGCCGCGGCGGACGCCGATACGGCGGAACCGATCAGACGGCGAATCGGTTACTCGAGGCGATCCAGCACCGCCTCCTTCTCGTAGGACAGCGATAGCGAACGCGACCGGCCGCGGCCGTCGACGTCCGTGTACTCGGCGTCGATCAGGCCCAGTTGATCGAGTTTGTTGACGATCTCCGAGTAGCGCGTGTAGCCGAGGTCGGTCCGCTCGTGGAAGGCGTCGTAGATGTCGCCGGCCTGCTCGCCGTCGTGGTGGGCGATCACCTCGAGCAGTGCCTGCTCGGTGTCGGTCAGCCCCGAGAGGCTGCGCGCGAGGTTGATGTACTTGGACTTCTCGTAGGCCTCCTCGACGTCCTGGCGCTCGACGGTGCGACTCGCGCGCATCTCGGCGTTCAGTCCCGCCCGCCGCAGGAGGTCGATCCCGACGCGCAGGTCGCCGCTGTCGGCCGTGAGTTCGGCGACGTACTCGAGGGTCGACCGGTCGATGACGCCGTCGTGGAAGCCGCGTCTCACCCGCTCCTCGAGGATGTCGACGATCTCGGGCTGGTCGTAGACCGGGAAGTAGACGTCCTCGGGGCGGAAGACGCTCTGGACGCGCGAGTCGAGTTCGTCGATCACGTCCAGGGCGGGATCGGAGGAGACGACGACCACGCCGATCTTCGCGCCGGGGAACTCCTCGTGGGCGCGCAACAGCGAGTACAGCGTGTCCGAGGCCTCGTTCTCGTAGAACAGGTAGTTGACGTCGTCTAAGGCGACGACCAGGACCTTGTCGTCCTCGACGAGCTTCTCGGCGATCTGGCCGAACAGCTTCTTGAACGAGATCCCCGAGGAGGGGGGCTCGTAGTCGAACGTCCCCTCAAAGAGCCGCGAGAACACGGAGTAGCGGGTCGCGTTGACCTGACAGTTGACGCGGATCGTACGGACGTCGCTGGTCTGGGCCCCGACCTCGTCGAACAGCTTCTGAATGGCCGTCGTCTTGCCCGTCCCGGGCGGTCCGCGAACCATCACGTTCAGCGGCCGCGACCCGCGCACCGCCGGTCGGAGCGCGTACGTCAGGCTCTCCATCTGGCCCTCGCGGTGCTTGAACGTCTCGGGGACGTAGTCGATTTCGAAGACGTGCTCGTCCCTGAACACGGATTCGTCCCACGACAACATCCCCTCGTCGGGGTCGTCTGCCATCACTTTCACCACGCTGTCGGAGCTACTTAGTTGTTCGCAGCGAATCGCCCGTTTCCGATCGGTAATCGCGCTGTTCCGCACGCAACGCGGTCGTCATGGAGGAAGACTCACGCCAGTTCGACGCGGTCCGTGCCGCGCTCGAGGTCGGCGCGGTCGATCCGACTGTTGTGGACCATCCGAACGTGGGCGCGAACGAGCCGTTCGACCTCGTCGGCGCTGCTCGAGCGGATGCGAAACTGACAGTTCCCCTGGGAGCACTCGAATTGGTAGGGCATACCGTGACAGATGCCGCGTCGAGTCGTAGGTATGCTACTTGCATAGTATAGGGGCTGAACTTCCCCGCCGCTCGTCGAGTCGCCTCGTCGTCCGTCACTCGAATTTCTCGAGCAGCCGATCGTAGAAGCCCGGTTCGGCTCCGTCGGTCCTCGCGCGCCCGCCGTTGGTCGCGACCGCCCCGGAATCGCCGTCGCCGGTCCCGTTCTCGGTCGCCAGCTTCTCGACGATCAGCTCCGGAGTCGACCGCGCGAGGTGGTCCTTGACCGGCGAGCGGTTCACCTCGAGTTCGCCGTCCACGAGTCCGACGGCCTCGATGCCGTCGACGGTGACGTCGAAGTCGGCCATCTCGCGGATCTCGCCGGCGAGGTGGGAGACGAAGACGGCCGTCGCGCCGTTCTCCTCGAGGGCCTCGAGGATGCCGGCGATGATCTTCGCCGAGGCGCCGGGTTCGGTGATGCTCTCGAGTTCGTCGACCAGCACGAGCGAGCCCTCGCCGCCCTGCGCGAGGTCGGCGAACTCCCGCACCGTCGACTCGAAGGCGCCGGCGTCCAGCGTCCCCTGGGTCTTGGCGTGGTAGTGCAGGTCGTCGAAGCGCCGCAGTTCGGCGCCTTCGGCGGGGACGGGCAGGCCCATGTGCGCCAGCACGACGACGCTCGCGACGAGGTCGAGCGTCGAGGTCTTCCCGCCGCTGTTGACCCCCGAGAGCAGAGCGACGCCCGAGACCGCGTAGTCGACGGGGTCGATCGCCTCGAGGGGTTCGTCCAGCAGCGGGGAGCGGCCGCCCTCGATGGCGAAGCCGGTCTGCTCGTCGGACGCCGAGGCGTCCCAGACGAATTCCGGCATCGTACACTCGAAATCGGCCGCGAACCGAGCGATTGCGAGTTCGACGTCCAGCTCGAGGGCCGTCCGGACGAGCCCGCGGGCGCTCTCGCGCTGGTCGGCCAGATCGGCGGCGAGTTCGCGCTTGAGCCGGCCCGCGCGTCGCTCCTTGGCGGCGGTCAGCTCCTCGCGTAAGCGGCTGACGGCGTCCTCGTCGCGCTCGACCGGAAACGTCGGCTCGTCGCCGAAGACCCGGCGCGCGATCTCGGCCTCGCCTGTATCGAGGTCGAGCGCGTCGATCAGGTGCTCGCGGGCGGCCTCGACGGCCGCGGCGTACTCGTCGGCCAACTCCCGGGAGAGCAGCGAGTCGACGCCGGCGCCGCGCTCGACCAGCGACAGGAGATCGGAGCCCTCGATGGTCACGTCCTCCTCGCGGATCGCGTCCCGCAACTGGTCGTTCGCCACGCTCTCGGCCGCGCTCACGGCCGCGTCGAGGTTGTCGACCGCCGTCGTCAGCCGGTCGAGTTCGTCGTCGCCCGCGACGGTGCCGTCGTCGTCGAGCCGCGAGAGGCCGTCCTCGAGCGCCGCGAGGTCGCAGTCGGCTTCGAGATCGGCAGCGCGGTGGACGTCGATCGCGGCCCGCAGTCGGTCTCGATTGCGCGCGAAGAAGGCGAGCGGCCGCTCGGGGACGATCTCGGCCGGGTTCTCGAGGGCGTCGGGGCGGACCTGGACGTCGCCCTCGACGGTGACGCCGGCAAACGATTCGTCCAGGGCGATCACCGTCGAGTAGCCCCGCGCGAGTTCGGCCAGCCCCTGCGCGTCCTCGACGACCTCGACGGAGAGTTCGGGGATCACCTCCTTCGCCTCCGCGTACCGCTCGGCGTCGGTCGTCGCCAGGCAGCGCTCGCGGACCCGCACGTCGCCGGGCTCCCGGAGGGGCTCGACCCCCTCGAGCGCCGCGAGCACGTCGGGGTCGGGCTCGCGCTCGAGGGCCTCGCGAGCGAACTCCCGGACCTCCTCGATCCGGGAGCGACAGGGACTCGGGTAGATCGTCTCGAGGCGCTGGGCGGCGTAGTCGGTGACTGTCCGCTGCTTCAGCAAGCCGAGGACCTCGCGGTAGATCTCTCTGGCGCGATCGGTCGCGAGGAAGCCACCGGGGTCGTCGTGTTCGTGGCGAATCGCGCCGCGCGCGATGCGGGCGGCCCGGCCCTGGCTGATCCCGGGTGCGGTCGCGATCGTCGCGACGTCGCCCGCGCGCAGCGCTCGCTCGGGATCGTCGAGTGCCGACAGCGCCCGCGCGGTCTTTTCGCCCACGCCCGGGATCGACTCGAGGTCCATTGCTTCTCGACGGTCGTATCCAACCGGAGCGAGAAAAAGTTCCCGCCCGGGTTTTACGGCGGCGGCGTGGTATCGTCCCGCATGCCGATCGACGCGCTCGAGTACCACGAGCGGACGAAACACTCGCCGCGGAGCGTCCGCGAGGGCGCGAGCGGCCTGAACTTCGACAACAAGCCGCGGCCGTACAAGGCGTACGTCGACCTGCCGACGCGGTCGCTCGCCGAGCGGATCCGGCCGCCCCAGCAGCCGGCGCTTTCGGCGATCGCGGAGTCGACGCCGGACGGGGACCCGACTCGGGAGCAAAAGCCGACGCTCGAGACCGTCACCACTCTCTGTTACTACGCGGCTGGCATCACGAAATCCATCGAACGACGCGGCCGGACGCACCTGTTCCGCGCCGCAGCGACGACCGGCGCGCTGTACCATATCGATCTGTACGTGATCTGCGGCGATCTCGAAGGTCGCGAAGACGATCCGGCACGAGCGGAATCCGGCCTCGAGGCGGGCGTCTATCACTTCGACCCGCGAACCCTGTCGCTGGACGTTCTCCGCGAGGGCGACCACCGCGGCGTCCTCGCCACGGCGGCCGGGGACGACGCCGTCGCCGACGCGCCGCTGTCGATCGTGACGACCTCGACGTGGTGGCGCAACGCCTGGAAGTACGCGGATCGCACCTTCCGCCACGCCTTCTGGGATTCGGGGACGACGCTGGCGAACCTGCTGGCGGTCGCCCACGCGCTGGACTACTGTGCCGAGGTCATGACCGGGTTCGCAGATCGGCCCGTCGCCGACCTACTCGGCGTCGATCCCGAACGCGAGGCGCCGCTCGAGATCGTTCCGATCGGCTCCAGTTCCAGGACCGGCGATCCGCCCGGCGAGCCACCCGCCGACGAGCCGCCCACCGTCGACCCGATCGATCCCGAGACGGAACCCCTCTCGCCGAACGAGAAGCGGTTCCCGCTGATCCACGAGGCGTGGCAAGCCGGGACGCTTGAGGACGGTGCCGACGCCCAGCGGTGGCGCACCGACCGCCCAGGCGGCCCCATCGGCCGCCGCGACCCCGGTGACGGCGAGCGGGTTCTGCTCGAGCCCGTCGATTCGGAGACGGCCTCGAGTCGGCCGCTCCACCGGACGATCCAGCGACGGGGCTCCTGTCGGGAGTACGACCGCGATCCGATCAGTTTTCGCAAGTTGTCGACCGTCCTCGATCGGGCCGTGCGGGGCGTGCCGATGGACGTTCGCCGTCGGGACGACGGAGGGAAGGGACCCGAGAGCGGCGCTGAGCCGCTGTCGTTCGTCGACCCCTACCTGCTCGTCACCGGCGTCGACGGCCTCGAGCCCGGAACCTACCACTACCACCCGGCCGCGGGCGAACTCGAGCGGCTCCGAAGCGGCGAGTTTCGGCGGGAGGCGAGCCACCTCGCCCTGGATCAGCGGCTGGGCGGCGACGCCGCGGTCTGTCTGTACTTCATGAGCGATCTCGCCGAGATCGTCGACGCGCTGGGCGATCGCGGCTATCGGGTCGCCCAACTCGAGGCCGCCCTGACCGCGGGCCGACTGTATCTGGCGACGTACGCGCACCGCGATCTGGGCGGGACCGGACTCACGTTCTACGACGACGTCGTCACGGACTTCTTCGCGCCGCGGGCCGCCGGACAGACGCCGATGTTCCTGTACACGATGGGACGGCCGGCCTGACGGCACACGGTCGGCGGGAACGCTCCGCCAACTGACGCGGAATCGTACTTTTATACGTGTCGGCGTCCCCCTGTCGAATATGCAACCGACGCGCGGGGCCGCCCGCACGGACTCGAGACGACGAGGTCGACCGACAGTTGTCCCGACCGCGACCGACGATCCGCAGGGGCGAACGCATGGGGTATGAACGACTCGACCTCGCGGTCGATCGGTTCGAACTGCTGCGGACGTACGCCTACGGGCTCTGCATGGGGACGGCGGACGCCCTCCCGGGCGTCTCCGGCGGCACCGTCGCGCTCCTGCTCGGCTTCTACGGGCGGCTGATCGCGGCCGTCACGGCGTTTACACCCGGCCGGATCGTGACGGTGCTCCGGGGATACCGTTCCGATCGGCGGACGAAGGCGCGCGAGGCGCTGCTCGAGCTCGACCTGCAGTTTCTGGTTCCGCTCGGCGTCGGAATGGTCACTGCCGTCGTCCTCATCGCCGATATCGTCTCGTCGCTCGCATCGTCGCACCCGCTCCCGATGTTCGGCTTCTTCACCGGGCTGATCGCCGCCTCGGCGGTCACGCTCGGCCGCAGCCTCGAGTTTGCGTCCCGATCCCACGTCGTAGCGGCGATCGTCGGCGCCGGACTCGCGCTGCTGGTCGCCGCCGACCTGGTGAGCCTCCCCGGCAGCGGCCCGATCGTCATCGTCACCGCCGGCGCGCTCGCCGTCAGCGCGATGATCCTGCCCGGCGTCTCCGGCTCGCTGATCCTGATCCTGCTCGGTCAGTACGTCTTCCTCTCCTCGGAACTGAGCGCGTTCGTCCGCGCGATCGGCGACGTCGTTCTCGAGGGCGGGTCGACGGCGGCCGTCGTCGATCCGGGAACGACGGTGATCCTGTTCGTCGTCGGCGGCGTCGTCGGCCTCGTCACCGTCGCCCGCGTCGTCCGGGCCGCGCTGGATTGGCGTCGGAACCTGACGCTCGTCTTTCTGGTGAGTCTCATCGCCGGGTCGACGCCCGCGCCGCTGCACAACATCGGCGAGGTACACGCGTGGACCGCCGAGACGATCGGGCTGACGGTCGCGTGGGCCGCGGTCGGCGCAATCGCCCTGTTCGCGCTCGAGTACCTCGTCGGCGGGTTCGATCCGGAGTGAGTCGGGAGGATCGACGCTGCAACGAGAGGTGGCCGCCGAACCGTCTCCGCAACGGTTCAATCGCCGAAATCGGCGTCCTCGAAGTTATCGTTCGCCAGTTCGTCGATCATGTCCTCGATTTCGTCCCGTTTGTCGTCGTCTAGATCGTCGATCGCGCCGACGCCGTGCCCGCCGCTTTTGGCCGTCTGCAGGGCGTTCTTGTTCAGGTTGCCGTCCGGATCGACCACGGGGAGTTTGAGGTCCGTGAAGTTCTCCGGAGGAAAGCCCGACGCCGAGAGGATGAAGTGATCCGCGACCTCGCCCAGGTCGTCCGTATCGAAATCCTCGAGTTGCGGCTCGTCCCACTCGTCGGTCGTCGTGCCCGAAAACTCGGGTTCGTGCATCTCGTAGTCAGACATACCTGACCGTTCACCGACGCGGACGATCGGTCTGCTCCTTGCGTGTTCAACGGTCTCGAGTGCCCGGTAGCCGGCAGGAGCGGTGATCCGAAGCGGCGTCGCGGTCGCCGGGTCCCGCTAGTCGACAATGTCGACCGTATCGCCCACTGAAACCGCCTCGCCGCGATCGGCCGGTGGCACGTTCGCGATGATCATCAGCGTGTAGTAGTGGTCGAAGGCGTCCCGGTCAGCCCATTCGGGGAACGTCTCCTCGCGCTTCCGGACGAACCGCTGCTGAAACTCCTCGATCGGATCGCCGGTATCGGGGTCGCGCTGGGGGACGACACAGCGGCCACAGGGCGTGACCCCCTCAACCCGAATCCCTTCGATCTCGAACGCCGGGGCCTCCTCGCCGACGAATCGGTCCTCCCAGAACGCCGGGACGCCCGAAATTTCGACGTTCGCTCGGATGCGACGGCGCGCGCCCTCGAGGGTCATTCCCTCGTCGTCGAACCACGACGCGACCTCGCGCAGCGTGGCCGTGCTGACGACCGACGGTCCCATCTCGCGGCGATCCACGTAGCCCAGCGACCGGTCGCGCTCGAGGGAGACGTCCGCGTCGAAGAAGTCGCCGAACCACGCCTCGGCGCGATCGCGGTCGCTCTCGTCCTCGAGGGCGAACCGGCGGCGCTCGCCGTCGGCCGTCTCGAGGACGAGTTCGCGCGTCGCGGGATCGAAATCGGTCTCAAGGTCGTGGACGCGGTCGGTCCGCTTGCCGTTGATGACCTCGCCGTCGTCGTCGAACAGGGCGAACTCGCGGTCGTACTCGACGGTGCCGCCCTCGAGGATCGACGCCGACTCGAGATCGATGCCGTCCAGGCCCTTCACGGGGTACACCCTGAGCCGCTCGAGTTGTGCCATTGGCGACAAGTACTGGATCGACCCACGTATAGGTGTTTGTTCGAACAACGTTCGGCGGGAAACATACGACGAAATTTCGGGTTCGATCTCGAGGAGTACCGACCGCAGTCGAGAACGGTGCCATCGGTCGGCAAGGGCGAGCGACCGAAATCGCCCGACAGCAGCCGGTCGTCGCTTGCAGGGTGTACTACTATCCGATCCATCCGGGTAGGACCGTCCGATGAGTCACACAAACGACGCCGACGAGGTCAGATCGCTCGAGATCGGATCGGTCGCCGACCTGTTCACCGACGCGACGTTCCCGATGACCACCGACGAGGTGCTCGAGGAGTACGCCGACGTCGAAATCACCTACCCGCGCGAGTCGGACACGCTTCGGACGATCCTCGAGACCTCGGGCCACGAGACCTACGAGAGCCGGAACGAGCTCGAGCTGGCGATCCTGAACGGCGTCAGGCGGGATGCCGTCGGCCGACCGCGGTACAGCGACCGCGGCGACAGTCCTCACGACACCGACGAGCACATGCGGATGCAGCAGTCGTTCTGAACGCGTTCGCGTCTTTCCACCGCCCCCGATTCACCGCCTCCCTACGTATGAGTACTACACAGACCCCACGCGACGCACTGACGGCCGAACTCGAGCGGCTCTACTACATCGAACGGGAACTCCGCGGCGAACTCGAGACGCTGTCGTCCGACGTCGCGATCGACACGCTGGACGACCTGCGCGAACTGGAGTGTCGCGAGCAGTTGCAGTACGCCATCGACGAGCACCGCGAGCAGAGCGACCGCCACCTCGAGCGCATCGAGCGGGCCTTCGAGGCGCTCGACGCGGCGCCCGACACCCGGCGCGTTCCGGAGCTCGACGGCCTGATCGCCGACAAGGAGAAGTTCAACAACGTCGTGCTGAACGACGAGCTCCGGCCGCTGTTCTACATCGAGACGGTGCTGAAACTCGAGGCGATCGAGTGTACGGCCTACGAGCGGACGATGGGGCTCGCCAGCGCGCTCGAGGACGACGCCGGCGACGCGGTCGTCGACGCGCTCCGGGAGAACTACGACGACGAGCGAGACCTCCGCTCGGAGGTCGACTCGCTGGCCGACGGCGAGGCGATCGAGCGGCTGCTCGCCGCGGGGACGGCCGCCGAGTCCGCCGACCGGGCGTCGCTGGATCGATCGCAGTGATCGCCGCCGCGCCGCTCGCGGTTGCAGTCGTATCGCCATTACACCGCCACCACCGTACCACCGCACCACCGCCACCACCCATGAACGTCGAAACCCTCGAGGACCTGTTCGGATACCAGCTACAGCACGCCTACTACGTCGAGCGCACCCACCTCGAACTGCTCGACGAGATGGCGACCGACGCGCCCAGCGACGAGCTCGGCGATCGGTTCGCCACCCACCGCGAGGAGACCGCCCGCCAGATCGAGCGCCTCGAGAGTGTCTTCGAGGCGCTGGGGCGTCGGCCGCGGGCCAGCCGCGCGCGCTCGGTCGACGGGCTGGCCGACTCGAGACGGATGCGCGACGGCGCGGGCGGCGAGCCGAGCGTCCCGGACGACCTCGAACGCGGGCTGCTGGCCGAACGGCTCGAGATCAGGAGCTACGAGACGCTGGTGCGGCTGGCCGGTCGTCTCGCCTACGCCGACGACGTCGTCGAACCGCTCGAGACGAACCTCGCGGAGGAACGGGAGACGCTGCAGGCCCTGGAGGAACTCGAGACGGAGCTGTCGATCGGCGAGGCGATGGAACTCGGGGAGGCGTAGCAGCGGCCGCGGGGGCGGGGACGGCGAGCGCGGACCGGCCGTCGGCGACCGAGAACCGGGTTCGACGGCGTCACCGGCGCGACTCCGCCGCGGCGCGGGTCCGATCCCCGCCGAACCGATCGTACCGCGCCCGCCTCCCCGCGAGCCGGCCGATCGGCGCGACCGTTCGGACGAGCGCGCGCTGGACGGGGATCGGGATCCGTGCGAAGGCGAAGGCGTCGCGGTACTCGTCGGCGAGCACCGCGAGCTGCAGCGGGCCGGGCAGCCCCCAGCCGTTGGTCCTCCCCTCGCGGGCGAGGCCGAACATCGTCTCGAAGAACGGGCGGAGCTCGAGCCCGGGCCGGAGTTCGATCACCGCGCGCATCTCGTCGGGCCCCTCGTTCCAGATCGTGTGGGCGGTTCCGGGAAGCACCGAAAACCGCGTGCCCGGCGTCGCCGTCCACTCGTCGCCGTCGATGCGGACGCCGAGCCGCCCCGATTCGACGGCGATCCGTTCCGCCTGATTCGGGTGGACGTGGTCGACCTTCCCGACCGCGAAGCCGCCGGGCGCCAGCCGGTACTCGAACCGCAGCGCGGACTCGGTCGCCCGGCGAAACCGGATGCGCTCGCCCGTCACCGGGTTCGCGATCTCGTCGGCGTCGCTCGAGGTCGTGCGGAGCATGGGTGGGCTGGGTCGACTTCGCCGACCCAGCGGAAAACGGTTCGACCGGAACGTGCCGACTCGACGGCGCTCGCGGGCCGTCCGCACGCACCTGCAGGCACGGCCACTTCGGCGCGAGGGGTCGAAACGGCAGTAAATCGCAGCGACCGGACCCGAATCGAGCGGTCCGATACGACCGGCGGCGACGACCGCGGCGCGTCCGAGAGCCGCGCCGCACAGCGACACCGCGACTCTGATCATGCACACGAGCCTCGAGGTCGACTACTGGACCGTCGATAGCGACGGCGACTTCGCGCCGGCGGGACCGATCGCCGACGCAGCGGACGGGATCGAAAGCGAGCCGCGCGATCCCGGGTCGCTGCTGACGGTGACGACGCCCCCCTGCGAGTCGATCGCCGCGCTCCGGCGGGCGTTCGTCGCGCGACTCGAGGCGGCCCGCTCGAGGGCCGCGACCGCGGAGCGGCGACTCGTCCCGCTGGCGACGCCGATTAACGGGGACCCGGCCGTCGGTCGAGACGGGAGCGAGCGCAGCCGAGTGCGACGGGCGATCGCGGGGACAAGCGGTGGAGACACCGATAGCACCGGTATCGACACCGACGTCGACGGCGGCCTCGAGACGAACGGCGACCGCGTCCCGGACTGCGCCGGCGCTCGAATCCGCGTCGAGCGGACGTCGCCGACCGACCAGCTCAACGCCCTGCTCGCGCTGACCCCTGCGCTCGCGCTGGTCAACTCGACGCCGTACCTCGACGGCGACCGCGTCGCTGCGGGCGCGCGGACCCACTGCTACCGCGAGCGATTCGGCGGGTCCCGCGGCGACCGGCTCTGCCGGTACGTCGAGTCGACCGCGGAATGGCGCGACCGCCTCGCGGAGCGATACGAGCGGGTCAAAGCGCGAGCGGTCGCGAACGGCGTCGACGCGACGGCGGTGGACGAGCACCTCTCGCCCGTCGACGCGGGCTGGACGCCGGTCAGGGTGTGCGACCGCGACGGGGTACCGTCGACGCTCGAGTGGCGGGCGCCGGACGCCGCGCTGCCGCGACAGCTCCTGCGGCTGGCCGAGGACGTCGCGACGGTGATGGACCGGCTCCGCCGGGGAACCGTCCGCATCGGGGGACGCGGGGGGCGCGGGAGACAAAGCGGCCGCCTCGAGCCCGAAAGCGACGACCTGGCGCCGGGCCGCGTCACGAGCGACGGCCTCGCGCTCCCCCGCGCGACAACCGTCGCGGACCTCGTCGACGCGGCGACCTACGAGGGGCTCGAGTCGACGCCGCTCGCGGCCTACCTCGAGCGGATGGGCTTTTCCGTCGGCGACTACCACCCGATCTCCGCGCGGATCGACGGCCGCCAGTACGTGACCCGGGCCGACGCGCGGGAGCTCCGCCTCGAGTACGCGGGGCTGCTCGAGGCCGACGTCGCCGAACTCGCGGGGACGCTCGACTGACGGCGCGCTGGGCGAGCCGGCAGCGGCTCACCCGTCGTCGGTCGAGCCGCCGTTTCGGCCGAGCACCGCGGCGACGACCGCGGCCGCGAGGCCGACGAGGAGCGCGAGCGGCCGGCGGTGCGTGCTCGCCCACAGCTGGACGCTTCGCCCCCGGGCTCGCTCGTCGAACGGTCCGCGAGCGCCGTGGTCGCCGGCCACCGGCTCGTGGAGGTTGTTCGGTCGATCCGAATCGGCGGGCTCGTCGGTCAGCTGGGAGTCGTAGCCGCCGCTGGCGAGCATATTGTCAAGTCGCCGCGGGATCAGGCGCTCCCCGAGGATCGCTTTCACCGTCGACCGGCCGACCCACAGTTCGTCCTTGCCGCGGTCGACGGCCCAGAGGATCCCTCGAGCGGCGACCTCGGGCTGGTAGATCGGCGGCACCGGCTGGGGTTGCTTCGGCAGTCGGTTTTTCGTCCACTCGAACTGCGGGGTGTTCATCGCGGGCATCTGCACCATCGACAGCTCGACGTCGCAGTCGTCGTGGATGAGTTCCGTCCGGACGGACTCGGTAAAGCCCTGGATGGCGTGTTTCGCGCCGCAGTAGGCCGACTGGAGCGGGATGCCGCGATAGGCCAGCGCCGAGCCGACCTGCACGATCGTCCCCTCGTCGCGGGGCCGCATCCGCTCGAGCGCGGCCTGCGTCCCGTGGACGTAGCCGAGGTAGGTGACCTCGGTGACGCGGCGGTAGTCGTCGGCGGTCATCTCGGCGGCGGGCGAGAACACCGACACCATCGCGTTGTTCACCCAGACGTCGATCGGGCCGAACGCGTTCTCGACGGTCTCGGCCGCGGCCGCGACCTCCTCGTAGTTCGAGACGTCGGTCGGGACGACGATCGCCTCGCCGCCCGCGTCCTCGACCTCCTCGCGGGCGCCCTCGAGGCCGTCCTCGCCTCTCGCGAGGAGGCCGACCTTGGCGCCACGTTCGGCGAACGCGCGAGCGGTGGCTCGCCCGACGCCGGCCGATGCACCCGTGACGACGACGACTTCCGAATCGGTCGTTGCTGACATCGTTAGCTACGAAGCGGGTTGAGTCGATCGAACGTCTCGAGGGTCGCGTACTGCTCCCAGCCGCCGTAGCGGTCCTCGAAGGAGCCGCGCGGAACGGTGCAGATCACGATCAGCGCGCCGGCGACGACGGCGTTGATCGTCGCGAGCAGCGGGACGCCGCCGAACAGCCACGGGGCGACGGCGACCCACGCGGCCAGCGGGACGTTCAGGAACCGGATCGCGCGCGCCGGCTCGGCGGTCGCGATCACGGTAAAGGAGACGACCAGTGAGCCGACCAGGTGGCTGCTGTCGGCCATGAGGCCGGTCGTCCCGAAGACGGTCGGCGAGAGCATGAGCCAGACGCCCAGCGCCATCGCAGCCAGCAGCGTCCACGGGGTCGAGACGCCCCAGAACGGCTCGCCGACCGGTGAGTCTCCGATCGGTCGAGTCGCGTCTCCGTCGACGCCGGACTCGTCCTCGGTGATCGTCCCGCCCATCCAGAAGGCCGTCCAGAGGCTGTCGCCCTGACGCATCAGGCGGACGACGTACTGGCCCATCGCGACGACCTCGTCGACCGTCAGCGCGATCATCCAGAGCATGCCGAACGCCGACAGGAGACAGAGGGTACACCACGTCCCGACCATGATCGGCTGCATGATGACCAGCAGCACCTGCACGAAGCCCAGCGGGATCACGACGACTCCGAAGAAGGCGACCATCCACGGCATCGTCCGCCAGCGCCGTCGGTCGCCCATAAAGCCCATCAGCGCCTCGACGGCGTAGGCGACCGCGCCGAGGCCGGCGTCCGAGACCGGGAACGCCTCCGACACTCTCGAGGTGAGGATCTGCTCGGTTCCCGACCCGTAGATGGGGTCCCAGACGCTCTCGATGTACCCAAGCTGGAAGGCGGCCATGTACCACGAGGCGAAGAAGCCGAAGATCCCGAGCGCGATCAGCGGCGCGCGCTGGGCGCCCGTCGAGGGGTTGTACGACCACCCGGGCGGGACGGTCGGCCCGTCCATCTCCGAGCGCATCACGATCAGGACCGTGAACGTGATCACCATGACGCCGACGAGTCCGCTGTTGGCGTAGGCCGCGGCCGTCGGCGCCGAGAACGCGATCGGCGCGAACACCAGCCAGAGGCCGACGAAGCCGTTGGCGTAGTTCGCGTAGCCGCTCTCGTAGTAAATCGTGGTGCCGGCGAGCGCGATCAGGACGAGGCCGCTGACGACGCTGTTCCAGAACACCAGCGCGCTGCCGTAGCCAAGCGCCGGCGCGGTCGCAACGAGCCAGGCGCCCAGCGCGATGACGGCGTACTGGACCCAGGTTTCCTTCGTCGGATGGGCGAGCATCATGTCGCCCGGCCGCATCGAGTCGTCGCCGTTCCCGCCGTTGCCGTTTCCGCCGCCGTCGCCGTTCCCGCCCGCACCATCCGCACCGTCCGCACCGCTTCCGTCACCGCCGTCCGATCGCGAGCGCCGCTTGCGTGCGTCGGTCGTCACCGCGGTCGGTTCGTCGGTCGAGTCGTGGTCTGTGTCGCTCATGCTCTCTCTGTTACTCGGTATCGTTCGGTCGTCGCACGATCGGCGTGCTCGAGTCGACGTCGCCGGCCCCCGCAGTACCGAGCGGCGCCGTCGAGCGGTCGCTCGAGCCGTCGGCGTCGGTCAGGTAGAGCGCGGCGTTGAGCAGGCCGATGTGGCTGTACGCCTGCGGGTAGTTGCCCCGCTGCTCGCCGCACTCGTCGTCGACCGCCTCGCCCAGCAGGCCGAGCGGGCTGGCGTACTCGAGGACCGACTCGAAGCGCTCGCGGGCCTCGTCGGTCCGGCCGGCGAGCGCGAGCGCGGTGACCAGCCAGAACGAGGTGACGACGAACGGATTGTCGACGCCCGGAAGGCCGTCGTCGCCCTCGTAGCGCCGGACGAGCCCCTCGTCGGTCGCCAGCCGGTCGATCGTCGCGTCGATCGTCCCCAGTACGCGGTCGTCGTCGGGCGGAAGGAACCCGACCACCGGGACCAGCAGGTTCGCCGCGTCGAGCGTGTCCCGATCGTCGAGCGAACGCACGAAACTGTTCGTCTCCTCGCTGACCCCCCGCTCTATGATCGCCGTCCGGACGTCGTCGCGGGCCGCCCGCCAGCGCTCGACGGGCGCGTCGACGCCGTCGGCCGCCTTGGCCAGACTGATCCCGCGGTCCAGCGCCGTCCAGCACATGACCTTCGAGTAGACGAACTGCTCGCGGTCGGACCGCATCTCCCAGATGCCGGCGTCGGGCTCGTCCCAGCCCTCGGCGACGTAGTCGACGAGGTCCCGAACCACCCCCCAGTCGTCGGGCCGCATCGGCTCGCCGTAGCGGACGCTCTCGTGGAGCGCGAGCACCAGTTCGCCGTAGATGTCGAGTTGATACTGGTTTTGCGCCGCGTTGCCGATGCGAACGGGCGCGGAGCCGCGATACCCCTCGAGGTGGTCGAGGACGCGCTCCTCGAGATCGTTCCCGCCGTGGAGGCCGTAGACCGGCGGCATCTCCGCCGGGTCGTGGCGCCCGCAGTGGTCGAGACACAGCTCGAAGTAGGAGCGGGCCTCCTCGAGGTGGTCCAGTTCGGCGAGCGCCCGAACGGTGAAGGCGGCGTCGCGGATCCAGTTGTACCGGTAGTCCCAGTTGCGGACGCCGCCGCAGTCCTCGGGGAGCGAGGTCGTCGGGGCCGCACATACCGCGCCCGTCTCGCGGTGGATGAGGAGTTTGAGGACGAGCGACGAGCGGACGGCCAGATCGTGCCACGGCCCCGCCACCGGGCAGTCGTCGCCGTCGCAGTCGTGGGTCCAGTCCCGCCAGTAGTCGACCGTCTCGGCGAGGGTCTCCCGGTGGCGCGAGGGCTCGAGTGGGATCGCCTCGTCGTACCCCAGGACGAGCCAGCGGGTCTCACCGGGATCGAGGGTGGTCGTCGCGGTCGCCGCGGTTGCGGTCTCGGTTCTAGTTCCGGTTCCGTTTTCGGTCTCGGCCGCACCGCTGCCGGCATCACCCGAACCGCCCGCGCCGTCGCCCGTCGGCTCGAGCGCCAGATCGCTCGAGAGAACTGCTTGCTCGCCGTCGCCGATCGCGGCGACGCCGTCGGCGGTCGGTTCGATCCGGGGCACGTCGCGGGCGTAGTCGAACCGCGGCTCGAACGCGACGGAGACCTCGAGCGGCCCCTCGTCGCACTCGAGTTTCCGGTAGATGGCCGGCGGCCGATCGTCCCCGTCCTCACTACCGTCTCCGGCCCCGTCCCCATCTCCCGCGGCTGCCCCGCCCGCCGCCGCGACCGGCATGAAGTCCGTCAGCGTCGCCGCGCCGTCGGCGGTCCGAAACGTCGTCTCGAGGACGTTCGTCCGGTCGCGGTACCGCTGGACGGACTCGAACGACGCCGTCGGGCGGACGGCGAAGCGGCCGCCGCGGTCGGCGTCGAGTGCGGCGGCGAAGACGCTGGGGGACTCGACGTGCGGGGCCGGCCACCAGTCGATCGAGCCGTCGGCGCCGCTCAGCGCGACGGTGTTTCCGTCGCCGATCGCGCCGTACGCCTCGAGCGGTGGGTATTCCATCGAACGGGGTGTGAGTGCGGTGTGCGGTAGTCGTTATTCGGCGGTCGTGCGGACGGACGGGGCAGGGGCGGCGGCCGCGGCGTAGGCGTTGTAGCCGCCGAAGCTCGCGATCACGGTCCCGACGGCGACGTCGTTCCACAGCGCCGGCGCCGCGCGGCCGAGCCCGAAGGCGAACGGCGCGACGACGAGCCAGCCGCCGAGGACCGCGACGAGGGCCGCGCCGGCCGCGCTCGGCGATCGCCGGCCGCGGACGCCGGCGTAGTTGTACCCGGCGAGGACGGCGACCGCGCCGCCGACCAGAACGTCGTTCCAGCGGGCGATTCCCGGCCCCGACGCGGCGACGGCGGCGACGATCAGCCAGCAGCCGAGCAGGCAGTTGCCGGCGGCGGTGAGCCTCGTCGTCGCGTCCATCCGTCGGTCGCGATCAGGCTGAGGCCATGTTCCGGCAGGTCTCAGCGCACTCCTGGAGCACGTCGGCACAGACCTGACAGTGCTCGGCGTCGTGGCGTTCGCACTCCTCGGCGCACTCCTCGCAGGCGCCGGCGCAGGCCTCGGCGAGTTCCGTGCTGTAGTTCGAGTTCCGGGCCATGAACCGGGCGTGCATCGTCGTCAGGTCGGCGACGTCGCGACAGAGGCGGAGACACTCGGCCATCTCCTCGCCCTCGCCGGCGCACTCGTCGGCGCACCACTCGCAGGCCTGAGCGGCCTCGAAGCAGTTGTCGATACACTCCTGCATCTCCTCGTTTTCGCTCACGTGGTCGATCTGTTCCAGTGCCATCGTGGTCGACCCGTCGGGAACGACCGGCTTCGTTATCCACAGCCCACAGCGAACCGGCCGAACGGTGAGGCGTGATACCCGCCGCAGTCGCCGCGGTGCGGCCGATCGGTGAGGATCGGTTTACGACCGATTACTCTCCGCGGCGCGGGCGCGCCGGTCGACCGCGTCGCCGAACGGCGAATCGATCGCCGTCCGAACCCGCCCCTCGGCGGATCCGACCGGACGGCGCCGCGCGGTTGAAATCCCATGCCGCGCCTTAACGACCGCCGGGACCGTCACTCCGCTCGTGGGTCATACCGTCGTTCACCTCCTCGGCGTGCCGGTCGCGATCGTCGCCAGCACGGCGGCCGGGATATTCGCGCTGCTCTCGTGGGGCATCTTCCGGAACTCGCCCTTCGGGACGGCGATCGCCCTCCTCTCCGTCGGCATGGTGACGCTGACGATCTACCACACGATGGTGCTCGTGACCGGGCCGGAGACGCTCGCGCTGCACGTGCTCCGGAGCGCGGCGAACACGATCGTCGCGATCGTCCTCGGCCTGCTGATACTCCGCCACCGACAGTTCTACCGGCGGGGGTCCGGAGGTGACGCGCCGTGGACGGACTGAGCCCCTTCGCCGGCTACAACCTCGCGATCGGCATCGTCGTCGCCCTCGAGTTGCTGTATTTCCTCTCGCTCGAGGCGTCCGTCGCGACCTACCGTCGGTTCGTGCTCGTCACCGTCGCGGGGTTGACCCTTGCCGTGACTGGCGGGCCGATCGCCGAACTGGTCGCGCCGGCGCTGGTCCACTGGGTCCACGCGCTCGCCGCCCTGCTGGTCGTCTTCGGGCTCTACGATCCCGTGACGAACGACACCCGGACGACCGAGTGGGCGCGGGTGCTGCTGAGCGAGCCCTCGCGGATCCGGCGGCCGGCCGAGTGGATGACGCCGATGGACGACGAGATCCTCGCCGCGTTCCAGGGCACTGGACTCACGCTTACGCCGTCGGTCGTGGCGTTCAACACCGGCTTCAGCCGAAAGGAGGTGAACCGCCGGCTGATCGAACTCGAGGCCCACGGGTTCGTCGAGAAGGAGGAGCGCGGCAAGTATCGCCTGACGCGACGGGGCGAGCGATACCTTCGGGGACAGATCCGCACCCGCACCGGCTCGGCGGCCGACGACGATGACGACGGCGCCGTTCGCGGGTGAGAGACGGGGCGACGATCGACCGATCGCGAGTTCGCGTCAGTTCCCGTCGTCGTACTCGTAGTCCGTCTCCGGATGCTCGGAACCCTCCGTTCGGGAGCCGACCCAGGCCCCCAGCGAGAGCCCGTAGATGAGGTGGCCCGCGTGAAACAGCGCGAGTTCGTCCGCGTCGAGTTGGATACCGAGTAGTTCCTTCAGCACGACCTGCGAGCCGAGCGCCGACAGCACCATGCCGTAGACCGACCCCCAGACGAGGCCGCGCTGCTCGGGTTCGATCGCCTGTTCGGCGTCCTGCAGTTCGAACAGGGCGCCGAACATCGCGCCGCCCTGAATGCCATAGGCGAGGTGCAGGACGAGGCCGGCGATCGGATGGCTGTCGGGGTCGTGGTCGCGGGCGACGTACTGCGACCAGAAGTTCGCCGACGGCGGGAGCGACCGCATGATCGGCAGCCGGAAGGCCGTCATGATCAGGGTCGCAACGAAGCCGGCCTGAACCCCCCGGGCGACCGCGCCGGGGATGTTTTTGTCTGCGGTGCGCGAGCGCTCGTCCGCGGCTCGACCCTCGGACGCGGATCCGGCGGACGGTCGCAACTGACTCAGACGATCGGATACTGACATGGGAGAGACGGTACTGCGAGCAGCGTCTTAACGCTCGGGCGCGCTGGTGACGGGCCGGGCCGGATCGACGGGCGGGCGTCACGCGGTATTAAACTACTTGGTGGTCGACCGCGACGACGGAGATATGACGAACGCGCTACTGGTCGGCGAGAATACGTTTCCGTTCCACAGGATCGAGGAAAAGGGGCCGGAACTGGTCGATGCGGTCGGCGACGCCGCCGACGTGACGACCACGACCGACCGCGACGACCTCGCCGCGCTGCCCGACTCGGCGTACGACCTCCTGATCGACTACCTCACCGAGAGCACGCTCACCGACGATCAGCGGGAGGGGCTGCTCGAGTTCGTCCGGGCGGGCGGCGGCTACCTCGGCGTCCACTGCGCCGCCGACCTGCAGAGCACGGAACCGTCGGACCCTGACTCGGACGCGGTGCTCGAGAAACGCGACGAACCGATCCCGGAACTGCGCTCGCTGCTGGGCGGTCACTTCCTCGACCATCCCGAGCAGGCCGAGTTCGGCGTCGATATCGTCGCCGATCATCCCGTCACCGAGGGCGTCGACGATTTCAGCGTCCACGACGAACCCTATCGGGTCGACGTCGACGACGGCGACGAGAGCGACCTGACGATCCTCGCCCGGATGGACCACCCCGACCCCGAGTTCGAGGACTACCCGATCGCCTGGGTCCGAACGGAGGGGGACGGCCGAGTCTGCTACGTCTCGATCGGCCACACGGACGAGGCGCTGCGAAGCGACGGGTTCCGCGAGCTCCTGCGGAACGCGATCGCGTGGACGACGGCCTGAGTGTGAGTGCGACCGCCGGTCGTACTCGAGACTGATCACTTGATCGGCGACCCGCTACGCACCGGATCGACGGCCCGCGAGCGGATCGGGCGGTTATTTACGCCCCTTCGCGAAACGTTGGACCATGGATTTCGGTATACTGAGTACCGCTGGCATTGCGCGAAAGGCCTTTCTCCCCGGCATCGAACCGACCGAGCACGAGGTCACGGCCGTCGCCTCTCGCGACCTCGAGCGGGCCGAGGCGTTCGCCGACGAGCACGGGATCGCCGACTACTACGAGGGCTACGAGGCGCTCATCGAGGAGGCGGACATCGACGCGGTGTACATCCCGCTACCCAACGAGTTCCACGCCGAGTGGACGACGCGGGCGGCCGACGCCGGCCTCGACGTGCTCTGCGAGAAGCCGCTGACCGTCGACGCCGCGGAGGCCCGCGAGGTCGTCGCCCACTGCGAGGAGCAGGACGTGACGCTGATGGAGGCGTTCATGTACCGCTACCACCCCCGCACCGAGCGCGCGCTCGAACTCGCCAGCGAGGAACTCGAGGAGATTCGCTCCGTGACGGCGTCGTTCAAGTTCCCGCTGTTCGGCAACCCGGACGACATCCGCCTCTCTCCGGACCTGCACGGCGGCAGCCTGATGGACGTCGGCTGCTACCCGGTCTCGCTGGTCCGACAGCTCCTCGGGGAGCCCGACAGCGTCTACACCTACACGAACGACTCCCGGGATAGCGGCGTCGACACCGAACTGGCCGCCATCTTCGAGTACGACCACGCCTCGGCCCGGATCGCCTCCGGGTTCGACACCCAGGACGTCCAGCGCTACCGCATCGAGGCCGCCAACGGGTGGATCGAGGTCGAGGGCGCGTTTAACCCCTCGAGCGATACGTACGAACTCGAGTACTACATCGACGGCCGCCACGCCGTCGAGACGTTCGACCCGGTCGACCAGTACCGCCTCGAGATCGAGCACTTCGCCGAGTGCGCCGAGAGCGGTCGCCAGCCCCGCACCGACGGGAACGAGGCGATCGCCAATATGGAAGTCATCGGCGCGCTCTACGAGAGCGCCGAGACGGATCGCGCCGTCGACGTCGACGCGGCCTGAGCCGGCCGCGTCCGCGACGCGTCGGGGTGCGACGCCGACGACAACGCGCTTTTGCCCGTCCGGTACGAACGGGGGGCTATGACAACGGTCGAGGACGAGGTCGAGGCGAAACTCGAGGCCGCGCGCGACGACCTCGCGAGCCGCGACGGGGTGCTCGTCGCCTTCTCCGGCGGGGTCGACTCGAGCGCGGTGGCCGCGATCGCCCGCGACGCCCTCGGCGACGACGCGATCGCCTGCACCGCGAAAAGCGAGACGCTCCCCGAGGCCGAACTCGAGGACGCGAAGCGGGTCGCCGACGAGATCGGCATCCGCCACGAGATCGTCTCCTTCTCCGAACTCGAGAGCGACGACTTCGTCGAGAACGACGACGACCGCTGCTATCACTGCCGAACGATGCGACTCGGCGAGATGCTCGAGACGGCCCGCGAGCACGGCGTCGAGACGGTCTGCGACGGCACGAACGCGGACGACCCCGGCGCCGGCCACCGCCCCGGCCTCCAGGCCGTCGAGGAACTGGACGTCCACTCGCCGCTGCTGGCCCATGACATCACGAAGGACGAGGTGCGAGCGATCGCCGAGCACTACGGCCTCTCGGTGGCCGACAAGCCCTCGATGGCCTGTCTCTCCTCGCGGATCCCGACCGGCCTCGAGGTCACCGAGGAGCGCCTGACGCGAGTCGAGCAGGCCGAAGCGCTGTTGCGCCAGTGGGGATTCGACCAGTTCCGCGTCCGCGACCACGACGGCCTCGCGCGGATCGAGGTCGCGCCCGACGAACTCGAGCGGGCGCTGACGACGGAGTTCGCCGAGACCGTCCGCGAGGAACTGTCGCAGATCGGCTTCGACCACGTGACGCTGGATCTGCACGGGTACCGGACCGGGAGCGTCAGCCCCGAGACGAACTCGGAGACCGACGAGCCGGTCGTCGAGGACGTCTTCGCGGCTGAATCCGAGACCGACGATTGACGATCGCAGGATGAGCGTGCCAGTTCGCTCCTGATCGGAGACTCGATCCCGTAACTGGTGTCGGGACCGATCCGAATTCGATGTCGGTTGTTCCATTGTCCACTACCGACCTTTCCTGGTGGACAATCGGTCAGAATATAATCGTATTATCGGCAGTGGATTCGTAGAAGGTGTAGTTTCTGCACTAACGTCCGGGAATATTGCGCAATGCGATACGAACGTAGCACTCGGCTCGGTATCACTGATCGATGGACGCCGACGTGCCGCCCGCGTGGAACACGGAAGAGAGTCGGTCGTACACGCCGGCCGACACCGACCGAGAGATGCAGTATCGAACCTACCGCCACGAATCCGGCGACCTCCGGCTGAAGGTCGCGCCGGCGTCGCTGGACGGCGAAGACCACCCCGGCTACACGCTGACGGCGACCGCCTACCCCGGACTCGACTTTGCCGAGACGATCCGCGTCAGGACCGTGCTGACCTTCGAACGGTGCAACCGGATCGCCCGCCAGTTCATGGACCTGTTCTCCGCCAACTACGACGGTCCCGGCTCGCTCGAGGACGCCGTCGACTACGCCTACGAACGGACGCGGGAACACCGGTGACTCGAAACCGACGTCGCCGTCGCGAGCAGTGAGAATCACCGTCGACTGACAGTCAATATATCGTCCAGTTTACAATACCGACGCACTTTTTACTCGTATCCGAGTAAGGAGTTTTGATGATGTGGCAAGACCTCGTCTTCCTCGCCGGCAGCGCCCTTTCGATCGTCTTCCTCGCCCCGACCGTCCGCGACGCGACCGCCAAGGTCCCGCTGGGCTCGAGCGTCCCGTCGATGACCATCGGCGCGGTCTACGCCTGCACCTACGCGACGATGGGCATGACCTTCTCCGCGGCCGGCTCGCTCGGCGTCGCGACGATGTGGTCGCTGATCGTCAGCTACCGCGCTCCGATCGATCGGACCGGCCCGACCAACGCGCTGTACTTCGCCCGGAGGACGCTCGCGCGCGGCTACCGAACTGCGCTCTCGCTCCGTGGGTCCGAGCCCGAGCAGCAGTCTCACGCCACCCACGAGCCGTCCGGCGACTGAGCGCTCGAGTAGACGCAGCGGTCTCCCATTTCGATTCTCGCGGCTGCAAGAACGACGGCCGACAGGCTGGCTGTCGCACAAGCAGCGAACCAAGCGATCTCGGTGAAACCCTCGATCGGTGATGAGTCTCGGCGGTCGTGCTGAATAGCATATCTTGCACGGACGAAGAGAGGGTCAGAAGCGGCCTCGACCGGTATTCCAGGAACGCTCGAGCCAAGCATTTTCCCTGTCGAAGTAGAAAGGCGGGTATGCCAGAGGCCGAGACGCGCGGCTCGTATTCTGCCCGGTTACGTACCGGGAGCGACCGTCCGCCAGCGCACCGACCACGGGGCTCTATCGGGGTCGCTACGCACCTCGAGGCGACGGAATCGATTGACCATGTCGCGTGAGGACGCGAGCGACTCGGCGGCCCTGTCGTGGCTCCGGGCGACCGACTGGTTTTGGATGATCGTCGGCGGGTTCTACCTGCTCGGGTACCTCTTCTGGTACGTGCCCGCGTTATCCGGACTCCCCGCGACGCTGCGCGACCCGCCGGAGCGGTTCCCGTGGCACTGGCCTCTCGACTTCCTCGTCACGGCCCTCGCCGCGACGGTGCTCCTGCGTCTGGGATTCGGGCGAGCGACGCGACTGGCTGCGGTAACGGGAGCCGATACCCGCGACCCGGGGACGGAGGGGGCACGGCCAACCTCCGATCGGCCGGAACGCTGAGGGCCGATCCGTCAGGTCGGTGCGACGCGCGACAGGAAAGACGTCTCGTCCTGTTCCTTGCGTCGAAGAACCGCCCGCAGGTACAGCGACGTCATTGCGAGTCCGGCGATTACTAGCGCACTGAGCCCGAGCAGGTATTCGAGCCGAGCGGTCATGGCGTCCGACCTAGTTCGGGCCGCGGTCGCATAAGGCTGGGGTCACGCCGCGCTTCCCCGGTACCGGTCGTTCCACCGGGAGAGGAGCCGTTGGGCCGGCCCCGTTTCCATGAGCCGCACGAGCAGCCGCATCAGCGACCCGCGCCACGTCTCGGGGAGGGCCCCGGCGAGGACGCCGGCCCACGCCAGCGAGCCGACCCGGTACCGAGCCCGAGGGTCGTCGGCCTTTGCCGCCGTTAGGACCGTCTCCGCGACCGCATCCGGGGAAGAAATGAGAGGGCCGCCTCCCTGGATCGGCCGCATCTCCGCGAGGAGCCGGTACAGGTCGGCGTATGCCCTCGAGTGAGGGAAGTCGTCCAACTCGTCCTCCATTCGGTCGTAGAAGTCAGTGGCTACGAACGCGGGACTCACTGCGGCGACGTCGATACCGAACGGTGCGACCTCCGCGCGGATGGCCTCGCTCAGCGTCGAGAGCGCCGACTTGGAGGCGCTGTACACCCCAGTCCCCGGGAACGGCAGCTCTTCGTTGAAACTCGTCACGTTCACGATCGTCCCGCCCCCGACCTGACGCATGTGCGGGACCGCGGCGCGTATCAGCCGGTGTGGGCCGAACGTGTTGACGTCGAACTGGGACTGCACGGCCTCGACCGGCACGTCCTCGACCGGCCCGAGTTGCCCGTACCCCGCGTTGTTCACCAGGCAGTCGAGGCGGCCCGCCTCGTCGATGACCCACTCCGTGACGCGCGTAGCGTCGGCCGTCGAGGTGACGTTCAACCGCGCGGTCGCGGCCCCGGCGTTCGCTAACTCGACGAGCTCGTCTTCGTCCCGTGCGGTGGCGTACACCTGCCAGCCGTCGTTCAGGAACGCCCGGGCGGTCGCCCGCCCAATCCCCGTTGAACAGCCCGTAATAAGAACCGTGTCAGCCATCTCCACGTCTCGATTCGGTATCTAACAGCAAAAGTCACGGGGGGCGGCCGTTCAGTGCCGACATCCCGGATATCTACTGCTATTCATCGCTGGAATCCGTCTAACTGTCATCAATGGCCGATACACACGGTGTATTCAGCACGCGATCCGTGTCAAGCTCTGAGGGTTTTAACCGGCCAACTGGATGGTCTCGTGCGCTCGTCCCTGCTCGAGACTAAACCCACTGACGGCGATCGAACCGTCTCGGCCTCGAGGAGGACGACGCGAAGATCGGCGGTTGGAGTTCGGAGTTGCGAGGCGTCGCGGCCGCGTCAGTCGTCCGACGGCGCGGCCGACTCCTCGGCGGCCGCGGCCGCAGACGGCGCGTCGGCGAAGGGGTACCACGACTGCTTGGCGTCGTCCATGTACGGCGCCTCGAAGTCCGTCTCCTCGGGTTCGCAGAACTCGATGAGTTGCTCCTGGCCCGTCGCCTCGACCCACTGGCGGAACGTCTGGCCGTCCTCGCGGTGGGCCGCGTAGGCCTCGAGCAGGTTGCGGATCGCGCCGGGCGCCTCGTCGGCCGGGACGCGCTGCTGGATCCAGTCGACGAAGGAGGGGTCCTCGCCGACGCCGCCGCCGACACCGATGTCGAAGGCCTCGACCATCTCGCCGTCCTTGCGGGCGCGCATTCCCTGCAGGCCGATGTCGGCGGTCATCGCCTGGCCGCAGTCGGCCGTACAGCCCGAATAGTGCATCTTGATCTTCCCGACGTCGTCGGGCAGGTCGACGTTGTTCTCGAGCCAGCGGATCGTGCGGGCCATCCGCGCTTTCGTCTCGGTCAGCGCGATCGAGCAGAACTCCGTGCCGGTACAGGCCATCGCGCCCCGCTCGAAGGTGCTGGGTTCGGGCCGGTAGGTCTCGAGCAGCGGTTCCGCGAGCAGGTCGTCGACCGCCTCGTCGGGGACGTCGACGACGACGGGGTTCTGCCGGCGGGTCAGCCGGATCTCCCCGGAGCCGTACTCGTCGGCCAGGTCGGCCAGTTCGATGGCGTCCTCGGCGGGCAGGCGGCCGACGGGGACGCTCAGGCCGACGTACTTGAGCCCGTCCTGCTTCTGGTCGCCGACGCCGACGTGGTCGTGCGGTCCCTCGTCGCGGGGGCGGCCGGCGTTGTAGGTATACTTGCCGCGGAAGTCCTCGCCGGCGGTGTGCAGGTCGACGTCGACGTACTCCTCCTGAAGGGTCTCGCGGATCTTTTCCATGCCCCAGTCCTCGGCGAAGAACCGGGCGCGGTTCTTCGAGCGGTTCTGCCGATCCCCGTAGTCGTGGTAGAGTTCGACGAAGCCGCGGCCGACCTCGTAGGCGTTCTCCGGGCGGACGAAGACGTCCAGCGGCGTCGCAGCGCGAGGCTGGCGACCGCCGAGGCCGCCGCCGATGCGCACGTTGAAGCCCCGTACTTCCTCGCCCTCGATCTCCTTGGTCGCCGGCTCGAACCCGATGTCGTTGATCGAGTCCTGCGCGCAGCCGACCCGACAGCCCGAGACGCTGATGTTGAACTTCCGGGGCATGTTCGCGAGGGCGTCGTCACCCCGCAGTTCCTCCTCGAAGCGCTCGAGCAACGGCCCGGACTCGACGAACTCCTCGGCCTTGCCGTGGAGCGGACAGCCGGAGATGTTACGCATCGTGTCGCCGCCGGCCGAGCGGGAGTGGACGCCGACGGCCTCGAGCTTCTCCCAGATTTCGGGGATGTCCTCGAGTTTGAGCCAGTGCAGTTGAATCGACTGGCGAGTGGTCAGGTCGATCCACCCGTTGCCGAACTCGGGGTTTTCGACGGGGCCCTTCGCGTAGTCGCGGGCGACCTCGCCGATGCGACGCAGCTGCCCCGGCTCTAAGATGCCGCTGGCGTTGGTCAGCCGCATCATGAAGTACTCCTCCTGTCCGGAGCGCTGCTGGAAGACCCCCCAGAACTTGAACCGGGTGGTCCACTCGTCGACCTCGTCCTCGGGAATGGCCTCGAAGCCGCCGTTCGCGGCGAACTTCTCGATGTGCTCGCGCACCTCGTCGCCGTAGCAGTCTTCCTTCTGCTCTTCCTTCTTATGCGCCATCGGCGATCACCTCGGTACCGAACGAACGATCCGGTGCCGATTCGCTGATTTTCACTCCAAACATTTCGGAATTCACGTTTCTACGCCACGTTCCTAACCAATATAACACTAATCGTTGACAAATGAGTGAAAACGTCCGCGTTTCGGGAGCGGACGTGAGATGTACAATCGGATATGATCTGTATAAGGACGTTTCCTCGCAGCCGACCCCGGGTTCAGTCGACGGTACGCGGTGTGGCTCGAGGCGGTTCACTCGCTAGCGGTGGCGGTGTCCCGGCATCGATCACTCGCCGTGGTTCGGCCGAATCGCTCACGCGGTCACAGAAGCGAGCGCCCTCACGTCGCGTTCGCGGGGCGGCTCGAGGCGCACCGCGCACTGCTTGAAGTTGGGCTCCTTCGAACGCGGATCGACGTCGGGCAGCGTGAGGTCGTTGACCGCAGGGTGGTGGATCGGCAGCCAGACCACGCCGTCCGGGATCGACTCGTCGGTCTCGACGCGGACGGTGACCGCGGCGCGGCGGGAGACGACGCGGCCGTATTGGGCGTCGTCCTGAACCGCAGCGTCGACGTGCTCGCCCCCCTCGAGTTCGTCGGCCAGCGCGACGGCCGTCGCGGGGCTGACGCGGGCGACCGGCGGCTCGTCCTCCCGAGTGCGAACGCCCGTGTTGTACGCGTCGGGGCGGCGCCCGGTCGTCAGCGTGAGCGGGTACGACTCGTCGGTTTCCTCCGGGAGCGGACGGGCTCGGCCGCTCGAGAACTGCGCGCGGCCCGAGTCGGTGGAGAACGTCCACGACTCGTCGGCGTCGGCCGCGCCGTCCTCGCCATCCGCGTCGCCCTCGTAGTACCGGTACCCCGCCGAGACGTCCGGTTCGGGCGCAGGCCAGCGAACCGCCGTCTCCGCCTCGAGGCGCTCGTAACTGATCCCCGAGAGGTCCGCGGGCGTCCCGGCGGTCAGCGCCGCCAGTTCGTCGAAGACTGCGGCGGGCTCGAGTGGCGTCTCGAACAGGTCAGGGACGACCCGATCGCCGATCGCACCGATGAGTTCGAGGTCGGTCCTGATCCCCGACGGCGTCTCCGTCGCGGCGCGGACTCGGGAGACAGTCCGCTCCATGTTGGTCGTGGTCCCCTCGGACTCGCCCCACGTTGCGGCGGGCAGCACGACGTCGGCGCACTCGACCGTCTCCGAGCGGAACGAATCCTGCACGACGAGGAAGGCGTCCTCGAGTCGCTCGCGAACGCGGGTCGCGTCGGGCATGCCTGCCGCGGGATTCGTCGCGACGGCGTAGACCGCCTCGACGTCGTCGCCGATCGCGTCGACGACGCCGACCGGGCCGGGGCCGGGATCGTCGGGCAGGCGAGACCGGGGGACGTCCCAGTGCTCTGCGACGGTCCCGCGGTGGTCGGGATCGTCGAACGGCCGGTGGCCGGGCCAGGTCCCCTTCGAGGAGCAGACGCGGGTCCCCATCGAGTTGGCCTGGCCGGTCAGCGAGAACGGCCCCGAACCGGGTCGAAGGTTGCCCGTCGCAAGGCAGAGATCGATCAGGGCGCCCGCGGCCGCGGTGCCGTTGACGCTCTGGTTGATCCCCATGCCCCAGTAGATGAGGGTGGGATCCTCGAGCGCCGCGGCGATGCGGTCGACGTCGTCCATCGCGACGCCGGCGCGCTCGGCGGCCGCCTCGGCGTCGGGGAGTTCGACGCACAGGTCGTCGAAGCCCTCGGTCGCCGCGGCGACGAACGCCTCGTCGACGCGGCCGGTCTCGACGACGCGGGCGAGCACCGCGCGGGCCAGCGCGAGGTCGCCGCCGGGCTCGAGGGGGACGTGGTGATCCGCAACGTCGGCGGTCTCGCTCTCGATGGGGTCGACGACGAGCAGTTCCGAGCCCTCGGCGTCGGCGGACTGGGTGATCCACCGGAACATGACCGGGTGGGCCGCGGCCGGGTTCGCACCCCAGACGAGGTGGGTCTCCGCCTCGGGAATGTCGTCGTAGGTCGGCGGCGGCGCGTCGCTGCCGAAGGCGTCGTAGTAGGCCGTGACGGCCGAGGCCATACACAGCGTCGTGTTGGCGTCGTAGTACGGCGTGCCGAAGCCGCCGCGGGCGAGCTTGCCCAGCGCGTAGGCGGCCTCGTTTGTCTGCTGGCCGCTGCCCAGCACCGCGACGCCCTCGGGGCCGTTCTCGAGCGCGCCCTCGAGTCCCTCGGCGGCTCGCTCCAGGGCCGTCTCGAGGGTCGTCGGCACGAGCTCGCCGTCGCGGCGGACGAGCGGTCGAGTCAGCCACTCGCCGTCGGGCTCGGCGGTCTCGGTGATCCCGCGCTGGCAGGCAAGCCCGTTGTTGACCGGATGGGAGGCGTCGCCGCGGACGGTATCGAGCCCGTACCCCTGCTCGACGGACCGCTGAACGTGGCCGCAGCCGACGGCACACCGCATGCACGTCGTCGGGACGAGATCGGTCATGCGATCCACCTCCCGGTTCGTCCGATCGCAGGGCCGATCGATTTACAAACTCGACTCTTCGAGACGAATCGATCCAATATCATTCAGTTATTCACGGGAATAGGAGAACGTACACAGCCACTAAACGGTAATCGTTTACAATATCGGACAAATACGACGAGGGATGAGAGCCTCCGCCAATATACGAATGCCCTGGGACAGTATAAGGCCGTAAAATCGCGGGTGAGGCCCGCTCGATCGGACGCGCGTCCACGAGTATTCGAGTTCCGTGGTACCGTCCCCCACACGTCCGCCCCAGCTCGCAAATCCGCGAACGGACGCCGACTACTCGAGGAGCGACTCCCCGATTCGTCAGATGGAACGTCGACTGCCGGAGCTACCGGCTCGGCGATCGAAAGAGACGGACGCGAAAGGGCAGACGGGACGAAGCATCGCGAAACGGGTTCGGACCGGGATCGCTCCTCACTCCGTGCCGACCCACTTCAGGATCAGCAGCGTCCCCTCGAACAGCCCGACCATGACGATCGCGACGAGGATCGGCGCCATCCCCGAGGGGTCGAACGTGAACATGAACGAGAGGCCGAGGAACGCGGCCCAGAAGTACAGGCGCTTCTGGGCGAGCCACCGGCGGGTCGTCACGCCCATCATGATCGCCAGCATGATAAAGAGCGGAATCTGGAAGACGACCGCGAGGAAGCCGGTCAGCGTGATGATGAGGTCGAACGTATCGCCGACCGCGTACGCGATGTTCGCGCTCCCCTCGGCGTAGTACGTAAAGTACTGGAAGAGGACGGGCAACACCAGCAGGTAGGAAAACACCATGCCGACGCTCGCGAGCACGACGCTCGTCGGGACCGCCGCGAGGTAGTACTTGCGCTCGTGGGGGTACAGCCCCGGGCGCATGAACAGGTAACACTCGTAGACGAACGTCGGCAGGGCGACCATGATCCCCAGCAGCGCCGAGAGCTTGATCCGGGTCAGCCACAGCTCCAGCGGGTGGTAGACGTGCGGCGGCGGCACCTCATCGGCCGCAGAGGGGAAGACGTCGGTCCAGATGAAACTGATCGCGTCGGACGCGAACAGCAGTCCGACCGCCGTCCCGGCCGCGCCGAACAGCAGGACGACCGCCAGCCGGAGGATCATCTCCTCGATGTGATCGGCCAGCGGCATCTCCTCGTCGTCCGGCGGCGTCTCGAGGCCGCCGATATCGTCCCCGTCGGGATCCGGATACTCGGGGTCGGGGTAGGACTCGCCGGCGCCGGATTCGGGGTTGACGACGCCTTCGCCGTCGGTTTCGACGGGCGGCGTCTCGGTGTCGGCGTCGGGGTCGGTATCCGGATCGGTTGCGGTGTTCGCATCCGCATCTGCGTCCGAGTTCGTGCTCGCGTCTCGATCGGAGTCCGGGCCGTCGGACGGCGCCGACCCCCCGTCGGGGAGCAATCGCTCGTCGCGGCGCGTGCGAGATCGAGCGCGGACACGGGATGCGACGGGATCCGCGTCTCCGTCGACTGCCGACTCGTCCGACATCTATCGGGATATAGATAGGCCGCCGGTTATAGGCCTTTTTCTTACGGCCACTTCGCGCGACTGTCACGGACCGCTCGGACTGACCCAGGTCGGCCGCCGAATCGCCGTCAACGGCCGATTTCGACTCGAGGACTCGAAAGGTTGATAACCGGATGTCAGTTACCCACGGGCAATGAGTTCTGCCGTCGACGAGGACACCGCCCGAGCGATCAATAGCGGGCGGGAAACCCTCGGCGCACTGCTCTCGAGCGCCCAGACGCACCTCCAGAAGGTGTTTATCGTCTTCGTTATCGGCTTCATCGGCTCCTTCTACGCCCTGCGGGCCTTCGTCTGGGACTTCCTCAAGGCGACGGCGAAGCAGGGGATGAGCGAGGAGGTCAGCCAGGCGGCCGACATCATCACCCGGACGCCGTTCGAGGTCATCCTCCTCCAGGCGAAGATCGGGATGGTCGTCGGCATCATCTTCGCGATTCCGGCGTTGCTATACTTCTCGCGGGACGCGCTGCACGAGCGCGGCGTCCGATCGGTCGTGCCCGTCTCGAAGTGGTACGCCGCCGGGCTCGCGATGGTCTCGGCGGTCCTCTTCTGCGTCGGCGCCGGCTACGCCTACGGAGTGTTCTTCCCCTTCGCCTTCGATTTCCTCGCGACGATTTCCTACGAGGCCGGCGTCAGCCCCCACTGGGGGATCACCGAGTTCACCGAGTTCACCGTCCTGCTGACCCTCTCGTTCGGCCTCGCAGCGCAGTTGCCGCTGCTAATGAGCGCTCTCGCGTACACCGAGATCGTCTCGTACGAGACCTTCCGAGACAAGTGGCGCCACGCGGCCGTCGCCATCGTGGTCTTCGGCGCGCTGTTTTCGCCGCCGGACCCGTTCACGCAGATCATGTGGGCGCTGCCGCTGTTCGTCCTCTACGTCTTCAGCCTCGGCCTCTCGAAGGTCGTCACCAACATCCGCCGCCGCGGCGCGACCGAACTCGACACCGGCGTCGCCCTCATGAAACGGCGCGTACTCCAGTTCGTCGGCGCGCTGGCGGTCGTCGCCGTCGGCGCGACCGTCTTCATCAACCAAGACGGCCTGGACCGGACCGAGGAGGCGCTGCTCCCCCTGCTGCCGTCCGGGTTCCGCCCGAACGGGCTCACGCTCGGCGGCCTCGAGTCGCTGTCGGCCGAGTACGGCCTGCTCGGCGACGCCGCCGTTGGGTTGGTCGTCGCGGCCGGCGTCGGACTCGTCGTCCTCGTCGGGTACACGATCAGGGTCCTGCAGTCCCCGGTCTACCCCCGGGAGGACGACATCCGGACCGCGGACGACCCCGACGACGTCGACTTCGAGGCGCTCTCCGCCGAGGACGTCGCTGACGTTCCGGCACAGGTGTTCCTCTCGATGGACGAGGAGGAGGCCCTCGAGTACTCCCGGCAGGCGATGTACGACGACAACCGGGACAAAGCCGAGGCGATCCTCAACCGGTTCGACTCGCTGCAGGAGCAGGCGGCCGAGAGCGATTCAGGGACGACGGCGGACGCCGACGGCGTGGCGGCCAACAGACCCGACGCCGCCGGCGGTGAAGACGAGGACGAAAGCTTCGTCGCGAGCACCGCCGCCGGAATGCTCGACCCCTTCACCGAGGACGAGACGACCGAGGACGACATCGGCGGCTACGCCTACGACCTCGCCTTTATCATCGACAGCCTCACCTCCAAGACGATCTACATCGTCGGCGTGTTCATGGCCGTCCTCGGCGGCACCTTCATCGCGCTGTACCAGGGCGGCTTCAGTCTCATCCTGGCGCAGTTCATCGATCAGGTCCCCGACGAGGCGCTCGCGGCGGTCGCCGACGGGAACGAGGCCTACCTCAGCGGCGACATGACGACCGAGGCGACGATCCAGTTGCTCCAGGACCTCGGCCTGGTCGTCGCGCTCGAGCCCGTGGAGGTGCTGATCTTCATGGTGAAGGTGAGTACGATCCTCGGGTTCCTCGCCGTCTTGCCGTTGATCTGCTACTGGAGCTGGCCGGCGGCCAAGGAGCGGGGCCTCGTCACCGGCGACTCTCGGACCTTCCTCGTCTGGGGGCTCGCGCTGTTCGTCGGCTTCGGACTCGGAGTGGTCGTCGGGTTCTACTGGATCGCGCCGGCCGTGATCTCCTACCTGATCACCGACGCGCTGGCCAACGGGATGGAGGTCTCCTACCGGATCAACAGCTTCTCCTGGCTCGTGATCTACACGACGCTGGGCGTGGGCTTCCTGTTTAACATCGTCGTCACGATGGCGCTGTTCCACGTCGGCGGCATCGTCAGCTATCGGACGATGCTCGAGCGGTGGCGGCCGGCCGTCGTCGGCATCTTCACGGTCGCGGCCTTCGCCAGCCCGAAGGGCATTCTGACGATGCTCCTGCTGGCGATCCCGATCGCGCTGACCTACCTGCTCGGGCTGGCCGTCCTCTACGTGCTCACCGCGGGCGGTCGCCTCTTCGGCGGCGGTCGCGGCGGTGCGCCGGCCGAGCCGGAGGCCGACGCGGACGGCGCCGTCGCCGAGTGAGCCGTTTCGTTCTGTTCCGTTTTCCTTCGGACGGCTCGAGCGGTTCGCCGACTCCGACGGCTTAAGGGGACCCCCTGCAAACCGTACGCACACTGATGCCAAAGATCAGCGTCGAAATTCCTCAGGAACTGCTCGACGATCTGGACGAACACGTCGGCGACGACGGGAAGTTCGTCAATCGCAGCGACGCGATCCGCGCCTCGATCCGGAAGACCCTCGACATCATGGACGAGATCGACGAGCGCCACGACCGCCTCGAGACGGACGAGTGAAAAGAAACTGATCCGTCAGTCCCGGTCGATCCGCTGGGCGAACCCGAAGTTCGGCTTGACGTCGTCGACGCGCACGTCGACCGTCTCGCCTTCCTCCGTCGACGGGACGAACAGCCGGTAGCCCTCGACCGAGGCGATGCCGTCGCCCTCGCTGCCGACGTCTTCGATCTCGACCTCGAGTTCGTCGCCCGGCCGCACGGGAGCGGTGAGCCGCCCCTTCGCGATGAAGTACACCTCCGAGGATTCGTCCCGGGAGGCGTCGGGGCTGGTCGCGCGGACGTACTGGAACTCCTCCTCGACGTCGGCCCGGAAGTCGTCGACGTCCGGGCCCTCGAAGACCTTCACGACGAAGTCGCCGCCGGTGTCGAGCAACTCGAGGGCGGTCTCGAAGGCCTGCCGGGCGAGGTGCAGCGAGCGCGCCTGATCGAGCGAGTACTCGCCGGACATGTTCGGCGCCATGTCCGAGACGACGGCGTCGACCTTCCCGTCCGCGGCGTCGATGACGCGGTCGCGGGTGCGCTCCTCGGTCATGTCGCCGCGAACGGTCTCGACGCGGTCGTCGATATCGTCGTCGAACGACTTGATCCGCTGGAGGTCGACGCCGACGACCCGGCCCTCGGGGCCGACTTTCTCGGCGGCGACCTGCAGCCACCCGCCGGGGGCCGCCCCGAGGTCGACGACCGCGTCGCCGCGGGAGATGACGTCCTCGAGGTCGTCGAGTTGTTTGAGCTTGTAGGCCGCCCGGCTCCGGTAGCCTTCCTGTTTCGACTTGTTGTAGTAGTGGTCGCGTCCTGTCATGGTCGGGTGATCCGCGCCCCTCGAGGCGGTCGAGCCGGCGTCGGCCGACGGGTCGAGGGGGCGATCGTATTCGTCGATCGGTACGGGCTAGACGCGGAAAGACTTGCTGAAACGGCGTCGCAGATCGAACCGGCGAGAGCGACGGCGACGAAGCCGGACGCGGCAGCTTCGTGCACACCGCTTACGGGCGGTGACCCCGACCGGTCGACTATGGAGACGCCACCCGAACTGGAAGCCGCCGCGGGGGAGAAGGACGACGCGAAGATCACCAACCGCGAGTACGAGGACGAACAGGTCATCGCCGTCGATTTCGGGCCCAGCAGCGGCGAGCCGACGCTCGACATCGCCGGTGACACCGCGATCGTCGTCGTCGGCGACGATCAGTTCGAGTTCGAGATTCCGTCCGACGCGACGGACGTGACGGTCAACGACGGGATCTTGACGATCCGGGGGTAACGGGATCGAGCGGTATCGACCCCCTACGCCCGCTCGAGCGCCGCCTCGAGATCCGACTCGATCACGTCGACCTTGCTCCGGTCGTACAGCGCTGCTGCGGGGTGGAACGACGGGATGACGAGCCGCCCGTTCCGTTCGAATTCCTGCCCGTGCAGATCAGTGATCGTCTCGTCGGTGTCCAGAATCTCGGCGGTCGCGAAGCTCCCCATCGGAACGAGCACCGTCGGATCGACGCGCTCGATTTCCGCCTCGAGAACGGGCCACCAGGCCTCGATCTCGTCGACGTGAGGGTCGCGGTTCTCCGGCGGTCGGACCTTGACGAGGTTCGTGATGTAGCAGTCGCGGCGGTCGTAGCCGATCGCCTCGAGGGTGCGATCGAGTTGCTTCCCGGCCTGGCCGACGAACGGCTCGCCCTGCTTGACCTCCTGCCCGCCGGGGGCTTCGCCGACGAGCATGGCGTCGGCCGAGAGCGGGCCGACGCCGGGGACGAACCGCTCGGGGTCGAAGTGCTCGTCCGGGACCGCCTTGAGGGCGTCGGCGAACTCCGTTTCGAACTCCCAATCGGCGGCCTCGTCGGCGTCCGCGGAGTCGGTAGCATCGCCGTCGCTCATGCCACGAGTTACGGGAGCGGCGAACAACATCGTTGCCTTGCGCACGCACCGAGGGCGGCGGACGACGCTCGTGCCGTCGCCGCGGGCCGGATCGACGGCCACAGCAGTCGCGAGACGGACGCTTTTGTCGCCGGCCGTGGAACGGTGCGTATGGCCACGCACGTCCTCGTTCCGGTCGACGACTCGGATCCGTCCGACGCCGCCCTCGAGTTCGCGCTCGAGGACCAGCCCGACGCGACGATCACGGCACTCCACGTCGTCGATCCGGCCGAGCTGCAGGGGTATTCCGCGTTCGCGGGGAAGGCAGCCGCGGAGGACGACTATGACGACGACCGCCTGCAGCAACTCGAGTTTTCGACGGAGATCCTAGACGACGCCGTGGAGCGAGCCGAGGAGTACGGCGCGGCGATCGAGACGGACCAGGTGGTCGGCTCCGTCGCAGACGCGGTCATCGAGTACGCCGACGAGCACGGCGTCGATCGGATCGTGATCGGCAGCCACGGCCGGACGGGGGCGAGCAGAGTCCTGCTGGGGAGCGTCGCGGAGACGGTCGCGCGGCGCGCGCCGGTGCCGGTGACGATCGTCCGCTGAGGCCGGCCGCCGTGGATCCGCGGCGGAACGCGACGTGCGCATTCAAGGGCTACCGTTAGACGCGCTGCCCGCGACGGCCTAGACATGGCGGTACCAGACGTCAATAAGGTCGAAACGGAGGACGACTACATCCACGTCCGGTTTCGCGATCCCGACCGGTACGACGAGATTCGGACGCCCGACTGGGCCGAAGAGCCAGCCGCATCGATCTCGACGGGCAGCGAGGTCCGCACGGGCAGGGTCAAGGGCGAGGAGGACTGGGAAATAACGAGCGTCCTGATTCAGAAGAACGTCGGCGAGGACAAGGCCAAGGAGCAGGCCAAGGAGATCGTCGAGAAGATCGAATCCTGAGCACCGCCCGAGCTCGAGTCCCGGCTCGGCTAGAGCCGGGACGCCCGGAGCGAGGACCCGCTGCGAAACGACGCGATCGGCGAGATCACCGACGCGGCGACCGGCTGCGCGACGAGCACTGAGCCGTGGCCGCAGGACGCGGTGACGTGGCCCGGTGGCGCGTGCACCGATCGCACACGCCCGCGCGTAAAGGGTGGCTTTTTATGTCGACCGTCCGTAGCCCGTCCTATATGTTCAAGGCCATCGTGAGCGCGGAAACGCTCACCAGCGCGCTCGATTCGGTGAGCGTGCTGGTCGACGAGTGCAAGATCCACCTCGAGGAAGACGGGCTCGAAATCCGGGCCGTCGATCCCGCCAACGTCGGGATGGTCGACCTCTCGCTCGACGCGGCTGCGTTCGAATCGTACGAAGCCGACGGCGGGCTGATCGGCGTCGACCTCTCGCGGCTCGAGGACATCGCGGGGATGGCCGAGTCCGGCCAGCTCATCCAGCTCGAACTCGACGAGGAGACCCGCAAGCTCCACATCCAGATCGACGGCCTCGAGTACACGCTCGCGCTGATCGATCCCGACTCGATCCGCCAGGAACCGGACATTCCGGATCTGGACCTGCCCGCAGAGGTCGTCCTCGAGGGCAAGGACGTCAACCGCTCGGTCACCGCCGCCGATATGGTCTCGGATCACATCGCGCTCGGCGTCGACGAGGGCGAGGAGTTCTTCTACGTCGACGCAGAGGGCGACACCGACGACGTCCACCTCGAGCTCACCCGCGAGGACCTGATCGACCTGCAGGCCGGTCCGGCCCACTCGCTGTTCTCGCTGGACTACCTGAAGGACATGAACAAGGCGATTCCCTCGGACACCGAGGTGACCCTGCATCTCGGCGAGGAGTTCCCCGTCAAGATCTTCTTCGGCTTCGCGGAGGGACAGGGCCAGGTCACCTACATGCTCGCGCCGCGCATCCAGAGCGACTGAGCGCCCGTCGGCAGCGCTCGCCCTCGAGCGGCGGCCGCCGAACGGATTTCGTTTCTTCTCTCGCCGCCGTCTCCGACGCGACTCGAGGGGCCGTCTCCGGATCGCCCTCCGGCGCTTGTCGCCGGCAGTCACGGACGGAATCACTTAAAGGAGCCACATAGGAAGGAGACCACCTACCGGTCCGGTCGGCATCAGAGAGGGTATGCCCTCCACTGACACGTCCGACGACACACAGCGGTACGTGGCGACGTTCGATCCCGACGGCGAACGCGCGAGCGAGGCGGTCGTGACCGCGGTCGCGGACCTGATCGACGCCGACCCCACGTCCATCTCCCCGCTGTACGACGCCGTCGATCCGGACGCGCTCGACTCGCTCGTCGCGCACGCACGACGGGCCGACGACGCCGGCACCCACGAACTCCGGTTCGCCTACGAGGGGTTCGACGTCGGCGTTCGAACCGACGGCCGGATTCAAATCGAAGCCGCGAACGCGCCGGCGAACTCGAGCGCCTGAGCAACGACCTCGCGAAAGCGCGGACCGCGGTCGCGCTCTATCGTCCCTGGTCGTCCAGAAACGCCAGCAGCGACTCGTTCACGCGGTCGTCGTCCTCGACGAAGAAGCAGTGCGAACCGCCCTCGACGTACTCGAGTTCCGCGTCCGGAATCCGCTCGGCGAGCAGCCGCGCGTTCGCGGGCGGCATCACGCGGTCGTCGGTCCCGTGCAGGATCAGCGTCGGCACGCGGAGGCGCTCGAGGCGGTCGCCGACGTCGAAGTTCGCGACGGCGGCCGCCTGCGCGACCTGCGCCGGGACGCCGGCGTCCTGCTCGCGTCGCCACTCGACGATCCGGTCCATGAGGTGGGGGTTCCGGTTGGTGAACCGCTCGGAGAAGGCCGGCCGCATCGAGTCGCGAAGCCGGTTGCGGTCGCCGTCGCCGCCGGCCTCGAGCAGCCGCTGGCGGACGTCCTCGGGAATCGGCGCGGCGTCCGGCCCGCCGTGGCTGGTACACAGAAGCGTCAGCGACGAGGCCCGCGAGTACTCGACGGCGTACTGCTGGGCGATCATGCCGCCCAGGCTCGCACCGACGAGGTGGGCGCTGCGCACGCCCGCGTCCTCGAGGACGGCCTCGAGGTCGGCGGCCAGCCCCTCGATCGAGTAGCCGGCCAGTTTGAACAGCAGCGGCCGCCGAACGCGCCCGGGCAGCCGTGGGAGAAGCGGCGGCAAGCCGGCGTCGGAGCGGCCGGTGCCGCGGGTATCGGGCGCGATCACCGGATACTCGTCGCGGACGGCCTCGCGCTGCCAGCGCCACATCCAGCGGCCAAAGCCCAGTCCCTGCAGGAAGACGACCGGATCGGCGGTATCGGCACCCTCGGCGGGTTCGTGCTCGTAGTAGATCGACACTCCGTCGCGCGTCGCCCGTGGCATACCCGAGTAGACGTGTCGGATCCTCTTGAAATCGACCCTCAGATGCAGGGAGCGAACGCGGATCGCTCGCCGATCGATCCACGAGCGGGCGGTAATACGATGTTACTGCGAGCGCCGAGCGGCATCGATCGCGCACCGCCCGCCGACCGCGTCGACCCCGCCGACGCCGCGGCGCGGACGGGTACCATAAAGAGACAGTGTAGTAATCACGACGTTTATCCCGCCTCGGTAAAATCTCATTACCGATGCAGCGACTGCACGCCCGGTACCCGTTCCTCGAGGCCGCCCGCGAGACCGTGGCGACCGAGACGGTCGATCTGGCCACCGTCGTCGAGCAGGACGAGGCGGTCGTCGATCGCGCCCGTCAACGCGTGATTACCGCCATCGAGGACGGGACGGTCGGGGACCCACACCGCGACGCCCGCGTTGAACTGCTCTCCTACCCCGTCGCGCGCGTCCTCGTTTCGATGGTCGACGAGCGCGTCCTGGTGCGCAAGTACGCCCGCGCCGAGGCCGCGACCGCCTACGACCGCTTTACGGCCGATCTCGAGGACACGACCGAGCTCAAGAGCGTCGAATCGACCGGGCTGGAACTCGCGGACCTACTCGCGGAGTTCGACCTGCAGGACGCGGTCCGGGAGACCGCCGACGGCGAGTACCGGATCGACGTCGGGACCTACGTGCCGCTGGCCGAGGACCTCTGGGAGGACGGCTGGCGGCTCGTGAACCAACCCCTGGACCGCGGCGCAGTGCCGGTCGACGAGAGCGATCTCCTGACGCTGCTGCGCGAGGCGATCCGCACCCGGATCGACGACGGCCTCCCCTTCGAGGTGCCCGACGCGATCGGGGAGACGCTGGAGGCCGAGGTCGCCGAGATTCGGGACGTGCTCGCAGACCTCGATCTCACCCGGGAGATCGACACCGTCGTCCCCGACCTGTTCCCGCCCTGCATGAAGGCCCTGCTCGATCAGATCCAGAAGGGCGAACACCTGCCCCACCACTCGCGGTTCGCGATCACCGCCTTCCTGACGAGCATCGGGATGACGACCGACGAGATCGTCGAACTCTACCGCGTCAACTCATCGTTCGGCGAGGAGATGACTCGGTACCAGACCGACCACATCCGCGGCGACACCTCGCCGACGGAGTACTCGCCGCCCTCCTGTGCGACGATGCAATCGTACGGCGACTGCGTCAACAAGGACGACCTCTGCGAGCAGATCCCTCACCCGATGGCCTACTACGAGGAGCGGATCGACGACGCGGACGACGACGACCTCGAAGACTGGCGCGAAAACGACGCCAACGAGGGAAGCGCCGCCAGCGGCGATTAGCCGGCGACGGACGGGAAGAAAGAAACGATCGGAACGCGACCGGTCGGGATCGCGTCGAGGTTTCGAATCGATCTGTTAGAACGTGCTCTGAGACTCCGCGTCGGCGTCGACCTCGTCATCGTTCTCGAGGCCGTCCTCCGGATCGTTCAGTACGTAGGCGAGACCGACGCCGACGGCCGTCATCAGGACGATGAACCCGACGATGACGCCCACGAGCAAGTGGGCGCCGCTGGGCCGGAGAACGCCGCTTTCGCCGCCGTAGGCGATGCCGATGAAGACCATGGCACCGAGCATCAACAGAACGGCGCTAACGGCGGTGACGATTTCGATCAGTTGCTCGCGCTCGGGCATTACAGGGTCGGTTTCGCCGGCCGGTCCAAAAGGGCTTCGAAGGACTCGTCGCCGCCCTACATCGTCGCCATTTCCCGCTCGAGGGAGCGCAGTTGCTCGATGCGCTTCTCGGTCGGCGGGTGGGTGCTAAAGAGGCGACCGACGACGCCCGACTTGATCGGGATGATGAAGAAGGCGTTCATCTCGGCCTCCTCGCGCATGTCCTCCTTGGGCACCTTGTCCATCCGGCCGGAGATCTTCATCAGCGCCGAGGCCAGCGCCGACGGATTGCCGGTGATGGCGGCCGCGCCGCGGTCGGCGGCGTACTCGCGGTACCGCGAGAGCGCCCGGATCAGCAGGTAGCTGATAATCCAGACGATAAGCGAGGCGAGGATCGCGACGACGATGCCGCCGCCACCGCCCTGTCGACCGCGGCCGTGGCCGCCGCCGAAGAACGCGCCCCAGCGGACGATCATGAACGCGATCGTCGAGAGGAACGACGCGATCGTCATCACCATCATGTCCCGATTCTTCACGTGGGCGAGTTCGTGGGCGAGCACGCCCTCGAGTTCCTCCTGATCGAGGGTGTTCAGGAGCCCCGTCGTGACGCAGACGGCGGCGTTTTTCTGGTTGCGCCCGGTCGCGAAGGCGTTGGGAACGTTCGAGTCGGCGACCGCCACCTTCGGCTTCGGGAGGTCGGCTTGCTGGGAGAGCCGTTCGATCGCGCCGTGTAGTTGCGGGTACTCGTCGGCCGATACCGTCCGCGCACCCATGCTGCGGAGGGTGAGCGTGTCGCTGAAGTAGTACTGGACGAGGGACATGCCGCCGAACATGAGGGCGAAAACGAGCAGTCCACCGCCCATGTACGCGGTGATCACCCCTGCGAAGACGATGTACAGCGCGAACAACAGAAACATCGTCAGGAACATCCGGAAGCGCAGTCCCCAGTCCGCCTGCCAGTTCATAGGTCACCGTAGGGGTCGAGGCGGAATAAGTGTCACCAACGGGACGTACGATATATCCTCGAAACGTTATACGTTCTCGCGGCGCTCGAGCGACCCCTTCGTTTCGCATGGAGACCGCACTACGCGGTACCGTCTGACGCGTCGAGATCGGCGGTCGTCTGACGGACGGCTGACGCGTTCGAACCGGTCCTCGAGCCGGATCGTGCCGGTCGTCGATCCGCGACGCGAGGGGCGGAACCCCCTCGTTTCGCGTGGAACTCTCAGAATGTGAGACTCGGTGATCGATCGCTCGGCGGAGGAGGAGCGCGGAGCGCGCCGTTTAACTCGCTCAGCCCCCAACCGAGGATACTATGAGTGACTCGCGTGCGTTCTGCCCCCGCTGCGGGGATCCAGTCCCCGAGCGGTCGGCGAGCGACGCAACGGACCCGCTCCGGCCCGGCGCCGAGGTCGAACTCTGCGATTCGTGTTACTTTGAGGACTTCGACTTCGTGGACGCGCCGGATCGGATCGACGTTCGCGTCTGTTCGCAGTGCGGTGCGGTCCACCAGGGGAACCGCTGGGTCGACATCGGGGCCCGCGACTACACCGACATCGCCATCGAGGAGGTCAGCGAGGCGCTGGGCGTCCACGTCGACGTCGCGGACGTCGCCTGGCAGGTCGAACCCGAGCAGGTCGACGAAAACACGATCCGGATGCACTGTTTCTTCACGGGCGTCGTCCGCGGCACGCCGGTCGAGGAGGAGGTGACGGTCCCGGTCAAGATTTCGCGCCAGACCTGCAAACGCTGTGGCCGGATCGCCGGCGACTACTACGCCAGCACCGTTCAGATCCGCGCCGAGGATCGAACGCCGACCAGCGAGGAGACCGACCGCGCCGAGGAGATCGCCCACCAGGTCGTCGCCGACATGGAGGCGACGGGCGACCGCAACGCCTTCGTCACCGAGATCGGCGAGGTCGACGACGGGCTGAACATCAAGGTCTCGACCAACAAGATCGGCAAGAAGATCGCGAACAAGATGGTCGAGGAGTTCGGCGGCACCGTCAACGACGCCGAGACCCTCGTCACCGAGGACGAGGACGGCAACGAGGTCTATCGGGTCACCTTCGCCGTCCGCCTGCCGCCCTACACCCCCGGCGACGTCATCGACCTCGAGAACGACGACGAAGGACCCGTGCTCGTCCGCAGCGCCCACGGCAACCTCAAGGGCACCCGCGTGACCACGGGCGAGCGCTACGAGGCCGGCTACGAGGAGGGGAACTCACCGGACGCGCGCAAGCTCGGCGAACTCGAGGACGGCGTGGAGACGACGGTCGTCACGGTCGAGGACGAGAACGCGGTGCAGGTGCTCGATCCGGAGACCTATCAAGCGAAGACCGTCTCGCGGCCGGACTACTTCGATCCCGACGCCGAGACGGTCCCCGTCCTGAAGAGCCGCGCCGGCCTGCACATTCTCCCGGATCCGGACCCCGAGACGGGCGGCGACGGCGATGACGAACCGTACGATCCCTACGCGCACACCGATACCGATGGCTGAGGACGGCCGCGGCGACGACCTCGAGCCGGATAGCGACGGCGGCCCCGACCGCAGCGTCGGCGGCGACGGAGCCGACGCCGGCGACGCCCTCGAGCGCGCGGACGCGCCGCTGGCCGCGATCGTCGAGAAACGGCGGGCGGAGACCGCCATCGAGTCGCTGCGCGCGGAGGGCGTCTACGACGACGACCGGCGGGTGCGCGAGGCTCGAGGGCGGCGTGCCGAGACGGCTGCGGAGTCCGATCGCGAGGACGAACCCGACAAGGTCGCACTGCCGGTCACCGAGCCCCCGACCGAGACGCGGGTGCTCGAGGTCGTCCGCCAGCTCGAGCCCGACTACCGGACGACCGACCTCGCGGACCTGCTGGCCGAGCGGGGCTGGAGCGAAAGCGAGATCGAGACGGCGCCGAGTTCGTGGGCCGTGATCGGCTCGGTCGTGCTGGTGACGGTCCCCGAGGGCTGTCCCGACGAGACGGAACTGGCGGAGGCGCTGCTCGAACTCCACGGGGAGGCCGACAGCGTCCTCGCGGACGAGGGGGTCGCCAACGACGGCCAGGCCGGCACCTACCGCGAACCCCGGACGCGGCTGCTCGCGGGCGAGCGAGACACCGAGACGATCCACACGGAACACGGCACGCGCTACGGGCTCGACCCCGCGAAGGTGATGTTCTCGCCGGGGAATCAGGCCGAGCGCGCCCGGATGGGATCGGTTAGCGGCGACGACGAGCACGTCTTCGACATGTTCGCCGGGATCGGCTACTTCACCCTCCCGATGGCTCGAGCCGGCGCGCGGGTGACCGCCACCGAGATCAACCCGACCGCCTTCCGCTACCTGCTCGAGAACGCCGTGTTGAACGACGTCGACGACCGGGTCGAGGCCTACATGACCGACTGCCGCGATCTGGCGGGCGAGATCGAGGCCGACCGGGTCGTCATGGGCTACTACGGCAGCGCGGACGGCACCGACGCGGACGGCCACGGCACGCGGTCGGACGAGGCCCACGACTTCCTTGAGCACGCGTTCGAGGCGCTAGTCCCCGGCGGCGTCGTCCACTACCACGAGGCCACGCCCGAGAACCGGCTGTGGGAGCGGCCGCTCGAGCGGCTTCGGACGGCCGCGGCCGACGCGGGACGGACGGTCGACGTGCTCCAGAAGCGCCGCGTAAAGAGCCACAGCGCGGGCGTCGTCCACGGCGTCGTCGACGCGCGGATCGAGTGACGGCGGGGCGGTAAATCTCGCGCTACGGCCCGCCGAACGGTCGTGAGATACATGCTACTGGAACTCGAAGCGAGGCGTATGAACACTCGAAACAAGATCATCGCGGCGCTGTTCGCCCTGCTGACGGCGACCTCGATGATCGCGATGCCCGCGATGGCGCTCTTCTAAGTGCGGCTCGTCCGGCCGCGGACCCGCACGACGGAAACTGACGGAGGGCTACCCGTCGGTATCCCATACGTCGGCAAGCGGACTCGAGGACGAGGACGATGACGACCGCCTCGAGCGCCGCGAGCGCGTCCGACCGCGGCCGCCCGCGTCGTCGGTCGCCGTCCCGTCGCGACCCCGCGTACTCGCCGCACCGGTGCCCCCGGAGACCGCCGCCCGCGGCTGGAACTCCGGCAGCCCCGGCTCCGACAGCCGATCGACCTGATCCGCGAACCAATCAGGCATGTCCGTCCGCGCGCGCTCGAATAGATCCAGCAGGCTCGAGTCCGCGAGGTAGGTCGCGCCGTGGTCGTCGGGAGCGCGGACGACGCGGCCGCAGGCCTGAATGACCGTCCGGAGGGCGGTACGGTAGTACCACGCCCACTGTCCCTCCTCCAAGCGGTGGGCGACTCTCGAGTCGCCGGTGTTGAGAAACGGCGCCTTGCACAGCACCTGCCAGCGACAGAGATCGCCTTTGAGGTCCAGCGCTTCCTCCATCTTTACGGAGAGGAAGACGTCCGGATCGTCGCTGGCTTTCCACTCCTCCAAGGCGGCGTCGCGGTCGTCCCGGTCGTGGACGCGGATGCGCTCGCCGACGCCGAAGTCGCGCAGGAGGTCGGCCAGCCGCTCCTGAATGTCGTAGGAGTGGGCGTGGATCAGCCCCTTCTCGTCGGGGTGGCGCTGCATGAGCCGGACGATCGTGCGGGCGATCTTCGGCGTCGTCTCGTCGCGGTGCTCGTAGGTCATCTTCCCCTGGGTCACGTCGTACAGCGGCCGGTTCTCGACGGGGAACGTGTGGCCGACGTCGACCAGGGCGACGTTGTCGGGGGTCAGGCCGACCTGGCGGCAGAAGGCCTCCTTGTTGAGGATCGTCGCCGACAGCAGCGCGAACTTGTTGCCCCGGTCCCAGACGGTGTGCTGGAGGTACTTTTCGGGGTTCATCGGCTTGATCGTCAGCGGGCCGCCCTGGGGGTCGTCGCCGTCGGTGTCGTCGTTCTGGCCGCTCGAGGACGAGGATGGGGGCGACTGGTCGACCAGCCACGTCGTCGGACTATCGGGATCGCGGTAGTCGGAGACGAACCAGTCGAGTTCGCCGATCAGCTCCTGCAGGCGGTCGCGTTCCCGCACCTCCGCCGGCGAGAGCGAGTCTTGCGCGAGCAGGTCGTCCTTGCGCCGGGTGCAGGTCTGCGCTAAGTTCTCGGCGTAGCGGACGGCCCGATCGACGCCGTCGATCTCGGGGACCCGAAGGTCGTCCCAGAACGGCACCGTGCGCGGCCCCAGCTGGATCGTCGCGTACATTTCCGCCCACTCGGCGAGGCCGTGGGCCTCATCGACGACGACCACGTCGCGCTTGCGGAAGACCTCGCTGCCGGCGGTCTGCATGAAGTAGGCCAGCGTCATCGCCGCGATCTCGCGGTTGGAGGCGATCGCCCGATCCGAGAAGTACGGACAGCGGTGCTTGACCGAGCAGTCGTACCCCCGCTCGCGGACGCAGGGCGCCTGGTTGACCGGGGTGTCGCGCTCCTCGGGGAGAATGCAGGTATAGTTGGACTTCCCGCGGATCACGTTCAGGTCCGCGAGCAGGTCGTCGGCCGCGACGTCGTCTAACTGGGAGACCTGCGGCGTCGTGTAGTAGGCGCCGGCGGCCTCGCTGGGCTCGGCGTCGTCGACGGTGCGGGCGCAGCCGGCGACGGCCCGCGCGAGCAGGGACTTGCCGCTCCCGGTCGGCGCGCGGACTAACACCACGTCGTTGCCGGCCGCGAACGCGTCGCGAATGTCGCGGAGGGCCTGCTCCTGGTTCCCGCGGTAACTCGGCGCGGGAAACTCGTCGAAGATCCGCTCGGGGTTCACCGTTCGACTCACGGATCGGCCGCGTCCTAAAGGCTACGGACCGTTGCGCGGACTGCAGGCGACGCCGTCGATCGCGGCGATCGCGAACGCAGGATCCGAGGCGACCGGTCCGACCGGAAGGGACGCTCGAGGCCCGATATCGGCCGGTAGGTGGCGAATACCGGGAGGTAGCGGGTCGATTACAAATACGAAATTCGCCGTTCGATCGACGTGCGGAAGGGTCGCTCAGCGGTAGAGCACCGCGGTGCCATCGGCCCGCGGCGGCGTCAAGCCTCGTGGCGTTCAAATCCCACCCCTTCCGCTTGCGGTGCGGTTGCAGTTACCTGCAGTGCGATTCCGTCGACGATCGGTTCCGACGCGCCAGCGCTCGCGTGTCCGCGCCAGTGTCCGTGGTCGCGGGGTCGACGAACCTGTCAGGTCGGATCCCCGCGACCGCCTCCTCGCCTCCGCCTTCTCCCATTTTTCCACGGTCGATCGGCCCGGCGGTCGCCGACGCGGTGACGGCGACGATCCGCGACGGGCCGGCCTACAGCACGCGCAACTGCGACGTCTCGCCGTCCCGCTCGAGGCGCTCGACGTCCTCGGCGGTCGGCTCGTCCGGCAGGGCCTCGATGCAGGGGTAACACAGCAGGTGCTCCGACCCGTCCTCGAGTTCCAGGGTCATCGCGGTCCCTTCGCTGCCGTCGCGGTCGCCGAACGTCCAGAGGTTGGCGATCCCGCCGGCGACCGAGACCCGTCGGCCGCAGCCGTCGCAGTAGTTCTTGCCCATGTGCGACGGTAGGGACCGGACGGTGAAAGTCGTTCCTCCGGAGGGGACGACGGCACGGAGAGCGACCGACGGTCGCGAGCCGACGCGACGGTGCCCCCGGCGACGGACCGGCAAAACGGCGCGCCGGGCGAGTCGTTATCCCGTCCGACGCGTATCCTCGCGTATGGAGGTGAACTGCGAGGGCTGTGCGGGCTGTTGTATGGACTGGCGAGCGCTGACGGCGCGCGAAGACGTCGCCGGGGACCGTCGCCGCGACGCGCTCGACGACGACGCGACGCGGGAGTCGCTCGACGGCGATCCGAACTTCGTGCCGCTCACCCGCGACGAGGTTCGGACGTTCCTCGAGCGCGGCATGGCGGCCGCGCTGACCCCGCGGTTCTGGAAGGCCGCCGACGAGGCCGAAGCGGTCGCGATCGACGGCCACGAGGTCGCGGCCGTCGCCGACCGCCCCGTCTTCTTCGTCGGCCTTCGAAAGCCGCCGAAGCCGGTCGCGCCCTTCGGCCGCGAGGCGGAAACGTGGCTCCCGGCCTGCGTCTTCCTCGATCCGACGACGCTGCAGTGTCGGATCCATGACAGCGACCGCTACCCCGACGAGTGCGCCGCCTACCCGACACACAACCTCGCGCTCGAGCAGGAAAGCGAGTGCGAGCGCGTCGAAGATACCTTCGGCGGTGATCGGCTGATCGACGATTCGGTACCCGAGGACCCCGAGGGACTCCTATTGGGGTCGCAGGCGATCGGCGAAAAACTGTTCTGTCACCCCGCGCCCGAGCGCCTCGAGGGGATCGTCGAGCGCGTCGCGGCCGGCGATCTGACCCCCGAGGACCGCGCCGAGTGTCTCGCGGTCGCCGCCGCCTCGAGCCCCGGAACCGTCGCGATTTCCGAGTATCACTACGAGTGGGGCAGAGAGCGGACGCTCGAGGCGACCGCGGCGGACGATGCGGACGACGCGGACGCCGAGTCGTGGGTCGGGCCGGCGATCCGCGAGTGGGAGCGGCGGCGCGCCGCAGCCGACGCTGCCGACGACGTCCCGCCCGCGAGCGTCGCCCGCGCCGTCGAAGACGACCGCGGCGCGCCGGCGACGCCCGGCTGGGACGACCTCGAGTCGTAGTGCGGTCGCTCCCGGCTGAGAGATCCGCCGCCGTTACTGCGGACCGCAGCGGCCACGGAGAGAGGGGGAGACCCGTCGCTCGAAACGGCGATCGGCGCTACTTCGGCTACTTCGACTTGATCTGCTCGAACTGATCGAGGAGTTCCTCGGTGGACTCGCCGGAGTCGTACTCGACCTCGCCGTGGTAGATCGTCCGCTCGTCGTCGAAATCGGCGTCCACCCTCGAGGATTGCTGTTCGCGTCGCTCGTGTTCATCCTCGTCATAGGCACCCATTGACATGGTAAGTATACACATGTAGTCGCGTCTCGTACATCAATGTAACGGTCATTCATGTCATACCGGCGCGTAAAACGTATGGCCGCCCGCGGCGTAGGAATCCCGTGGCACAGCCGCTTCGCTTTCGCTACTCGCCCGAGACCTGGAGCGAGCAGCGGGTCCGACAGGACATTTTACAGCCGCTCCGGTCGAACATCGGCGCCCGCGCCGTCGCGCCGCGGTTCGAGATCGGCGCCGACTGGACGACGCACCGATTCGAGATGCAAAACGGCGACCTCGCCTTGTTCGCACACGGCGGCGACGGGGACGGCGGCTACTGGATGGGGAACACGGAAACGCCGTCCTCGCTGTGGCGAACCGACAAGTTCGGCTGGGACGAGGTCCCCTACCACGTCGCCCGGTGGACCCAGCGGGAACTGCTCGCGACCCTCCACGACGAAGATCCCTGGCTCGCCGACTACCCGCACCTCTCGTGGTTCTTCTTGCCCGTGTTCATGTCCAAGGACGGCCGAGAATCGACGCGCGCGTTCTTCCGCGAGTACGCCGCCGGCTTCCCCGACGCCGGCCGCCGCGAGACGACCCAGTTTTTCGAAGACTTCCTTTCGACCGGCGCGCTGGACGACTACCGACACGTGATGGCCGGCAAGCTCGGCACCAGCAACCACGTCGATCGGGTCCGCATGAGCGCCACGATGGGCGAGTTCATCGCCGCCAAGATCCTCACCGACGCCGGCTACGAGGTCGTCCCCGAGATCGAGGTGACGACGGGTCACTCGCTGGACTTCCGCGCGAAAGACCCCGCGACGAACACGAACGTCCTCGTCGAGGTCACCCGGCCGCAGCCGCCGGCTGACCGCGCGGCGAACGGCCCCGTCGCCGCCGTCCGGGACACGGCCGAGACGAAGACGAACGGCCAGCTGGCCGAACACGGCGGCGGCGCGGTGCTTTTCGTCGACTGCTCGAGTTTCCGCGACGACAGCTGGGCAGCGGTCCGCGGCGAACAGCCGGACGTGCGCCACCGGCCCGCGGTCGTCTACCGAGCGCGGCCGAACGGCCACGTCGAAGGCTACCGAAAGGGTTCGGTGCCGCTCGCGCTCGAGAATGCGATCGAGTTTCTAGACTAACCGCTGCGGAGCGGTGCTGTTCCGTAACAGGAGGAAGTCGTGTACCGCTCGCGTCGCGAGCGGTTTCTCCGAGCGCGCCGTCGGCGCGCTCGGCACTTTTTCATCGAAGTTTTTGCGCGAGGGCTCGCCGAAGGCGAACCCGACGCGGAAAAAGTTCGCTAGAACGACACGGCGTCAGGCGAGTACGGACTCCCGACCGGGGTCGGGTCCCGGTCGCTGTACCCGACGCGACCGACCGCCTTGTCGCTCACCGCAGTGTAGATAGCGAACCGCGCGTCTTCCGGCGTCTCGAAGGTCTCCGACTCGAGACGATCGAGTACGTCGCAGACCTGTTCGCTCCCGTTCGGGAGCTCGAGGGTGTGGTTGCCGCAGTCTGCGATCAGTTCCTCGGTCGTCGCGGGGTAGTCGTAGTCGTCGATGACTTCGCCGGTGCCGTTTAGCAGCATTACACCCAATCCTCTGTGAACAATGATTATAAACATTGTCCATAATGGTTTTCTAGCGAGCCAATGGGGATTATATTCCTAATATGGCACGGCGTCTCGCGGTGTGAGCGCGAGGAAACGCCTTTCCGGGCGGGCCCGTTCGAGTGAGCCATGCCCTACGCGGATCTGCACGTCCACACGACCCGCTCGGACGGCAGCCTCGAGCGCGCGGAAGTCCCCGCGGCCGCCCGTCGCGCCGGCGTCGAGGTCGTCGCGCTGACCGACCACGACCGCCTGCAGCCCGTCGACGAGCCGATCGTCGAGCGCGAGGGCGTGACGATCGTCAACGGGATCGAACTCCGCGTGGAAGTCGGCGCGGCGACCGCCGACCGCGTGGCCGACGCCCGCGTCGGCGGCCAACGCGTCGACCTCCTCGGCTACGGCGTCGAGCCGACGCCCGCCCTCGAGGGGCTCGTCGAGGAGATCCAGACGAATCGGATCGAGCGCGGCCGGAAGATCGTCGAGCGCGTCGAGGATCGGCTGGGGATCGACCTCGACGTCGCGATCGACGAAGGATTTGGCCGACCTCACGTCGCGCGGGCGATCGACGCTCATCCCGGGACGGCGTACGACTACGAGGGCGCATTTGCGGACCTCATCGGGAACGACGACCCCTGCTACGTCCCGCGGGAGATCCCCTCCTTCGAGCGTGGGCGGCGGGTGCTCTCGGCGGCCTGTTCGCTCGTCTCGCTGGCCCATCCGCTCCGGTATCCCGACCCCGAGCGCGCGCTCGCGCTGACGGCCGCCCTCGACGCCGTCGAACTGTGGTATCCCTACGACCGCGACGTCGACCGCGGGATCGTCGAGCGGGCGATCGACCGCCACGACCTGCTCGCGACCGGCGGCAGCGACGCCCACGAGGACGTGCTGGGGATCGCCGGACTGACACGCGACGCCTACGAGCGGCTTGAATTATCTTCTGAGTAACGGGAATTGCGGCCGATAGCGGAGGGTTCAATGCGCCGCAGGTCGTACACGTGTGTATGCAGTGCCACTACTGCGACCGCGAAGCCGCCTTCGCAGCAGAATCCGACGGGCTGAAGGTTGGACTGTGCGAGGAGCACTTCCGGGAGCGGTTGCAGGAACTCGCCGAAGCGGACGGGCTCGAACAACTCAAGGAGCAAGTCGACGTCGACCGAGCCGAGTAAGGGAAGCCGCGGCGAGACGATCCGCCAACCGCGAAGCAACGCGACCGATTGCGGGACGACGTACGGCGGACGACCGATCGCGTTCTGTTCGCTTTTCGACCGCTCGAGAACGAACCGATCAGCGACGGGACCGAACGGAGACGCGAGACCGCGGGTACTCGAGCAATCTCGAGGACGAGGTGATCCGAGTCGAATTCGACGCTCACTCGAGGGACGATCCGACCGGTCAGGCCGTGCGACCGGCGTCGACGTCGATCGCGTCGACGGGGCAGACGTCGACGCAGAGCATGCAGTCGATGCACTGGGCCTCGTTGGCCGGGTCGGCCTTCCGCTCGCTCTCGGGGTGGCCCGGCGTGTCGACCCACTCGAAGACGTCGACCGGGCAGTCCTCGAGGCAGGCGCCGTCGGCGAGGCAGATGTCGAAGTCGACCGCGACGTGCGTGCCGTGGATGCCGAGCTCCTCGGGCTCGTCGACCGGCCCCCAGACGGCGTGGCCCTCGTGCTCGTCGACCTGGTCGCGGTTTTCGTGGAACTGCGGATCGATAGCCATGTTACCGAGTGAAAACGGCCGTCGCGCACTTAAACGTGCGGAATCGGGGGACGCTCGAGCGATCGCCCGTCGTTCGGCGGCCGAATCGGTTCGGGCAAACGGCGCTGGACTGGAGCACGCCTCGGCCGAATTTCATTCTCGAGCGGTCGAGCGAGTAGCGTCGCGAGGTTACTGCCCGCGCGGATCCTCGCTGCGGGGCGGTTCGTCGAGTCGGCCGATCCGGTCGTCGAGCAGTTCGCGGATCCAGACGGCGAGCCCGTGATCGCGGCCGTACGTCCAGACCGCCATCTCCTGGACGACGTCGGGGAGATCGCCGTCCTTGACGCCGGCCGCGACGATCGACCGGTGGTCGACCATCAGGAGTTGTCCCGGCCACTCGTCGTAGACCTCGTTCGTCGACTCGAGGTCCGCGGCGACGACGATCTCGGCGTCCGGAATCGCCTCGGCGTACTCGTCCCGAACGTCCGCCGAGGGCACTTCGACGTACACCGTGACGCCGCGCTCGGCTGCCGAGCGCAGCGCCTCGCGGATTCGGCGTTCGACGACCGACGGCGCCGCGACGAGGTAGTGGACCGTCTCCTCGGCCTCCTCGAGGAAGGTGACGACCCGATCGGTGACGTGCTCCTTCTGGGTGATCGACCACATCCCTTCGTCGTCCGAGGCGGTGGGCTCCTCGACCTGCTGGAGCGCGTTCTCGGCGACGTTGATCCGCGAGTCGTAGTCCTCGCGGATGCGGCGACACGCCGTCTCGACGGCCACCGCCCGGTACTCGCGGGGGTCGGTCTGTTGCACCTCGACCAGTCCCTTCCGGTCGAGGCGCTCGATCGTGTCGTACACCCGCGATCGCGGCACGTCTGCGACCTGGCTGACTTCTCGGGCCGTGCCCGACGAGATGCGGGTCAGTGCGACGAAGCACCGCGCCTCGTACTCCGTGAGTCCGAGCTCCTCGAGGGCGCCGACGGCTTCCTCAGCGTCGCTACTGGCCATCTTTCTAGAGAGATAGGCGCCACGACGCTAAAACTCGAGGCCTTCCTTGGACGGCCCGGGCCGGTCGGTCGCCGCCACGAGCAATCGAAACGCGTCGTTCCCGCAGGGGCAGCCCTCGACGCTCCCGATCGGCGTGGGGCCGCCGCTCGCGGGCACCCAGACCGCGATCGCCCGGTTGCAGTCGGTGCAGCGCGCCGCCGCTTTCCGTCGTGGGTCCGCCATTGTCGGACGAAGCGCGCCCGGATAGATAAGCGAGGTCGGACTGCAACGGGCGCACGCACGCTGGTACTCCGATCGGAACACCAGCGCCAGCACCGGCGCTCAGTAGCCGAGCGAAAGCGCCCAATTGAGCGCGAGCGCGACGACCACCAGCGCGAGCAGGCCGGCGAGGACGGCGAAGGCGACGCCCCACCCGACCAGATCCGCCACGAGGCCGGTCCCGGCCGATCCCGTCGCGCCGACGATCCCGTAGACGGTCCGAATCAGTCCGAACCCGACCCCGCGCTCGACGCTCGAGAGGACGTCGATAAAGCGCGGCAACAGCGCCGCGCCCCAGCCGAGCCCGATCCCGAGCAGGATCGTCGCCACCGCGACGGCGACGACGCCGGGGACGGCGATCAGCAGTCCGAACCCGGCCGCGGCCAGCACCATACAGCCCGCGGTCGCGACGTCCCGGCCGAACCGGTCCGAGATCGCGCCGACGCCGACCTGCGTGACCGCCTGGACGACGAAGTAGGCCGCGAAGACGGCGCCCGCGAACGGCGTCGACTTCCCGCGGTACTCGACCAGAAAGGTCGGGAGAAACGACGCCGTCGCCTGCCAGACGAACGCGCCCGCGATCGCGAGACAGATCGGAAAGGCGATCGACGGCCGGGTGAGCAACTCGAGGGCGGGCTCGAGGTTGAACCGCTCGCGCATGGGCTGGTCGGGGCGATCCGGCGGCGTCGGCCGCACCCGCCGAGCGAACAGGTAGAAGACCGGCAGGGCGACCGCGGCGCCGACGGCGACGGCCGGCCGCCAGCCGTAGCGGACGCCGATCCAGGCCGCGATCGGCGGCGCGACGAGGCCGGCGGCGGGCCCGCCGCTGTTGTGGACGCCGATCGCGGTTCCGAGGTCGTCGTAGGTCTTGGTCAACAGCGTCGTCGCGACGCTGTAGTGGAGGCCGGCGACGGCGCCGAGGACGACCGTCCCGCCGACGAAGGCGGTGAAGGTCGGCGCCAGCGCGAGGAACAGGCAGGCGACCGCCGTCCCGCCCAGCGAGACGAGGATGATCGGCCGCTCGCCGTAGCGGTCTGCGAAGATGCCGCTGGGATACTGCGAGAGGAAGTAGGCCATCCACATCCCCGAGAGGGCGAGGCCGATCGTCGCGTTCGAGACGCCGAAATCGGCGGTGATCCGCGGGACGACCGGACTGATCGCGACCCGGCCGGCCATGGTCCCGAAAAACGCGAGCGTCGACAGCGCGAGCACGGTCTCACGGTAGCGCCACCGCTGTGCCGTCGCCGTTTGCCCGCCCGAATTGTCGTACTCCATCCGGTCGACGTATCCGTCGGCCCGGACGGATGAGCGTGTCGCCAGCACGGACCGGCGGGCGGAGAAGACGGCCGACGGCACCGCGTCCGTCCGCCGCTCCCTCCGTCCCTTCCCCCAACCGCCCCCGAAAGAGCGCGCCCCTTTTGACTCGGCCCTCGCTAGAGGCGTACATGAACCTCACTCACCGTCCGCGACGGCTCCGGCAGGACGGCGTGCGCGGGCTCGTCAGCGAGACGAACCTCGAGCCGACCGACTTCATCGCGCCGGTGTTCGTCGACGCGACGACCGACGAGCGCCGCCCCATCGAGTCGATGCCCGGCCACGAGCGCGTGCCGCTCGACGAGGCCGTCGCCCGCGTCGAGGAAGTCCTCGAGACCGGCGTCGAGGCGGTCATGCTCTTTGGCATCCCCGAGTCGAAGGATCCCGAGGGCACCCGCGCCTGGGCCGACGACGGCGTGATTCAGGAGGCTACGCGACGGGTCACCGACGAGACGGACGCCTACGTCATCACCGACGTCTGCCTCTGCGAGTACACGACCCACGGCCACTGCGGCCCGCTCGAGGAGGAACTGCGCGGCGAGGACCACGAGCATGGACCCGCCTGCGATCACGATCCGGACCCGACGCTGACCGTCGACAACGACGCCGCCCTCGAGTCGCTCGCACGAACCGCCGTCTCCCACGCCGAGGCGGGCGCCGACATGGTCGCCCCGAGCAGCATGATGGACGGCATGGTCGGCGCCATCCGCGAGGGACTCGACGACGCGGGCTACGAGCACGTGCCGATCATGAGCTACGCGGCCAAGTACGAGAGCGCCTTCTACGGGCCGTTCCGCGACGCCGCCGACGGCGCACCCTCGTTCGGCGACCGCCGCCACTACCAGATGGATCCCGCCAACGCCCGCGAGGCGCTGCGGGAGGTCCGCCTCGACGCCGAGGAAGGGGCCGACGTGCTGATGGTCAAACCCGCTTTACCCTACCTCGACGTCGTCAGCGCCGTCCGCCGGGAGTTCGACCACCCCGTCGCCGCCTACAACGTCTCCGGCGAGTACGCGATGCTCCACGCGGCCGCCGAGAAGGGCTGGCTCGACTTAGAGGAGGTCGCCCGGGAGTCGCTGCTGTCGATCAAGCGGGCCGGCGCGGATCTGATTCTCACCTACTTCGCCGAGGATGTCGCGTCGGAACTGTAGATCGGGACGCGAGTGCGGGATTTTGGAGTCCGAATTACCCCCGACAACCCGGGCTATTCGGACGAACGTCCATCGGGGTGCGATGCTCGACGTGCGACCGGCAACATCTGCCGCGCGCGAGCCGACGAGGGCGGTTCGAGCGGCGTTTCGGCGCCGCTCCGGGAGAAACCCGACCTAATTTCGATTGACGAACGTCGAATATATAACCACGACGAGAAAGACACTCGACGCTCAACAGCCTTATACACATTAAATTACCTCTAGATTTGTTCGGTTGTCCCTATTACCAGACCATTTCCAGACGCATGTCAACGCTAATCCTTATATTAAGATAGTCCGTCGGCATCAAACGTGATTCAGAAGACAACCATGAACTCGAGTGGCCCATACGTGGACATTCGTCTACAGACTGATGAGGACACTGCGGAACTAACGGAGGTGTGGGAGTGATGGAACCGACCGTCCTCCAGACCGACGTCGAGATGCTGACCGAGGCGATCAACTACACCTGGATCCTGGTCGCCACGTTCCTGATCTTCTTCATGCACGCCGGCTTCGCCATGCTCGAGGCGGGGCAGGTACGCTCGAAAAACGTGGCGAACCAGCTGACGAAGAACCTGCTGACCTGGTCGGTCGGCGTGACGGTGTTCTTCCTGATCGGCGCCACCGTGGAGGGGCTCGTCGCCGGAAACGGCCTCGCGTTCCAGTTCCAGAGCGACGCGGCGAGCTGGATGGACTGGCTGTACGGGGCCGTCTTCGCCATGACGGCGGCGACCATCGTGTCAGGAGCCGTCGCCGGACGCGCGAAGCTTCGCGCGTACGTCACCTACACCTTCCTGCTGGCCGCGGTGATCTACCCGGTCGTCACCGGCCTCACGTGGGCCGGCGGGCACATCGCGTACGGCGACGTCGTGTTCCACGACTTCGCGGGCGGGATGATCGTCCACGGCATGGGCGGCATCGCCGGCCTCACCGCCGCGTGGATCCTCGGCCCGCGCATGGATCGGTACAACAGTGACGGCACCGCGAACGTCATCCCCGGTCACTCGCTGACCTTCGCCGCGCTGGGCACGCTGATCCTCGCGTTCGGCTGGTACGGCTTCAACGTCGGCACCTCGGCGATCATCGGCGAGGGCGCGTTCCTCGGCGACCAGCTCGGTCGCGTCGCCCTGACGACGACGGTCGCGATGGCCTGCGGCGCGATGGGCGCCGGACTCGTCGCCTGGCTCAAGACCGGCAAGGTCGACACCCTGTACGTCGCCAACGGGCTGCTGGCCGGCCTCGCCGCGATCACCGCGATCCCCGACACCACCGCGTGGTGGGGCGCGTTCGTCGTCGGCGGGCTCGCCGGCGTACAGCTACCGCTGGTCTTCGAGTTCGTCGAGCAGTACCTGAAGATCGACGACGTCTGCGCGGTCTTCCCCGTCCACGGCTCCGCGGGGATCCTCGGAACGCTGCTGTTCCCGTTCGTCGCCGCGCCAGGCGTCGTCGAGAGCGTTCCGACCGCGTTCGTCGCCCAGGTCATCGGCGTCGCCGTCATCACCGCCTGGACGGTCGTCGCGACCGGCCTGATCTGGTTCGCGTTCAAGGCTGCGGGCCAGGCCCGCGTCACGCCCGAACACGAGCGCGAAGGGCTCGACGTCTCCGAACACGGCGTCGACACCTACCCCGAGTTCGGCGAACCCGACGTCGCAACCGACGGCGGCGAACTTCGCACCGACGGCGGTGCGGAGGTAGACGAGATCATTCGCGCCGACGGGGGCAAACCCAACGGCGGCGAGATCAAGATGGTCACTGCGATCATCCGCCCTGACAAGCTGGGCGACGTCAAGAAGGCCCTCGCCGAGGTCGGCGCGCCGTCGCTGACCGTCACCAACGTCTCCGGACGGGGCTCCCAGCCCGCGAAGAAGGGCCAGTGGCGCGGCGAGGAGTACACGGTCGACCTCCACCAGAAGGTCAAGATCGAGTGCGTCGTCGCCGACATCCCGGCCGACGAGGTCGTCGACGCGATCGGCGAGGCCGCCAACACCGGCGAACCGGGCGACGGGAAGATCTTCGTGATCCCCGTCGAGAGCGCCTACCAGGTCCGCACCGGCAAGACCGGCCAGGACGCGGTCTAAGCTCGACCGACCGCGTCCCGCACCCGCGTCGGTCGCCGCTGACACCGACACCCGGAACGCCGTGTCCGCGACCGCTGCTCGAGCGGCGAACCCGGATTTCGGCTCGATCGGTTCCAGTTCCGCCTCGAGTTCGAGCGCCGGCTATCATGTTCGGGAGAGCTGCGAGCGGACCTCGGTACTACTTTGCCGCCGCGTTTCCTAGGGCCGGCTATGAACGAAGACAACTCGCGCGAGCTGTACGACCGAGCGCTGTCGGTCATGCCCGGCGGCGTCAACTCCGCCGTGCGAGCGGCGATCGAACCGTACCCGTTCTTCGTGCAGAAGGGCGACGGCGGCCACGTGATCGACGCGGACGGCAACCGCTACGTCGACTGGGTGATGGGACTCGGCCCGCTGCTTTTGGGCCACGATCTGCCCGAACCCGTTCAGGCCCGCATTCAGCAGAAAGCCAGCGAGGGCCCGATGTACGGCACGCCGACGGAGATCGAGGTCGACCTCGCGGAGTTCGTCGTCCGCCACGTGCCGAGCGTCGAGAAGATCCGGTTCGTCAACTCCGGGACCGAGGCGACGACGTCGGCGGTCCGGCTCGCGCGGGGCTACACCGGCCGGAACAAGATCGTCGTCAACCAGGGCGGCTATCACGGCGCCCAGGAGTCGACGCTGGTCGAGGGCGACGCCGAGAATCCCAGACCGTCGTCGGCGGGCATTCCGCAATCGTTCGCCGAGCACACGCTGCCGGTCCCGTTCAACGACGAGGAGGCCGTCCGCGAGGTCTTCGAGGAGCACGGCGACGACATCGCCGCCGTCCTCACGGAACCGATCCTCGGCAACTACGGCATCGTCCACCCCGAGGACGGCTACCACGAGTTCCTCCGCGAGATCACCGAGGAACACGGCTCCCTGCTGATCTTCGACGAAGTGATTACGGGCTTCCGCGTCGGCGGCCTCGGCTGTGCCCAAAGCGAGTTCGGCGTCACGCCCGACATCACGACCTTCGGGAAGATCATCGGCGGCGGCTTCCCCGTCGGTGCCATCGGCGGCCGCGCCGAGATCATCGAACAGTTCACCCCCTCCGGCGCCGTCTTCCAGGCCGGCACCTTCTCCGGCCACCCCGTCACGATGGCCGCCGGCCTCGAGACGCTCAAATTCGCCGCCGAGAACGACGTTTACGACCACGTCAACGGCATCGGCGACCGCCTGCGCGAGGGCCTCGAGGAGATCGTCGCCGATCAAGCGCCCGAGTACACCGTCGCCGGGACGGACTCGATGTTCAAAGTGATCTTCACCCGCGACGGCGAGGCGCCGAAGAACGCTGCCGACGTCAAGAACGCCGAGACCGACCGCTGGCGCCGCATCTTCTGGGGCCAGATGAAAGAGCAGGGGATCTTCCTCTCGCAGAACCAGTTCGAGTGCCAGTTCGTCAGCTACGGCCACACCGAGGAAGACGTCGAGCGGACCCTCGAGGCGTACAAGGAGGCGCTGTAGCTGCCGAGTAGCGTCCGACGCGTTCTCGAGTCGAACGGGTCGTATTCGGTCATCCGATTCGGCCGCGAATAGAACCGGGCGGCCGTCTCGGAAGCCGCTACCACGAGCGGACGACGCTAGATTCTTGACGCACTGATCGGTTATGGAGCATCGGTATGCACTGCCGGTCAGTGGCGGCTACCGCTATCGAGATCGATAAGAGACGACCGGCCCGTCGCGATCGCTACCGTCTCCGGCTTTTTATACGATAACTCGGCTCGATAGCGTATGGGTGCAACACCGTCGAATCATCGGAGTATCGACTCGAAATGGCTGCGGCCCCTCGAGTACGTGCTGTTCGGAACGGCGGCGATCTACGGGTTCTTCGCGCTGCTGTTGCTGCTCGCCCCCGCGGTAGGAATCGCCGGTGGCGTAGGCGGTCTGGCGCTCGTGACCGGCGTCGGCATGCTGGTCCTCGTCCCCGTCGGATTCGTCGCCGCGGTCGTCGTCGCGATCGCGGTACACAAGGACGGCGAACGGGTGCGAGCGGCCGACCTCGAGTGGACACCGTCGGCGGTCCTGTACCCGATACTCGGGTTCGTGTTCTCTGGGCTGGCGGCGGTAGACTACCTCTACAAACGACACGAGTACACGGCGTCGTCGCCGGCGAGTTCGTCGTGGTGGTACGGCGTCGTCGGATTGCTCGCGCTCGTCGCGATCGGCACGGCGATCGCGGCCGTCGCGCCGTCGGTCGGGGGAGAACTGTCGACCGTGTTGGCCGCCGGACTTCCGATCTGTCTCTACAAGGACTGCGGGTACGTCCGGAGCGTTGCGGACGGCTGGCAGCCGAACCCGGTAACGTACTTTGCAGGGGCGTGGGTCGCGCTGCTTGCAGTGTTCCTGTTTCCGTTGATCGGACTCTCGATGTACCTGGTACTCGTCGGGATCTACGCCTCCAAACGACGAACGGCGGGCGTACTGTAATCGGCCCTAAACCGGCCGTGCAGGGACCGCAGGCAAAACGAAAGCCGCTTGAGGAGCCGGTCAGTCGTCGTCGCTGACCGGTTCAGCCGGTCCGACCGGCTCGTCGTCGCCGAAGATCCGGTCGGCGATGACGTTGCTGCGCGTCTCCTCGGCGGTCGGCTTCCGCTGGAACAGTAGCTTCGCGACCACGTCCCAGGCGAAGATCGCCGCGCCGGCGATCAGCAGCGTATCGCCGGGCATGCGCAGCCAGAACAGCGTCTGAACGATGCCGCTGTTGTAGAACTCGAGGCTGCGCGAAGCGGCGTACCCCTGCGTGAACGCGGTCTCGAGCTGGAGGAAGCCGACGGGCAGCAGCGACAGGAACAGCATCAGCGCGAGCCCGGCGTTGCACAGCCAGAACGACCAGGTCAGGCGACGCTCGGACCAGTGGGACTCGCGAGTGGTCACCCGGAGGATGTAGACGGCCATCCCCATCGCGAGGAAGCCGAAGGCGCCGAACATCGCGCCGTGGGCGTGGGCGACCGTGAGGTAGGTCCCGCTCTGGAAGTAGCTGATCACCGGCAGGTTGATGAAGAAGCCGATGACGCCCGCACCGAAGAAGTTCCAGACGCTCGAGGCGACGATGAAGTAGAAGACCATCCGGTAGGGGAAGTCCTTCGACGCGCCGTCCATGGCGCGGTACTGGCCAAGTGCCTCGTAGAGGATAAAGAGCAGCGGAACGAACTCGATGGTCGAGAAGACGCTGCCGATCGGCAGCCAGACCTCGGGGAGGCCGGCCCACCAGTAGTGGTGGGAGACGCCGATGATGCCGCTACCCATGACGAGGGCGGCCTGGAAGATGACCGCCTTCTCCGCGGACTGCTTGCGCAGGAGGTTCATCGAGACGAGCGTCAGCGAGATCACCACGAGGATGAAGAACTCGAAGACGCCCTCGACCCACATGTGGACGACCCACCAGCGCCAGAACTCCGTCACGACGATGTTCGTCCGGGGCGTGTAGAGGAAGCCGGCCATGAACAGCAGGCCGATCGAGCCGCCCGCGTAGACGATCATGTGGGCCAGTCCGTACCGCGGTTCGCGATCGAGTAAGGGCTTGAAGCCGCGGGCTACGAGCGCGGTCCAGCCGAGGAAGCCGACCAACAGGCCGGCCTGCCAGACGCGCCCGATCTCCAGGTACTCCAGTCCCTCGTTGCCGAGCAGCCACCAGAGCTGCCCGTCGAAGAAGTTGTTGATGCCGAGCCAGATGCCCGCGAGCGCGCCGACGGCGACGACCAGCAGGGCGCCGATCAGCCCCTTGACGTACAGGGCCTGCTTGCGCGGCTCGCGGCCCGTCAGCAGCGGCGCGAGGAACAGTCCCGCGCCGAGCCAGATCGTCGCGATCCAGAGGATGCCCAGGTCGACGTGCCAGGTGCGGACGATCGACCAGGGCAGGTACTGGAGGATGTCGATGCCGAGGAACTCGTGGAGCCCGAAGAAGTCGTCGCGCTCGACGTAGTAGTGAGCGAGCAAGCCGCCCAGCAGCGTCTGGGCGACGAACAGGAGCGCCCCGATGAGGACGAACCTGGAGCTCAACAGCTGGCTCGGCGTCAGATCGATCTCCTTCGGGTGGGGGATCGAGACGCCCTCGGCCTCGGGCTCGGGGAGTTCGATAGCCTGGTAGAGCCAGATGGCGATCCCCGCGCCGCTGACTAGAAGCACCATCGCGATAACGCTCCAGGTCATCACCGGACCGCCGGCGTCGTTGCCCGCGGCGGGCGAGTAGGGGAAGTCGTTGGTGAACGAGGCCTCGGAGCCCGGTCGGTCGGTGTGGGAGATCCAGGCCGTCCACAGCGCGAAGTCGGCGAAGTCCTCCGCCGCCTCGGCGCTCTGGATCTGCCCTTCGGGGATGCCACGCTCGCGGTCGCCCTCGTGGTAGCGCTCGACGTAGTCCTGGCGGACCTGCTCGTGGGCGTAGGCTTCGGCGGCCGAGTATTCGACCTGCGTCTCATCGTAGTTGCTCGATTGCAGCTCCTGGCGGACCCGCTCGTCGATCGCCGCCTGCTGTGACGCCTCGAGGTCCTCGTAGGCGGCGTCGTGCTCGTGTTGCGCGTAGTACTCGCGCATGTACTCGGTCTTCAACTCGAGCGTGTTGGCGGTGTAGTCGGTGTCGTAGTAGCTCCCGCGCCCGAGTATCGACCCCTGGTTCATCAGCCCGTTCTCCTGGAAGGCTTCCTTCCCGTCGCGGACGTCCTCGCTCGTCGCGACCGGCTCGCCGTCGGGACCGACGATCCGATCGGGGATGTCCGGCGAGTTCGCGTACGAGAGCCACGCCCCACCGCCCATGACGATGAGGTTCACGACGAAAATCGCCGCGAGGAACGTGGCGAGTCGCTTCCTGGTTACTTGCATGACGGGCGGTACTCGGTCGTCATGCCCCGTCAAATAGCCCGAGAGTTCCTACGAACTGGAAAAACGCGCGAACGGGTTCGGGATAGCGGTTAGGGGGAATGGGGATGTAGTGCTGCGCCGTCGCCTCGAGGCTCGAGGAGAGACACCTCCCCGAACCGGGCGGATTGACACGGGAGACGTCCCTCGAGCGTGAACGGACTCAGCGCTCGAAAACGAGGTCGATTTCGCTCCGTCAGTTCGGAACCGTAACGATGTCGTCCCGGTAGCGCTCGATGGCCTCGAGAACGGCCTGCCGATCCTCCTCGTCGACGTCGAACTCCGCGAGCGTCTCGTCGAGGTGGGTCGCGATCGCCTTGAAATCCGCGGGGGTGATGCCCAGGTCCTCGTGGGCGGCTTCCATCTCCTCGCCAGTGTACTCGACGGGACCCCCGGCGACGGAACTGATGAACTGGGTCTGGTGGGCGCGCTGTTTCTGCATGTCGACGTCCTCGAAGTAGTGCGCGACCTGTTCGTCGGCGACGACGCGATCGTAGAACCGATCGACGACTTCGGCGATCCCGTCCTCGCCACCGAGTCGATCGTACAGCGTGTCTGTCATCCACTCATATGTACCCTTTTCAAGAGGTATAAATGACGTCCCGAACACGTTGCGCAAAAACTATGTATGGCATTCTCACCCAACGGCAGAGTTTCGGATGAGAGTCGTTCTCTCCGGGGAATTGCACGACTCAGTCGGCGTCGTTCGCGGACCGATGTCACGGGAGGGCGTCCCCGACCGCCGGACAAGCGTGCGCTTTTCATACCCGAGGCACCCACTGGCGCCTATGAGAACGCGCGGGACGCTGCGACTGGCGACGCGGGGGTCCACACTCGCCCGGCGACAGGCCGCCCTGGTGAAGGAGGCGCTGGAAGACCGCCGGTACGAGGTGGAACTCGTCACGGTCGAGACGACGGGGGACCAGATCAGAGACGAGCTCATTCATCGGCTCGGCAAGACGGGGGCGTTCGTCCGCGAGCTCGACGAACGCGTCCTCGAGGGCGAGCTCGACGGGGCCATCCACTCGATGAAGGACATGCCGACCGAGCAGCCCGACGACCTCGTGACCGCCGCCGTCCCCGAACGCGGACGGCCGGGCGACGTGCTCGTCACCCCCGACGGCTCGACCCTCGAGGAACTCCCCGAGGGCGCAACCGTCGGCACCTCGAGCCTGCGGCGTCGCGCGCAACTGCTGTCCGAGCGGGACGATCTGGAGGTCGAACCCCTCCGCGGGAACGTGGATACGCGCCTCGAGAAGCTGCTCGCGCCCGCACTCCAAGAGGAACACCAGAAGCGCTCCGAGGCGGACAAAGAGCGCAAAGCGAACACCGGCGACGAGGACTTCGAGCCCGAGTACGACCGCACCGTCGACGAGTGGTTCGACGACCTCTCCGAACTCGAGCGCCAGGCCCTCGGCCGCGAGGTCGAGACCGAGTACGACGCCATCGTCCTCGCGCACGCGGGCCTCGAGCGCAGCGGGTTGGCTCACTATGTCGATTACCAAGAACTGCCGACGTCGACGTTCGTGCCCGCACCCGGACAGGGGGCGCTGGCGGTCACCGCGACCGACGGCGAAACGGCTCGGGACATCCAGTCGGCGATCGACCACCCGCGCAGCCGGGTCGAGACGACCGTCGAGCGGACGATCCTCGCGGAACTGGGCGGCGGCTGTATCGCGCCTGTGGGCATCTACGCGGTCGTCCAGGGCGAGTACGTCCACGCCGCCGTCAGCGTCTTCGACCGCGACGGCGAGGAGTCGGTAACTGGCACGCGGGACCTGCCGATCGAGCGCCACGCCGAGGCCGCCCGCGAGTTCGCGCGGGACCTCGCCGATCGCGGCGCCGCGGAACTGATCGAGCAGGCGCGGGAGGACGCAGGCGACGACGTGGGCGACGCCGATGACACCGATGGCGGCAGTACTGGCGGCGTTCCCTCGGAAGATAAGCCCGCGGGGAAATAGGTAGGATATACTGAGATGGACGCACGCGACATCGAGGCCGAACCCGGCACCGTCTACCTCGTCGGCAGCGGCCCCGGCGACCCCGGGCTGTTGACCGTCAGAGCGAAAGCCCTGCTCGAGGACGCAGACGTCATCCTCCACGACAGGCTGCCGGGGCCGAAAATCATCGGGATGCTGCCCGACGAACGCTGCGAGTACGTCGGTAAGCACGCCCAGGGCGAGCGAACGTCCCAGTCGGAGATCAACGAGCGGCTGGTCGAATACGCCCGCGACGGCAAGAAGGTGGTCCGACTCAAGGGCGGCGACTCGTTCGTCTTCGGCCGCGGCGGCGAGGAGGCGGAGTACCTGGCGAATCACGGGGTCCCCTTCGAGGTCGTCCCCGGCGTCACCTCGGCGATCGCCGCCCCCGCCGTCGTCGGAATCCCGGTCACCCACCGCGACCACGCCTCCTCGGTCTCGTTCGTCACCGGCCACGAGGACCCCACGAAGTCCGAGTCGGCGATCGACTGGGAGGCCCTAGCCGAGGCCGGCGGCACCATCGTCGTCCTGATGGGCGTCAAGCGGCTCCCCGACTACACCGAGGCGCTGCGCGAGGCCGGCATGGACCCCGAGACGCCGGTCGCGCTCGTCGAACGCGGCACCTGGCCCGAACAGCAGGTCGCGACCGGCACCCTCGAGACCATCGTCGAGGCCCGCGACGAGGTCGGGATCAAGCCGCCGGCCGTGACGGTGATCGGCGACGTCGCCGCCACTCGCGAGTCGGTGGTCGACGTGCTGGAGAACGAGTACGCGCCCGCCGTCGACCGCGCGATAGAGGGGGTGGAGGAAGGGGCGAAACCGACCGGCGACGCGCCGACGGTCGCTGTCTTCCGTCCCGACGACGACCGCATCGCGGACGCCGTCGGTCTGCTCGAAGACGTAGGCGCCGAACCCATCCCGGACCCGATGCTGGCCGTCGAGGGAACCGGTGCGACGCCCCGCTCCGACGCCGACTACGTCGTCTTCACGAGCAAGACCGGCGCCGAACTCGTCGCCGAGGCCGGCTGGGAGCCGACCGACGAGACCGTCTGCGCGATCGGCCCCGCGACGGCCGACGCGCTGCGGACCGAGGGGTACGCGGTCGACCTCGTCCCCGAGGAGTTCACTTCGAGCGGCCTCGTTACCGCGCTCGAAGACCGCGTCGCGGGCGCCCGCGTCGAGGTCGCCCGCAGCGACCACGGCAGCCCCGTCCTGCTCGAGGGCCTCGAGGACGCCGGCGCGTACGTCCACGAGACGGTGCTCTACCGCCTGGTTCGCCCCGACGATAGCGGCCGCTCGGCGGAGTTGGCCGCAGCCGGCGAGCTCGACGCCGCCTGCTTCACCTCGTCGCTGACGGTCGAACACTTCCTCGAGGCCGCCGCCGAGCGCGGCATCCGCGAGGAGGCGCTCGCGGGGCTCGGGGCCGCCACCGTCGGCGTCATCGGCGAGCCGACCCGCCAGACGGCCGCCGAGCACGACATCGCGGTCGATCTAGTGGCGAGCGAAGCCACGTTCGAGCGGCTCGCGCGCGAGACCGTCGACGCAACGCGCGAGGACTGACCGGCCGCGCCGGCGGCACCGACGGTTCAGGCGGCGCCGGGCGCCGATCGACCGCCGCAGACGGAGTCCGCGACTTTATCACGAAAGCCGTCCCAAGAACACTTCGATGGCTGGGCCGATTCCCGAACTCGAGGAGCCGGCGACCCGCTGTGCGCGACGGCTGTGCGAGGCCGATCGCGTCCTCTTGGCGTCGCACATCGACGCCGACGGACTGACCAGCGCCGCGATCGCCGCACAGGCCTTAGAGCGCGCGGCGATCCCCTTCGAGACGGTCTTCGAGAAGCAACTCGACGCGGACGCCGTCGCTTCGATTGCGGCGACCGACTACGACACCGTCCTCTTTACCGACTTCGGGAGCGGCCAACTCGATATCATCGGCGACCACGAGGACGCGGGCGATTTCACGCCCGTCATCGCTGACCACCACCAGCCCGCCGACCGCGAAACCGAGTACCACCTCAATCCGCTCCTGTTCGGGATCGACGGCGCCTCGGAGCTGTCGGGCGCCGGCGCGAGCTACGTGCTCGCGCGGGCGCTCGCCGAGGAGGCCGATCAGTCGGTCGCGGCGGACGGCGGCGCCGTCTCGACGGAGTCAGGAACGCCCGCGCGCGCCGACAACCGCGACCTCGCGGCCCTCGCGGTCGTCGGCGCCGTCGGCGACATGCAGGCCTCCGGCGGCGAACTCCACGGCGCGAACGAGCAGATCGTCGCCGAGGGCGTCGACGCCGGCGTCCTCGAGACCGGCAAGGACCTCGCGCTCTATGGAAAGCAGACCCGGCCGCTCCCGAAACTGCTCGAGTACGCCACCGACGTCCGCATTCCGGGTATTTCGAACGACGAAGCCGGCGCCCTGCAGTTCCTCGAGGACCTCGACCTCGAGTTGAAACGGGACGGCGAGTGGCGCCGGTGGGCCGACCTCTCGAACGAGGAAAAGCGGACCGTCGCCAGCGCGCTCGTCAAGCGAGCCGTCTCGCGGGGAGTTCCCGCGACGAAGATCGAGAGCCTCGTCGGCACCGCCTACGTCCTCTGCGAGGAGCCCGTCGGCACCGAACTGCGCGACGCCAGCGAGTTCTCGACGCTGCTGAACGCGACCGCCCGCTACGAGCGGGCCGACGTCGGCCTCGGGGTCTGTCTCGGCGACCGCGAGGGCGCGCTCGAGCGGGCCCGGACCCTCCTGCGAAACCACCGGCGGAACCTCTCGGAGGGGATCGACCTCGTCACGCGGGAGGGCGTGACTCACGAGGATAACGTCCAGTGGTTCCACGCGGGCGACCGCATCCGCGAGACGATCGTCGGCATCGTCGCGGGGATGGCGATGGGCAACGAGGGGATCAGCCGCTCGAAGCCGATCGTCGCCTTCGCGCAGAAAAACGACGAGGAGGTCAAGGTCTCGGCGCGCGGGACCCACTCGCTCGTCCGCAAGGGGCTGGATCTCTCGGTCGTAATGGGCGAGGCCTCCCGGGCCGTCGACGGCGACGGCGGCGGTCACGACGTCGCGGCCGGAGCGACCGTCCCGATCGGTCGCGAGGAGGAGTTCGTCGAACTGGCCGACGACATCGTCGGCGAACAGCTGTCCTGAGCCGAGCGACGCCTCCCGCGGGCGACCGCGACTTACGAACGAGACCGTGAGCGAGAGCGCTCCATCGACGACGGCACCGTCGGCACGAGCGGCGCGTGGGAGGTCACCACGAAGGTTCCCTTCCGGACCGCCCCCTTCGCGTACTGGACGGCGCTCTTGCGGATCGGCGTTCGTTTCCCGCGGATCTGAGTCCGCCCGTCGAGGATGGCCTCGACGAGTTCGTCGCCGTCGATGTCGGCGCGGGTCGGGTTCTCGGCGCTCGGCGTCACGAGCACCTCGGTGTAGGCCTTGCCGACGTTGGGTAGGTAGTGGGCGTCGCTGGCGCCGATCTCGGGGTAGTCGCGGCGACGGGCAAAGGTTCTCGCGCGGCGGTTCCGGTAGCCGGTAAAGAGCATCGAGTTGTAGGTCTCGATGGCGTCGACGTCCTCGACGTGGCGTTTTCGAATGCCGTGGCGACTGCGCTGGAACGGATGGGGGACGATCGCGACGCCGCCGAGGTCGCGAACTGCCTGGACGGTCTCCGTGACCGGCTGGCCGGGCTCGGGACGTTCCTCGACGCCGATCGCCAGCAGGTGGCCGTGTTTCGTCGAGACCTCGACCCCCGGAATGCCGATCAACCCGTACTCGGGGGCCAGTTCGGCGGCCCGCAGCGACTCACTGATCTCGTCGTGGTCGGTGATGACGACCCCGTCGAGACCGATGTCCGCCGCGTGCTCGAGGATGAGTTCGACGGGTTCGTGGCCGTCGTAGGAATCGTCGGAGTGGACGTGAAAATCGATGTGGAACGGAATCTGGGTCGTCATAGGGGCGGGGAGATACGGCTAATAGCCCGTTGGACAGCATAAACGCTGTGTTGCCGACCGGGAAGCGACGATCGATTTGGTATATCGTAATGTGATTTATACTGCATTCGAACGCCGTCAACGTAGCCGCCGACCGATCGTGACTCGAGGAGGCTACGCGGCGAGGATCGGGACACGGTCGACGAAAACGGACTGTAGAGTCGCCACGTCGGTTCTGACGGAAACCTATCGACATACCCCGCTTCTTAGGCCCGCCTAAAATCCAGTAGACTTATCTTCCTTTAGGTTGGCCTAAATCATGAGCGAGGCGCGATCCGAAAGCGAACTCGCCGGTTCGAAGGCGATTGCTGCGCGGATCGCGACGAACGGGTCCAGATCCGACTCGAACGCCACAGGAACCCAGTACCATGGTCGGAACGACACTGCGAGAGATACGCGAGCAGATCGAACAGTTAGCGAGCGACAGCGGCGAGTACTACGTCGTCTGCGCTCGGTCCGGCGAGCGGCCGGTTCCCGTCGCGGGCAAGCGGTTTCCCACCCGCGAAGCCGCGGTCGAGGCCGTGCGAGCGACCGAGCAGTACCGGGCCGCGCTGCGTCGGTACGACCCGCAGCTCCCGTTTTACGATCCAGTCGTCTGTCAGGAGGGACAGGACCCGGCGACCGATCGGGCGCCGCCCGTCTCGAGCGGCGCCGAGTCGGCCGACGGCCGCTCGCGGGACGTGACCGACCGCGGGCGACAGCCGCTGATCGGCTTCTGCCACGACGTCTCGGGGGCCGTCTTCGAGGCGCTCTCGGCGCGCGACCACGCCGCCGCCGAGAGCGCGATCATGGACACGTACCTCGCCGCCGCGGAGGCCGTGACCGACCCGGACGCCCTCTGTCTGGTGTTGCTCGAGAGCATGGCGACGGAACTGGAGCGCCACCTCGCGCCGAGCGAGCGCGTCGGCGTGCTCGAGGCGGCGGCGCGGAACCTGTCGCCGGTACAGGTGTCGGCGGCCGAGGCCGAGATCGAGGACCCGGTCGAAGCGAGCCTCGAGCACTTACACTCGCTGTCGCTGATCTCCGAGTACGGGGTCGTTCGCCGCCCGCTCGAGGCCGGCGGCGACGCCTGGGTCGTCTACCTGCGCGGGTACGCGATGGAGAGCAGCGAGCGGCGGTTTCCGACGCTTCCGATCGGGATCGACCTGCTCCGGCGGACGGCGGCAGCGGACGCGGGAACGAAAACGAAAGCGGAACCGAAACCGGAACCCGATCGCCGCCCGCCGCTCGGGGTCAGCGAGGCGAACGCGCTCGGCGACGACGACTGGCGCCTCGTGTTGACGACCGACGCGGCGGCGGACGGGCTGATCTGCGTCGCGGAGGGGACCGAACCGTGACCGCCGAGACCGACGACACGGCGGCGACGACGACGGACGTCCACCGCGCGCTCGAGTGCGTCGCCGAACAGCGGGCGACGGTCGCGGACCGGATCGACGCGTTCGAGACGTTCGCCGCTCGCGTCCGCGAACTGCCGGCGGGACCCGCCGCGACGGCGGCCGGCCCGGTCGCACAGGCGACGCCGACGGCGATGACGTCGCGGGTCGCCGGGGCGGGGCCGACGCCGGACCCCTGCGCCGTCGTCCGGCAGACGTTCCTCGAGACGATCGTCCCCAACACCACCGTCGAGATCGACGGCGAGGAGTCGGTCATTCGGGCGCTCGCGGCGGAGTTCTCGCGGGACATCGCGGTCGCGCTGACGACGAACGCGACCTGGACCGCGGAGCTGAAAACCGCCGTCGTCGAGGCGGCGACGACGCGGCGGCTGGAAGCCAAGCGACTGCAGGCGGCCCTCGAGACCGAAGCCGAGCGCCTCGAGGCGCTCATCGACGACCTCGATCCGATCGTCGCGTGGCTTCGATCGACCGCCTCGGAGTCGCTGCAGCAGTACGGGTTCGACGAGTTGCGGGCGAAACACGACCGGCTCGAGGGGTTTTGCGACCGGCTGACGACGGTCCTCGAGGAGCGACAGAGGCGGTTACAGGAGCCGGTTCGTGACGCCGACGACGTGCCGTACCGAACGCTCGTGGAAGCGGTGTACGCGTCGTTCGATTCCCGGTATCCGGTTCTCGCGACGCTCACGCGCCTGTACCGGGTCTGCCGGGAGTGTCAACGAACGGTTCGCGACCACCTGGTTCGACGGGCGTGACGCAGACGGTGGTCGGTCGTCAGTGCGGCGGTAAAAACGGCGAAGCGGCGCCGTTACGTCACGCTTCGTCGGCGTCGGCGGCGGCGGTTCTCGAGCGGTCGTCCGGGACGAGCGCCGGGAGCGAGACGCGCTCGAGGATCGCGGAGACGTCGAACGGATCCTCGATCGACTCGGCCATGGCGTGGACCTCGCGCATGCTCTTTAGCAGGCCCTCGACGGCGGCGCGTCTGGTCGAGACGCGGCCGATGGCCTCCGAGACGGATCGATCGCGCAGCGAGTACCGATAGCGCAGTTCCCAGCAGTAACCGAGCCCGAGCCGAGGATGACAGCGGTCGGTCGTGGTTCGGTCCGCGACGAGTTCGATCGGCGGCTGGCAGTATCGATAGGCGAACCGCCCGTCGCGGAGTTCTGCGGCGCCCCATCCCGGCGGTAACGCTTCCGACGGAATGGGTCGCTGATCGATGGACATGTGATTCGTATTAACGGTTGGGCCGGGGGTGTTCGTTCCGCTTGCGTACGCAGTCAGGTTTGTAGGCGGTCGGTACCGATTCAACGGGTCGAAGTGTCTTGGTAACGAATCCCTAACGGTCGTCGCGGCGGCGATTCGCCGCGACCGATCGTCCGACTTTTGTCGTCGCTCGCGGTGTATTCCGGTATGGCCGACTTCGACCCCGAGAAGTTCGAAGACAAGTACGCCAACTACTTCCCGGAACTCCAGCAGGCGTACAAGAACGCGTTCAACCGGATGAACGACCGCTACGACTCCGAACTGGTCCACGCGATCGACCAGCAGGTCCTGAACGAGAGCGAACCATTCTACGAGGGCGACGGCGAGTTCCGCGTAGAGCTCCCCGACGACCCGTACGATCGGATTTCCGGCGTTCTCGTCGAGGAGGAACGGTTCGAGGAGGTCCTCGAGAACCACGTCGAGGAGATCGAGACGGAGCTTCGACGAGTGTTCGACTTCGAGTGAGGCGGCGTCGAGCCCGAACGGGCGGACGACCCGGCGGCGATCGCGGCGGCTCGAACGGCCGTCGCGGCGGCTCTCGCGGCCGTTTCGCTCGACCGGCGAACGGGTAGGACGGAAGGTTTAGGGGGACTCACGCCCAAGGGCTCTCTATGAGCACCGAAACCCAGGACGGAGACGACCTCGAAGAGCGCGTCGCGAACTTCCTGCGACGCAACTTCCCGCAGATCCAGATGCACGGCGGCAGCGCGGCGATTCAGGACCTGGACCGCGAGAGCGGCGAGGTCTCGATCGCGCTGGGCGGCGCCTGCAGCGGTTGTGGCATCTCACCGATGACGATTCAGGCGATCAAGAGCCGCATGGTCAAGGAGATTCCGGAGATCGAGCAGGTCAACGCCCACACCGGCATGGACGGTGGCGGTGGCGACATGGGCGGCGGCATGGAGCCGTCGTTCCCCGGCGAAACCGTCGACGACGACGGCGAGCCCGACGAAGGCCCCGAAGCGCCGTTCTAAGTCGTCTCCGGACGCTATCCGTTTCGTTGTTTTTCGCGAGTAGCGCCTCGTCCGCGAGCCGACGGCCCGGTCAGCGCAGGTTCCGGCCGCGCTCCCACGTTCGAACGAGCGCCGCCAGCGTTCGGTTCGTCGGGGCCTCGAGCCCCTCCTCGGCCGCTCGATCGACCACGGCGCCGTTTATCGCGTCGATTTCGGTCCGGCGGTCGGACTCGAGGTCCCGGCGCATCGACGACGCGTTCGCGGCGGTCGTCTCGGCGACCCGCTCCATCGCGGCGACCGCCTCGCGGTTCGACAGCCGGACGTCGCAGGCTCGAGCGACGCGGGCCGCCTCCCGCGTCGCCGCTCGCGCCACGTCGTTCGCCGGCGCCTCGAGCACGGCGCCGTTACTCGTCGCCGTAAGCGCCGTTACCGCGTTGATGCCGGCGTTAACGGCGACTTTCTTCCACAGCCGGCGCGGCATGTCCGTCGCGACCGTCGTCTCGAGTCCCGCCGCCGTAAACGCCGCACCGATTCGATCGGCGACCGGCGATTCGCCGCCATCGCGAGCGCCGAGGGCGATCTCGCCGACGCCGGTGCAGGCGACCCGACCCGGCCCGCGGTACAGCGCACCGTAGGTCGCCGTGCCGGCGAGTACGGGCGTCGGACCGCCGAGGCGGCTCGCGAGGAGCGCCTCGTTCCCTAGCCCGTTCTGGAGGGAGAGCACGGCGTCGAACGAGCCCGTCGCGAGCGCGTCGGCGGCCGTCCCGGTGTCGAAGGCCTTGACCGCGACGATCGCGAGGTCGGCCTCGCGGTGCCGTCCGTCGGTCGTCGCGGCTGGTCGGACGGTCGTCGGCGTCTCGAGGGGCGCGTCGCCCGTCTCGTCCTCGAGACGGAGCCCTGACTCGCGAACCGCCGTAACGTGATCCTCGCGACCGACAAGCGTGACCTCGTGCTCGCGGGCCAACAGGCCGCCGACGAGACTTCCCAGGCTTCCGGCGCCGAACACGAGCACGTCCATGCCACGAGGTGAACCGAGCGCGGTAAAAACGGTTTTCGTCGCCGTTCGCCCGCCCGGCGAACGGCGTCAGTCCTCGGTCCAGTAGTACAGTTCCTCGCGTTCGGCGCCGCAGTTCGGACACGCGTCCGGAACGTCGTCCTCGAGGCGGCCCATCTCGCCGCACTCCCAGCAGCGCCACATCAGTTCGGCCTCGCCGAAGCGCTGGCCGGAGCGGACGTGTTCGACGCTCAGCCCCTGTATCCCCTCTCGGAGCGAGATGTAGAGGCCGTCCTCGTCGACGCCGCGAATCTGGCCGATTTCGGTGCCGTCCTCGGTGTAGACCGTTGTTCCGAACGTGAGCTGGGGTCGTTCTTCGGCCACGTGAATCACCGCTAGAAAACGAGGTCTCGAGCGATCATAAATCCTAACGTGCTATATAGAATCCGCGAGTTTCCTGAACAGGAGAGAGAACCGGACCGACGGACGCAGGGCTCTCCGCCAGATTTCCGTCGCGATCGCGCCCGCTCGCGTGAGAGACACACGTGGCTCGAGCAGACGCGAAAAAGGCGGCTCGAGCGCCGGTGCGGCAGGGGACTCGAGTGCTGGGGCTCAGTCTTCGGTCCAGTACATCAGGTTCTCCCGTTCGGTGCCGCAGTTCGGGCACTCCTCGGGCAGCCCGTCGTCGATGTCGCCCATCTGGCCGCACTCCATGCAGCGCCACATCAGGTGGGCCTCACCGAACTCGTGACCCGAGCGGGCGTGTTCGACGCTCATCCCTTCGGCGCCCTCGCGGGTCGTGACGAAGAAGCCGCTCTGTTCGAGTCCGCGGACGCGCCCGAGCGCGTTGCCGTCCTCGTCGTAGACCTTCTGTCCCAGGTTGATGTCGTGAACCTCCTCGACGGCCTCCGCGTCGCCCTCCTTCGCCGGTGTCTCGCCAGTTTCGACCATGCCCGAACGTCCGCCGCCAATGCGGATAAAGACACAGCGCGCATTGTGCGAGCGGCCGCTGGCGGGTCCGAGAGCCGAACGAACGCCAGTATGAGATACCGGTCGGGTTACAAACGGTGGCCGGGAGCGCGGTTACCGCGACTGCGGCGATCCGCGCGACTCGGGGGAGGGCAGGCGTTCACACCGTCACCGACCGCGAGCGAGCGAAGCGAGGCGGCACTGCCGCCTCGGAACCGCGACCGGCGCAGCCGTGAGCGGGCCGACGACTGATGTGAGCGAGAGAGCGACGCGAACGAGCGAACGGAAGGAGGTGTACTTGTAATCGAAATTTTGCCGAGAGCCACCCTCGCTGGCCCACAGAGCAAAATTTCGTTCTACATGAAGTCCTCGATCCCGCTTTGCTTGTTCTTGTCGTTCTCGAAAATGCTCTCGAGCGAGCGCTCGAGGACCTCTAAGCGCTGTTTGGTGTAGTCGCGGCAGTCGTACTCCTCGGCGACCTGGATCGCGGTCTGCATGTACTTGTTCACCGACCCCTGGTGGACGGTGAGGTTGACCTGGCCGCCACACTCCCGGCACTCGCCGGTCAGGGGCATCCGGCGGAACTTCTCGCCGCAGTCGAGACACCGGGTTTCCTGGCGCGAGAAGGCCCGCAGGTTGCCGATCAGGTCCGGCAGGAAGTGGTACTCGATGACCCGCTCGGCGACGTCGGTCTCGTCGACGGCCTCGAGCTTCCGCGAGAGCTCGAGCTGGGCGTCCATCTTCTCCATCATCGAGCCCAGCGTCTTGTAGGCGGAGAGGTCGGGCCCCATCGCGATGTCGGTGGTGTCGTGGGTGTGCTCGAAGCCGGTGTACTCGCCGTCCGTGCCGAGCGTTTCTTCGGCGATCTGGATGTCGACCTCCTCGGGATCGGCCTGCTCGCGGGTCGCGAGGTAGAACTCCCGGGGGTACTGCGAGACGATGTCCATGTTGTGGGCTTCGTCGTCGATCTCGGAGGGATCGATGCGGGAGGACATGACGAGCGGGGCGTCCATCTTGCCGCCGCGCTTGTCCGGCAGGAACGACTTACTGAAATTGAGAAGCCCGTCGAGGAGCAACATGACGCAGTCCTCGTCGCCGTCACAGTTGCGCCGTTTCGCAGCGTGGAAGTACGGATGCGCGTATCCGACGGCCGCGCTGGTGAAACCGATCACTCGTCCGACAGTTGCGGCGCTCGTGTGCGGCGCCATGCCGAAGACGAGTTCGCCCACGAGGTCCTGCCGGTCCTCGATCTCGTAGAACGGCTCGAGGCCGTAATATTGCTCGAGGAGGTCGTCGATGAAGTCGGCGGTCTGCATCATGTGCTCGGCGGCGCCGTCCGAGAGGACGATGTCCTGGACCTTGAGTTCGACCAGCTGGTCCTCGTGGGTCAGCGGCTCGCCGTGGATGTCCTCCTCGTACCCCAGCGCCTGGAGTTGGCCGACGTCGACGTCGAGTTCGCTGGCCCGAACTGCCGTCACGGGCAGGTCGGTCATGTCGTAGCGGACGGTGCCGTCCTTGAACGCCGAGACGTCGTGTTTGGCCCGCAGGATCCCCTTCTCGATGGGTTCGGGGATCTTGTTCGTCGAGGACAGCCCCTTGACGCCTTTGAGGATGTCGAAGGCGTTCTCGCGCTCGCCGACCGACTCGAGCGCCGACCGGTACTCCTCGTTGACGTCGATCTCGCGGGTTTCGACGCAGGTTCCCTCGCGCTCGCAGCGGTCGCACTCGACGCGGCCGGCCTCGTCGGGCTCGAGGGAGTCCTCGCAGTCCGGACAGCGGTAGTCTGGCTCGGTGCGGGCGTTGCAGTCGGGACAGCGGTTCTTGAACGTCTCCGTCGCGCAGTCGGGACAGCGCTGGCGGCCGACCTGGACTTCGACGACGCCCGGCGTATCCGACATCGTCTCGGCGTGCTTCGCGGCGTCGGCGACGTTGCGCTGCGTGCCGCCGGCCTCGCCGATCGGGAACAGGGTGTGGACGGCGGGGCTCAGGTCGCGGCTCTCCGATTTTTCGGGCCGACCCATCCGGTTCCCGATTCGGGTGGGTGCGCGCTCGCGAACCTCGAAGGGGGCGACCTCGTTGACCGCCTCGATGGCGTTGTCGCCCGCCTCCTCGTGGCCCCAGGTGCGGGCCCGTTCGGAGAGGTCATCGTCGGTCCACGTGCGCTCGAGTTCGACGGTGGGTTCCTCAGGATCGGATTCGGGCTCGCGTTCCGGCTCCTCGCCGCGACCGTCGGGATCCGGCTCAAGCGCGGCGCCATCGGCGACCGCCTGTCGGGGCTCGCAGCCGACGGTGCGGACGAACGGCCGCCAGTCGTCGATCTCGATGCGGTCCTCGCCCTCGCGTTGGCGGTGCTCGATGACGATCGTCTCGAGGGCGTCGGCGACAGCCTCGTCGTACTCGAGGACGAGGATGCTGTCGTCGCCGTTGCCGTTCACGCTGCCGTCGCCGTCCTCCTCGATCCGCCCCTCGGCGACCGCCGCCGCGAGGTCGCAGAAGGCCTCGACCGAGATGTCGTGCCAGAGGTAGGTGTACTCCGGATGGAGGGGCGCGTCGTACTCGACGGCCCACTCGAGGGCCTCCTCGGGATCGGGGAACTCGAGGTCGATTCGGGGATCGTCCTCCAGCGCCTGGACGTCCGCGCCGGCTTCCTCGAGGTCCTGCACCCACCACTCGTAGGTGTAGGAGGCCGGCGCGAGCGGGTGGTTGTTCTCGACGAACTCGCCGTAGTTGACCAGATACTCCCCGAGATCGAGGATCTTCTCGACGCCGTTTCTGATCTCGAGGGCGTCCTCGGGGTCGTCGATCCGGCGGACGTCGCCGTTGGCGAGTTTGACGGTCGGGCCCTCGATGGAGTCGACGGGGACGACTCCCGCCGCTTTGCCGGGCCGCTCGGTCTTGATCTGGGTCCCGGTCGCGAGGAAGTCGTCGACCAGATGCATCGCGGCGGGGTGGACGCCGGCGGTCGCGAAGCCGTGGTTGCGCGCGCGACCGTAGCGCAGCCGGAAACCACCCTGGGCGCAGGGGTGGGAGAAGACGGGGCGGCCGGCGATCAGGTCCCGGAGGAACTTCTTGGACTCGTCGACGCGCGGGGGTCCCTGCGGCTCGTCGGATTCGGCACCTTCCTCGTCCACATCGGCTTCGTCGGCATCTGCTTCTTCGTCGGCGCCGTCATCGCTCTCGTCGCCGTCGTCGCTTTCCTCGTCGCCTGCATCGTCGTAGTAGGTGCCGTCGATCAGGTCCTGCAGCCACGGCCAGTCGACCTCCTCGAGGTTGCGGGTGTAACGCTGGATCTTCGGCGCTTTGAGGGCGATCCCCTCCGCGAGGACCAGACACATCCCGCCGCGGGCGCTGTTGGTGTCGACCCGCTCCAAGTCGCGGAAGCCGGAGACCTCCTCGTCGCCCGTCGCTTCGCCGTCCAGCATGATCGGCATGTGCTTCGCGATGAACTTCGTCTCCTTGTCCTTGGGCGTGTACTGGAGACCGGTCTCCTTGTCGTAGAGGGCGATCTCCTCGGCGTAGCGCTCGATCTCCTCGTCGCGGGCCTTGTACCCGTCGATCCCCACGAGCGCGCGGGTGTAGTCGGCAACGAGCACCGAGAGGGCCTGCGCGGTACCCCCCGCCGAGCGGATCGGACCGGCGTAGTAGACGTTGACGAACTCCGTCCCGTCGTCGTTCTCGAGGATTTCGACCTTGTCGATCCCCTCGATGGGGGCTGCGACGACCCCCTCGGTCAGCAGGGCGACCGCCGTTCGAACGGCGCCCTCGACCTTCCCCGCCTTGGTCTCGTAGTCGCCGACGCGGCCCTCGGCGAAGTCCTCGGCGAGTTCGAGCGCCGCTTCCTCGCGGGACATTTCGCCCTCGAGTTCGCGGACCCGCTCGGCGACCCCGTCGATCCCGAGGATGTTCTCGACGCGGTCGGCCATGTCCCGCGCGGTCGGAATCTCGACCTCGGGTTCGGGGTCGGCGCCGCGCTCTTTGGCCGTCTCGGCGACCTCGAAGGCCTCGTCGAGGCGGGACTCGAGCGTCTGGAAGTACCGTTCGTCTTCCTCGCGCATGTCAGAGCCAGAGGTCCAGTTCGGTCGTCTCGTCGTATTCGCGCTCGAGGGGCTCCTCGAAGACGCGCATGTGGACCTCGCCGGCCCAGACCGTCCCCTCGTTCAGGTGGCCGGCGTAGGTCGTGCCCTCGTCGTCGGAAAGCACGGCGTGGGTGTGGGCGAACCGGTCGTCCTCCAGCAGGGAGACGTTGCCGACGCAACTGGCCACCTCGAGCGGTTCGTCGAACTCGATGGGGTAGTACTCGCACTCCTCCTGATCGTAGAACCAGAGTTCGGCGTCCTGCACGGCGCCGAGCGCGGTAAACCAGGCCGCGTCGGCCTCGACTTCGTCGGCGAGCGATTCGATCTCGGCCCGCCAGTCGGCCCCCGTCTCGAGGCGGGCGACGTACTCCTCCGCGGTCTCGACGGCGCGGTAGTGCATACTGAATCCGTGTGTTCGGCCGGAAGAAAAAGACCACGGGTCGAGCGTGGTCGTCGGTCGCGTCCTCGAGGTAGATCGACCCCGCGCGGGTCGACGGACGGATCGAGCCGTCAACGCACGATTTTCGCCCACGGTGTACCGTATTGGGCGAATTATCCGGTGGTAAGAACCGATTTGTCCGGTTTACCCTGTCGATACCAAAATAGTATGAGAGGTATCATCAAGCAGGATGGTACTGGACAAGACGACCGTTACGCGACGGCGGCTGCTCGGCTCGGGCGCCGCCGTCTCGGCGGCGCTCATCGCAGGGTGCATCGGTGGCGGCGGCGGCGGAAACGGTGGCGGCGGCGACGGCAGCAACCGGTTCCACTTCACGCAGGAACAATCGCGGGAGGAGCAGTTCGACCCCGTCGTTTCGAACGACGCCTACAGCTTTCAGGTGATACAGCTGGTCTTCGACGGCCTCTACGAGTACGGCGAAGGGCTCGAGCTCCAGCCGAAGCTCGCGGCGGGCGAGCCGACCGTCGAACGGGACGGGACGCGCTATATCTTCGAACTCGAGGAGGGCGCGACGTTTCACAACGGGAACGAGGTGACCGCTACGGACGTGGCCCACTCGTTCACCGCGCCCGTCGAGGAGGAGACGGAGAACGCCTCCGAGTACGACATGATCGAGAGCACCGAGGTCATCGACGACTATCAGCTGCAGGTCGATCTCGGCGACGACCCCTACGGCCCGTTCGAACTCGCGACGATGGGAGTGACGGTGGTGCCGAAGGACGTCCGGACCGAGGACCGCGAGGCGTTCAACAGGGATCCGGTCGGCTCCGGCCCCTTCAAGTTCGCCGAACTCCAGGAGAACGAGTACGTCGAGATCGAACGCAACGAGGACTACTGGGACGAGCCCGTGCCGAACCTCCAGCGCGTTCGGTTCGTGGCCCACGACGACGACGCGGGACGGGTGTCCGACATCCGCGCCGGAAACACCGACGCCATCGCAGGCATTCCGAACGACGACTGGGACGTCCTCGAGAACGAGGAGGGGATCAACCTCCACTCGTCCGAGAGCCCGTCGTTCATGTACATGGCGTTCAACTGCAACGAGGGGCCGACGACCAACCCCGAAGTGCGGCGGGCGATCGCCCACTCGTTCTCGATGTCGGATTTCATCGAGTCCAACGCGGGGAACGTGACCTCGCCGATGTACAGCCCGATTCCTCCCGTCGTCAACGAGGTCTGGGGGTTCCCCCAGGACGAGTACCAGGAGATGTTGCCGAGCTACGACCCCGACGAGGCCCAGGCGCTGCTCGACGAGCACGCGCCCGACGACTTCACGCCGACGATCATCACGCCGGAGGGGATCCGCGCGCAACTGGCCGAGCGGATCGCCACCCGACTGGACTCGATCGGCTACGGCGCCGACGTGCAGGTGCTCGACTTCGCGACGCTCGTGGACACCTACACCTCGGGCAACGCCGACGACTACAACATGTACCTGCTGGGCTGGACCGGCGGCCCCGACCCGGACTTCTACCTCTACCCGCTGTTCCACGAGAGCCAGGCGGGGGTGAATCAGGGTCACTACTACGAGGGTAGCGACGGCTTCCACGAGGCGATCGCGGAGGGACGCAACACCGCCGGCCAGGAGGAACGGTACGACATCTACGAACCCGTCATCCGAGAGATCGTCGAACAACTCCCCGCCCTCCCCGCGTTCACGCAGGACAACACGATGGCCTCCCGCGACTACGTGCAGGACCTCCAGGCCCACCCCGAGGTGACGCGGAACCCGGACCTGGTCGCCGACCACGCGAACGTCTCGATGGAGTGAGACGCTCGCGGAGCGACCCGGCGGCCGCGTCCGCCGTCGTTCGACGCCGACGGGCACACGCTCACGCTCGACCGACCCCGACATGAAACTGCTCAAGTACGCGCTCTTCAGGCTCGCACAGGCGATCCCCGTCCTGATTGGCATCTCCGTCATCACGTTCCTGCTGGCGAATCTGGGGCCGGGCGATCCAGTCAGCCTCATGCTCCAGGGACAGGAGCACGACGAGGAACTGATCAGGGCGATCGAACAACGGTACGGACTCGATCGACCGCTCCACGAGCGGTACGTGACGTACATGGCCGGAATCCTGCGGGGCGACCTCGGCCAGAGCATCTACCACCAGCGCCCGGTCTCGAAGCTGGTGCTCGAGCGGATCGGGCCGACGCTCCTGCTGGTGCTGTCGGCGTACGCGTTCGCGCTCGCGTCGGCGATTCCGCTCGGCATTATCGCCGCCGATCGGCGCAACGAGCCGACCGATCACGTCTCGCGGATCGTCGCCCTGATCGGCGTCAGCACGCCGTCGTTCTGGATCGGCATCGTGCTGATCCTCATCTTCGCGGTCAAGCTCGGCTGGCTCCCCTCGAGCGGGCTGATATACCCGTGGCGGCCGCCGAGCACCTACCCGTCGATCGACGGCCACCTCGAGCTGTACTACCAGTCGCTCAGACACCTGCTGTTGCCGATGATCGCGCTGGGGACCCTGCAGATGGCGACGATCATGCGCGTCGAACGCACGCAGATGATCGAGTCGCTGCAGGGCGAGTACGTCAAGCTGGCGCGGGCCTACGGCGTGCCGGAGCGAACGATCCTGCGAAAGCACGCCTTCAACGTCGCCCAGCTGCCGATCATCACCATCGTCGGACTCAACCTGTCGACGGCGCTTGGCGGCGCGGTGCTGGTCGAGACGGTGTTCAACATCAACGGCATGGGGCGGCTGTTCGTCAACGCGATTTCGCAGAACGACTACCAGCTCGTGATGGGCATCACGATCATCCTCGGCGTGCTGTTCGTGGTCGGCGTCATCATCACCGACATCTCGTACGCGTACGTCGACCCGCGAGTGACCTACGGAGAACGCGAGTAAACGTAAGCATGGCAGTAAGCGAATCCGACTTCGAGAGCAGGGACGCGGCGACCGCCCGCGAGGACGTCGAAGCCCGCGTGGGCTGGCGCCACACCGTCGCGCGGATCAAGCGGGACACGACGGCCCGCTGGGGGCTGTACGTCGTGACGACCGTGTTGTTCGTCGCGGTGTACGCGCTCGTCGACAGCAACCTCTCGACGCTGACCGCCGGCCGCCTGTCTGATTACACATTTGCGCGGGCGCTCCCCATCTTCGACCACCCCACCCGGATCCCGCCGCCCGGCGAGGGCACCGCGCACATGCCGCCGTACTTCCCGCTGGCCGACCAGCCGTGGAACCCGCTGCCGGCCGGCGGCACGCTCGAGCACCCGCTGGGAACCGACCACACCGGCCGGGACTACTTCACGCGGATCGTCTACGGGACGAAGGTGTCGGTGTTCGTCGGGCTGGCCTCGACGTTCATCGGCCTCGCCGGCGGGACGCTCGTCGGCGCCGTCGCCGGCTACTACGGCGGTCGGGTCGACGACGTCCTGATGCGGATCGTCGAGACGATCTACGCGATCCCGCCGCTGATCCTCATCATCGTCTTCACCGTCTTCGTCGGCGGCGCGAACATCTGGTACGCGGTGCTCGGCGTCGGGATCGCGTTCATCCCCGTCTTCGCCCGCATCATCCGGAGCCGCGTCCTGAGCGTCCGCGAGATGGACTACATCGAGGCGGCGCGGGCGGCCGGTGTGAAGGACCGCGAGATCATCCTGCGACACGTCGTCCCGAACAGCTTCGCGCCGGTGCTCGTGTACGCGACGCTGCAGATCGGCGTGACGATCCTCATCGTCGCCGGCCTCTCCTTCCTCGGCTACGGCGCACAGCCGCCGACCCCGGACTGGGGCCAGATGCTCCAGGTCTCCCACGGCTACATGCACTCGAACGTCTGGCTCTCGATCTGGCCGGGGCTGGCGATCATGATCACCATCATGGGCTTCAACCTGTTCGGCGACGGCCTGCAGGACGCCCTCGATCCGCGAATCGACGACTGACAATGAGCTCCGAACCACTCCTCCGCGTCGAGAACCTCAAGACCCAGTTTTTCACCGAAGCCGGTACAGTGCGCGCAGTCGACGGCATCTCCTTCGAGGTCCACGAGGGCGAAATCGTCGGCCTCGTCGGCGAGAGCGGCGCCGGCAAATCGGTCGCCTCGATGAGCCTGCTGCGCCTCGTCGAATCGCCCGGCGAGATCGTCGCCGGCGAGATCACCTACAAGGGCGAGACCATCTTCGGCCTCGAGGAGGGGCCGGACGGCGAGTTGCGCGAGCGCGACGAGATGCTCTCGAACGAGGAGATCCGCACCCGCATCCGGGGCAACGAGATCGCCGTCATCTTCCAGGATCCGATGGAGTCGCTCAACCCCGTCTTCACGGTGGGCGCCCAGCTGCGGGAGTTCATCGAACTCAACCGCGACCTGTCGGAAGACGAGGCCCGCCGCGAGGCGATCGACATGCTCCGCGAGGTCGGCATCCCCGACCCCGAGGAGCGGTACGAGGAGTACCCCCACCAGTTCTCGGGCGGGATGCGCCAGCGTGTGCTGATCGCGATGGCCTTAGCGTGCGAGCCGAGCCTCATCATCGCCGACGAGCCGACGACGGCGCTGGACGTCACCGTCGAGGGCCAGATCATCGATCTCGTCGACGAGCTCCAGTCGAAGTACGGGACCAGCTTCATCTGGGTCACCCACGACATGGGCGTCGTCGCCGAGATCTGCGACCGCGTGAACGTGATGTACCTGGGCGAGATCGTCGAGCAGTCTCCGGTCGACGAGCTCTTTTACGACACGAAACACCCCTACACCGACGCCCTGCTGGACTCGATCCCCCGGCCCGATCGGACCGTCGAGCAACTCGAGCCCATCGAGGGCGTGATGCCGGAGGCCATCAACCCGCCGTCGGGCTGTCGGTTCCACCCGCGCTGTCCCGACGCGCGGGAGGTGTGCCGGCGCGTCCACCCCGAGACCAAGGCGGTCGATCGGGCCGGCGACCACCCCCACCGCGCGGCCTGCGTCAAGCACGACGCCTTCGACGTCGGCTACGAGGAGAGCGTGCCGCTCGAGGGGACGTCGCAGGGGTCCACGGAGGCGGCGAACGCGGCGGACACGGCGGACGCACCGCACGAGAGCGGCGACCGCGCCGGCGGCGGCAGCGTCGACGGGGCCGACGCCCGGGCCGACGGCGACGGCACCGGAACTGGAACCAGAACCGGAGGTGACCGCCGTGAGTAACGTCGGCCGCATTACGGGCGAGACGGACACCGACGTCGCCGAGGGCGAAACCCTGCTCGAGGTCGACGGGCTGACGAAGTACTTCGATCAGGAGTCCGGGCTGTTCGCCGGCCTCTCGATCGACACGGACCAGTTCCCGCCGATCGACGTCAGTCGGGAGCGGGTCAAGGCCGTCGACGACGTGAGCTTCGAGGTGCGGCGCGGCGAGACCCTCGGACTCGTCGGCGAGTCCGGCTGCGGAAAGAGCACCCTCGGCCGGACGATCCTCCGCCTGCTCGAGCCGACCGACGGGACGATCTCGTTCAAGGGCGACGACCTCGCGACGATGAGCGGCGACGAGCTCCGCGAGAAACGGGCGGAGATGCAGATCATCTTCCAGGATCCCCAGTCATCGCTCGACCCCCGGATGAAGGTCGGGCAGATCATCGAGGAGCCGATGCGCGCCCACGGCATGTTGGACGACGAGGGGCGGGAAGCCCGCGCCAGGGACCTGCTCGAGAAGGTCGGGCTGGATCCCCACCACTACAACCGCCACCCCCACGCGTTCTCGGGCGGCCAGCGCCAGCGGGTCAACCTCGCGCGAGCGCTGTCGGTCGATCCGGACTTCATCGTCTGCGACGAACCCGTCTCGGCGCTGGACGTCTCCATCCAGGCGCAGGTGCTGAACACGATGAACCAACTCCAGGAGGAGTTCGGCCTGACCTACCTCTTTATCGCCCACGATCTCTCGGTCATCCGGCACATCTCCGACCGCGTGGCGGTGATGTACCTGGGCAACATCGTCGAACTGGCCGACAAGGAGGAACTGTTCGAGAACCCCCAGCACCCCTATACGGAGGCGCTGCTCGAGTCGATCCCAGTCCCGGACCCGCGAGAGCGAGACGCCCGCGGCGTGCTCGAGGGGGAGGTGCCGAGTCCGGTGAACCCGCCCTCCGGCTGTCGGTTCCGGACGCGGTGTCCGCGCCTGATCGCGCCCGACGAGTTCGAATTGACCGACGAGGAGTGGGCGCACACGCGGGCGTTTATGCGCGCGGTCAAACGCCGGACGTTCGAACCGATGCCGGCCGCCGACCTCGAGCGGGAGTTCTTCGGCGGCGACCCTCCCGGCGGCGAGGCCGGCGAGATCGTCGCGGACGCGATCGAACTGGTGGCGACCGACTCCCATCGGGGCGCCGAGGGGGACGGCACGACTGCGGGATCGTCGGCCGACGGCGAGGCCGCCGACGCCGTCGACTGGGAGACGGCCACCGACCGCCTGCTCGAGGCCTTCGCCGAGCGGAGCATCTGCGCCCGCGAGCGCCCGGCCTACGAGATCGAACCGGAGTACGGATCGGGGACTCACTACGCGGCCTGTCACCTCCACCGCTGACGGACGACCGCACGCTCGCCGTCGGCGCGTCGGCCCGCGACGGGACGCTTGCAGCGACGCCGTGTAGCCGACGAATCTCGAGGGGCCGCGGCCGCGGCCCGTCCGCAGCGCGCTCACCTCGTCCGGGAGCGACCGGTCGCGCTGCCGACCGGTAGCCGGGGCGACAGGTTTTCAGAATCCGTGCGAAGCGTTGACTGATCCGTGAACAACGATTAACTAACGGGATCGATCACTGCAAAATACTTATCCGTGTCCCGCGAGTATTTACTCGTGTATGAGTAAGATCCTCGCTCTGATGGCGACGTACACGCAGACCGGCGCAAAGATTCGACGAACGATCGCGCACTCCCCCGACCTCGGCGACGGCGATGCCGCGAACGACGACAGCCCCTCGGGCCGCATTCCACCGGGCGGAATGCTCACCGGATAACGGGGGCGAAATAGTTGCACGGACCGCGAGCCGACCGCTGCTTTTCGATCGCCCGCGTCGACCGCCTCGCCGGCCGGCCGACGCCGGGTTTCACTTAAGTTCGATAACAGTCGTATCGCTCGGCCGATAGCGATCGGCGCGCGTCGCGACGAACGCCTCGATCTCGTACTCGCCGGGATCGGGAACGATCGATTCGTGCCGGTCGCCAGTTCGCTCGAGTCGCCCGTTCCACGTGACGGTCGCGCACTTTCGCTCGCCGCCGCGGAAGGAGATCGACGACGGCCGGTCCCGAAGGTAGCGTCGCTCGTCGGTCGCCTCGAGTTCGCCGTCGACGCGCCAACCCCACGGCCGCTGGCGCGGCGTCGGCACGTCGACCGGCAGGGGGAGTCGGTTCGCGAACTCGACGGTGATCTCGACGGGCTCGCCGCGCGGGTAGACCGCGCGGTCGGTGGCGACGGAGACGGCGATCGCGCGCCGCGCGAGGGCCGCGGGGACGAGCCGCTCGAGGCCGAACCCGGACGCGAGGGCGTACTTCGACTTGGCGGTCTCGAGGCCGGCGTCGCGGCTCGAGCGTGCTCCCGAACGTGTGTTCGATCGGCCGTCTCGCGGCCGGGAACCGCGCATGTACGGACGCACGATCCCGGGGCCAGTAAAGCTAGCCTCGAGAGCGGCGGCGTCGGTCGCGCGTGATCAGAAAGAGCGCACTCGAGCGGCCGTACGCGATCGATTTCGTTCCTTTCCGACGGCTATCGACTATTGTGACAGCGGCCGGTAATTCGGAACCGAAAGAATAGAGGATCCCCCAACCCCCGTTATCGCCACGCGGTTAGCGTCGGTGCGTCATCGGCCTGCATCGAAAGCCATGCGTCGTCGGCCGAAATGTCGGCGATGACGTACGCATCGCCGTCGCTCGCGTCGGTCGAATCGATCGATCCGACGACGGTTTCGTTCTCCGTCATGGCGTGGGGGTTCGTCGCCATGTATGTTACTGATTCCCACCCACATATAAAGTCGTCGAATCGGACTGTCCGTCTGACGGACCATTCCGCCGGGCGGTCGGCGGTCGCCGGCGTGTGAAACACTGGGTTTATACTCATTTTCGCCGTACCGTGGGGATATGAACGTAGCCGACGCGATGACGCCCCGCGAGGACGTGGTGACCGTGGAGCTGCCGGGGACCCGGTCGGACGTCCTCGAGTACCTGCAAGAACAGCCGTTCTCGTCGGTGCCGGTGGTCAAGCCGACCGACGACGGGCCGGAGTACCGCGGGCTGATCTCCCGGGACGCCCTGATTGAACAGCCCGACGAGGACCAGCTGGTCATGCTGATGGACGAGGAGGTCCCGACCACGACGGCCGACACCGCCCTCGAGGACGTCGCGCGGACGATGGTCGAGGAGGGCGCGCGTCGCGTCCCCGTCGTCGACGGCGAGTTCGAAGGGATCGTCACCGTCACCGACGTGGTCCACGCGATCGCGACGGGCGATCAGCCGACCGACGGCACCGTCGAGGCGTGGGCCAGCGAGAGCGTGAACGCGACCTACGAGGGGACGCCGCTGCCGGTCGCCGAGCGCGAACTCTCCTACGCGAACGTCCCCTACGCCGTCGCGCTCGACGACGACGGGCGGATGAGCGGCATCCTCACGGTCGTCGACGTGCTCGACGTGGCTCGCATCGTCGAGGGCGAGGAGGAGACCGGCGACAACTTCGGCGATCAGGACGACGAGTGGTCTTGGGAGGGGATCAAGGCCGTCGGGAGCCGCTATCTGCCGACGCGGGACATCGAGATCCCCACCGGTCCCGTCAGCGAGTTCATGAGCGACGACGTCGTCACGGTCTCGGCGAACACGTCGATCCAGGAGGCGGCACAGCGGATGATCAGCAACGACATCGAACAGATCCCGATGGTGACCGGCGAGCGGCTCGTCGGCATCGTCTGCGACGTCGACATCTTGGAGGCGCTCTATGAGTGAGCAACAGCACACCGATCCCGAGGAGAGTACGGCGACGAGCGAAAAGCTGGTCGAACTGGCCAAGCGGCGCGGCTACTTCTTCCAGTCCTCCGGGGCGTACGGCGGCGTCGGCGGCTTCTACACCTTCGGCCCGCAGGGCGCGGCCCTGAAGGGCAACGTCGAGGACGCCTGGCGCGACCGGTTCGCGGTCGCCGAGGGCAACATGGAGATCGACGCGCCGACGATCATGCCCGAACCCGTCTTCGAGGCCTCCGGGCATCTGGACGGCTTCGACGACATGCTCGTCGAGTGTCCCGAGTGTGGCGAGAGCCACCGCGCGGACCACGTCGTCGAGGACAACACAGAGTACGAGGACGCCGAGAGCCTCCCGATTCCGGAGGTCGAGGAGGTCATCGCCGAGTACGAACTCGTCTGTCCATCCTGCGGCGCCGGCCTCGCAGGTCAGGCCGTCGAGGCGTTCAACCTCATGTTCGCAACGAACATCGGCCCCGGCGACTCCGATCCGGGTTACATGCGCCCCGAAACCGCGCAGGGCATCTTCGTCGAGTTCCCGCGCCTCAAGGAGTACGCGCGCAACCAACTGCCGTTCGGCGTCACCCAGATCGGCCGCGCCTACCGCAATGAGATCAGCCCACGGCGCTCGATCATCCGCACGCGGGAGTTCACGCAGGCCGAACTCGAGTACTTCGTCGACCCCGAAACCGACGAGCCGGACCTCTCGAGCGTCGAGGACGTCGAGGTGACGCTGTACCCGGCCAGCGAGCAGAACAAGGAGGACGGCGAGGAGATCCGGACGACGATCGGCGAGGCCGTCGAGGAGGGCGTCATCGGCGACGAGTGGGTCGCCTACTTCCTCGGCGTCGCGAAGCCGTGGTACGAGGCGGTCGGCGTCGACATGGACCGGTTCCGGTTCCGCCAGCACCTCTCGGGCGAGCGCGCCCACTACGCGGCGGACTGCTGGGACGCCGAGAGCGAGATCGACGGCAACTGGATCGAGATGGCCGGCTTCGCCTACCGGGGCGACTACGACCTCTCGAAGCACGGCGAACACGCCGACGACCGCTTTACGATCTTCAAGCAGTACGACGAGCCCAAGACCGTCGAGCGCGCGACGGTCGACCCCGACATGAGCTACCTCGGCCCCGAGTTCGGCGGCGACGCCCAGGCGGTCGTGCAAAAGCTCGAGGACCTCGCCGCGCGCGACCGCTCCGCATTTGAGGGCGACACCGTCGAGATCACGCTCGAGGGCGAGACCCACGAGATCCCGACCGAGAAGACCGGCTTCAGCGTCGAGGAGCAGACCGAGGCGGGCGAACACATCACGCCCCACGTCGTCGAACCCTCCTTCGGCGTGGATCGGCTGGTCTACACCGTCCTGCACCACGCCTACCGCGAGGACGAGGTCGACGGCGAGCAGCGCACGTACCTAGAACTCGAGCCGGAGGTCGCGCCGACCTTCGTCGGCGTCTTCCCGCTCCAGACCGACGACGAACTGGTCGAACAGGCCGAAGACATCGTCGACGACCTCCGCGAGGTCGGCCTCTCGGTGACCTACGACGACTCGGGCAACATCGGCCGGCGCTACCGCCGCCAAGACGAGGTCGGCACGCCGTTCTGCGTGACCGTCGACTTCGAGACGCTCGAAGAGGAGGAGACGACCGTCACGGTCCGCGAGCGGGACACGACCGAGCAGAAGCGGCTGCCGGTCGACGAACTGCCCGAGACGCTGTCGGCGCTTCGCGAGGGCGACCTCGCGTTCGAGGACCTCTAAGGTCGAACCGGCCGCTCACCGCTCGACGAAGGCAAACTCCGTCCCGCCGCAGTTCGGACACGCCTCTCGATCGATCGGAACCGGCTCCAGCGTCTCGAACGCCACGACGACGGTTCCGCAGTTTGCGCACTTCGCTTCCGTGACCATCGTTTTCAGGAAGACGGCTCTCCGTCTTCGGTTTCCAGCGACGGTCCTGGGTTCGGTTCCGCCGCGACGCACACCTCCCCCTCGCCGTCGACCACCACCGTACAGCCGGCGTACCGAAACTCGACCTCGCCGTCGAATCCGTCGCGATAGAGCGCGTTCAGGGCGTCGGGATCGACGGCGGCGTAAAGGGGCTCGATATCGACCGGATCGGTATCCGTCGTCGCGGCGACCGTCTCGACGATTGCGGGGACGACGGCCTCGGTATCAGAGCGATAGTCAGCGGTCATCGAGTACGCGTACGGTTTATTCCAGTTTATGTACTTTGGAAAGTTACCCGTCTATCCGCAGGCAGAGAAGCTTATTTCTCGATTACGACAACTAAATTATGGACGGGGTCGGGTCAGTCGGACCCGTCCGGCTGAAAGTCGTCGAACGGTTCTCTGGTTTCGGCTTTGATCATCTCGGAGTCCTCGACGTCGACGCCGATCGATTCGATGTCGGCGATGGTATCCACGACTTCGTCCCTGGTCCGGCCGACGACCTCGACGTGCAGGTTGCGGTCGCCGGAGATCAGTTCGCGAACGCTGATCACCCCGTGGTGGTCGATGACCTCGTCCATCGCGTCGTGGCGATCGACCGGATCGACCGTACAGAACAGAAGGATGCGGTGTGGAAACCCGCCCGTCTCGTAGTCCACCATCGTGTGGTAGGTCTTGATCACGCCCCGCTCCTCGAGGTCGTCGATCCGCTGGCCGACGGTCGTCGCGGAGACGCCGATCGCATCGCTGATCGACGCGTTCGTGACGTTGCGGGCATCGCGCTGCAGTCGGTACAGGATGTTCCGCTCGAGTTCGTCGAGGTCCGTCGAATCGCCCGACATACGTCTCCAACGAACGCGGGGGAGGAAAACCCGCGTGCTTGACATAGACGCTTCGCGGTCGGTCGTCGCGTCCCGCTCGAGCGGCGCTCGACTCGAGACCGCGAGCGGGAACGCCGCTTCTCGTCGGCAACCGACGGCCGATGGGGCGGAATTGAGACGTATAGGACGAAGGGGAGGTTTCCTAACTGAACGTAACCGACGGACTGAAGGTCGTCTCCGTCAAGCGGTGCACTGATGGCCGACGAACTGAAGCGGCGACTCGTCCACGCAAGCGGCTCTGGGCTCGTCGCGCTCTACCTGCTCGCGGACGCCCTCGAGCTGGGGCTGACGTGGGCTTGGTTTCGCATTCTGATGGTCGTCCTCGCGCTCGGCGCGCTCGTCCTCGAGTTCGTCCGGCTCCGGTTCGGCCTCGACTGGCGGCTCTACGAGGTGCTGACCCGCGAGTACGAGGAAGACAACCCCGCGGGGTACGCCCTGTATCTCATCAGTATGGCCGCCGTCGTCGTGGTCTTCCCGCCGAAGATCGCCCTCCCCGCGATGTTGATGCTCACGCTCGGCGACCCGATCAGCGGCACCGTCTCGGACAACAGACTCCAGCGGGTCAAGGGACCGAGGGTGCTCGTCACGATGTTCGTCGTCTCGGCGCTGTTCGCCGCGCCCTTCCTCGCCGAGTCGCCGCTGGCCGTGGCCGCGGCCGCGTTCGGCGCGACCGTCGCCGACGGCGTCACGCTCGAGATTCGTACCTACATCATCGACGACAACCTGACGATCCCGGTCTACGCCGCCGGGCTAGCGTGGCTGGCCCTCGAGTTCGGGCCCGCGTGATCAGTCCGTCGGCGCCGTCCCCGCTACCGTCACCGACGGCGTTTTACTTTCACCGCGGTACGGGAACCCTTATTCGCGGCGGCGATGAACTGCCCGCCAATGGCAACGACGGACGAGGGCGGCGAACAGCCGACGATCGACCATCCCCTTCTCGAACCCGACTTCCTCGAGCGCCGGCTCTACCAGCTGCGGCTCGCGGGCACGGCCGCGAACCACCACACGCTCGTCTGTCTCCCCACCGGACTGGGGAAGACGACCGTGAGCCTGCTCGTGACGGCGCGCCGGCTCGACGAGGTCGGCGGGAAGTCGCTCATGCTCGCGCCGACGAAGCCGCTCGTCCAGCAACACGCCGACTTCTACCGCGAAGCGCTACAGATCCCCGACGAGGAGATCGTCGTCTTCACCGGCGACGTCAGCCCGGACGACCGCGCCGAGACCTGGCAGGAGGCGACGGTCGTGATGGCGACCCCGCAGGTGATCGAGAACGACCTCGTGGGCTCGCGGATCTCGCTCGCCGACGTGACCCACATCACCTTCGACGAGTGCCACCGCGCCACCGGCGACTACGCTTACAACTACATCGCCGAGCGCTACCACGAGGACGCCCAGGAGCCGCTCGTGACCGGCATGTCGGCCTCGCCCGGCGGCGACGAGGAGGCCATCCTCGAGGTCTGCGAGAACCTCGGCCTCGAGGAGGTCGAGGTGATGACCGAGGAGGACGCCGACGTCTCGGAGTTCACCCACGACACCGACGTCGAGTGGGAGCGCATCGACCTCCCGGACGAGGTCCTCGAGATCCGCGATACCCTGAACGAGGTGATCAAGGAACGCCTCGAGAAGCTCAAAGAGCTCGGCATCGCAAGCTCGACCCAGCCCGACCAGTCCCAGAAGGACCTGAACAAGATGCGGGCGGAGCTCCAGCAGCTGATCAACAACGACCAGTCGGAGGGGTTCGAGGGAATGTCGATCCACGCCGAGGTGATGAAGCTCCGCCAGGCCGTCACGCTCGTAGAAACCCAGAGCGTCGAGGCCGTCCGACGATATTTCGATCGCCAGCGCAACCAGGCCCGCTCCTCGGGCGCCTCAAAGGCCAGCCAGCGGATGGTCTCGGACCCGCGAGTTCGGGAGGCCATGCGCAAGGCCGAGGACTTCGACGAGATCCACCCCAAGTACCGGAAGACGCGGATGCTGCTGGCCGAGACGCTCGGCCTCGAGGACGGCGAGCGCGTGATCGTCTTCACCGAATCCCGCGACACCGCCGAGGCGCTGACGGACTTCCTCTCGGAGAGCTTCGACGCCAAGCGGTTTGTCGGACAGGGCGACCGCGAGGGCTCAGACGGCATGACCCAGAAGGAACAGCAGGAAGTCCTCGACGAGTTCCGGGCCGGCGAGTTCGAGGTGCTCGTCTCGACGTCGGTCGCCGAGGAGGGGCTGGACGTTCCCGAGGTCGACCTCGTGCTGTTCTACGAGCCCGTTCCCACCGCGATCCGCTCGATCCAGCGCAAGGGCCGAACCGGCCGCCAGTCGGAGGGACGGGTCGTCGTCCTCATGGCCGAAGACACCCGCGACGAGGCCTACTTCTGGATCTCGCGGCGGCGCGAGCAGGAGATGGAGGACGAACTCCGCGAGCTGAAGGGGATGGCCGACGACCTCGAGGAGGAACTCGACGATTCCCAGCAGGCGCTGACTGATTTCGACGGGAGCGAGGAGCGGCGCTCCTCGGACGGGGCGAGCGGCGACGCCGCGAGCCGAGGCGACGAAAGCGAAGTGAAAGTAGACGCTAGAGAGGAAGACCCCGACGCCGTCACGGATTCTTCCAGTGGAAATGAGGGGGATTCGACACAGCCCGGTCTGCGCGACTTCGCCGGCGAAGCCGACTCGAGTTCGGGGGACGCTGACGAAGCGGACGACGTCGAAACGCACGAACCGTCCGCCGAGGGCGACGCCATCGAAATCGTCGCCGACCAGCGCGAGATGGACGCCAACATCGCGCGAGACCTCTCGAGGCGCGACGAGATCGAGGTCAGCCTCGAGACGTTAGACGTCGGCGACTACGTCTGCTCGGACCGGGTCGTCGTCGAGCGCAAGTCCGTCGCGGACTTCGTCGACTCGCTGGTCGGCGGCGACCGCTCGGTCTTCGAGCAGGTCGGCGCGATGGCCCGCCACTACTCCCGGCCCATCGTCGTCGTCGAGGGCGAGGGGCTGTACGAGCAGCGGGACATCCACCCCAACGCGATTCGGGGCGCGCTCTCGAGTCTCGCCGTCGACTTCGACGCGAGCGTCCTCCGGACCGAGAGCGAGGACGACACCACCGAACTGCTAGCCACGATCGCGGGCCGCGAGCAGGAGACGGCCGATCGCGAGGTGTCGGTCCACGGCGAGAAGCAGTCGAAGACCCTGGCCGAACAGCAGGAGTACGTCGTCGCCTCGATCGCCGAGATCGGCCCCGTCACGGCCCGGTCGCTGCTCGAGGAGTTCGGCACCGTCGAGGGCGTGATGATCGCGACCGAAGACGAACTGCAAGAGGCCGACGGCGTCGGGCAGGTGACGGCCGAGCGGATCCGGGAGGTCGTCGGCAGCGAGTATCAGGGCTAAGCGACTCCTCGAGGGTAACGGCGAAAAATCAGTAGGACGGATGCGACGGCGCCGGACGCTGCCGTCGGTTCGCCACGGTGTCGATTTCGGGGCGAGTCGTCGCTCAAGCGCAGTGGGCGGCAGTTACCGCATTACTGCGAACGACTGTGTCGAGCGCCGATGGCGACGATGCTACCGAGGACGGCGAGCGCGATCGGCGCGCCGAATCCGGGGAGGGCGAATCCGCCGTTCTCCTCGCCGTCCTCGGTTTCGTTCGCGTCCGTCGAGTTGCCGCTGTCGGTCGACTCGTTCGACGCGGATTCCTCGTCGGAACTGTTGGATTCGTCAGCGTCGGCGCTCTCGATCAGGACCGTTCCGGCATCGACCGAGTCGCCGTCAGCCTCGAGCGTCAGGTCGTACTCGTACGGACTGAGCTGCTCCTCGAGGTCGCTCTGAGAGGCGTTCGAAACCGCCGTTCCCGGACCGGCCTGCAGGCCCTCGTCGATCGAATCGACGCCGAGCGAGCCGGTGTCGAGAACGACGACTACCGTGCCGTTCCCGTTCGTATCCTCAACGGTTGCGGTCGCCTCATAGTTGGTCTCGTTTTCGTCGCCGAACGTGAGCGTTCCGTCGGTGGCGTTGCCGATATCCAGCGCGACGGTCACCTCCTCGCCTCGGTCGACGGTCCACGATTGCGCGTCGTCGCTCTGGAGGGCGACGCCGCTTGCAGCCGCGGCGGAGGGGGCGGCGGCTGCGGTTAGTACGGCCGCTACGAGTATCAGGGCGGACAAGCGTGAGCTGTCTATCATGTTTCGCTTGCGGCCACACATTCAAATGAATAAAATAAGTATCTTGTCGTATCTATCGTCGCCAGAACGCGACCGCTACGTCCGAAGGAACCGCGTGCTCGACAAACCGGACGAAAACGGCGAGGAAAATGCCGGCGATCGGAGGAGCGTCGTCGGTTCGAGGCTCGGGACTCGAGCAACGCCGGCCGTCGTCAACCCTTGTACCCTGCGTATTTCATCACGTCCGCGAAGACGTCGGTGTCCATGGCGTCGCGGTAGACGATGCCGGTGACCATCCCGCCGGGGTAGGAGTCCCCGTTCATCGCGTGGTTGACCTTGTGGCAGTGGGCCAGGTAGATGCCGGGGTCGGCGTCGGCCTCGAACTCGATGGTGTGCCGTTCCGCGGGCGCGATGTTGGTGACGTCCTGTTCGTACTGGGCCGCCTCGGGGACCTGGCCGCCGTCCTTCTCGACGAGGCGGAACCGGTGGTTGTGCGTGTGCATCGGGTGGGACATGTAGCCCGCGTTGACCATGTGGAGCCGAACGGTGTCGCCGCGGTCGACGATGATCGGCGAGCCGTCCTCGGGGTGGAGCGTCCGCGGCAGGCTCTTGCCGTTGATCGTGAACACGTCCGGTTTGCGGTCGCGGGGGCTATAATCGACGTCCTCGCCGGCGAACTGGCGGTTCAGCCGTGAGTCCCAGTCCTTCAGCGTGAAGAAGTACTCCTTGTCGGCGGGTTCGTACCCCTTCGGATCGACGCGGAAGATGCCGTACATTCCCATGTCGATGTGCTGATGGGTTTGGTAGTGGCAGTGATAGAGGTGCGTGCCGGGGACGTTCGCCGGAATCGTGTAGGTGTGTTTCTCGCCGGGCTGGACGGTGATCCCGGTCGTCGTCGGCACGCCGTCGTTCTCCCACGTCTTGCGGACGCCGTGGAAATGCAGCGTGTGCGGGTGGGTGGCGTCCGTGTTGTCCAGCGTCACCTCGATGTCGTTGCCCTCGGTCGTTCGGATGATCGGGCCGGGGACGCTGGGCTCGCCGTCGTCGGCCTGGAACGCCCACACGCGGGGAAGTTCGACCGGGCCGCCCATCGAGTCCATCGGGTGGACGGCGTGGCGGGCCGTCACCGACCGCAGCGTGATGCTGCCGCCCTGTTCGTCGACGTTGACGACTTCCGGCGGACTCGTCCAGGGAAGGTCCGATCCACTATCCTCGTCGGCGGACGACGTGTTCGTCGTCGCCGGCTGGGCCTCCGAGCCGCCCTGGCTCGAGGTACAGCCGGCAAGCGCCGCCGCCGCACCGACGCCGGTCGCCGCAACGAACTCGCGTCGAGAGAGCCCCAATCCGGGTGCGCCGATAGGATCTTTCATACGGTGTTCCCTACGAAGACCCACCGTATAACGGGGATACTCAGTTCTTAGTAAATGGGAGGAGCCGGAAACATGTTCGCCGCGGCTATATAAGTGAGATCGAAGCAGCCCCAACAATATCGCGACTCGTTCTCCCGAAGCCGACGGTCGCGATTCGGACCCTCACGTGATCGGTTCGGCGCTGATTCGAATTGCTCCCGCCGAACCGACGAGTGAGCGAGCGAGAAGACGGGATCGAACTAGCGTCTCGAGGCGCGAGCAGAAAACGTCGCGAGGAGTCACCGAAGCGTCGACAGCGCCTCGCCGGCCTCGCGCGCGGCCTCGAGACACTCCTTCGCGTACCGGGGATCGTCCGTCGCGGCGGCCTCGCCGGCGAACTTCTCTACGGCCTGGACGAGCGACTCGCGGGCGCTCTCGAGATCGCCGTCGACCGGCGGGGACGCGGCCGCACGGCGGGTCGATCGCCCGCGGCGGCCGACGGACCGGCGCTCCGCGGCGGCCGACTGGGAGTGCGAGTCCGAGTCGTCCCGGTCGCCGGCACCGCCCTGCGATTGCGACGCCGACTGAGAGGGGGGCGTCCGCACGTCCCCTGCCCGCTGGACGTGTCGGGCGGGATCGGCGGACTCGGAGCCGCGCTCGCCCGAGGCGCTCGCGGATCGATCCTGCCCGTCCGCGCTGCTCGAGTCAGCGCCAGCCGTCTCGTCGGCGCTGGCACCCTCAATCGCGCTGGCGTCGGCACTGGCACCGGAACCGGACCCAGCCTCGGCCGGCGACTCGACGTCGATCGACTGCGACGACGCGTCGCCCGCGGCGGACCCGCCGGCGTTGGCGGGATCGGCGGCGTCGCCGCTCCCGGCGCCGGCGGACTCCTCGGCCGGCTGGGCCTCGAGGTCCGTCCCCTCGACGGCGTCGGGATTGCCGTGACAGCTCGGGCAGAAGGTGGTCCCGTCCTGCTGGAACAGCGGGTCGCCGCAGGTGCCGCAGTGCATGTTGGTCATCGTCGCGCCCTTGAGCAGCAGATCGCTCATGCGCTGGGTGGCCTCGCGCTCCGCCTTGTCGCGCTCGTACTTCTCCCGGAGCTTCTCGCGCTCGGCTTCCTTGTCGAAATCGCTCATATTCGACTAGAGGTGGCGGGCCGTCGAAAAAGCTGCGACGGAGCGACGGTACTGCTGCGGCGCACCCTTGAGTTCGAACAGTGCGACGTCCTCACTCCGTTCGCCGGTACATCCCCTTCGAGGCGGGACGCGTCTCCTCGTAGCCGAACCGCTCGTAGAACCCGTCGACGTCCGCCAGCAGGTTCACGTACGCGTTCGGCGGCGCCGTCTCGTCGAGATATCCCTCGAGGGCGTCCATAATTCGTGTTCCGAGCCCCTTGCCCTGATGGTCGGGGTGGACGGCCATATCCGAAATCTGGTAGACGGTTCCGTCATCGCCGACGATCCGACCCATGCCGACGACCTCGTCGGTCGGTTCGTGGACCGCGACGACGCCGAACAGCGAGTTCGGGAGGCCGCGTTCGATCCCCTCGAGCGACCGGGGCGGCATCCCTGCAGCCTCGCGCAGATGAGCGAACGTTTCGGGGTCCGGAAGTTCCTCGCGGATGGCGTACGGGTCCGATTCGGCAGCGTCAACCATGGGTCAGTGATCCCGTCGATCGTACAAAATTCTGCTTACAACGCCGCTCTCAAACCCGAGGGCGAGGACGCAGACGCAATGCTCCGATCGTGCCCGCTCAGGCTGGCTGCTCGCCCCAAAACGTCCGAAGCGCCGCTGCAATCCGTTCGGGCGCCGACTGAATACCGACGTGACCGACGCCCTCGAGTTCCGCGAGCCGGCTCCGCTCGAGCCGTTCGTCGAGCGTCCGAACGGCATCGCGAAGGTGCGCCGGCCCGCGTTCGCCCGTCAGGAGGAGGGCTGGCCGCTCGAAGTCGACGGTCGCGGGGAGGTCGTAGGCCTCGACGGCAGCAGTTTCGCGAATCACGGTCTCGAGGAGGTCGAACTGGACTTCGTCGGGCCAGATCGGTAACCGCTCGGGCTCGGGGATCCCGGCGCCCTCCCGGTAGAAGCACTTCATCGCGGCTTCGCGGCCGTCGGTCGAGAACCGGTCCTGCAGCCGGTCGCTGAGATCGTCGTCGCGGTGGTCGCCGACGAGTAGCGACGGCTCGTAGAGGACGAGCCGGTCGATCGGTATCTCGTCGGCCGCGGCGAGCGCGACGAGCCCGCCGAACGAGTGGCCGAACACCGAGATGTCGCCCTCGAGCGCGTCGACGATCGCGCGGAGGTCGTCGACTTCGCGCTCGAGGCCGTAGGCCTCGGCGTCGCCGCTCTCGCCGCGGCCCCGTCTGTCGGGCACCACGAGCGTGAACTCGTCTGTGAGGTGCTGACGGAGGGGGTGCCAGGCCCGTCGCGTCGCCGAACTCCCGTGGAGGAGCACCAGCGGCGGTCCGTCGCCGACCGTTTCGTAGCCGATACGCGTGCCGTCTGCCGACGTTACCGTCTGCATCGTTGGATGTACCGATTCGGGCCGGTTCCGGGTAGGGCTGACTCTCGATCGTCCGGCCGTTTAAAAGACGATCGGCCGGTGGACCGCCCTCAGCAGTCCAGCGGCGGCCACGTCGTCGCGACCGATTCCTCGAGGAGTTGCGTCTGGGCGCGGCGCAGGCGTTCAGAGGCCGACGACGCCGAAATATCGAGTTCCGCGGCGACGTCCTTGAGCGACGCGCCCCTCGGCACGTCGAAATAGCCGAGTTCGTAGGCCGTCCGCAGCGCCTCGCGCTGGGGATCGGTGAGCCCGTCGCCCGGCGGCTCCGGATCGCCGTCCCGTGTGAGCCGGCGGAGCCGGAAACAGTCGTTGCGTTGCCAGAACTCTCGGAAGGCGTCGAACGCCGGGCGGTCGGCGAACCAGCCCGTCTGCGTCCACCCCTCGCCGGTCACCTCGATCCGTTCGACGATGGCGTCGGCCGTCGCGAGCGCCTTCAGGCCCTCGAGATCATCGAGGTGAGGCCCGAGCTGTTCCTCGAAGCTCAGGGCCGGCAGCGCCTGGTACCGCCGCGTATCGCCGGCCTCGCCGACCAGCGTCCATTCGGCAACGTCGACGGCGTCGTCGAATGCGCGTTCGATCGCCGCTGGCTCGCCGCCCGTGACGGTGGCGAGAAACGGCGGCCGATCGCCGTGGTTGTACTGCAACTCGAGCGTCAGCGCCGCGTCCGGCACGGCAGCCGCGACGCCCACGAGCGGGAGGTGCTCGCAGGTGATGTCGAATTCGGCCACGAGACCCATGCCGGCCAGTAGCCGAATCCGGCCCTAAATTAGTTCTATTCGATCGCTGAAATCGACCGCCGCTCGGCGTCGCCGCGCCCGGCTCCGGTTCACGAACGACGCTCGAGCGCCGCCTCGACGGCGTCGACGGCCGCCTCGGGCGTCTCGACGGTCTCGATTTCGAGCGCGAGGTCCTCCAAGCTCGAGACGTCGTGGGTCTCGAGGCCGACGACGGGGCGGTCGTAGATCCCGGCGAACCCGATCTCGGTGAGGGTGCCGACGCCGCCGGCGAGCGCGATCACGGCGTCGCCGTTCAGCGGGACGAGCGCGTTTCTGGCGTGGCCGAGCCCGGTCGCGATCGGGACGTCGACGTAGTCGTTGGCCGCGCTCGGCGTCGCCTCCGGTAGGATGCCGATTGTCGTTCCGTCCTCGGCCTTCGCCCCGCGACAGACCGCTTCCATCGTGCCGCCGCGGCCGCCGCAGACGACCGCGTGGCCTCGAGTCGCGAGTTCGCGGCCGACTGCCTCGGCGATCGACGCTTCCTCGTCCGTGATCGTGCCGCCGCCGATGACGCTGACGCGCATACTCGAGTGGGCGAGAGCGGAGCCTATGGACGATTCGGTTGCCGCTGGTCGTCGTCCGCCGAAGGGGTCGACAACTGTCGAACAGAAAGCTCGTCGAACCGGCCGAAGCGCCCGTTTTCGACGGATTTAACGCAAGGGGTGGTAGAGTTTTACACGGTATGACGAAAGTTAGCGTGGTCGGCGCGGCCGGAACGGTCGGGGCCGCCGCTGCCTACAACATCGCGCTTCGGGACGTCGCGGACGAACTGGTGCTGGTCGACATTCCGGACAAGGAGGACGACACGATCGGCCAGGCCGCCGACGTCAACCACGGCGCAGCGTACGATTCGAACACGACGATCCGACAGGGGGGCTACGAGGACACCGCCGGCTCGGACGTCGTCGTCATCACCGCCGGCATCCCGCGCCAGCCGGGCCAGACCCGCATCGACTTGGCGGGCGACAACGCGCCGATCATGGAGGACATCGGCTCCTCGCTGGCCGAGCACAACGACGACTTCATCACCGTCACCACGTCGAACCCGGTCGACCTGCTGAACCGGCACCTCTACGAGTCGGGCGACCGCGCCCGCGAGAAGGTGATCGGCTTCGGCGGCCGCCTCGATTCGGCCCGCTTCCGCTACGTCATCGCCGAACGCTTTGACGCGCCCGTGCAGAACGTCGAGGCGACCATTCTCGGCGAGCACGGCGACGCACAGGTCCCCGTCTTCTCCAAGGTGCGGGTCAACGGTCGAGACCTCGAGTTCGACGACGAGGAGAAGGAGGAACTGCTCGAGGAGCTCCAGACCTCCGCGATGAACGTCATCGAGAAGAAAGGCGCCACGCAGTGGGGTCCCGCCACGGGCGTCGGCCACACGGTCGAAGCGATCCTGCGGGACACGGGCGAGGTGCTGCCCTGCAGCGTCAAACTCGAGGGCGAGTACGGCCACGAGGACGCCGCCTTCGGCGTGCCCTGCAAGCTCGGCTCGGACGGCGTCGAGGAGATCGTCGAGTGGGACCTGACCGAGTTCGAGCGCAACCAGCTCGGCGAGGCCGCCGAGAAGCTCTCTGATCAGTACGACAAGATCGCGTAACGATCGATCCCGGATTCTTTTCGACGCAGACCCGACGTACCGGCGACGGTGCCGAGTGGCTATAAAAACGATCGAATCGGACTCAGGGAATCAACTGCTCGCCGTCGTCGTCGTAGATTTTGATCGCGTCGACGGGACACGTCCGCGCGGCGAACTTCGCGTCGAGTTCCGCGTCGTCGGGCACCTCGCGGACGAAGACGCCGTCCTCGACCTCCTCGCTGCCCTCGAGGTCGGCCGTGCCGGTCGATTTGTTCTCTTTGAAGGCGTCCCACTCCGCGACGCACTGGAACATCCCGATGCAGGTGTTCTCGTCGAATTCGACCTTCATGGGCGTCCGTTCGGCCGACGCGGGTAAAGCCCTGACGGGACGTCGATCGGCCCGCGGCCGGCGCGGGTCGGACTCGAGTCAACGCTTTTCCGGGTGGTCGTGGAAGACGCGCGGACGGAATGGTCGCTCCGTCGTCCCCGCTGGTCATCGGCGTCGCGATCGTCGCCTGTCTGTGCATGGCGTGGGTGCTCGGCGCCAACAGCAACTCGCCGCCCTTCGCCCCGGCGATCGGCGCGAACGCGATTTCGACGATGCAGGCCGCGTTCGTCATCGGGCTGCTCGCGACCGCGGGGGCGCTCATGCAGGGCGGGAGCATCTCGAAGACGATCGGCGCCGACCTCATCGACGGCGTCGCGATCACGCCGCTGGCGGCCACCGCGGGGCTGCTCACCGCGGCGACGTTCATGGGGATCGGTATCTACACGCGGTACCCGATCCCCGCGGCGTTCGCGACGACGGGCGCGATGGTCGGCGTCGGGCTCGGGCTGGGCGGCGATCCGGCGATGGCGACCTACCGCCGACTCGGGACCTTCTGGCTGCTCGTGCCGATCATGTCCGGCGGGCTCGCGTACGCGACGGCGACGGTCCTCCGGCGCGACGACGTACCGGAATCGATCGGCGTCCCGCTGTTAGCGGGGATCGTCGGTGCCATCCTCGCGAACGTTCGACTGAGCGTCATTCCGGATCCGGTCGCGGACCAGGGCACGCTCGCTCGGTTCCTCGCCCGTCGGTTCGGCGGCGGCCCGACGCTCGCCGCCGGCGTCGACCTCGGGATCGTCCTCGTGACGATCGGCGCCGGCGCGCTCGCGTTCTACTGGGTTCGCAAGCGAGTCCTCGTCTCCGTCGAGCGCGGCATCCGCTCGTTCCTGCTCGTGCTGGGCGGCATCGTCGCCTTCTCCTCGGGCGGCTCGCAGGTCGGGCTCGCGACGGGGCCGCTCGAGAACCTGTTCCGGACCGAACTCGGGCTGCCGAGCATCGCCTTACTGTCGATCGGCGCGGCGGGGATTCTCGCCGGCGCCTGGATGGGCGCGCCGCGACTCCTGCAGGCGACCTCGCGGGAGTACGCCCAGCTCGGCGTCCGGCGCTCGATCGCGGCGCTGGTCCCCGGCTTCATCATCGCGCAGGTGGCGATCGCGCTGGGGATTCCGATCTCGCTGAACAACATCGTCCTCTCGGGCGTGATCGGCGGCGGGCTGGCGGCCGGCTCGGCCGGCGTCTCGCGGCGCAAGATCGGCGTCACGATCGCGTTCTGGCTGCTGACGCTGGGCAGTTCGACCGCCGTCGGCTACGCCCTCTACCGGGCGCTCGCGGCGGTCCTCGGCGGGTGATCCGGAATCGACCTCTCGGGTCAGTCACCAGCGTACTTACTCGAGGACCGTGACCGGTTCAGTGGTCCGCTCGACGACCGTCGCGGCGATGCCCCGGCCGAGGAATCGGCGTAAGAATCCGGACGACCGGGTATCGTGGCCGTACATGACGACGTGGTCCACGGCCTCGTCGCTCGCGTATTGCGGAACGACGGTTCCGGGCCGCCCCTCGACGGTTTCGATCCGCACGCGATCCCGTTTCGCGGGTGCAACGGTCTCGAGCAAGGCCTGCGACTCCCGGCGCGCCTGCGCCGTTCGCTCCTCGTCGCGCTCGAGGACGCCGCCCTCGCTGAGCGGGGCGTCCAGCGGCGTCACGACCGACAGCAGCGTGACGTCGGCGTCGGGGAACGTCTCGAGGGCGTAGGCCAGCGCCTCGTCCTCCCGCGGACGGCCGAGTGAAGGGACGAGGACGCGGGCGGGGTCCGAGTCGGCCATACGCGACCTTCGGTCGCCACGGGCATCGGTCTATCGCCGGCGCCGCGCAGGTCGGTCGCTCGAGCACTCCGTTCGGCCGCCGAGACGACAGTTTAAACCCCGGGACGCGCCAAAAGCGGGTAATGAATATCGAGGAGCTGTCCGGGCTCCCACCCGGTGCCGTCTCTCACTTTCGGGACCAGGGCATCGAGGAGCTCTATCCGCCACAGGCCGAGGCCGTCGAGGCCGGCGCGACGGAGGGCGACAGCCTCGTCGCCGCGGTGCCGACCGCCAGCGGCAAGACGATGATCGCTGCCCTCTCGATGCTGTCGGCGGTCCAGCGCGGCGGGAAGGCGCTGTACATCGTTCCGCTGCGAGCGCTGGCCAGCGAGAAGAAGGCGGAGTTCGAGGCCTACGAGGAGTTCGGCGTGACCACGGGCGTCGCGACCGGCAACTACGAGTCGACCAGCGACTGGCTCGCCACCAAAGATATCGTCGTCGCCACCAGCGAGAAGGTCGACTCGCTGGTTCGCAACGGCGCGGACTGGCTCTCCGAGTTGACCTGCGTCGTCTCTGATGAGGTCCACCTCATCGACGACCGGAATCGGGGGCCGACCCTCGAGGTGACGCTGGCCAAACTCCGGAAGCTCAACCCCGATCTACAGACGGTCGCGCTCTCGGCGACGGTCGGCAACGCCGACGAGATCGCCGACTGGCTCGACGCCGAACTCGTCGAGACCGACTGGCGCCCGATCGACCTTCGGATGGGCGTCCACTACGGCAACGCCCTGAACTTCGACGACGGCTCGACGCGGGAGGTGCCCGTCGAAGGCTCCGAGAAGCAGGAGGCCGCGCTGGTTCGGGACATCCTGCAGGAAGGCGGCTCCTCGCTCGTGTTCGTCAACTCGCGTCGCAACGCCGAGGCCGCCGCCCGCCGACTGGGGAAGGTTGCGAGCCGCGAACTCACGGCCGAGGAGGAGGCGGAACTCGCCGAACTCGCCGAGCAGATCCGCGACGACAGCGACACCGAGACGAGCCGCGACTTAGCCGACTGCGTCGAGCGCGGCTCGGCCTTCCACCACGCTGGCCTCTCGTCTACCCAGCGCTCGATCGTCGAGGACGCCTTCCGAGACCGGCTGCTGAAGGTGATCTCGGCGACGCCGACGCTGGCCGCCGGCGTCAACACGCCCGCCCGACGGGTCATCGTCCGCGACTGGCGGCGCTTCGACCCCAGCGCGGGCGGGATGGCCCCGCTCGACGTCCTCGAGGTCCACCAGATGATGGGCCGAGCGGGCCGGCCGGGACTTGACCCCTACGGCGAGGCCGTCCTGCTGGCGAAGAACCACGACGAGAGCCAGGAGCTGTTCGACCGGTACGTCTGGGCCGAGCCCGAGCCTGTCCGCTCGAAGCTGGCGGCCGAGCCCGCCCTGCGGACGCACGTGCTGGCGACCATCGCCTCCGGGTTCGCTCGTACTCGCGAGGGGCTGCTCGAGTTCCTCGAGGCGACGCTGTACGCGAGTCAGTCGAGCGAGCCGGGGCGGCTCGAGCGGGTGACCGACGACGTGCTGGACTACCTCGAGCGGAACGATTTCATCGAGCGCTCGGGCGGCGAAACTGCGACAGACGCCGAGGACGGCGCGTTCACCTCCGCCGCCGACCTCGCCGAACGATCCGCCGGCGAGGAGGAACTCGAGGCCACCAGCCTCGGCCACACCGTCTCACGGCTCTACCTCGATCCGATGAGCGCCGCCGAGATCGTCCACGGCCTCGAGAGCGCCGACGACCGGCCGACCGCGCTGGGGCTCTACCAACTCGTCTCGCGTACGCCGGACATGTACGAACTCTACCTCCGGTCCGGCGAGGACGAGAAGTTCGGCGAGCTCTACTACGAGCGCGAGGCCGAACTACTCGGCGACGCGCCCAGCGAGTTCGAGGAGGACCGCTTCGAGGACTGGCTCGCGGCGCTGAAGACCGGCAAACTGCTCGAGGACTGGGCCGAGGAGGTCGACGAGGAGAAGATTACCGACCGGTACAAGATCGGCCCCGGCGACCTGCGCGGGAAGGTCGACACCGCCGAGTGGCTGCTCGGGGCCGCCGAGTCGCTCGCGCGGGAGATCGACACCGAGTGGACCGTCGCGGTCCGAGAGGCCCGCGCCCGCGTCGAACACGGCGTCAGCGACGAACTGCTCGAACTCGTCTCGGTCGGCGGCGTCGGCCGCAAGCGCGCCCGCCGGCTCTACGAGGCCGGCATCGAGGAGCCCGCGGACCTGCGCAGCGCCGACAAGGGCGTCGTCCTGAACGTCCTCAAGGGGAAGAAGACGGCCGAGAACATCCTCGAGAACGCGGGTCGCGAGGATCCGTCGATGGACGGCGTCGAACCGATCGACGGGGACGCCGGCGGCCCAATCCGCGACTCGAGTACCGAGGGCGAAGCGACCAGTGCCGACGGCGACGGCGCGACCGCCGATGCCGACGAGAGCCAGTCAAGTCTGGGTGATTTCTGATGGAGCTACTCGAATGCCGACTCGCGATCGACGACCTCGATTCGTTCGTCGCCGACCTCAACGGGATCGGCGACCGACACGACGTGACGATTCAGGCGTTCGACGCCCGCTACGTCGCCGACCGGCGGCACATAGAGCGGGCCGTCGAACTGGCCGACCGGGCCATCGACCGCGGCGAGAACGTCGCCCGAAATCGTGCGGTCGAGATCCTGCTGTACGCCGCCGGCCGCCGGCAGATCGATCGGGCGCTCGAGATGGGCGTCGACGCGGGGGAGAATCGAGCGGTCGTGCTGGTCGATAGCCGGTCCGACGGCGATACCGGCGAGGCCGAAGCCGCCGCGCTCGAGGCCGTCACGGGCCTCGAGGCGTTCGTCGAACGCGCGCCGACGCTCGAGTCGACCGACGAGGACACGCTGTGTGGCTTCTTCGAGATCACCGACGCGGAACGCGAGGCGACGGACGCGTCGCTCGCGGCGCTGGTCCGCGAACGGGTCGCGCTGCTCGAGGTCGAGAAGTAGCGACGCTGCGGCGATCGTCGCCGCCGGACCGCGCCATCCAACCGATCCGATACCCTCGAGCCAGTCCACCGCGCGCGTCGGTCCGATCGCGTCGGTATCGTGTCAAATGCGGCGTCTATAGCCGATTCCGAACCGACCATCTATATTGGACGTCGGCGCCTGGGCTCGGACGAATGATCAGGAAAGTGATGACGGTCGTCCTCGTCCTCGGCGTCTGTACCACCGGTGCACTCGGCGGGCTCTACGCCGCCGGCGTCGTCGGCCTCCCCGACGCCGGCCTCGCGGACAACGAGTGGGGCGAAGTCACCGACGAGCGGATCGAGGTGATCTCGACGGTCTGGATCGACAACCCGAATCCCGGGATCGAACTCGAGGACGCGACCCTCGAGTACGACCTCGCGATGAACGACGTCGCCCTCGCGAACGGATCGGTCGACGGCGTGGCGGTGCCCTCGGGTAACTCGACGAGAGAGATCCGGACGGACCTACGCTACGAGCGCCTGCCGTCCTGGTGGGTCTCGCACGTCCGGAACGACGAGGTGAGCAACCTCACGGCCGACGTGACGGCCCACGTCTCGGTCGGCCCGCTCTCGGGGTCGCCCTCCTACGCTCACGAGGACGAGATCGAGACGGACCTGAAGGCGATGATCGAGGAGTCGCTGGCGGCCCACGAGGGCGAGCACTCGCTATCGCCGGTTCGGACCGGCTCGGGGCCGCAGCGGGAGTTGGTCGAGCCGACGGTCGAAATCCGCGACACTGACGCCGAGTGGGGCGAGGTGACCGAGAATCGGACCGAACTCCACCTCACCTTCGAGGTGCACAACCCGAACGCCTACCCGCTACCGACGCCGGCGCTGACGGGTGAGATGGAGTTCAACGACCGGCTGGTCGCCCAGTGGGACGCTCACGAGGTCGAGTTGCTCGATGCGCCCTCCGATACGACGATCCCGCCGCAGGGTACCCGGGAAATCACGTTCGTCGCCTCGATGGACAACGACGACGTCGTCTCGTGGTTCGCGACCCACGTCGACAATGAGGAGCGAACCGACGCCGAGATGCGCGCCCAGCTGGCGATGACCATCAACGGCGAGACGGTGACGATCCCCGAGGACGGCGACGCGATCCGCTGTAGCTACGACATGCGAACCGCCATCTTCGTCGAGCAGGAGGCCGGCCTCGAGAACCGGAGTTGCGAGGTCATGCCGTGGGCGACGCCCGACGGCGGCGCGCTCGAGGACGGCGGCGCGGGCCTCGATCTGACCGACTGGGAGAGCGAGGGGAGCGACGGCTCGAACGAGACCGGGTCGGACGATAGCAGCTCCGACGGCCCGCTCCGGCTCGGTATCTGAGGAAGCGGGCCGCTTGAGTCAGTCGTCTGCCGTTCCCCCGTCGCCCGTTTCGCTGCCGAACCGCCGTTCCCTGGCTTCGCGCAGGCCGTCGCAGATGCCGCCCTGGCTCGACATGTTGACCTGCGCGACCCGGCCGCGCTGGTGGACGAGATCGAACGACTCGGGATCGATCGGCTCCCCGTCCGGCGTCCGAAACAGCGGCTCGGCGTCGTCCGCGACGACGCCCGTCTCGCGGGCCTTCTCGAGGTAGCGGTCGATCGGCGCTGCCGGGACGGTGACGGCGACCGTCCGGTCCCGGACGTAGATGGCGATGCGTTCGGCTTCCGCTCCGCCCCCGCTCCCGGCGGACTCGTCGGCAGTTCTGAGTTCGTACCGCTCGAGGTCGGTCGGCCGCAGGTCGACGATCGTCGCGGGCTTGAGGCCGGCCTCGAGCAGCGTTTCGACGGCGTCGTACTGGCGGGCGACGCGGGCCTTCTCGTCTAAGTCCGCACGGACGGCCTCGACGTCGCCGTCGGCGTCGGGGAACGACTCGGCGAACGACAGCCGTTTGTTGACGCCGCGGTTGATCTCCTCGTCGTGCATGTGCTCGTCGAGGACGATACGGGCCTCCTCGACCGACGACAGCGACTCGACCTCGTCGCGGGCGTCGACGGCCATCATCCAGGCAAAGGCCGGCGAACACCACGCCGTCGGCAGGGTGAACTCGACCGTGACGCAGTCGCCGTCGATCTCGATCGCGTCGATGTACTCGAGTTCGACGATCGAGCGGTCGAGTTCGGGATCGGTGACCCGATCCAGGCGGTCGCGGACGGCCGCCCGCGTCGGGCCGGGCGACCCGGCGCGGCCGTCGGATTCGGTTCCGCTCATCAGTCGTCCGCGGGGGCTGGTTCCCCGCTTGCGTAGTGGTCCTCAAGGTCGAACCGCTCGCTGATGTCGTCGTCCTGGAACTGGCGGCGCTTCTCCTCGAGGTCGATGTCGTACAGTTCGGCGGCGTTCTCGCCCATGACCTTCTTCTTGGTCTCTAGGTCCCACTCGACGCCGTACTCCATGCGGTGTTCCTGCAGGAACTCGGCCTCCATGACCTCCTCGACGAGCCAGTCGGGGTTCCACAGCGCGTAGTCGGAGCCAAAGAGGATCCGGTCCTCGCCGAGCCACCAGAGCAGTTCGGACATGATCTCCGAGAACTTGCCGGGGCGGTTCTGGGCGAACGGCGCGGCGACCGCGAGCCCGCCGTAGACGTTGTTCTCCTGAGCGGCGATCCAGCAGAAGTCGTCGAGGCGGGGCAGGCCGACGTGCTCGACGATGAAGTTGAGTTCCGGGAACGACGACGCCGCGTCGTCGACGTCGGCCACGTCGAAGGCGTCGCGGTTGAGGGGTCGAATGGTCGGCCCCTTGTGGGCGTGGATGTTCTCGATGCCGAGATCGGAACACTTCTGGAGGAACTCGAAGGCCTCCTCGTCGTCGAGGCGCCACCCCTTCGAGTCGCCGCGCCACTCGGCGGTGTAGAGTTTCACGCCCGGCACGTCGTAGGTCTCGTGGAGTTCCTCGAGGTACTCGAGGCCCTCGTCGCCGTCGCGGGGATCGAACGAGCCGTTGAGGACGAACCGTTCGGGATACTCCTCGGCGAGTTCGGCGTTCTGCTCGGTGGTGTTGAACCCCTCGTCGTAGAAGTCCGTGAGGTAGGTCGGCTGGAAGATGCCCATGTCGACCGCCGCGTTACCGAACATGTCCTCGACCATCCGATCGGGGCCGTACTTGCGGTACTCCTCCAGGCTCCACTGCCGGTCCTCGGGCGTGAACGTCGTGTGGTAGTCGTAGAAGCACTGGATGAACTCCTCTCCCCCCTCGTGCTGGATGTTCTCCTCGGTCGCGTCCCACAGGTGCACGTGGGCGTCGATGACGAAGACATCCTCACCGTCATGCTGATACATGGCACACTGGCAGTCAACACGGTCCAACATTATTCTTTTCCACAGATTAGCGGACTGCCACCGAGGACGACACTTATCAGCGGGAGTTATCGACATTCATCCAACATATTCGTCGGGTAGTGATAGTATAGAAACGTGTTCGGTGGGCGAGAGGCGGGGTGAATGTTTACGTCATGTGCGGTGAAGTGCGGTATGCTACCATGCAAGCAGCCCGACTGCACGAGTACACCGACGACATGAGCGACGCCCTACAGATCGACGACGTCGACCGGCCGGAGCTCGAGCGCTCCGACGGCGTACTGGTCGAGGTCGAGGGCGCAGGGTGGTGTCAGACTGACAACCACATCATCGAGGGGATGTGGGCGGACTACGCGCCCCAAGACCTGCCGATGACGCTGGGCCACGAGAACGCGGGCATCGTCGCCGAGACGGGCGAGGAGGTGACGCTGGTCGAGGAGGGCGACCCCGTGATCTGCCACCCCGTCCAGACCTGCGGCATCTGCCGGCCCTGTCGGCTCGGCGAGGACATGTACTGCAAGAACAGCCAGTTCAACGGACTCACAACCGACGGCGGCTTCGCCGAGTACCTCCAGACCAACGAGCGCGCGGTGATCCCGCTGCCCGACGGCGTCGATCCCACTGAGATCGCGCCCCACGCAGACGCGGGGATCACGGCCTACCACGCCGCCAAGAAGGCCGTCGACGAACTGAACCCCGGCGACGCCTGCGTCGTCATCGGCATCGGCGGTCTCGGCCACATCGGCCTCCAGTGTCTCGAGGCGATGAGCGCCGCCGACATCGTCGCCGTCGACGTCAAGGACGAAGCGCTCGAGCTGGCCGAGGATCTGGGTGCGCGACACACCGTCAACTCCGCCGAGGAGGACCTCGCGGACGCCGTCGCGGACCTGACCGACGACGAGGGCGCCCAGCAGATCCTCGACTTCGTCGGCGCCGACGAGACGACCGGCGCGGCGCCGGACATCGTCGCCGCGGGCGGCGACCACCACATCATCGGCTACGGCGGCCACATCCACGAACCCTGCCAGGCGCTGGTCGACGGCGAGTTCTCCTTCAAGGGGACGCTCGTCGGCCAGTACGCCGAACTGCAGGAACTCGTCTCGCTCGTCGACCGCGGCGACGTCGAACTGCGCACCGAGCGGTACGATCTCGCGGACATCAACACGGTCGCCGAACGGCTCGAGCACAACGAGATCGAGGGGCGTGCGGTCGTGACCCCGCCCTGACGCGGTGCGGCGAGCCCCGATTTTCACGCTCGCCGCAGCGGGACTCAGCCGCTGTACGGCACCGTGAACGGTCCGTACGGGAAGCGGTTCGCTTCCGAGAGCGTAGCCAACAGCTGCTGACGAGTCGCTGGCATCGCGCACTCGCTCGTCTGAATCGGGTGATTGAGTCTTCTCGACGGTGTACTCCGAGAGTACAGCGATATATAATTTCCATAACTGATACTTCTCTCGGTCGATCTTCACTCCGATCGGCGCCGTACCCACGGACCCCGATATAGCTCGGACATATACGATTCAGCGTTCGAATAGCAAGTTATAGTGAGAATGATACAATCTGTGTGGATATTCTCTGCGGACGTGTAATGCAGATCGACGGACTAGATGACTGGAATATCGATCGGCGAATGCTTCTCAAGGCGGTAAGTGGAACGGGAGTGGCGCTGGGCGGTCTCACGGGTTCGGTCGGCGTCACTGCCCAAGAGTCCGACGGAGAACGGACGCTGCCCGACCTCGACGACCGAGCACGATTCAACATCGGATACGCGACCCCGCACGGAGCCGAACTGGCAAGAGAGGCGGCGAACGGCGTCGTCCACGAAATCGACCCGATCGACGCGATCACCATCGAGTCGACGCTCGACGCCGCGCAGGACCTCGCCGGCTCCGGTCACATCGAGTTCGTCGAGGTCGACTCGGTATACCGGCTCATCCTCCCGCCACAGGAGGTACGGGATCGTGATCTGACCGATCAACGGGTGCCGTGGGGCATTGAACGCATCGGTGCGCCCGCCGCTCACGCGGCCGGCATCCGGGGCGAGAGCGCTCACGTGGCAGTGATCAATACGGGAATCGATCCGACCCACGAGGATCTTCGTCAGAACGTGGGCGACGGCATCGGCGTCATCCCGTGCCGAGGAGAGTGCGAGACGGAATGGGACGACGATTTCGGACACGGAACGCACGTCGCCGGCACTATCGGCGCGCTCGACAACTGGCTCGGAGTTCTCGGCGTCGCACCGGACGCGACGCTGCATTCCGCCAAAGTGTTGAACAGCAACGGGGTCGGCTTCGCGTCGGACGTTGCGCTGGGTATTCTCTGGACCGCCGCGCAGGGCTACGACGTCGCGAACATGAGTCTCGGCGGCCCGTTCTCGACGGTGGTCCAGGACGCGCTCGAGTTCGCGGCCGAACGAGACGTGCTACTGGTGGCCGCCGCGGGGAACCAATCGGGGCCGGTCAGTTACCCTGCAGCCGCCGACGAGGTGATTGCGGTCAGCGCAACGACCGAAACCGACGAACTCGCCGTCTTCTCGAACGTCGGACCGGAAATCGAACTGGCCGCTCCCGGTGTCGACGTTCTCTCGACCCTGCCGAACGACCGTTACGCAAAACTGAGCGGGACGTCGATGGCGGCACCGCACGTGAGCGGAACGGGGGCATTACTCGCGGGGATCGGCTACTCCGCCGACGAAGCGCGAACCTTCATGAAGGAGACCGCGGAAGACCTCGGCCTACCGCCCGAGGAACAGGGAGCGGGGCTTGTTACCGCCGCAGCCGTCGCCGAGCGGCGACCGAAAAAGGGCGGGCGGAAAACCGCACCCTAATCCGGTTTCCGCTATCGCGTTTCGGGTCGAAACAGCGTCCTACCGTCGACCACGCTGCTTCTCCGTTTCGTCCCTTGTCGCGACGAAAGACGCGTCGTCGTAACGAGGGTAGCCGATACCCACCCGGCCGCGATTGACGCGTTCGGTGCGTCCGAGCAGGTCAGCCGACGGGCCGGGACCACTCCTCGTCGGATCCAGTTCGCTCGAATCGAATGCCCTGACCGCACTCCGGACAGTTGAACTGCCGAAACTCTACCTCGCTTCCCACTACCGGAATCGTCTTTGCAGTTCCCTCGTTTCTGAGTTCCATTTCGATGTCGCACGTCGAACACGTGGGCGGTTCAGCCACCGGATCGTTTTCGATGGACATCGGCCCATCGTTGTATGTTATCGCTGCACATATTTAGGCGTTCGCGTCCGCGTTTCGGGCGGACACGACGGAGCGACGAGACGCGGTCGCGGCGCCGCACCGGCAGTACCCTCTTGTGCGGCCGGAGAATACGCCCGCCATGGCCACCCTCGAGGACCCCGTCGAGATCGGCGGCTGCGAGGTTCCGAATCGGCTTTACCGTGCACCGCTACTCGAGTGCGCGGGCAACGGCCCCGACGCCGTCGACACGCTGATCGAGGATCTCGAGCCCGCCGCCGAGTCGGGGGTCGGTCTGGTCTGCCAGGGCGCGACCATCGTTCGCGGCGAGGGCGGCTGCGCCGCGCCGGGGATGACCCGGGTCCACGACCCCGCGTTCGTCTCGCGCCTCGAGCGGCTGACCGACCGGATCCACGACCACGGCGGCCGGATCTTCGTCCAACTCGAGCACGGCGGCCTGCGGAGCATGGAGACCTGGCACGCCGAGTACCGGCGCGAATACCCGGACCTGAAGCAGCTGGCAGTCTCGAAACCGCCGTGGCAGTTGCGGCTACTCGATCGACTCGGCTTTCTCTCTTACGACCCGCACGTGCTCTCGACCGACGAGGTGTACGACCTCGCGGCCGACTTCGGCCGAGCGGCGTCCTACGCCGTCGACGCGGGCTACGACGGCGTCCACCTCGCGGGGGCGAACATGGGGATCGTCCAGCAGTTCCTCTCGCCGTTCTACAACCGCCGGGACGACGAGTTCGGCGGGAGCCCCGACGCGCGCCTCGAGTTTCTCGCACTGGTCCACGACGAGATCCGCGACCGCGCTGGCGACGTGCCGCTGATGACGAAAGTGCCCGCCGAGACGCCCGCGCCGCCGTCGCCGCTCGTCCGGCGGAAGCTCTCGCTCGAGGACGGCATCGAGATCGCACGACGGCTCGAGAAGATCGGCTACGACGCGGTGGTGCCCGTCCAGACGTCGGTCGTCTGGGACATGAGCATCGTCCGCGGGGAGTACCCTGAACGGGCGTGGACCAACGAAGCGCTGCAGGCGGAGTACGACGCGGCTTTCGGGGGACCGCTGCGGCGGCGACTGGTATCGCTGGCCAACCGGCTCGAGTCGCTGCAGTACGACTTCGAGCCCGCCTGGAACGAGGACTTCTGTCGGCGGGTCCGCGAGCAGGTATCGATTCCCGTGCTTGCGGAAGGTGGGATTCGGAGCCGGGCGCAGATGGATCGCCTACTGGGTGACGAGAATACGGAGCCCGCCTGCGACATGGTCGGCATGGCCCGCCCCTTCTACGCCGAACCCCGGCTGGGCGCGCGGCTGCTCGAGAGCGAGACCGGCTCCGCGACCGACAACCCGCGGGTCGTCTGCGAAAGCTGTAACAACTGTACGGTGCCCCAGGTGACCGGCGCGCCGGGAGTCTGCCGGACGCCCGAGGTACTTCGGCGGCGGGGCGAACTCGAGCGAGAGGGTGCGTACGACCGTTCCGAACCCGACTAGCGGCAGCGGTGCCGAAAGCGACGTCAGGCCGTCACGACGTCGCTCGTCAGCTCCGCAAGCGTTCCTTCGACCGTGTAATCGGGCGCGTCGATCCGGAATCGGGACGACGGTTCGCCCGAGTAGTGCAGCTGAAGGTTGTACGAGCCGTCCGCCGCGATCGGACCGGCCTCGAGGCGGTCAGCGTCGACCTGCTCGAGCATGACCAACTCGCCGGCGTAGGTGGGATCGGACTCACCGCGGATCTGGTAGGTGGCCCGCTCGTCCGAGACCTCCGACCCTTCGATCGGATAACCGCGATCCAGCCACGCCTGGAACCCCTCGTCGAGCGCGTACACCTCCTCGTAGCCGTTCTGAATCAGCGGTGCAGCGCGTGCGCTGGAAAGGTGATGCGGACAGCCGCAGTAGGTGACGATCCGGTCGTCAGTCGGCCACTCGGCGACCGGATCGTCGTCGGGAGTGTACGGCGGCGCGGAGCTCAACACCGCGCCGGCGATTCGCATTTGCTCGTACTGACTGGCGCCGCGAGCGTCGGCCATCCGCGCTTCCTGCCGCTGATACCAGTAGTAGACGTCGTCGATCGGCGCCAGCGGTACCTCGACGCCGTCGACCGTCACCGTCTCGTAGGCGTCGGTGTCGATCGAGCGTTCCTCGGGCATCGTCTCCGGTTGCGGCCCGTATCCGTCAGCGTCGCTGCCGCTACCGCCGAGGCACCCGGCGACGGTGCCGAGCGCCGTCGCCCCGCCGAGCGCGAGGAACCTCCGTCGATTCATATACCGTCTCTAGCGACGAGGACAAGATATGGCTTCTGGTGACGGTCACGTCACCGCCGACCCCTTCATTTCAACTGGAAACCGGGAGACGGCGCTCGGACGGAACTCGAGTCGAAAGAACGAAAGGAGTAGTCCATCCTGGATTCGAACCAGGGTCGAAGCCCCCAGAAGGCTTCAGGATTGGCCACTACCCCAATGGACTATCGCTGCACCAGATTGTTAGGCAGGTCCCTATTTATGATTGTCGGGTTCGATTTCTGGTTGGGGGTTGTCATCATCCTCGAGGTGCTCTCTGCGGTGGCAGTTCGCACAGAGAACGATACACCGGTCGATCGCCGCGCTGATACGCTCCTTCGAGCGTCCGGTAACGACCATCGTCGCAATCTGCCTCGAGACACACACCTTCAGTCGTCGCGCCCCGTTTGGTCCCGGCGGCCGGTATAAGCGTCCGGCCGGTGAATCGATCCGGCGAATATCACCACCGAGATTCGAACCGATACGACTTTTCCCCTCTCGAGCGCACCGACGCGTATGTACGTCGGACGATTCGTCGTCGTCGGCCCCGAGGTCGGCGCCTACCGCGTCTCCTCGAGATCGTTCCCGAACCGCGAGATCGCCGCTCGAGACGAGGCGCTCACCGTCGGCCCCACCGACGACGCGCCGGAGACGGACAACCCGTACGTCTCCTACAACTGCCTGCGAGTCGTCGAGACGCCGACCGGCGAGACGGCCGCCTTCGGCAACGGCTCGCACGTCGACCCGATCGCGGAGAAACTCGAGTTAGGGTATCCGGCCCGCGACGCGCTCGCGGAGAGCCTGCTCGCGCTGGATTACGAGAAGGACGACTACGACACGCCCCGGATCGCGGCGACGATCGGGGACGACGGGGAGGCGCTGATCGGCACCGTGCGCAAGGACGCCCTCATCGTCGAAACGGTCGACGAGCCGACGCTGGTCGCGACCTACGAGAAGAACGCGCCCGAAGCGTTCGAGTTCGAGGCCGAGACGGCCGAGGAAGCGGCGCAAGATGCGTACGGGCTCGAGTTCGAGCACGCGGTCTGTGCGGCCGGCGTCGCCCGGACCGACGACGGGTTCGAGACGGCGATCGAGAACGGCGAGTAAGTTCGGGCCAGCCCGGACGGGGATGACGGCGGCGATCACGCTCGCCCATGCCGGCGTGTCCGGTGCCGTCGCCGTCGCCCTCGAGGCACCGGGTCGCGGCCGGCGTCGACGTGGCCGCCGACGAAGGCGGTGTGACGGCCGACAGCCGACGGCCCCCATGGCCGCCGACGGCTGCGAGCGCGACCGGCCAACCTACAAACCCCTCGCGTGCGTTACCTTCGCGCAGGACGATGAAGGTCGGACTCATCTCTGACGTCCACGGCAATCGGGTCGCCCTCGAGACCGTCCTCGAGGAGATGCCGCCGGTCGACGAACTACTGTGTGCGGGCGACGTGGTCGGCTACAACCCCTGGCCGGCCGACTGCGTCGACGAACTCCGCGAGCGGGAGGTGCCGACGGTGATGGGCAACCACGACGCCGCGGTCGCCGCGGAGACGCCCTTCCGGTTCAACGGGATGGCCCGCGCGGGCGTCGAGTACGCTGAACGGCAGCTTTCGGACGACCAACTCGAGTGGCTCGCGGACCTCCCCGTCGAGCGCACCGAGTGCGACGGCCGGGTGAAGCTCGTCCACGGCCACCCCGACGATCCCGACCGGTATACGCGGTACACCTACCCCGAGGAGTTCTCCGCCAGGATGCTCGGCGACGAGGACGTGCTCGTGCTCGGCCACACGCACGTCCAGGGCGTCCGCAAGTACGCCGAGGGCATCGTCGTCAACCCCGGTAGCGTCGGCCAACCGCGGGACGGCGACCCGCGGGCGGGCTACGCCGTGGTCGACCTCGAGGCGATGACCGTCGACACCGATCGCGTCGAGTACGACATCGACGCGGTTCAGGAGGCCGTCCGAGAGGCCGGCCTTCCGGAGCGGATCGGGAGTCGGCTCGAACGGGGCAAGTGAAACGAACCCTTTTAGGCGATTTCGTTGATACGCTCGGGTATGGCATTTACCGGCCAGACCGCGCGTATCGCCAGGAGATATCCGCGCCGCGTTACCGGCCGGTGTCGTTGCCGATCGCCGCTTCACCGACCGCGTCGCCGAGCGACCGCGCCGTCCGCAGCCGTCCACGGGGTGAGCGATGCTTCGGCGACTGCGTGAGGACGTCCGGGCGATGTGCGAGCGTGACCCCGCCGCGAAGGGGTGTCTCGAGGTCGCGCTGGCCTACCCCGGCGTCCACGCGGTCTGGGGCCACCGGCTCAGCCACTGGCTCTGGAATCGGGAGTTTCGACTCGTCGCCCGGCTGTTCTCGCACCTCGTGCGGCTGCTGACGGGCGTGGAGATCCACCCGGCTGCGGATCTCGGTCGCCGAGTGACGATCGACCACGGCATGGGCGTGGTCATCGGCGAGACCGCTGAAATCGGCGACGACGTCCACATGTACCACGGCGTTACGCTGGGCGGGGACACAAACGAACCGGTCAAGCGCCATCCCACGGTCGAGGACGGCGTCCAGATCGGGGCGAACGCGACGCTGCTGGGCGATATCACGATCGGCGAGGACGCGGCCGTCGGCGCCGGCTCGGTCGTCACCGACGACGTCGAACCGGGGGCGACCGTCGTCGGCGTCCCGGCGAAGCGAGTCGACGACTGAGACGGCAGGCGTCGCTCGAGTTACGTTCTACGAGGCCGTCACTGCTGATCGTCGCTCACCGTTCCGTTCGTGCCCGGCGGCGACTCCTCCGCCGGCACGCCCTCGTCCGTTTCGGCGTCGCTCGCGGACTCGCCGACTGCCTCGTCGGTCATCGTCTCCTCGGGAGCGGATCGGTAGCCCAACTCGAGGTGGAGTTTCGCGGTGCAGTCCATCGCGGTCTCGTCGACGTCGGTTTCGTCCTCCTGCTGGTTGAGATAGCCGTTGCAGCGGCCGTGCTTGACGACGTTCATCAGCGTTGCAGCCGAGCCGCACTCGGGGCAGTCGATGTAGTAGTTGCCGTCGTCGTCTTGGTGCCAGGCGTCGGGCGTGAGTTCGGTGTACGCAGTGTCTTCGCGGTCGCGCTGGCTCATAGGTGTACGCGCCAGCGCGACAGCGATAAAGCGACACCCGGAGGTTGCAAACCGGCCGTCACTAGCAGTACGTTTAGTTTTCGAGGCTACACCTCATAGATGGTTTTAACGCGTTCAATATCCGCACGAAGTCCCTGATATGCGCTTTCTTCAGCGAGGTCCGGGTTCACCTCGAGAGCGAATTCCACGAACTCCGACGCGGTCTTGATTATCTCCGCAACGAATGGCTGAGTGCGAACGGTCGCAGTTGGTTCGTACGCTTCTCGTGCCGCTGGCGATTGTGCGCTCTCTTTGGAGTAGCAGACTGAGACCGTTACGGCGTTCTCCTCGCGCGGTTCGAATGCGAAATACACTGGACCGTTCCCTCCCTTGACGACCGCGTTTTCGCCGTTAGCGACATCTAACAGAGCCTGGAGCAGTCCACTGAATAGGCTGACGAGATACTCGCGAAGTTCCGTCGTGTCCTCACCGCCAATCAGAGACTGGTCACCGGTAGACATGGTATCGATCCATCCAAGCAGATCCGCAGAACCGGTTTCTAACTGCTCTCGGAGACCGTTGTCGTATCGGACGGTGAAATCAAATGTATCCATATTCATCTCTAGATTTCTAGATTATCTCGCCACTTTTGCTAATCGCGAATTCAGATAGACTCTCTGCGTCTTCTTCAGAGACTGCCGTTTCAAGTTGTGTCGATCGACGGAAAGTCGGGAGTTACGGTAGCCTGTACCCCAGCACGTCCGTACGGCTGCTTACAAACCGTACACGTTCACTCGTCGTGACTTCCTGATCGACATCTGAAAGATCGAGTAGCATCGCTCCGCATCCGAGTGAGATAACTGCCGAAGAGAGGTTCTCGAAGGACGCAGGATCAAGTTCCTGTCCTCGATCACCCGGTTCGAATCCGTCTACGAGCCGTATCTCCTCCAGCAACGTGGCAGTATCGTCAACGACGGCTTCGACGGTCCCTTGGAACGCGTGATCCTGCCACCCAGTCGGATTGTCTGTCGACGGGTCGATCGAACGCCCCTCGGATTCGACGGGCACCACGTCTGTCGTCATCGTCGCCATTAGCAGTACTTCCGCGTCTCTCTGTTCGAGCCACTCGGCAGTCGCAACCCGAAGAGCGCCGCCTTTGCTCTGCTTGTAGCCGTCGAACACGCCAAACTTCGTTCCGTCTACCGAGACGATAACGCGTCGCTGTCCGTTTTTCGGTCCGACGTCGTCGATCTGTGCATCGATGAGTTCCATCGTGATCAATCGGTATCTACGGCAGGTTTTGGGGATATGCTGTTTGAGTGAACTCGATTGATTCCACGTAGACCGTGACTGGTCTCTTGTCCTCGTGCTTTGGGAATCGCGTCGATCCCGCGTTTGAAGCGCCACAGCCAGTATGCCTGCCTGGCGGTGTCAGCTTGACTCGACAGGGCTTCGGCATCGAGTATAGCAGAAGAGAAGGAAACGTTACTGAAGGTGACCGTCAGCCACGTCTCGGACGGCTCTGAGTTCCTCGTTCATATCTTGGAACCACCCGTACTCGTCAACACTCTCGTTCAGTTGTGCGATGCGATCGAGCAAGTCTGCTACGGCCGTAACGGCTTCATCGACCAGCACTGGTAGCAGCAGGATAGCATCAAGCGACCGTTGATCGCGAGGCACTACCCGTCGTTTTGGGTCGTCGATCGCATCGCGGCTATAACAGATCGTGACGTGACCATGCTGTTCATCTTCTAATTCGAATACCAGATATGCCTCGTCGTGAGTAGGCACGCCTCCGCGGCCACCCCGGAGCAGCTTCTTCACAGCGTCTAGTGCTTTCCTGACAGAACGCGTGAATAAAGTGAGGCTGTATTCTTCCACCCCGTCGGCCGTTGAGAGACGCACGGATCCCGAACTAGGCGGTCGCCCGCTTTTCACGTCGTCGACGCTCGGCGACGTTAAAACGAACTCGATCGAAAACTGGACTTCGTCGTTCATGGCTTGGTTTTATTGCCTAGCTTAGGAGTCAGCGTCGATATACATTCGTGGCAGCATTTGATCGCAAATCTCGAGTGCCTCATCTGATTCAGTTAACTTTGTTTCAAATTCAGTGAGCAAGCTTATCCCCATTCGGGAGACAGTGGACGGACTTCGGTGAGATACTCGTGAGCAGCGTTACTCGCAGTCTGTTCGTGGGACACCATCCTCGAGTGGGAATTTTTCTTGCAGTGGATCCGGTAGATCCTGTCCGTTCGGCCAGATTGTCGTTGTCTGCTTCTCATCGAACTGGTTTGCATCAATTGCCTACCTTTGAGATAGACCCATCCGTGATTTTCATCGGATCCGAGCGTAGACTCATTCTCAATCGCTAGGAAATTTACATTACGGAGGATACAGACCTAGATACTTTTCCACTTCTCGCGGATGAGGTCCGCTTCTCTCTACGAGATCAAGATACGGAACAAGGAGTACAGCCCCTGAAACCCGTTCTTCGACACGTTCCCCGGGCGCGTCAAGGAGGTGTTCGCGACCGATCTCCGACACGATTGGTTCCGAGAAGTAATTGAACCAAAATATGTGCTCAAGATCTCCCCGTCGGAGGGCATCGACATCTTGTCGATCGGATGCGCGTTCACCAGCTGGGAAATCACCAAATCCGTAGAATACCTCCGTTTTGTCGGCGAAGTTCGCAACGAGATCGAGTACAGTGTTCACCTTCCACGCTTCATTCTCAGATGGATCTGCTACCTTCAACTCCCTTTTGGGGATTTTGAAGGTATAATATGGTAGCTGGGGAACTCCATCGTAGTCATCCCAGTTCTGGAAGGTAAATTGGATACCATCTAACCAGAGCTGAAGATATCCTTCTTCGTTTTCCAGTTCGGATAGCGCTCGTTCCGTCGGCATATCCGATTGAGGCCTATCCATTGATTTCGAATAGTAGTGGCACCGATCGTTACTTCCTCCTTCTTCAGTGTGGCACCCATTCTCAAATAACCATTCGAGAGCATTCTGAGGGGCAGTTTTTTCTCCTGGTTGATAGCACAAATGCAGTGTGAGGAGCCAATCAGACGTCATTTTATTCGACCTCATTAACAGAGTTGAAATTCACAGTGATATCTGAGTCAGCATTTTCAAGCACAAATTCTTCAATAGTCGGTACT
>NZ_BAAIEU010000001.1:0-469425 GCF_054654555.1 Halopiger thermotolerans | reverse complement strand
GTACCGATCGTCACTATGCCCGGTCGTATTCGTTTCTCTCAGCTCTGAAGATCACGAAACGAGGTTGCTTATTTACGAGTTTCCAAAACCAACTTCTTGCAAAACATCTAATTTCTCCATTGAACTATATATTTGATTTCCGACGCTGATCACTTCTTGTGCTACCATCTCGTAATCTCTGGGTCCGAAACCATCTTCATATGGATAAAGAAGCCCAGCAATCAATACTCCATCCCATATCTCCTCCTCATCATTTTCTTTTCTTGGATCTGATTTAGTGAGGTTTTCAATCCGACAATCAGAATGGATAGCGTATGACTGAATATCAGTGACTAATCTTTCAGCTTCGTCTTCTTCTACGTCTTTTACCCGTTCATATGCTACGCTTTCATACAAGTTCTCATCACGTAGATTTGAGTCATCTATATCATACTTTTCTAAGTGGCCACGAAGAATTTGATTATCATTCTCATACGCCTTAACTATAGCTTGAGTTAGTGAAAATTGGTATATCAATGTGAAATACCGATTATTTGGTTGTGCATATAGTTCGAGATTAGCCCCATCCCTTTCAATTACGAAATATTTGCCAGTTTCATGACCTCTCTGTCCAACAATGAAGTCCTCTGCACTCAGTACGTACGACAAGACTTCTCCGATTGCATCATAATATTCGTCTGCGGCCATTAACCCAGACTGAGTCATCTAATGTTAAAAATCCCAATATTCGCATAGAGGTGAATTTTAGATACGCAGTTCTTCCTAAGGTTGCATGTCGACAAAATTTGGTTTCCAAATATGCACACGAGACTGCTCGACTCGTGTGCATATTGCACGAGGATCACCGTGACGGTTCAGAGATTGCTCTAAGAACGCGACAAAAACACCCTAACTTGGACCGTTGAAGCCGGTCAAGTGAGTCGAAAAACGGGAATCCTCGAGTCGTGTGTCCGAGCATGCGGATTTGAACCGATAGCGACGACACCCACCGCGAGGATGCAATCGAACGAGTAGCGTCAAGAGGCCGCCGAGACGCCGTCGACTCGAGCGACGAACAGTGAAGTCGAGACGACCATCCCTTGATCGGACAGAGAGGATTCGTTGGGCCGCCGTCGCTGATCGATACTCCGTACCGAATACGACGGGGTTATTCGGCGGCAACTGGGCGCGGATACTGTTAGATGTGTGATGTGATGACGGGGAGGATTTGTGCGTCGCGACCGAATGGACCGGTGTGGACCAGACCGACAGCAGCACACGATCGGAGTCGGAGTCAGAAGTCGATACCGCACAGGCCGCGGCGAGCAGCGGCCGTGAGTACGTCTCGAGGGCGGCGCCGTACCTCCGGCAGGGCATCGAATCAGGGACGGTCCCGGCGATCATCGGCGGGACGAGCCTTCTCAGCGGCATCCGAGCGCTCCGGGCCGGCGAGCGCGGGCGCGGACTCGTCCGGCTCGCCCTGGGAACTGGCTTCGTCGCAGCCGCGATCGGCCAGCGCCGATCCCGCCGCAGTGAGGAGTCAGACGTCGAGCAAACCGACGTGGTAGACACCCGGCCCGACGTCGATGCGGTCGCCGACGAGGCCGGCGGCGTCGAGGAGACGGACCACGCTACCGGCGATGCGGCCGCGGACGTCGCGGACGAGTCCCCGGATGTCGAGGACACAGGATCAGGGCTCGAGTCCGACGCCCACGCCGAGCCGGGTTCGGTCGGCCAGCCCGAGATCGCCGATACTGGGGTCGACAGTGCGGACCTCACCGAGGCGACCGAGCGCGAAGCAGCGCCCGATGTCGATGACGGGACGACGGCCGAAACGGGCGCTGACGTCGATGACGGCACCGAAACCGAGGAAATCGATCGGCTGGGCGAGGCAACCTTCGACAGGCAGAGTCGGGAGGTGCCGGCGCCACAGCAGGCGTTCAACCAGGGGTTCCTGGCCCACTCGAGCGAGGCGTTCTGGGGAATCAACGAGCGCAACGGCGGGGTGGTGGTCTCCGTAGACTACGACGCGATAATGGGCCGCGACGGAGTGCGATACGTCGCCAGCAGTGAAATCGACGAGGACGCCCGCGAGCTACCGATCCCCGACACCGTCCTCAACCACTGGGACGAGGAATTCGGCGGCGGGACCGCCGTCTCCGGCGGCGATACCATCCTCTTCGTTACGTCCGACGATCTCGCGGCCGACGGCCTGCTAGGTGTCATCCCTGCGGAGTGGGCCGAGGAGCTGTCACCGTAACCGATTCGGACCGACTCCGAGAACCGGGACCGTCTCCTTCTGGATACGAACGTCCGCGACACCGACCGATCCGAAGCGGCCGTGCAGTTGCTCACCGACGCCGACGACACCTCCGTCTCCGTCCCGAACTCACGGAGCCACGGACAGTCCTGACGAAGAAGGAGCCACTCGAACGGGAGCAGTCGACCGGATTGAACGTCATCGCAACGGTCCCGCTACCGTATCGTCCTCGCTCCTCGGGGTAGCGGACGCCACGCTCCCGTCCGCGGCCGCCGCTTCGAACCGTTGCCTTTCAAGCCGACGTTCCAAACCCCTCGAGCGCCCATTTTTTGTATGGACGACACCGCAACCAACCCCGCCGCGACCGTCCCCGAGGTCGACTCCTTCGCCGAGCAGGCCCGCCGCCGCGCCGAAACCGAACGCGAGGCCGTCGAGTGGGCCGTCGACCGCCTCGAGGACCTCATCGACGCCCGCGGGGTCGACCTCGACCCCCTCCTCGAGTACGCCCGGCGCAGCCGCGAGAGCCTGCCCGATCGCCACCGGCGGGCCTACGAGGCGATGGCCGACGTGTTCGACGTCGATCCGGACGTCTACGAGGCCTACGTCTTCACGTACTCGGACCTGTGTGAGGAACTGGCCGAGGGGACCGGCCGCTCCGAGAAGAATCCAAGGGGATGTACGAACGCGCTCGTTGCTGAGCCGGCGGTCGCCGACGGAGCCGACGCCGGCGGCCCGCTGGTGCTCAAGAACCGCGACATCGCGGGACGGGGCCTGCGCCCGAAGTCGATCGTCGAACAGCCGCCGATCGACGACTACCATGGGATCCTGACGATCGACACCTGCGGCACGATCTCGCTGTTCAAGGGCGTCAACGATCGGGGGTTGGTCGCGGCGAACACCTACATCGACAGCGAACGCGACGACGTCGATCCCGAGGACCAACTGCGCAACGGCACCGTCATCCGGATGCTTCTCGAGGAGTGTGCGACCGTCGAGGAAGCCCGCGCGAAACTCGATTCGTTCCCCACGAAACGCCTGATGGGTCAGACGCTGTTTCTCGCCGACGGGACCGACGCCGTCCTGCTCGAGGTGGATCCGAACGCCGAGCGGATCGCGGCCGACGAGAGCCCGATCGTCACGCGAACGAACCACTTCGTCATCTCCGAGTCGACTGAGGCCGAGAGTTCCACGAAGCGACGGCGGCGCGTCCTCGAGTTGCTCGAGGACCTCGAGCCGCTCACTCGCGACGACCTCTGGCAGATTGCGCGCGATCACGCAAACGGTCCCGGCGACGACTCGATCTGTCGCCACCCCGAACCCGAGGCCGGCGAGTACGCGGTGGGACAGCTGACCACCGCCAGCACGGCCGTCTTCGAGGGCGGCGCGCCGACGATCGAGGTCGCGATGGGCAACCCCTGCGAGGGCCGGCGGCTGCGGTACTCGTTCGGCGACGCGGTGCCGGCCGACCTGCGGACGGGCCGGCGCTGGCTCGAGCGGATGACCTGACGGTCCTGTCTTGATAGGACTAAAACGTGTCTCGTCCGCAGACCGGCGCGCTCGCGCGGGTCAGGCGCGGACGCGGCGCTCCTCGAGGTCGGCCTCGAGGCGCCGCGCGGCCGCGAGTCGCAGGCGCTTGGCGCGGCGCTCGGTGAGCCGCCCGTCGGGAAGCTGCGCGGTCAGCGGTTCGTACTCCGACGGCGTGAATCCGAGTCCGCGGAGGTACGTCCGCACGTTCGAGTTCTCGAGGCCGTCGCGGATCGCGGCGTCGGTGACCTCCTCGACGGTGTCGAACGCGGGGAGGGGGACGCTGTCGGCGTCCGGCTCGTCGCCGCTCCCGCCGACGCGATCCCGGTCGCCGTCGACGACGGCGGTTCCGCGGGCGTCCGCCCGCGAGACGATCGAGCGGACCTCCTCGGCGAGTTGCAGCACCTGACTCGGGAGCGCCGCGTCCGGCGAGCGCCACTCGACGGTCGGCATCGCCCGCCGCAGCCGAACCGGATTCCAGGTCGCTTCGTAGGGGTCGAACGCGTCGTTGAACGCCTCGGGATCGACGCCGCGCTCGATCGCGCGCTCACGGAAGGTTTCGTAGGCGTCCTCGAGCCGCCGTTCCCACTCGGCGACGCTGTCGACGTAGGGCCACAGCTGTCCCTGTTCGGGGCAGCCGCCGTAGCAGGACCGCCGGTAGAGGTAGGGTCGGGCGCACTCGAGGATCGGTTCACCGCGGTAGTGCGAGGAACTCGTGACGAGCGCGAACGCAGGATCGATCGCCGTCAGCGCGTTGAGCTGGTCGACGACGTTGGACTGCTCGAAGTGGATGTGCGTCCCGGCGCAGACGCGGGCGTCGTCGAATCCCGGTCCGACGATCCGCCGCTGGAGGTCGGTGCTCGCCTTCTCGCGGTACGGGATTTCGGACGGCGGAACGTCCAGTGGCGTCGCCAGCGGGACGAGCCGCTTGCCCTGCTCGCGGGCCGCGTCGACGACGGTCGCGATCCGATCGCGAAGCTCCGCGCGGAGCTCCGCCATCGACGTACAGGGGGTCGTTTTGATCTCGAGCATCGGCTCGACGAACTCGGGGTCGATCCCCTCGCAGACGTCAAGCAGTGAGTCGGGCGGGACCAGGTCGCCGTCGTCGTCGACGACCCAGTACTCCACCTCGAGGCTGGTTTTCATGGATGTCTCTTGCGCTCGTGAAGCGTGGCTCCCGAGCGCCGTCGGGGGACGGCCGGAGCCGAGTTGTGGCGGCACCGATACCGAATGTCGCGTCGAGCCGCGTTCGGTGCCGATGTGGTACGCGTCGTGTGTACTGGATGTATAGCGCCTATCCTCGTGAACCGATTGAGCTTGCGTACGAAAGTGATAGATTTGGCCGTAGAGGGTCTGTAATACGCTAGCACACGCGTTTCAGCGAACGGGTTGTGCTATCGGAGTGCGCTCGAGAAGGTGTCGTGCGACCGCGGTCGCAGTTCCGTTCGCTTCGATCGCCTCGAGGCCGTCGATCGCCGCTGGCCGTCGCTCTACGGGTCGAATTTGATTCGTCTTCCGTGCGCCCCGCCGACTACGGTCGGTGCGGCCCCACTAACGTGCGTGTCACGTGATTGCGCCGGCGTCTCTGCTGGGTTCTTACCCCTGTAGTAACAATCCGTAACCGACTATGAGCGACGACGCGACTGCGGACGACGGTGACGTTTCGGTGATCGTGGTCGGCGGCGGCCCCGCCGGCCTGAGTGCGGCCCTCTTTACCGCGAAGAACGGCCTCGAGACGACGGTGTTCGACGCCGACGAGACGTGGATGCACAAGGCGCACCTGTTCAACTACCTCGGCATCGGCTCGGTCGGCGGCACCGAGTTCATGGAGACGGCCCGCCAGCAGGTCGACAGCTTCGGCGTCGACCGCCGGCAGGGCGAGGAAGTGACGGGCGTGGAGGAGGCTGGCGGCGGCTTCGTCGTCGCGACCGAGGACGGCGAGTACGAGGCCGACTACGTCGTGCTCGCGACGGGCGCGAACCGCGACCTCGCCGACGACCTGGGCTGCGCGTTCACCGAGGAGGACGTGGTCGACGTCGACGTCGACATGGAGACCAGCGTCGACAACCTCTACGCGACCGGCGCGATGGTCCGGCCCGAGGAGTGGCAGGCCGCGATCGCCGTCGGCGACGGCGCCGCCGCAGCACTCAACATCCTCTCGGACGTTAAGGGCGAACACTACCACGACTTCGACGTCCCCGCAGACGCCGAGCGCGTCTTCGGCGACGCGGTCGCGGAGTGAGATTTCATGTCCGATGACTCAGAACCCACGACCACGACTCCGGCCCCGGTCACGCCCGAACTCCCCGACAGCCCGTTCCACACGACGGGCACCGACCACATCACCATCTGGGGAAGCAACGAGGAGGACACCGTCGAGTTCTACCGAGACCTCCTGGGGATGCCGCTGGTGCTGCGCCAGCCGAACCTCGACGACCCCTCCCAGACCCACCTGTTCTTCGACACCGGGGACGGGCGCATCCTGACCTTCTTCGTCAGCGACGACCGCCCCTCCGCGCGCGGCCAGCGCGCCGGCGTCGGTGCTGTCCACCACCTCTGTTTCAGCGTCGAACCAGACGAGTACGAGGAGATCATGCAATCGCTCGACGAGGCCGGCCACGGCTACAACGTCTTCGACCGGGGCATCTTCCATTCGATCTACACCCGCGACAACAACGGCCTGGTCATCGAACTGAGCGCCGATAAGTACGAGATTCCGAACGACCGCCGCGGCGAGATCCTCGCGAAGGCCCAGGAACTCCGCGAGGAAGACGGCGCCGAGTACGCCAAGGACGAACACCTCCGGGGCGCGATCGAGGCGCTCGGCCTCGAGGTCGTCGAACACGACCTGCCCGACGCCAGCGCCGGCGTCGGTGGTGTCGAATGAACCGCGGCGGCGGCCATCACGGCGAGAACCCCCACCAGGGCCAGGAACTGGTGACGGCCGGCACCGACCTCGCGGACGCCGAGGCCGCGATCGTCCTCGTTCACGGCCGCGGTGCCACGGCCCGCAGCATCGTCCAGATGGGCAGCGAACTCCACCGCGAGGGCGTCGCGCTACTGGCCCCGCAGGCGGCCCAACGCACGTGGTACCCGAACTCGTTCCTCGAGCCGGTCGAGAAAAACGAGCCCGGCCGCACCTCGGGCCTGCAGGCGATCGAGGACGCTATCGGCGAAGCGAACGACGCCGGCATCCCCACGGAACGGATCATGGTGCTCGGTTTCTCGCAGGGCGCCTGCCTCTCGAGCGAGTTCGTCGCGCGCGACCCGCAGCGGTACGGCGGTCTCGTCGCCTTCAGCGGCGGCCTCATCGGGCAGGAGATCGACCCCGACGACTACCTCGAGGTCGACGGTGATCTCGAGAACACTCCCGCCTTCCTCGGCTGCAGCGACTCCGACCCGCACATCCCCGAGGAGCGGGTCCACGAGACCGCAACCGTCCTCGAGGACCTGAACGCCGACGTGACCACGCGCATCTACGAGGGGATGGGCCACGGCGTCAACGAGGACGAACTCGAGTTCGCGTCCGAGATGGTCGCCGACCTGCTCTCGCAGTAACCCCGCTAGAGCTCGAGCCGTCCCTCGCCCGCCGCGACGAGCGACTCGAGGTCGACGTCAGGATCGTCCCGCAGCGCGGCGAACGACCGCGGCCGGTCCGGTTCGTCTCCCTTCTCGCCGATCGAGCGGCGCCACCAGGCGACGTCCCGCCACTCGGCTGCCGTGTAACCCACGGCGGGGAAATCGCCGACGCGTTCGAAGCCCATCTTCTCGTGGAAGCCGACCGTTTCGGGGTTCGGCAGCGTCGTCACCGCGTAGGCGTCGCGGATCCCCTGGCGCTCGAGCACCGCAAAGAGCGACTCGTAGAGCGCCCGGCCGACGCCCGACCGGCGGGCGTCCTCGGCGACGTAGATCGAGAGTTCGACGACCCAGTCGTAGGCCCGGCGCTCGCGCAGCCGGTGGGCGTAGGCGTAGCCGACGACCTCGCCGTCGTCGGACCGCGGCCGACCGCTCGCGGCGCTGCGCTCCGCATCGGCGACCTCGCAGACCAGCCACGGGTACTCCTCGAGCGTCGATTCGATCCGGTCGGCCATCTCGAGCGTCGACGGCGGCGTCTCCTCGAAGGTGACGGCGGTCGACTCGCAAAACGGCGCGTAGATGTCGCGCACGGCCGCCGCGTCGTCGGGCGTCGCGACTCGGATGCGCGATCGCGATTCCATGGCGGCCGTTTCGAGCGGGCGCCGATAAGCGCGCCGACTCCGCGTCGTGGGCGGTCCGTCCGCTTCCGCTGTCTCATCGGCTGCGAAGGCGCACAACGACTTTCCGTTCCGTCGGTGTCCGATCCCCGTACGATGTCCCGATCCCGACGATTGCGCCTCTCCCGACGCCGGCTGCTCTGGACCGCGAGCGGCGCCGCGGTCGGTCTCGCCGGTTGCACCGGGTTGGAGTCCGACGCCGGCGCTCGTTGGCGGGAGCGCGGGGCCGACGAGGGCGAGTACGAGCGCTTCGGCGACGGCGCCGAGTCGGCGTCGGAAACCGCGGGCGCGGAGTCGGACGCCGATTCGCGAACGGAAACCGGCGGTTCCGACGCCGACGGCGACGAGGCGGGCGGGGGCGAGGTGGACGCGACCGACGGATCGACCGACGACCTCGTCGTCGTCTCGCCCGACGACGAACCGGAGGACGGGATCGAGACCGACGGTTCCGTCGTCCTCGAGCCCGGCGCCGCCGTCGACGACGACGTTGAGGCCGGCACCCAGGTAGTCCTCGAGGACGGGGCCGAACTCGACGGGGATCTCGAGGCCGGGGACGACGTCCGGCTCGATCCGGGGGCCGCGATCGACGGCGACCTCGAGGCCGGCGGCGGCGTCGTTCTGAGAAGCGATGCCGCGGTCGACGGGAGTCTCGAAGCGGACGGCGCCGTCGCCCTCGCGAGCGGCGCGGAGATCGACGGGGACGTCACCGGCAGCGCGGTGACGGTCGCTGAGGGCGCCGCGGTCGACGGCGAGATCACCGAGACGGGCTGAGGGGCGGCCGGACGGGGAGACGTCAGATACCGCTGGCCCGGCGCGATCCCGTCGCGCGCAGCACGGGGACCGCGAGGGCCGCGGCGAGACCGAATCCGAGCGCACCGCTCGCTGCGGCGACGGGCATCCGGACGAGCCCGAAGTAGACGAGCGCGACTGTCAGCGGGACGAACGCGCCGACGACGAGCCCGATTCTGGTCGCGAGCCGACGATCGATCCGCGAGCGCCAGTCCGACTCGCGGTCCGGGAGTCGCTCGCCGAGCCGGACGAGCTGCCACCCGCCGAACGCGCCGAGCGACGCGCCGAGTAACAGCACGGCGTCCGGATCGTCGCCGGCGACGAGGACGGCGCTCGCGCTCGCGAGCACGGCCAGCGCGAACGCGGCCGTGCCGCGATCGGCCGCGTATCGGTCGATCAGCCACCCCGCGACGAGGACCAGGATCAGTCCGCCGGCCGCTCCCGCGGCGACGTCGACGAAGTAATGCACCCCCAGTAGAACCCGCGAGAGACAGACCGCGACGATGACGGCCGCCGCGCCGAGCAGCCGCTGGCGGGCCGTTCCGATCGAGAGCCGTCTGGCGAGGCCGACGTAGACCACCGTCGTCATGAACGCGTGGCCGCTCGGAAAGCCGTAACCGTCGGCCGTCCCGGTCGCCGCGTACAGCGGCCGGACCACCGCCGGCAGCGCCTCGAGTCGCACCAGCGTCCGGTCCGGCCGGGGGAGCGCGAAGGCGTATTTCAGCGCGAGGAGGATTCCGAACCCGGCCAGCAGCAGGCCCACGAGGACGGCTCCCTCCTCGCGGTCGTCCGTCCGGTACAGGTAGAATCCGCCGACGAGCAGCGCCAGGAACCAGACGTCGCCCAACTGCGTCAGGAGCGCGACGACGATCGCGGCCCACTCGGGGACCAGTTCCCGTACCGGGCCGAACTCGGCGATGCCTCGAGTCATGGCCGCCCCTACGTGGACGATCGACTAAGGGCTAGCGACTCCCCGCCTCGTCGCGTCGAACGAATGTCTTGTCTCAGCCCCGTCGATCGCTTCCAACGCCGACCGAAGAAAATCGAGCGAAGCGGACCGATCGCGCCCGTTCGTCCAACCCGCATCGCGGTAGGGCGTCCAGTTCAGTGGCCCTGATCGTGCGGGTTCAGCGCCGTGCCGTAGTTCTCGGCGTGGTCAGTGTAGTCGATGAACCGCGGCGCGTCGGGGTCGAAGGGCCGCTCTAAGCTCTCGAAGGCCTTCTTCTTGTCCCAGCCCTGGAGCTTGCCGATCGCCGAGCGGTCCTCTAAGTCGTGGTAGTCGAGGTTCGGCTCGGTCAGCTCCCAGGCCTTCATGCCCTGCTCGGTGCGGATGATGACGCTCGAGTACTCGTCGCTCGAGCCGACGGAGCCGACGGTGACGTCGGCGCAGAAGCCGGTGAAGTCGGCACACTCGTCGCAGCCCTTGAGCGCGGCGTCGTGGAAGTTCTCGATGTCCTCCTCTAAGATCATCTCGCCGTCGTGGCCGTAGATCATCATCTTCCCGTGGAGGACGTCCATCTTGCCGATGTCCTCGGGGTCGATTCCGCGCTGTTCCTGGACCATCTCGCCCATGAGGCTGTAGTAGTTGAAGTTCTTCGTACACATCAGCGCGATCGTGTAGTCGACCGCGCGGATCCCCTCGTTCTGGGCCTGATAGTCCCACTCGAAGTCCTGCAGGGCGCGGATGCCCTCGATCTCGCAGGGCGTGCCCACGAGCGCCAGCGAGAGGTCGTCCCAGTCCTTGTCGGGGAGTTTGTCCTCCCACTGCTCGAGATCGAGGTTGCCCAGCGCCAGCGTCTGGTTGTAGACCGTGCCGGCGTTCGCGATGAGCTCCTCCTTCGTCGTCGCGAGGAAGCTCTCGGCCTTCCAGGCCTCCTCGTCGCTCTCGGTGGCGATGAGGGCGCCGTCGATCTCGCCCTCCTCGAGCAGCGTCGCGAGGATGCCGGTGACGACGCCGCCGTCCTGGGCCTGGTCGGTCCAGTCGTCGTCGACCTTCGCGGAGAACTCCGTGATCGGGTCGCCGGCGCCCTTGACGTTGTCCTCGCCGCCGGTGATCTTCCACTGGCGCTCGTACCGGAGCCCGCCGCGGGGACAGAAGTCCCAGCAGAGCGAACAGCCGGTACACATCTTGACCAGTTTGGGCAGGTCGTCGTCGCCGACGCCGATCGAGTCGGAGGGACAGGCGGCGACGCACGTTCCGCACTGGATACAGCGGCCCTCGTCGATGACGGCCTCGTCCAGTTCCATGAACCAGGTCTTCTCGTCCGGCGTCTCGATGTCGTTCATCTCCGACCGGATGGAGTACTCCGGCGTGTCCAGGTCGACGCCCTCCGGGACGCCGACGCGGGTGTCCGGCGCGTCGTCGTAGACGTCTTGGCTGACGTTCTCGGCGGGTTCGGTGAACTCGAGGTCCCCGAGGTTGCCCTCCTCGTCGACGTTGGCGACGCCGGCGCCGTCCGTCGCAACCGGCTTATCGGCTGACGCAGCGTCGGCCGTCTTCTCGCCGCAGGTGCAGGTGTCGGGCGAGCAGCTATCGCCCTCCGCGTGCTCGTGGCCGTGCCCGCCGTCCGTCGCGATGGCGCCCTCTCGAGCGTGCTCCGTGCCGTCCCGCGAGCGCGGCGCCGCGTTGCCGGCGTCGGGGACGATGACCGCGTCGTCGTCGCGGGCTTCGGACTTGGGGACGCTGGGGAACGTGCGGTCCTCGGCGTCCTGTCCGTCGGTTCCGTCCTCGTTTCCGTCAGTCCCCATGGGCAACACCTCGTGCAACCGGCGCGTCGGCGTCGGTCATGAGCCGTCGGAGTCGCTCGTTGTCGACGCGGCGGGCCCACTCGTAGAAGCGCTCGCCCTCGTTGCGGTCCTCGTTGTAGGCGTCGAACAGCTGCTCGAGCGCCGGGATCACGCCCTCGGCGGGCACCGCGCGCTCGATCCAGTCTAAGAACTCGTTGTCGGCGCCGAGCGCGCCGCCGAGGCCGAAGTCCATCCCTTCGACGAGGTTGTCTCCCTCGTCGTTCGGGCTGTCTTCGTCCTCGAGTTTGACCGTCTCGCCGCGGAAGCCGATGTCGGCGATCTGGGGCTGGGCGCAGGAGGCCGAGCAGCCCGACATGTGCATCCGGACGACCTCTAAGTCGTCGGGCGTGTCGATGCGCTCGTCGAGTTCGCGGGCCCAGCGCTTGGTGCGCTTTTTGGTCTCGATGATGGCGTAGTTACAGAACTCGGTGCCCGTACAGCCGACGGCGCCGCGCGAGAACGGCCCCGGATCGGGGCTGTACTCCTGCGCGAACGGCTCTGCGAGGAGGTCGTCGACGTTCTCCTCGGGGATGTGGGTGATGAGGAAGTTCTGGTCGGTCGCGAGGCGGATCGAGGTGTCCTCGGTGCCGTACTTCTTGGCGGCACGGGCGGCCTCGGCGAACTCGTCGCCGCCCATGCGGCCCGCGATGACGTTGAAGCCGACGTACTTCAGGCCCTCTTGCTTCTGGTCGTGGACGCCGACGTGGTCGCCGCGGTAGCCGACGGTCAGGTCCTCGCCGCTTTCGGGCAGGTCGACGGTACAGCGGTCGCGGACGGCTTCCTCGAACTTGTCCGCGCCCATCTGCTCGACGAGGTAGCGCATTCGGCAGACGCCGCGGTTGTTGCGGTCGCCCAGTTCCTTGAACGTCTGGGCGACGGCGCGGCAGAACTCGACGGCGTCCTCCGGCGGGATGAAGACGTCCAGATCGGAGGCCATCCGCGGGCCGTCCGAGAGGCCGCCGCCGACGCGGGCGTGGAAGCCGTAGTAGTACTCGCCGTCCAGTTTCTTCTTCGCCGGCGTGAGGCCGACGTCGTTGATCTGGGACTGGGCGCAGTCGTGCTTGCAGCCCGTGATCGTGATCTTGAACTTCCGCGGCAGGTTGGCGTACTCGCGGTTCTCGGTGAAGTAATCGGAGACGGCGTCGATGACCGGCTGGGCGTTGAAACACTCGTGGTCGTCCAGCCCGGCCGCCGGGCAGCCGAGGACGTTACGGGCCGAGTCGCCACAGCCCTGCACCGTCGTCAGCCCGACTTCGTCGTACCGTTCCCACATCTCGGGGACGTCCGAGACTTCGACCCAGTGTTTCTGGATGTCCTGTCGGGTCGTGATGTCGAGGAATGCGTCGCCCCAGAGTTCGTTTTGCTCCTCGCCGCCGTACTCCTCGGGTGCGGTGGCGTAGTCCGTGGCGCACTCCCCGATGACCTCGGCCTGCTCGGGCGTGAGGTAGCCGCCCGGGACCTTGGTCCGGATCATGAAGTAGTCGTCCTGCTTCTGGGAGTACATGCCGGCCCATTTCAGGCGTTCCCACTCGCCGTCGCCGGCGCGTTCCTCGATCTCCTCGTCGGAGAGGTCCCCCTCCGCGTAGTCGTACACGTCCTCGATGACGTCCAGCGGATGTTTTTCTTGCTTGTGTTGTTCGACTGTATTCACGCGAACCACCTCGTGGTTGGCTGAACGGTGTGAAGCGAACCTCGAGACGGCTTCGCCGTCTCGGTGGTTTGTGTGAGTTCGAAAACGCGAGCGTTTTCGTTATTCACGCGAACCACCCCGCGAGACGGTCGACTCGAGAATTAGTGTTGCTACCTTCAAGGACCATTGTTTGGCGGGTACTAGTACCCGACACGTATACGCTCCCGTAACTCGGCGAATCATGTCGTGGGTCGTCCCCACCAGTAAATGTTGCCTCATACGTTCGCGTTGACACTCCGGTGATCCTGGAGATCTCCGTCCACAGGGTGGCAGACGGGGCCACCCAAATCGATACGACAGAAGCCGTCACGATTGCCGGTAATATGATCCGGTAGTCGTGCGCAGTCGCTCGATTACAACCTCGTCGGAGGGAACAGACGAGATTCGTCGCCAGAGCGGTTGAGAGCACTGCGCTATGGACTGCCGTCGAAAACAGATGGTCAAAGAGTACGTCACCGAAGCGATCGGCGGCGGTGTCGCCTACTCCTCGTCCTCGTCGTCCTCGAGCAGCCGATCGACCATCTCGTCGGGATCGAACCGCTCGAGGTGATCGTAGCCCTGGCCGACGCCGAGGAAGAGGATCGGCTTCCCGGTGACGTGGGCGATCGAGATCGCCGCGCCCCCGTTGGAGTCGGCGTCGGCCTTCGTCAGGACGGCGCCGTCGATCTCGGCGGCCTCGTTGAACTCGCGGGCGCGGTTGACGGCGTCCTGGCCGGCGACCGCCTCGTCGACGAACAGCGTCAGGTCGGGGTCGACGACGCGGTCGATCTTCGCGAGCTGGTCCATCAGCCCCTCGTCGGTGTGGAGTCGGCCGGCGGTGTCGCCGAGCACGACGTCGATGTCGTTGGCCTCGGCGTACTCGACGGCGTCGTACAGCACGGCGGCGGGGTCGCCGCCCTGCTCGTGGCTGATGCACTTCGTGTCCAGGGCATCGGCGTGCTCCTGGATCTGCTCGTTCGCGCCGGCGCGGTAGGTGTCGCCGTTGGCCATCACCGTCGAGTAGCCGCGCTCCTCGAGGTAGCGGCTCATCTTGGCGATCGTGGTCGTCTTCCCGACGCCGTTGACGCCGGTGAAGACGATGACCACGGGCTTGTCCTCGATGGCGATGCGTTCGTTGAAGTCGAACTGGCCGACGCTGATCACGTCGTAGATGGCGTCGCGCAGGGCCTCCTCGATCACGTCGCCGGTCGAGGTGGTAAACGCCCGCGTCTCGCCGATCAGTTCGTCGCGCAGGTTGTCGAGGATCTCGTCGACGACGCCCATCTCCACGTCGCTCGAGAGCAGGGCTAACTCGAGTTCGTGGAGCGGATCCTCGAGGTCTTCCTCCTCGATGACGAACTTGCCCTTGACGAGCGATTTGGCCTTGCGGCCGAAGCCGGTGGAGTTGCCGTCGTCCTCGGCTTCGTCCTCGTCTTCGGCTTCGTCGACGGACTCCCCGGCTGCTTCGTCCTCGACGGGTTCGGCAGTCTCCGCCGCGTCGACGTCGGGTTCGGCAGCCTCGTCCGCCGGCTCCTCGGATTCGGCGTCGGCCTCGTCGCCGCGAATCATTCCCTCGAGGTCCAGTCCGGAATCGGACCGGGACTCGGACCCGCTCTCGGGTTCGGCGGCTGCGGCGTCGGCCTCGGGCGTCGGCTCCGATTCCGGCTCGGCCGCGGCGTCCGACGCGGCAGCCGCGTCGGTGCTCGCCGCCGGTTCGGCGTCGGTCGCCGCCGCCTCGAGGTCGCTCTCGCCGCCGGGGGCGGCCCCCGCGGCCGTTTCGTCGGCGGTCTCCGGGGCCGGAGCTTCCGGCTCGTCCGGGGCGGCTGCGTCGGTATCAGGGTCGGCAGCTTCGGTTTCGGCGTCGCCCTCGATCGCCGCCTCGTCGACGTCGACGTCCTCGAGGTCGTCCTCGTCCTCGACCTCCTCGACGTTCTCCTCGGCGGCTTCTTCGGCGTCCTTCCGGAAGCTCCCGAGCTTCTTCTTCAGGTTGTCGAACATGGTGGGTAGGTAAACGTAAACGGAAACGTGGGGCCGCGGTTACGTGCGGTTACTCGTCGTCCGGCTGGCCCTGTCCCTGGCCCATCTGCTGCATCTGCTGTTGCATCGCCTGCTGCTGGAGCTGCTGGGCCTGCTGCTCGAGCTGCTCGCTCTCGCTCTCGAGTTCGGCGATCTCCTCGTTGACCTCGTCGATGCGGTCGTCGACGGTGTCTTTCTTGTTTTCGAGGGCTTCGACGGCGTCGTCTTGCTCGAACTCCGCGGCGTAGTCGGCGCCGAGGTCGACGATCGCCTCGTCGATGTCCTCGACGGTCGCGCGCAGGTAGGCGCCGCCGCCCAGCGGAACCTGCACGGTCGAGCCCGTCTCGAGGGTCTCGAGGGCCTCGATGGCCTCGTCGATCTCGGTTTTCTCCTGCTGCAGTTCTTCGACGTTTGCCTGCAGCGCTTCGATCTGCTCCTGAATTTCCTGCAGTTCCTGGGAGAGCTGCTGGAGTTGCTGCTGACCCATTACGCCGTCACCTCCTCGTTCTCGACGACGTCCTCGAGCTCGATCTGGGTGCGCTTGAGGTTGTGCTGGCTCCCGAGCTCCGCGTAGGCGTGCTCGCGAGCGACGTTCTCGTTCTCCGCTTCGATGGTCGTTTCGAACTCCGCGAAGCCGTCGCGAGTCTGGAACCGGCCGGTGACCGTAAACTGACTCATAGGTCCCACTCCGGCGGGCAGTCGGAAGAATCTTCCCTTCTATAAACGGGGGTGGCTTTCGGTCGCGCCGATCCGTCTCGAGGGCAGCCGAGACAGTCGGCAACCTGACCACCAACTAATTTCGTCCGCGCCGTTCACGGATGACCCATGGGAGAGATCGATGCCGACGACCTGTTACCCAACGACCGAATGCGCAACCAGGCCCTCGAGGGCGAGGTGACGCAGATCCACCGCGGCCACCGGTACGCCGACGAGGGCGACACGTTCACCGTCGACGGTGAAACCTTCGAGGTGACGACGGTCACCGAGCGCACGCTGGGCGATCTGACCGACGAAGACGCGCAGGCGGAGGGGATGGACGACCTCGAGATCTACCGCCGGATGCTCGAGCGCGTCCACGACGACTTCGAGTGGGACGACGACAGCGAGGTCGTGTTACACGAGTTCGAGAAACAGTAATCGAGATCGGTGCGGCGGATAGCCGACGGTGCTGGCCGGTTTACTCCTCGAGACCGTGCAGTTGCGCCGCGGCGTCGACGGTGCCGGTCGTCGCATCCGCTGGGGCCCCGCTCCTGCTCGAGACCGCCGGCATCGTCGCCGTCGGCGACCGAAACGCGGCGAGCAGCGCCCACGCCACGCCCGTCGCGACGAGTCCGGCCGCGGCGAGATGCATGCCGAGCGTGGCGAACGTTACCGCGTAGACGACGCCCAGCGTCGCTTTCGGCAGGCTCGTCGCGAGCGGAATCCGCGTGGAGACGTCCCGCAGGGCGGGAGCGAGAACGGCGACCGTGAGGAGACTGCCGGCCATGAAGACGAGATCCTGCCAACTCATGAATAGCGTACTCGCTCTCGAGTAAATGTAGTTACCGGTCGGACGGACGGTCCGAAAAGGTGAGAAGGGGTCGCGACTTGCAGCGCCGGGGATGCCGACCGATCAGTCGATGTAGCCCAGCGCGTCCTCGATCCGGCCCAGTTCCGGACCGGTCGTGTCCTCGCCGACGACGTAGCCGGACTCGTTCGCGATCAGGCCGGAGCCGACCAGCGGCGCGCCGTAGTTGACGGTGCCGACGTCGGCCCGGACGTCCAGCGCTTCCTCGAGGAAGTCGAGTTCCTCGTCGGTCGCCTTCGGGTGACAGAGCACCCCGGTGTTGTTTGCGACCGCGGCGGTGCCGACCGTCCGGACGCCCGCGAGGTCGCCGCGCTCGACGGGCACCTCGAGGGTGTCCTCGATGATCTGGATCGCCTCCCGCGAGAGGTCGGGGTGGACGTAGGCGCCGTAGTCGTTCGCCAACACGACGTTGCCGGCCGCGTTGACGTTGCCCGGCAGCTCCGCGATCGGCACGTCGACGGCCTCCTCGAGGCGCTCGCGCTCGTACTCGAGGACGCGAGAACTGACCAGCAGGCCGTTCTCGTTACCGGTCGCTAACGCGCCGACCGTCGAGGAACCGCCGACGGTCGTTTCGATGGCGGGCACCTCGAGTTCGTCGGACAGGTCGGCGACGACGTCGTCGTCGACGTCCTGGCGAACGAGCACGCACGAGTCGGTCGCGCGGGCGAAGACGCCGACGTACGCCGACCCGGCGAAGGCGAGACGTTGCAAGTTTAGTCGGCGACCTCGGCCTCGACGACGGCCTCGCCCTCCTCCTCGAAGCGGGCCGCGCGGACGCGGAGCTTTCGCGGCGGGTTGGAGCGGCCGTTCTCCCAGACGGCCTCGTTGATCGAGGGGTCCAGGCGGATGGCGTCCTCGTCGACCGCGAAGTGTTTCGCGAGGTGCTCGCGGACGAGCCGCATCGCCAGGTCCGCGGCCTCGTGGTTGGCTCCCTTCTTGACGTCTCGCAGCGGAACGGTAACGACGCGTTCCTCGAAATCACTCGCGCTCATCGTTACTCGTCAGTGTCGCTGCGTCGCCAGTTGCGTCGCTTCGGGTTCCGCTGGACCTCCATGTCGGTCTTCATCATGACCCAGGCCGGAACGCGGCTGTTCTGGTTCTCGAGTTTGGCAAGTCGCTTTTTCTTGCCCTTCGATTTCTTACTCATAGTGGCCGAAGGTAGCCCATGCTGGCTTAAAATCTTGTCCATTGGATTCGACCGTCGTCTCGACCTGCCGATCGTCCGGTGATCGAGCCCGTTTGGGCGTCCGAGGCCCGATTCACCCTGAAAGCGTCCGCTCGAGGTAGCGCGTTGCCGCCTCGAGGGTCGCGTCGGTCGGCGCAGGGGCGTACTCGTAGCGGTCGACGCCCTCGAGGCCGTCGTGGCGGGCGAACCGCTCGTGAGTCGCGCAGCCGCGGCCGGGAAAGCGGGCGGCGCCGTCGGCGATCCGAATTCGATCCGGGCCGGCGTAGGCGGTCGCCATCGGCGTGACGCGTACCCGTCGGCCGTCGCCGTCGTCGGAGCGAACGGCGGCGCCTAAGTCGTGGTCGCACGGCGAACCGTTGACCGCGTCGGCGTCCTCGGGCGTGAGAAACGTGTGTAACGTCTCGTGGATCGCCATGTTCTGTGTCACCGCCCGCGAGTCCCAGAGCTCGGTCGCGCCGAGGTTCGCGACGGCCAGCGCGCCGTCGACGGGCGTTCGCGCCCCGTCGGTGCTCGCGGCCTCGTCCGCTTCGTCGGCCCGCGAGCCGATCCTCGCGTTCGGCGACAGCGTCCCGCCGTAGCCGACGCGGTAGTTGAACGGCGACCAGCAAAACAGCACGTGCGTCGTCAACTCCTCGAGGGCGTCCCGCCGGCGCAACTGCTCGCGAAAGGTCTCGAGCACCGTCGGCAGCGACGGGGCGACGACCTCCCCCGGCCCGTCGACCGCCGAGAGTGGGTACCGAACCCGCGAGCCGCGTTCGACGTCGATCTCGAGGTTCTCGAGCCGGGAGCGCTGGCGTGCGTACGCGAGCAGGCGCTCGATCGCTCCGTCGATCGCCGCGAACCCGTCGCGGAAGGGGAGCGGCCAGTCGCGGTGCATGCCGGCGACGCCGGCGTGGGCCCACCCGTGCAGCGGGACGGGACCAGGGTAGACGCGCACGCGGACGCGGCGGGGGTTCGCGGCGGCGCTTGTCGCCCGCGGCGCGATCGCCGAGGCCGCCCCCGCGCCGCCCAGTGAGGCGAGCAGTTCGCGCCGGCTGACGACCCCGGCGTCGCGGCCGGTCCCGTCCTCGGCGCCGTCGCCCGTCCGATCCGATCGCGCCATCGTTCCCACGCCGCCCTACACCGATCGGACCTATCATAGCCATTCGTCCCGCTCCTGACGGTATCCGCGTCCGGAGAGTCGTCGTCGGCGGACGGTGCGAACAGCGAGACGGTCACGGTCACTGACGGCCCGCGGTCGCCGTCCGGATCGGCGCGTACCGTCGTCACTCGAGCGGGAACCGCTCGACCGTCGAGTAGACCGGCCCGTCGTCGGTCAGCGTGCTCTCGGTCAGCCGCACCTCGTCGACGCGCATCTCGCCGATCGTCGGATCGCGCTCCCGCACGAGTTCCTGCACCAGTTCCTTCCCGCCGGCGTGTTCCATCCGCGCGAGCGTGACGTGGGGCGTAAAGTCGTGGTCCTCCGGGTCGAACCCCATCGCGGTCGTCCGCTCCTCGATGGCCTCGTGGAGCCGGGTCAGTTCCTCCCCGCCGGTCTCGGCCCCGAACCAGACGACGCTGATGTACTCGAGGCTGGGGAACACGCCCAGGCCGCCGAACCGCGCCTCGAAGGGGTCGACGCCGGCGTCGTCGACTGTGGCCGCGAGTTCGTCCTCGAGGGCCGGCAGTCGGTTTTCGTCGACGTCGCCGAGGAATTTCAGCGTGACGTGGGCCTGCTCGGGGTCGGTGAAGTTCAACCCGCTCGCGTCCGCGAACTCGTTCTGGAGGTCGGCCACCGATTCAGCGAGGTCGTCCGGGAGGTCGACGCTGACGAACAGTCGCTTGCCCATACGCCACCGTACGGCGGCGCGCACCATTGGGCGTTGCGGCGTTGCGTTCGCTCGAGCGCCGGCGCCCCGAGGTCGTTAGGGACGCCGGTTATCTCCCCCGCTCCCCCAGGGACGGCCATGACGGACGTTGCCGTCGTCGGCGGCGGAATCGGCGGCCTCACCGCGGCCCACGAACTCGCAACTCGCGGGTTCGACGTGACCGTCTTCGAGGCGAACGAGCGCTTCGGCGGGAAGGCCAGATCGATGCCCGTCTCCGACGAGCCCCGGCCGTTACACGGCGAACACGGCTTCCGGTTCTTCCCTGCGTTCTACCGGCACGTGATCGACACGATGTCTCGGATTCCCGACGGCGACGGGACCGTCGCGGACAACCTCGTCGAAACCGAGGCGACGCTGATCGCGAGCACGACGGCCCCGGAGACGATCGCGGAGACGCGAACGCCCGACTCGGTCCGCGGTTGGCTCGAGGCGCTGCGGCCGGCCTTCGCCGAGGACCTGCCGCCCGCGGACGTTCGATTCCTGCTCGAGCGACTGCTGTACCTGCTGACCGCCTGCGAGCGGCGCCGCGAGAACGAACTCGACGCCGTCTCCTGGTGGGAGTTCATCGACGCCGAGCACCGATCGCAGGCCTTCCGGGATCGGCTCGCCTACGCGACGCAGGCGCTGGTCGCGCTCCGACCGCAGGTCGGCAGCGCCCGGACGATCGGCACGATCTACCTCCAGTTGCTGTTCGGCCAGCTCGATCCCGCCCGCCCGACCGAGCGGGTCCTGAACGCGCCGACCAACGAGGCCTGGATTGAGCCCTGGCGTCGCGCCCTCGAGTCCCGCGGCGTCGACCTCCGGCCGGGGACGCCGGTCCGCGAACTCGAGTCGAACGGCCGCCGCGTGACCGGACTCGCGCTCGCCGACGGGCGGCGGGTCCGGGCCGACGAGTACGTGCTGGCCGTCCCGGTGGAGGTCGCGCCCGAGTTCGTCACCCCGGCGCTCGCGCGGCTCGCGCCCGAACTCCGCGGGATCGAGCGCCTCGAGACGGCCTGGATGAACGGGATCCAGTTTTACCTCGCGGCGGACGTCGAACTGACGCGGGGCCACCAGGTGTACACCGACTCGCCGTGGGCGCTGACCTCGATCTCCCAGCGGCAGTTCTGGACGGCGTACGATCTCGACGAGCGCGGCCCCGACGCGGTCGAGGGGGTCCTCTCGGTGATCGCGTCCGACTGGGAGACGCCCGGAACGGTGATCGACAAACCCGCGAGAGCGTGTACGCGTGAGGAGATCGCGACGGAGATCTGGGCGCAGTTGAAGGCGCACCTGAACCGGGACGGCGCGGCCGACGCCCGACTCACCGACGACGCGCTCGTCGACTGGTTCCTCGATCCGGCGATCGTCGAAACCGAGGACGGGGACGGCGTCGAGAACCGGTCCCCGCTGTTGATCAACACCGTCGGTGCGCTCCGGAATCGCCCGCCCGCCGACGTCGAGGTCCCGAACCTCGCGCTCGCGGCCGATTACGTCCGCACGAACGCCGATCTCGCCTCGATGGAATCCGCGAACGAGGCCGGTCGCCGCGCGGCGAACGCGATCCTCGAGCGGTCCGGCTACCGCGGCTCCCCGGCGCGGATCTGGGAGCTCGAGGAGCCGGCGGTGTTCGAGCCGTTCAAGCGGCAAGACCGGATCCGCTATCGACTCGGGCTGCCCCACCCCGCGTCGGTGACGCAGTCGCTCCGGACGGCGACCAGACGGCTCGGTGTCTGACCGCGATCGGCGTCGCCCGGTTCGGCCGACGGGAGATTCCGAGATAGCCGGGTCGCAGCCCTTAACAGTCCGCACTGCCAAATTCGGCTAATGACTGATCGCGAGGCCGACGACGATCGGCACGAGTTCTCCGAAGGGGAAGGGTTCGACGACCCCTACGACGAGTTCGACCTCGACCCGCCCGAACTGGACGTCGATCCCTCGAAGGTCGACCCCGTCGACTCGCGCGTCGTCGCCGACATGCTCGACGAGGAAAACATCGCGAGCGACGAGGTCGACGCCCAGGAGCTGCTCGACGTCGGCCTGAACTACATGCAGATCAACCGCTACGAGCAGGCCACCGAGGCCTTCGAGCGGACCGCCCACTTCGCCGAAGATGACCGCATCGAGCAGGAGGCCTGGGTGAACAAGGGCGTCGCCCACGCCGAACTCGAGGAGTGGGACGAGGCCATCGGCGCCCACCGCGAGGCCCTGCGGATCGACGACTCGAGCGAACACGCCGCGACCGCCGAGACGAACCTCGCGTACGCGCTCTGGGAGTTCGGCGAGACCGCCCAGGCCTTAGAGCACGCCGAGCGGGCCGTCGAGATCGACGAGCGGTTCGCCGAGGGCTGGTTCAACCGCGCCTTCTTCCTCTCGGAGCGCGGGCTGGCCGAGGAAGCGCTCCACTGCATCGACAACGCGATCCGGCTGGGGATGCGCAACGCGCAGGTCCTAGAGGAGAAGGCCCACATCCTCGAGGAGCTGGGCGAGTACGACGAGGCCGAGGAGATCGCCGAGGAGGCAAACGAGATGCGCGAGCGGGCCGAACAGCGCGTCATGGAGGAGCGCGAGGAAATGTTTGGCGAAGCGCCAGGCGGAGCCGGCGCAGGTCGCGAGTCCGCGTTCCAGCAGGGCGAGCCGGAGGACGTGTCCATCACGGACCCCGGCCGCGCGTCCGACCGCGACGACGAGGACTGGCAACTGGAGTAAGGAATGATCGTCAACGAACGACAGACCGAGGAGGGGCTGCTGGTCGCCGTCTGCGACAGCGACGTGCTCGGCGAGACGTTCGAGACCGAGGCCGTCTCGCTGACCGTCAACGAGGAGTTCTACGGCGGCGACGAGGTCGACGAGGGCGCCGTGGTCGACAGCCTCGCGCGGGCCGACATCGCCAACATCGTCGGCACCCGCGCGGTCGAACTCGCGATCGAGGAGGGCTTTATCGACGAGGCGAACGTCCTCGAGGTCGGCGAGACGCTTCACGCGCAGTTACTGCGGATGTACTGACCGCGGTCGCGGCTGCGGTCGACCGCCGAGTCCGTTAGAGATCCGCCTTCTGAAACCGGTAGTAGCCGATCGCGACCGGCACGATCAGCCAGCACAGCAGGACGACGACGCCGAACCAGTCCTGCAAGAAGAAGGGCGCCTCGCCCGCGCCGGCGTACCGCTCGGCCGGCGTCAACTGCGCCGCTTCGAAGCTCTCCAGGCCGTACTGGAACGTAAACGACGGCACGGTCCCCTCGACGATCCCGCTGGCCAGCGTCGTGTAGGCCGACATCGGGTTGAACTGCTCGAGGAGGAGGTACCACGTCTCGGCTTCGACGGGTGGCCCTTCGCCGTAGATGAGGTAGTACGGGCCCGCGGTGACGAGCTCCCACAGCGCAACGAGGACCATGTAGACGCCGACGACGAGCGCCATCGACTTGCCCCGAGTGGAGACGGCGGCGGAAACGCCGACGGCCAGCCCGGCGAAGGCGACGCCAAACAGCAGCGTGACCGCGGCGAAGCCGAGCCAGTCGACGATCGGCACGCCGCCGAAGAAGACCACGCTCAGGACGAGCGCGACTACGAACGCGAGGGCGACGGCCGCGCCGACGACGGCCATCCGCCCAAGCAGTTTGCCGAAGACGACGTCCGTCCGGTTCGGCGGCAGGCCGAGCAGGAGTTTGATGCTGCCCGAGCGGCGTTCGCCGACGACCGCCATGTAGCCGGCGATGAGCGCGGCGATCGGCACGATCGTCTGCAGCGGGAATCCGAGGAAGCTCAGCATCTCCGCCGCGGTCACGTCGTCGGCCGTGTACCAGATCGCCGCGTAGCCGACGCCGACGATGCCGACGAGCAACCCGATCAGCGCCCAGAGCAGCTTCGACCGGCCGGCGTCGTCGAACTCCTTGCGCGCGACGGTGCCGATGTGGGCGGTCATTCCGCCACCCCCGAACCCGCGGCCGTCGGATCCCCGGCGTCGGCTTCCGGCGCCGCGGCCGCTGACGTGGCGCCCGCATCGCCGGTCAGACTCGCGAACAGCGACTCGAGGGAGACGTCCCGGATCCGGACGTCTCGAACCGTCGCGCCCGCGTCGACGAGTTCGGTCACGACGATCGCCTTCGCCGCCGGGTCGACGACCGTACACTCGAGCGTCCGCCCGGACGCGGCGACGTCGGAAACGCCGTCGATCGACGCGGCGACGGGGGCGAGTTCCTCTGCGCCCGCGGAGTCGGCGAGCGCCAGTTCCACCGTCGCTTCGCCGCCGATCGACTCGCGCAGGCCGTCGATCGTGTCGACGGCGACGAGTTCGCCGTCGTTCAACACGCCCACGCGGTCGCAGACGGCTTCGACGTGCTCGAGAATGTGACTCGAGAAGAAGACGGTCGTTCCCCGTTCGGCCTCCGCGCGAACGAGGTCCTGCAACTCGCGGATGCCGTGGGGATCGAGGCCGCTCGAGGGTTCGTCCATGATCAGCAGGTCCGGATCGCCGACCAGCGCCATCCCCATCGCGAGGCGCTGGCGCATTCCGGTCGAGTACTCGCCGGCCGCCCGGTCCCGCGCGGCGGGCTCGAGCCCGACGCGGTCCAGGATCTCGTCGGGGTCGTCGTCGGCGTCCTTGGTCTCGACGGCGAACTCGACGTGGCGGCGGCCGTCGAGCCGCGGGTAGATGTCGAACCCCTCGGGAATGATCCCGATACGGGGGCTGATCCGGTCGGCTTCGGCCTGTGTGTCGTAGCCGAGTACGGTCGCCGACCCCGCCGTCGGACGGGTGAAATCGAGCAGCATGTTGATCGTGGTCGACTTCCCGGCGCCGTTCGGGCCGAGGAAGCCGAACACCTCGCCCTCTCGAACCGTAAGATCCAGCCCGTCGACGGCGGTGAGGTCGCCGTACTCCTTCGTGAGCGCTGTCGTGTCGATCGCGGCCATCCCGCCGGGGCCTACCACGATGGCCCGTATAAGTCACCGGCCGCGGTATCAGACCAGGAAACAGCCTCGACGGGGCCGCTCGAGCCGGAACGCGTCCGTCGCCGCCGCGTTCGACGACGGGCGAACGTTTTTGTTAACTGTCGTGATCGTTCCGGTATGGCATCCGAACGGTCGGGGCCGCTCGAGCGGCTCCGTCGACCGGAGTACACGGGCGCCAATCGGTGTCTCCCGTGTACCGCGGTCAACATCGCGCTCGCGGTCGCCCTCTCGGCCGCCGTCGCCGTCGCGTCCCTTCCGGCGGCGCCGATCGTCTTCGCGCTGTCGGTTGCCGCGATCTACCTCCGGGGCTATCTGGTGCCGGGGACGCCGACGCTGACGAAGCGCTACCTCCCGGACCGGGTGCTCGCGGCATTCGACAAGGGAGTCGCCGTCGCCGACGAACCGTCGGTCGCCGACACGGCGGACCGCCACAAGAGCGGCGGTGCGCCGGCATCGGTCGAGCCCGAACGGATCTTCCTCGAGCACCGGATCGTCGTTCCCTGTGGCGACGGCGAGGGACAGTCTCACGACGAGCGATCGCCCGACGATGTCTGTCTCCCCGAGCCGGTTCGCGGCGCCTGGCAAACCGAAATCGACGTGCGGCGCGCCGGCGACCGGCGGCGGCAGGCCGCGCGCTTCCTCGAGGTCGATCCCGAAACGGTGACGATCGAGCGGGGCGACGAGCGCGTCGTCGTCCGCGCCGACGAGCGGACGGTCGGTCGCTGGGAGTCGGAACCGGCACTGCTTGCCGATCTCGCGGGGGCGCAGGTGCTCGCGGATCGGATCCCGGACTGGAACCGGCGGCCCCTCTCCCACCGCAGCCGGCTGGCGACCGGCCTGCGGGCGTTCCTCGAGACGTGTCCGCGCTGTGGCGGCCCCGTTTCGCTCGGCGAGGAAACCGTCGAGTCCTGCTGTCGATCCCAGCGGGTGTACGCGCTCACCTGCGACGACTGCGAGGCGCGGCTGCTCGAGGCACCGCGGTAGACCTCGAACGTCACTTCCGGCCGAGGGAGGCGACCGCGATGGAAGCAAACCGTGGAGGGACCGAAGGAGTGTTTTGTATGGGCTCCCTGTAGACACACAATGAGCCACCAGAACCTCGAGTCGTTCGACGTCGAGGCCATCCGCGAGGAGTTCCCCATCCTGCAGCGCGAGTTCGACGGCCAGCAGGTCGTCTACCTCGACAACGCGGCGACGACTCAGACCCCCGATCGGGTCGTCGACGCGATGAGCGACTACTACCGGCAGACGAACGCCAACGTCCACCGGGGGATCCACCACCTCAGCCAGGAGGCCTCCATCGCCTACGAGGAGGCTCACGACCGCGTCGCCGACTTCATCAACGCCGACGGCCGCGAGGAGGTCATCTTCACCAAGAACACGACCGAGGGCGAGAACCTGATCGCCTACTCGTGGGGACTGAACGAACTCGGTCCCGGCGACGAGGTCGTCCTCACCGAGATGGAACACCACGCCTCCCTCGTGACGTGGCAGCAGATCGGCGAGCGGACCGGCGCCGACGTGAAGTACATCCGGGTCGACGAGACCGGCCGGCTCGACATGGACCACGCCCGGGAGCTGATCACCGACGACACCGCCATCGTCTCGGCGGTCCACGTCTCGAACACGCTCGGGACCGTCAACCCCGTCTCGGAACTCACCGATCTCGCCCACGAGCACGGCGCGCTCTCCTTTATCGACGGCGCCCAGGCCGTCCCCAACCGCCCGGTCGACGTGAAAGAGATCGACGCCGACTTCTACGCCTTCTCGGGTCACAAGATGGCCGGTCCCACCGGCATCGGTGTCCTCTACGGGAAGCAAGACCTGCTCGAGGCGATGGAGCCGTACCTCTACGGCGGCGGGATGATCCGGAAGGTCACCTTCGAGGACTCCACGTGGGGCGACCTGCCCTGGAAGTTCGAACCCGGCACGCCGCCGATCGCGGAAGCGGTCGGCCTCCACGAGGCCGTCGACTGGCTCGAGGACGTCGGCATGGAGCGCATCCGGGCCCACGAGGAGGAGCTGGCCCGCTACGCCTACGAGCAACTCGCCGCCGAGGACGACGTCGAGATCTACGGTCCCGAACCGGGGCTCGACCGCGGCGGCCTCGTGAGCTTCAACGTCGAGGGCGTCCACGCCCACGACCTGGCCTCGATCATGAACGACCACACGGTCGCGGTCCGCGCGGGCGACCACTGTACCCAGCCGCTCCACGACAAACTCGGCGTCCCGGCCTCGACGCGAGCCTCGTTCTACGTCTACAACACGCGCGAGGAGGTCGACGCGCTCGTCGATGCGCTGGATGACGCGCGAGAGCTGTTTGCCTAAGTAGACCGCGAACGGAGCGAGCGGCTTTTTGGTCCAGATTTTTGCTCGAGCGGTGAGCGATCGGCGGGTGCGAACCTGAGAGGAAAATGGTGGTCTCACGATACGCGCGAGGAGGTCGACGAGCTGTCGACGCGCTCGAGGACGCGGGAACCGTTCGCCCAATCGGCCGCTTCACCACCCGTACTACCCAGCTGTGTTGTTTCGGCTAGTTCTCTCGACCGCCCGCCGTACCGGCGAGTCGGTCGTCAGCAGTAACTCGATCGAATGTTACCGTTGCACACATTTATGATAAACGATGTCATGATATGCGGGTATGACAAGCCACCGGCGAGAGGAGGCACGAGAGGCGATCCGACGATGGGACCGCGCGTTCGAAGCGCTGTCGGCCGCACCGCGGCGGCACCTCGTCGACGAGCTCGCGGCCGTACCCGACGGTGGCTCAGTGTCGTTGCCCGACGCGGCAGTCCCACCCGCGGGGGCGGAGGCGGACGCCAACGAGTTGCGGATCGACCTCCACCACCGCCACCTCCCGATGCTAGCCGACGCGGGGTACATCGAGTGGCAACGAGCGCCGTTTCAGGCGACGCGCGGACCGCGGTTCGAAGAGGTCGCGGTCGTCCTCGACGCGCTTTACGAGAACGCGGGCGCCGTTCCCGAGCACCTGCTGCCGGCGTGTCCGACGCTCGAGCGCGAGCACGACCGCGAACAGTCCGAGTGCTGATCGAGGGAGACGCTTTTGTCAGTGCCACCGAAACGGGGTGCCGTGTCCATGCCCCCGTCTCCCTCGACGCTCGAGGCGGTTCGCGACCGCGCTCGGACGTACTTCGAGGATGCACCGCCGGCCCACGACTGGCAGCACGTCCGGCGGGTCGCGGCGCTTGCCGAGACGCTGATCGATCGCCGCCCCGACGGCGACGCCGTCGACGAACGGGTCGTCACCCTCGCGGTTTACCTCCACGACATCGGCCGGGAGCGCGAGGACCGCGGCGAGATCGACGACCACGCGATCTGGGGTGCGAGGGAGGCCGGCGACATCCTCGCGGACGTCGGCGCGGACGCCGAGACGATCGAGCGCGTCCAGCACTGCGTTCGCACCCACCGCTACTCGAACGCGCTGGACCCCGAGACGCTCGAGGCGAAGCTCGTCTCGGACGCGGACAACCTCGACGCGCTCGGCGCGGTGGGGATCGCTCGCGCGTTCGCCCACGGCGGCGCGGTCGGCTCGCCGATCCACGGCGGGCGCGACGAGGATGCCGCGGTCGACGGCGGCGACGGCGCCGCGGCCTCGACCCCGCAGGGGACGCAGTACGACCACATCCACGAGAAGCTCCTCGACCTGCCGGAGCGGATGTACACCGAACAGGGCCGGGAACTCGCTGCGGATCGTGCGGCGTTCGTCCGCGAGTACGTTCGGCAGTTCGACGCCGAAGTGGCGGGCGAGCGGTAGCGCGGCCGCGGACGCCGGTGACGGCCTCTGTCACCTATCAAACAACAAGAAACCCGCGGAGGATTTATCCGCGTCCCGTCGGTACTAGTCCGATGCCGAGGTGAGAACGTATGTACGAGAAAACCATCGGCCGTCCCGACCGGGACCCGTTCGACGCCCTGGTCGACGTTCTCACCGCGGCCAGCCGGTACGACCTCCTGCTTGGGATCGTGCCGGCTGCGTTCGCGGTTGCACTGGTCGTCGCGACCGTGGCGAGCGTGTCGCTGGTCGAAGCGCTGTTCGCCGCGGCGATCATCGGCGTGCTCGTCATCGTCGATGGCTGCTACCGTAACCCCCCGATCGACCAGGGGTCGACGTAGCGGTACCGACCACCAACCGCTTCCCGCGCCGAGGACGTGCAACCGTTTTCCGAACTGCCGTCGCGATCGATCCGCGCTGACCGGTCGGTGAGCGAGGAACTCGCTGCCTGTAACAAGCTATTTACCACTCGCTCCATTTCTGGAGGCACTGCCGTCGTCCGTACCAAACGCGACCGACGAGTCCGACCGGGACTCGCGGCGAGCGGGACGCTCCGCGGGGGAAGCCTGACCGTGCACGGGATCGTCCTGAAGGGGCTCGAGGATTTCGTCACCGAGGTGTACGACGCGGCGACCTAGCGGCGCTCCACGAGGTCGCCGGCGGCCTCTGCGCGCTCGCCCGGGGCCTCCTCGAGGTGATCGCGGACTACTACGACGAACCGTTACACGTCGAACAGCGCCGCTGCGTGCACGAAGGGGCGGACCGCTGCGTCTTCGTGGTGACTCGTCGACGCGCGGGCGCCGTGTGACGGCGAGCGGGTCCGAAACGGTCGCACGTCCGCCGTACGATCGTCGCTATCGTCCCGGTCGGAACCCTTTTCGGTGAACCTGCCGTACCCACGGGTAACGATGGGACTGGGCTCCGATATGTACCGACAGCAGATCCTCGATCACTACAAGAACCCCCGCAACTACGGGGAACTCGAGGATCCCACGTTTACCCACGTCGGCGAGAACCCGATGTGCGGCGACGAGATTCGAATGGACGTCAAACTCGACGGCGCCGTCGACGACGACGACGCGACCATCGAGCAGGTCGCGTTCTCCGGCGACGGCTGCGCGATCAGCCAGGCCTCCGCGAGCATGCTCTCGAAGGAACTCCAGGGAATGACGGTCGCGGAACTCCTCGAGATGGACCGCGACGACGTCATCGACATGCTCGGCGTCGACATCTCACCGATGCGCGTCAAGTGCGCGGTGCTGGCCGAGAAGGTCGCACAGGACGGCGCCGAGATCGAACGCGGCGAACTCGAGGTCGACAAGACGACGACCGAGGACTGACGCGGTACCGCACACCGCGGCACACCGATTCGCGACGCCCAGCGATCCACGAGTACCGATTGACCGGCCGACGATGCCGATACCGATGTCGATGCTTTTCTCACCCCGCTCCGACCGTGACCGACCACAGTGAGCCGCGGGTCGACCCGACCCACGAACTCGTCGTCAGGACCGCGGCGCTCGAGGGCGACGACCGTGACGACCGCCACCTCGCGATGACCGCAATCGAGGCTGCCGCGACGCCGGCGGACCGCTGTCGGCTCCGCCTCGAGGACGAGACTTTTGCCGCGGCGTATCCCGCCCGGACGGAACGACTCCGCGATGCGTTCGAGTGCGTTCGAACGGACGGGTCGATCGCGACGTACCAGGCGCCCGCAACCGACGACGCGCTCGAGATCGTCCGCTCGCTGCTGACCGTCCCCACCTGGCACGGCCACGTTGCGCTCGAGTCCGTTCGCCTCGAGCACGACGAGACGCCGTTTCTCTACTACAATCCTGACCACCAGGTCCTCAACCTCGGCGGCGATGCCGCGCCCGACGCTCCGGAGGCGATCGCAACCGCACTCGAGGGGGCACCTGCGGGCATCGTCTCGACCGAGCCCCGCCGGTGGACCGTCGACGGCACGCCGTTCGAACTCGCCGGAGCGAGCCTCTGCTACGAGACTGACGGCCCGCTCGGCGTCTCGAGCGGGGCGTGTTTCCGGTGCTCGCGACTAGCGGGACTGGAGGCGGATCCGGACCGCCGGCGGATCACCCTCGCGTGGACCGATCCGCCGGACGCTCCGCTGCCGATCGCCGCGGTCGGCGGGCTCCTCGAGCGGCTCGGTCCCGAGCGACCGACGACGATGCGGATCGACTCCGACGAGGGGTTCGACGCAGCGCGGGAGGGGCTAACGGCTCTGCTCGAGGCACTCGAAAAGTAAGACGAAAAATCGGTTGCGTGTCGCCGCGATCGACTCGTGGGCGTGATCTGCTCTCCGTTACTCGGGCTTCAGACCGCCGTCCTCGACGCGCATGACGGCCTCGCCGTCGGCGAGGTTCGGCGCGTCGACCAGGCGGACGATCCGCTTGTCGCCCTTGGACTTGCGGAGGTAGATGCGGAAGGTGGACTTGTGGCCGAGGATGTTCCCGCCGATCGGCTGGGTCGGGTCGCCGAAGAACGAGTCGGGGTTCGAGGCGACCTGGTTCGTGACGATGACGGCGGTGTTGTAGAGGTTGCCGACCTTGTCGAGGTCGTGCAGGTGCTTGTTGAGCTTCTGCTGTCGGTCCGCGAGTTCGCCGCGGCCGACGTACTCGGCGCGGAAGTGGGCCGTCAGGGAGTCGACCGCGAGCAGGCGGATCGGGTACTCCGAATCCTCGTACTCGCTTGCGAGTTCCTGGGCCTTCTCGGCCAGCAGCATCTGGTGGTTGGAGTTGAACGCCTTCGCGACGTGAATCTTCTCGAGGATGGAGTCGACGAGTTCGTCGAGCGCGGCCTCGTCGTCGGCCGTGCCTTCGATCTCGCGGTCCTCGAGGGTGGCCTCGATGACGTCGTCCGGGAGGCCCCGAACCATGTCGTCGATCCGCTCGGGGCGGAACGTGTCCTCGCTGTCGATGAACATCGCGCTGCCGTGGAGGCCGCCGACCTCCTTGGGAAGCTGGACGTTGACGGCCATCTGGTGGGTGACCTGGGACTTACCGGAGCCGAACTCGCCGTAAACTTCGGTGATCGACTGGGTCTCGATCCCACCGCCGAGCAGGTCGTCGACCTCGTCGATGTGCCAGCTCAGCTTGCCGATCTTGTTTCGGCGCTCGAGCACGGTCGAGCCGGTTTCGAAGCCGCCGACGTCGGCGGCGTCGCGGGCGGCGTTGACGATGTCCGCGGCGGTGGACTCGCCGACGTCGGCCGTGTTCGACAGTTCGGAGGGAGAGGCGACGGCGAGACTCTGGAAGGAATCGAAGCCTGCGTCCTGAAGTTTCTCTGCGGTTGCCGGTCCAACGCCGGGGAGCGTCTCGAGATCTGCGTCGGGCATACTCTGCCGTTGTGCCGGACCCACCATAAACCCTCGTTAACAGGAGGGTGAAAGTGAAAGTGCAGGCGGGCGCCGGGGCTGTCGAACTCGGGGCCGGTGGGTTTACGTGGGAAGCCGATCGCGATCGGCGCTACTCGAGACGCTCGCGGAAAAGGAGAGGCGGCGGAAGGAGGCGGAACGTCTCGAGTCCGCGACGGATTCAGGGCCGCGGTTCACCGGGCGTCCACGTCAGGCAGGTGAGAGTCCCCTCGTCGTCACCGACGTACAGGTGCTCCCGGCCGACAGCAGGAGCGTGCGAGACGGGGCCCTCGAGCGCGCGGTGCCACAGGTGCGAACAGCCGTCGGCGACGTCGAGACCGTAGCACGACCCGGTCTCGTCGGCGACGCAGAGGACGTCGCCGACGACCACCGGGCACGCGCTGACCGGGCCGTCCAGCGGGACGCCCTGCTTCGAAAAGAGCCAGCCTCGAAGTTTTCGCCGGCCGAAGGTCGTGTCGGTGACGTGGAGGTAACCGTCGGTCGCGCCGACGAACGTCGTCTCCGCGTCGGGCAGCACCGTCGCCGACGATGCGAACGCCGCGTCGATCTCGTAGGCGAACCACGGCTGGCCCGACTCCGTGTTCGTCGCGAGCAGCGTGCCGGACTCGTCGGCGACGTAGACCAGGCCGTCGGCGACCGTCGGGCCCGCGACCGGGACGCCGTCCGCGGGCGTCGTCCAGACTTCCTCGCCGGTCGCGGCCTCGAGACAGCGCACCGCCTCGTCCGCGGTGGCGACGTAGACGCGCGGGCCGGACCACGTTCGGTCGTCGGCGACCGTCGGACAGCCGACGACCGGCGTTTCTGTTTCGTGCGTCCAGACCGCGTCACCCGTATCGGCTCCGAGCGCGGTAACGCCCGCCGCGTGCCCGACGTAGAGTCGATCGCCCGCGGCCGACCGCGCTCGCGCGGTCGGCCGCGCGCCCGGCAGTTCGGTTCGCCACTCCGGGTCGCCGGACGCCCGATCGACCGCACGGACGGTTCCGTCGGCGGTGCCGAACGCCACCCGGTCGCGCGTCGCGGCCGGTGCCTCGTCGGCCGCGACCCGCGTCTCGACGGTCCAGCGCCGCCGGCCGGTCTCGCGCTCGAGTGCGAACAGGGTGCCGCGCTCGGTACCGACGTAGACGGTGTCGTGATCCAGCACCGGCGGGCCGACCGGGTCGGCGAGGTCGACCGACCACGCCGTCTCGATGCGGCGCGGTCCCTCGAGGTCGCGCCGGAGACCGCCGTTTCGCGGATCGCCCTTGAACTGGTTCCACTCGGTCACTGCCGGTCGATACCGAGTCCACTCCCATAATTGGTGTGACCGCCGTCGGCGGACGGCCGTCCGCGTATCGGCTTCGCTCGAGTGCTCGACGGACGACGACGAGGATTCGGACGGTCGCGTGGCTATGCGATCGGTGAAAGGCGGCAGGAGAAGGGCAACTGTGTATGGCGCAGTTGTGATGGTGATGATGTGGCGTCCTGCCGACACCCGTTCTCGGTGCGTCGAAGGGATAGCGGTGTTGCCAACAGAATTTGGTACGGCGGGTCGGGGCGAGTTCGGAACCGCTCACTCCCAGGGATGGGTTCCCCGCTCGCTGGGCCAGAGCGGGTACCAGTACTCCTTCTCGCGTTCGATCTCGAGTTCGCCGTCCAGCGCCGACTCGAGTTTGAACTCCGCGCTCGAGTCCCGCTCGCGGCCGTCGCGGGGCGCGAAGGGGTAGTAGGCTCCGCGGCGGAACGAGTAGATCCAGTAGGCGGGGTCGCCGTCGCGGTCCTCGTAGGCGAAGACGGCCGCCAGCAGCCGCGAGCCGTAGCCGCGCTCGATAAACGTGTCCGCGGCGAAGTGCATGCTCGTGATCAGGTCCTCGGGGTCGTCGTCCTCGAGGATCACCCAGCGGTAGCCGTGGTCGTCCTCCGAGACCGAGAACTCGGTGCCGGTCTCCTCCTGGCCGGCCTCGAGGATCGAGACGACCTCGTCGACGGTCTCGCTGAAGCTGTGCGAGTCGACGCCGGAGAAACACAGCGCCCCGATATCGAGCGACTCGTAGCCCAAATCGGCTTCCATCGTCAGGTACGCGGTGCTCATCCCGAACAGGTCGTCGGGGTCGGCGTCGCGCCGAGCGTCGGTCTCGGCGCGCAACCCGAGGGCGGCGCGGAGACCGTCCAGCAGTCCCATATCCGATCTAGGGGCGGCGATCATTTAGTCTGTTAGTATCGCCGAAGCGACTGCTCGAGCGGCGCCGGTGGGACCCCGTCTCGAGGCCGTCTTCGATCGGACCGAAAGCCAGAATTTCAGGTCAAACTGGGGGTAGCGGGCCCGTTATAGTGCTCGAGCCCCTACGAGTGTTGAATAGTCCGTCGACCGATTTCGTCAGTTCACCCCTGATGCAACCATGAAAACAACAGCATCACCGAAAGCACCGCTTCCCGTTCCGACCCCCGACCACCTCGAGGAGCGCTCGCTGCGCGCCCGCATCGAGCCGATGTCCGTGCTCGCGTTGGGCGACGGCCTCTACGAGGTCGAATCCGCCAGCGAGAGCACCTACCTCGTCGATCTCGGGGCCGGCCGCTGCACCTGTCCGGACCACGTCTTCCGCGGCGCCCGCTGCAAGCACGTCCGTCGCGTCGCGATCGAGATCACCGAGGGCCGAACGCCACCGCCGGGCGAGATCGCCGTCGAGTGTCACGACTGCGGCGAGACGCTGTTCGTGGACGAGGACGCCGACGAACCGTACTACTGCGACGAGCACGAGATCCGTCCCGGCGATACGGTCCGCGACCACGAGACGGACGACCGGCTTACCGTCGTCGACGTCTCCGAGTACCGCTCGGACGCCGTCCAGATCGGCGGCACCGACGAGACCGTCGCCGAGTACGCGACCAACGAGGACTACGACCCTGGCGTCCCCGTCGTCGGCGCGGTCTACCCCCACGCCAGCGTGAAGCCAAACGGCGTCGTCCCCTCCTCGCTGAAGGTCTACGTCTTCCCGCGGACGCGCCTCGAGAAGGTTACCGCCGACTAACTCGCAGGCGCGCACCCGACCGTTCGGACCGAAGAACGCTTTTCTCGCCGCTCGCCGTACAGTTCGGTATGTCGACTCGAGACGGCGACGACGCGTCGGCCCGGAGCACGCGGCTTGAGCGTTTCGAACGTACGTTCTGGGAGCGCCACGCGAACCCGAAAAGCGGCTGGTCGCGGGTGCTGCTTGGCCTGTTCGTTCCGGTCGCTCTCTACCGGCGGGACTGGCGCTTGCTCGGCGCGGTGGCGGTCGGCCTCGCGGTCAACCCGATCTTCTTCGCCCGGCCGGACCCCGAAACCGAGAGCTGGATGACCCGCGGCGTCCGGGCCGAGCGGTGGTGGATCGACGGCGAGAACGGCACCTTCGGGCTCGACTGGCCGAACGTCCTCAATACCGCGAACGTGCCGCTGTACGGCTACGCCCTGTACGCGGCCTACGAGCGCCGACCGGTTCGCGCGGCCGTCACGTACGGCCTCTCGATGGCCTGTAAGTTCGCCTGGATCGAAGCGATCGCGCGGCGGTACGATCGCCGCGACGATGCGGTATAACGCCGTTCTTCCCGCTATTCGAGCGCTTCTGCCGCCTCCTCGATGTCCATCACGCCCTGTTTCACGGCATTAAGAACGCGCAGCACGTCCTCGTCGGGGCCGTCGTCCTCGTCGTCGCCGACCTCCTCGAGCGTGACCTTCTCGGACTTCCCGACGAACTCGGCGAAGTCGGTGCCGTCGGCGACGGCGGTCTCCTTCTTGACGCGGTAGTTGCCGCCGTCGGTCACGTAGAGGTCGCCGGGGTGGAAGAAGTACCAGTCCTCGCGGTCGAAGCGGACGCCGATGCGGGGTTTCGCGCCGAAGTTCTGCGCGAAGTAGATCAGCGCCTCGACCTCTTCGCCGGTGAGGTAGATGGGGTCGCCGGAGCTCGATTTCGCCTCGATCGCGTAGAATTGCTCGCCGTCGCCGGCGAGCACGTCGGGGAGTTCGCGTTCGGTCGCGGAGCCGCTCGCGGGGGCGCGCATCACCGCGAAGCCGGCCTCGTCGAGTTCGTTGACGAGTTCGCGCTCGCGACGGTCGCCCTTCGCCTGGGACATACGGCCCTCTCGTCCGCGGGCGATAATAAAGGGCCGGACGCCGTCGGATGGCGCGGTGAAAGTGGTCGCGACGCTACAGCAGGGCGGTCGCCAGATCGACCACCGCCGACGTCGGTGGCTCCGCCGCCTCGAGGTCGTACTCGAGGCTGAGATAGAGGAGGCCGAACTGGACGGCGTTGAGCGTGGCGTGGGCGCCGATCGGGACGGCGAGGTTCTCGCTTTTCGCGTACAGGTAGCCGAAGATGACCGAGCCGCCGAACAGGATCGACAGCGAGGTCGCGACCGCGGCCAGCGAATCGGTCGTCAGCGCGTAGATCGGGAAGTGAACGAGCGCGAAGATGGTGCTCGCGACGATCACGGCGCTGATTCGGCTGAACGCCTCGTAGAGGCGTTTCTGGATCACGTTCCGAAAGAGGAACTCCTCTGCCGGCGCGTTGAAGAAGAACACGATGGCGATCATGATCAGGATCATCGTCTGATCGTTCCCGAGGATATCGATAACGCCGCTCTGGGCGGACTGGAGCGAAAGCGCCGTTATCAGGACGTTGATGAAGATGAGATACGCGATACTGGCGACGACACCGATTCCGATGTAGAGCCAGCCCCGCTTGGTCGGCGGGCGGAGGTCGACGTACGACCAGCCGCGATCGGTAACGGCGAGATAGATCGCGCCGGCCAGCGCCATGCCGACGAAGTTCAACACCATAAACAGCGTCCGGACCTCGATCGAGACCTCGCCGGGCGCGGTCGCGAGCGTCGGATCGAGCAGTATCGCGGGTGTAGTTGCGAATTCGGCCCCGACGAGGCCGAAAACCGTCAATCCGATTGCGACGAGAACCGAGCGGACCGGACCGTCTTCGCGGTCGCGACGACCGAAGGGCGTTTCCATGCGTCGGGGTACGGGCACGAGCCCCTTGGGCATTCCTTTCTGTCCGCCGGGCGAAACGAACTCTCCCTCGATCGGCCGTCTCGAACGGCGTTCGGACTCGTTACGACTCGTCGCCGAACGACCGCGACTCGGTCCCGAACAGCTGCGAGAGGAGCCGCTGCTGGGCCATCCTGAGGTGCCGGTTGACCGTCGGCTGGGTCACGCCGAGCAACTCGGCGACCTCCTCGCCGGTGCTCTCGCGGGGCCACTCGAAGAAGCCCGCGAAGTAGGCCGTCCGGAGCACCTCGAGCTGTCGCTCCGTGAGTGGCTCCAGCAGCGATGCCACCAGCTCCCGGCGGGTGTGGGTCTCCCGCTGGACGTGTCGCTGCGACCGGAGCTCGACGCCCGCGTGCTGTTCCGCGAGCATCTCGACGAACTCGCGGACGTCCGTTCCGGTCGGGACGTCGACGGTGACGACGGTCCGCTCCCCGTCGGCGTCGATCGAGCGCGGGCTGGCCCCGTGGCGGACCAGCTGCGAGGCGAGCACGTCGCCCGCGACCGTCGCCTCGAACAGCCGGCCGCCGTCGGGGTCGCCGATGACGCGGTAGTCGTCGACGGCGACGAGCCCCTCGAGCGCGTCGCGGACCGCGTCGACGTCGTCGCCGTCACCCTCGACCTCGAAGAACAGGTGCGTCTCCTCGTCGGAGCCGGTGCTCAGCCCCTCGTAGGTGACGCGGGTCCCGGCCTGTCTCGCGAGCCGCGACAGCACGTCGTCCGCCTCGGCGAGTTCGAGCGTGAGTTCGACGACCGACTCGGAGTGCAACGCCTCCCGCGTCTGCACCGCGTTGATCGCGTTCGCGATCCCCTCGCCGAGTTCCGCGAACACCGTCCGCTCGAGGTCGGTGAACGCGTCGGGTTCGTCGGCGTAGACGGCAAGCACGCCGTAGCCGTACTCCTCGAACTCGAGGGGCACGGCGACGGCCGACTGCAGTCCCTCGTTGAGCGCGGCCTTCCGCCAGGCCCCTTCCTGCAGGTCGTCGACGACGTTTTCGACGACGGTCGGCGCCTCGGTGCGGGCGGTCCGAACGGCCGGCTCCGTGCCCGACGACAGCGCGAGCGAGACCGCGTCCAGGTACTCGGGGCTGGCGCCGGCCCACGCGCGGGGCTCGAGGGTCGTTTCGCCTGGATCGACGGCCCCGATCCAGGCGAACGCGATGTCGTCGGCCTCGATCAGTCGCTCGGGGACCGTGCGTTCGATCTCGGCGCGGCTCTCGGCCCCGATCAGGGACCGATCGATCCGTCGGATGAGATCGGTGATCGCGATCTGGCGCCTGAGCCGCCGGTTGCGCGCCTCGAGTTCCGCGTCCCGCTCCCGCAGGCTCGCCTCGCTCTCGAGGCGGTCGAACGCCGCCTCGACCGTCGCGACGAGCGTCTCGAACAGCCGCCGCGTCTCGTCGCCGATCGCCGCCGGCGGCGCCAGCAGGACGAACACGCCGTGATCGCCAAGCGGCACCAACAGCCCGCTCGAGGCGTCGCCGCCGAACGGCGGTGCGGCGTTTCCGTCCCCGCGGTCGTCTCCGTCCGCCCCCCACTCCTCGTCGACGACCGTCTGTGTCCCCGTCACGTAGGCGTTCCAGACCGGGGAATCGTCATCGCCGACCGCGATCGACGGCGCGCCGCCGGTTCGGTCGGCGAAGTCGCCGGTCGACGCGGCCGGCTCGAACCGATTGGTTTCCGAGTCCAGCAGGTAGACGCCGGCGCTGGCCCCGTCGAGCAACTCGGTCGCCGTCTCCGCGGCCAGTTCGGCGACCGCCGGCTCCGTCGTCGCGTTGAGCATCTGCCGGGCGGTCTCCGTGAGCGCCTCGAGGGTTCGCTCGCGTTCTTTCTGCGCGGTGATGTCCTGTATCGCCCCGCGGTACGCGACGAGGTCGCCGTCCTCGTGGATCGGCTCGCCGATCGCCCGGACCCACCTGACTCCGCCCGCGTCGGTCTGGATCCGCGCCTCGAGTTCGTACTCCGTCTCGGTCTCGAGCGCGCGCTCGAGTTCCTCGCGGACGCGGTGGCGGTCGTCGGGATGGTAGCACGCGACCGTCGTCTCGAAGTCCGGATCGATGTCGCGGGGCAGATCGTGGAGCCGATACAGTTCGTCGGACCAGATCGCGATCCGCGGCTCGTCGGTGACGTCGAGTTCCCAGCCGCCGATGTTGGCCATCCGCTGGACCCGCCCGAGCAGGTTCGTCATCCGCTCGAGTTCCCGCTCGTACTCGACGCGTTCGGTCACGTCGTTGAGGATGCCGATCATGCGCCGGCCGCCGCTCGCGTCGTTTACGAGCCGGCCGCGGGCGCCGATCCAGACCCAGTCGCCGGACTCGTGTCGCATCCTAAACTCCGTCCGGTAGAGCTCGCTCTCCTCGACGGCCGCCTCGAGCGCCGCCTCCACGCGATCGACGTCGTCGGGGTGGACGCGCCGTTTGAACGCCTCGTAGGTCCCCTCGAACTCGCCGGGCTCGAGGCCGACCAGCCGCTCCAGCGTTGCGTTCCAGCTGATCTCGTCGGTGTCGACGTTCCACTCCCAGAGCCCGGTGTTGGTCCCCTCCAGTGCCAGTTCGAGTCGTCGCTTCGTCTCTCGGAGATCCTGTTCGCGCCGCTTCCGCTCTGTGATATCGCGGCAGATCCCGAGAAAGCGGCTTTCGGACTCGAGATCAAGGCGTATCAGGTGGACTTCGATCGGGAACGTCGACCCGTCGCGGCGGCGGAACCGCCCCTCGAACTTCCGTCGCTCACCGACCGCCATCCCCTCGAGCACCGCGCGGACGCCGTCCGCGTCGAACCGCTCGTCGTGTTCCCAGATTTTCGTTCCGAGCAGTTCGCCCTCGGCGTACCCAAGCTCGTCGGCGAGGCGTCGGTTCGCCTCGACGATCGTCCCCTCGGCGTCGATGACGTTGATGATGTCCGGCGAGTCCTCGAACAGCGCCTCGAGTCGCGCCGTCGTCGTTTCCAGTCGGCGCTCGCGCTCCTTGCGGTCGGTGATGTCCTCGAACGCGGCCATCGTCCCGACGATGTCGCCGTCCGCGTCGCGGATCGGGGCGGCGGAGACGCTCACGTCGATCAGCGTGCCGTCCTTCCGCCGCCGTTCCGTCTCGACCGCGGCGAGCGTCTCCCCCTCGAGCAACCGCTGGAAGAGGGTCTGGTGGCCGTCGTCGCGCTCGTCGGGGACGATCGGCAGCGGCTCGCCGAGAACCTCGCCCTCGCTCCAGCCGAAGATTCGCTCCGCCGCGGGGTTCCACAGCGTGACGTTCTCCTGGCGGTCGAGCGCGATCAGCGCCGCCGGCGACGCCTCGATGATCGCGTTGAGCCGCTCGTTGGTCTCCCGCAGTTCCCGCTCGCGCTCCTTCCGATCGGTGATCTCCTGGATCGAGCCCCGGACGCCGACGATCTCGGCTGCGGCCTCGGCTTCGGCTTCAGCCTCGGTCTCGGCCGAGGATTCGGTGCCGGAGTCGGTATTAGCATCGGTATCGGCGCCGGCCGCAGTTCCGATTTCGGTTCCGGTTCCAGTTCCGGGCCCGAGTTCGGCTTCGCCGTCGGATCCGGGCCCCCTTCCGTCGTCGTAGATCGGCTCGCCGATCGTCCGGACCCACTGCCGCTCGCCCGCCGCCGTTCGCATCCGCAACTCGAGTTCGTAGGACTCGCCGCGCTCGAGCGCCCGCTCGATCGCTCGGCGGAGCCGCGGCCGATCCTCCGGATGGTAGTACTCGAGGGCGTCCTCGAGATCGGACGCCAGTTCGCCGTCGGCGTCCGGATCGTGGCCGTGAATACGGGCCGCTTCGTCGGACCACCGTAAGTCGGCCGCGTCGGCGTCGGGGCGCACCTCGAGCTCCCAGGCGCCGACGTTCGTCAGCCGCTGGGCCTGCTCGAGGAGGTGCGCCGTCCGCTCGAGCTCGCGCTCGTAGCACTTCCGGTCGGAGATGTCCCGGGCGATGCCGACCTCGATCGGGTTCCCGTCCGGGTCCTCGAGCACGGACGCGACGAACTCGTGGGGGATCCGCTCACCGTCCTTGGTCGTCAGCGGCGCCTCAAGGCGTGTTTCGCCGGTCTCGAAGACCTCCGTCACTGATTCCTCGATTGCCGCTAGCGCGTCATCATCGAAGTACAGCGGCTCGTCCATCTCCTCGATCTCCGCGTGGGAGTACCCCGTCGTCTCGGCGAGCGCGTCGTTCCAGCGTTGGAGGACCATGTCCTCGTCGACCACGTAGAAGATATCATCCAGCGCGTCGAGCAGGTCGTCGGTAAACGCCCGCTGGCGCTCGAGTTCGTGCTCGTACTCGCGGCGCTCGAGTTCGTGGCTCATCCACCGCGTCATGAGGTCGACGAACGTCCGCTCCGGGCTCGTGAACGGCTCCTCGCGGGGGTCGCGGTCGACGAAACAGAGGGTGCCGTACAGTTCGCCGTTCACCTCGATTCGCCCGCCGAGGTAACAGCCGATGCCCAGTTCCGCGTAGCTCGGATCGTCTTCGTACCCTTTCGCGGGCGCGTTGTAGATCCCGAGGAGGTCGTCGGCGTCGATCGCGTTGCGACAGTACATCGTCGACAGGTCGCTCTCTTGGGCTTCTCGAACGACATCACTGCCGCGGGCGAACTCGACCGTATACTCGTCGCACTCCGGTTCGATGCGGGAGACGAACCCCGCTTCGACCCCCAGGCGCTCGCACCCGAGCTCGAGCACCCGCCGAATCTTCTCGTCGCCGCTCGCGGACGGGTCCGACGTGATGCGGTACAGCTCCGTCCGGTAGCGCTCGCTCTCGGCGAGGCGCCGCTCGCGGCGTTCGACCGCGCTCGTCAGCTCGTCGACGGCCGCCGCGAGCCGCCCGACTTCGTCGTTCCGATCGCGGAGACGGGCCGGTAGTTGGGGTTCGAACGTCGATTCGGACTCGGACTCAGTCTCGCTCTCGGTCCCAAACTCGAACTCGCCCGGTCTCGCGCTCGAATCGGCGTCGCGATCCTCGACCTCGAGCCGGTCGACGTACGTTTCGACCTCGCTCGCGAGTCGCTCGATGGCCGTCCGATCCGACTCGTCTCGAGCGGCCAGTCCCAGTACTCCGGGGGCGGGAACCAGTTCGACCCCGGCGCCGCCGTGACCGAGTCCCGCGGCGAACAGTCCGAGGACGCCCGCAACGACGGCGATCGCGCGGACGAGCGCGGTTCGATCGAACTCGCCCGTACGAGGCCAGGCCTCGACCATGGGTTCGATACAGGTCGGACGGGAATTATACGTTGGCTCCCTCACGGATAGATACACGTCGCAGCGTGACCGTCACGCACACGCTACTGTCCCGGGGGCGGCCGAGCCGTTCCGCTCGCCGCCTTCTATACACATAGCGTCTCGCGTCCGCCGACCGAACGTGTATAACGGTCAGGAAGATGCCCGCCGCGGCCCTTCGAATGGCTATAATGCCCGAAACGACCCTCGACGCGGCTCACGACTCGCCCAGTCTCCGGCTCATCGACGCGCTCGCCGACGCGACCGACACCGATCCGCTCGAGCTCGACCCCCTGTACGACGCCGTCGATCCCGAAGCGCTGGACCGATTCCTCGAGGGCGACTCGACCGGCGCGGCGACGGTGCAGTTCAGCTACGACGGCCACTGCGTCGAAGTTCGGAGCGACGGCGTCATCGCCGTCGACAGCACGATCTACGATGAGTGCGCGTAACCGTCCGAAACGGACGCCGACCGGGTTCGTCACGGGCGCCCGGTACAGCGGCGAAGCTCCCTCTCAGTTCTAGTTCGACGACATCCGAATCCACCGATGACACTGCCCGATCTCTCGCCGATAGCGCCCGGCTCCGACGGACGGCCGACGCCGGCCCGGATCACCGTGCTCGTCGCGACCCCTCGATCGTCGCTCGGGCGAGCGCCGGACCGACTCGAGGCGGCGTTGCTCGACGCATATGACGACGACGGGGATTTCGACCCCAACCCCAACCTCGACGCCGACCCCGATCGCGTCGAAATCGACATTCGGACGGTCCCCTCGTTCTCGACGTCGACCGCGACCGCCACGCTCCTCGAGCGACTGGCCGACGCGGACTGTCTCGTTCTCGACCGGCCGGCGTCCGGACCGCCGTCCGCGGACGTCGGCGCCGTTCTCGACGCCGTTCGGCGTCGGTATCCGCGGCTCCCGGCGGTCGTGGTCTCGGACGCACCGGCGGGCAGCGCCGATCGGCGGGCCGTTTTCGACGCCGTTCGGACGCACCGGTTGGCCGACGTCGTTCGAGCGGACGGCGTCCTCGCGGCCGACCGTGAGTCCGATTCCGGTTCCGACGCCGGCGGTGACCGGGATCGCGACCGCGACCGCGAGCGACTTGCCCGCCGCATCCGTACGCTCGTCGAGCGCCGACGGCACGCCGCGCTGTCGACGCGGCTGCTCGCGGCCATCGAACTCTCCAGGGACGCGATCGCGATCGCCGCACCCGACGGGCGGCTCGCGGCCGCGAACTGCTGGTTCGCGGCGCAGTTCGGCTACGACCGCGCGACGCTGCGGGGTCGGTCGTGGCGGGACTTTTTCGCCGCCGACGCGGTCGCACACCTCGAGACGACCGCGATTCCGACGGCCGCCGACGGCTGGCGGTGGACCGGCACCTGCACCGGACGCCACCGGTCGGGCGAGTCGATCCCGGTCCGCGTTCGGCTCGCCGCCCTCGACGACGGGAGTCTCGTCTTCGCGGTCGAGGACGTCGATACGACGGACGCCGACGGTGGGAGCGCCGACGACGCGGCCACTGGCAACGCAGACGACGAGGACGGCGCGACCGACACCGCGCCCTGACGCCGCCGTCAGAAAATCCCAAGTCCATACCGAACGCCGACGGCGGCCAGCAGTCCGACGGCGGCGAGGCCCGCCAGCCACGGCAGCCACCGCTCGCGGCGCGACCGAACGCGGACCGTTCGGACCTCCTTGATCTGCTTGATCCCGCTCTCGGAGCGGCAGGTGACGACGATCGGCAGCGAGTACGTCCCCGGTGGGGCGGCCGCCCGCGTGTTGATCTCGAGGATGTACGACGGCCCGCCCGTACGGGTCCCGTCGAGCGGCTTCCGCTCGAGCGCGTACGCGTCCGGCTCCCCGCGTTCGAGGGTCGTCGGGTGGACGAACGGCTCCGAACCGCGCCCGGTCTGCTCGCCCTCCGGATCCGTCCGGTTCGCGTCGGGGTCGGTCGGCGTCGAGGTTGAGGTCGAGGCCGATCCCGGGGTCGTTTCACCCGCGCTTCGGCGCACGATCCCGGGATCCTCGAGATCGATCAGTTCGTCGCGTTCCCCGTCGTAAAACACGCTGAGGTCCGTCTCGTCGACCCGGTCGAGTCCGGAGACGAAGACCCCCAGTTCGATCCGCTTGCCCGGCGAGAGCCGCGTCCGCTTGAGAAAGACGTCGAGGTCGTTCTCCGCGACCTGTCCCGCATCCGCCACGGAGACGCCGACCTCGAGGTGGCCGTCGGCGTCGATCGGCGACCGCTCGAGCAGCGGCGAGATCGGAACCCCGTCGCTCTCGTCGCCCGCGTTCGCCTTCTCGGTTCCGACGGCGGACCGTTCACCCATCGGCTTGATATCTCCGCGGGCTACTTTCAGCGCTTCGGCCGTTCACTGCAGTCACTAGCTCGGACTTACTAGGAGGCGAAGAGTACGAGAATACGCGACGGCTCCCGGTTCGCGTTGATCTACGTCCCGTGGTCCCAGCTGTCCATGTAGTCGCGCTGGGTGTCGGTCAGCGAATCGTACTCGACGCCTTCGGCCTCGAGTTTGATCTCCGCGATTTCCTTGTCCAGTTCGTCCGGCACGTCGTGGACGCCGGGGCCGTACTCGTCGCCGTTCTCGAGCATTTCGCGGACGCAGACGGCCTGCACGCCGAAGCTCTGATCCATGACCTCGACGGGGTGGCCCAGCGAGACGGGCGCCGCGAGGTTCACGAGGCGGCCCTCGGCGATGACGTTCAGTCGCCGACCGTCGTCCATCTCGTAGGCCTCGACGCCGTCGCGGGCCTCGTAGCGGTCGACCGCGAGGTCGTCCAGCGCGTCCAGATCGATCTCGATGTCGAAGTGGCCCGCGTTCGCCAGTAGGACGCCGTCCTGCATCTTCTCGAAGTGCTCCTCGACGATGACGTCGCGGTTGCCCGTCGTCGTCAGGAAGACGTCGCCGACCTCGGCGGCCTCGTCCATCGGCATGACCTCGTAGCCCTCCATGTGGGCCTCGAGGGCGCGGCGGGGCTCGACCTCGGTGACGATGACGTTCGCGTTCTGGCCCGCGGCCTTCTTCGCGACGCCCTTCCCGCAGTAGCCGTAGCCGGCCACGACGACGTTCTTGCCGGCCCACGAGAGGTTCGTGGTCATCGCGATCGAGGCCAGCGAGGACTCGCCGGTGCCGTGGACGTTGTCGAACAGCCGCTTCATCGGCGTGTCGTTGACCGCGAAGACGGGGTACTCGAGGGCGCCGTCGGCGTCCATCGCGCGCAGGCGGTGGACGCCGGTGGTGGTCTCCTCGCAGCCGCCGACGATACCGTCGATCAGTTCGGGGTAGTCCTCGTGGATCGCGGCGACGAGATCCATCCCGTCGTCGACGGTGATCGTCGGCTCGTGGGCGATGACGGCCTCGATGGCGGCGTAGTACTCCTCCTCGTCGACGCCGCGCTTGGCGTAGCTGGTGATGTTCTCGTGGGTGTCCAGCGCGGCTGAGACGTCGTCGTGGGTCGAGAGCGGGTTACAACCCGTCACTGCGACTTCGGCGCCCCCCTCGGCCAGCGTCTCGACCAGCATCGCCGTCTTCGCCTCGACGTGCATCGCCATCGCGATGCGCTCGCCCTCGAAGGGCTGGTCGTCGACGAACTCCTCGCGAACGGACTCGAGGATGGGCATGTGCTGGGCGGCCCAGTCCATCTTGCGGCGGCCCTCCTCCTGGGCCGACTCGAGGTCCTCGAGCTGCTCGCTGATCGGCGGATAGTCGCTCTCGATATCGAGCTCGGTCATGGGTCGACTGAGTGGGACCGGGGCCAAAACGCTACCGAACCGGACCGACGACACCGGTTCCGTCGGCGAGCGTCGGAGCTCGAAGGACCAAATCGGGAATCAACTGGCGACCGTCGATAAAAACGAAAAGCGAGAGCGAACTGGTGGGTGCTGATAGGGGGTGGTTGGGCGTGCGGGTACGGTACCCGCGCTTAGGGTGTCGATCGGAGCGGACGTCGGCGCACGGCGGCCCCCGTTTTCGGCGGCCGTTCGTGCGCGTCGCCGCGCTCGATACCGGCGACGGAACGTGCCTCTGACATTGACAGCGCGTCGGTCGATCGGTTTTCGTCGACCGGTATCGAGATCATCGTCGCGTTCGGATTCGTTCCTCAGTTCGGGCCGGCGTTCTCCGGCGGCCCGCCGCCGTTTCCGTTGCCGTTACCGCTGTTTCCGCCGTCATCATCGTCGCCCGACTCCTCGTCGCTGTCGTCCCTATCGTTCTGGTCGTCCGATTCATCGTCGTCCGACGGACCAGCGTCCTCCGGCGGTCCCTGCTTCTTGTCGTCATCGTCGTCCGATGGACCGGCGTTCTCGGGCGGCCCCTGCTTCTCATCGTCATCGCCGTCCGACTGGCCGGCGTGCTCCGGCGGCCCCTGCTTCTCGTCCTCATCGTCGTCACCCGGCGGACCGGCGTGGTCCGGCGGGCCGGCGTGATCGGGCGCGTTACCGGGGTTGTTCTCGACGACGAAGTCCGCCACCGCGAGGCCGAGCGGTCCGTCGGTCTCGTTGCGTTGCTGCTCGACGAACTGCGAGACCAGCGCGCCGAAGTTATCGGGTGAGAGCTCGCTGAGCGGCTCGAGCGTGACCGTCGTCGTGGCGCTCTTGCCGTCGACCGTTGCGGTGATCGTCACGTCGACGCTCTCGTTGCCGCTCGGGGCGTCGAGCGTCACCGTTCCGTTCTCGTCGGTGGTGTACGTGCCCGTGTCCGCGTACGAGGCGTTTTCGCCGTCGGCGAGGGTCACGTCGACGGTCGCGCCTGCGACGGGTTCGTTATCGGCGTTCGCGTCCGTGACAGTCACGGTCGCGTCGACGTCCTGTGCGACGTTGATCGCCGGATCGACGCTCTCGTTCGCCGACGCGTTCGACGCGGCGACCGTTGCGATGCCGCCGCCCGCGAAGAGAACGGACAGCAGCAACGCTCCAGTCAGCATTACTGCGAGCGGTTTTGTGTTCCTCATCCGCTCGAGACATACAGGATGACGTGAATAAACCCCGCCGGCAGTTCGGACCGATTCGTCGATTCCAAAACGCCCGCAGAAAAAGTTAAACAGTTTATCGAGGCGTCTGAACGTTCAGTTCTCGATCATCGTTCTGCGATCAGTGTGGTCGTAGTCGCCTCAGTCCCCGTCGCCGGCCCGGATTGCCAGCGCCGCGGCCGCCTCCTGGGCCCGCTCGCGAACGGCCGCCTCGTCGAGGGTGAGCACCTCGCGGTCGCGCATGAGTACTCGCCCGTCGCAGACGGTGTGGCGCACGTCGGCCGCCGCCGCGGCGTAGGCGAGGTGGCTCACGAGATCGTGGCGGGGAGTAAGGTGTGCCTTCTCGAGGTCGATCACCGCGAGGTCGGCGGGCGCCCCCTCCTCGAGACGGCCGCTCTCGAGGCCGATCGCGTCGGCGCTGCCGGCGGTCATCATTTCGGCGACGGCCTCGGCGGGCACCGCCGAGGCGTCGTTGGCGGCGAGCTTGCCGAGCATGGCCGCGTCGCGGGCCTCGTCCAACATCGAGAGGTCGTTGTTCGAGGCCGCACCGTCCGTTCCCAGGCCGACGGTGACGCCGGCCTCGCGCATCCGCTGGACCGGTGCCATCCCGCTGGCGAGTTTCATGTTCGACGCGGGACAGTGGATCACGCCCGTGCCGGCTTCGGCGAGCAGGTCGATCTCGCTCTCGTCGACGTGGACGCCGTGGGCGAGGAAGTCCTCGGGCTCGAGCATCCCGCGCTCGGCGGCGTAGGCGAGCGGCCGGACGCCTTCCTCCTCGACGATCGGCGCGACCTCGTCTTCGGTCTCGTTGGCGTGGTAGTGGATCGGGACGCCGGCCTCGCGGGCCTTCGGAACGAACTCCTCGAGGTACTCCGTCCCGACGGTCGTCAGCGAGTGAGGCATAAAGGCCGTCGAGATCCGGCCGTCCGCGGCGCCGTCGTACTCGCGGGCGATCTCGAGGCTCGTCTCGGCGTCGGCGCGGGCGCCCGCCTCGTCCTTAGCCACGGTGACGATGCCGTGGCCGAGGCGGGCACGCACGCCGGCCTCCTCGACTGCGGCGGCGATCTCGGGAACGTGGAAGTACATGTCCGCGAACGCCGTCGTGCCGGATTTGATCATCTCGAGGAGGCCGAGTTCGGCGCCGATTCGGACGTCCTCGGCGGTCAGTTCGCCCTCGGCGGGCCAGATGTCCTCCTGCAGCCACGCGTCCAGCGGCTTGTCGTCGGCGTAGCCCCGCAGGAGCGTCATCGCGACGTGGCAGTGGCCGTTGACGAAGCCGGGGGTCACCAGCGAACCGTCGGCGTCGAGGGTTTCGTCGCCCTCGCCCGCGAGGTCCGGTCCGATCTCGAGGATCTCGCCGGCGTCCTGATCGACCAGTACGTCCGCGCGCGTCACCGTCGCGTCGGGTCGCAGCACCCGGCCGCCGGTGATCGAAAGCGTCGTCATGGACCGTGGTTTCGCCCCGCCGGGCCTTATAGTGTCGATTCCCGGGTCGATCGGTGCGGGCCTCGAGCGGCCGCGGCCGGTCGCCCCGCCACCGTTTCGACTGGAGCGGCCTTCGAGCGGTTTGCGGCCCGGCAAACGGTCGGCGGATTTATCTTCTATTTTGCACAACACGACGGCATGAACGGACCCGAGGACGGCGCGATCGGCGACGGCTCCGGTCGCGGTTCCGACGGCGATGCGGAGGCGGACGGAGACGGTGACGGGGGATTCGAATTTGGACCCGAGCGTCGCGCCGTTTCCGACGAGCGGGACGGCGTCGGTACGGATCGCACGTCGCCCGACGAGGACGCGGGGACCGCCGCCGACGAACGTCCGACGACGGCGCCGTCGGGCGCGGACCCCGGCGCTGCACCGGCCGCCTCGAGCTCCGGGGCCGAACCGGATCCGGCCACCGTCCGCACCTGGTCGTCCCTGCTGCTGGCGCTCGCACTGGCGGCGTTCGGAACGGCGGCGGTCATCGTCGCGACCCGCGGCGAACCGACTCCCGCCGCCGGTTCGGGCGTACTCGGCCTCGTCTTTGGCGCCGTCGGGCTCGCCGCGCGATCCGGGCGGACGCGGCTTGTCGCCGCCCTGGCCGCCGGCTGGGACGAGTACCGCCGCTCCGTCTGGTTCGCGACCGGCCTGTTCGCGCTCGGCACCGTCGGCGGCATCGCGCTGCTGCTCGCCGGCTACGACCTGCTCGAGATGCTCACCGAACTGTTCGAGGAGGGGCTGTTCCCCGAACTCGAGGACGAGACGGGCGCGTTCGAACCCACGGCGACCTTTTTCGTCATGAACAACTCGCGCGTCTACGTGCTGTCGATCGTCGGCGCGCTGTCCGTCGGCCTGTTCACAGCGTTCGTGATGCTCTTTAACGGCGTCATCATCGGCAACATCGGCGCCTCGATCGGCCAGAGCATCGGCATCGACTACATCCTCGTCGGGCTGGCACCGCACGGTATCTTCGAACTCCCCGCGCTGTTTATCGCCGCCGGCGTCGGCTTCCGGATCGTCTACCGGTTCGGGGAGCGACTCATCGGCTCCCGGGACGCCTTCTTCACGAAGGCGTACCTCGCGCGCACCGCCGCCGTGATCGCCTTCGGCTGGCTGCTGCTGGTGCTGGCGGCGTTCGTCGAGGCTTACGTGACGACGACGCTCTTGGAGTTCCTGTTCGCCGATCGACTCGCAGGGGCCGGCGGGACGACGATCCCGTAATTTTCGCACGTATGGAGAAGACGGTCAAAATATCGGGCAAATCGATCGTGTACCTTCTCTACGCGGTCACGCTGAGCATGCTCGTACTGTTCCTCGTTTCGATGGTCGGAACCGACCGTCCCGCCAGGGTCCCGGTAGCCGTCTTTTTTGCGTTCGTGGTACTCGCAATGGTCGTCGGCCTGTGGCGATGGAAGACCGGGAGGGACGGAGACCACCTCGGTACGGCCGGCGACCTCGTGTACGATCCGCTCGCCCCCGGGCAAATGGCGAAAGAACGATGGCTGCAGTCGGTTCGCCGGCTTCCCGGTGCGGACCTCGAGGGCGACGAGGTGAACGAGAACGACGGCGAAGACGGGTCGGAGTGATCGCTCGGCGGTCCGTCCCGAGCGGTCTACGGTTGGTCTCGCTCGAGAAAGCTCGGCCGCCGGACGCGCTCGGTGCTGTCGTCCGGCAGCGTATCGATCCGATACCCCTGCAGGGAGGTCGGGAGGCCGCTGCGGTCGCCGTCTTCCTCGTCATCTTCGTCCGATTCCGGATCGCCGTGTGGTGCGACCAACGGCGTGAGGTCGGTGAGTTCGTCGGCTAAGCGTTTTCGGAGCTGTTGGCCGTCGTCGACCTCCGGGTCGAGTTGCCGGACGCGCTGCCGTCCCTTTCGGTACGCCAGGTCGAGGAACCGGCGATCGTAGGCCGTCTCGACCGCGTCGGCGAGTCGCTCGCGTTCGTCGGGGTGGCCCTCGCCGAGCGCCTCGGCGACGCCGAGCGCGAACGCGCGGTGCAGCGCCTCCTCGCGGTCCTCGAGGGTGTCCCAGTTGGTGCCGAAGGTTCGTTCGTACATCGTTGTGGTCAGGACTGGATCTTCTCGTTCGGGTGGACCCGGAGGCCGCGATCCGTGAACTCGAGTGGACGGATGTCGCAGTCGATCTCGGTGCCACGCATCTTGATGAGCTGGAGTCCGCGGGTCATCCCGCCCGACTCGAGGTAGTTGTGCATGAAAACGACGCCGTGGGCGAGGTAGTGGCCGTCCGAGTAGGAGGTCGGATCGGTCATCTCGGAGACGACGAGCACCGTCGCGTCGGCGCGCTTGAGCTTCGTCAGGAACGTGACTAGTTCGTCGACCGCCTCGGAGAAGTAGTACTCGAGCAGCATCGTCGAGTCGACGACGACCCGGTCGACGCCGTTCGATTCGACGTAGGAAACGAGCTTGTTCGCGAGGTTCTCCACGTTGTCGGGCCCCTCGCTGCCGCCGCGCGAGGACGAGGAGAGGAATCGCTTCGTCTCGCTCGAGAAGACGTCCATGAACTTCATCTGCCCCGAGTTGACGGCCTGATCGAAGCCGAACTGGAACGACGACATGTCCGCGACGAGTTCCCGCTCGGACTCGTGCATGCTCACGTACAGTCCCGTCTCGCCGTTAAAGGCGCCCTTGGCGAGAAACTGGGCGCAAAACGTCGTCTTCCCGCTCCCCGGCGGGCCGCTCACGACGTAGAGGCGATCCCGCAACAGCCCGCCGTCGACTAACTCGTCGAACCCCGGGACTCCCGTGGAGAGTCGCATCGTTAAATCCAGTGCAGTCTGTGAATAAATAGGTTCCGCAGAACTGTAATTCCGAGAACTCGTCTCATTGAATCCGACGTTTCAGCCGAGTATCCAATTCCCTCTCAGAGTTCGCGTCGAGTCGCCGGCCGACCGATCGGCCCCTCGCCGGGATGAAAAGACAGTTCCCGACCGCCCTCGAAGGTGCGGCTAATGCGAATCGCCGTTCCCAACAAGGGCCGCCTGCACGAGCCGACGATCGACCTCCTAGAGCGGGCGGGACTGCACCTCGAGAACGGTGCCGACCGCAAACTCTACGCCGACACCGTCGACCCCGACGTCTCCGTCCTCTTCGCCCGCGCGGCGGACATCCCGGAGTACGTCGCCGACGGTGCGGCCGACCTCGGCATCACGGGCTACGATCAGGTCCGGGAGGCCCGCGTCGACAACGTCGACGAACTGCTCGACCTCGAGTTCGGCCGCTGTCGCCTCGTCCTCGCCGCGCCCGAAGACGGCGACATCGAGTCGGTCGCCGACCTCGAGGGCGGCACCGTCGCCACGGAGTTCCCGAACATCACGGCCGACTTCTTCGCCGACGCCGGCGTCGATCCCGACATCGTCGAGGTCTCGGGCGCGACGGAACTCACCCCGCACGTCGAGATGGCCGACGCCATCGTCGACATCACCAGCACCGGCACGACGCTGAAGATGAACCGGCTGGCCGTCGTCGAGGAGGTCCTGGCCAGTTCGGTCCGACTGTTCGGCCGCGAGGACGTCCTCGAGGAGCCGAAGGTCGAGGAGGTCCGGACGGCGCTGGCCTCGGTCAAGCAGGCCGAAGGGAAGCGGTACCTGATGATGAACGTTCCCGAGGATCGGCTCGAGGCCGTCCGCGACGTGATTCCGGGCATGGGCGGGCCGACGGTGATGGACATCGCCGACGAGAACGGCGAGACGGGGAAGGTCGCCGTCCACGCGGTCGTCGACGAACGCGACGTCTTCGAGACGATCACCGAGGTGAAGAAGGCGGGCGCGAGCGACATCCTCGTGACCGAGATCGAGCGGTTGGTCGAGTAGGCTGAGGTCGAGCGGTTGGTCGAGTAGGGCGGAGCGACCGGTCGAGTATCGGACTGAGCCACCGCCGCTCGCTGACGACGCGCAGTATCGTCGGCTCGGCGTATCGCGTTCTCGTGCGGCAAAACTACTATACCGACCGATGATGTGTTAATCGTTATCACGCCATGACCGGCTGTTCGGATCGAGCGCTGCTCGCGCTCCTCGAGGAGCGCGGACCGATACGCGTTACACGCCTCGCGGCGGCACTCGACGCGCATCCGCTGACCGTCACCCAGTACTGTGACGACCTTCGGGCCGACGGCTACGTTCGACGGATCTCGAGCGACGTGTACGTGATCACCGAGGACGGCCGGTCGTATCTGACGGCACTGGACGACTCCCAGTCGTGACCCCCGACTCAGTCCTCGTTCTCGTTCTCGTCCTCGTCGCGATCGACCGGCGGCCAGTGCCAGGCGTCGGCGTTCACGATCGCCTGTAGCTTCCGACGGCGTTCGGTGAGGTCCGCGAGCGCGTCGGCGAACTCCTGGTCCGATACGGTCGGAATGTCGTCCTCGCGAACCCGATCGAGGTCGGGGGCGGGCGGTACCTCGTCCGCGGGATCGATGAAGGCCGTATCGAGCGTGTCGAGGTAGCTCTGGACGCTCGAGCGGGCGTCCTCGACGAGCGTCGGGTTCGGTCCTTCGTCGTCGGGGATACCGTGCCGATAGATCGTCAGCGCCTCGTCGAGGATGGGGACGGCCATCGCCGACGCGCGTTTCTCGCGCTCGCTGTGGTAGTAGTGGAGGATGGGGTAGGACCTGTGCTGGTCCGCGAGCAGGGAGAGATCCGACGAGAGCGACTCGAGGGGGAGCTCGACGCCGCGGAACCGCTCGTCGTCGCCGGACCAGCTCGCCCGGACGAACGCCTCGCTCCGTTCGCCGAGGCCGGTGACGTCGCTGGCGAACGACCGCTTCTCGGAAACCGCACCGATCACTGCGACGATGTAGGAAATCCCGAGCGTGACGAAGGCCATGCCGGTCGCCGTCGTGAACGAACTGGCGATCTCCCAGACGTCCCTCGTCGGCGTGTAGTCGCCGTTACCGTCGGTGAACATCGTGTACGCGACGTAGTAGAACCGGCCCGGCCAGTCAGCGGGCACGCCGGTTCGCGTGCTGAGCAGCGAGACCGGACTGCTGGCGAACACGAACGTCCAGCCGAGCCACAGCAGCCCGATCCACATCGCGAGGGTCAACGTGAGGATGAGCGGCCCGGCCAGGCTGAGCACCCGCGACTGATCGCTACTGACGCGTCGTAGCCCCTGCCAGACGATCGTCGTCAGTCGGGACGAGAGCGGCCCGGAGCCGCCGTCGACCCAGAGCGTCGTCCAGATGATGTCCACGATCGCCGCGACGAGCAGTGCGAATCCCGCGAGGAGGAACAGCGGTTGCATTTCCCTTCCGTCGCCGTACGCCGGGCGGGTCCGTCAACGGTCGGCCGGCGAGACGAGGGACCCGTCGGAATGGAGAGCAATCGGCCGCGCGGGCGAGTCGGTCGCGTCGAGAAACGAGGGGCTCGAGGCGTCCCGTCGACGGGGAATCGAGCGGCGACCGGTATTCGTATCGACGGCGTCGACACTCGAGCGTCGCGAACGAACGCCGGAGACGGCGTTACTCGAGCAGGCCGAGGTCCTCGAGTCGGGAGACGATCTTGTCGACGGCGTGTTCGGCGTCCTCGGGCTTCTTGCCGCCGGTGATGACGAGCTTGCCCGACCCGAACAGCAGGGCGACGACCTCGGGGTCGTCGAGGCGGTAGACCAGCCCCGGGAACTGCTCGGGCTCGTACTCGATGTTCTCGAGGCCGAGGCCGATGGCGATCGCGTTCAGGTTGAGGTTGCGGCCCAGGTCGGCCGACGTGACGATGTTCTGAACGACGATCTCGGGGTCCTCGTTGACCTGAATCTGGAGCTCGCGGAGCTTGTCGAAGACGATGCGCAGGCTCTCGTGAACGTCGTCGGTGCTCTTCGCGCCGGTACAGACGATCTTCCCCGATCGGAAGATCAGTGCGGCGGATTTGGGGTTTTGGGTTCGGTAGACCAGCCCGGGGAACTGCTCGGGGTCGTAGTCGGCCCCCTCGAGGTCCATCGCGACGCTCTGGAGGTCGAGTTCCTGGCCGATACCGGTCGACGCCACCACGTTTTCGATGTTGATGGTGTCCTTCGGATCCGTCATTAGTCGCTTAAAAAGACGTATTTAAGGCTTATAAAGGTTGGTGCCGCCGCATGATATATCCGGTTCGTTCGACGGTCACCGAACCGAATACGTTCCGCAGGCGGCCGCTCGCGCCGTTTTGTCAGCACCGCGATGAACGCGACGGTTCGCCCGAAGCGGTAGGCTCATACTCGCCCCGCGGCGATAGCCGTCCGTGTACCTGCTCGAGCTCGGCGGCGAGGACGACGCGTTCGCGGCCTGCGAGGCGACAAGCGCCGCGACCGGCGTGCGACGGGTCGCGCCGGGCCTCGCCGTCGCGCGCGGGATCGCTCCCGAGCGCGTCCGCGGCCTCGCGTACACCCACCGCGCGAGCGAACTGATCGGCCGGACCGACGCCGACGTCGAGAGCGCCCGCGCGCTGCTCGAGGCGGCCTCGATCGACCGGGACCGCGACGCGACGGTCGCGGTGCGGGCGACCGACGTCCACGGCTCGACCGGTATCAGCACTGAGCAGGCCGAACGGGAACTCGGTCAGGTCCTGGTCGATCGCGGCTTCTCGGTGGATCTCGAGGCCCCCGATCACCTGCTGCGGGTCGCGTTTTCCGAGGGGCGACTCGAGGGCGCGGCTGACGCCGTGGACGATTCCGCGGCGCGCGACGAATCCGACGCTCGAGGCGGCGACCGCGTCTCGGTCTGTGCCCTCGGCTGGCTCGCGGCCGAGAGCGTCCGCGATTTCGGGACTCGCGCGCCGACGGACAAACCCTTCTTCCAGCCCGGCAGCATGGACCCGCTGCTGGCCCGCGCGGTCGCAAACGTCGCGGGCGCGCGCCCCGGGCGCACGATACTGGATCCCATGTGCGGCACCGGCGGCGTCCTCGTCGAGGCCGGCCTCGTCGGGGCGGACGTGATCGGCACCGACGCCCAGCGGAAGATGGCCGAAGGGGCCCGCGAGAACCTCGCGCACTTCCTCGACGCGGACGAGCCCTCGCCGACCGGCGTCGACCGCGGCGCGTGGCACGTGGGCCGCGGCGACGCCACCCGGCTCCCGCTCGCGGACGACGCGGTCGACGGCGTGGTCTTCGACGCGCCCTACGGCCGCCAGTCGAAGATCGACACCCACCGCCTCGAGGACTTAGTCGCCGGCGCGCTCGCCGAGGCCTGCCGCGTCGGCTCGCGGGCCGTCGTCGTCGCCGACCGGTCGTGGACGAGCGAGGCTCGGGAAGCCGGCTGGGAACTCGCGGCGTCGTTCGAGCGGCGCGTCCACCGGTCGCTGACGCGGTACGTGCTGGTGCTCGAGTAGCCGGCTGGGAACTCGCGGCGTCGTTCGAGCGGCGCGTCCACCGGTCGCTGACGCGGTACGTGCTGGTGCTCGAGTAGCGATAAGGTATTGCGGTTTGCTGAGATCGCTGAATGAGAGCGTCTATTCGGCGGCAATTGGGGTGCGAATTCTATACGGTATGTATACGACGACAGTGGGGATTTGTGCCTCGCGAACGAATGAGGCAGTGTGAACCAGACCGACACCAGCGTACGATCCGGATCGGAGTCAGCGGTCGATACCGCGCGGGCGACGGCGAGCAGCGGCCGCGAATACGTCTCGAGGGCGGCGTCCTTTCTCCAGCGCGCCGTCGAATCGGGCGCAGTGACGGCACTCATCGGCGGGGCAGGCCTCCTCGGCGGTATTCGTGCGCTCCTGGCCGGCGAGCACGAGCGCGGCCTCGCCGGCCTCGTCTTGGGAGCCGGGTTCATCGGAGCGGCGCTCGACCAGCGGCGGTCCCGCAGCCGCGGCGCGGAGTCCAACGTCGCGCAAACCGACGTGGTAGACACCCGGCCCGACGTCGGTGCGGTCGCCGACGAGGCCGGCGGCGTCGGAGCGACCGACCGCGCTGCCGGCGATGCGGCCGCGGACGTCGCGGACACGTCACCGGACGTCGAGGACGCGGGATCGGGGCTCGAGTCCGAATCCGAAGCCGACGCCGAGTCGGAATCGGTCGATCGGCGCGAAATCGCCGACACCGGCGTCGACGCCGAGGATCTCGCGGAGGCGACCGGGCGCGAAACGGCGGATGCCGGTGGCGTGGAAGGGACGGGCGACCAGACGACGGCCGAAGAGGGCACCGGCGTCGGCGATCTCCCCGAGACCGAGGAGATCGATCGGCTGGGCGAGGCCGCCTTCGACAGGCAGAGCCGGGAGGTCCCGGCGCCGCAGCGGGCGTTCAACCAGGGCTTTCTGGCTCACTCGACCGAGGCGTTCTGGGGGATCCGCGACCGCGACGACGGGGTGTTGGTCTCGCTGAACTACGACGGTCTCGCGGGCCGCGACGGAGTGCGGTACGTCGCCAGCAGCGAGATCGGCGAGGACGCCCGCGAGCTACCGATCCCCGACACCGTCCTCGACCATTGGGACGAGGTGTTCGGCGGCGGCACCGCCGTCAACGGCGGCGATGGTATTCTGTTCGTTACGACGGACGAGCTCGCATCCGACGGCCTGCTCCGCGTCCTCCCCGCGGAGTGGGCCGAGGACCTGTAACGGACCGATTCGATCGGCTTCAGTAATCGGCCTCGAGCGCGCGCTCCCGAAGCGCCGCTCCCTCGTCGCTCTCGACCGTTAGGTCGGGGACCGGGACGGGGTCGCCGTCGCCGTCGATCGCGACGAAGGTGAACGAGGACGCGGTCGTCTTCTCGGTCTCGCCGCTGCGCGGTTCCTCGCGCCAGGCCCGCAGCGCCACGTGGACGCTGGTTCGGCCCTCGTCGTAGACGTACGCCTCGACGAGCGCCGTGTCGCCGATCCGGATCGGCCGCTCGAAGTTCAGTTGGTTCACCCGCGCAGTGACGCAGGTCTCGCCGGCGAAGCGCATCGCCGACATCGCGCCGACCTCGTCGAGCCACTTCATCAGGTTGCCGCCGTGGAGCGACTCGTTGTTGTTCGCGTGGTTCGGCTGGACACGAAAACGGTTCGTGATGCGAGTCTCGAGGACGCTCGGCATGCGGAGGTGTTCGCACGACTGCGTGAAGAAAACGGCCCCGACGTGTGGATCGAATGACCTTTTCGGACGGCACCCGGAGGCGGTCGTATGGCTCGAGACGCGCAGATTCCCGACCCTCCTCGGTGGGCCCGCCTCCTCTGCTACGGGCTCGTCGCCGCGATCGTCTTCGGACTCGCGTTCCGGACGCTCGCGGACGCGATGTCGATTCGGGAGGCGGTTCGGGGGCTCAGTGGGATCGCCGTCCTCTGTCTGTGGCTCGGCTACGCGTACGTCTCGAAAACCCGCTGGCGAGATCGCTACGCCCGGGACGGGCTGGCCTTGTTAGCCTGTCTGGCGATCACCGCGGCGGCGCTGTCCCTGTTGACCCCCGCCGGCGAGCGGTGGCTGGACCCCGAACTGGCGATCACCTTCACCGTCGGACTCCTGTTCGCGCTCGCGCTCGTTCTTTCCCGGTACGTCTCCCTCTCGAGGCGCGCGTTCGGCGTCTTCGTGCCGACCGCGGGCGTCGGCATCGTCGGCCTCGGACTAGCGGGGTACGGCGCCGGCGCGCTGGGATGGCTCGAGACGATCGTCACCGGCGGTTTCTGCCTCATCATCGGACTTCTGTACGTCTGCAGGCCGGCTGCGATGGCGCGGCTCGAGAGCCGATATCAGGTGACGGCGGACTCGCCGAATTCGTGAGTGCCGCTTCGTCCTGGCTATCCGACTCACTCGATTATACTTGTACTGCGCTCGAGAAACATGGGCCCGATACGATTAGCACGATGCGTCGATCAAGCGTCCCGCCCTAACTCCGCCAGCAGGTGCGAGACGTGGATCCGGTCGCTCGTCCCCTCGTGAAGTTCGAACTCGACGTCGGCCGCGAGCCGGTGGACACGAGCGAGCTTCTCCCCCTGGTACCGCTTGCGGGCGATCCGCAGGATCTCGTCGAGTACCTCCTCGCCGTCCAGCCCCTCGTCGACGAGCAGGTCGTCGAGCGCGCTCCGAGCGTCGGTAAACTCGCCGGCCTCGGCGTCGTCGAGCATCGATTCGATCTCGTCGTCCAGTCCGACCTCGCCGAGCGTCTCGTAGGCCGCGTTCATCGTCAGTTCGCCCGCATCCTCGACGGTCGTCTGCGCGCCCAGGATCGCCTGCCGGAGGTTGCCGTCCGCGTAGTTCGCGACGAACTCGAGGCCGTCATCGTCGTATTCGACGTCCTCGGCCTCGAGGATGCGCTCTAAGACAGCGACGGTCTCGTCGGTCGTCGGCGACCGGACGGAGACGGGGAAACACCGCGAGCGGATCGGCGGGATCAGCTTGGTGGGCTGTCGGGTGGCGACGATGAACTGGGTCGTCCGGTGGTGTTGCTCCATGATCCGGCGCAGGGCCTGCTGGAAGTCCTCGCGGACGTCCTCGGCGTTGTCCAGCAGGATCGTCTTGTAGTCGCCCGAGACCGACGAGTAGCTCGCCGACTCCTTGAGCACGCGGTTGATCATGTCGCGCTTGGACATCGAGGAGCGGCCGACGAGGAACTGCGCGAACCGGGGATCGTTCTTGATCTCGGTCTTCGTCCGGCCGAAGAAGTCGGCGACGTTGATCTCGATCAGGTCGTTGTCCGGGTCCGCGTGGGCCTCGCGAGCGAGCGCCCGCGCCGCCGCCGTTTTCCCGCTGCCGGGCGGTCCCTGCAGCAGGAGGTTGATCGGTTCGTCGACGGCCCGCTCGAGGTACTCGCGGACGTCGTCCTGCGGTAACTCCGCCAGCTCGGGAGCGTGCGTATCGGTCCACAGCGGCGCGTCCATCGACAGCCGGTAGGAGCGGCGCGGGTAAGAATCGGTCGATTGTTCGATCCGCCGGTCGCGGTCGTGCGGTTCGGTTACCCGCCGGCCGGTTCGACGCTCACGACGCCGCCGTCTGCCGACTGGTTGCGGGCGTCGGCTTCGGCGTCGCTTTCGTTCCCAGCGGCGCCGTCGCCGCCGTCGCCCGTCGGCTCGACCTCCCCGTCCGCCAGCGTAAACGTCGTCTCGACGGGCTCGCCGCCGCGCTCGATCGGCGTCGCCGAGGCGTTGTCGGCGGGGTCGCCCTCGTAGAGGACGGCGACGAGTTCCTCGTCGGCGTCGACGGACTCCTCGAGGGAGACGGTGACGTTCTCGTGTTCGCCCGGCGTGAGGACGGCGCTCGTGCCGACGAAACTGCGGTTTTCGGCGTCGTCGCCAGTGGCGTTGTCGGCCGGGTCCTCGACGGCCACGAATCCGTCCGCGGGGATCGCGACGTCGACGGTCACCTCGCGGGCGCTCTCGTTCGTGTTCGTCACGTTGACGGCCGGCTCCGTGTGGAACTCGAAGTCGATCTCCTCGAGCTTCCCGTCGGCGTCGGTATAGACGCCGAGGGTGTGTTCGCCGGGAGAGACCTCGCTGCCGTCGATCTGGAAGGTCACGTTCCGGGTCTCCTCGGCCTCGAGTTCCAGGAGCTGGCGCTCGAGCACGGCCCCGTCGAGGCGGACCTCGACGTTCTGTTGGGTGGTGAACTCGGTCGGGTTCCGAATCTCCGCGGTGACCTCGACCGTCTCGTTGGTCGTCGCCGACGCCGGCGCGTCGACGGACTCGACGACGAAGGAGTTGCTCAGCCCCTGCTTCTCGGGGGTCGTCACCGTGGCGGTGTCGCTGACCGGGAACCCGTCCTCGAGGTAAGGGCGATCTTCCTCGCCGTCGCTTTCCGCGTACGTGTACGTCTCGTCGTCGTCGGTGTCCCGGTGGGCCGTCGCCGTCAGCTGGCCGACGAGCTCTCGATTCGCGCCCTCCTCGCGTTCCACGGTGACGTTCTCGTGGCTCCCCTCACTCAGGTAGTCGGAGACGGCGATGGGCTCCGCGCCGCCGTCGGTGATGACGACGAAGCCGCCCTCCGAGAGCGTGACCGAGTCGATCGTGACGCTCGACCCGTTGCCCTGTTGGTCCTTGAACGTGATCGACGCCTCCGGATTCTCCTCGACGCCAAAGAGGGTCGGAGCCTGCCCGACGAGTATCCCCGCGGCGAGCACGACCGTGATCGCGATCAAAATTGCAACGATACGCTTGATCGTGCCGAATGTCGATCTCGAACTCATTGTGACTCTGGCCCCGACGGTCCCGTCGGACGGCGGATCGCAGTAGTCGGCGATTAGTGGCGCATCGATGTAAACATTGACTTCGTCTGCCGATCGTGCACCGGCGCGGTTGCGCGCACCGATCGACGACTACCGACGGCCGACCACGGCTGCGGACCGTCGACCGATGACGCCGCGCGTCCGATCGGATCAGCGCCGCGAACGCGTCCGACGGCGTCGTTCCGATTCGAAATTCGAAGCCGGTATACTTGTCCCGGCCCGATACCGAGCCGATGCCACTGCGCGTGACGTTTCTGGGGACGGCCGGGGCGATTCCGACGACCGAGCGGAATCCGAGCGGGATCTTCGTCTCCCGCGAGGGCGAGGAGTTGCTGTTCGACGCCGGCGAGGGCACCCAGCGCCAGATGATGCGCTTCGGGACCGGCTTTTCAGTCTCGCACCTGTTCGTCACGCACCTCCACGGCGATCACGTCCTCGGGATTCCGGGGCTGCTCCAGACGATGGACTTCAACGACCGCGAGGAGCCCCTGGCGATCCACACGCCACGCGGCACGCGACGGAAACTCGAGTCGCTCGTGAACGCCCTCGACAACGACCCCGCGTTTCCGGTGCGGATCAACGAGGTCGGCGACGGCGACGTCGCCTACCGCGCCGACGAGTACGAGGTCCGCGCGTTCGGCACCGACCACGACGCCCGGTCGGTCGGCTACGCCCTCGTCGAGGACGACCGCAAGGGCCGGTTCGACCGTGACCGCGCCGAGGAACTCGGCGTCCCGGTCGGCCCGAAGTTCTCCGAACTCCACGAGGGCAACCCCGTCGAGCTCGAGGACGGCACCGTCGTCGAACCCGAGCAGGTCGTCGGCGATCCGCGGCCGGGCCGGACGATCGTCTACACGGGCGACACCCGACCGACGGCGGCGACGATCGAGGTCGCCGACGAGCCGGACCTGCTGATCCACGACGCGACCTTCGCCGAGGATCGGGCCGACCGCGCGGCGAAGACGGCCCACGCGACGGCCCGACAGGCCGCCGAGATCGCCAACCGGGCCGGTGCGAAGCGGCTGGCGCTGATGCACCTGTCCTCGCGGTACGCGGGGTACACGGACGATCACCTCGCGGAGGCCCGCGAGGTGTTCGACGGCGAGGTCTTCGTCCCCGAAGACGGCCAGAAACTCGAGATTCCGTATCCGGACGCGGACGAGGAGTGAGCCGATCGAGGTGGCGGCGCTACTCGTGGCCGTACACCGGCACCGGCTCGTACGGTTCCTCGAGATAGTCGATATCGGAGTCCGAGAGGTCGATCTCGAGCGCCTCGACGGCCTCCTCTAAGTGCTCGACGCTCGAGGTGCCGACGATCGGCGCGGTCACGTTGTCGTTCTGGAAGTGCCAGGCCAGCGCGATCTGGGCCATCGTGGCGCCCTTCTCGTCGGCCAGTTCCTGCACTCGTTCGTTGATCGCCTCGCTGCCCGGGAACTCGTGGTAGGGGACGCCGGCCTCCTCGACCTCGTGCTCGCCGCGGGTCGTCGTCTGGAACTCCTCGTGGGGTCGCGCGAGGTAGCCCGCCCCGAGCGGGCTCCACGGAATCGTCCCGACGTCGTATTTCTCGCAAACGGGATACATCTCCCGCTCCTCCTCGCGGTAGGCGAGGTGGTAGAGGTTCTGCATCGTCTCGAACGGCGCCAGCCCCTCCCGTTCGCTCACGCGGCGGGCCTCGAGGAACTGGTGGGCCCACATCGACGAGGCGCCGATGTGGCGCACCTGTCCGCGCCGAACGGCGTCGTCTAACGCCCGCAGCGTCGTCTCGATCGGCGTGTCGTAATCCCAGCGGTGAATCTGGTAGAGGTCCAGGGTGTCCATCCCCAGCCGATCCAGAGAGTGCTCGAGTTCCTGCTCGATGGTCTTTCTCGAGAGCCCGGTCGCGTTGCGGTGATCCTTCTCGCCGCTGAACCGGACCTTGGAGGCGACGACCATCTCGTCGCGGTCGTAGTCGGCGAGTACGTCGCCCAGAATCTCCTCGCTCTCGCCCGCCGAGTAGACGTTGGCCGTGTCGAAGAAGTTGATTCCCAGATCGATCGCCCGCTCGATGAGCTCGCGGCTCTCCTCGCGGTCTAACATCCAGTCGCGGTCGGTGCCGAAGCTCATGCAGCCGAGACAGATCTTGCTCACTTCCATCCCGGTCGAGCCGAGTGTGGTATACTCCATGGGAACACGTGACTCGGGGCTCGTCAAATAGCCACGGGCAGCGGCAGAACAATCTGTTGGACCCGCGGAACCTCGAGCTCTCGAGGGCCGAATCGACGCCCCGAACCGCGAGAGCGAATCGCTGTTACCGCCCGCCATGGGTTTATATTCGGGGATTGCCTAACGGTATCCGTGAGCACCCGAACGAGTGCGCTCGATGCAGTCGTCTTCGGAGTCGACGTGCAAAGCGGCGACGTGCGGGGCGACGCGCCCTCCTACGCACTGGTTAGGTACGACGGCGAGGAGGTCCGCCGCGACGTCGTCTCCCACCGCAAACTCCGGCGACTGATCGACGACGAGGAGCCGGCGATCGTCGCGACGGACAACATGTACGAGCTGGCCGCCGACAAGGACCAGCTCATCCACTTTCTGGGTTCGCTGCCCTCCGGAACCAAGCTCGTCCAGGTGACCGGGGCCGAGCAGCCCGAACCCCTCTCCCGCGTCGCGAAGCGCCACGGGATCCCCTACGGCAAGCAGCCAATGAAAGAGGCCGAGGCCGCGGCCCGGCTGGCTGCCCACAACGTCGGCTACGAGGTGTCGGCCTTCACCGACACCACCGAGGTCAAGGTCTCGAGGGGCCGCTCGACCGGCAGCGGCGGCTGGAGCGAGGACCGCTACACCCGCCGCATCCACGGCTCCGTCAAGCGCCGGGCCCGCGAGGTCGAGTCCGAACTCGAGGACGCCAACCTCGCGTACGAGACCGAGACCCGCGAGGCCTACGGCGGCTACGCGAACGCCGTCTTCACCGTCGAAGCGAAACCGAGCGAGATCCCCGTCTCCCGCAATCGCTCGGGCGACGTTCGCGTCGAAATCGAGCGGGAGCGCCGGGACGGCATCGAGTTCCGCCCGCTCGCCAAGCGCCGGGACCACGTCATCGTCGGGATCGATCCCGGCACGACGACCGCCGTCGCCATCGTCGGCCTCGAGGGCGAGGTGCTGGACGTCTGGAGCTCCCGGACCAGCGACACCGCCGAGGTAATCGAGTGGATCGTCGAACGGGGTCGGCCGATCGTCGTCGCGGCCGACGTGACGCCGATGCCCGAAACGGTGGAAAAATTCCGCCGGAGCTTCGACGCCGCGGGCTGGACCCCCGAGACCGACCTCCCCGTCGACGAGAAGCAACACCGGACCCGCGACCACCCCTACGAGAACGACCACCAGCGCGACGCCATGGCGGCCGCACTCTACGCCTTCGACGCCCACGAGGACCAGTTCGACCGGATCGCCCGGAAGCTTCCGCCGGGAGTCGACCGCGGCGAGGTGACCGCCCGCGTCGTCGCCGGCGAGGAGAGCGTCGAAGCCGTCCTCGCGGACCTCGAGGACGACGACGACGGCGACGAGGAGACGACCGAGCACCAGCCCCGCGAACTCACCGAGGAGGAAAAGCGCATCAAGGACCTCAAGCGGCAGGTCGAGCGCCTCCAGTCCCACGTCGACACCTTAGAGGACCGCCTCGAGGAGAAAGACGACCGCATCGACGACCTCGAGTCCGAACTCGAGGCCGCCCGCCGCGAGGAGCGCAAGGAGGTTCGGAAGGACCGCGAGGTGACCCGCTACCGGCGCAAGGCCGAGCGCTTAGAGTACGAGCGCGACGAGGCGCTCGAGGAGGTCGAACAGTTAGAGAAGAAAGTCGAGCGGATGAAGGCCCTCTGGAAGCTCGATCACTCGAACTTCAGCGACGTCTCGGCGAAGAAGGAGGGGCTCGTCCCGGTGAAGGTCGTCGAGAAGTTCACCAAGGGCGCCATCCGCGAGGCCAACGAGCAGTACGGCATCGCGGCCGGCGACGTCGTCTACCTCCGGGATGCAAGCGGCGCGGGTCGCTCGACGGCCGAACTGCTCGCGGAGTTCGAGCCCCGCGTCATCCTAAAGGAGGGCGGCCTCTCCGACATCGCCGACGAGATCCTCTTCGACGAGGAGATCCCGGTCGGCCCCGCCGACGACGTCGCCATGCAGGAGGTCGACGAACTCGCCGTCGCCCGCGAGGACGACGTCGAGGCCGTCATCGACGACTGGCACGAGCGCGCTCGTGACCGCCGCCTCGACCGAAAGGCAGAGATGGTCGATCAACTCATCAGCGAGCACCGGGCCGGCAACAACGAGGTGTGAATCCGCGTTACTCGAGTTTTTGCTCAGTAGTTTCGTGACCCGTGACCCGCCGTCTCGAGTCGCGCTCAGTCCGCCGACTCCGTCGGCGAGAGCACCTGCGGCACCTCCTCGACGTCGACTTCCTCGGTCAGGTCCCCGGGGTCGTCGACCGGCCCGTTAACGAACAGCGCGTGCCCGATGAAGGCCAGCGCCACGAGCCCGAGCGCGGCGATCGAGAACTCGATCGCGATCGGCGTGGCGTAGCCGATCAGTACTCCGACGGCGAGACTACCGCCGATACAGCCCAACACGAGATCGTAGTAGTGCAGCGAATAGCCCATACCGGGAAAAGCCGATTCGGCGACAAAACGGTAAGGGATGCGATCGCGCAGTCACCGGCCGGAACGGCCCGAGTTAGAACATCCCGAAGCTCTGGAGCATGCCCGACACCAGCGACTTCACGACCAGGCCGAGTCCGACGAGCACGAGCGCCATCCCCGCGGCGATGATCGGGTTCGCGTACGCAATGAGTCCGATGCCGCCGAGCAACACCACGACGCCGACGATCCCGAGGGGACCGATCTTGTCGATCATACGCAGGAGTGGTCAGGGGACGGAAATAAACGGCGCGGTTTGCCGACTGCTCGAGCGGTCGGTCTCCCTCCGCAGCCGACGCCGATCGCTCCCGCGCTCGTCCCCGCCGCGTAGGGCGGTCCCGACGCGGAAATCGATAAAGGGTTAAACGCCTCCAACGCGAATTTGGCCGTATGAGTGACGACGGCGACGGCGGTCGCAAGAACCTCCGGATGCCAGAGGACGACGAGGTCTTCGCGACCGTCACGGACATGCTCGGGGCGAATCGGGTGAAAGTACGCTGTGCCGACGGGCAAGAGCGCACCGCGCGCATCCCCGGCAAGATGCAAAAGCGCATCTGGATCCGCGAGGACGACGTCGTCCTCGTCGAACCCTGGGACTGGCAGGACGAGAAGGCCGACATCACCTGGCGCTACGAGAAAAGCGAAGCCGACCAGCTGCGGGAAGAAGGTCACATCCAGTAAGCACGACGTTTTGCGCTGTCGTTCGAGAGAGCGACCCGCTCTCGTGATGACGAAAGACGCCTTTGGCGTCTTTCGAACCACGGGCGCGACTTTGCCGTGCCCTCGGCAAAAATTCGAGTAAAAACGACGGAAGACGTTCCCGCTCACGCCGTTCACGGGTTCGACTTCCGTGCCTTCGTTCGCTTTGCTCACGAAGACACTCCTCCTTCCGTTCACTCGTTCTACCGTTCACATCAGTCGTTGGTCCGCTCGCCGAGGGTACGCCGGTGGCTCGTTTCGTCGGCTGCTGGCGCTATCTTCCGCTCCGTATGTCAGTAGCCTGCCCTTCCCCGACTCGAGCGCTCCTCGCAGCGCTCGAAGCGCCCTCGCGGCCAGCGTCCGTATCTAACGGATAGCTGTCACAAACGAGGGCAGCACAGAAAGCTTATCTCGTCCGTTTACCTTCCGGAATCCATGACTTTCAGTCGTCGGCAGCTGCTGCAGCGCGTCGGCGCCGGCGTCGCGACTGGGGTGCTCGGGACGACGGCCTCGAGATCCGCGTCGGCGTCGCCGACCGCTTCGGACGCCCGCAGGGTGTTCGTCCACCCGCAGGACGGCCTTCTCGGCGACCTGCTCGATGTCATCGACTCCGTCGGCGGGACGACGGTCCTCGAGTACGACAACTTCGACTTCGTCGTCGCGGAGGTCCCCGAGAACCGGCTGGACGACCTCCTTTCCGCAACCGGCGTCGCGACCGTCGAGGAGGACGACGAGACGGGGATTCCCGACGGCTGGGATCCCTCGCTGCTCGATCTCTTACTGCCGCCGGACAGGGCGGACTGTTCGACCCACCCGGACCAGCGGGCGTCGTGGGGCCACGAGCGAATCGGCGCCGACGACGTCGAGCCGGACGGAACGGGCGTCGACGTCGGCATCCTCGATACGGGCATCCAGACCGACCACTGTAGCCTCTCGGTCGCAGGCGGCCGGAACTTCACGGCGTCCGGCCCGCCCGGCGACTACGAGGACCGCCACGGACACGGGACTCACGTCGCCGGCATCGCCGGTGCGCTGGATAACGATCGCGGCGTGGTGGGAACCGCCCCGAACGCCGACCTCTATGCGGTAAAGGTGCTCGACGACGAGGGCCGGGGCCGGTACAGCGAACTGATCGCCGGGATCGACTGGTGCATGTCGAACGACGTCGAGCTCATCTCGATGAGCCTCGGCGGCGAGACCGAGAGCGACACGCTCGCAGAGGCGATCGAGAGCGCCCACGAGGAGGGGCACCTCCTGCTCTCCGCGGCCGGAAACGAGGGACACTCGGGCGACGGCGCCTGCGACGCGGAGACGATGACCTATCCGGCGACCCACGAGGACGTCCTCGCGGTCGCCGCGACGGACGAGGACGACTCGCTGGCGTCCTACAGCAGCGTCGGCGCCGCCGTCGACCTGCTGGCACCGGGGACGAACATCGTCTCGAGCGTCGTCGACAACGAGTACGCCGAGGCGAGCGGGACGAGCATGGCCTGTCCGTTCGTCACCGGCGTCGCCGCGTTAGTCTGGGCGGAGCGAGACGAGGGCGGACCCGGTCCGAACGAGGCGGTCCGGCGGACGCTCACCGAGACGGCGGAGCCGGTCCTCGAGACCTGCGAATACGGGCACGGACTCGTCGACGCCCGCGCGGCGCTCGCGGCGGAGGGTGCGGTCGACGACGAACCCGATCGCGGCGCGGATCGGGACGGTGACCGCGCCGGGAGTCGACTCGAGGCGGCGCTCGAGTGGCTCGCCGAGACGATCCAGGAGTTCCTCGAGTGGCTCCGCGGATTGCGCTGAGGACGTCGACGGCCACGTACTCGCCGTCGAATCGACGGTACAGCCGAGCTTGCCTGCTATACCTGTAACGCTCCGTCGCGGTCTTTGTCACCTGCAGTGTCTCGAATTCTGCCGGCAGTTGTGACCTTCAGTAGTGATAGAAAAATAACCATTATGCGATGAGGAGACGATCAAATAAAATAACGCCCGGCGCCGCAAACCGGTTACAGCCCGGCGACGTCCTCGAGCGCGTCGGTCAGCCGCTTGATCGACTCGAGGTCGTGTTCGCCCATGTGGCCGATGCGGAACGTCTGCTCGCCGAGTTGGGAGCCGTAGCCGTTCGAGAAGACGAAGTCGTACTCCTCGCTGACGGCGTCGATGGTCTCGGCGACGTTGATCCCCTGGGTGTTCTCGATGCAGCTCACGGTCTGCGATTCGTACCCTTCCTCGGGGAACATGGCGAAGTGCTCGCGGGCCCACTCGCGGGTGTACTCGGCCATCTCGCGGTGGCGCTCGTCGCGGGCCTGGTGGCCCTCCTCGAGCATGTGTTTCATCTGCTTGCGGTAGGCGAGCATGACCGGGATGGCCGGCGTCGAGTGGGTCTGGCCCTTCCGGTCGTAGTAGTCCAGCGAACGCTGGAAGCCGCCGTACCACGACGCGGACTCGGACTCGAGTTCGCGCTCGTAGGCCTCGTCGCTGACGACGCAGACGGCCAGTCCCGGCGGCATCGCGAAGGCCTTCTGGACCGAGGTGAAGATGACGTCGATGTTGTGCTCGTCGATGTCGACGTAGTCGCCGCCCAGCGCGGAGACGGCGTCGACGATGAAGTAGGTGTCCGGGTACTCTGCGACGACGTCGCCGATCTCCTCGACGGGGTTGCGGACGCCGGTCGAGGACTCGTTCATGACGCAGGTGACGGCGTCGTAGTCGGTGTCGCTCTCCTCGAGTTTCTCGCGGACGCCCTCGGGCTTGACCGCCTGCCCCCACTCGTACTCGAGGGTGTCGACGGTCTTGCCGAGGCGTTCGGCGACGTTGGCCTGGCGCTCGCTGAAGCTGCCGCAGGTCGTCACGAGGACGTTCTCGTCGACGAGGTTGAGGATCGAACTCTCCATGAACTCGGTGCCCGAGGCGGTGAGGACGATGACCTCGTTGTCCGTGCCGAGGAACTCCTTCGTGTCCTCGACGACGGTCGTGTAGAGGTCGGTCATCCGGTCCATCCGGTGGCCGAACATCGGCTGGCTCATCGCCTCGAGGACGTCCTCGCGTACTTCGGTCGGGCCGGGAATGTACAGCGTCTTGTCGGGGTAATCGTCGGTATACTCGCGTTTCTCGGTCACGGAAACCACCTGATACGGCTTACTGGGTCACCCGATGGTATGGTACTTTTGATGCTGTATTGACGCCGAAAGCGGCCCGGTGGACGAACTACCGGCTCCGGGCGTCTCGACCGACGAGCGGCAGACGACTCCCGCGTCGGCGCCGCCGCTCCGCTCGGCGGGTAGGCGGATCGGCGGGTCGACCGGTTGGCAGTCAGACGGCGCTCACGACACCCTCGTAGCGTCCGCAAAAAATGTCGAAACCGGCTCGACAGCGAGTCGTCCGTCCGAAACGAAGAGTTCGCGGTGTCGAATCGGCTCGGTACGCTTACTGGAGCTCGATGTCGCCGTTCATGCCCACCTGGTAGTGGGGCTCGCAGACGTACTCCACGGTGTCGCTCGAGGCTTCGAACTCGACCTCGAGGCCGGGTTCCGAGTCGCTGCTCGTCTCCGTCGGTCCGGCGACGGCTTCCTGGTTGCTGTCGTAGACCGCGAGGTTGTGCGTTCCGGACTCGTTCTCCGCCCAGAGGATGGTGTAGCTCTCGCCTTCCGCCAGGCTGAGGGCCGGATTCTCGACGCCCTCGATCTGGGACGGCGCGATTCCTTCCCAGGACTGGGCCAGGGAACGGAGCTCGATGGTCGTACCGGGCTCGATCTCGTAGGGGCCTTCGCCGCCGCCACCGCTTTCGTTGCCGCCGTCACCGCCGTTACCGCCGTCTCCGCCGTCACCGCCGTTACCGCCGTTACCGCCGTTACCGCCGCTGCCGCCACAGCCAGCGACGAGCGCCGTCGTGGCTGCTGCGCCGGTTACCTTGAGCGCTTTTCGGCGTGAGACCGCGTTCTCTCGTGTCATCACTTTGGGTTTGGGGCTGACCACATAAAAATGGACACCCTCTACCCCCGGAGAGTGATTCAGTAACATACCACAACTGTCGAATCCGAACGGCGCCGAGATCCTTTTTTATCGAACCAATCCTCGACCGCCCGCCGCAGCGGTCGGCGGATCGCTCGGCGTCGACTACTCCGTCGTCTCGGGGTCGCGGCCGAACCGGGTTTCGGGCTCGAGCGAGAGCTTGATGAAGATCGGGACGGTGACGACGGCGATGGCGATCTCGAGGCCGCCGACCACGAGGAACGAGAGCCCGTAGCCGTAGTTGCTGGCGACGGTGCCGCCGACGAGGTAGCCCCCGAGGAAGCCGAGGCTGCCGGCGAGGTTGAAGCCGGCCATCGCGAGGCCGCGTTCGCTCTCGTCGGCGAGGTCGGTGACCAGCGCCATCGTCGTCGGCGACACCAGCGCCCCGAGGACGCCGATGCCGACCATCCCGACCGCGGCGGTCGCCACCGAGGGGGCGGCGCTGAGCGCGAGGATGCCGACGCCGTAGCAGACCGACCCGACGACGATCGGGATCGTCCGGCCGATCCGGTCCGACAGCGCGCCCATCGGATACTGTAGGAGCGCGAAGGGGGCGAAGAAACAGGCCAGCAGCAGGCCGGTCGTCCCGGCGTCGACGCCGAAGACGTCCTGGAAGTACAGCGTCCCGACGAGCGCGAAGAAGCCGGCGGTCATGCGGTCGACGAACCCGAACGCGTAGGGGATCGACAGCGTCGGGCGGCGGCGAACGCCCTCGAGGAGTGCGCGGGCGGTTCGCTTCTGGGTCGGCGCGCGGTCCTCGACCAGCGTGACGACGCCGCCGACGACGACGAGTAGGCCGGCGGCCGCGACCAGCGGCGCGAGGGGATCGACCTCGGTCAGTTGCCCGCCGATCGGCGCGCCGGTCGCGGCTCCGAGTCCGATGGCGATCCCGGCCGCGCCCATGTTCCGGCCGTGGCCCCCCTCGAGGTCCATCAGCATGGTCATCGTCAGGGAGAACGCGCCGATGGTCATCGCCCCCTGAAAGAGCCGCAGGAGGAGCACGCCCTCGAAGGGGATCGAACCGATCGCGGGAACCGCGGCCAGCGCCGCGTAGCCGACGGCGCCGGCCAGCGCGCCGGCGACGATAAACGGCGTCCGCCGGCCGGTCACGTCGCTGGCGACGCCCCAGACGCCGACGAAGGCGACGTAGGCGGCGAACTCGGCGACGAGGAACCACATGCTCGCGTCCAGCGGCGTCGCCGCGAACGCCGAGGTGGACGCGTCGGCACCCAGCGTTTCGACGAGCGTCGCGACCCCCGGGTAGAGCAACAGCTGGGAGAACAACACGGCGAAAACGACCGCGGCGAGTACCAGCCGGTCCCGATCGTTCGAGCGCACGGCCGACCCTACGTACTACGGGCCTATCAAGGCGTCCGTCCCGGACGAGCGGACGGGGCTGCGCCGGCTCAGTTCCCCCGAGCGCCGTCGACCGCCGCCTGCGCCTCCTCGAGCGTGAAGTTCCCCTCGTAGAGCGCGCTGCCGACGACTACCGCGGCCGCGCCCGCATCCGCGAGCGCGCGGACATCCTCGAGCGTCGCCACGCCGCCGCTGGCGATCACCGGGACGTCGGTCGCGGCCACGAGTTCCCGCACCGGCTCGGTCGCGACGCCCTCGAGTTGGCCCTCGACGTCGACGTTGGTAAACAGAATCGCGGCGGCGCCCAGGTCCTCGTAGCGTGCGGCGGCCTCGACGGGCGAGATGCCGGCGCCCTCGGTCCAGCCCTCGACGACGACCTCGCCGTCCTTCGCGTCGAGGCTGACGACGACGCTCTCGGGGTACTCCTCGCTGATCTCGCGGACGATCTCGGGGTTCTCGACCGCCGCGGTACCGAGGATGACCCGATCGACGCCGCGCTCGAGCAGGTCGACCGCATCGTCGACGGTGCGGATGCCCCCGCCCAGCTGGGTTGGCACGTCGACGGCCTCAAGGACCCCCTCGATGGCGTCGGCGTTCGCGCGCTCGCCCTCGAAGGCGCCGTCCAGGTCCACGAGGTGCAGGGACTCGGCCCCGGCGTCGATCCACCGCTGGGCGGCCTCGACGGGGTCGCCGTAGGTCTTCTCGGTCCCGCGCTCGCCCTGGACGAGCTGGACGACCTCGCCGTCCTGGATGTCGACGGCGGGGATGACCTCGAACTCGGCGTCGGACTCGAACTGATCGTGCATACGCGTGTGAGCGCGCCCGACTCGAGTAAAGCCGACGGTTCTGACCGGCGCGTCGCCGCCGGGTCGACGGTTCCGAGCGCGTGTCGACGCCGATGGTCGTCATCGGCCCGTTACAGTTCGCTTTCCTTACGGAGTTATTACATATTCGCTCGGTGTGGCTACCAGTACGAACTATGGCGGTTCTCGCGCCGCTGGTCCAGGAGCCGGCGGCTCAACCCGAGTTGACGACCGATGTCCTCGTCGTGTTCGGCGTCGTCTTCTTCGCGCTCGTGCTCTTTCTCACCGAGCGCCTGCCGATCGACGTCACCGCGATCTTGTTGATCGTCGTGCTGGTCGTCTTGGAGCCGTGGACCGGCATCGATCCCGAAACCGGCATCTCCGGATTCGCGAACGAGGCGACGATCACCGTCCTCGCGATGCTCATCCTGAGCGGCGGCATCAGCCGGACGGGGGTCGTCCAGGAACTCGGTCGGCGCATGGCCGATTTCGCGGGCGACAGCGTCCGCCGGCAGTTGTTCGCGACCGTCGCCGCGACCAGCCCCGTCTCCGGTTTCCTCAACAACACGCCGGTCGTCGCCCTGCTGGTGCCGGTCGTCACCGATGTCGCCAACCGCGGGAACACCTCGCCCTCGAAGCTGCTGATCCCGCTGTCGTACGCCTCGCAGATCGGCGGCATGCTCACGCTGATCGGGACCTCGACGAACATCCTCGCCAGCGACATCAGCGCCCGACTCAGCAGCGAATACCCCGAACTCCACCGGTTTTCGATGTTCGAGTTCACGCAACTCGGCGCTCTCGTCACGCTCGTCGGCGGGCTCTACCTGATCTTCGTCGGTCACTACCTCCTGCCCGAGCGGGTCCCCCCGCGCGCGGACTACCTTGAGGAGTACGACGTGGGGAACTACGTCGCCGACGTGGCCGTCGTGCCGGGCTCGCCGCTAGTCGGCGAGACGGTCGGCGACGCCGTCGAGATGCTCGCCCCCGACGTCGACGTCGTGCAGGTCGTCCGCGACGAGGACCGCTCGATCGCGCCGCGACAGGAGACCCGACTCCACGAGGGCGACGTCCTCGTCGTCCGCACGAATCGGGACGCGATCGCGGCGCTCGAGGACGCCGCGGGGATCGAGCCAGTCGGCTTCCCCCGGACGGATCTGAACCTCTCAGCCGACGAGGGGATCATCACCGAACTCGTCGTCTCGCTGGACTCGCGGCTGGTCGGCGAGCGGCTCGATCCGGAGGGTTTCCGCGAGGAGTTCGACGCCGCCGTCCTCGGTCTGCGCCACCGCGGCGAACTCATCGCCGAGCGCATCGTCGGCACCCGTCTCGGTGTGGGAGACACGCTGCTCGTTCAGGCGCCCCCCGAGACGCTCGACCGCCTCGCCCGCGGGGACGACGTGATCGTCGCCCGCGAATCCTCCCAACCGGAGTACCGCGCCGACAAGGCGCCGATCGCCGTCGCCATCATGGTCGGCGTCGTCGCCGTCGCCGCCCTCGAGATCTATCCGATCCTGATCTCGGCGCTCGCGGGCGTGGTCGCGATGGTCGTCACCGGCGTCCTCGACGCGAACGAACTGTACGACGCCGTCGAGTGGGACATCATCTTTCTGCTTGCCGGCGTGATTCCGCTGGGGATCGCGCTCGAGGAGTCCGGCGCGGCGGCGTTGCTCGCGTTCACGGTCGTCGAGACCGCGTCGGTACTGCCGACGATCGCCGTTCTCTGGCTGTTCTACGTCCTCACGGCGTTGCTGACGAACGTCATCAGCAACAACGCCAGCGTCGTCCTCCTAATTCCGGTCGCGGCGGCCGCGGCGGCCGGCATCGGCGCGAACCCGTTCTCGTTCGTGCTGGCGGTGACCTTCGCCGCCAGTACGGCCTTCCTGGGCCCGATCGGCTACCAGACGAACCTGTTCGTCTACGGGCCCGGCGGCTACCGCTTCACCGATTACGCCCGCATCGGCGCGCCGCTGCAGTTGCTACTGTCGGTCGTGACGGTGCTCGGAATCGCGTTCTTCTGGGGGGTCTGAACCCAAGTACTTTCACAGGCTACCCTGAATTAGCAGCACAGCATGAGCTCTCACAGGGGTTGCGTTCGAATCGAGTTCGTCGCGACGGAGGGGCCGGCCGAGCGATGAATCCGCGACGCGTCGACGCGATCATCGACCTCGTCTACGGCGTGTTGATCTTCGTCTCGATCGTGCTGATCGTCTCCGTCGGGACGCAGGTCGGACTGGCGTTCGGATTGGGCGTCCTGATCTCCTACGCCGTCCACGTCGTCTGGAAGATGGCCCGGTTCGATCCCGAGTGGATGACGACCGCCGTCGAGGAGACGGTCGAGGAAACCGTCGAACAGACGATCGGCGAGCAGGTCGACGCGGTCCAGGAACAGATCGACACCGTCGACGAACGGATCGATCGCCGACCGCGCGAGGACGAGATCGAGGAGCTGCTCGAGGAGACGGTCGCTGAAGGAGAAGCCGATTCCGACGACCCGGACGACTCGGACGAGTCCGACCGGCCGGTCGATCGCTGATTCCGGCGCCGAGCGACGATTCTTCGCTCGGCCGCGCCAGGTGCCGTGTCTCGGGCAAACCGCGAAGACGCGATACTCGGCTCATAGCGTGCGAGCATAACGAATATGCGAATCGACGTGAAACCCGTACGATAGATTCACAGAATGAGCACGGTGTTGCTGCTCGTCGGCATTCTCGTGGCCGTTTTCGTGGGATTCAACATCGGCGGCGCGACGACGGGACCGGCGTTCGGGCCGGCCGTCGGCGCCGACGCCATCTCGAAAACCGTCGCCGGGCTGTTGATGGCGGTGTTTTTCTTCGTCGGCGCGTGGACGATCGGCCGGCAAGTCGTCCACACGCTCGGGAACGAACTCGTCACCGATCCCGGCGTGTTCACGCTCGAGGCGAGCGTCGGCGTCCTCTTTTTCATCGGGATCGCGCTGTTTATCGGCAACTTCTTCGGCGTCCCGGCGTCGACGTCGATGACGGCCGTCGGCTCGATCGCGGGGCTGGGGCTCGCCGCCGGCGAACTCGACTGGACCGTGATGGGCGAGATCGCCGTCTGGTGGATCGTCTCGCCCTTCATCGGCTTCTGGGTCTCGCTGATCATCGGCCGGTACTTCTACGCCGCCATCAACCGGCGGATCGTGATCGAGCGCAGCGAGGGGCCGCTCTTTACGATCGATCGCTCCCGGGCCGTCCCGGTTCCGATCCCCAGCGAGACCACGAACCGGCGCGAACTGGCGGGCGTCGCGATGGTGATCGGCATCGGCTGCCTGATGGCGTACAGCTCCGGCACTTCGAACATCGCGAACGCGATCGCCCCGCTCGTCGGCAGCGGCGAACTCGAGATGAACCCCGCCATCATCATCGGCTGCGTTGCGGTCGGGATCGGCACGCTCACCATCGCGCGCCGGACCCTCGAGACGATGGGTAGCGAACTGACGGAGCTACCGCTGACCGCGGCGATCATCACCGCAGCGGTGAGTTCGACGCTCGTCATCTTCCTCTCGGCGATCGGCATTCCCGCGAGTTTCGTCATCATCGCGACGATGTGTATCATCGGCCTCGGCTGGGGACGGGCGACGCGCCCGATGACGGTGACCGACGCGGTTCGCGGGAACGAGGAAACCCCGGTCTCCGTCGGCGCGCTCACCGCCGACCGGGAGGGCGAGGAGTTGCCGCCGATCGGCGAGGAGGAGCCCGAGCGGATCCCGAGCGCGGCCCATCTGTTCAACCCGTCGACGACGGCCCGCGTCGTCCTCATGCAAAACGTCGTGCCGGCCATCGCGACGATCGGAGCCTACGCCACGTTCCGATTCGTCCCGATCTTCGGCCTCTAATCCGGGTCGATCTCAGCGAAGCGAGACGTCGGCCCGAAGTCGGTTCCGGCGCTCTCGTCCTCTCCCTCGCCCGTGGCCCTGCCAGGGCTATATTACGCGCCGACCCGTACGTGATGACCGCTCCCCGTCGATGCCCGACACCGACGATCACCGCGTGCTCGTTCCCGTCGCGGTGCTCCGCGGCGAGAGCGTTCCCACGACCCTGATCGACGCGCTCGCGTCGATTCCGGTCCTCCTGCTCGGCTACCACGAGGTCCCCGACCAGACGTCGCCGAACCAGGCGCGCGAGCAGTTCCAGCCGCGAGCCATGCGCGAACTCGAGGAGCGCCGCACGGTGTTCGAGGCCGCCGGCTGTCCGGTCACCTCGCGGCTCGTGTTCACCCGCGACCGCTTCAGGACGTTCGAACGCGTCGCCGTGGAAGCGGGCTGTGACGCCGTCCTGATCCTCAACCCCGCCCCGATCCTCGAGTCAATGCTCGTCGCGATTCGAAGCGACGTCAACGTCGAACACAAGGCCCGACTCGTCGCCACCGTCCTCGAGGACACGGACATCGACGCGACGCTTCTACACGTCGTGGGGGACGAGCGTGATCGCAAGCAGGGCGAGGACCTGCTCGCGACGATGGCCGCGGCGCTCGAGGACGCAGGCTTCGATCCCGACCGCATCTCCCGGTCGGTGGTCGTCGACGACTCGCCGACCGAGGCGATCCTCGAGGCCGCCGCCGAACACGATATGCTCGTCGCCGGCGAGAGCCGCCCCTCGATTCGCCGCTACGTCCTCCGGGACCGCGCCGAGCGGCTCGCGAAGCGGACGGCCGATCCGGTGCTGGTCGTCCGCGGGCAGTACTCCGAGGCCGACGACGAGGCGGCGCGAGACGCGATCTCGGAATGAGACCCGAGGCGCGCTACGGCGCCTCACGGCTCCGGCTCGGTCTCCGCCGGTGGTTCTTCCGGGCGCCGGACGACCAGCACCGGGCCGACCGACTCCGCGGCGATCCGCTCGGTTTCGTCGCCGAACAGCAGCGACCGGACCGAGGGCGCGCGCTCGCCGACGACGACCGCATCGTGGGCGGCGGCGCCCTCCCTGAGCGCGTCGAACGTCCGGCCGCCGAGCGCGTCGAGCGGGCCCTCGCTCATGACGAGCGTCGACTCGGTATCGATGCCGCGACGCGAGAGCGTTTCGGCGGCCTCCTCGAGCAACAGTCGACCGTCGGCCTCCGCGTCGGTCGCGAGAAACAGCGTCACGTCGATCTCCCGGTCGCCGATCAGATCGGCGACGAACGCGAGAACCCGGTCGGCGGCGACGTCCCCGGTCAGCGGGACCAGGAGCCGGTCGATCGAGTCTGCGATCCCCGTCAGCACGTACGCCTGCGAGCCGGTTTCGGCTGCGACGCGGTCGATCGTTCGGTCGCGGTCGCGCGTGAACGCGAGTCGGTAGTCGGCCGCGCCCCCGGCCGCCTCGAACGTCGCCGTCAGGTCCTCGAGGGCGGCGGTCGCGCGGTCGCCGTACTGGACCCGGGCCTGATCCGGCGGCGTCTGCTCGGGCAGGACGTGATAACCCAGGACGGTCACGTCGGCGGGCGCGAGCAGGTCGACGAGCCCCGGCGAGGCGGACTCGTCCTCGAGGACGGCCAGCGGAACGAGGACGCGGGGCATCACAGGACACCTCGGAGGGTGACGTTCCGGGCGTAGTAGACGTACCACCCGGCGGTCGCGACCATCACCGCGAGGCCGATCAGCTGCGAGGTCAGTTGCATGAACCCGATGAGTCCGAAGCTGGCGATCGCACCCGCCGCCGGCACGACTGGATAGCCGGGCACCCGGAAGTCGGGGTCGTACCACGCCGGCTCGTCGCGGCGAAACGCGACGAGCGCGACGCAGATGAGGCCGTACATGACGAGGTGGAGGAACGAGGCGACCTCCGCGAGGATCGTCACCCGGCCGGTGGCGGTCAACACCAAGATTGGCCCGCCGGCCAATCCGAGCGCGACGTGGGGCGTCCCGTACCGGAGGTTGATCCGGCTCGCCCACCGCGGGAGCAGGGCGTCCCGCGAGATGGCGTAGACCGCCCGCGAGGTGCTCAGAATGGAGGCGTTGGCGCTCGAGATCGTTGCGAGCAGACCGCCGAAGACGATCGCGACCGCGCCGAGCGGGCCGAGGTAGTGGCGGCCGACCTCGACCATCGCCGTCTCGCCGAGGTCGGCGAGGCGCTCGCTGCCGAACGCGCTCGTCGCGACGAAGATGGTCGCGACGTACAGGACGCCGACGACGAGCACGGAGCCGACCATCGCCAGTGGGAGGTTCCGACCGGGATTGCGCATCTCGCCGGCGACGGTCGCGATCTGTGCGAAGCCGAGATAGGAGGTGAACACGAGCGCCGCCGTCGTCAGCACGGGCACCGCGCCGAACGGCGCGAACCGCTCGGGCGCGGCCGGCTCGCCGACGAGACCGAGGGCGTCGAGTCCGCCGAATCCCAGAAAGAACGTCAAGATGGACAGCAACAGGGCGACGATCCCGTTCTGGAGCTTCGCCGCGTTCTCCGTGCCCGTGACGTTCAGCACCGTAAACCCGGCGCCGAACAGCAGCGCCAGCGGGATGACCCACCCGCTGCCGACGGCGATGCCGAGTTCGGCGAACGTGTCGACGGCGTAGTAGCCGAAGCCGACGAGGTAGAAGGCCGTCGCGAACACGAGCCCCAGCCACAGCGACAGGCCGACCACGGTCCCGGCGAGCGTGCCGAGCCCGCGCGAGATGAAGTAGTAGCCGCCGCCGCTTTTCGGCATCGCGGTCGCGAGTTCCGACGCCGGCAGCGCCACGAACAGCGCTATCACGGCTCCGATGGCGAACGAGCCCGCGGCCGCGGGTCCCGCACGCCCCGCCGCCAGGCCGGGAAAGACGAAGATACCGGCGCCGATCATCGTCCCGATCCCGATCGCGAGGCCGCCGGTGAGCCCCAGCGTCCGCTCGAGTTCGGCGTCGTCGGTTCTCGTCGCCCCGCCGGTTTCGACCGTCGGCTCGATCCGCGGCGACTCGTCGTCGACGTTGGTTCCGCCGACGCCCGATCCCGGAGTATCACTGTCCATGGTGGGTCCGCGATCCACGGATGACTATGCGACACGCGCTCTTGGTACTGGGGGTGAGGTTCACCGACCGCTGACCACAGACCCAACGCGGGCCCGTCCGGAGCGCCCTCTCGACGCACCCACGCGCTTATTCCCGTCGGCGTGGGAGGGGGCGTATGGTCTCGCACGTCCTCGTCCCCATGGACGGGTCGGAGATGAGCGAACGCGCGCTCGAGTACGCCCTCGAGGTCTATCCGGACGCCGAGATAACCGTCCTGCACGTCGTGGGCGAACCGTCGCCGATGTGGGCGCAGGCGACGGGACTCGCGCTCGCCGACGATTTCGAGGAGGCCGCCGAGGAGCACGCGGAGCAGGTGTTCGATCGCGCACGCGAACTCGTCGCGGCGGCCGACGGCGATCCGGACCTCGAGACGACGATCGAACTGGGCCATCCCGCCCGGGCGATCATCAACCGCGCCGACGACTACGAGACGGTCGTGATCGGCACGCACGGCGGCAGCGTCGCGGATCGGGTCTTCGTCGGCAACGTCGCGGAGACGGTCGTCCGTCGCTCCCCGGTTCCGGTGGTCGTCGTTCGCTGACCCGCCGTCCGTCGCGGAATCCGTCGCCGACCGATCCGCGTCCGGGAGACGCCGCCGCGAATAGGCGCGTTTTTTATGGTCGAATCGAATGACTACGGAACGTGACGGAAGTACTGCTTATCGTGGGAGTCCTTACCGCTATCTTCGTCGGATATAACATCGGCGGCTCGACGACCGGCCCCGCGTTCGGCCCGGCCGTCGGCGCGAACGTCATCACCAAGCTGATGGCGGCCGGATTGATGTCGATCTTCTTCTTCGTCGGGGCGTGGACGATCGGCCCGAACGTCGTCGATACGCTCGGCACCGAACTCGTCCACACCACGGACGTCTTCACCATGCGCTCGAACGTTGCCGTCCTCTTTTTCATCGGCGGCGCGCTGTTCATCGGCAACTACGCCGGGGTTCCGGCCTCGACTTCGATGACGGCGGTCGGCGCCATCTCCGCGCTCGGCATGGCGGCCGGCGAACTCAACTGGAGCGAGCTCGGCGAGATCGTCGTCTGGTGGATCGTCGCCCCCATCATCGGCTTCTGGGTCGCCGGCGTCGTGGGCCGCTACTTCTACCCGCGGATCAACGAGTGGGTCGCGATCGAGGCCAACCGCGACGGGCGACAGATGATCACGGTCGACCGCTCCGGCGCCGTCCCGCGGCTGCAGTTCCAGGAGAACGCCACCCGCCGCGAAGTCACGGGCGCGTTCGTCGTCGTCGCCATCGGCTGTCTGATGGGCTTTTCCTCCGGAACGAGCAACATCGCGAACGCAATCGCGCCGATCTACGGCACCGGCGCCGTCGATATGGGGACGCTGATCCTGATCGGCTCGGCCGCCGTCGCCGTCGGCTGTTTCACGATCGCCCGGCGGACGCTGGACACGCTGGGCAACGACATCACGAACCTGCCGCTGACGGCGGCGATCGTCGTCGCGGTCATCAGTTCGACGATCGTGATCGCGCTCTCCTCGATCGGGGTTCCGGCGAGTTTCGTCGTCATCGCGACGATGAGCATCATCGGCCTGGGCTGGGGCCGGGCGACGCGAACGACGACGATCTCCGACGCTCGCCGCGGCGAGGAAACGCGAGTCTCCGTCGGCGCGCTGACCGCCGAGGAGGAGGGCGAACGGGCCCCGGAGATCGGCGAGGAAGAACCCGAAGACATCCCGAAAGCGTCGGATCTGTTCGACCCGTCGACGACCGCACGGGTGATCCTGATGCAGAACGTCGTCCCGCTCATCTCGACGGTCGGCGCGTACCTGACGTTCCGGTTCGTTCCCATCTTCGGTCTCTAGGTCGGCTCGGCGGGCGCTCGAACCGATCGCGTCGATCCGACACAGTGCCGATTCCTCTGGCACGGATGACACGTTCGGTTTGTCGGAATACGGGGCCTGTACCGCCCGATTAGCCGACAATTGAAAACCGGTACCTTCGATCCGAATATGTTCTGAGTTCTTTTATCTTCGCCTCTCGATCCCGATACTCCGGCACTCCTTTCCACACTTTCAGTCGAACTGGCAATTCATGTGTAAAGACAATTTAGGACTGAACAGCAAGCTATACCAGTGCGGCCCGTGAATCATCAGGTGATGCCCACGGTAGAATACCTCAACTACGAAGTAGTGGACGACCAAGGCTGGGACATTTACGACGAGGAGGTCTTCGACAAGGCCGCCGACGCCGGCCTCGACGACGAGGACTACGGCACGCTCGACGTCGCCGAAGGCGAGTACATCCTCGAGGCCGCCGAGGCGCAGGGCTACGACTGGCCCTTCTCGTGCCGCGCCGGTGCGTGTGCGAACTGCGCCGCCATCGTCGTCGAAGGCGAGATCGACATGGACATGCAGCAGATCCTCTCGGACGAGGAGGTCGAGGAGAAGAACGTCCGCCTGACCTGCATCGGTTCGCCCGAGACCGACGAGGTCAAGATCGTCTACAACGCGAAGCACCTCGACTACCTGCAGAACCGCGTCATTTAAACTGACGCATCCGTCCAATTCGATTTTTCGCGCAACCCGCTCGCGTCCGCTCGAGCGGTAGCGCCGGTCTCTGCCTCTCCCGCGATCGGGTACCCGTTCGGGTCGCGGTCGTTCTTCGGTCGGCCGCGATAGGCGACCGAGTCGCCGACTGCGCGTCCGCCTGCGCCGTTACTGCTCGGCCATCCACTCGCGCGCCTCGGCGAGATCCGCCGTGTGCATGAGCTTGTACGGCATGTCCTTGACGTCCTCGACGAACTCCTCCGTGTCCATCTCCGAGATCACGCTCTCCCGGTGGACGATTGCGGAGTACCGCAGGCCGGCGTCGACCATCTTCGGGTACCACTCGCTCTCGAGCCACGCCAGATCCGCGTCGTCGTGGGCCTGAATGCCGCTCGTGTCGTGGATGACTTTCTCGACGTCGTTGGACTGGACGTACTCGAGCAGCGCGTTCGCGCCCTCCTTGAACCGATCGCCGCTGGCGAACTGGTCCCAGGTGAAGGTGACGGTGTCGATGTCGTCGTCCCGCTCGATCGTGTACAGGTCCGTGTCGGCTGCCACTTCTTGTGTCACGCCAGACAGATTCCGCGGAACCGGATTAAGTTTTCTTGCCGATGTGTCGCGGTAGTACGGATCGCCGTCTGTGATGGTTCTGCCACCGGCCGTTCGTTTTATCTCGGCAGCGGGGAAGGATTCGTGTATGACCGACGACACTGCAGGGAACGCTGCCGACCCGGCCGAGCAGGCGCTGGCCGACGAGGTCAGCGACTCCGTGACGGAACTGCTGAACATCTCGAAGATGGTCTCCGGAAGTTCCGAGGAGATCAGCGAGCTGGCGGACGAGCAGTCCGAGACGATGCAGGAGGTCGCGGACGAGGTCTCGTCGCTCTCCGCGACCGTCGAGGAGATCGCAGCTAGTTCGAACCAGGTCAAGGAAGTCAGCAGCACCGCACAGGAGCTCGCCGACGACGGCTGCGACGTCGCCGACGACGCCATCGACGCGATGGAGTCCGTCGACGACGCGAACGCGGACGTCGCCGAGGCCGTCTCCCGGCTGCAGGATCGCATCGACGAGATCGACACGATCGTCGACGTAATCAACGAGATCGCCGACCAGACGAACATGCTGGCGCTGAACGCCTCCATCGAAGCGGCCCGCGCCGGCGAGTCCGGCGACCGGTTCGCCGTCGTCGCCAACGAGGTCAAGAGCCTCGCCGAGGAGTCCCGCGAGAACGCCGAGGAGATCGAAGCGCTCGTCGGCGACATCAAGGACGAGACCGACGAGACCGTCGAGCGGATCGCCAACGCCAACGAGGAGGTCGAAACCGGCATCGAGCACGTCAGCGAGACGGTCGACATCCTCGAGGATATCGACGAGGCCGTCACCGAGGCGACCCAGGGGGCCGAGGAGGTGGCGGCCGCGACCGACGAACAGGCGTCCTCGACCGAGGAGGTCGCGACGATGGTCGATTCGACCGCCGAGAACGCCCAGACGGTCGCCACGAAGATCAGCCGCGTCGCGGCCGCCAACGAGGAGCAGGAAGCGAAGATCACGGAACTCGGCGAGCGCGTCGAGTGATCGACGGCCGATCGCCCGCGAGCGACCCGCCGTCGATTCCGCTCTCGTCCCCGGTCGAGCCGAAACAATAACGCCCCCGCACTCGAGAGACTGTGAACGTGACACTCGCCGCCGTAGCCGCGATGGCGACCGGTCCGGATCTCCTGCGACTCGTCGCCGTCCCGGTCTTCGCCTGGGTCGCCGTTCGCGACATCAAGACCAGACGCGTCTCGAGCGGCGTCTGGATTCCGCTCGCCCTGCTGGGTGCCGCCCTGCTCGTCTGGGAGGCGCAACTGGCGCGGGCTGCGGGGCCGCACGCGTGGACGACCGAGTTCCTCGTGCCGGCCGCGATCAGCCTCGGCTTCGTCGTCCCGATCGCCTACCTGTTCTGGTGGTTCGGCGGCTTCGGCGGCGCCGACGCGAAGGCGCTGCTGGTCATCGCGCTGCTCTTTCCGACGTTCCCGGAGTACGCCGTCGGCGCGCGGACGCTACCGCTGACGACGTCGCCGCTCGGCGCGCTCTCGTTTACGATCCTGACTAACGCCGTCGTCGTCGCCGTCGCGATTCCGGTCGTCCTGGCCGTTCGCAACGCCGTCGCCGGCCGCATCGCGCCGGTCATGGTGCTGGGCTGGCCCGTCTCCACCGAGTCGCTGTCCGATCGCCACGGCCAACTCCTCGAGATGCCGGAGGGGATCTCCCTGAGCGGCCTCGACCTCGACGCCCTGCGGATGTACCTCCGCTGGCGCGGGCTCTCGCTGGGCGACGTGCGCGCCCATCCCGAGGCCTACCGCGACCCGGCGACGCTCCCCGAGGAGCCGAACCCCCCGACCGACGGCGCCATCGACGCCGACGTGCGCGGTGACGGCGGCACCGCCGCTGGCGACCTCGAGCGGGAGCCGCCGCGGTCCTCGCCGGCTCGAAAGCGGACGTTCGACGATCCCTGGGGCGCCGAAGCCTTCCTCGAGGACATCGAGGGGTCGGCCTACGGGACGACGCCCGCAAAGCTCCGGGCGGGGCTGGACGTCGTCGCCGAAGAAGAGACGGTCTGGATCTCGCCGGGGACGCCATTTCTGGTGCCGGTGTTCGTCGGGCTGGTGATCGCGGTGACGTACGGCGATCTACTGCTTGGAGCGTTCTTCTGACGTCTGGTTCTATTTTTTCGGGCCGATCCTCACGCACTCAGTCGAAGCCGACGAACCGCTCGTACAGCGGCACGAGGGCCGTCCAGAAGACGACGAAGACGGCACCGACGGCGACGACGGCGAGCCACGGCCGCTGTGCCCCGCCCCGGCCGGTCGGCTGCCCGTTCAGCAGGAGCACGAACGTGACGACGAACAGCAGACAACAGAGGAGCACGCTGCCCACCTCGAGCGCCGTGGCGACGGGGCGCTCCCGAAAGCGGGCGACGATACTGACGAGTGGCATACTCGAGGCTCACACCGGATCGGCAAAACAGTCACGGCGTCGCGCGGCCGCCCGTAGCACGTCGCGCCAGCGCCGCCGGAACGATCTGTCCGCGGACGGTTCAGGCTCGAGACTCGATGTCCTCCGCGATCTCGTCGAGTTCGTCGTCGTCCAGATCGGGGCGGCTGCCCATGGCCGCGTGGATGGGGCCGCCACCGTCGCCATCGAAGCGGGGGACGATGTGGCAGTGGACGTGGGGGACTTCCTGCCCGGCGGCCTCGCCGTTATTGAAGGCGACCGTCGTCGCGTCGGCGTCGACAGCGTCCTCGACGGCCGGGACCATCCGGTGGATCGTGTCGTACAGATCGGTCGCGATGTCCTCGGGGACGTCGTTCAGCCGCTCGTACTCGTCTTTGGGGATGACGAGCGTGTGGCCCGGCGCCAGCGGGTTGGCGTCGAGAAAGGCCAGCGTAGTCTCGTCCTCGTACACGACTCGCGCGGGGATCTCCCCCTCGACGATCTGGCTGAAGATCGTGCTCATACGCGAGTATGTGTCGGCTCGGCGTAAGAAGGTTACTCGGTCGCGCGGCGGCCGCGGTCGTCGCGGTCGTCGCGGTCGCGGTCGACGTTGGCCGGGCCGGCGCTGTCGTCGCGGCGCTCGCATCCCGGCGTCGCCTCGAGACCGACGGCCTGCCAGCGCGTCCGACCGGCGCCGACCGTCGGATCGATTGGTTCGACCGACCGTTGACTGCGGTAAACGATCGTATATTCGCGATAACTCCGATAAACTGTCCGGAATTAGCGTATACCGTCACCGTCTTCATTACCGATCGGTCCCTCGAGACGACGTGCCCACGCGGGCACCGTTGCGCTGGCGGGGGGCCACCTCACGCATTGACACACCACCGTCTACCACCACCATCACCGACCCCGCCGCCACCGCTTTGGCTACTTTCTTTCCGCCGCCACGATCACGTCGTCGAGCGTCTCCCGAATCGCCGCGAGGTACTCCTCGGGCTCGTAGCCGAGCCGGCCGATCCAGACGTCCTGATAGGAGGGGTGGAGGATCGGCACGAGCCGGACGTCCAACGTTTCGCAGCGGACCGGCTCGAGGACGCAGTCGACGAAGCCGTCCAGTTCCTTCCCCTCGGCAGCCAACACGGTCGTCGTCGCGTGCTTCCCGGTCGCGAGCACGACCGCCGGATCGACGGTCTCGAGTTCGGTCAGCAGGTGGGGGCGACAGTTCGCGCGCTCCTCGGGCGTCGGCTCGCGGTTGCTCGAGGGGTCCTCGGGGTCGGCTGGAAAGCACTTGACCGCGTTGGTGTAGTAGGCCTCGTCGCCGTAGCCGACTCGGGACAGCATCCGCCGGATCCGGCGACCGGAGTGTCTCGACGTGTAGGCCTTGCCGGTCCAGTTGCCGCCCCGCCAGCGGTCGGCGTCGGGATTGCCGTACCCGGGCGCCTCGCCGACGACGACGACGCTCGCGTCGAGCGGGCCGGTCCCCCACGAGATGCACTCGCGGGTTTCGGCGAGCGCGGAACAGCGCGTACAGTCGGGTTCGATGACGTTGCGCGACTTCGGGAACGGGGGATCGGCGGGGGAACTCGAGTCTGCGTCGGCGCTCGAGTCGGATGAGGACGAGGACGACGAACCGTTCGGTGGGGACACGCCCGCGGTTCGGTGCTCGGCGGGCTTAGGTTGCGCGGGTCGCGTCTCTCGGCGAGCAGACACGATGGGACAAGTTTACGTGTTCGTAGCGGCATTTTAGCGCTAATGACGTCACTTGACCCGGAGCTCATCATCGAATCGCTGTCGGTCCTCTTCTACGCGGTCGCCGCCAGCGCGCTCACGATCGCCGGCATCGCCGCCGAGTACGCGAGTACGCAGCACCTCGGTGCCGGCGACCAGACGGTCGCGCTCTGGCTCGCCGCCATCGGCGCCGTGATGCTCTACGCCGGTGTCTACGGCCTCGCCTACCAGAAACTGCTCGCGGAAGTGCGCCTGCGACTGAACTGATCGGGTCGGTACTCGGTTTCCGTTTTTGGCCGGTTTTCGACGCTTCGTTTGGCCTTCGTTCTCTCTCTGTTTGCTCGTCGCTCATCCTCGCTCGGGCCTACACCCGCCTTTTGAACGCCTCCATGTCCTCCCCTTCACCCCCGCGTCCGCGCCTGCGGGACCGATTCCCCTTTAATGTCTGAGCGAATCACGTCACGTATGAGCAGGTTCGGCGAGGTCGACGACCAGTACGACCCCCACGAACTCGAGCAGCGGGTGTTCGAGTACTGGGACGAGGTCGACGCCTACGAGCAGACGGTCGAGCACCGATCGGACGGGGAATCGTTCTTCTTCGTCGACGGGCCGCCGTACACCTCCGGGTCGGCCCACATGGGGACCACCTGGAACAAGACGTTGAAGGACGTCTACCTCCGTTTCTTCCGGATGCAGGGGTACGACGTCACCGACCGCCCGGGCTACGACATGCACGGGCTTCCCATCGAGACCCGCGTCGAGGAGAACCTCGGCTTCGAGAACAAGAAGGACATCGAGGAGTACGGCGAGGAGAACTTCATCGAGGCCTGCAAGGAGTACGCCGAGGAGCAACTCGAGGGCCTCCAGGAGGACTTCCAGGACTTCGGCGTCTGGATGGACTGGGACGACCCGTACAAGACGGTCCGGCCGGAGTACATGGAGGCCGCCTGGTGGGGCTTCTCCAAAGCGGCGGAACGCGGTCTCGTCGAGAAAGGCCATCGTTCGATCTCGCAGTGCCCCCGCTGTGAAACGGCGATCGCGAACAACGAGGTCGAGTACGAGGACGTCGAGGACCCCTCGATCTACGTCAAGTTCGACCTCGAGGACCGTGAGGGCAAGATCGTCATCTGGACCACTACGCCGTGGACCATCCCCGCGAACACCTTCGTCGCCGTCGACGAGGAGGGCGACTACGTCGGCGTCCGCGCGGAGAAAGACGGCGAGGAGGAACTGCTGTACGTCGCCGAGGCCAAGCACGAGGAGGTCCTCCGCGAGGGCCGCTACGAGGACTACGAGATCGTCGAAGAACTCACCGGCGAGGAACTGATCGGCTGGTCCTACGAACACCCCCTCGACGAGGAGGTCCCCGACCACGTCGACGCCGAGGGCGCGTTCGAGGTCTACGACGCCGACTACGTCGACACCCACGGCGACGGTACCGGCCTCGTCCACTCCGCGCCGGGCCACGGTGAGGAGGACTTCGAGCGCGGCCGCGAACTCGGCTTCCCGATCTTCTGTCCCGTGGGCGGTGACGGCGTCTACACCGAGGAGGCCGGCAAGTACGAGGGCCAGTTCGTCAAGGACGCCGACGACGAGATCATCGCCGATCTGGACGAGAACGGCGCCCTGCTGGCCTCGGGAACCGTCCACCACAGCTACGGTCACTGCTGGCGCTGTGACACCGGCATCATCCAGATCGTCACCGACCAGTGGTTCATCACGATCACCGACATCAAGGACGAACTCCTCGAGAACATCGAGGACAGCGAGTGGCACCCCGACTGGGCCCGCGACAACCGCTTCCGAGACTTCGTCGAGGAAGCCCCCGACTGGAACGTCTCACGCCAGCGCTACTGGGGTATCCCGCTGCCGGTCTGGACCCCCAAGGACCGCGACGACGATGAGGACATGATCGTCATCGGGGACCGCGAGGAACTCGCCGAGCGAGTCGACCAGGACGTCGACCCCGAGGAGGTCGACCTCCACAAGGACACGGTCGACGAGTTGACGATCACCGAGGACGGGACGACCTACACCCGCGTCCCCGACGTCTTCGACGTCTGGCTCGACTCCTCCGTGGCGTCGTGGGGCACCCTGAACTACCCCGAGGACGACAGCCGGTTCGACGAACTCTGGCCCGCCGACTTCATCCTCGAGGCCCACGACCAGACCCGCGGCTGGTTCTGGTCCCAGCTGGGGATGGGCACCGCCGCGATCGGCGACATTCCCTACGAGGAAGTCCTGATGCACGGCCACGCGCTCATGCCCGACGGCCGCGCGATGAGCAAGTCCAAGGACATCCTCATCGATCCCCACGAGGCCATCGACCGCCACGGCCGCGACGTCATGCGCATGTTCCTCCTCTCGAACAACCCGCAGGGCGAAGACATGCGCTTCGACTGGGACGGGATGCAGACGATGGAGAACCACCTCCGCACCCTGTGGAACGTCTTCCGGTTCCCGCTTCCCTACATGCGGCTGGACGACTTCGATCCGCAGGAGACGACCCTCGAGGACGTGGACGACGACCTCGAGCTCATCGACGAGTGGGTGCTCGCCCGTCTCCAGTCCACGAAGGCCGAGATGACCGAGCACTTCGAGGACCGCCGTCAGGACAAGGCCGTCGACGCCCTCATCGACTTTGTCGTCGAGGACGTCTCGCGGTTCTACGTCCAGGCCGTCCGCGAGCGCATGTGGGAGGAAGACGACAGCGCCTCCAAGGAGGCCGCCTATGCGACGATCTACCGCGTCCTCCGCGAGACCGTCGCGCTGCTGGCGCCCTACGCGCCATTCATCGCCGAGGAGATCTACGGCACCCTCACGGGCGACGCCGAGCACGACACCGTCCACATGTGCGACTGGCCCGCAATCGAGGAGTACTGGCAGGACGAGCAGCTCGAGGCGGACGTCGCCATCCTGCGAGCGATCGAGGAAGCCGGCGCGAACGCCCGCCAGCAGGCCGGTCGCAAGCTCCGCTGGCCGGTTCCGCGCGTCGTCGTCGCCGCCGACGACGAGCGCGTCGCTGAAGCGGTCGAGCGCCACACCGACCTGCTCGAGGACCGACTCAACGCCCGCGAGATCGAACTCGTCTCCGCGGAGGACCGCTGGGAGGAACTCCAGTACAGCGCCGAGGCCGACATGAGCGAACTCGGGCCCGCCTTCGGCGACCGCGCCGGGCAGGTCATGAACGCGCTCAACGAGGCCCGGATCGACGAACCCACGCTCGAGGCGCTCGAGGACGCCGTTTCGGACGTACTCGAGGACGACGAGTCCCTCGAGGAGTCGATGGTGAGCTTCGTCACGCAGACGCCCGAGGACATCGCCGGCACCGCCTTCGGTCTGAACGGCGACGACCGCGGCGTCGCCTACGTCGACGCCTCGCTGACCGAGGACATCGAGAGCGAGGGCTACGCCCGCGAGGTCATCCGCCGGGTTCAGGAGATGCGCAAGGACCTCGATCTCGACGTCGAGGAGCGCATCGCCCTGGACCTCGAGATCGCGGACGACCGCGTGGCCGACCTCGTCGACGACCGCGAGGACCTGATCCGCGAGGAGGTCCGCGCCGACGAACTGCGGACGGTCGAGGACGGTCACCGCAAGGAGTGGGACGTCGAAGGCGTTCAGATGGAGATTGCGATCGAGCCGCTGGCGGCGGCCGAAGCATCGGACTGATCGGCTGATCCGCTTCGGCGAGAACGCTCGCTGACTCTTTTCTGCTCTTGCTCGAGTCCGTGACGCTCGAGTCCGTACCGTCACCCGCGTGGCGCCGACCGCGACGGCCGACACCACAAAGGACTTGACGGTCAGTTTCAAGCGTATGTCCATGCGCGTCCGGGTTGCCGTCGTCTTCTTCGTCGTTCTTCTCGTCGGCTCACTCGCTGCACCCGTTGTCGGATTCGCCGCCGGCGACTCGAGCGGTGCCGCCGAATCGACCGATGTCGGGACCGCTTCGATCGGGGCAGCGAGTTCGTCCGCATCGACTGCTCCGGCCGCCTCGGCCTCGAGCGCGACGCTGCACCGGACGACGACGCTGCGCCAACTCCCCGACCGGCCGGGGACGTACGAGGCCGAACTGGCGTTCCGGATTCCGGATGCGGTGGTCGACCTCGAGGTCCACCTCGATTCCGAGGCGACCGTCCGATCGGCGGCCGGTTTCGAGGCGAGCGGCGACGGTGGTGGGACCTTCCGCTGGACCGAGACGACCGACGAGCCGACGCTTCGCGTGACGCTGCCGGCGAACCGGACAACGACCGGCCGGGCCGCCCTCGTGGCGGCGGGATCGTCGGTCTCGACTGCGAGCGCGCCGTCGAACGCAGGGCCGTCCGGGGCGGCTGCGTCGCGCGAGGGGTACTCCTTCGTCGAGACCGGCGACTGGGGCATCGTGGGGGTGCCCGGCGCCTTCTCCTACCGGTACACCGGACCGATCGCCCTCGAGGAGACGGTTCGGGTCGACGGTCCGGGAGCGACCGGCGGCGACATCGCCGTCTTCGGCCCGGTGACGGAGTACGAGCGCGCCGTCGACGGCGGCTCGGGGACGATCAGGCTGGTCGTTCCCGACGCCGCCGACCTCGAGGAACCGCCCGCGGCCGTGCTCGACGAACTCGAGGCGGCCCGCGATCGACTCGACGTCGGTGCGACCAGCGACGAGGTGTTCGTCGTCGCTGCGCCGACCGGCGTCGACTGGGAGCCCGAGGGCCTCCAGTACGGCCGCGCCGACGCGTGGGTCGCCGCCGACGCCGAGCTGTCCGCCCCCGGCAGCGCCTGGCTCCACGAGTACGTCCACGTCCGACAGGGGTACAAGCGGTCGTCGGTCGGCACGACGCCCGAAACGGACTGGCTCGTCGAGGGCCAAGCCGACTACCGGGCCGCGACGCTGGCGCTCGAGCGCGGGCTGATCGACTTCGCGGAGTTCCGCGAGTTCCTCGCGGACGGCGAGCGATCGCCGTACGCTACCGACGTCCTCGCCGAACCCGGAAGCTGGTCCGACGAGCGCACGCCCTACGCGAAGGGACGGCTCGTCTACGGCGAACTCGATCGCCGACTCCGGCTGGCCACCGACGGCGACCGCACGCTCGAGGACGTCTTCCGGCGACTGAACGCCCGAACGGAGCCGGTGACCGAGGAAGCGCTGCTCGCAGCGCTCGAGGACGCGGGCGGCGAAGACGTCCGCGCGGCCGCGGAGAAGTACACGCGGACGAAGGCGACGCCCGAGATGTGGGATCGAGCGGCTCACCGGGAAGCTTTCGACCGGTCCGTCGCCGCGTTCGAGTACGGGATCGACGCGGACGGGATTCGCGTCGCGAACGAGTCGTTCGGCTCGGCGGGCGAGCAGGCCGAAAAACGAGTGATCCCAGTCCCCGCCGGCACATCCGTTCAAATACCTGCAACGGTTTCCAACATCGGCGACCGGAACGGGACCTACGACGCGACGCTGCAGGTCGACGGCGACGTCGTCGACTACCGGCAACGGCGCCTCGCGGCCGGCGCGGCGGCGACCGCGAACCTCACCTGGACGCCGGCGAAACTCGGCACGTACGACCTCCGCGTCGGCGAGGAGCGGCTGACGGCCGTCGTCGTCGACGACTCGAGCGTCCGGGTGACGGACCTGACCCTCGAGCCCGAAACCGTCGCGCCGGGCGATCCGATCACGGCGACCGCGACGGTCGAGGCGACCGGCGACGGGCCCGGCGCGGCCCTCCTCGAGTTTCGGACGCCCGAGGGCGTCGCCGACGTACCCGTCGCGGTCGCGGCCGGCGAGACGGCGACGGTCGACCGCGAACTGCGGTTCGACTCGCCGGCGCGGTACGAGGTCGCCGTCGGAGAACAGTCCAGGGTCGTCACCGTCGAAAACAGCTCTCGGCCGCCGGCCGAACTCGAGGGAGTCCCCGGATTCGGCGCGCCGGCGGCGGTCGCGGCGCTGGTCGCGTTCCTCGCGGTCACACACGGACTTACGCTGCGGTCGCGCCGTTCGTAACAGAGCCGCGGTCGCCGTCCCGGTCCTTCTAGTCCTCGTCCTCGACCGTCACCAGAAATCGACAGGCGTCGACGCCGTCCTCGCGACCGCACGCTCGTTCGGTGACGGTGCCGTCCGCGTCGACGGACACGAGCAGCCCCTCGAGAACCCCGTGGGCTAGCCCGCAGTAGGTCGTTTCCCGATGCGTGTCGTAGGTGACGAGCACCTCGTTCCCCTCACGTCGGCTCGAGACGTCGGGCAGGGACGCCTTCTCAGTCGCCGCGTCGATCTCGTCGGTGATTCGCTCGAGGTCGGCGAGCAACTCGCGGACGTCCCGATCGGTCCGAACGTGGGCGTTGAACGTCGACAGCAGTTTGGGGGCGAGGGTCCGGCCGAATCCCCGTTCGATGGTCCGCCGGTCCTGCGGCGCCAGCGCGGTCAGCGTCTCGAGGACGGCGTCGATTTCGCGGTCGTCGTAGTGGGACACCTGTAAGTAGAGCCGTGGCTCGAGGTCGGCGCGGTCGACGACGCGCTCCCACGTCTCCTCGTCGGTCCGATCGACGACGTACGTTTCGAGCGTTTTGTGGACGATTCCGTGCATTTGTCGGGGTCGGCGGGTCGGCAGGTCGAGGCGGCGGTCTGTCAGCGGACGGCCGGCACGAGTAGCCGGTTGCCGTTCGCCACGCTTCGTTCTATCGGCCCGCTGCCCGCTCGAGTCTAGTACGGTCGTGTCTCGCTTTCGTATTTGGACTCTCGCATCGCCGCTCGAGCGCTCGAAGGCGTCGCGTCGTGCCGCCTCGATATCGGTCGCGACGACCGACACCCCTCAGATTAGAGAGATCAGAGGTGCGACGCCAGTACGGGTGCGACCGAGACGGCGCTGGCCCCGCGTTCGATCGTGTCGGTGCCGTAGATCGCCTCGACGCCGGCCCGGGAGAGCTTCGCGTACGCGTCGCGGGCCAGCAGCGGGTGGACGCAGGTGACGAAGACGCGGCCGACACCCCGGTCCGCGAGGACGCCGACGGCCTCGCTCATCGTCGAGCCGGTCGCGATGATGTCGTCGGCGACGACGACGTCTCGGCCGCTCACGTCGACGTCGCTGGGCGTGATCTCGACCTCGGTGCCGGAGTGGCGCGTCTTCTCGAAGTAGTCCGTCTCGCCCTCGCCGTAGGCGTCCCGGACCGTCTCCGCGAGGCCGATCGCGCCGGCGTCCGGCGAGAGGAAGACGGGGTCCGCGAGGTCCTCGGGCAGCGGCTCGGCCAGCCGGCCGGCGGCGTCGACGGCGGTCGCGGTCGGTTCGAAAAAGTCGCAGACGGCCGCCTCGTGGGGATTGACGGTCAGCACGCGGTCCGCGCCGGTCGAGATCGCCCGCGCGACCGCCCGCGCAGAGACGGGATGGCCAGCCTCGAAGGCCTCGTCCTGACGGCCGTAGCCCATGTACGGCAGGACGGTGACGACCTCCTCGGCGCCGGCCTCGCGGGCGGCGTCCTGCAACTGCAGGAGTTCGACGTGGGCGTCGCTCGAGACCGTCGAGGCGACGATCACTGCCCGATCGGGGTCGGCCTCAGCGAGGCCGGGAACGGCCGCGAGCAGTTCGCCGTCGGGGAAGCGATCGTACTCGACGGCGGCGAGCGGTTCCTCGAGTTCCTCCGAAAGCGCCGCGGCGAGGGCCTGCGACGCGGATCCGCTGACGATCATACTCGAGGGGACAGCCCGCGGGGTAAACCAGTTTTCGTTCTCGCGATCCCGTCCCCGCCCAGCAGCGGGAAAGGGGCCGGTAGACGCGACAGACGCCGGTCGTTACTCGCGGACGGGCGCGCCGACGGCGAGTCCGGTCACGTCGGTCACGCCGATCGGGTGAGGTCGCCACGTTGGGGGTCCACCGTCGCCGTCCGCGCTCTCGCCGGTCTCGAGCGCGAGGAAGGAGCCGCCCTCGGTGACGGCGTAGACCGCGTCCGCGTCGCCGTAGCCGACGGCGACGATCGACTCCGCCGGTCCCTCACGCTCAGTCCACTCGCCGTCCGCGAGCGCGTACACCGTGCCGGCCGCGGACGCGGCGATCGCGCGTGTCAGTCGGCCCGGCTCCGTGTGCGGGTCCGCGGCGACGGCGTCGAACGCGCCGTCGGCCAGTTCCATCCAGCCGTTGCCGAGTTTGTACAGCCCCTCGGCGGTCGCCGCCAGCGGGACGCCCGCCGCGGAGACGTCGCGGACGTCGCTCAGTCCGACGTGATCGAGCCCGCCGTCGTGGACCCGGTAGACGCCGCTTTCGGTGCCGATCAGATCGCCGTCGATCGCCCGCACCGCCGCGACGGTCTCGTCCTCGAGGGTCTCCCATTCGCCGCCCTTGCCGTCAGGATCGGGGTCAGGGTCGGGGTCGGGACGCCAGCAGGCGACCTCGCCCGCAGGACCCGCAGCGACGAGCTCCGCACCGTCGTAGCCGACGGCGACCGCCTCACCGAAGCCGGTCTCCTCGAAGGCGGGGTCGTCGTTCCCGCCGTCCTCGGCTGCACGCGAGAAGACGCGTACGTCCTCGTCGGTCGCGATCGCGACGGCGACGCCGTCGCGCGTCGTCGCGACGTCCCGCGCGTCGCAGCGCTCGCAGAGGCTGAATTCGCCGACGGCGTCGCCGGCGACGCGCACGCGGACGACGCCCATCGAACTCGTGACGTACGCCTCGAGCGCGCCCTCGCGGTCGCCGTAGACCCGCTTCTCCTCGATCGAATCCATACGAATACGTTACCGGCGGGGTCCGAAAGCGTTCCGTCTGCGTCGGCCGCCCCGTTCGGCGGCCGTCCGCGGTGCGTGGTGACGCGCTACGCACGACGCGGCGCTCCGGAATTCCTTTGAGGGGGCCGGTAAGACTAGCGCCTGATGGAAGTGTTCGGATCCAGCGGGACGCGCGGCGTCGCGAACGAGGAACTGACGCCCGCGTTCGTCCTGCGCGTCGCGAAAGCAGCCGGCACGGCGTGGGGGGCCGACCGGGTGGGGATCGCCCGCGACACTCGATACACCGGGCGGATGCTGGCCGACGCAGCCGCCAGCGGCCTCGCCAGCACGGGCACCGACGTCGACCGGCTCGGCGTCGTCCCCACGCCGGGTGCACAGTCCTACGCCGAACGCGAGGGCGTTCCCGTCGTCGTCATCACGGCCTCGCACAACCCGCCGCAGTACAACGGCGTCAAACTCGTCGGCCCCGACGGCATCGAGCTCTCGGTTTCCGCCCTCGAGGCGATCGAGGAGACGCTGCTCGCGGAGGGCTTTACGGTCGCGCCCTGGGACGAGACGGGACGGGTCCGCGAGGTCGACGGCGTCGCGCGGGACTACGTCGACGAACTGCTCGCGGCGGCCGACCGCGACCGGATCGCCGACGCCGACCTCACCGTCGCGCTCGATCCCGGCCACGGCGCCGGCGCGCTCACCAGCCCCGAGTTCTTCCGCGAACTGGGCTGTCGCGTCGTCACCGTCAACGGCCAGCCCGACGGCCACTTCCCCGGCCGCGACCCCGAACCCGTTCCGGAGAACCTCGCGGACCTCGGCCGACTGGTCCGGGCGACCGACGCCGACGTCGGCATCGCCCACGACGGCGACGCCGACCGCGCGATCTTCTTCGACGAACACGGCGAGTACGTCGAGGGCGACGCCACCCTCGCCGCGCTGGCGGCCGCCGAACTCGAGGCCGGCGACACCACCGTCTCCGCGGTCAACGTCTCCCAGCGGCTCGTCGACGTCGTCACCGAGGTCGGCGCCGACCTCGAACTGACGCCGATCGGCTCGACGAACATCATCACCCGCATCCGCGAACTCGAGGACAAGGGCAAGCGAGTGCCGATCGCGGGCGAGGGCAACGGCGGGGTCTTCTTCCCCGAGTACCGCCTCTCGCGGGACGGCGCGTTCACCGCCGCGCGGTTCCTCGAGCTCGTCGCGGAGCAGCCGGTCAGCGAGATCGTCGCGCCCTACGGCGGCTACGCCAACGTGCGGCGCAACATCGAGTACGAGTCGACGGCCGAACGCGACGCGATGCTGGACGCGGCCGCGAACCACGCCAAGGCCGCCGACGCGGAACTCAACACCCGCGACGGCTATCGGCTGGATTACGGCGACGCGTGGGTGCTGGCCCGCCCGTCCGGGACGGAGCCGCTCGTCCGCATCTACGCCGAAGCCCGCGACGCCGACCGCGCGACCGAACTGGCCGACGAGATGTGCGAGACGCTCGCCGAGGCGAAAGCCGACGCCTGACCTACCGTTTCGCTCTCCTATTCTATTCGCCATGAGTCGGCCGAGAGAACGACGGATCCCATCGAGCCAGATGCGTCGCGCTCGAGGCGGCCGCGTGCCGTGTGAGCGGTGCGCGTCAGGACCGCAACTCGCTCCCGTACCGCGCGCCGACCCGCTCGGTCGCGAGCAGGAGTCGGTGCGCGACCACGAGAACGACGACCGTACAGACGATTAGTGCGCCCTCGAGCGGCCGCGAGAGCAGGCCCAGCGAGACGATCAGCGTCGTCGCGCAGGCCGGCGGGTGGCGGGTATCGGTCGCGAGCATCCCGCCGGCGGTCAGGGTCGTCGCGACGACGCCGCTGGCGGCAAGGTGCAACCCCGCGAGCGAGCCGGGGTCGGTCGCGGTCGTCATCGAGGCGCCGCCCCCGAGCAGGTGATAAGCGAGCAGGCCGGCGGCGACGCCGATCGCGTGGCCGCCGATCACTCGCCGCGGGGCGGTCGCCTCGCTGTCCTGAAACAGCGCGAGCACGAACGCGGACGGGCCGAGGCTCGGGAACAGCATCGGCAGTCCCGTGAGCCAGGCCAGCGCGGCCGTCGTCGAGATCAGCAGGCCGGTGTGGAGCGTCGTCCCCGTCCGGTCGTCCATGCCGGCCCGTTGCGTTCTCGCGGTGAAAACCCCGGCGTTTCGCCGCTATGGTCCGCCGCGTCGCCGCCTGCGGTCACGACGGAACGATCGTCACCGGTACCGACGCCCGTCGCGTCACCGCTTCCGCGACGCTGCCCAGCAGCATCCGCGAGACGCCGGACCGCCCCTCGCTGCCCATGACGATCTGATCGACGCTGTGCTCGTCGGCGTACTCGAGGATGGCGTCCGCCGACGTCCCTTCGACGACGGTCGTTTCGACGGGCCGGCCGTACTCGTCGGCCGTCGAGCGGACGTCCTCGAAGAACACGGGCTCGGCGTCGTCGGCGCCACCCGCCGGCCCGCCGCCGTAGCCCGACTCGAGTTCGTCGACCGCGTGCAGGACCGTGATTTCGGCGTCCCGGTGGACCGCGAGCGCGTGCTCGAGGGCCGCTCGAGCGGGTTCGGAGTCGTCCATCGGAACGAGTAGCGTGCGAGACATTGCCGTGGTCGCCCTACGAACGCGCAGACGGAAATACGTCGAGTCGATCGGGGAGGCGACGAGCCGGGTTACACCGGGTCATCGACCTCGAGGGCCGCCTCGAGAGCGCGTTTCTCCTCGCGCAGCGCCTCGAGTTCGGCGTCGACGCGGCCGTCGGCCAGCCGTTCGCGTTGCTCGGGCGTCAGTTGGGCGACCGCCTGGGCGGCCGTCTGGAGCCGATCGTAGTCGATCTCGGGGTCGTTCAGCAGCGCCCGAACCGCCCGCAGCGCTGCGACGACGTCCTCGCCGCCGACGCGTTCGACGAACGGCCGATACTCCCGCGTTCGGCAGCGAAGGACGCCCGCGGGCCCGGGCGGCCAGTCGATCGTCAGCGGTTCGGCGTCGATCCCGTCGAGGAAGGTCCGCTGGGTCGCGACCCGGCGCTTGAGCCGGTCCGCGTCCGCGACGTAGTGCTCGAGCTTCGATCGCGAGTAGTCGGCGTACTCGAGCAGTTCGGGGATCGTGTACTCGCCGTCCGCGCTGTTGTAGACGTACTCTCGCAGATCTTCGGGCGGCCGGTCGTACTCGACGAACGGATACAGGCGGCTGCGCTCGAGCAGGGCGAACACCTCGCGGACCGACGCCTCGCTGCGGTACCGCGCGAACGCCTCGCGGATCGCCTCGTTGTAGGTTTCGATCGGCTCGCGGAGGCGCTCGACCGGCGCCTCGAGGTCGGCGTCGCCCAGTTCGAGCAGCCGCTCTTTGGACCTGATTTCGTCCTCGATCTCCCGGCGGCGCTTGCTGGCGTCCTTGCGCGCTGCCGCCAACTCCTCGCGGGCGGCCTCGCGCTCGTCGAGCAGGTCGGCGAACTCTGCGGCCGGCTCGAGGGCCTCCCGGGCCCGCTCGAAGTCGGACTCGCTGAGCCGGCGCTTGTCGATGGCGTCTAAGGCGTCCTCGAAGGCGTCGCGCGCGGGGAGGTCGTCGGGCAGGCTCTCGACGAGCGTGGCGAACTGTCCCTCGAGTTCGACGTAGGCCTGAAAGTTCTCCCGGCCGGTTCCCGTCGCTCGGTCGACGTAGTCCTCGAGGAGGTCCGTCGCCGAACGGTAGGCGTCCGCGGCGGTCTCGACGGTGTCGGCGCCGCGGTCCTCGATGCGTCGCTGCGCGTGCTCGAACCGCTCGCGGGCGGCCTCAAGTGCCTCGAGCGCGGTCGTGTCGGCGTCGGTCGTCGGCTCACCGGCACCGACGCCGTCGCCGGTGCGGTGAGATCCGTCGCGGTCGCTCATCATCCGTCACTCGTGGTCGTCGTCGTAGACTGCATCGGGGTCGAACACCTGCTCCCCGACGGTTTCCCCCTCGATCGTTCGGTAGAAACACGATCGGTGGCCGGTGTGGCATGCGCCGCCTTCCTGCTCGACGAGGTAGAGGATCGTGTCGGCGTCGCAGTCGACCCGGATTTCCTCGACCGACTGCACGTGCCCGCTCGTCGCACCCTTCTCCCACAACTCGTCCCGGCTACGCGAGTAGTAGTGCGCGCGGCCGGTTTCGCGGGTTCGCTCTAAGGCCTCCGGCGAGACGTACGCGAGCATGAGCACCTCGCCGGTGTCGGCGTCCTGTGCGACGGCGGGGACGAGTCTGTCCTCGCCGAAATCGACCGCAACGGCGTCGTCCATGTCCGTGTGGATGTTCGTCGGAGCGATAGGTCTTTTGCCGGTTCCGGTCGCGCCGGAATCGAACGCGTGACGCGGTATCGCGATAGGATACATACCAATAGAATCATATGACGCTCATTCGATTCCTATCACAATCGATGATCGGAGACCGCTATCCCTCCGTGTCGCTGCACAACGTCGCCGAACTCGCCGATCCGGACTGGACCGCTGGCGGCGATCAGCTCTGTCGCGTTCCCGCGTCGGTGGGCGCGGAACTGAACGTGAGCGCCCGCGAACGGGTTCGCGGGCCGACAAACAGCGAACTCCGGTTCGTTCCCGACGGCGACGACGCCGAGATCGAGGTCACGCTCTCCGCGGCCGACCGAACGCGCGTGTGGCCGTTCTGGGGCGAGTTCCGCCCCTGGGAACCGTTCGAGATCGGCCCCGAACCCGAAACCCACGCGTTCAGCGTGCCCGAGCGACTCGCGAGACTCGAGGCGGGCGCCGACGTCGACACCGGCCGGTTCGACCCGCGGGTCTGTCGCCTTCGCTTCGAGCGCGCCCCCGCCGTCGCGCTGCACGACGTCGCGGGCGACTGTCGGCCGCCGACGGCCGCCGAACTCCCCGAACGGCGGTACCTCGCGTACGGGACCTCGATCACCGAGGGGGCCGCGTCCTCGGCGCCGCACCTGAACTACGCCAGCCGCGTCGCCCGCGGGATTGACGCCGACCTCTTGAACGTCGGCTGTTCGGGCTCTGCGTACTGCGAGCCGGCGATGGCGGACTACCTCGCGGGCCGCGACGACTGGGACGTGGCGACGCTCGCGCTGTCGGTCAACATGGCGAACCGCGGGTTCACCGTCGCCCAGTTCCGCGAGCGGGCCGACTACTTCGCGAACCGGCTCGCAGAGGCCAACCCCGAGAAACCGATCGCGTGCGTGACCCTGTTCCCGTACTTCGCGGACGTCATCGAGGGCGGCGACGCCGAGCGGGCCGCCGACTTCCGCGCGGCGCTGCGCGAGATCGTCGCCGACTCCCCGCACGAGAACCTCTCGCTGGTCGAGGGCGCCGAACTGATGGAGCTCACCGGCCTGGCGTCGGATCTCCTCCACCCGGGCGATACCGGCATGCAGCAGATCGGCGATGGGCTGGCCGACCACCTCGAGGAGCGTCTCGAGTAACGAGGTCGCCCGGTTCTGTACCGATCCCGAGAGACTTGCTTCGAACCTCTCCCGACCGTCGCCGAGTTCGAACAGTATTCGATCCGTTACTGTCCGGATTCGATTACCTCTCACGCAGCGAGACGGTCACGAGCCGTTATCAGTGTCCTCGTGGTCCCGCCACGTATGAGCGACTCGCGGACCAGACTGACGCGGCGCGGCGTCGTCGCACTCGCGGCTGCCGGACTCGCCGGCTGTATGAACAGCGACGAGACCGCAGATACAGGGAACGGTACCGAGAACGGGACCGACGTCGAGGCCGAGACCGGCAACGAATCGGCCGGCGGAATCGACAACCCTGCGGATGCGGTCGGCGGTGAGACGCCGCCCGCGCTGGACGTGCCGCCGCTCCACGCCTGGCTGGTAAACAGCGAACTGGTCACCGACGGCAACTGCCGGTTCGATTACACCCGCACGATCCCCGAGGACTTCGGGTCCAACATGCCGTCGTTCCTCGAGGTGTCGCCCGCGACCGTCGACGCGCACCTGTTCCAGTCGTTCAGTCAGGTCTTCATGGGGTCGTTCGACGCCGAGACGATCGTCGAGGGCGCCGCCGCCGCCGACGCGTTCACGGTGACTGGAAGCTACAGGGGGTACGGCGTCGTCGAGCACGACGGCGACGGCCCGCCCATCGCCGTCGGCAGCGACGCCCTCGTCGTCGGCATGGACTACGAACAGCGGATCGACGCCCGCTACGGCGACGGCGAGCGCCTGACGGAGCAGGATCCGGAGTTCAAACGGCTCTTCGAAGAACTGCCCCACGAGAACACGATCTCCGGTCAGTACGACAGCCCCGCGGACGAGGACGTCACCGTCGAGGAGATCTACCTCTGGGGCGTCTCGGGCGAGTCGCCGGACGCGGAGACGATGACGTGGGTGTTCCTCTTCGAGGACGCGGCGGCGTTGACCGAAGACGTGCTGGCGGAACTCGAGAACGTCTCCGACGGCGTCGAGTCGTCCGAGATCGACGGGCGGATCGCGCGAATCGTCGGCGCGCCGCCGGACCTAGAGTCGGTGTACTCGGAAGCCGCCGGATCCGGCGCGGGCAACGCGTCTGAGTGAGCGGCGACCGAGCCGCTCTCGATCGGTTTGACTCGAAACGCTACGGGAAAATCGCGATCGTCGGTAATCGATTAGATCGTCGGATCTTGCGATCGCGTCGGTCCGGAGGCGATCAGGACTGGCCGTTCAGCGTGATGTAATCGACGCCGAGGATCCGGTCGTCTTCGTTGAGTTCTTCTTTCGCCTCGTCGGGGACCTCGCTGTCGACGTTGTAGACGGTCAGGGCCTCGCCGCCGATGGTCTCGCGGGCGTTGAACATGCCGGCGATGTTGACGCCGTGTTTCCCCATGACCGACCCGATGAGGCCGATGACGCCGGGCTCGTCGGTGTTTCGCGTGACGACCATCTTCCCGTGGGGGATGGCGTCGACGCGGTAGCCGTCGACGCGGACGATGCGCGGGTCGTCGCCCGCGAACAGCGTTCCGTCGACGGTCACGGCGTCGTCGTCGTTGCTCACCGTCACGGAGATCAGGCTCTGGAAGTCCTCGGCCTGGCGGGTCTTGGACTCGGTGACGTCGACGCCCCGATCCTCGGCGATCTGGGGCGCGTTGACCGCGTTGACCTGCCACTCGAGCGGCTCGAAGACGCCCTTGAGCGCGGAGGCGGTGACGAACTCGACGTCCTCGTCGGCGATGTCGCCCTCGTAGACGACCTCGACGTCCTCGATGCGGCCCTCGAGCAGTTGGGCGGCGACCTTGCCGGCCGTTTCGGCGATGTCGATGTACGGTTCGACGCGGGGGAACGCGCTCTCGTCGATCGAGGGGGCGTTCAGGGCGTTCGCGACGGGCTCGCCGATCAGCGCGGCGTTGACCTGTTCGGCCGTCGAGGTCGCGACGTTCTCCTGGGCGGCCTCGGTCGAGGCGCCGAGGTGCGGTGTGACGATGATCTCGTCGTGCTCGAGCAGCGGCGAGTCCGCCGAGAGCGGTTCCTCGGCGAAGACGTCGAGCGCGGCGCCGGCCAGGGTGCCGTCCTCGACTTTCGCCGCGAGGGCGTCCTCGTCGACGACGCCGCCGCGGGCGCAGTTGATGAGGTAGCCGTCGCCGAGCATGTCCAGTTCCTCCTCGCTGATCAGGCCCTCAGTTTCGGGCGTCAGCGGCGTGTGAACGGTCAGGAAGTCGGCCTGTTGCAGGCTCTCCTCGAGGTCGACGAGTTCGGCGCCGATGCGCTCGGCGCGCTCCTCGCTGATGTAGGGATCGTAGGCGACGACGTCCATGCCCAGCGAGTCGAGCTTCTTGGCGACCTCCTGGCCGACGCGGCCGAGGCCGACGACGCCTAAGGTCTTGCCGTTGAGTTCGGTGCCGAGGTAGTCGCTTTTGGCCCACTCGCCGTCCTTGAGGCGGATGTGAGCCTGGGGGATCGAGCGGGCGGTCGCGAAGGCCATCGCGACGGTGTGTTCCGCGGCCGCGCGGACGTTGCCCTCAGGGGCGTTCGCGACGATGACCCCGTGGTCGGTCGCCGCGTCGATGTCGATGTTGTCGACGCCGATGCCGGCGCGCCCGACGATCACCAATTCGTCGGCAGCCTCGAAGACCTCCTCGGTGACCTCGGTGCCCGAGCGGACGATCAGCCCGTGCGCGTCGGATACCGCCTCGAGGAGGTCCTCGCCCTCGAGTTCGTAGCCCGTTTCGACCTCGTGGCCGGCGTCTCGGAGTGCGTCCAGACCCGCGTCGGCGATGGGATCCGTGACCAGAACCTTCATGCGCGAGACAATCAGTTCGAGCGGGTAAACCCTTCCGTTGTGTCCGCAACTGGCAAAAACTACCTCGCCGCGGACAGTATTGATGCGGAATCGAGTTACGATTCCGGCGAACGGCGGTTCGCGTTCCCGACCGCGAGCCGGGCAATGTCGGACGAGTAGCCGGAGAGCGGGGGCGCGGTCGACTCCCGGCGCCGCCTCGCGATCGGGTTCCAGTCGGTATCTCGAGGTGAACGCAGCGCACAGGTTCCGGTCGCGCAATTCAGTTCCGATCCGGCACTTCGTCGTCCGTTGCAGCGTCGTCCGTCGCTCGGGGAACGCGGACGATCACGCAACTGCCGCCGTCGGTGCCGTCAGCGCCCGACTCGTACTCGAGGTCGCCGCCGTACTCCTCGAGCACCAGCCCGACGAGCCACAGCCCCAGTCCGTTCCCGTGGTCGAGTTGCGTGATCGGCTCCTCGTTGAAGATCCCCGTTCGCTCGGGTTCGGGGATGCCGGGGCCGTTGTCGGTGACGCGGATCGCAACGTCGGTCTCGGTCGTGGCCACGTCGACCTCGATCTCCGGCCGCTCGTCGGTGTGGCGGACGGCGTTGTCCATCACTTCCTCGAGGACGGTCCGGAGCCGGGAGTCGGCGGCGACGACCGTCGGCTCCCCGGATGCGGTGCGGTCGGTCACCGAGAGTACGCTCTCGGGGTACCGATCGCGGAGGTCGGCGACGACCTCGGCGAGGACGTCCTCGAGGACGACGGGCTCGCGCGGTCGCTCGCCGCCGAGGGTCGCGTCGGCCAGTTCCTTCGCGGTCTCGTTCGTCTCGATCAGTTCGGTCGCGGTCGTCGCGATCTCCGCGACGTACGCGCACAGGTCCTCGGCGCGGGCAGCGTCGGTGCGGTCGTCAGACAGCGAGTTCGCGTCGGCGTCTGCATCTGCGCCCCCGGTTTCACCGTCGCTCTCGGGGTCGAACTCGCACTCGAGTTCCTCCAGCAGCAGCTCCGCGAAGCCGTGAATCGCGTTGAGGTCGTTGCGCAGGTTGTGCCGGAGCAGCCGGTGGAGGACCTGCAAGTGCCGCTCGCGCCGTTTGAGGGCCGTCACGTCGCGCCCCTCCACGACGAGCAGTTGCGGTTCGCCGCCGTCGCGGTCGATCGGGCGAATCGAGAAGTCGATGACGGCGGTCCGGTTCGTCTGCTGTACTCGGAGTTCGTCCCGAAAGAAGTCGCCGGCACTGGCCCGGTCGACGCCGGTCCGCGCAACCGTCTGTCCCTTCTCGTTCGCGGCGAAACAGGGGGTCTCCCACAGCGGGTTCCCGACGACCTCCTCGCGCTCGACGCCGGCGAACTCCAGGGCCGTCCGGTTGACTTCGAGGAGCGTCCCGTCTGGCTCGAGGAGGCCGGTGAGCTGGTACGTGTTGTTGAAGACCGCCTCGAAGCGGCGCTGGCGCTCCTTCCGGTCGGAGATGTCCCGGAAGAGGCCGGTGAAGATCCGCTGACCCTGATAGCTGTGTTCGCGGAGGCTCACTAGGACCGGTACCTCGTGGCCGTCCTTGTGCAGTGCTGGCAGTTCGATGCCGTCCCAGTCGATGTGTTTCTCGCCCGTCCGGAGGTACTTCTCGAGGCCGGCGGCGTGGGCCGGCCGGAGCCGCTCGGGGATGAGCACCATCTTCGAGTTCCCGACGAGTTCGCCCGGGTCGTAGCCGAGGATCTCCTCGATGGCCGGATTCGCGAAGAGGATCCGGCTGTCTTCGTCGATGGTCAGCAGTCCCTCGGAGGTGTTCGCTACGAGTTGTCGGAAGAAATCGCCCTCGTCGAACGGCGACGGCGGCGACTCGGGGGAGTCGGGCGCCGGCGGTTCGGACGATGATGGTGCCCCGTCGTCGGTCACGCAGGACATACTCCCCGCGGCGGTCATATACCTGTGGGCTTCGCGTCGGCTCGTTGTGAGATCGAACCGGCGGCTCCATCGCTTTCCCTTCCTCTCTCGTCCGGTGCCATCCTCGCCGTCGCGAGGGGAAACCTGAACTGGTTTATTCCGGGCCGCACAATCGGCGGTCGATGACAGTCGTCGCTTTCGACTTCGACGGAACGCTTTCCGACTCCGAGATGACCGTCCTGCTCGGGCAGCGCTGCGGGGTCGCCGAGGACATGGCCGAGATCACCGAACGCGCGATGAACGACGAGATCGGCTACGCCGAGAGCCTCCGCGAGCGCGCGGCCTTACTCGAGGGCCTCGCCGCCGAGGAGGCCGAGGCCGCCTTCGACGAGGTCGTCCTCCGTGAGGGCGCGGCCGACCTCATCGCCGAACTGAACGAGGCCGGCGTCACGACCGCCATCCTGACCGGCGGCTTCGAACGGGGCGTCGCCGCGGCCCTGGAGCGCGAGGGCGTGACCGTCGACCACATCGTCTCGAACCGACTGCCGATGAACGACGGGGAGACCGAACTCACCGGCGCGGTCGAGGGCCCGCTCATCGAGGGCACCAAGGACGACGCCCTCGAGGACCTCGCTGCGGACGTCGGCGTCGACCTCGACGACACCGTCGCGGTCGGCGACGGCGCGAACGACCTCCCGATGCTCAAAGTGGCGGGCCTCGCGATCGGCTTCGACCCGAAGCCGGCGGTCGAACCCCACTGCGACGTCGTCGTCACCTCGATGGCCGACGCCCGCGAGGAACTCGTCGCCGACGGCGTGCTCGAGGACTGAGCGGCCACCCCGCGGTTCCGTACTCGTTTCTCTCTCGAATTCCGACCGGCGTCGGGCTACCGGTCGGGGATCGTGCGATTTCGTCCGCGCGGGTTCGTCTCGGCGCGCCCTCGACGACCGGCCGAGCGCCGGAGTTGGACCGCCGACTCCTAATCGGGGACTACCCGAAACTCCGTCGCGATACCCCGGCGTAATAGCGGGTTATTCGCTGCCGTCATCCCGTCGGATACCGGCGAGTCACCGAACCGTCCGAAATCGACGACAATACGGCCTAATTACCTATTTCAATACCGAGCGAGTTATTAACTCGTGACCGAGTAAGTAGTTATGATGATGTGGCAAGATCTCGTCTTCATGCTCGGAAGCGGCCTCTCGATCGTCTTCCTCGCACCGACCCTCCGAAACGCAAACGCGAACGTCCCCCTCGGGACCAGCATCCCCTCGATGGGCATCGGGTACGTCTACGCGGTGACCTTCTTCACCCTCGGGATGACCTTCTCCGCCGCCGGCGCGTTCGCCGCAGGGACGATGTGGTCGCTGATCGCCCTGTTCCGCTCGCCCGCGTCCCACCGATTCCGCACGTCGGTCGCGCTGTTCGCGCACGACCTCTCGCGCTGGTTCGACCGCCGTCGCTCCGAGCACACCGTCGCCGCCGAACAGTACTCCTCCGAATAAGCCGACTCTCCGCTCGCGGTTTGGGTTCTCCGTTGCCGCTGCGCTCGCTTTCTTCTCTCGTTCTGCTCACTCACCCTCCGACCTCGAGACCCGCGTCTCTGGATTCCGAGGTTTCGACGCCTCGCGGCGTCGCTTCGACCCGCTTACTCCGCCGCCTCCTCGAGCCACGCCTCGATCTCGTCGGCCAGCGCGCCCCGTCGGTGGATCGTCCCCGTCGAGAGGTCGACGACGGTGCTCTCGGTGCCCTGCGTCTCGCCGCCGTCGAGGACGACGGCCTCGTCCCGGACCTGCCGGCCGATCTCCTCGACCGTGCGGGCGCTGGGGTCGCCGCTGACGTTGGCGCTGGTCGACGTGATCGGTCGCTCGGCCGCCGCGAGCAAGGCCATGGCGGGTTCGCAGTCGGGCACGCGGATGCCGACCTGCTCGCCGCCCGCAGTCAGCACGTCCGGAACGACCTCGCGGCGTTCACAGAGCACGGTGACGGGCCCGGGCAGGAACTCCGCGGCGAACGCGCGCTCGCGCTCGGTCGCCTCGATATATCCCGCCTCGATCGCGGTCTCGAACGTCGGCACCGCGAGGGAGACTGGCTTCGAACGGTCCCGTCCTTTCACCTCGAACACGCGCTCGACGGCGTCGGGGTCGAGCGCGTCCGCGGCGAGGCCGTAGACCGTCTCGGTCGGGTAGACCACGAGGCCGCCCCCGCGGATCGCTTCGGCCGCGCGCTCGAGCGTCTCGGCGTCGACGTCGGGATCGCCGTCGAAATCGTACTCGAAACCGGATTCGTCGACGTTCATACGCGCTACTCGCGCCGGTGCGGGCAAAAGCGTACCGTCATGCGACGTCCGGAACGGCGACGATCGGCGCCGTGGAGAACTGGGATCGGCGCCCGCGGGGTACTGTTACTCGAGGCCGAACCGCTCCTCGAGCTCGTCGTAGTCGGGGAACTCGGGCCAGTCGGTCGCGACCCAGGCGTCCTCGACGGTCAGGTCCGAATCGACGGCGAAGACGGCAGGTCGGGGTTCGGTGATCCCTTCCATCCCGTCGAGGTCGTGTTCGATGCCGTAGTCGCGGGCGACGTCGGCGCCCGGATCCGCAAAGAGCGTGGCGTCGTAGCCGTTCCCTTCGAGGAACCGCTTCACGCCGTAGGGGGTCGAGGCGGTGACGCCGACGACCCGCGTTTCGTCGGCGTCGTTCCAGCCGCGCTCGTCGATCTCGTCCCAGACGTACTTCGCGAGGAACGAGCCGGTCATCGGGGTGAAGACGACGATCGTCCGCTCGGCGTCGGCGGCCAGCGCCGACAGCGAGCGGTTCTCCCAGTACTCGTCGTTCACCAGGGGCCGGGTGAAGTCGGGTGCCTCCTCACCGGCCTCGGGTTCGTCCGCGGGGCCGAGATCGACGACCTCGAAGTCCGGCATCAGGCCTCACCTCCGTCGGTCGCAGCGTCACCGCCGTCCCCGTAGGTCGACTCAAGGTACTCGACGATGTTCGCGCTTTCGGCCATCGTGACGCCGGTGTTCTCGTCGACGACGACCGGCACCGTCCGGACGCCGGCGACGCGCTTGACGACGTTTCGCTGCGAGTGCATCGGCTCGATGAACCGCGACCGATACTCGAGGTCGAACTCGTTCAGCAGGCGAGCGACGCGCTCGCAGTACGGGCATCCCTGCAGCCGATAGAACGTAATCGGCGGCTCGTCGCCGGCGCTGGTAGTACTGGCACTGGTGCTCGACATGTGCGTCCGTTCGGCCACGAGCGGCGTAAACGTGTCGTCGCCGGTGATCGACGCGGGCAAACGCGGACGCGGACTCCGACGTGGACGCCGACGCAGACGCAGACGAAAGGCCACGCGAACCCGAAAATGGTAAACGGTTAACCGATCGGGTTCCAATGCATACCATCAATGGCGTTGTCTGTGCTGCTCGAGGCCGTGCTAGCCGCCTTCCCAGTGGTCGGACTCGAGCTCGACCGGTCGACGGTGTCGATCGTCGGACTCCTCTCGATCGTGGTCCTCATCGCGCTCTCCGGATTCTTCTCCTCCTCGGAGATCGCGATGTTCAACCTGCCGAAACACCGGATCGAGGGGATGGTCGAGGAGGGCGTCGACCGGGCGGAACTCGTCGAAGCCCTGAAATCGGATCCGCACCGCCTGCTGGTGACGATTCTTGTCGGAAACAACCTCGTCAACATCGCCATGTCGTCGATCGCGACCGCGCTCCTCGGCCTCTACTTCGAATCGGGACTGACGCCGGTGCTCCTGTCGACCTTCGGCGTGACGGCGATCGTCCTCCTGTTCGGCGAGAGCGTGCCCAAGTCCTACGCGGTCGAGAACACCGAATCGTGGTCGCTGCGCGTCTCGCGGGCGTTGAAGCTCACGGAGTACGTGCTCTATCCGCTGATCATCGTCTTCGACTACCTCACCCGGCAGGTTAACCAGCTCATCGGCTCGAGCGGCGCGATCGAGTCCCCCTACGTCACCCGCGACGAGATCCAGGAGATGATCGAGTCCGGCGAGCGCGAGGGCGTCTTAGAGGAGGACGAACACGAGATGCTCCAGCGCATCTTCCGCTTTAACAACACCATCGTCAAGGAGGTCATGACCCCGCGACTGGACATGACCGCGGTCCCCAAGGACGCCAGCATCGACGAGGCCATCGAGACCTGTATCCAGAGCGGCCACGCCCGGATCCCCGTCTACGAGGGCAGCCTCGACAACGTGATGGGCGTCGTCCACATCCGCGACCTCGTGCGCGATCTCAACTACGGCGAGACCAACGACGGCGACCTCGAGCTCGCGGACCTCATCCAGCCGACGCTGCACGTCCCCGAGTCGAAGAACGTCGACGAGCTCCTGACCGAGATGCGGGAAAACCGGATGCACATGGCCATCGTCATCGACGAGTTCGGCACCACCGAGGGGCTGGTGACGATGGAGGACATGGTCGAGGAGATCATCGGCGAGATCCTCGAGGGCGGCGAGGAACAGCCCATCGAGGAGATCGACGACCGCACGGTGCTGGTTCGGGGCGAGGTCAACATCGAGGACGTCAACGAAGCCCTGGAGATCGACCTCCCCGAGGGCGAGGAGTTCGAGACCATCGCCGGCTTCATCTTCAACCGCGCGGGCCGGCTCGTCGAGGAGGGCGAGGAGATCACCTACGACGGCGTCCGGATCACCGTCGAGGACGTCGAGAACACCCGGATCATGATGGCCCGGCTGACGAAACTCGAGCAGGAGGAAGTCGAGAAACCGCCGGACGTGGACGGCGCGGAGACGGGCGGGCCGACGGATGGCAACGCCGAGCCCAGCGACGTGACGGATAGTACGGTCGAGTAGCAGCCTCTGTTCTCGTGATCGGGTCGATGCAGTGGTTCGGAGACGCAGAGACGCAGTAATTCAGAATTCAGCGACCCAGCAGATGCGACGGACCGCGGTCGCGCTCGTCACGCCTCGGCCCGTCTCCCGTGTTCCTCGACGTAGGTCTCTATTTCGGCGGCGATCGCCGGCGGGACGACGATCCGGCGCGGCCCGGCGACGTACTGTCCGCCGGGCTGGGCGTAGTCGAGCGTGAGCACGACGGCGTCGCCGATCGAACGCATCGAAATCCCCTGAATCACCGAGAGGTCGATCGCCTGCTCGGGTTCGTAGAGGTAGATCACGCCCTCATCGGGATCGAACGCGCCCACCGACTCGAGGAACGACGAGAGGACGAGCGCGGCGAGCGCGAGCGGAATCGTCAGCGCCGCCAGGCCCGTAAACGGCCCCGCGCCGAGGTCGCCGAGCAGTCCGTTCTGCGAGACGTACCGGCCGATCGCCATCAGCGCCACGATGACCGTCGCCATCGCGATCGCGCCCAGCGCGGCGTCCGACGCGCGCTCGGCCGCCCGTTCCGACGGGCTCGAGACCGGGAGGCGTCGGGTGAGTCGCTCGAGGTGGCCGACGGTGTTATCGCTCACGGACAGCGCGAGGGCCGTCGCGACGATCGCGGCGAACAGCGCGACGACGATCGATCGACCCCCTATCTGTCGGGTGAGGTCGTAGAGCCGCCAGAAGACGATGATCGAGATGACGGCGAAGAAGGTGCCGACGCCGAGCGACCACAGGAGTCGGATCGCGCGCGACGTCGTGGCGTCGCGCCGCCACTGGAGCAGGTCGTCCGGATCGGCCGGGGCGTCCGCGTCCACGTCCATATCGGCACTCGCCACCCCGCAGGTAAAGACCGTTCGGTCCGCGCACAGGTGCGGCCGGGGCGACGGACCCGCCGGAGGGCTGGCGCCGACTGATCACAGCACGAGCGCTTCGACGACGGTGAACCCGCCGTAGGAGACCGCGATCGAACCGGCCAGCGACCCGATCCACGCGAGGACGGTGTAGCCCATCTTTCGGGCGCTAACGCCGCCCCCCGAACCCGAGGCCGCGTAGCCGCTGCCGATGATCGCGCTGACGATGATCTCGTTGAACGAGACCGGGATGCCAAACAGGACCGCCGTCTGGGCGATCATAAAGGAGGGGATGAGTGCGGCGATCGACCGGCGCGGCCCCAGCGACGAGTAGTCCTGCGAGATCGCCTTGATCATTCGCGGCGCGCCGGTCCACGAGCCCAGCAGCAGGCCGAAGCCGCCGCCCACGAGCAGCGCGGGCAAGGGCAGGCCGACGTCGCCCGACAGCGGGATCAGCGGCCCGACCGCCAGCCCGACCTGACTGCCGCCCGCGGAGAACGCGACCAGGCCGCCCAGCACCAGCAGGAAGTGGCGTTCACCGCGCTCGAGGCCGGAGCGGAGGTCGAGCGCGAGGACGGCGGCCCACAGCGCCGCGATCACGAGCGTCACCGCCGCGACGCCGACGACGCTCGAGCCGAGGAGCGCGTCGGCGGCGACGCCGGCGATCGAGTCGCCGCCGGACCGGTTGGGTGCGAGCAGCGCGAACTCGATGTTGGCGACGAGGACGCCGACGAACGCGGCGAGCCCCATGATGAGGTAGGCCTCGTCGATCGGTTCGGCCCGGAGGAGCCGGGCGATGCCGTACGCGAGACCGCCGCCGACGAACGGCGTCAGCAGCCACAGCGTGGCGATCTCCGTGTACTTCGCCCACGCCGGCGCGCCCCCCATGGCGAGCCCGACGCCGATGACCGCGCCGGTCACCGTGAACGCGGTCGCGATCGGATACCCCGCGAAGACGCCGATTGCGACCAGCGCGGCGGCGATCGTCAGCGCGATCGTCGCCGCCGGCGGGGACAGCGTCACCCCCTGAATCAACTCGGCGCCGACCGCTTCGGAGACGTTCGCCCCCTGTAACACGGCGCCGACGAAACCGAGTAGGCCGACGAGGAAGCCGGCTCGCATCACCGAAATCGCGTTGGCCCCGACCGCCGGCGCGAACGGCGTCGAGCCGCTCGAGCCGGCGCCGATCGCCCAGGCCATGAACAGACTGGCGACTGCGGCTACCAGAAACGTCGCGATCGTCGCAGGTTCGACCATCTACGGGGGTCTATTTGTCGATCCTACAAGTGTGTGCCGACCTCGAGGCCCGCGACTCGAACGTCGTCGTGTCATCCGTAGTGAAGAAACTGCTTACCGATCCTATTTTCTCGGGACGATCGGGCAGAAACGACGGTGTCGAATCTTAACACCTAAACCGCTTCCTCAGTAGTACTACATAGAGCAATGGTGGACGAGACCGACCAGTTCGACCGACGGACGTACCTGAAACTGACCGGAACCGCGGGCGTCACCGTGACCGGCCTCGCCGGCTGTCTCGAGGACGCCGGAAACGGCGACGGTGGCGAGAGCGGGAACGGTGGCAGTAACGGAAGCGGGAACGGCTCCGACAACGAAAGCGACGCCAACGAGAGCGACGGCTCCGGCGGCGCGGACGACAACCAGATTATCGCCGGCACGGCGCCCGGGTTCCAGCCGTTCGAGATGACTCGCGACGGCGAGATCGTCGGATTCGACATCGACCTCCTCGAGGCGGTCGTCGACGAGACCGAGTACGAACTGACCGAGTGGAAGGAGTTCGAGTTCGACTCGCTGATCCCGGCCCTCGAGAACGGCAACATCGACGTGATCGCCGCGGCGATGACGATCACCGAGGAGCGCCAGCAGACGATCGCCTTCACCGAGCCCTACTACAGCGCGAACCAGTCGGTGCTCGTCCAGTCCGGCGGCGACTTCTCGCCGGAGTCGATCGAGGACCTCGAAGACCGGCAGGTCGGCGCCCAGTCGGGGACGACCGGCGAGACCATCGTCCGGGAGCAGTTGATCGCCGAAGGCCGGATCTCGGAGAACCAGTACACGTCCTACGACAACTACGTGTACGCCGTCCAGGAACTCGAGCGCGGCCTGCTCGACGCCATCGTCATCGACGAACCGGTCGGCGAGACGTTCGCGGGCAACCGCGACGTCGAGGTCGCGTTCACCTTCGACACCGGCGAACAGTACGGGTTCGGCGTGCGACAGAACGCCGACGACCTCCGAACCTCGCTCAGCGAGGGTATCACCGCCGTCCGCGACTCCGGCCAGTACGAGGAGATCACGCAGAAGTGGTTCGAGGGCGACGGAAGCGGGAACGGCAACGAAACCCAGGAGTAAGCTGACCGGCCATGCCCATAGATTCCGTCGCACCGCTCGTCGAGGCGTCGACGCTGTCGCTCCCCCTCGAGGCGCAGGTCTCGGTCCCGCTCGAGGCCCAGCAGCAGCTGCGGGCGCCGCTGCAGCCGTTTTTCGTCGACGGGCTCCTCCCGACCGAGGAGCAGGTCGCCCGCCGCTTCGGCGAGGACTGGGGGTTCGTCTACCGGAATGCGCCGTATCTACTGGGGGGCGCGGTGATCACGGTCGCGCTGACGCTCACCAGCCTCCTGCTCGGTTTCCTCGCGGGCTTTCCGGCCGGCGCGATCGAGACGTACGGGGACGGCTACTCGCGCGCGTTCGTCCGGAAGTTCGGCGTCCTGTTGCGCGGCACGCCGATCCTCGTCATCATGCTCATCACGTTCTTCGTGTTGCCGATCGAGATCGCGATCGGCGCGCTCGAGTGGACGCTCCGGGCGATCGATCTCGTCCTCGGACCGACCCCCTTCGCGGCCCCGACGGACGTGCCGAACGCCTTCTTCGCGGCGACGCTCGCGCTCGGCCTCCGCAGCGCCGCCTATCAGTCCCAGATCTTCCGCGGCGCCCTACAGAGCATCGACGAGGGCCAGATGGAGGCCGCCCGTTCGATCGGGATGAGCCGCCTCGAGGCGATCCGGTACGTGATCGTCCCGCAGGCGCTGCGCCGCAGCGTGCCCGGCTTCCAGAACGAGTTCACCATCGTGCTGAAGGACACGTCGATCGCCTTCGCGATCGGACTCGGGGAGCTCCTGATGCGCAGCGAGGCGCTGTTCACCCAGCGGACGACCGCCGTCCTTCAGGTGATCCTCGCCATCAGCCTGATCTACTTCGTACTGACGTTTACGACCAACCGGACGCTCGACTTCGTGAGCAACCGCTTCGCAATTCCAGGTGAATCGTCGTGAGCGACCACCACCCTGATACGGACGACCGACGCACCGACACCGACGCATCGACCGCCGGCGCAGCCGACGACCCCGGCGGCGCGGAACCGAGAACGGGGACGGACGCCCCGCTCTTGCGGATCGAGGACCTCCACAAGTCCTACGGCAACGAGGAGGTCCTGCTCGGGGTCGACCTCGCGGTCGACCGCGGCGACGTCGAGGTGCTGGTCGGTCCCAGCGGCTCCGGCAAGTCGACGCTGCTCCGATGTCTCAACCTGCTCACGGACGTCGACAGCGGCCACATCTACCTCGGCGACACGGAGGTGACGGCGCCCGAGACGGACCCGAACGAGATCCGCCAGCAGATCGGGATGGTCTTCCAGGACATCAACCTCTTCGCCCACCTCACCGCCCGCGAGAACATCACGCTCGGGCTCCGCAAGGTCAAGGGGCTATCGAAAGACGAGGCCCGCCAGCGGGCCGACGCCGAACTCGAGCGCGTCGGCCTCGCGGACCAGGCCGGCTCCTACCCGGCCCAGCTCTCGGGCGGCCAGAAACAGCGCGTCGGGATCGCCCGCGCGCTCGCGATGGACCCCGAGGTCATGCTGTTCGACGAGCCGACCAGCGCCTTAGATCCCGAACTGAGCAACGAGGTGCTCGAGGTAATGGCCGAACTCGTCGAGGAGGGGATGACGATGGTCGTCGTCACCCACGAGATGCGCTTCGCGCGCGGCGGGGCGACGAACATCACCTTCCTCGCGGACGGCGAAATCGTCGAGCGCGGCCCGCCCGAGAAGCTGTTCGAGAACCCGGACCGCGAACGAACCGCACAGTTCTTCGAGAGCATTCGCCATGACGGCCATGAGTGACCGAACGGAGGCGGTAGTCGGATGAGCAGCGCGAAATCCGAGTCCGCGCCGTCGATCGCCCTCGAGCGGCTCCGCTCCTCGCTCGCGGACGTCGAGTGGACGCCCGCGACCCTCGGGTTCGCCCTCTTCTGGGGCTGGCTCATCACCCGCTGGCTGTACGACTGGACGCTCGGCGAGTGGGGGATCGGCCCCGGCGCCGGCGAGCAGTTCCTCCCGGTCGCCCCGCTCGAGTCCGTCGCGGCGATGTTCGAGGGCAAGGTGGCGGCGGTCGGGCCGATCGAGATCCCGATGGGCTGGGTCGCGAGCCTGTTCGAAGGCGCCGCGTTAGCGATCGACATCGCGCCCGCGCTCGCCTCGGGCGCGTGGTACACGATCGTCCTCACGGCCGCGTCCATCACGCTCGGGTTCTGCATCGCGGTGCCGGTCGCCGTCCTCCGGGTGTACGGCGGCCCGCTGCGCTGGCTCGCGCTGGCCTACACCGAACTGATCCGCGGGACGCCGCTTCTGGCCCAGCTGTTCGTCCTCTACTACGGGCTTCCGCTGGCCGTCTGGCTCAACGACATCAGCGTCATCGGCCGCGGATTCGTCCCCGAGTACGCGTTCTGGATCGCCATCCTCGGCTTCACGATCAACGGCTCGGCCTACCAGGCCGAGTACATCCGCGGCGCCTTGGAGAGCGTCGACGAGGGCCAACTGACCGCCGCGCGGGCGATCGGGCTCTCGAAACTCGAGGGGATCCGCTACGTCGTGCTCCCCCAGACGCTGCGGTACGCGATCCCGGCGTGGACGAACGAACTCGTCTACCTGATCAAGTACTCCTCGCTGGCGGGCTTCATCACGGTGCCCGAACTCTACTACCGCGCGAGCCGCATCGCGTCCTCGACGTTCGAGTACACGCCGATCTACCTGTTGCTCGCCGTCGTCTACCTCGGCATCGTGCTCTCGGCGACGAACCTGATGGACCGCGTCGAACGCCGCGTCGCGATCCCCGGCATCGGCCGGGCGGAGGGTCGCCAACAGGCGACGGACGACGAAGCTGGGCCCGACGCGACGGCCGACGACGAACGCGACGCCGGCGCCGAGACGCCGGATCGATCCGGAGCGTAGCAAAAGCGGTTCCAGTCCGCTCCGGTTCGATCGCCCCTCTGTCTCTGTTCGAGTACCAGTGTGGAATCCGCTATTCGGTCTCGAGTCACTAACCGACGGCTCGCGGATGCAGTTTCGAATCGAACCGGGACGATCGAGGGCGGTCCAATTCAGTTCGTCGTCGACTTCGAACTCGAGTCCTCGTCGGGCTCCGGCGGCGGCTCCGCGCCCTCGATCGCCTCGGCCGCGTCGGTGTCTTTCTCGATCTCGACGTGCCAGCGGTCAATCTCGTCGTCGAACTCGGCGAGCCGATCCGAGACGTCGGCCTTCAGCGCGTCGTCGTTGACGTTGACCTCGAAGACGAACTGCTCGTCGCCGTTTCCGCCACGGGCCGACTGCTGAATGTTGGCGCTGATCAGTTCGTTGTCGAAGTAGTACGGCGCCAGCTGGGTCATCACGTTCTGGTAGACCGTGTCCTCGACCCGGCGCAGGGCCTTCCGGCTAGCGGAGTCGGCCGCGCGCGCGACGTAATCGATCGACTCCTTCCAGTTGTCCATCGCGGCCTCGGCGTCGTCCTCCTCGAGTTGCTCGTAGGACTCCGAGAGCTTCTCGCCGGCCGTCTTGATGTCCTCGTCGGGGCCCTTGCCGGCCTTCTCGCCCTTGCCCTCCTCGACGCTGGCCTGATCGGCGGTCTTCTCGCTGACGTCGACCTCGAGGGTCTCGTGGGCCTTGGGCCGCCACTCCTCCCACTCCTCGAAGGCGTCGGCGAGTTGCTCCTCGTCGCGGTCGTCGGCGCCGTCAATTTCGGCGTCGTCGACGCGGACGATCTCCTCGTCGGGGTCGTGGACGCCCGCGTCTCGGAGCGCGCGGGTGATCCGTTCGCCGTGCTCGACGACGTCTCCCCAGTCACCGCGAACTTTGAATCCCGAGATGCTCTCTTCCATTCGGTTGACCGGGTACTAGTGACGCGTCGGTATAAACTTCTCCGCCCTCCCGAAATCTGCGGGGGTCGGCGCGGCCGCCGCGCCGGCCGGCTCGAACCGGCGGTCGTGCCCGTTCGCGGCGATTTCGGCTACCACTGGCCCATCTGTCCCTGCTGGCCCATCTGCCCGTGCTGGCTCATCCCGCCTTGGTGACCGTGCTGGCCCATCTCTCCCGCCCCTCCCTGCTGACCGACCATCCCCAGCACCGTCTCGCAGGAGTTCATCGTCCGCTCGATCGTCGCGACGGTCTCCGCGATGAGGGGGCTATGCTGGCCGTGCTGGCGGATCTCCGGCAGGCCCTCGGTCGCTACGCGGAGGAACGTCTCCGCGAGCTCCGGCCCGAACATCGAGTCGCGCGCGATCATCTTCTCGTTGAGTTCGGCGATTTCGGCGATGTCGTGGCAGACGCGCGCGCACGTCTGCATGTGGGGTCCCATCCCCGCACACTCCTTCGCGCACCAGCCGGCGACGTGGGACAGCTCCGTGAAGTCCTCGAGGGCGATGCGGAGTTCGTTCGTCAGGTGGTCTTCGAACGAGCGCGCTCCGCCGGTTTGAGGCTGCATTTGGGTTTGAGGCTGCGATTGTTGCTGCTGGGACTGCGGTTGCATTCCCCGACCGCCCATCCGTCCGCCCATCTCCGATCGCGCGCCCGACTGCATGTCCGTCATCTGCATTCTGTCTTCTCCCTGCTGCATCTGCCCGGACTGCTCGTTCATCGCCTCGTACTCGGACCGTTCGCGGTGCTGTCGCTGCGGTTGCTGGTGAGTCATCGTCCTCGAGGGCGCCTTCGCCGATTCGCCGATTAAACCGGGGCCACCGTTTCGACCAGTTCGTCCGACAAATCCCCGTTTTCCGACCCGCGACCGCCCTCGAGGCCGCCGACCGGCGACCGAGCGAACGGGCGACCGATGTAATTTCGCGGCCGTAATCGATTCTTAGCCGATCGTAACGCGCTCTTTCGTCGTCGACCGGCAAGAGCCCGCGCGGCCGACCCCCTCGAGACGGGCCGGACGCGCCGAGAGCCCCGCGAAACCGCGCGAACGGTGGGCACACCGGCGGCTGATCGATACCGTAAACTATCCGGCGGCAGGCTGTACTGATATGCCGATCGAAGATCGGGACGACGCCTATCTGATCACCCACGCACTGGCGAAGGACACCCTCTCGCGGCTCCGAGACGTCGAAACCGAGCAGGTCAGCTTCCGGAAGGGCCTGGTCAAACTCGGCCGCATCTGCGGCTACGAGATCATCGACGGCCGCATGGAGACGGAGTACGTCGAGATCGAGACGCCGCTGGAGCAGACCATGGGCGAGCGCGTCCGCGGGCTCGACGACGTGGTTATCATCAACGTCCTGCGTGCGGCGACGCCGTTCGTCGAGGGGCTGCTCAAAGCGTTCCCGCGCGCCCGACAGGGCGTCATCAGCGCGAGCCGCGACGAGGAAGCCGGTCGGGAGGAGGACGGCTCGTTCCCGATCTCCGTCGACTACGTGAAGCTGCCCGAGATCACCGAGGACGACACGGTCATCATCGCGGACCCGATGCTCGCGACCGGCTCCACGATGTGTACCGTCCTCGAGCACGTCACCGAGAACGCCGTCGAGCCCGAGAACCTGATCGTCCTCTCGGCCGTCTCGGCGCCCGAGGGGCTGCTCCGAGTCGACGAGGAGTTCCCCGAGGCGGACCTGCTGACGGTCTCGATCGACGACCACCTCGACGAGAACGGCTTCATCGTGCCGGGACTGGGCGACGCCGGAGACCGCGCGTTCCGCACGACCTGAGCCCGGCGACCCCGCTAGTCACCTCGCACCGCTGTGTCCCGTTCCCGCTCGAGCGCGAGCACCTGGATTTTTGCCGATCGGACGTAATCCACGGGTATGGACGACGACGCATACGCAGTTATCGATCCGGACGCGCTCGAGGCGGTCGACGGCCGACCCTGCGACCTTCGCCGCGTCGGCGACGCGGCCGGCCTCGAGAAGATGGCGCTCAACCGCTTCCGGGCCGAGCCGGGCGAGCAGTTGCCGCTGGCGTACCACTACCACGACACCCAGGAGGAAGCGTTTATCGTGCTCTCGGGATCGCTGCACGTCGAAACGCCCGAGGAGGAGTTCGTCGTCCCCGAGGGATCGATATTCACGGCTCACCCCGAGTCGCCCCACCGGGCGTTCAATCCCGACGACGCCGACGGCGCGGTCGAAGTCGTGGCCGTCGGCGCGCCCCCGGTCGACGACGTCGACGCGTACGATCCCGACGAGGACGAGATCGGCGGCTCGAGCGGCTGATCGGTCGCGGTCACCGTTCAGTTCGAACCGGTTCCGCAGGTGCCGGGGGCGTCGATGTTTCGACACTTGTCGGATGAGGTGTGACACAGCGGCGTCTCTCGGCCCGCGACGCGACCGTTCTCGTTTCTCGAGAGGTGCGGAAAAGCCGATCAGCGTCCGGAGCAGGTATCGATCCCGAACAGGGCGTTGACCGGACACCGTTGGATGACCGCCGTCGCGAGAATGTCGCTGCCGGCGACGAACGCGAGCGCGCCGGCCGTTTTGTCTCGGTTTCGGTAGCCGATCGCCAACAGCACCGAGGCGAGGACGATCCGCAGCGCGCGATCGGCGCCGCCGACGTTCTTGTTCATACCACTCCCTTCGCGTGCGACGGCCGTAGTCCTGACCCCTGCGACGACCCCTTCGTTTCCGGTCGAACGCCGAGCGCGCGGCCGTCTACCGGTTGTCGGACCCGCCAGTCACTCCTCGTCCGTGCCGCCGTCCGCGTCAGACTCCTCGGCGGCCGAGAGCCCCGCGTCGCGGTCGCGCTCGATCGCCGGTGGGACCTCGCGGCGGTCGGAGTAGCCGTCGAACCAGCGGGCGATCCGCTCGATGCGGTCGACGACGTGGGCGGGCTCGCCCGACCGGGAGAGTTCGTGGCCTTCCCGCGGATAGCGCACGAGCCGAGTGTCGACGCCGTGTTTCTTCAGGCCGAGGTAGAACAGTTCGGCGGTGTTGGCGGGCGTCCGGAAGTCCCGCTCCGAGTGCATCACGAGCGTCGGCGTGTCGACGTCGGGCACGCGGGCGACCGGCGACTGCTCCCAGAGGAACTCGGGTTCCTCCCACGGGGTCGTGTCGAAGTCGCCCTCGATCAGGTGGAACGCGTCCGTCGAGCCGTAGAAGCCGGTCAGATCGTAGACGCCGCGCTGGGCGACGGCCGCCGCGAAGCGGTCGGTGTTACCGACCGCCCAGGCGGTCATGAAGCCGCCGAAGCTGCCGCCGGTGACGAACACCTCCTCGGCGTCGACGTAGTCGCGCTCGCAGACCGCGTCGACGCCGGCGAGCACGTCGGTCAAGGTCACGTCGCCCCAGTCGCGCTCGATGGCCATCGCGTGATCCTCGCCGTAGCCCGTCGAGCCCCGCGGGTTGCACCAGAAGACGACGTAACCCTGCGCTGCGAGCGTCTGGAACTCGTGCCACATCGTCCCCGCGGTCGTCCAGTGGGCATGAGGCCCGCCGTGGATCTCGACCAGCAGCGGGTAGGTCTCGCCGGGCGAGGCGTCGGCGTCGAACGCGGGCGGCGTGAGCACCCAGCCCTGGATCTCCGTTCCGTCCTCGCTCTCGAATCGGATTTCCTCGGGCCGGCGGACCGCCCGATCCGCGAGGAGCCTGTCGTTGACGCGGCTCAGCCGGTGTGGCTCGTTGCCGCCGCGGGTCGTCACGAAGACGTCGCCGGGGTGGTCCCACTCGTTCTGGACGAGCGCGACGGCGTCGCGACCGACGTCGAAGGCCTCGACGGTGGCGCCCTCGCCGTAGACCCGCGTCGGTTCCGCCCCGGCATCGCCCGGTACCGACCAGAGGACGCGCGATCCCTCGTCCGGCGTGGTGAAGTACAGCTGGTCGCCCTCGGGCGCCCATGCGAAGCTGCAGCGGTGGCCGACGGTCCGGTCGAGCGGCGCCGTCGGCGTCGTCTCGGTGCCGTCCGCGCGGTCGTGGACCCGAATCTCGGTCTGGCGCATCGAGGCCCGCTCCTCGGGCGTGTACTCGAAGGCCACCCGACCGTCCGCGGTCGCCTCGAGCGAGTCCGGTCCGAGCCAGCCCGCCGTCTCGGTGACCGCCTCGCGGTCGTCGGTCGCGAGATCGTGCGCGAACAGTTCGTACCGCAGCGAGTCGTCCGGTTCCTCGCCGACCTTGCTCGCGTAGTAGACCGTCTCGTCGTCGCCCCACGTCGGCGCGATGTAGTCTCGATCGCCGTCGGTGACGCGGGTGATCGCGGCGGTACGACCCGCCTCAGCGTCGTCGTCGCCGGCCTCGAGCACGGGGTCGCCCGAGAGCGCCGTCTCGAGGTCGAGCACGTAGACGTGGCTCCGGCGGCCGTCGACGTACTCGGTGTCCGCCCGGTAGATGAGGCGGTCGATCACCCGCGGATCGGGCTCGTCGGGTTCGTAGTCGGAGTCGACCGTCAGGTCCCGGCCCGCCTCGCGGTCGGCCGCCGTGACCCGCTGGGTGAAACAGAGGCGGGAGCCGTCCGGACTCCACTCGAGGCTCCCAATGCCGCCGACGACGGCCGTGAGCTGGCGGGCCTCACCGCCGTCGGTCGGGACGACCCACAGCTGTTTCCGGTCGCCCTCGCCGCGGGTGCTGACGAACGCGAGCCAATCGCCGTCGGGGTGCCAGCGGGGCTGGCCGTCGACGCCGTCGCGGGCGGTGAACTGCGTCGGCTCGTCGCCGCCGACGGGGGCGACGAACACCGTCGCGGCGTACGACTCGTCGTCGTCGGGGACGCGACGGACGAACGCCACGCGGTCGCCGTCGGGCGAGAGGCGCGGCTCCTCGGCGCGTGCGAGGTCGGTGTAATCGCTCGCGGAGAGACCGTTCATACCAGCGGGGAATACCGGCCATGTGAAAGGCGTTCGGGTCCGGGCGTCGGTTCCGCTCCTTGAGGCGATCCGTTCTACCGCACGTGTGAACTCGCCGCTACTATTACCGGTGAATATTCGGGCAATATTTCCGAGGGTTAAAGCCGGCGCGACGAGCAGTACAGGTAGTGACGCCGTAGCGGCCCGTTCTCAGGCCGTGCTTCTATTCCTATTTATTAAATATTGGGAATATGTTTGACAGGAAAAACTCTAGAATGGTACGTGTCTCAAAGGGAAATCGAAGACTCTATTAGTATAATAGCAGAGATACAGGTGATATGGTGCAAGACATCAATCGACGACGATTCATCGCTGCAAGTGGGATTGCTGGAGTAGCAGGACTCGCGGGTTGTGTTGGCGAGGACGCCGAAGATAGCGGCAACGGCAACGGTAACGGCGGTAACGGCGGCGACGGTGGCAACGGCAACGCCTCCGAGGACGCCAACCCCGACGAGGGCGGGGAGATCCTCTCGTGGTACGCCGGCGGCACGGGTGGCACCTACTACCCGCTGTCGGGCGACTTCAAGAGCATCGTCTCGGAGAACACGCCCCACGACCTGCAGGTGCAGTCGACCGGCGCGAGCGTCGAGAACGTCGGCGCCCTCGGCCGCGAGGAAACCGAGTTCGCCCTGATCCAGAACGACATCGCGTACTTCGCGTACAACGGCACCGGCCTCGAGGAGTTCGAGGGCAACGCCCTGGAGAACATCCGCGGCGTCGCGACGCTGTACCCCGAGACGATCCACGTCATCACGCAGGCTGACTCGGGCGTCGAGTCCCTTTCTGACCTCGAGGGCGCGACGGTCAACACCGGCGACCTCGGCAGCGGGACGCAGGTCAACGCCCTGCAGATCCTCGAGTCCGCGGGGCTCTCGGAGGGCGACTTCGAGGAGCAGAACTCCGACTTCGCGACCGCGGCCGACCAGATCCGCGACGGCGACGTCGACGCGGCCTTCGTCGTCGGCGGCTGGCCGGTCGGCTCCATCGAGGAGCTGGCGACGACCTCGGACATCTCGCTGGTCGAGATCTCCGGCGACGTTCGCGAAACCATCATGGGCGACGCCGAGTGGTTCGCCGAGGACACCGTCCCCGCCGGCACGTACGACGGCATCGACGAGGACGTTGAGACCGTCTCGGTCCAGGCGATGATCGCCACGCACGAGGCGGTCGACGAGGAGATCGTCGAGGAAGTCACGACGGCCATCTTCGACAACACCGACCAGATCACGCAGAAGGCCGAGTTCATCAGCGCCGATTCCGCCCAGGACGGGATGCCGATCGACCTCCACCCCGGCGCCGCAGCGTACTTCAACTAACACCGGCTCGGGACCCACCCTTTCATCTCTTGACCGTGAACGTAACCCGTCGGCACGTCGTCGTTGCCTTTTTCGTACTGACAGTGCTCGGAGCGTCGGCTATCGCCGTCGCGACCGCCGCGGACGAGAAGACGCTCGTCGTCGCGGACGCCGATACCGGAGAGCACCTGATCGAAGCGCCGGTCGACGACGGGACCGAAGTGACGCTCGCGTACACGCACAGCGTCGAGAAAACGCCCGTCGAGGACGTCTACGTCGTCGACGGGACGGAACTGCGGATGGATCGGATGGTCTTTTACTCGCACGGAGCGGGGCTGCCGACCAGCGGACCGATCGAGGAGACCGAGGACGGCTTCGTCGTCTACCCGAACGCGTCGTACACGGAACTGGGCGTCGTTCCGGGCTCGGTCGCCGGCCACGAACTCGTCGTCGGCGACGAGCGCTACGACCTGGTCGCTCGCTCGGACGGCCCGGTGGTCCTCTCGGTTGAGGAGCGCGGCCTCTCCGAGCGACTGTCCGATCCGCTGGCGGCCGACCGGCCGCTCGAGCCGGTACCCGCTCCGGACTCGGTCACTCCTTTCCCTGATCAGCTATGAGCGAAGACACGCCCAATACGGAGACACTCTCGGAGGAAGAACAGGAAGAGATCCTACAGGAAGTCCAGCGCCGGCGAACGCTCGGCGGGCTGGTCGCCGGTCTCGTCGGTCTCGTCGCCATCACGTTCTCGGCGTTCCAGCTGTGGCTCGCCGCCCGCGGCCGCACGTTCGCGGCGACGCTCCCGTACCTCGGCGAGGTCGGCTACGGGCAATCGCTGCAGCAACTCCAGATCAACGCGATCCACGTGACCTTCGCGCTGGTATTGGCGTTTCTGCTGTTTCCACCGACGCGGGGCGACGGCCCTATCGCGCGGCGACTCGGACGGATCGAACCCGCCGTTCGCCAGCGATTCGGCCCGGATAGTGCCCCGACTCGGATCGTCGAACGGCTCGGCGACGGCGCCCGCTGGGCGTTCGTCGATCCGGCGATGCGACGGGTCACGCCCGTCGACGTCGTCCTGATCTTCCTCTCGCTGCTGCCGGCGCACTACATCGTGACCCAGTTCGACGAAATCCGACAGATCCCCGTCTTCGGTATCCAGGCCGTGAGCCCGGTCCAGGAGGTGTACACCAACCCGATCGTCGAGGCGCTCGTAACCGGGTTCGGGGCCGTCGGAATCCCGCTCGGCGACATGTCCTACGCCTTCCTGCTCGGGGTTCTGGGGCTGTTGCTGGTCCTCGAGGCGACCCGTCGGACGCTCGGTCCCCTGCTCATGGGGCTGGTCGCCTTCTTTATCGTCTACGCTCGATGGGGGCACATCGTCCCCCGGGACTCGATCCTGGGCTCGCTGGCGATCCAGACCGAGACGTGGAGCAACATCGTCTACAACCTCTGGTACACGGTCGAAGCGGGCGTGATGAGCACGCCCGTCACCGTCAGCGTCCGCTTCATCTACATCTTCATCCTGTTCGGCGCCTTCCTCGAGATGAGCGGCGCCGGAAAGTGGTTCATCGACCTCGCGTACTCGCTGACCGGGACCCGAAAGGGTGGCCCCGCCAAGGCCAGCGTCGTCTCGAGCGGCTTCATGGGGATGCTCTCCGGGTCGTCGATCGCCAACACCGTGACGACCGGGGCGTTTACGATTCCGCTGATGAAACGCTCGGGGTACTCCCCCTCGTTCTCCGGTGCGGTCGAATCCTCGGCCTCCTCGGGCGGGCAGGTGCTCCCGCCGGTGATGGGCGCCGCCGCCTTCCTGATCGTCGAGTTGCTCGGCGTCCCGTACGCGGACGTCATCGTCGCTGCCACGCTGCCCGCGATCGCCTTCTTCTTCGGGATGTGGGTCATGGTCCACTTCGAGGCGGTTCGGGGCGGCATCGGCGGCCTGCCGCGGGCGGAGTTACCGAACGTGCGATCCCGGTTCCGCGAGGGATGGTTCTACCTGGTTCCGGTCGTCCTCCTGCTGTACTTCCTCGTCGTCGCTCGGCTGTCGATCAGCCGCTCCGGCTGGTACACCATCGTCGCCATCATCGCCCTGATCTCGGTCGTCGCCGCGTACAACGAGCACACCCGCGTCCCGCTGCTCGGGACGATCGGGGCCATCTACCTCGCACAGACCGCAGCGTACGCCGTCACCGGCACCGGAATCGCGAGCGCGATCCGGGCTGGAACCGACACCGGCGCGGCCGCCGAGTCCCTCTCCGCCGGCGCCGCCGCGGCCGCCGCGTTCGGCGATCTCGGGACGATCGCGGTCCTCGTCAGTCTCGCGTTCCTGCTCGCCCGGCCGCGGTCCGACTCGCCGTTCCTCGAGTTCGAGGACGACGTCGACCAGTTCGCCGATCGGACCGCGATGGCAATCGGGCGGCCGGGGCTGGAGTCGAACATGGCCTACCGGTTCGTCTCGTTCGTCCTGAAATCGATGGACTCGGGCGCGCGAACCGCGACGACGGTCGTCGTCGCCGTGGCCGCCGCCGGCGTCGTGCCGGGGGTCATCAGCGTCACCGGGCTCGGCCCGAACCTCGCGGCGCTCATCGACGCCGTCAGCGGCGGATCGACGCTGATCCTGCTCTCGCTGACCGGCGTCGCGTCGATCATCTTCGGGATGGGGATGCCGACGACCGCGATGTACATCATCCTGATCGCGATGCTCGAGACGCCGCTGGTCGAGGCGGGCATCGTCGCGCTGGCGGCGCACCTGTTCGTGCTCTACTTCGGGCTGATGGCCGACGTGACGCCGCCGGTCGCCGTCGCCGCGTTCGCCGGCGCCGGCGTCGCCAAAGCCGACGAACTCGAGACGGCGACGACCGCGTTCCTGCTCTCGCTGAACAAGATCCTGGTCCCGTTCGCCTTCGTCTTCTCGCCGGGCATTCTCCTGTTGCAGCGCGGCGAGGACGGTAGCTGGACGAACGCCGTCATCAGTCTGGCCGACGTCGCGGACCTCGGGTTCTTCGTTCCTGAGGTCGTCATCCCGGTGCTCGGCATGTTCCTCGGGATCTACGCGCTCGGCGTGACGATCATCGGGTACCAGTTCGCCGCCGTCTCGGGGGCGGAACGGGCGGTCTACTCGCTCGCTTCGATCCTACTGATGGTGCCGGAGATCCCGCTGCTCATCCTCGAGGCCGCGATCGAACTGGCCGGCGTTCCGGCGGCGCTGACGATCTTCCCGCTCACGGTGTCGCTTCGCGCCGTCGGCCTGGCGCTGCTCGTCGGCTTCTCCGTCCGCAACCGACGGGTGGCCGACGAGAGCGAGTCGGGCCTCTCCGCGCCGGCGGCGACCGACGCCTAACCGACCCCCGCTCGCTCAGTTCGCCGCACTACTGCGCTTTTCTCGACTCGAATCGCTCCCGGAGAATCAGTTACTCGTCGTCCGCGCCGAGGTCGACCCGCCCGCTGGTCGCGCTGCGCAACCGATCGCGGAAGGGGTCGGCCTCCTCGAGGGGCACGCGGACGTCGAAGGTGACCTCGGCCGCGTAGTCGGCCTCGAACTCGTAGCCCTCGCTCTCGAGGATCCCGCGGACGGTGCCCGAATCGTCGTACTCGACGGTGACCGCAACCCGCTCGTGGGGGCGTTGCTCCACGACGCCGGCCGCGTCGACTGCCTCTTTGACCGCCCGCGAGTAGGCCCGGACGAGCCCGCCGACGCCGAGTTCGGTGCCGCCGAAGTAGCGGGTGACCACGACCGCGCAGTTCTCGAGGTCGCGCTGTTCGAGGACGTTCAGCGCCGGCTTGCCCGCCGAACCGGAGGGCTCGCCGTCGTCGCTCGAGTACTCCCGCAGGAGGTCGCCGTCGGCGTCGGCCCGCACCCGGTAGGCGGGGACGTTGTGGGTGGCGTCGGCGTACTCCTCGCGGATCCGCTCGACGAACGCCTCCGCGGCGTCGACGGAGTCGACGGGTCGGGCGTGCCCGATGAACTCCGACCCCTGGACGACGAACTCCGCGGTCGCGGGCTCGGCGATCGTCTCGAACGTTCGACTCACGGCCGGTCACCGCCGTTGACCCGCGTCTCGACCATAGCGACTCTACGGTCGCCGCCGAAAAGAGACCGTCGGTCCCGCGCTCGCGGCCTCGAGGGCCGTCCCGTGGACACTCCCGTCGACACTACGGCCGGGTCGAACCGTACTCACCTTTTATCGTCGTCGCCGTGATAGTGACACTCATGAAAGACGTCGACATCGATCCCGAACTGGCCGACGAGATCATGTCCGTCTGCCGAACGACGGTCGGCGACGAACTCCGCAGCGTCACGTACTTCACCGAGGACGAGGTCGATCAGCTCTATCTCCGGTCGGACCTAGAGCGGACCGCCGACCTCGTCGGCTTCGCCGAACACGAGCGGATGGGCTTTCGCTCGCAGTCGGCCTACCGGAACACGCAACTGGGCGACTACGAGGCGACGATCCGGATGTTCGAAAACGGCTATCTCTCCCGAGTCATCCGCGGCGAACACGGCGTCTGGGTGACGACCGATAGCATGTCGATGGACCGGTTCGAGGAACTCACGAGCGCGCTCGAGCGGGTACTCGAGGACGCCTGATCCGTCCGCGACTACTGCAGTTCGATCTTGCGAACGTACTCGAGGTCTCGAATCTCGGTGATCACGTCACCCGGCAGCTCTTGGTCGGTGATCAGGTAGAGTTTCGGCTCGTCGGTGAACTCCGGGTCCTCGCTGATGGTCTGGCGGATCGAGATGCCGTTGTCGGCCAGCGTGCCGGTGATGCCCGCGACGATGCCCTCCTGTTCGGCGTTGTCGGGGGTGATCGTCAGCACCGTCAGATCGAGCACCGGCGCGAGGTCCATCAGGCTCGGCACCTGCGAGATGTTCTGGAAGATCCGCCGCAGTTCCGGATCCTCGAGGATGACGTCCGTCGTCGAGTCGACGACCCGCCGGTCGACGTCGATCTCCCGCGCGATCCCGGTGTTCGGAATCTCGATGCCGCCCGAGACGACCCGCCCCTCGTCGTTGACCGAGAAGCCCCGCTCGAGGAGCAGTCGGATCACCGCCTGCTGGCTCGGCGATCCCTCGAACTTCTCCATGATTTCGTCGAACATTCGTCGATTCTTCCCGGGTGTACGGGGGCGAGAGTATAATGGTCGGTGGTTGTCGTCGGTCGCCCTCCCCCAGCGCTGGCAGTTCGGCCGCTCGAGGGCCGCGCCGGCGCTCGAACCCGTGCCGACCCGTCTGACGGACGTTTTTACCCGCCCGGCGCCTACCGGCGCCCGTATCCATGCGCGCACTCCGGAGCTGTGACTTCTGTGACGCCGAGGCGGTCGGCGCGTTCGAGGTCGTCCCGCCCGAACTCGAGCCGACCGAGGCCGAACAGCGCCGCGTCGTCTGCTGTGAGGACTGCAGGGCCCGACTCGAGACGCTGCTCGAGCCGTTGCTCGCTCGGGCCCGAGCCGGTGCGGCGCCGGCGGAAAGCGGCGACTCGGATTCGAACGGCACGGCTGACGCGGCGTCAGATTCGGGAACCGTCGTCGCAGCCGCCGACGAAACCACGCGAACGCGCCGGCGGACGACCGGTCAGAACGCGACGGTCTCGGACGGCGACTCGAGCGCGACCGCTGCTGCTGCCGACGCTACCGCCGACGGGCCGTCGTCGGAACCGGAGTCGGGGGTTACGTTCGAGACCGACGCGGCGGACGGCGTCGACTCGAGTGCGGATCGGTCTGAACAGAACCCGGACGGAGCGGTCGAACCGGACGACACCGAGGAACCGGCGGATACCGACCGGACGGCAGCACGATCGTCCGAGTCGGAGTCCGATCCCGGCTCGAGCGACGCGAGCGGAACCGCCGACGGGACCGACACGGGCGCGAACCGCCCGCCGCAGGCCTACGGCAAGGTGATCCGGCTGCTTCGCAACCGCGAGTTCCCCGTCGACAGGGACGACGCGGCGGAACTGGCGGCCGGCGCGTACGACCTCGAGCCCGCGGCGGTCGACGCGATCATCGACCACGCGATCGCGAACGACGAGTTCGTCGACCGCGACGGCGAGTTACACCGGGCCTAACGCGCTCGGTCTCGGACCGGCGGTCTCGGACTCGCCGTTTCGAAAGTCAAACCGATCGTAAATCAGTGCCAAACGAGCGGTCAGTGTCGACCGAGCGTCCCGTCGCTACTCGTTCAGCGTTCCCTTCGTACTCGGCGTTCCCTCCCGGCGCTCGTCGAGCCGCGTCGCGTCGTCGAGCGTCCGCGCCAGCGCCTTGAACAGCGCCTCGACCTCGTGGTGGGCGTTCTCGCCCGTCACCTCGAGGTGCAGCGTCAGGCCGGCGTTCATCGCCAGCGACTCGGCGAAGTGGCGGGCCATGTCGCTGGTGAACCCGCCGATCGACTCCTGTGAAAAGTTGCCCTCGAAGTAGAACCGCGGCCGGCCGCTGACGTCGACGACGGCCCCGGCGACGGCCTCGTCCAGCGGGACGCGGCGATCCGCGTAGCGGACGATCCCCGCGCGGTCGCCCAGCGCCTCGTCGACGGCCTGCCCGAGCGCGATCGCCACGTCCTCGACCGTGTGATGGTCGTCGATCTCGAGGTCCCCGTCGCAGTCGACCTCGAGGTCGAACAGGCCGTGTTTGGCGACTGACTCGAGCATGTGATCGAAGAAACCGATACCGGTGTCGACCGCCGCGGTCCCGTCCCCGTCGATCGCGATCGTACACTCGATGGCCGTCTCGGCCGTTTCGCGGGTCACGGTCGCCGTGCGCTCGCTCATGTCGGACCGATCGGAGCCACGGTACAAGGGGATTGCGCTCGGCGGTGCCGCCGGTCATGCTCGGGGCTGACTGGTTCGACGGTCCTAGTACGGACTAGTTACCAATACACATTATCTATTGGCATTTCGCATCTCCATTCTGACCGGTTGCGGCCAACGGCGGGTTTGACGCCTCTCGTTCTCCTCGGGGAGACACTCAATCCAGATCGAAAATACTGCTTGAGAGACTGTTTTAAAATTTTAGACGCGATCTCGAGCCGTTTCGAATCGTGGTTCACCGCCGGCTACGGACGTGAAACGGACCGAAACGACGCCAATGTTCGGCCCATTATATGATGTCCGGAGTGAATGTCCGTCGTACGCAGAGGTGAACCGACGACGATGTCAAACCACTCCCCGCTCTCGAACGAATCGATCGGTCCGTCCAACCCTGAGGCGGATCGACAACGACGAGTCCTCCGCTCGCTCAAAGGTCCCGCCCAGTTCCTCTCGTTCTGGGTCGCAATCGCCCTCCCCTTCGTCCACCTCCCGCTGCTCGCGCAGGGACTGGGTGATCCGGGCGTCACCCTCACGTTCCTCGCGCTGCTCGCGGTCAACGTGCTCGCGCTGTACGTCGGTCACGGCTACAACCGGTAGTCGACTCGGTCGCGTGCGGTGACGCTCGCCGATTTCGCCCTCCCCTTCCTTTTCCGTCGACCCTCCACCGTTCGGTTCGCTGCCCGCCGTCGCCCGTTCGAATCGTTTTCGACCGGCCGCCCCGTCGTCCGTCGAACCGTGTGATTTTCACCCACGGTCAGCGGATTTTGCCGTTACTGAGGCGCATATGTGCGTGGAGTAGTATGCATACTAAACATGAGCGACGACGCGAGCGACGGGACCGACGAGTCGGACTGTTCCGGGCGCGGGCTCGGAACGCGAAGCGTCCACGCGGGACAGCATCCCGATCCCGAAACGGGGGCGATGGCACCGCCGATCTACCAGACGACCTCCTACGTCTTCGACGACGCCGACACCGCCGCCGCCCGCTACGCCCTGGAGGACGACGGCTACATCTACTCCCGGATCAGCAACCCCACCGTCAACACCTTAGAGGAGCGCCTCGCCGCCCTCGAGGGCGGGACGGGCGCGGTCGCGACGGCCAGCGGGATGGCCGCGCTGGACTCGGCGACCCTCGTGCTCGCCGAGGCCGGCGACAACGTCGTCTGTTCGACCGACACCTACGGCGGGACGACGGCCTACTTCTCGAAGACCGCGAGCCGTCGGGACATCGAGGCCCGGTTCGTGCCGACGCTCGAGTACGACGCGTACGAGGACGCGATCGACGAGGACACCGCCTTCGTCCACGTCGAGACGATCGGCAACCCGTCGCTCGTGACGCCCGACTTCGAGCGGGTCGCCGAGATCGCCCACGACAACGGCGTGCCTCTCGTGGTCGACAACACCTTCGCCACGCCCGCGCTTTGTCGGCCGCTCGAGCACGGCGCCGACGTCGTCTGGGAGTCGACGACCAAGTGGCTCCACGGCTCCGGCACGACCGTCGGCGGCGTGCTGGTCGACGGCGGCTCCTTCGACTGGGGCGCGCACGGCTACGACGAGATCGCCGGCCAGAACCACGCCTACCACGACGTCGACTTCTCGCGCGATTTCCCCGAGGCGCCGTTCGCCGAAACGGTCCGGTTCCGCTCGCTGCGCAGCCTCGGCAACCAGCAGTCGCCGTTCGACGCCTGGCAGACTCTACAGGGCCTCGAGTCGATGCCCCTGCGGGTCCAGCGGCACTGCGAGAACGCCGCCGTGGTCGCGGACTACCTCGACGATCACGAGGACGTCGCCTGGGTCACCTACCCGGGCCTCGAGCACCACCCGACCCACGACAACGCCAGCCGCTATCTTGACGACTTCGGCGGTATGGTCGCGTTCGGCCTCGAGGGCGGCTTCGAGGCCGGCAAGACGTTCTGCGAGAACGTCGAGGTCGCCCAGTTCCTCGCGAACATCGGCGACGCGAAGACGCTGGTCATCCACCCCGCGAGCACGACGCACGGCCAGCTTTCGCCCGAGGAACGCGAGGAGGCCGGCGTCACGGACGACCTGATCCGGATGTCGGTCGGCATCGAGGATCCTGAGGACATCCTGGCCGACCTCGAGCAGGCGATCGAGGCGGCGACGCAGGCGACTGACGGCGAGGGTGGACAGCCGTGACGACGAAAAACACGATCGACCTCGGAGAGTTCCAGTTCCTCTCCGGCGAGTCGATCCCCTCCCTCGAGGTCGCCTACGAGACCTACGGCGAGTTCACCGGCGACAACGCGGTCCTGATCTGCCACGCCCTAACCGGCAGCGCGCACGTCGCGCGACGACCCGACTCCGGCGGCGACACCGCGGGGCAGGCCCGCGCCTGGTGGGGCGACGTCGTCGGGCCCGGGAAGGCGATCGACACCAGCGAGTACTACGTCATCTGCGCGAACAACCCCGGTTCGTGCTACGGGACGACAGGGCCCGCAAGCGAGAACCCCGAGACGGGCGAGCCCTACGGGACCGACTTCCCGCCGGTGACGGTCGGGGACTGGACCCGCGCACAGCGGCAGTTGCTCGACGAACTCGGCGTCGGCCGCCTGCATGCCGTCGTCGGCGGCAGCGTCGGCGGCATGAACGTGCTGGACTGGCTGCGTCGCTACCCCGACGACCTCGAGCGAGCGGGCGTCGTCGCCTCGGCCGGCCGGCTCGACGCGCAGTGTCTCGCGCTCGATACGGTCGCCCGCCGGGCGATCACCAGCGATCCTAACTGGAACGGCGGCCACTACTACGGCGGCCCGGAACCCGAGGACGGGCTCGCACGCGCGCGCCAGATCGGTCACATCATGTACCTCTCGAAGGCCTCGATGGCCCGCAAGTTCGGCCGCCGCTCGGCGGGCCGGGAGACGGTCCGCGAGGAGCCGCCGGACCCCGCCGCCGCCTTCTTCCCCTACCGGGAGGTCGAGTCCTACCTCGACTATCAGGCCGAGAAGTTCGTCGACCGGTTCGACGCCAACAGCTACCTCTACATGACCCGCGCGATGGACGACTTCGACCTCTCGGCGGGCTACGAGTCCGACGCCGACGCCTTAGCCGCCTTCGAGGGCGAACTCCTCCTGCTGTCGTTTACCGGCGACTGGCACTTCACCGTCGAGCAGTCCGAAGCGCTCGCCGAGGCCGCCCGCGAGGCCGACGTCGACGTCGCCCACCACGTCATCGAGTCCGACCACGGCCACGACGCCTTCCTCGTCGAACCCGAGAAGGTCGGTCCGCCGCTGTCCGAACTGCTCGAGGAGGGACTCTCGGGGCGGATGATCACCGACACCGACGCGGAAACCGAATCCGGAGCAGAACCCGAGGGGTTCGCGCCGGTCCACACGAGTCTCTTTTCCAAGTGATCGGCCGAATCGACCTCGCACCGCGTGGCCGCGTTTATCCGAACCCCAACAGCGATCGCAGCGTCCGCGTTCGAACGCCACACTCGTCGGCGAACTCACAGCTCTCGCACTTCGAGCGGTTGGTCGTGCGCGCCGGCGGCCCGTCCAGCTCCCGGACCGTCCGCAGCACCCGCCGGTAGCGGGCTTTCCGCCGCGTCGTCAACGCGATCGACCGGACGACGCCGTAGGCCGGGTACTCGAGCCAGGCCCGGTCGACCGCCGTCTCGCGCTCCCACGCGAGCGCCTTCGCGGCCGCGACGGCGTGGACCGACTGGGGGTCCCAGACGCCCCGCTCGGGCGGCGCGCCCGCAGAGACGAGCACCGGCTCGAGCGGGTCCTCGAGCACCTTGTGGACGATGCCGCGACAGTCCCGACCGGCGGCCAGCACGTTCCGAGCAGCGGGCTCGCAGAGGCGGCGCCAGCGGTCGCGTTCGTCGGTCGCATCGTCGGCCGCTCCAGTCCCCGGCTCGGACTCGAGCGCAGAGCCGCCGAGCCGCTCCCGCGTCGCCTCGAGCGTCTCCCGGTACTGCGCGGCCGAGACGGCGATCGGTTCGTCGGCGAGAGCGGCCGATGGCGCCTCGAGCAACTCGTCGTAGCGCGTCGCGAGGTCGCGCACGGCCTCGACCTCCGGGGGTGGCTGCCGCTGGTCGTCGTCAGCGGTACGCCGGTAGTAACACTTCCGCGGACAGTACGCGCCCGTTCGAAGATCGCTAAACGGGACGAGGGAGCGGGACACGGGGCGTCTGGCCGCCCCTTCGTACAAAAACGCGCGGTCGACGGTGCTCGCCCGTCACCGCCGAACCGAGCCGAATCGACCTCAAGCGGAATCGATCCGTCGACTCGTTAGAAGTCGACGTCCGTCTCCATCCCCTCGGTCGCGTCCTCGAGGCCGTCCTCGCGGACGTCGGTCGTCATCTGCTCGGAGAGTTCGGCGTCCGCGAGGATGCTGTCGAACTCGTCTCGGTAGCGGTCGTTGGCCGTCCGCGACTGGTCCTCGGCAGCCGCGACGCGGCGGTAGCGTCGGATCTGGTCCTCGCTAACGCCGTACTCCTCGGCCAGCGTCGCGTCGTCCTCCTCGCGGCCGCGGATCGCCGTGAGGTCGACCTCGTCGGCGTCGTCGTCGCGGACGAGGTGCAGCGACATCCGCGCCTCGAAGACCTCGTCGGCGTCGACGCCGAGGTCCTCGGCGATCTCCTCGTCGCTCTCGTCCTCGTAGAACGCCTCCGCGAGCTCGATGAGCTCGTCGTTCGAGAGATCGGTCTCGAACTCGTAGCGCTCGCGCATCTGGCTGATGACGTTCTCGAGGCGCTCCTCGTCGGTGCGCTCGTCCCGCTCGAGGGAGCCCCGCGTGTCCTCCTGGGACTCCGTGACGGTTTCCTCCCCGTCGGTGACGTCGGTGAAGATGTCCCGCAGTTCCTCCGTTTTTTCGTTCATGCGTGGACACTCCCGACGGGCGGCTATTTAAGCCTGTTGCCAGATAGCGTTGGCGAGATATCGATCGTGTAGAACCGTCGGAAACTCGCAAATGGTTTCGAATTTTCGCACGACGGCGACGGGATGGACCGGTAACTATCGGGACAAGAATTAAGGTCCAGTCTTCCGGGTAATTGACTATGAACGTTATCGCCCAGTCGGACGTCGCGCGGGAGACCTACTGGGGCATCAGCGCCACGGAGTACGCCGTGTTCTATCTCCTGACGGCGATTACGATCGCCGTTTTCCTGTACGGCGTCTACCGGCGGTTCGCCCGGTACGCGGCCGGCGACGACGACCCCTTCGCACGCCTGAACGACCTCCCGTCGCGGACGCTGACTGCGGCGAAGATCGTCCTCTCGAACGAGAAGCAGTTCGATCGGGACCTCTACGGCGGGTTGATGCACGCGTTCATCCTCTGGGGCTTCCTGACGCTCTTTATCGCGACGTCGATCCTGGCGGTCGACGGCTACGTCTACAAGCCGATCTTTCAGGGGCACTTCTGGGAAGGGGACTTCTATCTGGCCTACCAGTTCGTCGTCGACGCGATGGGCCTGCTGTTCGTCGTCGGCCTCGGGATGGCCATCTACCGCCGGTACTGGGTCCGCAACGAGCGGCTCTGGGGCCGACACACCACCGGCGAGGACGACCTTTTCGTCTGGACGCTCTTTCTCCTCGGCGTCGGCGGTTTCCTGCTCGAGGGGCTGCGCGTCTACAGCGCCGGAATTCCGGACCACGAGGTCGTGAGCTTCGTCGCTTACGGGATGGCGCTGGCGTTCGAGGCTGCCGGGCTGCCGACGCTGGGTCCCGAACAGGCCGGGCTCAACGCCGCCGGGCTGAACGTCGAGAACCTCCACTGGCTCGCCTGGTGGTCCCACTCGCTGCTGGCCTTCTTCTTCATCGCGTGGATCCCGTACGCCAAGCCGTTCCACATGCTCTCCTCGTTCGCCAACGTCGTCACGCGCGACGAGAAGGCCGGCCAGCGGCTGCCGAACGTCCCCGCGGATCTGGACGCGACCAACGCCGAGTCCATCGACGACTTCACCTGGAAGGAACTGCTCGATCAGGACGCCTGTACCAAGTGCGGGCGCTGTTCGTCGGTCTGTCCGGCCAAGGCCTCCGATCGGCCGCTGGACCCGCGCAACGTCATCCTCGATCTCAAGCGCTACCGGGAGGAGCGCGAGGCCGGCGCCGAACCGCAGCCGATCATCGCCGACGGTGGGACCTCGGTCATCGACACCGAGACGATGGAGTCCTGCATGGCCTGTATGGCCTGCATGGACGCCTGTCCGGTCGAGATCGAGCACCTCCAGTCGTTCACGCGCCTGCAGCGCCAGATGACCGATCAGGGCGACGTCCCCGCGACCGTCCAGGACGTCTTCCAGAACGTGATGCAGAACGGCAACACGTTCGGCGATTCGCAGCGGAATCGGGCCGACTGGGCCGACGACCTCGAGTTCGATATCTCGGACGCCCGCGAGGAGAAAGTCGACTACCTCTGGTACGTCGGCGACTACCCGAGCTACGACGAGCGCAACAAGCGGGTCGCCCGGTCGCTGGCGACCATTCTGCAGGAAGCGGACGTGAGCTTCGGCATCCTCTTCGAGGACGAGAAGTACGACGGCAACGATGTCCGCCGGATCGGCGAGGAGTTCCTCTACGTCGAGTTAGCGGGGCACCACGTCGAGACGTGGGAGGACTGCGAGTTCGACAAAATCGTCTGCACCGATCCTCACTCCTACAACACGTTCAAAAACGAGTATCCCGAGGTCGACTTCGAGGAGTTCGCCGACGACCCGATGATGCCGTTCGACTACACCGACGACTGGAACGCCGACGGCGAGATCGAGGTCTACCACTGGACGCAGGCCGTCGAGGAGCTCGTTCAGGACGGGAAACTGAATCTGAACGGCGACGAACTCGAGTACACCGTCACCTACCATGACCCCTGTCACCTCGGCCGGTACAACGACGAGTACGAGGCGCCGCGCGAACTCATTCGGGCGACGGGCTGCGAACTCGCGGAGATGCCCCGCAACCGCGCCGATTCGTTCTGCTGTGGCGGCGGCGGTGGCGGCCTCTGGATGGACTTCGAGGAGGATCCCAAGCCGAGCGAGGAACGGCTTCGGGAAGCGCTCGAGGACACCGCCGCCGGCGCGGCCGTCGAGAAGTTCGTCGTCGCCTGCCCGATGTGCATGACGATGTACGAGGACGGCCGCAAGACCGGCGATTTCGAGGACGAGATCGAGATCGTCGACGTCGCGGAACTGCTCGTCGAGGCGATCGGGAAGGAACGGGAGGCGCGACTCGAGGTCGCTGCGGACTGACTGCGTTCGCCCTCGGACTCGGGCGTCGCGCTACGCGTAGTGCTCCTCGAGGTACTCCACGATGTCTTCGCTCTCGTAGAGCGTCTCCCCGCGGTCGGTGTCGACGAGGAACGGAATCATGTCCTCACCGCCGATCGCCGTCATCGCGTCGAGCGCCTGTTCGTTGAGCACGTCGCCGCCCTCGTGGCCGGGCCGGCGCGGGTTGTGGATCACGTACGAGACGCCGAGGTCGGTCAGCGTTTCGCGGACCGTCTCGCTGTGCGGGCAGCCCTCCGCCTGATAGAGTTCGAGCATCCCGATGCGGTACGCGCCGGCGATCCGTAAACGATGGTCCGGCACTCGCAGCCGGCCGCTGCGCGGCGTCGGCCGCGACGCCGAGAAAACGACGGACGCCGCGACGGCGGGACGGACGAGTACCGCGGACGGTGAAAGACAAGCGCGGGGGTAGGGAATCGCGCACTTGTCCGGAAACGGATCAGCCGCCGATCGGAACGCCACCGAAGACGACGAGCGCAACGATCCAGTAGGCGACGTAGAGCGCGCCGAGCAGGGCCCCGTGCCACCGCTTCACCCGTCCCTCGTGGAGGAAGTACGCGGCGAGGGCCGTCACGACGATCACCGCCGGCAGGTGAAACGTCAGGACGGGCCCGGAGACGGTGAGTTCGCTCAGCAACATGATCACGCCGACGTTCCCCGTCACCGAGAAGAGGACGCTGCCGATGACGTTGCCGACGCCGATCTCGGGAACGCCCCGCCGGACCGGTTCGATCGTCAGCATGACGTCTTCGAAGGTGAGGATCGCAGTCAGGACGGTCGCGCCGAAGACGGTTCCCTCGACGCCGAACCCGTCGACGGCGACCTCCGATCCGGCCTCGAGCAGCATCGACGCGAAGACGACGCCGCCGAGCGCGAGCACGGCGAAGCCGAGCCAGAGCCAGCCGGCGGCGGACCGGCCCGCGACGAGGCGATCCTCGGGGATCTCCGAGATCGAGCCGGGGAGGGCGATCCCGCCGTCGGCTTGGAGCTCCTCGCCGAGCTCGGTGTTCCGGAAGACGGGCGTGTCGCGTCGGTACTCGCGCGCGATGACGTACCCGAATATCGAGACGAACGCGCCGACGAGCAGGAGGCCGTGAACGACCGTCAGCGTTCCCGCGAGGACGAACGGCACCAGCAGCGCCGGCGCCAGCGCGAAGAGGGCGACGTAGTCCGTCGGCAGGTCGACCGGAAACGGCTCAACGATCGCGGCGAGCGCGAGCGTGACGCCGACGATCGCCAGCCCGGTTCCAAGCGCCGTCCCCAGCGCCGCCCCCTCGAGGCCGCCGTCGGAGAGCACGAGCGCGAGGATCGTATCGTCGAACTCGAACCCCGTGAAGACGATCGCGAGCGCGAACAGCGATATCCGCAACCCCAAGGCCGCTCGCGTGAGGTAATCGATCAGCTTCTCGACGCAGACCGTCAACAGGATCGCGCCCGCGGCGAGGACGAGTACCGCACCCATCGCCCCCTGCGCTTCCGCGACTCCTTTGATCGCGCCCTCGATCCCGCCCTCGTCGTCTGCTCCGTCCTCGCCGCCCTGCACGCCTTCCTGAGCGAGGGCCGGCGTAATCGCCAGGGAGACGGCCAGCAGTACGACCAAGACGACGGTGAGAACGCCCGTCCTATCCATGCGGGTGATTCCCAACGTCGTCCGAAATGAAACTACGCTCTCAGGTACCGAATTCCCTTGGAAAAGTATACACGGAACGGGCGACCGTCCGCGACCGGCCGGCGATGAACCGGTACCAGCGGCGATGCGGCAGCGAGCCGATCAGTCCTCGTTTCCGTCCTCGATCTCGATCGCCGGCCGACCCGGCTCGGCGTTTTTCAGGACGCTCTCGTCGGCCTCGTCGGCCCGGAGCACCCGAACCGGCGCGTCGAACTCGCGCTCGAGCAGCCACGCGGCGGCCTCGAGAGCCTCGTGTTCCTCGTCGGGCTCGAGGCTCCGCTCGAGGGCCTCGCGCTCGGCCTGCAGGTTCTGGCCGTAGTCCGCGGCGGCGTCGCCCTGCTCGCGGATGTGGCTCTCCTGCATCAGTTCGCCGATTAGGTTGTCGGCGTCGCTCTCGATCGCGATCTCGAGGGCGTCGTACTTCCAGTCGGGCGCGACGACGACGTCGATGCCCTGCGGGTCCTCGATGCCGGCGACCTCGATGATGTCGCGGACGTCCTCGCGGGTGTTCTCGACCAGGCGACGGCGCTTCTCGACGCGGCCGCGGTCGACGGTCGCGGTCGGCCACTCGGCGTTGGCGACGAAGTCGTCGTGGCCCAGCGTCTCGTACAGTTCTTCGGCGAGGTGCGGCGTAACTGGCGCGAGCAGCCGGACGACCGCCGAGAGGCCGCGCTCGTAGGTCTCGGCGTGGGGCTCGGCGTGATTCGCGTACTGCCGCAGCGTCCGAGTCAGATCCTGGGTCTCGCGCAGCGCCTTGTTGAAGGTCAGGTCGTCGTACTCGTCGGTCGCGATGGCGATCGTCGCCTCGATCTCGTTCTCGACGTAGCGCGCGACGGCGTCGTACTCGCCGTCGGGTTCCTCGGACGCGTACTCTTCGACCATCTCCTTCAGGCGACCCAAGAAGGCGTTCGTCGAGCGGACGCCCTCCTCGCTCCAGTCGAAGTCGCGCTCGGGCTGGGCGGCCTGCATCATGAACAGCCGCGCCGTGTCGGCGCCGTACTCCTCGACGATCCGCTGGGGCGAGACGACGTTCCCCTTCGACTTGGACATCTTCTCGCCCTCCAGCTGGACCATCCCCTGGGCCAGCAGGTTCTCGAAGGGCTCGCGGTGCTCTAAGCCCTCGTAGTCGGCCAGCACCTTCGTGAAGAACCGCGAGTACAGCAGGTGCATCACGGCGTGCTCGATGCCGCCGACGTACTGGTCGACCGGCATCCAGTCGTTGGCCCGCTCGCGGTCGAAGGGGGCGTCCTCGAGGCCGGGCGAGACGTACCGTAGGAAGTACCACGAGGAGTCGACGAAGGTGTCCATCGTGTCAGTCTCGCGGGTCGCCTCTCCGCCGCACCCGGGACACGTGGTCTCCTTCCACTCCTCGGCGGCGTCCAGCGGGTTGCCGGTGGTGTTGATGAACTCCGGCAGTTCGACGGGCAGGTCCTCCTCAGGCACGAGGACGGGGCCGCAGTCGTCGCAGTGGACGACCGGGATCGGGGTCCCCCAGTAGCGCTGGCGGGAGATCCCCCAGTCGCGCAGCTGGTACTGCTTGGCCTCCTCGGCGCTCTCGATGTCCTCGGTCAGGCGCTCGCGGGCGGTTTCGCTGTCCAGCCCGGAGTAGTCGCCGGAGTTGATCAGGACGCCGTCCTCGGTGAACGCTTCCTCGTCGACGTCGGGGGCTTCGGGCTCCTCGCCGTCCTCGGGCTCGGGCGCGATGACCGGGACGATGTCCAGGTCGTGTTTCTCCGCGAACGCGTGGTCGCGCTCGTCGTGGCCGGGGACGGCCATCAGCGCGCCGGTCCCGACGTCCGAGAGGACGAAGTCCGCGACGAAGACCGGGATCTCGTCGCCGGTGACGGGGTTGGTCGCGGTCAGGCCCGTCTCGACGCCGTTAGGCTCGTCGCCGTCGGGGTCGGCCTCCTCCTCGATGAACCGCCGAACGTCCTCGTCGTCCTCGGCGAGTTCCTCGCTGATCGGGTGGTCCGGCGCGAGCGCGAAGAAGGTCGCGCCGTAGATGGTGTCGAGACGGGTCGTGAAGGCCGTGACGGGGCCGTGGCCCTCGATCTCGAAGTCGACCTCCGCCCCGTACTGGCGGCCGATCCAGTTGCGCTGCATCTGCCGGACCGAGTTGGGCCACCCCTCGAGGTCGTCGATCGCCTCGAGCAGTTCGTCCGCGTACTCGGTGATCTTCAGGAACCACTGCTCGAGTTCGCGCGTCTCGACGGGCGTGTCGCAGCGCCAGCAGAGTTCGGCCTCGCCCTCGACCTGCTCGTCGGCCAGCACGGTCTCGCAGTGGGGACACCAGTTGACCTCGGCGTCGCGGCGCTCGACGAGGTCCTCCTCGTAGAACCGTTCGAAGAGCCACTGGTTCCACTGATAGTACTCCGGCGTGCAGGTGGTGACCTCACGAGACCAGTCGTAGCCGAAGCCCATCGCGTCCATCTGGTCGCGCATCGTGTCGATGCAGTCGAAGGTCCAGTCCCGGGGGTTGGTGTCCCGTTCCTTGGCCGCGTTCTCGGCGGGGAGGCCGAAGGCGTCCCATCCCATCGGGTGGAGGACGTCGTCGCCCTGCATCCGGCGGAAGCGGGCGTACGCGTCCGTGATCGTGTAGTTTCGGACGTGGCCCATGTGGAGCTTGCCGGAGGGGTACGGGTACATCCCGAGGACGTACGTCGGGTCGTCGACGTCGTCGGGCGTCCGGTAGACGTCCGCCTCGTCCCACGCCTCTTGCCAGCGCCGTTCGACTGCCGCGTGGTCGTATCCCGCGTCACTCATTTGCTTATATACGTGTGGGCGCGTCGCCGCCCTATAGCTTTCCATCCGACAACAGCGAGCGCTCGAGGGTCGCGCCGCGAAGACGCGCTCGTAACACCGCTCCGTAGTCGGGCTCAGACGATGCCGATCGCTGCGACGATCGCGCCGAGCGCGAGTAACCCGCCCCCGACCGCCCGCTGGAGGCGAAGCTTCGAGCGCAACTGCTCGCGCTGCTCGCCGACGTCCCCGGAGCCGAGCACCAGCGGCGTCTCCTCGGTCCCCCGGACGACGTAGCCGTCGGCCGTTTCGGCGAGTTCGCCCCGCACCACCAGTTCGTCTCCCTCGCGGATCACGGTGGCCTGGTACTTGTCGGGCCAGTTGGTCTTCCCGCCGACGCTGATCGAGAACTCGAGGTCGCTCAAGGCGCCGTCCTCGCTGGCCAGTCCCGTCCGTTCGAAGAAGCGATTGATCGGGTCGAGCTCGCCGAGGTAGGTTTCTTCCTCCGGGTCGTCGAGGAATAACTGCGGCGAGTCGAACGGGTCGATCGCGTCGTCGCGCCGGGACGGCAGCGTCGAGGCGTCGACGCGGACGCGGTCCCAGCCGCGGTCGACGGCGAACTCGCCGACCGCCAGTCCGTTCTCGACGGTCCGCCAGCGGGTGCTTCCTTCCGATCCCCTGCCGCCCTTTCGACGGACGCGCCACGCCCAGAGAGCTGGCGGGTCGCCGTCGACTGTGAGCTCCGGGCCGGTCCGAGCCGGCGCCGCGGCCTCGGCGACGCGAACCGGTCCTTGAATCGTCACTTCGCCGCCTGCCTCGAGGCGCTCGTCGTCCGTGGTGTCGACCTCGTCGATCGTCGCGTACCGCTTGCGGGTCGAGCGGGCCTGCGACAGGACGAATCCGCCGATCAAGACACAAACACCTGCGACGACGAGCGCATTCGTTTCGACCATGACCGAATAGCTGTCACCCGAGAACAATAGTCGTAGCGGTGACGTTTCGAGAGCGGTACGAACGCGCGGCTGCTTTGTCGATCGGAACACCGCGTCCAAGGGGCTCCGCGAGCGATGTTAGCCCGAGGTCTGTGGCCAGCGGGTAGTCACCGATCGATCCAGTTCCGGCGTCGAGCGGTCGACGACTATTCGATGTCGATCTCCTTCGACTCGTCGCCGCCGCCGACCTTCGGGAGCCGGACGGTCAGCACGCCGTCCTCGTAGCCCGCCGAAACGGCGTCCTCCTCGACCGGCTCCGGCAGGCGGATCCGGCGGTTGGCCGTCTTCCGGGTCCGCTCGCGGCGCAGATACTCGCCCTCGGCGTACTCCCGTTCGTTCTCGCGGTTGGCCTCGAGCCGCAGGGTCCCCTCCGAGAGCGTCAGATCGATGTCCTCGGTCTCGTACCCCGGAAGGTCGGCGGTGACGACGTACTCGTCGCCGGTGTCGGCGACGTCGACGGGGACGGTGCCCGGCACCTGGAGTCCGCCGCTGGCCATTCCCTCCTCGACCTGGCGGCTGACGCGGTCGAGCATCTCCTCGAGTTCGTCGAACGGGTTTCGTCGCATACGCGAAGCTACGCTTTCAAGGGGGATAAATTCTGCCTGCGCTGCGAGGACAAAACGAGCGGATAGGGAAGCGTGCGACGCTCCGACTACTCCGGCAGCGTCACAAGCCCGTCTTCGAGGGCGTCCTGCAGAACGTCTCGCGCGTGCCCGTTCGGATCGACGCGCTCGTAGACCGCCTGCACCTCGCCGTCCGCGAGGACGAACGTCGTCCGTGCGGCCGCACCACCCTGTACGTCGACGTCAAAGGCCGCTGCGATCTCGCCGTCGGGGTCTGCGAGCAAGTCGAACTCGAGGCCCTTGGCCTCGCAAAACGAGCGGTGGGAGTCGATGTCGTCGGTCGAGACGCCGTAGACGTCGACGCCGGCGTCTCGGTAGGTATCGTACTCGCGCTGGAACTGGTTCGCCTCGATCGTACAGCTGGGCGTGTCGTCACACGGGTAGAAGTACAGCACCGTGGGCTCGTCGAACTCGAGCGCGATCTCGTCGCCGTCCTGATTCGGTGCGCGCACGGTCGGGGCGTCGTCGCCGTCGTCGAGGGGCATACGCGAACTCCGGCCGGCCTCGAAAAACCGTTTGCGGTACTCGAGGTCTCGAGGCCAAACAGACATGGTTTTTACATTTCTGTCGGCGCATACATCGCCCTCGAAACGAGTACATGTTCGTTCGGACTTGAAATCCTCCGAGAAGCCACTCGAGGGTTCGAACCAATCGGCGATAACAATTATCTGCCTTCCGTACAGTTTTGTCACAGCAGAAACCCGTCGTCACCGATGTGGGTGCGTTCGGGCAGGAAATATAATGGTATTCGACACGCTCGTTCCCGATCGAATTCGGAAGCAGTATAGTTTGAAAATAGCCGTGATAGTCGGCTGCGTGCTGGCCGTCACGCTCGCGTTCGCGGTTCTCTTCGGTCGACACGTCGTTACCGGTCCGGCGGACGAAGCGACGACGCGCGCGATCGCCGCGCTGACGGGACTCACGGTCGTGTTCAGCGTGAACCTCGGCCTCCTCGGCATCGTGCTGGGCGGGAACGTCTCGCTGGCGCTTCGCCGTCTGGCCGGTAAGACCGAGCAGATCGGTGACGGGGAGTTCGACGTCGACCTCGAGACCGAGCGCGTCGACGAAATCGGATCGCTGTACCGGTCGGTCGAGCAGATGCGCGATTCCCTGGAGGAATCCCTCGAGACGCTCGAGGAGGAACAGAAGCGGGCCGAACGAGCGCGGACCGAAGCCGAAGAGCGCGCCGAGGAACTCGAGGCAGAACGGACCCGGGTTCAGGAGACGCGGGCGGAAGTCGAACGGCAGAACGAACGGTTGGTCGCGGAGGCCGAGCGCTTCTCCGAGGTGATGGACGCCTGTGCGGACGGCGACCTGACCCGGCGGCTCGAGCCGGAGGTCGATAACGAGGCGATCGAAGCGATCGCGACCTCGTTCAACGAGATGCTCGACCGGATGAGCGACACCATCGCCGAAGTACAGCGTTCAGCCGAGGCCGTCGAGACCATGTCGGTCGAACTCGACGACTCGAGTCGCCAGATTCGGACGGCGAGTCAGGAAGTCGCCGAGTCGGTTCAGGAGATCGCCGAGGGGGCGGCCGACCAGTCGACGGACTTAGACGACGCCGCGGGCGAGGTCAGCGAACTGTCCGCCGCCACGGAGGAGGTCGCGTCGACGACCAACGAGATCGCCGAGCAGTCCGAACAGGTGTCGACGCTGACCGACGAGGGGCGCGAGGTCGCGGCCGAAGTGGCGACGAACATCGACGAACTCGCCGCGAACACGGAGACGGTCGTCGACACGGCCGAGGAACTCACCCGGGAGACCGAACAGATCGAGGAGATCATCGCCCTGATCGACGACATCGCGGATCAGACGAACTTGCTCGCGCTGAACGCGTCGATCGAGGCCGCGACGGCGGGCGAGGCCGGCAGCGGCTTCGCGGTCGTCGCCGACGAGATCAAATCGCTCGCCGAGGAAACGATGGCCGCCGTCGACGACATCGAGGGGACCCTCGAGTCGATCAGAGACCGCACGCAGACGACGGCCGACGAGATCTCCGCGGTCGACTCGAACATGCAGACGACGGCGACGCTCGTCGACGACCTCGAGTCGCGCCTCGAGACGGTTTCGACCGAGATCGAGCAGGTCGACGGGAGCATCCAGCAGATCGCGGAGACGACCGACGATCAGGCCGACTCGGCCCAGGAGCTGTCGATCATCGTCGACGACGTCGCCGAGGTCGCCGACGAAACCAGCACCAAATCCCAGCAGGCCGCCGCGGCCTCCGAGGAGACGAGTGCGACGATCGACTCGGTCACGCAGACGGCGACGGATCTCGGGGACAGCGCCGAAGATCTGCTGGGGCTGATCGACGAGTTCGCCCTCGAGGTCGAACGGCAGTCCCGTCCGATGGCGGCCGACGGGAGCGGAGGTGGTCGCGCGTGATGGACTTCCTCTACGCGAACTCGATGCAACTCGCCGGCGTCCTCCTCGGACTGCTCACCCTGGGATTCGTCGGCTGGGCGCGCACCCTCCCGGTCGCGTGTCGGCGGTACGGGTACGCGGCCGCTGCGGCGGCCGGCGCGATGGCCGTCGTCTACCTGGGGACGGGCCCGCTCCAGCAGGCCCTCGGGATCGGTCAGGACCCGATCCGGTTTCTGGGCTATACGGCGATGTGGGTCCCGATCGTGCTCGTTATCGGCTCGATCGCCGGCTCCGACCGACGGCTGACGCTGGGCCTGCTCGGCGTCGTCCTGGCGCGCGTGTGGGTCACGTACTTCGCCGGCTTCCTCGACGGAATCGCCATGACGCTCGCGACGCTCGTTCCGTTCGCGCTGCTCGTGGTCGGCATCGCGCTGTTGTACGGCCCGTTCGCGCGGACGGCGGCGGACCGATCGCCGGAGCGGTCGCTGCTGTACAACAAACTCAAGCACTTGATCGCCCTCGCATGGATCGGACTCGTCGCGAACGGGCTCATCGTCGCCTTCCAACTGGTCGACGAGTTCGTCGGGCTGATCGTGCTCCTCTACGTCGAGGTGGTCCTCGTGGTCGGCTTCGGCGCGCTCGTCCTCCGGAACGTCGAGGCACTCGAGGACGCGTCGGCGACCGGGCTGCTCTCGTTCGGTGCCGACGCCGCCGATGCGTTCGACCCGGTCGAAAACCGGGAACCCGGCGACTGAGGAAGTACAAACGCGTTTTATGCGATCTGCGGTGTCCTATTCGACTACGTGTTCTGTATCGTACGAGCCAAGCCGGCGCACCCAGCCGTCTTCCGCGAGCTCCTCGATCTCCGCGAGGGCCTCCGTCGTCCGGCGCTCGTACAGTCCCGCCTCGATGTCGATGTGGAAGACGTAATCGCCCAGCCGCTGGCCGCTCGGGCGCGACTCGAGGCGGACGAGGTTGATATCGCGCTCGGCGAAGGGCTCGAGCAGTTCCAGCAGCAGGCCGGGGTAGTCGACGTCCGGGTAGACGACGAGCGAGGTCTTGCCGCCGCCGTCGGCGCGCTCGTCGGCCGGCGCGATCGCGAAGAATCGCGTCGCGTTCGAGTCCCGGTCCTGGATGTCCTCGGCCAGCACCTCGAGGCCGTTCCCGCCGTCGGCGTTCGCGGGGTGGCCGATGCCGGCGACCGAGGGGTCCTCGCGGGCGAACTCGACGCCCTGGGCCGTGCTCGCGACGGCCTCGAGGGTGGCGTCGGGGTACTCGCGCTCGAGGTAGGAGCGACACTGGGCCAGCGCCTGGGAGTGGCTGGCGACGGTGTCGAACTCCGGCCCCTGCGCGAGCAGGGCGTGGCGGATCGGGGTGACGATCTCGCGGACGACGGCGACGTCGTACTCCGCGAGGGCGTCGAGGCTCTCGGTGACGCTGCCCTCGATGCTGTTCTCGATCGGGATGACGCCGCGGTCGTACTCGCCGCTGGCGACGGCGTCGACGATCGCCGTCACCGATTGGCGGAAGTCGATCGCGCCGTCGTCGGCGACGGCGGTCGTGGCTCGATGTGAGTAGGTCCCTTCCGGTCCGAGCGTCACTGCGTTCATTGGCGTTCCGTAGTGTGGACGGGGTGAAAAGAACGTCGGGACCGACCGCGCCGCCCCACGGCGTCGCTCGACCCGCGGTGACGATCGTCGCGTCCCGCACGAGACCGAATCCGCCACAAGCTATATTCGAACTCTGGCGAATAGTTCGGAAACCGCAGGTCGAGAGATAGTGGCAGGAGTAGACAGGGATCGTCGTCGCTCGTTTCACGTCCGCTACGCCGACGTCGATAGCGGCCCCGAGCGCCTCTCCTCGGCGCTCGAGCCGCCGTATCGGGTCACCGAGGTCGACGCGGCCGAGATCGACGGCGACGCGCTCCGCGGGGCGGTCGATTCCGACGTCGACTGTCTGGTCGTGACCGACGCGTTTCGCGAGCGGATCGACGGCCGCTCGTGGGCCGACTCGCTCGAGTCCGTGTCCGCCGCGCGGCCGTCGCTGCCGGTCGTTCCCGTCGTCCCGTCGCTCGAGCCCGAGCGGGTTCGATCGCTGGTGCGGGCCGACGTCGCCGACGTCGTCTGCCGCGCCGATCGATCGGACTCGTCGGCCCCGGGACCCGCGTCGGAGTCCGATCCGGCGGCGCGGCTTCGAGCCCGGATCGACGACGTCTACGACGCCTCGATTTCGGACGTCGGCGAGACCGTCCTCGAGATCGCGCGCTCGCTGATGGGCGCCGCGCCGGACGAGGTCGACGTCGAGATCGAGTGGGCGCTCGGCTCGATCGGCACCCGGCTCAACGCCGAGCGCTGTCTCGTCTTCGAGTACGACGACCGCGCGGAGCGTCTCGAGCCGACGCACGGCTGGGACGCCGCCCGGTCGGGCACCGATTCGCTCGAGTCGGCGCCGACTGCTTCGGATACCGTCCCTGATATGGATAGCACTCTGTCCGCGGACGCTTCAGATGTCGAGCCGATCGACTCGTCGGCGTTCCCCGGCTTCGAGGACTCACTCCAGGAGTACGACGCGCACGCGATTCCGCCGACGACCGATCATCCCGAGATCGACGTTCCCGACGGATTCATCGGCGATCTCGGTCCGAACGAGGGCAGCGAGGGCGGCGATACCCACCCCTACCTCGAGCGGCGCGGCCTCGAGGCGCTGCTCGCAGTACCGATCGTCATCGACTGGGAGCTGCGGGGCGTGCTCGTCGTCGGACAGGACCACCGCCGGTCGTGGCCGGACCAACTGTGCCGCCAGCTCCGGATGCTCGGCGAACTGATCGGCCACACGATCGAGCGCAAGCACCGTCGACGCGAACTCGTCCGGAAGAACGAGCACCTCGAGCGGTTCGCGTCCGTCGTCAGCCACGACCTCCGGAACCCGCTGAACGTGATCGCGGGTACCGCCGATCTGGTTGCCGAAACCGAAGATCTGAGCCGGCTCGATCACATCACCGCCTCGGCCGACCGCATGGAGTCGATGATCGACGACCTCCTGCTGCTGGCCCGCGACGGCGCGAAACTGGGTACCGTCGACGACGTCTCCCTCGAGTCGGTCGTGACCGACGCGTGGTGCAGCGTCGAGACGATGGACGCGACGCTCGAGACGCGCGATCTGCCGACCGTCGCGGCGGACCCGGGCCGCCTTCGGCAGGCGCTCGAGAACCTCGTGCGCAACGCCGTCGAGCACAACGACGCGGGCGTTACAATCCTTGTCGAAGGGACCGACGACGGGTTCGCGTTTGAAGACGATGGCGATGGGGTGCCGTCGGATCGTCGCGAACACATCTTCGAGGAGGGGTACTCCGGCGCGAACGGCACCGGACTCGGACTGTCGATCGTCGAGACGGTCGTGTCGGCCCACGGCTGGGACGTCTCGGTAACCGACGGCCGACGGGGCGGCGCTCGGTTCGAGGTCGCGACGGAGTGATCGGATCGTCCGTCCGTTCGGATTCTTGTCGGCCCGAATCCGCGTCAGTCGTCTCCGGGCGCCACTTGAGGACTGCCGGCGGCCGCGTCGTCGGCGACGAGCCAGCCGCTTTCGGTCGCCTGCTCGGCGATGCGAGGCTGGAACACCCACGCGGACAGCGCGATGATCGGGAGCATCGTTGCGGCGACGACCGCGTAACCGAGGTGGAGGTTCGGCAGGAACGGCGCGGCGAAGATCAGCGGGTAGATCGACCCGCCGGAGGAGCCGATACCGCCGACGACGCCGGCGACGCTGCCAGAACTGTCGGGGAACATCGCCGGCACCTGCGCGAAGATCGCGCCCTCGGCGAACGCACAGCCCAGGCCGACGAAAAATCCGGCGACGACGGCTGCGTAGATGTTCCCCGTCAGGCCGGCCGCGGTCATCCCGAACATCGCACACATCACGAACACGAGCGTCGCGAACGTCCACTGCTCGCGGTAGCGGCCCTCGAACCAGGGGAGGAGGTCTTTCTCCTTGCGGGCGACGAGGTCGCTGACGTAGCCGCCGATCGGACGCAGCAGGCCGGCCGCGATCGAGAACGTCGCCGCGAACGTCGCCGCGATGACGATGTCGCTCTGGCCGAACGCCTCGCGGTAGTAGGTGCCGAGCCAGCCGTTCATCGCCAGCTCGAGGCCGAAGGTCATGACGTAGGCGACCGAGAGCACGACCGCGCCGTAGCGGGTCGCGATGTACAGCCACTGCTTCACGCTCACGCTCGCTTTGGTCGCCTGGCGCTTGTGCTCGCTCTTGGCGGCGTCCCCGAAGACGAAGTAGCACACGCCGACGACGACGGCCAGCGCGCCGGTGTAGAAGAACGCGGCGCGCCAGTTCGCCGAGAACAGCGGGCCGACGTACCCCTCGCCGAAGAGCCGCGGCAGCGTGAAGTACGCGCCCAGCCCCGCACCGGCGTTGCCGATGCCGGCGAAGATCCCTTCGGCCGTCCCGAGTTCCTCCTCCTCGAACCACTCGGAGACGTGCTGGATGCCGATGACGAACGTGATGCCCGCCAGCGACGCGACGATCCGCGAGGCCGTGAACACCTCATAGGTCTGTGCGAAGGCGCTGACGATCGCGAACGCGCCCACGATCACCATCGTCCCGCCTGCGGTCACCGGCGCGCCGAACTTGTCGGTCAGCGGCCCGATGACGATGCGACCGAGCGGAACCGCGATGACGGCCGCGCTCGAGACGACGCCGAGTTGCGCGACCGAGAGCCCGAACTCCTCGGCGATCTCGCCCGTGAAGGGGGCGAAGGAGAACCAGATGACGAAGCCGAGGTTGAACATCACCGTCGCGAGGAGCAGGTTCTTCCACTTGCCGGGGATCATGCCACCACCTCCGCTTCCGGCTCGGGCTCCGTCTTCGCCGGCTCGAGTTCGAACTGGGCGCGTTCGCCGCGCACCGTGCTTGAAGGATAATCTGGCCCTATATCGCGACTACGGTGGACGATCGAGTTCATATCTCGATCAACACTGGACGCTCGAGTCCGTATAAGCTTAGTTCTTAGATGAATACAACAATACAGTCGCTCCCCCGTACGCTCTAAGGGATATAATCTCCTTTAGGAGGTTGGGATTTGCCGGCTGAAGGGGAGGTTCGAAGCACACGCGTCGGGAAATACGGCGTCGAAACTAACGAATCAAACGACACGATCTGTCCGGTCGGCACTCTGACTATGATGCTCCTGAGAAAATATCGCCGGCTGCAGTCACTCCTCGAGGTGTTCGATCCCCTGTTTCGAGACGTTCGCCTCCGTGATCTCGTCGGGCATCCAGTCTGGCTTGTCGTCGGGGGCCGTCTCCTCCCAGGCCCACCCCTCGTAGATGTGGACCTTGTCCGTACCCTTCTCTCGAAGCCGTAGTTCGACGCGGTCGGCCTCGTCCTCGCTCGAGCCCGGCTCGAGCCGTCGGGCCGCCTTGAGCGCCGCCTGTCGCGGGGTGTTCCCCGAGAAGACGCTCGTCTCCTCGCCGTCCGATTCACGCAGTGCAAAGTTCCGTTTGCCGTCGTCACGTACCATGGTTTCGCCTCCGTGTCAATTCAGCACACGACCTGACATAAAGATATCCCCCAAAATCGACCGACTGCGGCGGTATCTTTAAGTGCAACGGGCGCGCATCGTCCCCGCAGCATCAACCGCCCGCGTCGGCGTCGCTTTGTCCACTTTCCTCTCGAACCGGTGTGTAACAAGGTCATTCGTCGAAGCGTCGAAAACACTTAAGTATATCCTACGGCGAAGTTCGGCATAGAATCCCGCGATGGTACGGAAAAAGAAGCTGAGTCCGAGTGGTGCGAAAGACGAAGACGGCAACTACCACAACGTCCACCTCAACCTCCACGAGGATGAACTCGCAGTCGCGGGCATGGATATCGGCGACGAGGTCTTCGTCCGTGTTCGAGACGGCAAGATCATCATCCAGAAAGCCGACGAGGAGGACGTCGAGCACGAGTTCTAGAACCGAACTTTTGCGCTGCGCTCGTTCCGCGCCGACGGCAGCGTAGCTGCCGCACGGCGCGTCGTCGCTCGGCAAAATCTCGAGAGAGCGGAGCTCTCTCGGACCTCGCGGAATCAAAGATTTCGCTTAGCTTCGATGAAAAGCACTCCTCCTTCCCCTACGGGTCAGTCGTCGGCCCGCTCGCTCGTTTCACTCGCTCGCGAGACCTGACGGCACCCACAGCAAAACGGGGCGAGCGCGTTGCTCGAGACTGATCAGCGCAGCGCTGCGAGATCGAACTCGAAGCCGGCGACGGGCACCTCGAGGTCGTGCTCGACGAGTACCTTCGGATGCACCTCGCCGATGACCCCCACTTCCTCGCCGTCGATGACGACGCTGGCAGTTCGACCCGAAATGAAGGTGGGGTGCTCGGTCGGCGGCGTCTCGAGATCGACGTCGAAGCGGCGACAGAGCGCCTGCAGGCGGGCCTTGGCGTCCTCGTAGCCGGCCTCGTGGCTCGCGAGGACCGCACCGACGCGGCGCCGCTCGGCGACGCCGGTGTTCTCGCTCTCGTCGACTTCGGCGGTGAAGCCGATCTCCGCGAGGTCCTGCGGGTACGCGCGGTGGGTGTTACGCTCTAAGACCATCAACAGCGAGGGCGTGACCCACGTCCGCAGCATGGTGAAGTCCTCGCTGTAGGGCTCCTTGATCGTCGCGGGCTCGGCGGCGCCGTAGACGTCGTCGTCGGGAGCGATCTCGAGGCGCTCGTAGTTCTCCGCCTCGTTGATCATATGGAAGTTCAGCAGGTCCTCGAAGCCTAGGCCGACGAGCTGTTCGCGGACCGAGCGCTCGAGCCGGGAGCGCTCGTGGCGGCCGCCGACGGTGCCGACGTCGGGGTAGCGGGGCTCGAGGTCGTTGAAGCCGTAGGCGCGTCCGAGGTCGTCGATGACATCGAGCGGGTGGAGGACGTCGACGCGGTAGGGTGGGACCGTCACCTCGTAGACGAGATCGCCGTCTTCGCTTTCGTCCGTTTCTGCCTCGAGTCCGGAGCGCTCCGCGAGGTCGATCACTTCCTCGGGATCGAGGTCGATGCCCAGAATCGTCTCGATGCGGTCGTGGGCGACCGTCTTCGTCTTCGTCGAGAGGTCCGGGCGGACGATCTCGTGGTCCGGATACTCGACTTTGACCTCCTCGAGCGTCGCGCCGCGGCCCGCCAGCGCGTAGCAGACGATGTTCAGCATCTTGTCGATCGTCCACTGGTCGGTGCCGGTCATCTCGACGAACAGGTCCCGCGAGTCCGTCGAGACCTCCGTGCGGCGGCCGTTGATGACCGGCGGGAACGAGAATAGCCCGAGGTCGTCGTAGATCGCCGGATAGCGCTCGTACTCGCTGACGAGGTCAGCGTAGGTCTGCCCAGTTTGGTGTTCCTCGAGGACGTCCGCGGGGGTCATCTCCTGATCCGAGTCCAGCGGGACGAACGTGTCCTCGTCGGGCTCGAGGCCGACGTACTCGATCGTCGGGTTGCCCTCCGTCGCGGGGCTGCCCTTCAGCATCGTCAGGTCGTGGATGCCGATCGCGCCCTTCGCGCGCTTGCGGCCCATCGTCGCGTGGAGCTTCTCCTGCAGTTGGATGAGCGACTCGAGGGCCTCCTCGTCGAGGTCGACGTCGCGGATCACGGCGCCCGTCACGTAGGGCCGTTCGTCCGGCACCGACTCGTCGACCTCGATGGTCCAGTCGGCGTCGTTCGTCGAGGGGACGTGCACCCCGCGGGCGTCGCCGTACTGGTAGCGCAGCGAGCGCGCGACGCCCTCGACGGAGAGTCGGTCGAGCCGGTCGGGCGCGAACTCGAGTTCGAATTCGCCGTCCTCGGTGCGGCCCTCGAACTCGAGGCCGAGCCCGAACAGGTCCTCCTTGAGTTCCTCGTCGTCTTTCTCCTCGCGACCGGTCAGGTCCCGCAGTTCGTCGGGGTCGATGTCGACCGTGGGCATCAGTAGGTCACCTCCGTGTTGCGCAGCAGTTCCAGGTCACACAGCGTGCCGTGGATGTCCCGGATGTCCTCGAAGCCGTACATCAGCATCAGCAGGCGCTCGAGCGCGAGCCCCCAGGCCATGACGTCGCACTCCACGCCCAGCGGCTCGAGCATCTCCTCGCGGAAGATACCCGAGTTGCCGATCTCGACGAGTTCGCCGGTGGTCGGGTGGGTGCCGAACAGTTCGAACGACGGCTCCGTGTACGGGTTGTAGTGGGGCTTGAATCGGATGTCCTCGATGCCGAACTGGGCGTAGAACTCCTCGAAGGTGCCCATCAGGTCCCGCACCGAGAGGTCCTCGGCCATCACCCAGCCCTCGATCTGGAAGAACTCGAGCAGGTGCGTCGGGTCGAGGGTGTCGTTGCGGTAGACCTTCTCGACGCTGAAGAAGCGGGCGGGCGGCTCGATGTCGCCGATCTGCTCGCCCGACAGATAGCGCGTGGAAAGGGACGTCGTGTGCCCGCGCAGCGCGAGCGCCCGCGCGAAGTCCTCGTCCCACGGCGAGTGGTAGCCCTCGCCGTCCTCGCCGACGCCCTCCTTGTGGGCGCGTTCGACGCGCTCGACGAGATTCTCGGGGAGGTCGTCGATGTGGGTCGGCTGCTCGAGGGCGAACCGGTCCCAGTGCGTGCGAGCGGGGTGGTCCTGGGGCATGAACAGGCAGTCGTTGATCCAGAAGTCCGCGTCGACGTGCGGGCCCTGCATCTCCTGGAAGCCCATGCCCACGAGGACGTCCTTCACGCGCTCGGCGGTCTGGCGCAGGATGTGGACGTTCCCGCCCTCAAAGCGCTCGGCGTCGGCCTCGACGTTGTAGTCGGCGAACTCGACGTCCTCCCACTCGCCGCTGGTGAGCAGTTCGGACGTGACCTGCCCGACCGTCTCGGCGGTCTCGATGCCGGCCATCAGTTCGGTGACGGCTCGCTCGGTCAGGGTCGCCTCGCGGACGGTCGTCTCGGAGATCTCGACCAGTCCGCGCCGGTCGAGTTGCTCGAGCGTGTCGCCGTCGATGTCCACGGCGTCCACGGGCGTCTCGTCCGCTCCCTCGAGCGCCGCGAGCGCGTTCGCCTCCGCGTCCGCGTCGGGATCGGCGTCGGGATCGGCGGTGATCTCGCCACTGTCGATCGTCCCGTACCCCTTGCGCGCGTAGTTCGAGAGCGCAATGTCGACCTGCGGTCCCTCGAGTCCCGACGCGCCGATGACCTGCCCCATCTGGACGGGTTCGGAATCGGCGCCGGCCTCGAGGGCGGCCTCGTACAGTCGCACTTCGGGGAGTTCGTCGGTGGCGTACTCTCGACCTTCCTCGGTCAGTTGGATCGTTTCGTCGACCCGCTCGTCGACGGCGACCAGCCCCTCGTCCTCGAGTTCGAAGACCGCGCCGGTGACGGTCTCCGGGGGCAGATCGGTCGCCTCGGCGAGGGCGTCGACGGACGTTGCCTCGTCCGCGCTCGCGGCCTCGAGGACCGCGACCTGTGATTCTGGAAGTTGCATTCGCTTGTTTGGATGGCTGACGGGCGGTCAGTTAGCGGTTCCGACTCGGATCGGCGTCTCGAGGCAGGCGGAGCCGGCCTTCCGATCCGACACCGATGACCGTCGATCGAACCGATCGACGGCAGACGGTCGGTTTCGCCGCGGGCGACCGGTGTGGACGCCCGCGGGTCCGCCGACCCGCGCTACGCGCGGAAGAAGAAGCCGAATCCCGATCGCGGCCGCTGGGGCTGATTGACGACGCCTCCGGCGTGGGATTCGGATGCCATATGCGTTCGATGCGAGAGGGAAAGCAAAAACGTTGCGGGTTGGTAGCAGGCGCCGGTCCCTCGGCCGGTCAGCCGTTCGAGAGCCGCGTCCGCTCGAGCGTCCCCGAGTCGACCCAGACGAACCCCGACTGCTCGGCGGCGGCCTTCGCCTCCCGAACCGCGTCGGGGTCGAACGGATCGTCGAACTCGATCCGGCGTTGCTCGGGTTCGACGGCCGGCAGCTCCGGCAGGAAGTCGTCGTCCTCGAGCAACCCCTCGACGGAGACGTCGCCGCCGGCGCCGAGCGCGGCGCCGAGCGCCCGGTAGCGTTCGTTCTCGGTTTCCCACTCGACGTCGGAGCCGAACGAATCGTTCGAGACGCGGGTCGTGGTGGTCGTTCCCGAGAGCGTGCCGAAGCCGTCATCGTCGTCGTCCGATTCCGATTTCGACTCTGGCTCCGGTGCCGACGCTGATCCCGACTCGTCAGTGCTGCCCGCTCGAGCGCCGTCGGACTCTCGTTCGGCGGTTTCAGCAGTCGTCCGCGACGAATTCTCGCCGTCGCTGACTCTCGAGACGGTCGGCGATCCGCGTAGTTCGAACCCGTCGGCTTCCCTCGAGGGCGGGGACGTCGTCGGGTCCGCCGTGTCGGGTTCTCGCTGCCGAGTTTCGGACGCGGAGCCGGCGGCGGCCGGCGGAGCTTCGGTCGCGTCGCTCCGCTCGCTCGCCGACTCGGTTTCGGTTCCGGCTTCGGCTTCTTCGATGAGCGAACCGATCCCGTCGTCCCCGCCCTCGAGCGCCGTCGATTCATCGTCGGCGTCGTATCTGCTGTCACGTTCGCGGTCGTGCGCCCATGCAGGCCACGGCTCGTCGTCACCGGCCGCTGACGGTTCCGAGTCGGCCGGCACGTACGCCTTGAGGTCGTACTCCGGCAGTAACGGCTGCTCGACCGCCGTAATCCGCGGGCCGTATCGATCCCGCAGCCGCTCGAGTTCGCGCTCGTCGACCAGCGCGGCCCGCCACCGGTCGACGCCCGAGGAGAGGAGGACGAATCGGGCGTCCGTCCCGGGGAGGAGCGCCTCGTTGATCGCGTGCAGCACCGCGGGCAGGTTGTCGGTGCCCAGCGGCGTGTCGGGGTACTCGAACATCGTCTCGCGCCGCCGGCCGCCGTGGTCGGTCGCCTCGAGGCGCAGCCGCTGGGACGCACCCCTTGCGCGGCCCTCGCGCGGAAGCGCGAACGACCAGCCGATCGCCTCGAAGACGGCCGTTAGCTCGCGCTCGAGCGACGCTCGCGAATAGCGCGCGGCGCAGTTGAGTCCGCGGTCGCTCCGGGCGACGGTCTGTCGGAGGACGGCCGTTCGGTTCCGGCCGTCGGAGAGGATATTGGCGAGTGCATCCTCGAGCGGGTCGTCGCTTCGGTCGCTCCGACCGCTCCGTCGGCGGTCGATATCCGACGCCGTCACGCCGAACGCGCCGAGCACGTCCGCGCAGACGAGGAGGGCGTCCGAATCGCGAGGAGGGCGGGCCATTCGTCCGAGTGGTTTCACGAACGGGCCTATATAACTACGTCAGACGACGACCTGTAAGTTAGGAACGAAGACGCGAAACGAGTCCGAGAGCGTGCCGATCGCCGCCGTTACCGGCGCCGCGGCGACTTGAGTTCGATGTCCGCTTCCTCGAGCAGTTCCTTGACCTCCTCGCGTTTCTCCTGGTGTTCCTCGAGGAACTCCCGCATGAGCTGGGCGGCCTGCTCCTTACAGTCGCCACAGAGCCGTTCGCCGCCGACGCACTCGTCGTAGACGCGCTTGGCGAACTCGTCGTCGTCGCCGGCCAGCAGGTAGGCGTAGAGTTCGTAGACGGGACACTCGTCGGCGCGGCCGCCCTTCTCGCGCTGTTCCTCCGCCGTCTCGCGGCCGCCGGTGGTCGCGGCCTTGACCTTGTCGTAGCCGTCCTCGGGGTCGTCCAGCAGGGAGATGTGCGAGGCGGGAATCGAGGAGGACATCTTGCCGCCCGTGAGTCCGGTCATGAATCGGTGGTAGATCGACGAGGGCGGCTGGAAACCGTAGCCGCCGTTTTCGACCTCGATCTCGCGGGCCAGTTCCTCGGCCTCGTCGCGCTCGAGGTCGAAGGCGTCGACGTGGTTTTCGTAGACGCGCTTCTCGCCGTCGATCGCGTCGATCAGCGCCTCGAACGCCTCGTCGGTCGCGCGGCGATCGAAAAAGCGGATTCGCGGACGAAGCGGCTCCATGCCGCCCTCCTCGAGTTTCGTCAGCACGGAGTCGAGAGTGCTCGCGTCGACCTCGAGGTCGGAGAGGGGCGTCTCCTCGAGTTCTTCGGCGACGTGGGTACACCGGAGCATGTCGTCGTCGAAGTCCGCGGGGTCGAGCCGCTCGTAGAAGTCGGCGACAAGTTCCCGTTCGTCGTCTTCGAGTTCGAAGCTGGCGTACGCTTCGCTCACCTTGAAGAAGCGCATCCGCTCGGCGAGGTCGCGGGCCAGCCGGACGTGGGGGTCCTGGTCGGGGCCGACCGGGATGACCGTCGGCTTGGGCTCCTCGAGTTGCGGGTAGAGGATGTCGGCCATCTGGGTGACGACCGACTGCATGTGCGAGATGTCGGTTTCGCCGTCGAAGCCGTAGATCGACTGGAACTCGGAGAAGTTGGCGTCGGCGCCCAACTCGAAGGCCAGATCCTGCAGTTCGCGATTGGTCGACTGGCGGTAGAGCGTCCCCTCCTCGGGGTCGAAGCCCAGCGCGAGCAGGGAGAGGAGGTAGTCCCGGGCGTGCTCATCGATCTCTTCCCAGGACATGCCGCGGGCCGAATTGGCCTCGAGGTCGGCGATCAGGGCGTAGGCGTCGGCGCCCTGCTGCTGGTGCCAGATGATCTCGTCGAAGACGAGCTTGTGGCCGATGTGGGGGTCGCCGGTCGGCATGAATCCCGACAGCACCGCCGCGGGCTCGTCGTTTCGCAGCGCCTCGGCGACGGGGCGGTAGTCGCGGTGGCCGAAGATGACCCCGCGGCGCATTAGGTAGTGCGGGTGGGGGACCTCGTCCAATACTTCGTCGAACTCCTCGATGCCGAACTCCTCGAAGAGCTTGCGGTAGTCGGAGACGCTCGAGGAGCCCCACGGGTCGAGCGCGACGTCGTCCGCGCCTGCAGCCCCTCCGTCCGTCAGCGGTTCTCCTGACTCGGACTCGGAGTCAGCCGACTCCTCGAGTGGATCGTCTCCGGTCATTATCGTCGTTTTGGCGCTCGGGTGCGCAAAAGCCTTCGCTTCTCGCCGCTCGATTCGCGCTCGGCGGGGACGGGCCGGCCGCCGACCGGTCGGATCGCCAGTATCTTCATGTGACGGCGCCGACAACGACGATCGATGGCAGACGCAGACCCGGACCCGGGCCGCTCGGTCGCCGCCGCCAGCGACGCCTGCACCGAAGTGATCGACCGGATCGGCGACGCGGTGATCACGGACCACGAATTCCTCGAAACCGTCCTGACCGCCGCGCTCGCGCGCGGCCACGTCCTCCTTGAGGATGTCCCCGGAACCGGGAAGACCCTGACCGCGCTCACGGTCGCGCAGGCGCTTGGCCTCGAGTTCTCCCGGATCCAGTTCACGCCGGATCTGCTGCCCAGCGACATCACCGGCTCGCACGTGTTCAACGAGGCGACCGGCGAGTTCGAGTTCACTGAGGGCCCGGTCTTCGCGAACGTCGTCCTCGCGGACGAGATCAACCGCGCGCCGCCGAAAACCCAGGCTGCCCTGCTCGAGGCGATGGACGAAGGTCAGGTCACCGTCGACGGGACGACCCGGGACCTGCCGGACCCGTTCCTCGTGATCGCGACGCAAAACCCCGTCGAGCAGGAAGGGACGTTCGAACTCCCCGAGGCCCAGCGCGACCGCTTCATGGTCAAGAGTTCGATCGGCTACCCCGAGCGCGAGGGCGAACTCGAGTTGATCGAGCGCCGGAGCCGTCGCGAAACCAAGATGCCCTCCGTCGAGCCGGTCCTCGAGACACAGGGCGTCCGTCGATTGCAGACCGTCCCCGAGCGGATCACGATGGCCCGCGAGGTCCGCGAGTACCTCGTCGACCTCGCGCGGGCGACCCGGGCGGACGACCGGGTCGATATCGGCATCTCGCCGCGCGGAATCCAGCGCTACTACGAGGCGGCCCGAGCGCGCGCGGCGATCGAGGGACGCGAGTACGTCGCCCCGGACGACGTCAAGCGGATCGCCGTTCCGGTCATGCAACACCGGCTCGTGCTGACGACCGACGCGCAGATCGAGGGCGTCGACGGCGCGACCGTCGTCAGGGACGTGCTCGAGCAGGTCGAGGTGCCGGCCGTCGAGCCGTCGCGGTAGTCGTTTTTCTTCTCGAGCGCCGGAGAAGTTAGTCCTCGTCCGCCGCCGCTGCAGCCGCCGTCGCCCGCCGCTTGAGCACGATCAGCGCCGCGAGCAGCGCGACGGTGAGACAGATGACGATCGTCGCGCCGGTGCGGACCGTCGCGCGCTCGAGGACGGCGGTGAACCCGAGCGCGAGCGCGATGCCGACGATCCCGACGACGACGGCGCCGGTCGCGTGCGCGACCGCCGGCCGGCGGACGGTCGGATCGCGGCCCAGTTCCTCGGTGATCGAGACGCCGTAGACCGCGCTGTCCCAGGCGACGATCGCACACGCGACGACGCCGCTGACGATCAGCGTCGACGCGCCGGCGACCGCCGCGGCGATCGCCCCGCCGACGAGCGCGCCGGCCGCCAGCGACCCCGGCGCGCCCCGGTCCGGCAGCAGTCTGAGGGCGCCGACCAGCCAGATCGCGACGAAAAGCGTGCCGACGGTGCCGACGACGCCCGCGACCGCGATGGTTACGATCGCGATTCCTGCAGGCGGCGCGAGCAGCCCCGAGAGTTCCTGCAGCGGTATCGCCCCGAGCATCGGCAGGGGAAGCGTTCCCCCGTCGGCCGCGATCGCCTCGAGTTCCGGCCGGAGCAACCCGTCGAAGGCGCGCGGATAGCCGACCGACACGAGCAGCGAGACGAGCGTCCCGCCGGAAAGCACCGGCAGCCACCTGACGGCGGGATGGTATCGAAGTCGGTAGAGGCCGGGCAGCCGCGAGAGCAGGAGCCCCCCGATCAGAACGCCGATGCCGCCGACGAACGCGACGCGCGGTCCCGTCGCCATCGCGAGCGGAACCGCGGTCGACTCGAGCAGCGGGTACACCGCCCGGAGGGACGGTTCGTCGGTCGCCCGCGAGAGCGCGGCAGCGATCGTTAGCGCACTGCTGCCCAGCAGGACGGTCCAGCCGCCCCAGCCGGCCCGTGACGCGAACCGTCGGATCCGCCGGCGGACGTCCGCCCGGCGATCGCGGGGCACCAACTCCGGGATCGGCAGTCGCGGCAGGACGAAGTACAGGGTCCAGAGCAGGGCGACGAGGAGGGCGACGAAGGTTGCGACGCCCACTGCCGTGCTCTCGGGTGCGAACAGGCGTGCGAACTCGAGACCGCCGTCGGTCGCGGCCGCGCCGGTCCCCGTCTCTGACCCGCTGGCACCGGCGAGCGGAACGATCTCGCGTACCCGTCTTCGAACCGGCGGGAGGTGGAAGCCGCCGACGACCGCGAGCGGGAGCGTCGTGGCGACGGCGACGGGGATCGCCGACCGAACCGCACCGTCGCCGATGGCGCCCGTGACGGTCGCCGTCGCGCCGAACGCCGCCAGCCCGATCGCGACGACGACGCCGATTCGGGTCGCGAGTTCGCTCGGGCCCGCGCCGGCGCCGACGCTGGTTGCCGTCTCGAGTCCGGCCGCAGCCGCGATTCCGAGCGCGGCGAACACGACGAGGCAGCTCCCGAGGGCGCGGCCGCCGGGCGTCCGCCGCTTCGTCGCCGTCACCGTGGCCGTCAGGAGACAGCCGGCTGCGACGGCGGCGACGGCCGGTACGAGGGCGTCGATACCGAACGCGAGCGCGAGCGCGCCGGCCAGCGTCGCGAGGATCGTCGTCAGCGCCGTCACCGGCGCGCTGGTCGTTTCGGGGGTGGAGGGCGAGTCTCGGCGCGTCCGCGCGGTCGGCTCCGGCGGCTCGCCGATATCGCTCGCCATCAGCGGATCACCTCCCCGAAGCCGCGCCCGAGGGCGCCGGCCAGCGGCGTCTCCGGATCCCAGTCCGCGATCGGCACGTCGAGCCGGCGCAGGCGCTCGAGGCGGGCCTGCCGCCGGATCGCGGCCAGCCGCGCCCCGACCGCGTCGGCGTCGGTGACGGCCGGCGAGATCACCGCCGCACTGTACCCTCGGCGGCGGAACTCGGCCGTGAGATCGACGATCTCGTCGTCGACGGCGGGCGTACAGACCACGAGCTGAGCGGTGGCGGGCAGCAGCGCCTCGAGGTGGTCGACGTCGGCCGCGACACCGTCGTGGCCGCCGTTGCCCCCATCAGCGCGCGCCGCGCTCGAGTCGGCGCCGGTCGGTTTCGACTGTGCCGCCGGGTCGGCCCCGGTCGATGCTGATTCCTCGGTCGGCCGGTCGGCACCGCTGCCGCGAGCGGCGACGGCGTCGCAGACCCGCGCGACCCGACCGCCGACGTCGACGCCGTTACCGGGCTTCACGTACGCCGGCGGGCCGGTGTAGACGCCGGGCGTGCGGCCGCGAACGCCGAGACCGACGATCCCGACGTTGTGGCCTACCTCGAGCAGCGCACTGGCGGTCACGACGCCGGCGTAGGCGGCGAGCGTGATGCCGTCGGGCCGTCCGCGGGCCGGTGCAACCCCCGAAACGTCGCGGCCGTCGACGACGACGACGACGTTCGTCGCCTCCTGCTCGCGGTAGAGCACGGTCCCGAGTTCGCCGGTGCGGGCGTAGCGGCGCCAGTCGATGCGGCTCAGCGGGTCGCCCTGCTGGTAGTCCCGGGTCGAGTGGAACTCGTAGCCCGCGCCGCCGCTGTCGCTGGCGACGGCGCCCGTGACGGCGATCGTCTCCCGGTGGAGCGGCAGGCCGTCCAGCGGGATCGTACACTCGAGTTCGGCGTCGCCGTCGGCGGGGAGTTCGGCGGTTGCGACGGCCGTCGCGCTCAGGCTCCGCAGGCGGACCCAGGCCGAATCGAAGACGTAGGTGCCGCGCCGCGGCTGGATCGCGTACTCGAGGTCGATCTCCTCGCCGGCCCGGAGCGTCGTCGCGCCGCGCGCGTCCCCGTCGATGACGTCTACGTTCTCCGGCACGCCGTCGGCGATTCTGACGTCGGGCAGCGTCCGATCCGATTCGTTTCGAACCGTCAGCGTGACCGCGACGCGCTCGCCGGGCAGCGGCGTCCGCGGCGTGCAGTCGCGCTCGAGGGCGATCGCGGCTGACGGATCGGGCGCCGAGGAAAGCGCCGCGTAGCCCAGGTAAGTCACCGGAACGACCGCGGCGACCAACAGCGACGCCGAGCCGAGTACGGCGCCGGCGGCCGCGAGGACGAGCGAGGCGACGACCCCGGAGTGCCACCGCGTGACGCGACGGACGGTCGGGCGCTGCTTACGCATCGTCGCCCTCCGCGTCCGCCTTGGCGGCCGTAGCGCCGGTTTCACTATCGGTACCACTCTCGCCGTCCCGCCGTGTTTCCGGATTCATCGTCGCCGAACTCGCGTCGGTTCCGTCCCTCGACCGCTCCGCGCTGAACTCGCCCTCCGCCGCGTACCGTTCCATCTCGGCGAGCGTCCGCTCGAGCCGTCGCCGGAACGTTCGGCCGGGGAACAGCCACCGCCGCAGTCGGTGACGGAGCGAGAGCGTCCCGGCGGACTCGTCGCCGAGGAAGACCGCGGCGATCCGGTCGTCGGTCCACTCGCCGCATCGGATCCGCTCGTCGGCGGCGTCGCTCGAGTAGCCCTTCGCGGTCTCGACGGCCCGGAGCGACTCGCGCAGGTCCGCGACGACCGCGTTCGTGTTGGCCCGGTTCCCCCGCTTGAGCGCGTCGATCGTCCGGTCGACGCGCTCGGTCGCGGGTTCGCCGACGACGTCGACGGCAGCGCCGACGCTCCCGTCGCCCTCGTCGGCGGCGGCCGTCGCTACCGCCGACGCGTCGGGATCGGCGGCCCGGACGTCCGTCGCGCCGGAGAAGTACGAGCGCCAGAGGCCGAACAACCCGATCGCGGCCGCGGCCCCGATCAGCACGTGCTGCCGATCGACGGCCGCCTCGACCGTCGCGACGGCCTCGAGTGCCTCGGGCGGCAGTACCGACGGCGCGGTCGCCAGGACGGCGCCGATACCCAGGGCTGAAAGGGTCACGAGGACGAGGAGGACGTTCGTCTTGGAGTAGCCGGATCCGCTCATCGATGGTCACCGTCGGATTCGATTTCGTTTCCGCCATCGTTCCCGCTCCCGTCCTCGGTTCCGTCGGCGTTAGCATCGTCGCCGCCCGTCACCGACCGCACCGCGGATCGCACCCGCTCGAGCCGCTCGTCGGACGGCGCGGTCTTCCCGTACTCGCTGTCCCGAAAGGCGTCGACGACGGTCCGAACCGGCGGCTCGGGGAATCCTTTCTCGACCGCGTACCGGCCGATTTCGCCGGGCGTCTTCGTTCGGAGGCGGGGCGGGCGCACCAACCGCACGAACTCCGCCCAGAGTTCGCGGAGCGTCCGAACGTCCTCGTCCTTTCCCTGGTCGTCGCCGTCGGTCGCGCCGCCGGTGTCGGTAACGGACCCCGTCACGTCGCCGACCCGCTCCCTCGAGGAGCGCAACAGGGACCGAATCGCGTCGCGAAGGTATCGGTACAGCCGCGCCGGGTGGAGCGCCGCGAGCGCAGCCACCCCCTTCGTGGCGAGTTCGCCGGGCAGGGCGACGAGCCAGCGGCCGGCCCGCTCGAGCGCTCGAGCGACCGCGCGGGCGCGACCGGCGATCCAGTAGCTAAGCGACTCGAGAGCGCGGGCGAGCCGGACGACGGCGTCGACGGTTCGTCGGCCGAGCGTCCGGAGGGCGTCGCCGAGCCGCCGGAGCAGGCTCGCCGGCGAACGCAGCGAGCGGACGCGGTCGCCCACACCGTACCGTGCGGAGAGTCGCCAGAGGAGCGCTACGCCGCCGACGATGGCCAGCAACAGCAGCGCGGCGTTTCGGTAGAGCCCGTCGACGGTCGTCGTCGCGCGTGCGCCCCCGTACTCCGCGGCGAGCGTCGCCTCGTCCGCGAGCGGCAATCCGACGGTCGCGGTCCCGTCCGCGCCGGTCGTCGCCGCAGCGGTGCCGTCGACCAGTACCGTCGCGTTCGCGACCGATCCGTTCCCGTACTCGAGTCGCGCGTCGACCGGCCGACCGGGCAGCGGGAAGCGGTCCTCGACCGTCAGCGAGAGCGCCGCGACCGAGACCGTCCGCTCGGCCCGGATCTCGCCGCGCTCGACGGCGATCGTCGCGTTCCCCGGCGTCTCGGGAACGGGAACCGTCGCCGCGCCGTCGTCGCCGGTCGTGCCGTACGCCTCGCCGTCGATCGAGACGGTCCCCTGCGGGATCGGGTTGCCGTCGACGGTCGCGACGACGGTGACGTTCGTTCCGGCGATCGGTTTCCCGTCGATCGCCAGCTCCGTCTCGGGGTTCATCTCGACCGTCGTTTGCGCTCCGCTGCCGGTCTCGTTCCCGGCTGGGGAGTCCTGCGCCACCGAGAGCGGCATCGCCACGGAACCGTGGAACTGCCGCGACGAGCCGAGTCCCGGCAGCGCCGGCCCCGAAATCGAGGCGGATCCGCGGGCCGTCGTCGTCTCCGTTTCCGTCGGGGACACCTCGGCCCGCACCTCGAGCGTTTCCGTGTACGGCACTTCGCCGGTGACCGTCCCGTCCGCGCCGGTCGTCCCGACCCGCTCGTCGTTGAAGTAGACCGTGGCTCCCTCGACCGGGTCGCCGTCTCCGGTGACGGTGACCTCGACGGTCGAGCCGGGGGTCGGCTGTTCGTCGAACGAGATGTCGTACGACGTTCCGTCCTCGTCACCGGTTTCGTCGTCGCTAGTCTCGTCCGCGTCTTCGCCGTCTTCGCTGTCTTCGCTTTCGTCAGCGTCGCCCGACTCCAGTCCATCACTCTCACTCCCGCTCTCGCTCGAGTCGTCGCCGTTCGTATCGCCGTCCCCACTCCCCTCTTGCGACGGAGAAGACGAGTCACCGTCTCCGGTGGTGCTTTCGTCCCCGTCCGCGCTACCGTCGCCGGTGGACTCGCCGCTTCCGTCGCCGTCGCCTGTTTCGGAGTTTCCGTTTGTCCCGTCGCCGCTCGAGCCGCTGGAGCCGTCACCCGACGTCGTCCCGTCGCCGGCCGACCCCTGACCGTCGGTCGACGTTCCGTCGGATCGACCGCCGGGCTCTTCGGCCGTTCCGTCGCCGGATCCGGCGCCGAACTCTCCCTGGGTCGGCTCGCTGGATCCGTCTCCGCCCGCGGAGCCGGTTTCCGAACCGGATCCGGGTTGGCCACCGGCCGTTCCGTCCCGTTGGCCGGTGCCGGCGTCGCCGGGTTCAGAACCGGAACTGGAGCCAGAACTGGAATCGGCACCTGACGCTCCGGAGCCGTCACCCGTCTCCCCCGGCTGCTCGCCGCCCGCTCCGGAGCCGGATCCGTCCTCGAGCGAATCGGCGCCGCCGTCGGCCGATCCTGTCGTCTCGCCGCCGTCGACATTCCCTCCAGTACCAGATCCGCCGGAACTCGGCTGTTGGTCACCGTCACCGGTGCCGGTACCGCCACCGCCGCTGCCGAGTTGTAGTAACCCGCTCGAGCCCGCTTCGTCGGCCGGCTGCGCCGGTCCCTGTCCTTGGCCCTGTCCCTGAAGCCCGACGCCCCCGAGCGGCGGTATCGTGACCGCCGCGAGCGCCAGAATCGCCGCAGCGACGAGAACGAGCGCGACCTGCCCCCAATCGGGACCGGTCGCGGATGCGGCGCTCGCGTCGACTGACTCGTCGCTCGCCTCCGTCGATCCTGATCCCATCCGAAACTCCCGTATCGAACCCACCTAATTCCCCGATACCCATAAAAATATGCAGCGATAGGGCCTCTGCCGGCCACAACGCTTAGGTAGCGGCTTCGACCGTTCGAACCGATCCGACCGCGCTCATCCGTTCTCCGCCCGCATCGTTTCGAGCCGCTCGACCGGATCCACTCCCGCGAGGACCGCGACCGCGAAGACCTCGTCGCCGTCCGGCCGTGGCGCGTCGCCGCCGAGGATCTCGACCGAACCGGTCGTCGACTCGAGCGTCTCGCGGCCCTCCGAGATCGCCCGCCGGTTGAGCCACGCGGGCGGTCCGCCGACGATCAGCATCGCCCGCTCGGCGTTTTCGGGCTCGCACTCGAGGGTGAGCTTCCCCCGCAGCGCCTTTCGGATCGTCGTTTCCACGGCGCTGAACGCGGCGCCCGTGTCGACGTCCGGATCCGAACCGAAGAGGCCCAGCCCGAGGTCGATATCGAGCCCGAACAGCGAGCCGCCGCCGTCGTCGTCGGTCTCGACGCGTTGCGTGCCGTAGCCGAGGCTCACGACGTCGCTTTCGGTCCCCAAGATGCGGCCGACGTCGTTCGCGTCGATGACGGTCTCGGCGCCCGACTCGGCGTGCCGACCGCGGTCGCGAGTGCGTCCGTCTCCGTCCTCGAGGCCGCTCGTATCCGCCGTCGACGCGAAGAACGCGCCGACGCGGGTCGCGAGTTCTCGATTGAGTCGCTCGCGGCTGTCGTCCAGCCCCTCACGCGGTCGAAGCCACAGCTCGTTGTCGAAGCAGACGATCGCGTTCGCGAGACCGTCGAGTCGCTCGAGGGTCTCGACGGCGTTCGCTTCCGCGAGGGGGCGCGTTTCGGCTCCGGGAGTCGCCTCCGTCTCGGAATCGGCGGCCGTCTCGGTTGCCGCTGCGGTGTCGTCCGCTGGTACATCCGTGGCCGGTTCGGCGACCGGTGCTCGGTCGTCGACACCGTCGGCCGGCCGGTCCTCGAGTTCGGATTTCGCCGGCAGCGTCGCGAGGACGTACACCGGCTCGTCGTACAGCGTCTGTAAGTTCGCGACGAGATGCGGGGCGGTGCCGCCGCCGGTCGCCCCGCCGAGGCCGACGACGACCAGGAAGGCGTCCGCGAGCGAGGGTTGGCCCTGATCCAGCTGTCGGCTGAGTTCGTCGACGTACTCCTCGCCGACGTCGAATCCTCGGCCGAGGTTCCCGTTGAGCCCGTGGTCGATCGTCTCGCCGTACCGGTGTCGATGCGTGTCGGGGATCGCCCCGAGATCGGTCAGCCCGTCGACGTCGGTGTCGAACGCGAACGCGTCTGCGACGAACGACGGCGCCGCCGTCCCGTCGTCCGCCGCGCGGATCGCATCGGCGATCCGACACCCCGCGCCGCCGACGCCGATCACCTCGAGTTGCATAGCGAAACCTTTCGGACGACCGGGCTTTCACGTTTCCGTTCCGATCGCTTGGTCGGCTGACACTCCTGCACCACGCGCCCCTCCTCGACACCACGCGGCGCCCGCGCTCACCCTCGAGCCCGCGTTACGATCAGGGCGTCAACCGCTCGAGCGACCACCACTCGATGCCGCCGTCGTCGTCGACGAGCGCGAACACCATCGTCTTGCGGACGCCGTGGGCGAGGCGCACGTCCAGCGCCAGATCACGCGGTTCGAAGACGTAGTCGGCCGGATGCACTCGGACCAGCAGTTCGGAGTGATCCAGTTCCTCGACGGAGTCGACCGCGGCGTAGGTCCGGAAGTCCGCGCCGAACTTGTAGCCGGTCTTGGGAACCACGTCGCGCTCGCGCAGGTCCGTGTAGACGGCCAGGCGCCGCTCGAACCGGTCGCCTTCGACCTCGCGGCCGCGCTCCCGGACCGTCGCCGGATCGAGCTCGATCGCGCCCCGCTCGGCGAGGTAGGCCGCCTCGAGCAGCGAACACTGCAGCGTCGGCCGGTCGTACTCCCGGCCCTCGAGCGGCTGGCCGTAGAACAGGCGCTCGTAGAGCTCGAGCGGCGGGTCCCAGACGACGACGCGGTCGGCCAGCAGGTCGGCCTCGCAGCCGTCGGGGAGGCTCGCGTCGGGGTTCGACTCGCCCGTCGGCTCCTCCCGGTTTACCTCGAAGTAGGTGATCTCGCTCTCCTCGTCGACGACCGCGAGGACGCCCTCGGCGAGTTCGCCGGCCGGCACGTCGGTTCGTTCGCCGATGATCCGCAGGGCGTAGGCGATTTCGCCGTCGCCGGGCCCCTTCCCGCGGGGGAAGACCGCGAAGTCGGCCTCGCCGGTCGGCGGGTCCTCGACCCACGATTCGTCGGCCGGCGAGAGGTAAAAGCCCCGCGAGCGCAGATCCGCGTAGACGAGAAAGCGAACGCCGAAGCTCTCGCCGGGTTCGCGGGCGACGAACGACTGAAAGTCCAGTCGGGTGCCGTCCGCGTCGTCGACCACCGCTTCGAGGTCGCCCCGGTAGAGGAGATGGGCCGCCTCGACGGGCGAGAGCGCGATTTCGTTGCTCGAGATCGGATAGCCGTACCCCCGGGAGTCGTGGTAGCGCTGTCGCGCGTCGCCGCCGACGTAGACGAGGCCCGCCTCGGCGTCGAACCGCCCCTCGAGTGACATACGCGTGGCTTGGCCGCGGGGCACTAAGTGGCTGCGGATCCCGCGCCGCCGCGAACCGCCGTCTCAGTCGTCGCTGGCGGGTTCGGGAATCTCGTCACCCTCGCTCTTGCCTTCGCCTTCACCCTCGAGCGCCCGCGCCCGCGCTCGGTCGCAGGTCGCGTCGAGACACCGGGTGCCGCTCTGCGTTTCGAAGGTCGGGAGTCCGCAGGCGCACTCGCCGTCGACGACGCCGGTCGGCATCGCGAAGCCGGTGTCGCAGTCGGGGTAGTGCTCGCAGCCGGCGATGAGCCCGCCCCGGCGGAGAATGCGGAGGTCGCCGTCACAGTCGGATTCGGGGCAGTCCCACTCGCGGTCGAACGCCTCCGACACCGCGTCGTCCAGCGACTCGCAGTCCCGGTCGAGACAGACGTTGAAGGCGAGGCCGCGCTCGACGCGCATCCGCGGGAGACCGCAGTCGCAGTTGTGCCCGTCGCGCTGGATCGTCGCGTCCGACGGCACGCCGTACCGCGCGCCGCAGTCGACGCAGTGGACCCCCCGCGAGCGGACGAGCGCGCCCGAACAGTCCGGGCAGGTCCCGATCCGCGGCCCCGCCGCGGAGACCGGGTAGTGGGCGAACCCGTCCTGCTCGTGGGCCGCGATGCGCAGCGTCTGGGTGTCCTTCTTCGCGAGGAGCGTGAACCCGTCCGAGCGGTCGCTCGAGACGCTGTCGGCGCGGGTGAGCCACGCGACGGGCTGGTAGCCGTCGCTGTCGTGGACGAGGACGGTGTTGTCGGGCTTGACGACCGTCGTCATGCGGCCGCGGTACTCCTCGCGGTCGGTGCCTTCCGTGATGACGGTGCAGTCGCCCGCGAGCACGCGGATCGCGTCGTCGATCATGGCGACGTTGGCCGCGGGTTCGTACTTAAACTCGCGGACGGTCGGGTCGGCGCTCGGCCCGTCTCCTCGTCCGACGGTGACTGATTACGGCGCGCTCGCGTTCGCCGGGCCCGAGCCGCCGGGTCCGCGACCCGGCACCCCGCTGTCGTTACCGGGGTACTGGCCGTCTCGCGGGTTACCGACGTCGACCGGCGGTCCGGGCGGTCGCTCGGGACCGAACGCCCGGCCGGCACCGTCGCCGGCGATCGAGCGCGCGACCGCCGCCGTCTCCGGGCCGTCGAGTTCGGCGGCCCGCTCGCGCAGCGTTCGAATCGCGTCGCGGTCGACGCCCTGTTCGGCGAGGACGCGGTCGGGAACGTCGGCCGCGGAGGACTCGACGGTTTCCAGTTCTCGCTCGAGGCTCCGGATCTCGGCGACGGTCGCCGCGACTTTCGCCCGGTAGCGACCGTCGTTCAGCTCGCCGGCCTCGCGCGATTCGTTCAGTTCCGCGAGGCGCGCCTCGAGGTCGGCGAGTCGGCGTTCGGTCGTCGCGATACGCTGGTCGATGATCGCGGCCTTCGACGCGTTGCTCTCCGCGGTCGCGAGTTCGGCGACGTAGGCGCGCTCCGAGACGCTGCCGTTGATCTCGGCCTGCTGGACGCCGACGACGCCGGCGAACTGCGCGCCGGGCTGGATCGAGTCGGTGGCCGAGCCGTCGGCGTCGCTCTCGCTCTCCTGGACGCCGCTCGAGGTCGTCGCGCCGCCGAGCGGCGCCGCGAGGATCGCGACGACGAGGATCGTCGCGAGCGTGATCGTCGTGAGTCGGTTCGGTAGTCCGGTCATGGATGTGGGTGGATACGGGAGTCGGTTTGGGATCGGTCGTCGAGACGATTCGTGCTGTTTGCCGCCGGTTTCGACGCTGTACCGATGATTTCGACCACAGCGTCCTGGTCCGCTCGCCGTCGCAGTCGGCTACGTCTCATCGTCGCCGTCACCTCCGTCCACGGTCGCGGGATCGACCGCCTCGGGCAGCGCGAGGACGTTCTCGCGGCCGAGCCGGAACGACTCGAGGTCCCCCTCCTCGCGCAGCCCGCTGACGACCTTGCTGGTCTTCGCGTCGGTCCAGCCGAGTTCCTCGACGACCGTCTGCTGTTTCACCCGGCCGCCGTGGTCGCGGACGAGCCGGAGGACCTGCTCCTCGTTGCTGAGGAGTTCGGGATCGACGTCGCTCGCGGGGATGGCGTCCGACGCCGGCTCCGAATCCGGCGTTTCGGGTTCGCTCGAGTCCGACGTCTCGGCGTCGCTCGGTGGTGTCACTGCCGACGAGCCGGCGTCGGACTCGCCGCCGGCGGACGTGGGACCACCGCTCGTCGGGAGCCGGTCGCGGTACCGCCACGCGCCGACGACGCCGATCGCGACCGCGACGGCCGCGAGCGCGGCGACGAGCGCCGTGCTGGGTCCGCCGGCCGTCACCACGACCGCCGGCTCGCCGCCGATGAAATCCGTCTCGCCGCCCCGCCAGAGGACGGCCTGCTCGCGGCGCTCGTCCGGGTCGGGCGTCGCGGACTCGAGTTCGTACCCCGCCGGCCACTCGATGAGCAGCCGGGTGCCGTCGTCGAGGAACAGCCCCTCGATGGCGTCGCCCGCCCGGAGGACCTCGCCGCCATCTTCGACGGCGGCGAACCCGTGCCAGCGGAACGTGTACCTGACGACGCCGTACTCGCGGGCGAACGAGCGCCGCTCCGTCTCGACGGCAAAGTCCTCGGCGCGCATCTCGCGGCCGGTCGCGTCGCTCGCGGTGGCGACCGTCGTCCGCATCCGGTTGGCGAACGAGCGCGTGTAGTTGTCCGGGTCGTCCCGGATGTCCGACTGCAGGGAGTCGAACGCCGTCCTGCTCTCCTCGTCGTTCAGGCGGATCCAGAACTCGAGGGTCCACTCGGCGGTGCCGTTCGGCTGGATCGCGACGTCCATCCGAACCTCGTCCGCGTCGATGTGACTCTGAGTCTGGTTCTGCGCGAGTCCCCACGTCGTCTCGGAATCGGCCTGCACGCCGGCGCTCGAGAGCGCGTGCGCCGGCTCGCCGCTCGTCGAATCGGCCGCAGCCGTCCCGAGACCGGGACCAAGGAGCAGTGCCGCGACGACTACGACCGCCACGCCGACGCGACCGTTCATACCGCTGGATGCTCGTACCATCGCTTAAAGGAAACGGAAATCGTGATCTCGTGATAGCTCCGTGTCAACAGGGGCGACCCGCCGGCGACTGGCGACCGATCGGTCGCCGCCACGGCGGCGGGTCGTCGGGGAACGGGGGACAGGGAATTCAGACCCGCCAGCGGACGGGACGGACGGTCCGTCAGCGGGGGAGGGCCGAAGCCGTCAGCGGCCGTCGGCGGTCGGTTCAACCGACTGCGCGGCGTGGAGTAACGGCGTTAGGCGTCGGTTTCGTTGTCCGCCGACTCGTCGTCGGTGCCGTCAGTGTCGTCGGCGGATCCGCCGTCGGCGTCGGTTTCGGTTTCGTCGCTCTCGGCGTCGCCGTTTTCGGCAGCGGCATCGTCGTCTTCGGCCTCATCCTCAGCGTCGTCGCCCGGCGTCACGTCGCTGATCGCGTCGCCGAGCGGGCTCTCGAGGTCGCCGCTCAGGAACGACGAGATCCGCTCGTGGATCGCGGAGACGTGGTCCGGGACCTGGTCGGGGAGGTCGACCGGCGGCCCCTGTCCGTCGCCGGCTCGGTCGGCGCCGTTGGCGCTCGCGGTTCCGTTCGCCGAGTCGGCGGCGTCGTTTGCGTTTGCGGCACCGTTGCTTCCGTTTTCGTTCGCATTTGCGTTCGCGTCCGCGCCTGCGCCGTCGGCCGGGGACGCGGGTGCGTTCCCCGGAACGGCGGCGGCGAGGCCGGTCGTTGCAATCAGCACCGCGAACGCGGCTGCGATGAGCGTCGTTCGGTTCATAGCTCGCATCCGATCCTCGAGGGCCGGACCGATATGAAGGTGGAACACCGCCGACGCGGTTTTCGGGGTTTTGGGCCGGTTTGAACGACTTTTTCGGCGTTTTGTATTCCGTTTAACGCGGATTGAACGGCCGGTCCTCGATCGCGACGGACCGTCGCGTCTCCGCGGCCGGCGCCGCGCTCGCCCGCGACCGACGTGCGGGTCGGGTATCCCTCCCTGCCGGTCCGTACGCTCGAGGGTGTGGTCGAGCGGGACGGCCGGGGAAACCGCTTTCCCGTCTGCGGTCGACCCGCCGATATGGTCGACATCACAGCCGAAATCGTCCTCTTCGACGGCTTCGACGAACTCGACGCGATCGGCCCCTACGAAGTTCTCGAGAACGCCGCACACGCCGGTGCGTCGCTGGACGTTCAGTTGGTAACGCTCGAGGAGACCGACCTCGTCACGGCCAGCCACGACCTCCGGGTCGAACCGGACGGCACGCTGGGCGAACCGGACCTGCTGATCGTCCCCGGCGGCGGCTGGACGACGGCCAACGAGGGCGTTCGAGCGGTCGTCGAGGACGGCGTGTTCCCGGACGCCGTCGACGACCGCTACGCAGCGGGCGCGACCGTCGCCTCGGTCTGTACCGGCGCGATGATCTTGGCCGAGGCGGGGCTGCTCGAGGGCCGACCCGCCACCACGCATCAGGACGCAGTCGCGGACCTCGAGGAATCGGCGGCGAACGTGGTCGACGAGCGGGTCGTCGACGACGGCGACGTGCTGACCGCCGGCGGGGTGACGTCGGGGATCGATCTGGCGCTGTGGCTCGTCGAGCGGGAGTTCGGCGAGGAGATCGCCGCGGACGTGGCCGCGGAGATGAACCACGAGCGCCGCGGATCGGTCTTCGGCTAACTTGTAGCGTCGCTACTCGGTGATTTTGTCACGTCGCACTCCTCGTCTCGCTCTCGCTCGAGGTTGCAACTCTCCAGTCAGCAGTCAATAGTAGAAACGAGTTACACGCTATCGTCTTCCGACGACGCCGTGAACCGTATTACGCGCGAACGACGTTCGTCGCGCGGGGGCCCTTGGGGGCCTGTTCGATGTCGAATTCGATCTCGGTTCCTTCCGTCAGGTCCTCGCCGCCAACGTCTTCCATGTGGAAGAATACGTCGTCGTCGGAGTCCTCAGTCGCGATGAAACCGTAGCCGCCTGTGTCGTTAAAGAAGTCGACCGTTCCGTTTGCCATTGCGACTAAACGAAATCACGATACACGGATAAGTGTTCCGCATTCGTATTTCGAAATCCGTGATCAGTGTTCGAACGTATTGGGTACATCCACTCTATTAGATGAATATCCACATACAGTCGGTTATTGCGCAGATAGCGTCCGATCCGTCGAAACGACGGACTACTTCCGCGGAACTGCGAGTTTCGACGCCGATAGCCGACCGCACTCCCGTTTGTTGCAGCATAAGACGGTCTGCAACGGAGCTTTACGTCTTGGTCCCGGCTAGTACGTATGGATTCTAACGAGGTCCAACGGCAGTGGAAACACCGCTCCGGAGAATTTTCGCCGGAGTACTACGCCTACTACGGCCCCGACGAGACGAGCGAGGCCGTTCGCGGGATCCTCGAGGAGTCCCTCGAAGACGAGACGACCGCGTCCGTGCTCGAGCTCGGCTGCAGCTCCGGTCGGCACCTCTCGCATCTCTACGAGCACGGGTTCGAGAACCTCGCCGGCCTCGAGGTGAACGCGGACGCGTTCGACGTGATGGCCGAGGCGTACCCCGACCTCGCGGCGGACGGCACCTTCTATCTGGACGCGATCGAGGAGGCCGTCGACGACTTCGCGGACGACCAGTTCGACGCGGTCTACTCCGTGGAGACGCTCCAGCACCTTCACCCGGACGCGGCCTGGGTCTTCGACGAACTGTCGCGGATCGCCGGCGAGCTACTGATTACGGCGGAAAACGAGGGCGACGACGGTTCCGATCCCGATTCGGGGCCCGAGTCCTCGGCGTCGGATTTCGACTCGAGTCGGGACCGGCCCGCGGATCCCGACGTGAGCTACGTCAACGACGAGTTTCCGCTCTACTACCGCGACTGGAACGCGGTCTTCACCGACCGCGGCTGTACCGAGATCGACGCGACGACGGGCCGACGGGATACGATCCGGGCGTTCCGGACGCCCTCGAACTGATCGGCCTTGGGGGCCGCTAACCGCCGACAGTCGACCGCCGGGGCCAGGTCCCAGGTGCCGGACGCCGGCCAAACGGCTATACGGATTCGTCGGGTAACCCGACCCACGTGACCGACATGCAGGCAGTGTTATTCGACATGGACGGCGTGCTCGTCAACAGCGAAGACTACTGGACCGAATTCCAGGCCGATGATATCCTCCCCGCCGCCGTCCCCGAAGCGGACGTCGACGTCGCCGAAGTGACCGGCATGAACTATCGCGAGACCTACGACTACCTCGAGGCCGAGTACGGAACCGCCGTCTCCCGCGAGGAGTTCGAGACCCGCTTCGAGGAGACCGCCCGCGAGATCTACCGCGAGCACGCCGAGGCCCTCGACGGCCTTCACGAGCTGCTCGACGAACTCGGCGAGCGCGGCGTCGAGCGAGCGCTGGTCTCCTCCTCACCGCACGAGTGGATCGACATCGTCCTCGAGCGGTTCGATCTCGAGGACTCGTTCGATCACGTCATCAGCGCCGAGGATATCGACGCGGCGGGGAAGCCGGAACCCGACGTCTTCGAGTACGCCGCGAGCGAGGTCGGGGTGCCCGCCGAGGAGTGTATCGTCGCCGAGGACTCCGAAAACGGCGTCGAAGCCGGGGCGCGCGCCGGGGCAGCGGTCGTCGCCTACCGGATCGACGCCCACGGCGACCTCGACCTCTCGCCGGCCGACGAGGTCGTCGATTCGCCCGCCGAGTTGCGGGAGACCGTGCTCGAGTTGACGGAATAAGCTCGTTCGGTTCTCTGCTCTCGCGCTGTCGAATCTAAACCTAACGGGCCTACTCGACGCGGACCGTGCGCGTCTCCTCGATCGGCAGCAGTGGCTCCTCCGGGAAGGCGACGCTGACGGTGTACTCGAGTTCGTCCGTGTCGGCGCCGAAGACGCCGACGGGGACGGTGTCGGCGTCGCGCAGGTAGGAGTTCGCGCTGGTCATCTCACGGCCGTTGACGGTCACTCGGATGCCGGCCCGCGCGGGTTCGCCGACGTTCCGGACGGTCACCTCGCAAACCTCGTTCTCGCCCGACGCGACGGTTTCGGGGAAGTCGCCCCAGTCGATCTCGATCGAGGGCAGCGACTGGGCGCCCTCGTAGACGCGCTCGGCGACGCCCTCCGAGAGGCCGGCCTCGATCAGCCCGTCGATCCCGGCGTCGACGACGTCGCCGGGGGTCGACAGCCCTTCCTTGGCCAGCTTGCTCGCGCGGCCGGCGCCGACGCCGTCGATGGCGGTCAGCCCCACGGCGTCCGCGGCGACGCCGTTCTCGATGCGGGCCTCGGCCCGGCGCGCGAGGTTGGCGGCGTGGGGGCCGACGAACCGATCGAGGAAGGCGCCCAGCGCCGAGACGAGCCGCGTCGCGTTGCGCCGGATGACCCAGGCGTCGCTGGCCAGTTCCGCGGGCGTCGTCCCGCTTGCCGCGCTCCGGAGGATCGCCAGCACCTTCCGCTGGCCGGCCTCGAGGTCGCCGTACTCCTGGCCCACGAGCACCGCGTCGATCGCGTCGCGCTCGTCCTGGCGGGCCGAGACCGACTCGAACTCGCCGGCGGTCGCGACCGCCTCGAGGACGTCGTCGGTCTCGAGTTCGTGCCCCGCCTCGACCCGATCACAGAGGTCCGCGAACTTCGCGGCCGTCTCGAGGCGCAGGTAGTACTTGGACGCTAAGACGCCCCGCGGCGTCGCCTCGATCGAGAGGTCTTCGCCGGTCTCGACGAACCCGCGGTCGACCAACTCCTCGAGGCAGTCCCGCACGCGCTCGCGGAGGTTCGGGAAGTCGTAGGCCTCGGGTTTGGACTGGCCGCGCACGTAGTAGAAGGTCGTCTCGAGCCAGTCCATCACGTCGTCGAGATCGGTGATCGTCCCCATCGCGATCTCGGCGTTGAGATGCGTTTCGAGGCTCTCCGCGAGCCGCGATTCGATCTCCTTGCCGTCGCGCAACAGCCGCCGGTACTTGTCCGCGTCGGCGGTGTCGCAGACGACCCAGCCGTAGCCGACGTCGTCGTACCCCGGCCGCCCCGCGCGGCCGAGCATCTGGAGCACGTCCAGCGGACTCATGTCGACTTCGCCCTCGAGGGGGTCGTGGAGCTTCGTGTCGCGGATGACGACGCAGCGGGCGGGGAGGTTCACGCCCCAGGCCAGCGTCGACGTCGAAAAGAGGAGTTCGACGTGGCCCTCCTTGAACCACTCCTCGACGAGGTCCCGATCGTTCTTCGAGAGCCCGGCGTGGTGGAACGCCACGCCGTCTAAGACCGACTTTCGGAGGCTGTCGTTCTCGAGTTCCTTCGATTCGGTGTGGAAATCGTAGTCGCCGCGAGCGCCGATCGGGACGTCGCGCTCGGCGATCTCGTCGCGGGCCTTCTCGGCCGCGCGGACGGTGTCCTGCCGGGAGGAGACGAACACGAGCGCCTGGCCGTCCTCGCGGAGGTGCGGTTCGGCTAAATCGAGGGCGCGATAGAGTCGGCGGTACTTGTCCGCGAAGGAGTTCTCGCCGTGCGTGTAGGTCTTGACGCCGGCGTTGAGTTCGACGGGGCGGTACTCCTCGCCGAACTCGAACGTCGTTTCGTCGGGCGCGTCCAGCCACGCCGCTACGTCGTCCACGTTGGGCATCGTCGCCGACAGCGCGACGATACGGGGGTCACAGAGACGCCGGAGCCGGGAGATCGTCACCTCGAGCACCGAGCCCCGCCGGTCGGCGTCCAGCAGGTGGACCTCGTCGATGACGCAGACGTCGACGTCGGTGACGAAGTCGTAGCGCCGCGAGTCGTGTTTGCGGGTCGCCGAGTCGAGTTTCTCGGGGGTCATCACGAGGATGTCGGCGCGGCGCGCCCGCCGCGGGTTCAGATCGCGTTCCCCCGTGACGACGTAGACCGAATAGCCGAGGTCCTCGAAGCGGTCCCAGTCGTCCTCCTTCTCGTTGGTCAGGGCCCGCAGCGGCGCGATAAAGAGCGCAGTGCCGCCGTCGGCCAGGGCCTTACAGATCGCCAGTTCCGCGAGGGCGGTCTTCCCCGACGCCGTCGGCGCGCTCGCGACCACGTTTTCCTCGCGCTCGAGCAGTGCGGGCAGCGCCTCGCGTTGCATCCGGTTGAACTCCTCGAAGGCGAAAGCGTCGGCGAATTCGGGGAGAACCTCGGCGACCTCCATCACACGGATACGGGGAGCGTCGGGTCAAAGGCGTTTCCTTCCCGGGCCGCGAACGGCCGCCGGACGACGCGTCGCTCGGTCCGGTTTTATCCGCCTCCGTCCGATTCAGGCCGGCTGATCCCGCTGGGTCCGGTTTCGCTCGACTAACTCGCCGAGTTGGTCGTTGAGCGCGCCGTTGGCCCGTTCGGGCCGGGGCGTTCGCTCGAATGTGAGTTCGGGGTCGCCCGAGCCTGCCGTGTAGATCGTCAGGTCGCCGTACCCCAGCAGGCGTCCGAGCATGTCCTGCTTGAGAGTCGTGTTCTGGATGCGGTCGATCCGAAACTGGGTGACGTCCCGCGAGACGATCCCGGACTTCTTGTACAGTTCCTCGGAGGTGATCACGTAGCGGGTGTTCGTCCAGACGGCATACCGGACGAGCGCCACGCCGGTCCCGGCCAGAACGAGGAGGGCGCCGAGCAGCGCCGTGAGTCCGGCGCCGTCGGTACCGGTGACGTCGACGATGACGAGTGCGATCCCGACGAGAGCGGCCAGTACGGCGATCGGAACCCTGGCGCCCATCGTGATCGGGTGGGGCCGGCTCTCCCAGACGACGGTTTCGTCGGCCGTCAGGTGGAGCCAGTCCGGCGTCGAGCGGACCATTTCGAGCCGTCGTATTCCGCTCTCCGCCGTAAAGCTGTCGCGGTAGGGAGTCCATTCTCGCCAGTCTGCACCCACGACCGACAGCATCTCACTCGGGAACCGTTCCCGCAATAACGTAGTACTCGTGACGCGGCTCCCGTCCCCACAGCGCCGGGTCCCGAAGCGGCTCGTGCTCGATCGCCCGGAATCCGGCTCGCTCGAGTTCCTCGCGGAGGTTGTCGGCCGGTCGGCCGTCGTACAGCGGCAGGGCCTCGTGGATCGTTTCGTACTCGTCCCACGGCTCGTCGTGGTCCCAGTACCCCTCGAGCAACGCGAGGCGGCCGCCGGGCTCGAGGACGCGTCGCCACTCCGCGAGCGCCGCCTGCGGGTTCGGGAGCGTCCAGACGAGGTGGCGAGCCGTCGCCAGCTCGAAGGCGTCGTCGGCGAACGGAAGCGCCTCCGCGTCCCCGCGACAGAACGCGATCGGACGGTCGGCCGCGCGGGCCTTCGCTCGGGCGCGCTCGAGCATCTCGGGGGCGACGTCGACGCCGGTGACGTCGTGGCCCAGTTCGGCGAGCAACAGCGAGACGACGCCGGTTCCGCAGCCGAGGTCGAGCGCGCGGCAGCCGCTCGAGTCGCCGTCGATGTCGCCGCCTGCGCGGGTCCACTCGCGGAGCACCGACAGCCACCGCTCGCGCTGCTCGTCGTCGTGGATCCCGTGGTGGCTCGCGTCGTCGAACGTCGCCGCGCGCCCGTTCCAGTGGCGGCTGACGAGCGCCTTGACGCCGGCGTCGCTGTCGCTGTCGCCGTTACTATCGCTGCTCCCGCCGCGGCCGTCGGTTCGATCCGATCGCGTCACGGTGTGGCCTCCGATCTTCCGGTCCGCTCGAGGGAAAGCGCCGGCTCGAGCGCCGGTCTCGGTCCCGAACTCTCGCGCGGTCGCCGTCAATGTACCGCCTCGGCCGCGATCGGCAGCCGGCTGAGCGGGTACTGCGACGGCGTCGGGGAGGAAACCGTCTCGAGGGGCCGACCACCACAATGACTTTTCCCTCCCGACGCCGTCGATGTGAGCATGAGCAGCGCTCGAAAGCCCGACTGGTTGAAGATGCGTCCGCCGTCGGGCCGGGAGTTCACCGACATCCGGGAGACGCTGCGCGACCGAAACCTCCACACCGTCTGCGAGGAGGCGAACTGTCCGAACCTCGGCGAATGCTGGTCCGGCGGCGCGGGAACGGGCGACGGCGAGGGCGGCACCGCGACGTTCATGCTGATGGGCGACCGCTGCTCGCGCGCCTGCAACTTCTGCGACGTCGAGACCGGCGGAATGGAGTCGCTCGATCCCGACGAACCTGAAAACGTCGCCGAGGCGGTCGCCGAAATCGGACTCGACTACGTCGTGCTCACCTCCGTCGACCGGGACGACCTGCCGGATCAGGGTGCGGGCCACTTCGCCGAAACGATCCGCGAGATCAAGGAGCGCCACCCGGGCATCCTCGTCGAGGTCCTCATCCCCGACTTCCAGGGCGAGGAGCGCCTCGTCCGGAAGATCATCGACGCCGATCCGGACGTCATCGCGCACAACGTCGAGACCGTCAAGCGCCTGCAGTATCCCGTCCGCGACCGACGCGCGGGGTACGAGCAGTCGCTGTCGGTCTTGGAGCAGGCCAACCGCGAGTCGGACATCTACACGAAAACGTCGATCATGCTCGGCCACGGCGAGTACGACCACGAGGTCTACCGAACCCTTGCTGACTGCCGGGAGCGCGGCGTCGACATCGTCACCCTGGGGCAGTACCTCCGGCCCTCGCGGAACCACCTCGAGGTGCAGCGCTACGACCACCCGCACAAGTACGAGACGTGGCGCCGCGTCGCCGAGGAGGAACTGGGATTCCTCTACTGCGCCAGCGGCCCGATGGTGCGCTCGTCGTACAAGGCGGGCGAACTGTTCGTCGACGCCGTCCTCCGCGAGGGCAAGAGCGTCGAGGACGCTCGACGCGACGCGCGATCCGGTGCCGGCGGCACGACGGCCGAGTGACGCGACCGCCGGCGGGGAGGGCGTTCGCGCTGCTGCGTTCGCCTCCCTCTCGGCTCGAGTCCGCCACTCGTGCGCATCGCTGTGCAGCTATGTCCAGTTCTCTCCGCAGTGGGTGGCAAGAATCTCACCGATAGTAAGATATTTTGGGAAACTCCTTTATCCCGAGCGATAGTTCATTAGGGTATGCACAGGTGGGTTCACCCGTGAGTACGATCCAACGCGACGCCCGCGATCGAGTACAGGTCCTCGACGAGGACGGGCGGGTCCGCGAGGGTGCCGAGGTCCCCGATCTCGACGACGACGAACTCCTCGAGATGTACGAGCAGATGCGGCTGGCCCGCCACTTCGACGAGCGGGCGGTGAGCCTGCAGCGACAGGGCCGGATGGGAACCTATCCGCCGCTGTCGGGCCAGGAGGGCGCCCAGGTGGGCAGCGCCCACGCGCTGGACGACGAGGACTGGGTGTTCCCCAGCTATCGGGAGCACGCCGTCGGCCTGGTTCGCGGTCTCACGCTCGAGCGGACCTTGCTGTACTGGATGGGCCACGAGCAGGGCAACTACGTCCCGGAGGACGTCAACATGTTCTCGGTCGCCGTCCCGATCGCGACGCAGATTCCCCACGCGACCGGCGCCGCGTGGGCCTCGAAGCTCAAGGGCGAGGAAAAGACGTTCATCTGTTACTTCGGCGACGGCGCGACCTCCGAGGGCGACTTCCACGAGGGACTTAACTTCGCCGGCGTCTTCGACACGCCGACCGTCTTCTTCTGTAACAACAACCAGTGGGCGATTTCGGTGCCGCGGGAGCGCCAGACCGCCAGCGACACGTTAGCGCAGAAGGCGACGGCCTACGGCTTCGAGGGCGTCCAGGTCGACGGAATGGACCCGCTCGCGGTCTACAAGGTCACCCGCGACGCCGTCGAGAAGACGAAGGATCCCGACGAGGACGAACTGCGGCCGACGCTCATCGAGGCGGTCCAGTACCGCTTCGGCGCTCACACCACCGCCGACGACCCCTCGGTCTACCGCGAGGCCGACGAGGTCGAGCGCTGGAAGCGGAAGGACCCGATCCCGCGGCTGGAGACGTTCCTCCGGAACAACGGCCTGCTCGACGACGAGCGCGTCGACGCGATCGACGAGCGGATCCGCGAGGAGGTGGCCGACGCCATCGAGTCGGCGGAGTCGGTCGAGCGACCCGACCCGGAGGAGATCTTCGCGCACGTCTACGAGGGCATGCCCAAGCGCTTGCAGCGGCAACTCGAGTACCTCGAATCGATCCGCGACCGACACGGCGACGACGCGCTGCTAGAGGGGTAACATGGCGACGCATCAGGAATCAGATTCGACGGCAGCAACGGACCGATCGGAGACGGAGAACCTCACCCTCGTCCAGGCGGTTCGCGACGGTCTGGCCACCGAGATGGCACGCGACGAGGACGTCGTCGTCATGGGCGAGGACGTCGGGAAGAACGGCGGCGTCTTCCGGGCGACGGAGGGGCTGTACGACGAGTTCGGCGAGAACCGGGTGATCGACACGCCGCTCGCGGAGTCGGGCATCGTCGGCGCGGCGATCGGGATGGCCACCTACGGGATGCGGCCGGTCCCCGAGATCCAGTTCATGGGATTCATCTACCCTGCGTTCGACCAGATCGTCTCTCACGCCGCGCGTCTGCGGACGCGCTCGCGCGGGCGATACACGTGTCCCCTCGTCGTCCGCGCCCCCTACGGCGGCGGTATCCGCGCGCCGGAGCACCACTCCGAGTCCACGGAGGCGATGTTCGTCCACCAGCCCGGTCTGAAGGTCGCGATGCCCTCCACGCCCTACGACGCGAAAGGGATGCTGACGAGCGCGATCCGCTCACCGGATCCGGTGATCTTCCTCGAGCCGAAACTCATCTACCGGGCCTTCCGCGAGGAGGTTCCGACCGACTCCTACGAGGTGCCGCTCGGCGAGGCGGCCGTCCGGCGCGAGGGGTCGGACATCTCGGTCTACACGTGGGGGGCGATGACCCGGCCGACGCTCGAGGCCGCCGAGAACCTCGCGGGCGAGATCGACGTCGAGGTGGTCGACCTGCGGTCGCTTTCCCCGCTGGACGAGGAGACCATCGTCGACTCCTTCGAGAAGACCGGCCGCGCTGCGGTCGTCCACGAGGCCCCGAAGACGGGCGGCCTGGGCGCCGAGATCGCCGCGACCCTGCAGGAGGAAGCATTACTGTATCAGGAGGCGCCGGTGGAACGCATCACGGGCTTCGATACCCCGTTCCCGCTGTACGCCCTCGAGGACTACTACCTCCCCGAGGCGGCGCGCATCGAGGACGGGATTCGGAACGCGGTGGAGTTCTAACATGGTACGCGAATTCCAACTTCCGGACGTCGGCGAGGGAGTCGCGGAGGGCGAACTGGTCTCGTGGTTGGTCGAGAAAGGCGACGAGGTCAGCGAGGACCAACCGGTCGCCGAGGTCGAGACGGACAAGGCGCTCGTCGAGGTTCCCTCGCCGGTCAACGGTACGGTACGAGAGCTACACGTCGAGGAGGGCGAGGTCGTCGACGTCGGGACGGTGATCATCTCATTCGACGTCGAGGGCGAGGCGGCGGAAGAGCCCGAAGCCGCCGAACCCGAGCCCGAATCGACGGCGGACGAAGCGGCAGCCGGCGGCGACGCCGAAACCGAAGCGGCGTCCGGCAGCCCCGGCGCCGAGCCCGCCGAAATCGACGAGGCCGAGACGCCAGCCACGCCCGAAGACCGCATCTTCGCCCCGCCGCGGATCCGCCGGCTGGCCCGCGAGGAAGGGATCGACCTCTCGCGGCTCGAGGGCAGCGGGCCCGGCGGTCGGATCACGGCAGCCGACGTCGAAGCCGCCGTCCGCGGCGGCTCGCTCGAGGGCGCTGCGCAGGTCGAATCGACGGAGCCGGCCGCCGAAGCGGAGACGACGGACGCGGGCGGCGCAGCCGAGACGGAATCCGCGACAGCGACCGCCGAAGCGAGCGCAGCCTCGAGCGGCGCGACTTCCGGGACGCCGTCGACGGTCGAGTCGGCCGACCGCGATCGGACGCTCGCGGCCCCTGCAACCCGACGGATCGCTGAGGAAGAAGGCGTCGACATCGACGCCGTCCCCGCGGTCGAGGAGCGGGACGGCGAGGCGTTCGTCACGCCCGAGGCCGTCCGCGAGTACGCCGAGGCCCAGCGGCGAGCACAGGAGGCGGATCGGGAGGCCGTCGAGACCGGCGCCGAAGGGACCGCCGGCGCGAAAGGCACCCAGTTCGCCGAAGGCGAGCGCGAACGCCGCGAGCCGTTCCGCGGCGTCCGCAAGCGCATCGCCGAGGCGATGGTCGAGTCGAAGTACAGCGCGCCCCACGTGACCCACCACGACGAGGTCGACGTGACCGAACTCGTCGAGGTCCGCGAGGAACTCAAACCCCGCGCCGAGGAGCGGGGCATCCGGCTGACCTACATGCCGTTCATCACGAAGGCGGTCGTCGCGGCCCTGCAGGAGTACCCCGAGATGAACGCCGTCATCGACGAGGAGAACGACGAGATCGTCTACCGGGACTACTACAACATCGGCGTCGCCACGGCGACCGACGTCGGCCTGATGGTCCCCGTCCTCGAGGACGCCGACGAGAAGGGCCTGCTGCAACTCTCCTCGGAGATGAACGAGTTGGTCCAGAAGGCCCGCGAACGGTCGATCAGCCCCGGCGAACTGCGGGGCTCGACGTTCACGATCACCAACGTCGGCGCGATCGGCGGCGAGTACGCCACGCCGATCATCAACTACCCCGAGGCGGGCATCCTCGCGATCGGCGAGATCAAGCGCCGACCCCGCGTCGTCGAACGAGACGGGCAGGAGTCGATCGAACCCCGGTCCGTGCTGACGCTGTCGCTGTCGTTCGACCACCGACTGATCGACGGCGCGATCGCCGCGCGGTTTACGAACGCCGTCATGGAGTACCTCGAGAATCCCCAGCTACTATTGCTCGAGTGATCGTACGAGACGATATCGCATGACACAAGTCACCGCTACCACCGAACCAACGCTCGAACCGCACGGAGGATCGCACTGATGGTCGTCGGAGACGTCACTACCGGAACTGACGTACTGGTAATCGGCGCCGGCCCGGCGGGCTACGTGGCCGCGATCCGGGCCGGCCAACTGGATCTGGACGTCACGCTCGTCGAGAAGGACGCCTACGGCGGCACCTGCCTGAACTACGGCTGCATCCCCTCGAAGGCGCTGATCACCGCGACCGACATCGCCCACGAGGCCCGCCACGCCGAGGAGATGGGGATCCACGCCGACCCCGCCGTCGACCTCGCCGGCATGGTCGGCTGGAAGGACGACGTCGTCGACCAGCTCACCGGCGGCGTCGAGAAGCTCTGCAAGGCCAACGGCGTCAACCTGCTCGAGGGCACCGCCACCTTCGTCGACGAGAACACGGTTCGGGTCTCCCACAGCGGCGACGGTCAGGGCTCGGAGGCCCTCGAGTTCGAACACGCGATCGTCGCAACGGGCTCGCGCCCCATCGAGATTCCGAACTTCGAGTACGGCGACGAGCCCGTGCTGAACTCGAGGCAGGCGCTGGCCCTCGAGTCGGTTCCGGACTCGCTGGTCGTCGTCGGCGCCGGCTACATCGGGATGGAACTGGCCAGCGTCTTCGCCAAGCTCGGGACTGACGTCACCGTCATCGAGATGCTCGAGTCGATCCTCCCCGGCTACGACGACGACCTCAAGCGGCCGGTCAAACAGCGGGCCGAGGAGCTTGGCATCGAGTTCGAGTTCGGCTACACCGCTTCGGAGTGGCAAGAGCGAGACGACGGTGAGGGGATCAGCGTCGTCGCCGAACCGGCCGATCGAGCCGCCGCGGACGGCGGCGCCGCAGCCGGCGAGGCGGACGCGGAGGCCGAAGCCGAACCTCTCGAACTCGACGCCGAAAAAGTACTCGTCGCAGTCGGCCGGCAACCCGTCTCCGACACGCTCGACCTCGCCGAAGCGGGCGTCGAGACCGACGACCGCGGCTTCATCGAGACGGACTCACAGGCGCGGACGAACGTCGACCACATCTTCGCCGTCGGCGACGTCGCCGGCGAACCGATGCTCGCCCACAAGGGCAGCGCGGAGGGACAGGTCGCCGCCGCGGTCATCGCCGGCGAACCCGCGGCGATCGACCACCAGGCGATGCCCGCCGTCGTCTTCACCGATCCCGAGATCGCGACCGTCGGCATGACCGAAACCGAGGCCGAGGACGCCGGCTTCGAAACCGTCACCGGCGTCTTCCCCTTCCGCGCCAGCGGCCGCGCGCTGACGACCGGCGAGACCGACGGCTTCGTCAAGGTCGTCGCCGACGCCGAGGAGGAATACCTGCTCGGGGCGTCCATCGTCGGTCCCGAAGCCTCCGAACTCGTCGGCGAACTCGGGCTCGCGATCGAGCTCGGCGCGACGCTCGAGGACGTCGCCTCGACGGTCCACGCCCACCCGACGCTGTCCGAGTCGGTGATGGAAGCCGCGGAAAACGCGCTCGGTCGCGCGATTCACACGCTGAATCGGTGACCGCCCGGCGACGGCTCGGTCCCCTTACTCCGCATTTCTTCGCGCTCGTTCCGAACGCGTCTCGAGGAGGGACGTCGACGGCGATCTTGATACCGTCGACCGCTTACTGAACGTACAACGAGTACGCGATCACCAGAAAGCCAGCGAGCACGAGCAGACTCTCGAGCAACACCCCGGTCACCAGTTCGACGCCGAGGACCTCGTAGAGCGTTCCCGCCAGAACTAATCCGAGCGTCACGAGCCCGAAACCGGCCGCGAGGAACCCGAGCGCGCGCTGTCTCGTCCGCCGATACGCCTTGAACGCGAAGTAGGTGATGAGTCCCCCGACGATGAGGACGAGCGTCTTGACGACTGTCAGTGCGACCGCGATCTCTAACGTCGACTGTCCTGTCATGTCTCCTTTCGCACCTCCGACCACAGCTCGGCGAGCCGTTCGTCCGCCGTGCGCGCCGGCCGATCGATCTGCACCGTGAGCCGGCGCTCCTCGTCCAGCGAGAGCGTGATCTCCTCGAATGCGATCGAGTACTTGCTCGCGTGGTGCCCGTCGCGTCTGATCTCCGTCGATTCCTCGAGCAGCGTCGACTCGGTCAACAACTCGAGTTTCCGATACAGAGTCGATTGCGGGATTTCGCACCGATCAGTGAGCTCCGACGCCGTCATCGGCTCCTCGAGGTTTCGGATGATTTCCCGGCAGTCGGGATCGTCGAGGGCAGCGCAGATTTCCTCCGCCGACGGCGTCGACTCCGAGGCGATCGGGTCCCGGACCATTCGTACGACCCTTACGACGCACGTGGTTTATTCGCATCGATGCGCATCGCCGTCCCGGACCGGCAGCGCTCCGATTTCCGAACGTGTTCGTACTCCCGCCTCACCCGCCCTCGCGCGCCGAGCAACGCCGACCGTGTGGGCGGCGAGATCCGAACGGTAGGATCCGAACTTTCTTGCGCGTACGCGCTCGAGTGCGACCGCGCGGGTATCATCCGGTTCGACCGCGTCTACGAGGACGGGATGACCGGCCGGCCTCCGCCCGCGTGATATTCTGCGACGGCTACTCGAAGTCGGTTACTTATGAGTATCCGTTCGGTTACCGCCCGGTGGAAAACCGTCGCATGGTAGCGGGTTCCGAGACGACATCGGTTCGACGGTCTTATGTATGTATCCGCTATTTCGTACTAATGCGAACGACGTGGCGCACCGCGCCGCGTTCCCTCCGGCCGAAACCTGGCACGGAGGTAGGCACCCATCCGGTTCCCTTATCTATCACCGGGCGACTCGAGACGGTCGCACACTACCTCGCCGGCTGCGGTTTTCGGCGTGGCGGCGATCCGTTGCCCTTAAGTGTATACGGGGATTCGGATGGATTGCAAAGCAGAAGTGATCGACGGGCCGTTCAACTCGGGCCGTCATCTCGGATGACTCGCGGTCCGAAGGGGTTAAGTACCCCTGACGGCTTACGAGTAGGTCCGAAGGAGATGAGGATTCCACCCCTGCGGTCTTCCGTACAGATGGGATCTGATGTGAGCCTTGGTAGTTCGGTGACGCCCGACCGGTCCACGCCGTGGGCCGACGAGCGCGCCGAACTGGACCCATAGTGTGAGTGTGTACCTACATTCACCGCCAACCCCCCTCCTTGTGAGGGGAGACATTCCGGTTGATCCTGCCGGAGGTCATTGCTAGTGGAGTCCGATTTAGCCATGCTAGTTGCGCGGGTTAGACCCGCAGCAGATAGCTCAGTAACACGTGGCCAAACTACCCTCTGGATCAGGACAACCTCGGGAAACTGAGGCTAATCCTGAATAGCGTTCTCACCCTGGAGTGGGGAGAACGTGAAATGCTCCGGCGCCAGAGGATGTGGCTGCGGCCGATTAGGTAGACGGTGGGGTAACGGCCCACCGTGCCAGTAATCGGTACGGGTTGTGAGAGCAAGAGCCCGGAGACGGTATCTGAGACAAGATACCGGGCCCTACGGGGCGCAGCAGGCGCGAAACCTTTACACTGCACGCCAGTGCGATAAGGGGACTCCATCTGCGAGGGCATATCGTCCTCGCTTTTCTGCACCGTAAGGTGGTGCAGGAATAAGGGCTGGGCAAGACCGGTGCCAGCCGCCGCGGTAATACCGGCAGCCCAAGTGATGACCGCTATTATTGGGCCTAAAGCGTCCGTAGCTGGCCAGGCAAGTCCATCGGGAAATCCGCGTGCCCAACACGCGGGCGTCCGGTGGAACCTGCTTGGCTTGGGACCGGAAGACCTGAGGGGTACGTCCGGGGTAGGAGTGAAATCCCGTAATCCTGGACGGACCACCGGTGGCGAAAGCGCCTCAGGAAGACGGATCCGACGGTGAGGGACGAAAGCTCGGGTCACGAACCGGATTAGATACCCGGGTAGTCCGAGCTGTAAACGATGTCTGCTAGGTGTGGCACAGGCTACGAGCCTGTGCTGTGCCGTAGGGAAGCCGTGAAGCAGACCGCCTGGGAAGTACGTCCGCAAGGATGAAACTTAAAGGAATTGGCGGGGGAGCACTACAACCGGAGGAGCCTGCGGTTTAATTGGACTCAACGCCGGACATCTCACCAGCATCGACAGCAGGAGTGACAGTCAGGTTGATGACCTTACTAGACCTGCTGAGAGGAGGTGCATGGCCGCCGTCAGCTCGTACCGTGAGGCGTCCTGTTAAGTCAGGCAACGAGCGAGACCCGCACTCCTAATTGCCAGCAACACCCTCGTGGTGGTTGGGTACATTAGGAGGACTGCCAGTGCCAAACTGGAGGAAGGAACGGGCAACGGTAGGTCAGTATGCCCCGAATGTGCTGGGCGACACGCGGGCTACAATGGCCGAGACAGTGGGACGCAACGCCGAAAGGCGACGCTAATCTCCGAAACTCGGTCGTAGTTCGGATTGCGGGTTGAAACTCACCCGCATGAAGCTGGATTCGGTAGTAATCGCGCCTCAGAAGGGCGCGGTGAATACGTCCCTGCTCCTTGCACACACCGCCCGTCAAAGCACCCGAGTGAGGTCCGGATGAGGCCTGGCCACCAGGTCGAATCTGGGCTTCGCAAGGGGGCTTAAGTCGTAACAAGGTAGCCGTAGGGGAATCTGCGGCTGGATCACCTCCACAGACCGAGACCAGGCCGTCGCGCCTGGCTCACTTTCAGCGGTCCATTTCGTCGCGATCGTCACCCACTCGTTCGGGCCGATCGGGCACCTTTGAACTACCAAGGCTCACACCTAGTTCCTCACCCTTGTGGTGAGGGTGGGCCCATAGCTCAGTGGGAGAGTGCCTCCTTTGCAAGGAGGATGCCCTGGGTTCGAATCCCAGTGGGTCCATGTCTCGGAGCGGATCGGCGAATCGTTCCCCTTAAGTGGGAACGACTCGTTCGATTCAATCCGAACGCAAACCGATGCACCACCCCGTGCAAACGTGGGTGGGAAGGGTCAATGCAGCCAGCCGTCTACTGGCCTGCAGATGCGACCGTGTGTACGTGTAGTCCAGGCGTCCACTGGACCCGTTCCCGGGTCACTATGCTGCCTTGTGCAGCGCAGATCCGATGAACGTGGCTACTGTGCCAGCTGGTGGATCGCTCGGCTTGAGAGCTGAAGAAGGACGTGCCAAGCTGCGATAAGCCTCAGGGACCCGCACGGAGGGGAAGAACTGAGGATTTCCGAATGGGAATCCCCACCGCAATTGCTTCGCGCAATGGGGAACGCCGAGAACTGAAACATCTTAGTATCGGCAGGAAGAGAAAACGGAATCGTGATGTCGTTAGTAACGGCGAGTGAACGCGACACAGTCCAAACCGAAGCCTTCGGGCAATGTGGTGTTCGGACTGACTCTCACTCCGCGAAAATCTACAGGAAGTCTCCTGGAACGGAGCACGAAACAGGGTGACAGTCCCGTATTGTAGATGAGTACCGGACGCGTCAGCTCCAGAGTAGCGGGGGTTGGATATCCCTCGTGAATCTCCCAGGCATCGACTGGGAAGACTAAACACTCCTCAAGACCGATAGCGAACAAGTAGCGTGAGCGAACGCTGAAAAGCACCCCACGAAGGGAGGTGCAATAGGGCGTGAAATCAGTTGGCGATCGAACGACGGGGCATACAAGGTCCTCTACACAACGACCGTAGCGCGAGCTACCAGTAGGAAGTAGAGGAAGCCGATGTTCCGTCGTGCGTTTTGAAAAACGAACCAGGGAGTGTGTCTGATTGGCGAGTCTAACCCGATCATCGGGGAAGGCGAAGGGAAACCGACATGGCCGCAGTCTTACGACGAGGGCCGCCGTGTTCAAGCGCGGGGAGTCAATCGGACACGACCCGAAACCGGATGATCTAGGCGTGGGCAAGACGAAGCGTGCCGAAAGGCACGTGGAGGTCTGTTAGCGTTGGTGTCCTACAATACCCTCGCGTGACCTACGTCTAGGGGTGAAAGGCCCATCGAATCCGGAAACAGCTGGTTCCGACCGAAACATGTCGAAGCATGACCTCTGCCGAGATAGTTCGTGGGGTAGAGCGACGGATTGGGGGACCGCACTCCGAGAGGAGTGCGCCCCCCTGTCCAACTCCGAACCTACGAACGTCGTTTGACGCAGGGAGTCCGGTGCACGGGGTAAGCCTGTGTACCATAAGGGAGACAACCCAGCGCCGGGTTAAGGTCCCCAAGTGTGGATTAAGTGCGATCGAAGGTGGTCCCGAGCCCTAGACAGCCGGGAGGTGAGCTTAGAAGCAGCTACCCTCTAAGAAAAGCGTAACAGCTTACCGGCCGAGGTTCGGGGCGCCCAAAATGATCGGGGCTCAAATCCACCACCGAGACCTGGCCGCACCCCTCACAGGGTGATCGCGTAGGTCGGCGTTCTGTTCGGGTGGAAGCACGGGCGAGAGCTCGTGTGGACCGTTCAGTAACGAAAATCCTGGTCATAGTAGCAGCGTTAGTCGGGTTAGAACCCCGACGGCCGAACGAGTAAGGGTTCCTCAGCAATGCTGATCAGCTGAGGGTTAGCCGGTCCTAAGTCTGCTCGTAACTCGCAGCAGACAACAGGGAAACAGGTTAATATTCCTGTGCCAGTGTGCACTCAAAGCCGACGCTTTGGGGCCGCCTGAGCTGGGCTTTCGCCCAGTCGAACTGTCGAAGATCGTGGAAGCCGTAATGGCACGAAGCGATCGAATGGCAGGATAGCGCAAGTCAGGTCAACCCAGAGCCCGTGAAAAGGCGAGCACACTGTCCGTACCGAGATCCGACACAGGTACTCGTGGCGGCGAAAGCCAAGGCCTGTCGGGAATAACCGACGTTAGGGAATTCGGCAAGTTAGTCCCGTACGTTCGCAATAAGGGATGCCTGCCTCGGAAAGAGGCAGGTCGCAGTGACTCGGACGCTCCAACTGTCTAGTAACAACATAGGTGACCGCAAATCCGCAAGGACTCGTACGGTCACTGAATCCTGCCCAGTGCGGGTATCTGAACACCCAGTACAATGGGACGAAGGACCCGTTAACGGCGGGGGTAACTATGACCCTCTTAAGGTAGCGTAGTACCTTGCCGCTTCAGTAGCGGCTTGCATGAATGGATCAATGAGAGCGTCACTGTCCCAACGTTGGGCCCGGTGAACTGTACGTTCCAGTGCGGAGTCTGGAGACCCCCAAGGGGAAGCGAAGACCCTATAGAGCTTTACTGCAGGCTGTCACTGAGACGTGGTCGCCATTGTGCAGCATAGGTAGGAGGCGTTACACAGGTACCCGCGCTAGCGGGCCACCGAGCCAACACTGAAATACTACCCGATGGTGACTGCGACTCTCACTCCTGGCGGAGGACACTGGTAGCCGGGCAGTTTGACTGGGGCGGTACGCGCTTGAAAAGATATCGAGCGCGCCCCAAGATTTCCTCACTCGGGTCGGAGACCCGAGGAAGAGCGCAAGAGCAAACGGAAGTCTGACAGTGTCCGGCCTAACGACGGACGCTGACGCGAAAGCGTGGTCTAGCGAACCAATTAGGCTGCTTGATGCGGCCAATTGCTGACAGAAAAGCTACCTTAGGGATAACAGAGTCGTCACCCGCAAGAGCACATATCGACCGGGTGGCTTGCTACCTCGATGTCGGTTCCCTCCATCCTGCCCGTGCAGAAGCGGGCAAGGGTGAGGTTGTTCGCCTATTAAAGGAGGTCGTGAGCTGGGTTTAGACCGTCGTGAGACAGGTCGGCTGCTATCTATTGGGGGTGTTACGGTTCCTGACGGGAACGTTCGTATAGTACGAGAGGAACTACGAATGGGTGCCACTAGTGTACCGGCTGTTCGAAAGAGCACGCGCCGGGCAGCTACGCACCACGGGGTAACGGCTGAACGCATCTAAGCCGGAAACCCACCTGGAAACGAGGAACCACCAAGGCCACTCCTACAAGAGGAGGTCGATAGACTCGGGGTGTACGCGCCAAGGCAACGAGGCGTTGAGCCCGCGAGCACTAACCGGCCAAGCCACACACTCATAACTGAGACACGCATTTGGATCTGCACTGTGACCCATGAACGGGTCCAGGCGCTAACTGGACTACACATACACACGGTCAACCACACCGATATTGGTATGACGGCGGTTCGATTCCGTCGATCGGCGTTAGGCGGCCACAGCGGCGAGGTTCCTCCCGTACCCATCCCGAACACGGAAGATAAGCTCGCCTGCGTATCGGCAACTACTGGAGTGGGCGACCCTCTGGGAACGTCGATTCGCCGCCCCACTCATACTTCATCCTAAGCCCCGTCGAGCGATAGCCACCGTTGGTTGTCGCCCGGCGGGGCTTTTCGTCTTTCATAGAGACAGTCGCTGTTCCGGACCGCTACGCTTAAACAATCGCAGTTGCTATGCTACGATGCGCGCCAAGGTGGCAGAGTCCGGCCGAACGCAGCGGCCTGCAGAGCCGCCTACCGCCGGTTCAAATCCGGCCCTTGGCTTACTTCATCACGTTCTTTCTGAGCGACTGTCCAGATAGTTACAGCTATGATCGTATTCCTGATTTTCCGTCGTCAGTCAGTATTCTGTGTCCTATAACGGATCATTAGGATTCCTATCACAATTGGTGAACCAACTGCTGCCGGTGTCGAGCGTGAAGGATCGTACCGTCGGCGAAACGCTGCGTTGGTCTCAACTTCTCCGACGAACGCTCAGAGCGTTCGCGGAGTTGTTCACGCAGGAAAGCGGGCCGGGCGCGAGTTGAACACACGGTCGGACGTGCTCGCTCCGTTGCGCGCGACCTCCCTGCGTTCAAATCGCAATAGCCGCTTCGCTCCTCTCGGAATTGTTCGTCGCAGAAGCGGGCCGGGCGCGATTTGAACACGCGACCGTCTGGTTAAAAGCCAGACGCTCTGCCAGACTGAGCTACCGGCCCTGTGGATGCTACTTTCGGCGAGTAGCGGTTAAACGTTTTCTTTCGTCGTCCGCAGTACTCCCCAGTCGGTGTCGATCACTCGTCGAAGTACTGCTCGAGCGCGTCGGTAACGATGTCGCCGGGGGTGACGTCGTCGATCGAGGCGCGACGGCGGAGATCCAGATAGGAGGAGGGAGAGAGGGTGAGTTCGAGCTGGCCGAGCGTGACGTCGTGATCGGCCAGCGCCTGGTCGATGGGAGTGCCATCGTTGACCGTGCTAGCGACGCTGCGGACTTCGCGGACGGTCAGATCGCCGTCGATGGTCGCCCAGGCGAGGAGGAGGCGGGCTTCGCCGGCGACGCGAGCGATGTGTTTGGCGGCGGTCGGCGCGATCGCCCCGAGTGCGACCTGTTTACGAACCGACCGCGGGAGGTCGTGGACGCGGGCCCACTTGCGGATAAACGAGACGGTCGCGTCGTCGCCCGCTCGTTCGGCGGCCGCCTTGTAGGAGCCTTCGCCGCGGACGAGGGCGGCGCAGGCGGCGGCGCCGCGCAGCATGAAGAGGTGATCGTCGTCGCTCATACCGCTCGCGAACTGACGGACGGTTTCGGCCGCTTCCTCGAGGCTCTCGGGATCGTCCGGATCGAACTGGACGGCCTCGCGAGCTCGGCTGCCGGTAACCGACTCGTCGCCCCGAATGACCGGCGCGCCGACGGGCGACTCCCGGTCGGTCGGAATTGATCGCCGCTCAGCGTCGTCGCCCTCGTTCGAACGATTACCGGGCCGATTGTTACTCATAAATCCCGATACGGGCTGCGATATCAAAAAAGCCGCCTCCTTCATCTCGGGCGGAGCGGGCCGCGAGAACGAACGGTGGTGCGGGAACTCCAGACGGAGGTGTCGAGCTGCGGAGACGGTCAGTTCTGGGGGGCGTCCTCGTCGCGCTTCTCGGCGAGGTGCTCCCAGATTTCCGTACAGCCGGCGCCTTCTTCGATATCGTCGAGATGTGAGTCGTCGCGGTCCGGATTGGTTTCCTGCGGTCCCGTCTCTGGCTTTCGTTCAGCCGCGTCTGTCATGGGTCTTCGTATAGTCCCTATCCCCATAAATATCGTCTCAACCGCAAGCGATACCCGTGCTCTGCCGTACAGGGGATATTTTCCGGTATCTCGGACGTTTCTACGGCGGTTCAGATTGCGCCTCTAGCCGTAATTTCGATGATACGACATCGGATTACCGTTTTTCGGACCGATTAGCGATCGGTTTCGCGAAGGACGGTGAAGGTATCGACGTATGTTCACGACGCGTCGATCGCGTTCACCGATCGCCGTTCGATAGCGATCGCGAGTCGGCACGCCGGCCGCAGGAGTCCCGTCGAGCGACAGCGCCGCCGTTCCGGTGCAGAACGGACTCTATCTCGTCGACCGCGTCGCCGACGCGATGGCCGACTCAGGTGCCGGCCACGGATCGCGGTTTCGACGGTCTATCTCGAGGCTGCAAAAACGGCCGGTAAATGAGGCGCCAATGTCCCGGATAATAATCACGATCGATCATCCCATACAATCCAAACACGGACTTGTGAACCTATCGGCGTCGCGGGTCGACCGGATCGGCGACGGCGGGTCGTCGCCGCGGACGTCGAACGGCCGGTCGCTCGAGCGAAAGAGACGAAAAACGGCATTACCAGCCTGCGAGCCGCCGCCTGCCGTCGCAGGGTTTCGACTTTTTCACCCGCTCGCTGTACGCCCGTTCGGAGACATCATGAGCATGGACACGATTCAGGACCTGTTCGAACACGGCCTCGAGGACATCTATCACGCCGAACACCAGCTGCTCGACGCCCTCGAGGACCTCGAGGAGAACACTGAGCACGAGGAGATCGCGAACGCGTTCGCGGAGCACCGCGAGGAGACGCAGGGGCAGATCGACCGCCTCGAGGAGGTGTTCGAGACGTTCGGCGAGCCGCCGGAGAAGGAGGAGTGCGAAGGCGTCGAGGGGCTGATCGAGGAGTACGAGGAGTTCACCTCGATGGATCCCTCGCAGGAGGTGATGGACTACCACAACATGGCCGCCGCCGAGAAGACCGAGCACTACGAGATCGCCGCTTACGGGAACCTGATCCCGCTGGCGGATCAGCTCGGCATGGACGAGGCCGCCGACCTGCTCGAGCAGAACCTCCGCGAGGAGCAGGAGGCCCTCGAGAAGCTGAAGGAACTGACCGAACAGTACGAAATGGACGCGATCCCCGCCGAATGAGGTGATTTCCGTGACCGACGAACCGACGGACGACGGCGGTAGCGAAGAAGAGGACGAGGACGACCAGACCCAGTACGGTGGCACTCAGGACGAGGAGCCGACGACGACGATCGACGACGAAGACGGCGAAGACGGCGAAGACGGCGAAGACGGCGAAGACGGCGACGAGGAGTAATCGCCCGCAGGCCGCGGGATCGTCCTGCGGTCCACTCCCTACTTCGACGGCCGGTTCGGCGCGGCGATCGAGCGCCTCGCGCGGCGCCGGCTCGTCACGCTACATTGCGACCGCTTTTACCGTTCCAGCGCCTATGCGGGCGTGTGACAACCTCGATTCCGGACCACGGCGACGACGCGCTCTCGATCCGCCCCGCGGAACGCGCGGACCTGCTCGCGGTCGTCCGCATCGAGAACGCCTCGTTCTCCCAGCCCTGGCCCTACGACGCCTTCGAGCGCTTTCTCGGCGAACCCGGCTTCCTCGTGGCCGTCAGGGACGGCACCGAGGTCGCGGGCTACGTCGTTTCCGACGTGTCGTCGACCTACGGACGGGAGCTCGGCCACGTCAAGGACATCGCCGTCCGTCCGGAACGGCGCGGCGACGGGATCGGGTCCGCGCTGCTCTCGCGGTCGATCGCCGTCCTCGCGGCCCACGGGGCCGACTCGATCAAACTCGAGGTCCGGCGGACCAACGACGGGGCGAAGCGGCTCTACCGGGAGTTCGGCTTCGAGCCGCTGCGACGGGTGCCCGACTACTACGAGGACGACGAGGACGCGATCATCATGATTCGGAAACTCGAGTGACGGGGCCCGTATACCGCGTGACGAGTTACGAGTGACGATCTTTTACCGCCGCCGTTCCTACTCGCGCGTATGGGATACGCCTGTCCGGTCTGCGACGCCGAGGAGGCCGACGCGAAGCACCTCGCGAACCACCTCGCTATCACGGCCTCGCTGGGCCGCCGGGAACACGAGGAGTGGCTCGAGGAGCACGCGCCCGACTGGGCCGACCGGAGCCCCGAGGAGCTGGGGGAGATCGTCAGTCAGTACGCTCCCGAGATCGACACGCCGGAGTTCGAGGGGGGACCGCGGGGGCATGATCACGATCACGAACACCACCAGCCCGGCCGCCCCTCCCTCGAGAACGAACTCGCGCGTCAGAGTCGCCAACCCGGTCGCGGGTCGCTGACCGCGGAGGCCGAGGGCGTCCTCGAGGAGGCCCGAGAGCTGACTCGCAAGATGTACGAGACCGACGACGGGGGCGACGAGTCCGCGGGCACTGACGGCGACGAGGCGGGTGCGGACGAACCCGGAAACGAAAACGCGTAACTGCCCGTCGATCGATCGTTCGGACATGCACACTGTGGGGACGTTCGCGCCGGCGTCGGCCGACGAAGCGAGACGGCGCTACGAGGAGATCGGTCCGGCGGCCCAGACGGTCGTCCGGGAGGTCGCCAAGGCCATGGCGTTCGACCGCGAGGAGTACGACGACCGCGTTACCGGCGAGGTCGTGGAGACGGCCCGCGACGCCCTGTTCGCGAGCCTGCTCGAGGTTCAGGTCGGAAGCCGCGAGGAGTTCGACGACTGGCGCGATTCGTACGACGGCGACGTGACGACGGCGGGCCACGAGAACGTCGACCGCGTCGTCTGGCACGTCGGGCCGTCGGATGAAGCCGTCGCTGCTACCTTCCAGGAGGAGGAGGACGCGGCGATCGCGACGCTGCGCCGGCAAGCGTTCGGGCGGCTCTACCGCGGACTGGTGAAGCCCGACGCCTGAGTCTCTCGCTCTTGCTCTCGCTCCCGATCTCGTTCTCGATCGGCCGCCGCGCCGATCCGACAGGGTGGCGAAGCGGCACCTATTCACCGCTCGAGGTCCCACGACCGACCATGCCCGTACCCGACGACTGGACGCTGCGCGAGGAAACCATCGAGTACGAGACGCCCTGGTACGACGGCGGCTACGACCGTTACGAGCAACCGGACGGGACCGAAAAGCGATACTATTGGGCCGAGCTCCCGGACGCGGTCGTGGTCGTGGCGCGGATCGACGGCGCGGTCGCGGCGACCGTCGACGGCATCGACGACGGGACGGACGGTCGAACTACCGCGGGCGACGAGCCCGAGGATCGGCTCCTCTTCGTCGAGCAATTCCGGCCGACGATCCGCGAAACCCACCTCGAGCTTCCGGCCGGCATCGTCGAGGACGGCGAGTCGTTCACGGCGGCCGCCGAGCGCGAACTCGAGGAGGAAACCGGCTTTCGGCCGACGAGTACGGCGCTCCTCCAGGAGTACGCCGTCGCGACGGGGGTGCTCCGGCACGACCGCGGGGTCGTCTACGCCGAGGGGCTCGAGCCTGGCCGGCGGGACTTAGACAACAACGAGTTCCTCGAGGTGACGACCGTGCCGGTCTCGGACGCGCTCGAGCGCGCTCGCGAGCGGCCGGCCAACGACTCGACGATCTCGGCGCTGTTGCTCGCGTCCGAGGACGGACTGCTCTAGGCTCGGTTCGCCGGCGGCTGTCGGACCGCTCGAGACGTTCTGGACGGCGTTTACCGGTCGATATCAGCCGTTCGGCCGACAATTTTAATCCGGCACGGCGGGAAGTGCCGATGGCGAGGGATGGGGGTCCGCTGTCGTTGCCTGAATCCCATTCGACGCGAGACCGGTTCCTCGCCGCGGCCGGCGGACGCGTGAGCCGCCGGCCAATCGACTCACTGCCGCGGCGCCGATCATCGCGGGGCTCTTCGCCGGCCGTCGGCCGGCATCGTCTGTGTTCGACCGCTCGGCGACCGGGTCGACCGATCCGAACCCGAATCCGAACACCGCTCGAGCGAGTCGCCGGCGCCGACGGTTCTCCACCGCCGATCGCGACCCGTACCCTTATTCGCGCCGCGTACGAAGACGCCGACGATGGACGGCGAAATCTCTCCCGACGACGTCAAGGACCTTCTCGAGTCGGACGCCGACGTTCGGATCGTCGATATCCGCGACGAGAACAGCTTCGAGCACAGCCACATTCCCGGCAGCGAGAACGTCCCGTTCCACGAACTCACCGACCGCATCGACGAGCTCGAGGACGCGGACCGCATCGTCACGGTCTGTCCCCACGGGAAGGCCAGCGTTCAGGCGGCGCAGTTGATCGGCACCTACGAGGGGACCGCCGACGCCACCGTCGAGAGCATGGAAGGCGGCCTCGAGAAGTACGGCATGAAGTACGGACTGGTACGCGAGGACGGGGACGAAGACGAGGAATCGGAGCCCGCCGAATCGCCGTTTTAATCGCGGTCGGACGACGGGTGCGTTGATACGCGCGGTACATTCCTATTTGCTTGCGGCCCGTCACTTCACGCGGGATCGTTCATGGCAAGACAGTTCGCTGCACCGCCGCACTACGTTCAGGGTCGCGACGTCCTCGACGAACTCGGCGAGCACGTGTCGCCGCTGGGCGACCGCGCAGTATTGCTCGCCGACGATATCGTCCTCGACATCGTCGAAGAACGGGCCACCGAGAGCCTCGGGCGCGCCGGTGTCGACGTCGTAGTCGAGGAGTTCGGCGGCGAGGCGTCGCCCGAGGAGATCGACCGCGTCGCGAATGTCTGTCGCGACGCGGACGCAGACGTGATCGTCGGCGCCGGCGGGGGGAAAGCCCTCGATACGGCGAAAGCCGCCCGCCAGATCGCCGGCGGCGCGGCGGTGTCGCTCCCGACGATCGCGTCGACCGACGCGCCGACCAGCGCCCTCTCGGTCGTCTACACCGAGGACGGCGAGTTCGAGGAGTACCGATTCTACGACCGGCATCCCGACGCCGTCATCGTCGACACGGGGATCATCGCCGGGGCGCCGACGCGACTGTTCCGCTCGGGGATCGCCGACGCGCTGGCGACGTGGTTCGAAGCGAGCGCGGTCGATCGCGCCGACGCGGCGAACGTGATCGGCGGCGAGCCGACCGACGCCGCGCTCGAGCTCGCGCGCCTGGCCTACGATACGCTCCGCGAGCAGGCCCGGCCGGCCGTCGAGGCGGTCGAGGTCGACGCGGTCACCGACGGCGTCGAGTCGGTCGTCGAGGCCAACACCCTCTTGAGCGGCCTCGGCTTCGAGAGCGGCGGGCTCGCGGCGGCCCACTCGATCCACAACGGGCTGACCCAGCTCGAGGCGACCCACGACGCGACCCACGGCGAGAAGGTCAATATCGGCACGCTCAGCCAACTCGTCCTCGAGGGCCGCGAGGGGGCGTTCGTCGAGGAGTTCGTCGACTTCTCGCTCGATGTCGGCCTGCCGGTAACGCTCGCGGAGATCGGTCTCGAAGACCCCGATCCCGACCAACTCGAGACGGTCGCCGAGGCGGCCTGCGCCGACGACGAGACGATTCACAACGAACCGTTCGACGTCGATCCGGCGGCGGTTCGAGACGCGATCCGGACCGCCGACGCGATCGGTCGGCGGATGAAAGCGTCCCGCGAGTAATCGCTGGCGACTGTAGCGGCCGACGAGCTACCCGCTCGCGGCGCTCCGTTGTGTCAGTTTATCCAGTTCAGTCGACTCGAGCGATCGTCGACGCCTCGGCTACGGGAAACGTCGAAACGGTGAAAAAGCCGATTCGGCCGGCGGCCGTTCGTTCGGAAGTCGTCTCAGATCATCGCGGGCTCAGTCATGCGACGTTGAAGCCGCGGTCCCGAAGGAATTCTTCGACGCGGCCGGAGTGGTTGCCCTGCAGTTCGATGTGGCTGTCCTCGACGGTGCCGCCACAGGCGAACTTGGACTTGAGATCCGACGAAAGGCTGTCTAAGTCGACGTCCTTCGGATCGAATCCTTCGATGATCGTTACCTCTTTACCGTATCTGCGCTCGTCAATGCGGATATTGAGTTGCTGTTGCCCCTTGGCCACGTCCTCGCAGACGCAGAGTTCCTCGGGGAGCCCGCACGTCGAGCAGACTTCCGACATTACGTTCCTTGCTACGAAATGGCCATATTAAACACTATCGGGACCCGTATGCCCTCCAGCGATCTTTTTTGAACGAACGACCGTCAAAAACGGGAGCGTCAGCGGTCGCGACCGATTATCGGCAGCCGCTCGCGCACCAGTTCGTCGACGTGTGCGATCGCTTCGTCGGCCGCCTCCCGATCGACGCCGCCACCGTAGACGGCCCGCTCGTAGCACTCGAGCACCCGTTCCGCTCGGTCGTCGAGCGGGAGCGGGTTCGAATCGGCCGCCGCTTCCCGCTCCGCGGCCGCCGCCAACGCCGTGAGGTACTGCCGCGGGGATTCCGAGCGACGCCGCGGTCGGTACGTGCGCGCGAGCAGTCGCTCGAGGCGGCGGAACGCGCGTTCGGCGTCGCGGTCCGGATCGCCGCGGCGGCCCTGCCAGTACAGGCCGACGGTGCGGCGGGCGCGCGCCGTCGCGTCGGTTCGGCGGACGGCCGCGGCGACGCCGACCAGCGCGACGGCCGCGAGGAGGGCCGTCTCGCGGGTCACCGTAACGACGTCGCGGAGGGCGGACGGGACGGCACCGCCTGCGTCCCCGTCAGTCCCGTTCGCCGCGTCGGGTTCCCCGTCGGAGCCGTCCGCACCGGCGTCCGATCGCGCGTCGGAGCCGTTTTCGGACTGTGACGCGGACTCGTTGCCGGTCGCCGGATCGGCGTCCGGTTCGTCCTCGCTCGGGTCGTCGTCCGCCCCGTCCGGTTCGTCGGGCTGCGAGCCGTTGTCCTCGGGCGACGCGGACTCGCCGGGGTCGTCCGCCCCTGGTGCGAGCGCGCCGCCGGCGTCCGCGAGGTGTGCCTGGTGGGCGGTTTCGCGCTCGTTCGGCGGCGTGGGGTCGAACGGGACCCAGCCCTGTCCCGGGAAGTAGACCTCGACCCAGGCGTGGGCGTTGACGCCGCGGACGACGTACTCGTCGTCGCCGACCTGCTCGCCGGTCGTGTAGCCGGTGACGTACCGCGCCGGGATCCCCTCGCTTCGCAGCATCTGGGTCATCGTCGTCGCGAAGTAGACGCAGTACCCCTCGTCCATCTCGAGCAGGAACGCTTCGGCGACGTCGCCCTCCGGCCGGTCGACCTCGAGCGAGTACGACTTGGACGACCGCAGGTGGCGCTCGACGACGCGGGCCGTTTCGTAGGGGGTGTCGGCGGAGGCCGTGATTTCGGCCGTCCGCTCCTCGAACGCCGGGGACAGGCTCTCCGGCGTCTGCAGGTAGTACTCCTCGATCTCGGCCGGGTAGTCCGTCCCTGCCGCGTTGAGTTCGCCCGGTGCGGGGGTGGGGACCGCGCTCTCGACGGTGTAACTGTCGCCCTCGAGCAGCGTCGTCCGCGGTCGCACCTGGCCGTGGATGGAGACCGTCGCGTCCTCGGCGGCCTCGCCGTCGATCCCCACTGGGTGCGGGGCAGCGGGCATCACGCCGAGCTCGGTCTCCGCCGTGACGACCTGCGTCACCGTGTCGTACTGCCCCGGCGGCGGATCTAGCGAGGAGCCCTCGAGGGCCTGGGTCTGTCCCGTTCGAATCCACCCGTCGCCGGTGTAGCGATCGTAGACGCCCGTTCGCCAGTAGGACGGCCGCTCGGATTCCACCCGAAACCTGACGTCCGGGGAGAGCTCGACCGTGCCGGCGATCCGCGAGCGATCCCCGGCCGAGTCGATCGCCCCCTCGAGCGTCCCTGGGGCGCCGGTCTCGAGCCCGGACGTCGCCGGACGAGCCGGTTCGCCGGGGACGACCGTCACCGACAGCGAGAGGACGACGATCGCGGCGATCGTCACCGCGAGCAGGTCGATCTGCGCGACCGCGCCCGAGCCGCCTCGGCGCTCGAGTTCCCCGAAGCCGACCGCGCCGAGCGCGGCGACCGTTCCCAGCAGCGTCACCGCCGTGCCGGCGTCGCCGGTCAGCACGAGGAAAAACAGCGCGAAGCCGCCGGGAAGCACGCTCAGACCGTACCGGCCGCGGACGGCGAGGTACCACGACAGGAAGACGGGGCCGGGCGCGAACCCCAGCGTCCAGACACCCGCCTCGACCATCTGGAGCAGCTCGAGGCCGGTCGCGAGCGTGATCACGTCCGCGAGGATGGCGTCGGTCGCCGTCGTCACGACGGCGACGCCGACGCCGCTGGTCTCGAGGTAGTACGCGAACCCGAGGCCGGCCGCGACGAGCGCGGTCGCCGTCGCGGTCCGGGGGCGGATCGCCCGCGCGAGCGCCGTCGCCGCGACCAGCATCGTCGCGACGAGCAGCAACAGCGATCGGGTGCCGCCGACGATGCGGGTCACCTCGTAGAGGACGGACAGATACGACGCCGTCAGGAGCACCACGCAGCCGAGTGCAAGCGGGCGGAAGGGGCCGGTATCAATGCGGCTACCGGCGCCGACGCCGACCGGTCCCGTCTTCTCGGCGGTGCGCGAGTCCGACGCCGCTGGCGAACGCGAGTCCGCGCTCATGCGGCCACCCCCGCTCCTGCCCCCGCTTCGGCGTTTCGATCGTCCGTCTGCCCCGGTCCGCCGCCGTCCGCGACGAGCCGGTCGAACGGCACCGAGCGATCGCCGACCGTGACCCGTACCCCCTCGCTATCTGCCGCGACGAGAACGTCCGCCTCGTCTCGGGTCCGATCGTCGAGCGCGCCGGCATCGACCGTGGCCAGCAACTCCAGCAGGGCCCGCCGGTGCCGGCGCCCGGTGCCCGGCGCCACCGCCGCGTCGCCGACGGTCACGCCGACCGGCCGATCGCGCTCGAGGAAGTGCGTCGCGAGGCTCGCGACGGCCGCCACGAGCTCGTCGCTCCGGCCCGGCTCGCACTCGGCGGCGATCGAGAGCGCACCCTCCTCCCCGCCGTCGGCGTACTCCGCCACGACGAGGTCGTCGCCGGGGCGTTTGGCGGCGGATTTCCAGTGGACGTTCCGCAGCGAGTCGCCGCGTTGGTACTCGCGGAGGCGGTCGAACTCCTCCCGGTCCGGCGCCGCCCCCTCGGCCGCGAGCGCCCGGAGCGTCTCGGCCGACCCGCAGAGGTCGCGGACGGGCGGATAGGCGAGGACCGCGACCGTCTCGTCGTACTCGAACGTGCGCTCGACGAGGCCGAGAACGTCGCTGACGGTGATCAACAGCGGCCCGACGACGCGTTCGCCGCGCTCCGTCAGCGTCACGTCGTACGCGATCTCCGCCTCGCCGTCGACGGTCGTCGCGACGACCGGATCGCCGTCGGTACCGACGGCCTCGAGGCCGTCGCCGACGGTATCGGCGACCGTCGCCGCGATCGCGCCGTCGGTTTCGATCGTCGCCGCGACCGTTCGCGTCTCGCCGACGGGCCCCGCCTCGACGGGGCGTCGGCGGACGACCGGCCGACCGATCCGCGCGGTCGCGGCGACTCCGGCGACGAGCGTGACCGCGAGCGGCGTGACGACGGCGTTCAGGGACCGCGGTCCGTACCGCCAGCTCATCGCCAGCGAGGCGGCGACGATCGCGAGCACCAGCCAGCCGCGTCGTGTGAGTCTCATCGCTTCGGTTTCCGGTCCCCCTACGGTCGGTCGCGCGTCCCTGCCGGAACGCCGTTAGTGTCGTCCCGCCGCGATCCCTCGCCCTCGACCGGGACCCGCTCGAGCGCGTCCTCGACGACGGCGGCGCCGTCGCGGTCGCGGTTCCGATCGTCCGTCTGAATCCGGTGGCGCATGACGGCACGGGCCTCCGTCTGGACGTCGTCCGGGAGCACGTACTCCCGGCCGTCGGCGACGGCGCGGGCCTGCGCCGCGCGCAGCAGGGCGATCGTCCCGCGCGGGCTGACGCCGATGCGGGCGTTCTCGCGGGTGTAGTCGGCGAGCCGCGCCGCGTACGACCTGACCGGTTCCTCGACGCGAACGCCGGCGACCGTCTCCCGGGCGCGGACGATCGTCTCGCGGTCGGTCACCGGCTCGAGCGACTCGATGGGGTGATGGCCGACGGTGCGGCCGAGCAACTCGGTTTCCTCCTCGGGCGTGGGGTAGCCGAGGTGGAGCTTCATCATGAACCGGTCGAGCTCGGCCAGGGGCAGTTCGTACGTCTGGTTCGGCTCGACGGCGTTTTGCGTCGCGATCACGGTGAACGGGTCCGGGAGCGCGCGGGTCTCGCCGTCGACGGTCACCTGCTCTTCCTCCATCGCTTCCAGCAGCGCGGACTGGGTCTTGGGGGGCGCGCGGTTGATCTCGTCGGCGAGCGCGATGTTCCCGAAGACGGGGCCGGGCTGGAACTCGAACTCGCGGGTCTTCTGGTTGAAGACGTTGACGCCGGTCACGTCGGCCGGAAGCAGGTCGGGCGTGAACTGGATCCGGCGGAACTCGCAGTCGACAGAGGTCGCGATCGACCGCGCGAGCATCGTCTTGCCCACGCCGGGGACGTCGTCGAGGATGACGTGCCCGCGCGCCAGCAGCGCGATGACGACGTGATCGATCACGTCGTCGTGGCCGACGATGACCTGCGAGACGTTCGCCGCGATGTCCTCGCAGAGCTCCGTGACCGTCGAAACCGGGAGCGGCTCACCGCTCGCGTCGCGCGACTCCGCCGTCGGCGTCGGATCGGCGTCGGTCATCGTCGGTCGTCGCTCCGGCGTCGGTCGACGGGGGCAGTCGGCGGTCGATAGCGGGGAGACAAGTAGCGCATCGCTGTTGCTCCGTCATCGGGCGTTCCAGAATATATGCCTTGTGTCGGCGAGCGTACGTGTTCCGCCCGGTAGCGAGCGAAACGACGCCGTCACCGCACCGTCACCGGCGACGCCCGCGTCGCAGTCGCCGACGACGGTCCCGCCGCCCCGGATCCGTGACGGCGATCGAAAACCGGTTCGACGGAGCCACCGTCTGAACGAGAGCGCCGCCGCTACCCGGGTAACGATCAGAAAACGATACCACTTGCCGGTCAGTTTAAAGTCGCTCGACGTTGGTCGCTCGCGGGCCCTTTTCGGCCTGCTCGATGTCGAATTCGACCTCCTGCCCCTCCTCGAGGTCAGGGCCGCCGACGTCTTCCATGTGGAAGAACACGTCCTCGTCCGAATCCTCAGTCTCGATGAACCCGTAGCCGCCAGTGTCGTTGAAGAATGCGACCGTACCTTTCGCCATTGCACCTCTACAAAACCACGACTGAGACATAAATGTTCGGGGCGCGTTGTAGTGGTCTTTGTACCGGGGCGGCGAACGCGACCCGCCGTCGACGGCGCCGACGAACCGCCGCAGTCCCGTGATTTCCCCGCGGAGCAGCGGCGAGGCCCACGACGCTCAGTCCGGCCCGTACCGCGGATCGACCGCTGACCGACGGCGACGCGGCGACGGCCGATCGGATCGCGACCTCGCGCTCAGTAACGTATATACGGCCGGCTCCGGATCGCCAGCTATGGTCGAACTATCGCTCGTTCTACCCCGACGACCGGACGACCGATGGCGACTCGCCAAACAGATGGGCGTCACCAGCGCCGTCGTCCACCCCCTCGAGATCGGCGACGGGAAGTGCAACTGGGAGTACGAGGAGCTGGAAGCGATGTGCAACTGGTTTCGCGACGCGGGGCTGTCCGTCGACGTCATCGAGGGCAGCGTCCCCCTTACCGACCGCGTTCGGCTCGGGCGGGAGGGGCGAGACGAGGACATCGCGGCGTTCAAGCGGTTCCTTCGGGACTGCGGCGACGTCGGCATCCCCGTCGTCTGTTACGACTGGATGGCCGGCGTCCGCTGGGCACGAACCGAAGCGCACCTCGAGGCCCGCGGCGGCTCTTACGTGACCGGCTACAACGACGAGAAGCTGCGGTCCCGTCGCCAGCGCGGGCAAGAAACGGACGTCACCGCCGACCGGCTGTGGGAGGCGCTCGAGTACTTCCTCGAGGAGGTGACGCCGGTCGCCGAGGCGGCGGGCGTCAAACTCGGTCTGCACCCGGACGATCCGCCCCGTGAATCGGTCGGGGACATGCCGCGGATCGTCAACGGTCCCGAGGCCTACCGGCGCGTGCTCGATATCGCCGACAGCGAACACAACGGGATCACCTTCTGCCAGGGGAACTTCGCGGCGATGGGCGTCGACGTCCCCGAGGCGATCCGCGAGTTCGGCGACCGGATCAACTTCGTTCACTTCCGCGACGTCGAGGGCGACGCGGACCGGTTCGTCGAAACCTGGCACGATAACGGTCCGACGGACATGCTCGCCGCCATGCGGGCCTACGAGGAGTGCGTCGACGACGACGTGCCGATGCGCCCGGACCACGTTCCGACGACGGCCGGCGAGGACAACTCGAACCCCGGCTACCACACGAACGGCCGCCTGTTCGCGATCGGCTACATGCGCGGACTGCTCGAGGACTGTCGATCCGGCGCGTAACCGCTCTGGTCTTGCCGCCCGTCTCGGTCGCGTTCGGGCTTCCCGACGCGTCTCGCCGTCACGCCGCTCGAGCGCTCCTCGAGCGTTCGGCGGGACGGCCGCCGCTCACCACTCCTTGCAGTCGGGACAGACGAACTCGTCGCCGTCCCGCCAGACGCGGTCGCTCTCCGTCCCGCACCGAGCACAGACGTAGTCACCGCACGCGTACGTCGCGAGCGACGGGTTCAGTGCGGTTCGGTCCCGCCCGTCGTCGCGCTCCGTCGGGGCGGCGTCCCGATCCCGATCGTCGGCCGTGCGCTCGTCACCTGCGTTCTCGCCGGCGCTCGAGCCGTTCCCGTCGGCGGTCGCGTCGACGCCGAAGTCCGAGAGGGTCGCGTCGTCGGTCACGGTCCGTGGTAGAGTCGGTGTCGGCTTAGTGGCTCCGACTCCGCGCTCGGTCGGCCGTGGCGGCTCCCGCGTCGGTGCCGATGCCCTCCGTCGCCTCGGCCACTCCGCGTCGCCCGTTCCCGTCCGAACCGCGACGCGGACCGGCACGGCCAAGTACCATCGCTGACAACCCCCACGCATGGATACCGCCACACCGCTGAACGTGATCGTCGACAACGTCACGGAGATGATCGGTCTCTTTACCGAGGTCGCCATGGGCGCGGGACTCGCGCCGCTGCTGGTGCTCGCCGGGACGATTCTGGTCGTCTTCTCGCTCGCGGTCTTCGGCGTCCTGACCCTCGGCGCGATCGGCAGCCTCTTCTCCTCGTCGTCCAGCTAACCGGCTCGCCGATTCCGCTTCGGCGAGTCCGCCGATCCACTCTCGCGGTCGACAGCCGTCAGTCCGTCGCGAGCGCCAGCGCCTCGCTCGCCCGTTCGATCGCGTCTTCGAGGTCCGGGCCCAGCGGCGAGCCGACGACGATCCCGTCGACGTGCTCGAGGGCGGCCTCGAACCGCTCGGCGACCGTCTCGGTCGTCCCCGCGATACAGAACGCGTCGATCATCGCCGGCGTCACGCGGCCGAAGGCCTCGCCGAGCTCGCCCTGCTCCAGGGCCTCGCTGACCGCGCTCGCCGCGTCGCGATCGATGTCGTGGCGCTCGAGGACCGGCTCCGCCGCGCCGCCGACGATGAAGGCGACCGGCGGCCGGGCCGCCTCGCGCGCGTCGTCCGCATCCGCGGCGACGCTGACGCTCGCGAACGCCAGCGACTCGAACTCCCCCGCGTCACTCGATCGTTCCGCCAGCCCCTGCTCGAGCTCGCCGGCGGCCCACTCGAGGTCCCGCGGGTGGGCGGCGTTTACCAGCACGCCGTCGGCGTGCTTGGCGCTCATCCGGAGCATGTGCGGGCCCTGCGCGCCGACGTAGACCGGAATCTCCCGTTCGTCGAGGTTGAGCGACGCGTCCCGCGCGGTGAAGGTGCCCTCGTGGGTCACCGTCTTGCCGGCCCAGAGGTCCCGCGCCACGTCGAAGGTCTCGAGGACGCGCCGCAGCGGGCGATCACGGTCGACGCCGAGGTTCGCCAGCGCGGAGCGATCGCCCGCGCCGACCCCGAGGACGGCGCGCCCGTCGCTGACCTCGTCGATCGTCGCCGTCTGCGCGGCGAGTTTCACCGGGTGGGTCTCGTAGGGGTTGACGACGCCCGGTCCCAACCGAATGTCGTCGGTCGCCGCGGCCATCCGCGAGAGCACGACGAACGGATCGCGGTTGAAGTAGTGGCTGCTCGAGAGCGCCAGATCGAACCCCTCGTCCTCCGCGAGGGCCGCCAGGTCGGCGATCCGATCCGGCGGGTGTTCGGGCGTGAGTTCGATTCCCCAGGTCGGGCCCGTGCTCGAATCGGGTCCGGAGTCCGACTCGCCGTTCATCCGTCTCTCCTCCCCGTTCGTCCCGTCGGTTCGCCGCTCGAGCGGCGAGCCGAAACCGCCTGTCGACTCATGTCCGGAGGGTCGGCGACCGCGGTAAAAAGCCCACCGTCACCGGCGACGGTGGCCGTCGTCGCCGTTTCGATCCGGACCTGCCTCGAGACTCGAGTTCGGTCCGAACGCTCGCGCTCACTCGCGGCGAGCCCGAAAGAACAGCGCCGCGCCGCGACGATCGAATTCGACGCTCGAGAACCCCGCCTCTCGGAGTCGCCGCCGGAGCTCCGTCGCGTCGAACGGTTCGACGTCGAGAACGCCTTTCGCGGTCGCTCGAACGGGCAGCAGGTCGAGCACGTAGTCCTCGACCAGCGTCGTCCCGACGAACAGGCCGCCGGGCCGCAGCACACGGGCGATTTCCTCGAGCACCGCGTCCGGGTCCGGCAGGAGGTGCAGCGCCCAGCAGCAGGTCGCGCGGTCGAACGCGTCCGCGTCAACCCACAGGTCGTCGGCGCTCATCCGTGCGAACGCGACGTCGACGCCGTCTCGGGACGCGTACCGCGTCGCCCGCTCGAGCATCCCCGCGGAGACGTCGATGCCGACGACGGTCGCCTCGACACCGGCGGCGCCGACGGCGCGGGCGATTCGCCCCGTACCGCACGCGACGTCGAGGACGGTCGGCGCGTCTCCGTCGCCGGTGCCGGCATCGTCGAGCTCGAGCAGCTCCACGACCGTTTCGCGGTCGTCCCGTGGTGCGGCGGGACCGCCGACGAACCGGTACAGCGGGTCAAACCAGAAGGCGGACTCGTAGATCGGCGCCAACCGGTCGAACAGCGTCTCGTGGGCGGTATCGGGAACTGGAAAGCGGGGGATGCCGTCGACGATCGGGACCGTCGCGTCGCCGTTGGGGCAGACGAGGGCGTCGCCCTCGTCGGGGCCGGGGGACTTCCGGCGGGACAATCGCCGTCCGCAGCGTCCGCAGGCGTACGCCGGCTCGATCGCAGTTGCGTCCATCGTCGTTCCCTCCCACCGCCGCAGCCTTAGTTCTCGTTCCCCTCGAGTCAGCCCTCGAACTCCCACTCGCGAAGCGCCTGGCGGACGAGATCGTCCTCGACCGACCGGAACAGTTCGTCGCTGCCCTCGAGGTCGCCAAAGTCCCAGTCGCTGACGACCACGGCGGGCGTCCCGCCGGCGCCCTCGCCGGTGACGAGGTTCGCGGCGGCGGCGAGTTCGTCGACGACCGACTGGACCGTGACCTCGAGTTCGTGGCCGTCCCGGTCCCGCTCGCCCCGCCAGTCGCGGCTCGCGGGCATCCCCGCCCAGCCGATCGCGACGCCGCGCTGGCCGTGGCGGAACGGGCGGCCGCAGGTGTCGGTGACGATCACCGCGACGTCCTCGACGCCGCGGTCCTCGAGGCCCTGACGAATTCGCTCGGCGCTCTCGCTGGGCCGCTTCGGCAGCAGGAGGAGGTCGTGTCCCGGTACGTTCGACCGGTCGATCCCCGCGTTGACGCAGATGTGACCGAACCGCGTCTCCGTGAGCAGGAACGGGCAATCGATCAGCACCTCGGTGCTCTCCTCGAGGACGGCCTGCGCGAACCGCGGGTCCTTCTCCTCGTCGGTCAGCTCGCCGATCCTGTCTGCGATCTCCTGCGCGCGGCCGCTGACCTGATACTCCTCGAGGTCCGCCGTCCGCCCCTCCGCTTTCGAGACGATCGTGCTCGCGACGGTGAGCACGTCGCCGGGCTCGAGATCGTCGCCGACCCGCTCCGCCACGAGCGCGGCGATGTCGTCGCCGGGACGGATCTCGGGGAGGTCCGCCACTGGTGTCAGTTCCATACCGGTGGGTGGGCGAGTGGCGTCAAAAACGCACCGTCACCGGCGAACGAACGTGACCGAGATCCGCCGGCGGTTACCGCCGATCGGCCTCGCTCTCGACCTCGAACAGCGCGCCCGGCGCGTTGACGTCGAACCCGGCCGCGTTGCAGACGTCCCACAGCGTCGCGCCGTTGCTCGTGACAACCGGGAGGCCGAGTTCGCCCTCGAGCCCCTCTACCGCATCGAGCGAGCGGTAGTTCGTACAGGAGACGAAGACTGCGTCGAGGGCATCGGGGGACTCGAGAGCGTCGCTATCGCTGTCGACCAGATCGATCACCTGCTGCCGCGCTTCGGCCGGCCGCAGTTCGCCAATCGCCGTGTTGGCCGCCAGCCCGCGCCCGTCGAGCACCGCGACCTCGAGCCCCGCGGCCTCGAGGAACTCCCGTTCCCGCTCGTCGAGGTCGTCGGTGTACGGCGTCGCGACGGCGATCCGCTCGGCCTCGAGCGCCTCGAGCGCACGGACGACCGACCTGGCGGTCGCGACCGCGGGGACGCCGGCCGCCCGCTCGAGGCGGTCCTCGAGTTCGGCGTCGAAGCCGGGGCCGTGGATCAGGCTGCCGGTCGTGCAGGCGTAGGCGACCGCGTCGACGTCGGCGTGACCCAGGAGCTCGGCCGCGCGGGCCGCGTCGTCGCTCATCGCGTCCAGTTCGTCGACCGTGACCGACTCGAGGGCCATCCGCGCGCCGTGGACGGTGATCGAGTCCGGGAGGTGCGCCCGGAACTCGGGTTCGGCGGTCGTGTTCGACGAGGGGACGATCAGGCCGAGCCGACCGCGTCGATCGCCGCGATCGCGGTCGGCGGGTCGATCGGCGGCCATCGGTCTAGGCTCCCTCGTCCCGTTCGTCTCGCTCGTCTGGATCGCCGTGGCCGCCGCCGCCGGGCGTCCGCACAGTGACGGTCGTCCCCGCCTCGACGTCGACCGTCGTCTTCGCGGGCACCGGTTCGCCGTCGATCAGGTTCTCGCCGGTCGCGCCGTCCCCGCCGCCGGCGACGCCCTTCGGTGCGTGGCGACGGCGCTCGGTCAGCAGCGAGACCGTCGCCGGCTGCTCGACGGTGACGGTACGCTCGAGCCCCAGGCCGCCGCGGTACCGGCCGCGACCGCCGCTGCCGTCCCGGAGCGCGTAGCGCTCGACCCGCAGCGGGTACTCGGTCTCGAGGGATTCGACGGGCGTGTTCAGCGTGTTGGTCATGCCGACCTGAACGCCGTCCATGCCGTCGCGGTCGGGGCGCGCGCCGAAGCCGCCGCCGATCGTCTCGTAGTAGGTGAAGGAGCCGTCCCGCGCGCCGATGGTCAGGTTGTTCATCGTGCCCTGGCCCTGCGCGGGCACGCGATCCGGCGCGGCCTGCGCGAGCGCGGCGAAGACCACGTCCGTCACACGCTGGCTGGTCTCGACGTTGCCGCCGACCACGGCGGCCGGCGGCTCCGGGTTCAGGAGCGTCCCCTCGGGCGCGCTGACGCTGACGGGTTCGTAGCAGCCGTGGTTCGGCGGGATCTCCGGGTCGGTGATACAGCGCACGACGAAGTAGACCGCGCTCGTCGCGACCGAAAGCGGCGCGTTCAGGTTCCCCGCGACCTGCTCGGCGGTCCCCGCGAAGTCAACGTCGATCCGGTCGCCGTCGACCGTCACCGCGACGCTGATCTCGACGTCCTCGTCGGTGACGCCGTCGCCCTCAAGGACGTCGGTCGCCTCGTAGGTGCCGTCCGGCAGCGCCGCGATCTCCTCGGTGATCCGCTCGCGGGAGTAGTCGATCACCGCGGAAAAGCCCTCGAGGACGGTCTCGCGGCCGTGCTCCGCGAACAGCGACTCGAGCCGCTCCTCGGCGCGCTCGTTGGCCGCCTGCTGGGCTCGGAGGTCGGCTCGCCGCTCGCCCGGATTGCGGACGTTCGCGAGCACGAGCGAACGCACGTCCTCCCGCGGCTCGCCGCCCTCGACGAGCCTGGTCGGGGGGAGCCGCAGGCCCTCCTGATAGATCTCCTGCGCGCCGGCGGGCATGCTGCCGGGGGTCATCCCGCCGACGTCGGCGTGGTGGGCGCGGGAGACGGCGTAGCCGACGATTTCGTCGCCATCGTCGGCTCCATCGCCGTCGTCGCCCCCGCCGTCGTGGCCGGGCGCGATCGGCGAAACCATCGTCACGTCCGGCAGGTGCGTCCCGCCCGTGAACGGGTCGTTGAGCACGAACACGTCGCCGGGCTGGGGATCGCGCTCGCGGACGGCTGCCACCGCGGCGGGCATCGCGCCGAGGTGGACCGGGATGTGCTCGGCCTGAGCGATCATCCGCCCGTCGGCGTCGAACAGCGCCGTCGAGCAGTCCCGACGCTCCTTGATGTTCGGCGAGTAGGCGCCCCGAATGAGGGTCTGGCCCATCTCCTCGGCGACGCTTTCCAGCTGGTTGCGCAGCACCTCGAGGGTGACCGGATCGATGTCGTTTCCGTCGCGTTCGGTGTCGTCCGTTGCGGTGTCCGTGTTCGACGTCATCGGTTTGCCTCCGTGTCGTTCGTTTTGGTCAGCACCAGGGTGCCGTCAGCGAGCACGTCCCCCGACCACGCGGGCGGGACGACGGTCGTGCTCTCGGCCTGCTCGAGGATCGCCGGCCCGTCGACGGTCGCGCCCGGCGCGAGCCGGTCTCGCTCGTAGACGGTCGTCTCGCGGGCGCCGGTCTCGGCGCCGGGGAAATGGGCCTCGCGAGTGCCGACGACGGCGTCGCCCGCGCCCTCGTGGCGGATCGTCGGCTCGTCGCCGGGAATCGTCGCCGTCGCGCGGAGGTTGACGACCTCGATCGATTCGTCCATCGCGTAGCCGTAGGCCCGCTCGTGGGCCTCGTGGAAGCGCTCCGCCACCGCCCGGGCGTCGAACCTCTCGTCGACCGGAACGGTGAGTTCGAAGCTCTGACCGGCGTACCGGCAGTCCGCGGCCCGCTCGATCCGCGCCGCGTCCGGATCGGACGCGTCGGCGAGCACGTCGGCCACCAGGTCGTCGTAAACGGTCTCGAGGTCGTCGGACTCCGCGGCCTCGAGATCGACCCCGACGGTCCGGACGGCGTCGTAGCTCTCGTCGGCCGCGAGCAGCCCGAACGCTGAGAGGACCCCGCCCGGCCGCGGGACGACGACCCGGTCGACCGACAGCGAGTCGGCCAGCGCCGCGGCGTGCATCGGCCCCGCGCCGCCGAAGGCCACCAGCGCGAACTCGCGGGGGTCGTGACCCCGCTCGACGGTCACCGACCGGATCGTTCGCGTCATCGTCGCGTTCGCCACGCGGTAGACCCCGCGGGCCGCCTCGAGCGGCCCGTCCAGTCCGGCCTCGTCCGCCAGTCGTTCAAGGGCCTCGCGGGCGGCCTCGACGTCGAGGGTCATCTCGCCGCCCAGCGCCGTCTCGGGGCCGATGTATCCGAGGACGACGTTGGCATCGGTGACCGTCGGCTCTGTGCCGCCGCGGCCGTAGCAAGCCGGGCCGGGCTCAGCGCCCGCCGACTCCGGTCCGACCCGGAGCGCGCCGCCGGCGTCGACCCAGGCGATCGAGCCCCCGCCCGCGCCGACGGTGTTCACGTCGACCATCGGCGTCCGGATCGGCAGCCCGTCGATCTCCGCGTCGGTCGTCCGCTCCGCGCGGCCGTCGCGGACGAGGCTCACGTCGCTCGAGGTGCCGCCCATGTCGAAGGTGACCAGCCCTGCGACGTCCTCGTCGTCGACGGTCGCCGCGGCCCCGACGACGCCCGCGGCGGGACCCGACAGCGTCGTCGTCACCGCGTGCTCGCGGACCGTCTCGGGGTCGGCGATCCCGCCGTTTGCCTGCATGATCCGCGGGGTCGGAATGCCCGCGTCCGACGCCTGATCGACCAGGCGGCCGACGTAGCGGTCGATCGCGGGTCGGACGTAGGCGTCGACCGCGGTCGTCGAGGTGCGCTCGAACTCGCGGAACTCGGCGAGCACCTCGTGGGAGGCCGACACCGGCACCTCGAGTTCCTCGCGCAGCGTCTCGGCGACGACCGTCTCGTTTTCGGGGTCGGCGTAGGCGTGGAGCAGGCAGACCGCGACGGCCTCGACGTCGCGCTCGCGCAGCGTCGCCGCGAGGTCACGCACCTCGTCCTCGTCGACCGGTCGCTCGACGCCCTCGGCGGTCGTCCGCTCGTCGACCTCGAAGCGCAGGTCGCGGTCGACTAGGGGCGCGGGCTTCTCGGCCTCGAGATCGTAGAGGTCGGGCCGGTCCTGGCGGCCGATCTCGAGGACGTCGCGAAAGCCCTCGGTGGTGACGAGCGCCGTCCGCGCGCCGCCGCGCTCGAGCAGGGCGTTGACCGAGACGGTCATCGCGTGGGCGAACCCGTCGATTGCGGCGGGGTCGATGCCCGCGTCGTCGCAGGCCTTCTCGATCCCCTCGAGGACGCCGACGTGCTGGGGGTCGGTGGTCGGCACCTTCGCGGTGACTAAGCGGTCGTCGACCGAGAGGGCGACGTCGGTGAAGGTGCCGCCGACGTCGACGCCGATTCGGGTGTCGCCGTCGGCGTCGCCGGCGGCGGTCGAGTCGTCGCTGTTCATAGGGGCGTTCGTCGCGTCCGTGTTCGGGTCGGAGACGTTTGAATCGTTCATTGAATCGTCAGACGAGCAAGACGTCGTAGAGCGTTCGGAGGCCGATACCGACGACGACGAGCGTGACGAGCCCGCCGAGGACGTTCTGGAGGGTGGTGTTCGTGTACCGTCCCAGCAGGTCGTCGTTGTTCATCGCGTAGATGAGGAAGACGGCAAGCAGCGGCAGCAGGAGGCCGTTGGCGACCTGCGCGAAGACGATCACCTGCACGGGGCTGTAGTCCAGCGCCGAGAAGACGATGCCAACGCCGATGATCGTCAGCCAGATCGCGCGGAACTTGGTCGACTGGAGGTCGCGCTCCCAGCCGAGCGCGCCGGCGGTGGCGTAGGCGCCGGCCAGCGGCGCGCTCATCGCGCTGGTGAACCCGGCCGCGAACAGGCCGATCGCGAACAGCGTCATGGCGTAGCCGCCGAAGACCGGCTCGAGCTGGTCGGCCATCTCGCCGACGTCTTCGATCTGGGTCCCCTCGGGGAACACCGCCGCAGCCGTGACGACGATCGCCGTCGTGATGAGGCCGCCGACGACGACCATTCCGATCGTGTCCGCGCGACACTCGGCGAGGTCCTCGGAACCGTCCCACCGTTCTTGGACGGTACTCGCGTGGAGGAACAGGTTGTAGCCGACGACGGTGGTCCCGACGAGTCCGGCGATGAGGTACGCCGACCCCTCGGGGATCGTCGGGACGAGCCCGCCCGCCAGCGCGCCGACGTCCGGTCGGACCACGACGGCGTTTATCAGGAAGGCCGCGCCCATGACCGCGACGAGCGCGACGAAGACCCGTTCGATCAGCTTGTAATTCCCCGTCCACAGCAGTCCGGCGGCGACGAGGCCGATGATCGGTCCCCAGACGTTCTCGCTGATACCGGTGATCGTCGAGAGGCCGGCGGCGCCGCCGACGATGTTGCCGGTCTGGTACGCTGCGGTCCCGATGCCGATCGCGCTCACGACGAGCACGACGGTGATCGCCTGCGCGATCTGGTTGTCGAACTCGTCTCGGAACGCCTCGCCCAGACCCTCCTGGGTGATCAACCCGAGGCGCGCGCTCATCTCCTGTAGGACGATCGTCGCGAGGATCGAGAAGGCGATCGTCCACACCAGCAGGTAGGCGTACTCCGCGCCGATTACGCTGGCGGTGGTGACGGTTCCCGGTCCGACGAACGCCGCGGCGACGAGCGCTCCCGGACCGATCGCTTTGAGTCGGTCAATGATGCCCATGGTACGTATTCGCATGTACCACGGCACGATTCCGTCAAAAAGATTGTTGAGAGTCGGACATACGGTCGCATCACTGCCGGTATCGAACTCGATGACGGTATGAAATAGTGTGAATCCGTATGAATTCGAGACAGCGGTCTCGATCTCGGACGCGACGCTCGCGGTCGGGCGATCGGTCGCCGCTCGAGCGGCCTCACTCGGCCGGCCGCTCCGTGATGATCACCTTCGAGACGCCCTGCTCGATCTCGATCTCCGTCGGCAGATCGACCGTGCTGCGCTCGATAAAGCGGGTCATGAACCACCGGACCGCCTCCGACGGGAAGACCAGGTGGTAGACGCGGTCGTCCTCGCGGCGGACCTCCAGGAAGCCGCAGAAGGAGAGCCACTCGAGCAGGTCGCCGACCTCGTCGAACCGGGTCGCGTACTCGCGGGCGTGGTAGTCCGACACCCGGTCGGCCGCCTCGACGAATTCGGGGTCGGGATCGCCGCCGTCGTAGCAGTACTCGAGGAACGCATGCAGGAAGTCCACGTCGAGGAGGACGTGTTCCCCCGACGAGAGCATCTGGTAGTACTGTTCGAGGTTGTCGCTGGGTCGTCCGCTGGCCGCTTCGAAGTTCGCCGCGTAGAAGGTCAGGGCGCGGCGAACGACCTCGCTCTGGCCCTCGTCCGTCTCGGCGACGAGGGTCTCGAGGGCTGCGGCCGAGTCGTCGTCGAGCGATACCGTCACGCGCTGTGTCATGGTGTGACGAGCGTACCCGAGACGGGTATAGTTCACGCACTCGGGACGGTAGCGAGAACGGAACGCGGATCGCAGTCGTGCTCGTCGCTGGCCCGTCTTCGCCGCCGCAGCGCCGTCGCCGAACGCCGTCGCAGCCCGCGACCGTCAGTCGGAACCGGTCCGGAGATCGACCGTTAGCTCCCCGTTCTCGACGGTCGCGACCAGCATCGTCTCGTGGGTCGCAGGCCGGGCGGCGGTCGCGCTGCCGGGGTTGAGCACGCGCGTCCCGTCGACGACCGTATCGACGACTTCGTGGGTGTGACCCGCGACGGCGACCGGGGTGGCGTTCGCCCCGACTTCATCGCGCGCGGTGTCGGTCACGCGCCGGTGCCAGTCGCCGGGGGAGCCGGTCCCGTGGGTGACGACGAAGGTGACGTCGTCAACGACGAGCGTATCGGTCGCCGGCAACTCGAGCCCCGAGGGATCCATGTTCCCGCGGGCGCAGGTCAGGTTTCCGTCCGCGAGTTCCAAGACTCGCTCGTAGGCTGCCCGCGAATCGAAATCGCCCGCGTGGATCGCGCGGTCGGCCGCCCGGAGTTCGTCGGCGACCCACTCGGGGATCTCGGTCGCTCGAGACGGCACGTGCGTGTCGCTCACGATCGCGACGCGAGTCATGTGCGGGCGTACGGCGTCAAATCCCGAAAGCGATTCCCCCCGGGCGGTCATTCGATCGGCCATGAGCGATCCATCCGAGCCGCCGGCGTTGCGTTCGGACGGGGGCAGCGACGGCGACGCCGACGAGCGCCACGTCGTCACGGCCTTCCTCCGCCACCGCGGGAGGGTGCTGCTGTTGCGCCGCAGCGACGCCGTCGGCACCTACCGTGGCCAATGGGGCGGCGTCTCCGGCTTCGCCGAAGGCGATCCCGATTCGCAGGTTCGCGTCGAGATCCGCGAGGAAACGGGCCTCGAGGACGACGACGTCTCGCTCGTCCGTTCGGGGCGGCCGGTCCGATTCCGCGACGACCTCGCGGACGGCAGCGAGCGCGAGTGGGTCGTCCACCCGTACTTGTTCGAGGTGACCGTCGACGCCGACGAACCGGAAATCGAGCTCAGCGAGGAACACGACGCCTTCGCGTGGTTACCGCCGACCGAGATCGTCGCCCCGGGGTTCGCAGAAACGGAGACGGCCGACGGCGATCGCGACGGCCTCGAGACGGTCCCCGAACTCTGGACCGCCTACGAGCGCGTCGCGCCGACGGTCCGTTCGATCGCTGCCGACGACGAGCACGGCGCAGCCTCGCTGTCGATTCGCGCGCTCGAGGTGCTTCGGGACCGCGCTGGCTTGCTGGTCGCCGAGCGCGACGAGTACGGGGCCGATCCCGACGGCGAGCGGGAGGAACTCGCCGAACTCGCGCGCCGCCTGCTCGAGGCCCGGCCGTCGATGGCTGTCCTCCGGAATCGAGTCAACCGAGTGATGGCCGCAGCCACGGAGACGGACGCCGACGCGGAATCCGCCGACGGCGGCGCGCCCGCCGTCCTCGAGGCCGCCCTCGCGGGCGTCGACCGCGCGCTCGCGGCCGACGCGGAGGCCGCCGCCACCGCAGGCGACTCGATCGACGGCGCGGTGCTGACGCTCTCGCGGTCCGGCACCGTCCGCGAGGCGCTGCGCCGCGGCGAACCCGCGCGGGTGTTCGTCGCCGAGTCCCGGCCCGCTCGAGAGGGGATCGCCGTCGCCGAGGAGCTGGCCGCTGACGACGCCCTCGAGTGCCCGGTCACGGTCCACACCGACGCGGCCGCGGCGCACGTCCTCGCGAGCGAAGACGTCGATCGGGTGGTGGTCGGCGCCGACACGATCCGCCCCGACGGCGCCGTCGTGAACAAGACCGGCACGCGAGCGGTCGCGATCGCGGCCGCCCGCGAGGGCGTCCCGGTGACCGTCGTCGCCGCGACGGACAAGGTCTCGACCCGCGAGGAGGTAAACCTCGAGTCCGGCGACCGCGCGGCGGTCTACGACGGCGAGGCCGCGGTCGACGTGCTGAACCCGACCTTCGACGTGACACCGGCCGACTGCGTGACGGAGTTCGCCACCGAGCGCGGCGCGCTCGCGCCCGACGACCTCGAGTCCGTGGTCGAGGAGTTGCGCGGGCTCGAGTCGTGGCGCGAGCGGTGACGGAACGGGAAGCGACAGACCGAAACCCCCTCGAGCCGAAATTCGGGTGGCGGCCGTGACGAAGAGTTACCCCCTCCGAGCCCCTTGTGACGAGGGTTTTTCTCCGAGCCGCCGCTTCTGAGATCCGCCGGACAGCCCCGCTACTGTCGCGCGTTCGTGCAAACTTTGAACCACCAGTCGTGCGTACCGCCGCGCATGCAGTTCGAACTCGAGCGAATCGGCGTCCACGAGTCGGTCGAAACGGTCTTTCCCCCGTCTGAGCTTGCCGAGTATCTCGCCGACCTTCCCGCCGCAGTGTCGGTGATCGGCGACGACCCCGACGAGATCGCCGCCTGCGACGCCGTCGTCACCTTCGAGCACCGCGACGCCTTCCTCGAGGTCGACTGGGTCCACTCGATCCAGGCTGGCGTCGATCGGTTCCCGTTCGACGAGTTCGAGGCCGAGGGGGTCGTCCTTACGAACAGCACCGGGATCCACGACCGCTGGGTCGGCGAGACGGTCGCGGGCTACCTGCTCTCGTTCGCCCGGCGGCTCCACGTCCACGTCGCCAACCAGCAGGACCGCAACTGGGAGCAGCCCGCCTGGGACGAGGGGTTCACGCTGCCCGGCACGACGGCCTGCGTCCTCGGCACCGGCACCCTCGGCAGCGGCGTCGCCGAGGTGCTGGGCGCGCTCGGCGTCCGCGTGACCGGCGTTCGCCGCTCCGCCGAGCCCGTCCCCGGCTTCGAGGAGGTCTACGCGACCGATGACCTGCTCGAGGCCGTCGCCGACGCCGACTTCGTGATCGTCACGCTGCCGCTGACCGACGAGACGCGCCACCTCGTCGACGCCGACGTCTTCGAGGCGATGCGAGAGGACGCCTACTTCGTCAACGTCGGCCGCGGGCCGGTCGTCGACGAGCCGGCGCTGATCGACGCCCTCGAGACCGACGGCATCGCCGGTGCGGCCCTGGACGTCTTCGAAACCGAACCCCTGCCGGAGGAGTCGCCGCTGTGGGACATGGACGAGGTGATCGTCACGCCCCACTGTGCCGCGTTCACGGCGGACTACTTCCGCGCGGTCGGCGACATCGTCCGGGAGAACGTCGACCGACTCGCGGACGACGAGCCGTTCCACAACCGGGTGGTGTGAGTGGACGGGCCGCCGTCGGACGGCGACGACCCGGCAGTCGACGTCGCTTCGGAGATGGCCGCGGCCGTTCGGGTTCGCGAGGCGACTGCCGGCGACGCCCCCGCGATGGCCGAGGTCCACGCGGCTGCGATCCGCGAACTCGCCGGCGGTTCCTACGACGAGCGACAGCTCGAGGCCTGGCTCGCGAACGCTCACCCCGAACGGTATCCGATCGACGAAGCCGGGTTCCGCGTGCTCGTCGCCGAAACCGACCGCGGCGCTCTCGTCGGCTTCGGACTGCTCGACCTCGAACCGAGCGCCTACGGGTCGGCAACCGGTCGGATCAAGTCGATCTACGTCCGGCCAGACGTCGCCCGAACGGGGATCGGCACGGCGCTGCTCGAGCGACTCGAGGCCGCCGCGAGCGAGGCCGCCCTCGAGCAACTCGCCCTCACGGCGTCAAAAAACGCGATCGGCTTCTACGAGCGCCAGGGGTACGAAGGCGTCGACACGCGCACCCTCGAGATGGGCGACGGCGTGACGCTGCCGGCGTTGCGGATGCGAAAGCGACTCGCCTAGGTACCCGCCTCGTTTCGCGGGCCGTTACGCCTCGACCGCCTCGAGGCCCTCGATATCCGCCGCTAACTCGTCGAACAGTTCGTCGGCCTGCTCCTCGTCGTAGTCGGTGTGGTACTCCTTCGGGACCCCCTCCGCGGCCAGCATGTAGTGCAGGTCGGGTTCGACGTCGTGTTGCTCGAGACACTGCCGGGCGCACTCGAGCGGGCAGCCGTCGATGGCGACGACCGGTCGCCCGGACGTCGCGGTGTCGACCAGCGGCGCGACGTCGCCGCCGACGCCGGCGATACACGACATCTCGGCGACCTGCTCGCGGTCGAGCGATACCGCGAGGTCGTTCGCCATCTGGGCGGCGCTCGAGCAGCCCGAACAGGAGTAAACTAGCGGCAGATCGTCGTACTCGTCGGTCATGTGTACGGCTTCTCTCGCTGTCGTTCGATAGTCGTACCCCCGAACATGTACCGAAAAACAGGCGAATAGCGCTCCACGAGCGACAGCGGCACCACGTCACTTGGCCGGGCGCACGACTCGAGTATCACGAGAGTCGTGCAACCCGGGGAAGGGCAGGCGATCACACCGCTACCGGCCGCGAGCGAAGCGAGCGGGCCGACGACCGATGTGAGCGAGTGACCGACGCGAACGAGCGAACGGAGGGAGGAGTGCTTTTGATCAACCTTTTACCGAGGGACAGTGCGCTGTGCGGCAGCTATGCTGCCGTCAGCGCAGCAGACCGCAGCGTAAAAGGTTGGTTAGAAGAATTTGAACAGGTCGTCCCGCTGTTGCTCGTGGAGGTGCTCGCGGACGGCCTCGTTGAGCGGTTCGATCCGGCCTTTCTTGGCGGTGATCGGCGCGATGGTCTCTCGCCACTGCTTCCACGGCGGGTAGAGCCCGAGGCGGTCGCAGAGTTCGTTCAGGCGCTCGTCCTTGTCGTCGACCTTGTCCATCTTGTTGACGGCGACGACGACGGGGATTCCGAGGTCGCGCAGGAAGTGGAACATCTCCACGTCGTATGGGATCTCGTCCGGTCCGGAGTGGCGGTCGATGATGTCGATGACGCTCTTGCCGTCGACGACGAGGATCCCGACGAGGATGTTCTCGGCGTACTCCTCCAGATAATGGACGATGTTCGTCTTGATCTGTTCGCGGTACTCCTCGTCGACGCCGCTCATGAACCCGAAGCCGGGCAGGTCGGTGATGACGAAGTCCTCTGGGGCCCAGTCGTAGTGGTTCGGCTGGCGGGTGACGCCGGGCTTGCCGCCGGTGTCGAACGTGTGGCCGGTCAGCTCGCGCATGAGCGTGGACTTGCCCACGTTCGAGCGGCCGACCAGCGCCACCTCGGCCTCGCGATCGGGACGGGAATCGAACATGCGCCACCGTAGGCGCGTCGGGCCTATATACGCGTTGTACTGTACTCGGTCGCGACGGCCGCGAGGCGCTCGCGGCCGTCGGATCCGCGGAAGCTCCGAGACGGGGCGACCGACCGCCGGGCAGGCGACCGAATGCCCCCGGAATTATGACCCCTGCCTGTCTCACCCATCCACGTGCGGCTCGTACAGTTGACGGTTCCGACGGGTAAGCGGGAGACGATCCTCGAGACGCTCGACGAGCGGGGGGTCGATTACGTCCTGACCGACGAGGACAGCAACCGCGAGTACGCGGCGGTCGTCTACTTCCCGCTGCCGGATCCGGCCGTCGAGCCCGTCCTCGACGAACTCCAGCGCGTCGGCGTTGACGAGGACGCTTACACGGTCGTCGTCGACGCGGAGACGGTCGTCTCCCGGCGCTTCGAGGAGTTGCGTGACGAGTACGAGAACGGCGACGTCGAAACGGACCGCATCTCGCGACAGGAGCTCCGGTCCGAGGCGGACGATCTGACGCCGACCTTCAGGATCTACGCGATCATGACGATCATTAGCGCGCTCGTCGCCACCGCCGGCCTCCTGTTGGACTCGCCGGCGGTCGTCGTCGGCTCGATGGTGATCGCGCCGCTGATCGGGCCGGCGCTCGGCGCCAGCGTCGGGACGGTGATCGACGACGAGGAACTGTTCAAGGAAAGCGCCCTCTACCAGATCGCCGGTGTCGCGCTCGCGATCGGCGCCGCGGCCGTCTTCGCGTGGACGGTCCGGACGACGAACGTCGTCCCGCCGGGGCTCGAGATCAATACGGTCGGCGAGATTTCAGAGCGCCTCCGGCCGGATCTGCTCTCGCTGGTGATCGCGCTCGGCGCCGGCGTCGCGGGAGTCATCAGCATCGCGACGGGTACGTCGGTCGCGCTGGTCGGCGTCATGATCGCGGCGGCGTTGATCCCGCCCGCCGCGGCCGCCGGGGTCGCGATCGCGTGGGGCCAACCGGACGCCGCGATCGGTGCGACGGTACTCGTCCTGGTCAACGTGCTCTCGGTCAACCTCGCCGGGCTGGTGACGCTGTGGTACGCCGGCTACCGGCCCGACAGCCTGTTCTCGCTCGGCGAGACCGAGCAGCGCCTCCGGCGCCGAATCGTCGGGTTGGGCCTCATCGTCCTCGTTTTCGCCGTCTTTCTCGGCGCGATCACCTACTCCTCCTTCGCCACCGCGACCTTCGAGGAGAACGCCCGCGAGGAGGTCGAGCAGGTCCTCTCCTCCGAGGAGTTCGAACAGTACCAGCTGCTCGAGTTCGAGGTCGTGATGGACGAGAACTACCCGTTCCTCGGCCCCCAACAGGTGATCGTGACGATCGGCGGCCCGCCCGACGCGTCGCCGCCCGAACTGGCCGACGTCCTCTACGAGCGGATCAACCGCCACACCGACGAGCCGGTCGGCGTCGAAATCCGGTACGTGAACGTCATCGAGCGGTAGCGGATCGCTCGAGCGCGGCCCGTTGTCACGTCACCGGCGGATCCGCTCGCGGAGGCTCGTATCTGCGCTCGCATCCGAACCGGCATCCCCGTCAGCCGCCGCCTCGTTCGCGCTCGAGTCGCCGCGCCGAACTCGCTCGAGTCGCCGGCGGAGCCACGTTCGCGGGCCGCCGATCCGGTTGACGAGGTACGTCGGGAAGTACAGCGCGACGGCGCCGAGCGCGAGGAAGCCGACGCCGCCGACGAGTCGGCCGGCGCGGAGGAACTCGAACCCGACGACGAACATCGGCCCGGCCATCGAGAGCCCCGCGGCGTACTGGAGCATGTCGAACAGGCCGAGCCGTTTCACGGTCTCGCCTCCCCGTTCGGGTCCCGTCTGCGGGCGCTCATTCGTCGAACGGCAGCTCGGGTTCGTAGTCGACCGCGTCGACCGCCGCGTCCAGTACCGTTTCGACGTTCTCGCCGGTTTCGACGCTCATCGTGTAGTCCGCGGCCATCTCGTCGAGCAGGTCGTCGTCCCAGACCTCCCGTCGATCGGCCTTGTTCGCGATCGTGAGGACCGGGATCTCCTCGAACCGGGCCGCGATCGAATCGCGCAACTCGAGTTGCGAGGCCAGCGGGTAGCCGCACTCGCCGCTGGGGTCGAGCATCACGAGCATACAGTCCGCGAGGTGCTCGATGGCGCTGACGGCCTGCGATTCGATCTCGTTGCGCTCTTCCGGGGGCCGGTCGAGCAGCCCCGGCGTGTCGACGATCTGGTAGCGGATGTGGTCGCGCTCGAAGTGGCCGACGCCGATCCCCTTCGTGGTAAACGGATACGAAGCGGTCTCGCCGCGGGCGCTCGTGACGCCGTTGACGAATGACGACTTCCCGACGTTGGGGTAGCCGGCGACGACGATCGTCGGCTCGTCGGGATCGATGTCGGGCAGATCCCGGAGGTCGTTGCGCGCCTCGTTGATGTACAGCAGGTGGTCGTCGATCTGTTCGACGATGTCCGCCAGTCGGGCGAAGGCCTGTTTGCGGTGCTTGCGCGCGGTGTCCACGTCGGTCTTGCGCAGGCGGGGCTGGTACTCCTCGTGGATCTCGCGGGCCTTGCGGCTGGCCCACATCACTTCCGAGAGGCTCTGTCGCAGCTTGTCGACGTCGACGATCGCGTCCGCCAGTTCGTAGTAGAACGGGTGGGCGTCGTACTCGAAGTCCGGCCAGGCCGTGACGACGTTCTCGAGGTTGTCGGAGATGATGTTCGCCGCCGTCTGCAGCATCGACTGCTGGGCCTCGAGGCCGCCCTTGGCCTTGCCGGCCCGCGCCGCCCGCGAAAACGCCTTGTCGATCAACTCTTCCGACGTGGGCGTCGTCGGAAGGTCTTCGAAAATCATGCCCGCTGCTATGACCCGCGCCCATAAAAGGGCGTCCGTTGGCCGCCGTCAGCTTATCCCTCCCGGCGCCCTACGGACGAGTATGACAAACTGGCGTGCGGTCTTCGTCGGATTCCTCGTCGCGACCGTTCTCGGAATCTTGGGGCTGGCCCTACCGGGGGTCGGCCAGCTCGCGGCGGGACTGATCGGCGGCTTCGTGGCCGGTTACATGGCCGGCGGCGGCATCGGGAGCGGCTTCTGGCACGGCCTGCTCGCCGGCGCGCTCGGCGGGATCATCGGCGGCCTGCTCATCGGGGTCGCCGTCGGGATCGCCGGGCTCGCGCTCGGTCCCGTCGGCGGCGCGATCTCCGGCACCGTCGGCCTCGGTATCTTCGCGTTCGCGGTCGCCGTCTCGCTGGTCATGGCCGTCGAGAGCGCGATCGCCGGCGCCGTCGGCGGCGCGCTCAACTCGGGGACCGATGCCGATCGCGCGACCGGCGGACAGCGGTACTGAGGCTCGCATTTTTAATTGGAACGTTCGATCCTCGAGCGCTCGGTTCAGAATACTACGGTATTGTTTAACACACTTCAGGGCGTAGTCGGTGCCGTGATGCGATCCGCAACCAGCTACGCGTCCACCGACGGCGAACTCCGGAGCAAAGCGGAGACCGAACGCCCGATCGGCAGGCCGCGGGATCCGGCCGATCAGGTCCACCTGACGTGGCGGTGCGGAGCGTGCGGAGAGACGGGACGGCTGCGGGATCGGCTGCCGACGAGCTGTCCGGGGTGTGCGGACCCGAGCGCGGAGGTGTACTACCGGGACGAAGACTAGGGCCGCCCGTTCGATTTCGGAACCGACGATGCCCGCTCGAGCGTTGGACGTGACCGCGGAGAAAGCGGCCGCACCGCCCGCGGCTCCGACGCCGTCCCTTCAGCTCGAGGCCATCTCCCGACAGCTCTCGGCGCACTTCGGGAGGATCTCGGCGCAGGCCTGGCAGTGGTCGTGGTCGTGCTGGCTGCACTCCTCAGCGCACTCCTCGCAGAGGTCCGCACAGAGTTCACCTAGCTCTTGGTGGTAGCCCGAGTTCCGGGCCATGAACCGGGCGTGCAGCGCGGCGACGTCGGCCACGTCCCGGCAGAGCCGGATGCAGCGGGCCATCCCCTCGCCGTGGTCGGCGGACTCGTCCGCGCACCACTCGCAGACCTGGACCGCCTCGAGGCAGTTGTCGATACACTCCTGCATCTGGTCGTCCGCATGCTCGAGTTGTTGGAGCGCCATCGCGGACTACCGTCACCGCTCGCGGTAATCAACGTAACACGGGCGACTGCAAGGAGAGCACTCGGTATTTCACGCGGTAGCGTCGGACCCGATGTCGGTCGAATCGGCGGCTCCGGCGGCGGTCCCGGCGACCGCCCTCGCTTCGGTGCGAGCTAGCGTCGCGACTCGAGTTCGGCCTCGAGGTCCGCGAGGTCCATGTCCTTCATCGAGAGCAACACGAGCAGGTGGTAGACGATGTCGGCGGCCTCGTAGGCGATCTCCTCCTCGTCGTCGTCCTTCGCGGCGAGGACGAGTTCCGTCGTCTCCTCGCCGAGCTTCTCGAGGACCGCGTTCTCGCCTTTCTCGTGGGTGAACAGCGAGGCGGTGTAGGAGTCCTCCGGCAGCGTTTCCTTGCGATCCTCGATCACGGCGAACAGGGCTTCGAGCGTGTCGTCCATCTACATCTCACCGGCGACGTTGCGGATGTCTTCCAGTTGGTCGAACTTGTCGCTGTCGTCTCGGCCGTTCTCGAAGACCTCCTCGGTGACCTCGATCGCGGCGTTCGTCCGGGCGGCAAGCGCCAGCGAATCGCTCGGCCGCGCGTCGATCACCGTTCCGCCGCGGGGCGTCTCGAGGTGGAGATCCGCGATGTAGGTGCCGCCGCGGCCGCCGTCGCGCTCCTCGATCTCGCTGACGACGACGCGGTCGATCCGACCGCCCAGTTCCTCGATCACGTCCAGCAGGAGGTCGTGGGTGAGGGGGCGGCCGATGTCCTCGGCCTCGAGGCCGCGGGCGATGCTGGTCGCCTCGTCGAACCCGATGAAGATGGGGACGACGTCGTCCTCGTCGTCGACGCTCAAGACGACGACCGGCACCGGCCCCTGCTGGGTTCCCGCGACGCGGACCGCGTCGATGGATGCTTGCATACCGCAACCGTCGCGTGCGAGGGAGAAAACATGTCCGGTCGCGAATGCATGCACGCGACGCGCCGCGTGACGGTGCGGCGACCGCACCGATCGCGACTGTCGCGCGGGCCGCGTCAGGTCGACTCCGTCGCCGCTGCGTCGTCCTCGAGGGTCGGCACCGACGCCGCCTCGTTCTCGAAGAAGGCCAGCCCGTGAATACGACTGTCAGGGGTCAGTTCGGGGTGGAAGGCGGTTCCGACGACGGGGCCCTGTCGGACCGCGACCGGGCGGCCGTCCCACGTCGCGAGGATCTCGGGGTCGGCATCGCCCTGTTTGCCATCCGCGTCGACGCCGACGTCAGCGATCGCCGGCGCGCGGATGAACACCGCCGGATACGGGTCGTCGTCGGCCAGTCCGTCGACAGCGAGCGGCGCCTCGAAGCTGTCCTTCTGTCGGCCGAAGGCGTTGCGCTCGACCGCGACGTCGAGCAGGCCGAGCTCGTCGACGCGGTCGTCGTTCGGATCGCTCGAGGCGACGATCAGGCCGGCGCAGGTGGCGAGCAGCGGCTTTCCCGCAGCGACGTGGTCCCGAATCTCGGGCGCGATCCCCTCGCCGTGGACGAGCCGGGAGATGGTCGTCGACTCGCCGCCGGGCATCGCGAGCAGGTCACAGTCGGGGACGATCCCCGACTCGCGGATCTCGTGGACGGTGACCTCGTGGCCGCGGGCCCGTGCTGCCCGCTCGATGGCGTCGGCGTGCTCTTCGACGTCGCCCTGAACGGCGACGACGCCAGCGGTCAGTGACATGCGCGCCCGTAGGGATGGCGGGGTCAAAAAGGCCGCGTCCGCGTCGGCGACCGCCGTTTCGTCCCCGTTCAGTCGCCGCTCGAGCGGCGACCGCGACGACTGGAGGCCACGGTCGTCGATGCACCGTTACCGTCGCGGTCGCTGCCGGTGTGACCGATCGAGAGCGAGAAGCGAACGAATCGATTACGCGACGAAGGTCAGCAACTGGACGAGAACGCCGAGCAGCACGCCGGTCGCGATGACCGTCTTGGGGTTGATCAGGATCGCGTTCGAGTCCTCGGAGTCGAAGTACCGGACGAGTCCGGCACTGGACATCAATCCGCCGGAGTTTTGGCCACTATCCATGTGCGGTCATACGGTCGCCCGGAACTAAATCTTTCGTCCGGCGGACCGCCGCCGGCAGTCAGCCGGCTGTTCGCCGGCGACGCCGTCCCAGGCCGTTCGCACCGAGATTGCGGCAAGCGCGCGCGACTGGGAAACCCTTATGCGCGGCGCGTGGCAACTAGCGCTGAACCGCATGACTGTCACGCTCAAGGACTTCTACGCGGACTGGTGTGGCCCCTGCAAAACCCAGGATCCGATCCTCGAGGAACTCGAGGAGGACTGGGAGGGTCGCTTCGAAGTCGAGAAGGTAAACGTCGACGAACAACAGGACCTGGCCAACGAGTACCAGGTCCGCTCGCTGCCGACGCTGATCATCGAAAACGACGACGGCATCGTCGAGCGCTTCGTCGGCGTCACCCAGCGCGAGGACCTCGAGGACGCCCTCGAGTCCGCCGGCGCGTAGACCGCAGCACCGACTACCGGGTCGCGACACCGAGACATCGCGAGACGGCAGGTCCGCGGACGGCCGTCTCGTTCGTTTCTCTCCGTTTCACCGCCCCGTAGCGACCGGTATCGCCCGGTCCGGGTTGCACTCGAGTCGGCAGTCGCGTCACTCCTGCCACTTGACGCCCAAGTCGTGGACGTCGTTGTACATCGTGAGCGTGATCGTCAGCGCCGTGAGGCTCTCGATCGCCGCCGCGTTCGACAGCGGCCCCGCCTCGAGCGCGCGGAGTCCCTCGATCTCGTTGGTCAGGTCGACGACGGTCCGAACGGCGTCGCGATCGGTTCCGACGACGGGCGTGTCGTAGTCGATGTCCGCCTCGAGGTCCGCGAGTCGGCCGGCCGGGAGGTTGTGGTACGCGCCGACGACGGGGACCCCGTCGGGCGCTCGCCGGGCGACGAGCTCGGTCGTGCTGCCGGCCGCGGGCGGGTGGAACTGCATCCCGCCCTCGTCGCGTTGCATGGCGACCGCGGGCGTGACGAGGATCGTGTCGTCGTCGAGCGCGTCTTCGACCGACTCGATCGTATCGCCGACGTGGTACGGCGGGACCGCGAGCACCGCGACGTCGGCGCGGTCGGTGACCATCTCGTTGACGAACCCCTTGACGGTCGCTTCGGCGCCGTGGGCCGCGAGGGTTTCCTCGTAGTCGGCGACCGCGTCCCGGGCCCGTTCGGGATCGCGGGAGCCGACGAGCACCTCGTGGTCGGTGTCTCGTCCGAACCGGAGCGCGAGCCCCTCGCCGATGTCGCCGGTGCCGCCGAGCAGTGCGATTCGCATACGCGCCTCTGGGACCGAAATCGGAATAAAACCGGGTGATCGGCCCGTCCGTCGGCAGCGTGATGATCGTCACTTGGCGAAGACCTGCACCGACACCGCGTCGGCGTCGTCCTCGCCGCGAACGCGAACCGGGAACTGCTCGTTCTGCTTGGTCGGATACGTCTCGAAGCCCAGCGTCGCCGCGCCCGTCTCGCCGGGTTCGACGACCACCTCCTGCGTGTCGAGCTTCTTCGGATCGTGGCCGACGATCAGTTCGAGCGTCTGCCGGCCGGTCTCCGTCCCGGTGTTCGTGATGTCGACGATCACCTCGAGGTACTCGCCCGCGTCGACCGGCGAGTTCGTGGTGCGGATCGAGAGCTCGAGCGTCGCGCCGTCGCCGGATCCGTCGTCGCCGTCGGCCCCATCGTCACCGTCGCCGTCTTCGTCACCGCCATCGTTGCCATCGCCACCGTCGTCGAGCTCCCCGAACTGCCAGTACGAGTCCAGCGATGCGACCGTCCCGTCCTCGCAGATCACCCACGGGATGATACTACAGGTGTGACAGCCCGCGTCCGTCGTCAGCCGCGCCGTGTCCGTCCGCCCCTCGAGGTCGGTCACCTCGAGGATCGTATCGGCCTGGGTGAGCCACCAGACGACCCGATCGAGGCCGCCGTCGGGATCGGTCGCCTCGAGCTCGAACGTCACCGGTTCGTCGTTCGTCACCGGGACGGCCCCCGAATCGGGTCGAATCGGCTCGATCGTCGGCGAGCGGTGGCCGCCGCCGGTCACCTCGACTCGCCAGCGGGCCGCGTACGATCCGTCTCGTTCCCGCGGGAGGACGGCCGCCGCGATGTCGTATGTACCCGGCGAGTCGAACGTCTCCCGCCAGTAGTGGGCCTCGGCGACGCCGTAGTAGGTCGACTGCCACGGGCCGCCGGGACCCCCGGCGACCTGCTCGCCGTCGAGCCACCAGACGGTCCACTGGGACTCGTTCGGATCGACCGCGCCGGCCTCGAACAGCACCTCGGTCCCCGGTTCGATCGTCACGTCGGAGCCGGGCCGCGCGGTCGACAGCGCCGACGCACCGGTCACGGAGACGGTCTGTTCGTCGGCTCCGCCGTCGGTTTCGATCCGAACCGGAAACTCGCTGTACGACGGCACTGGATAGGTGAAAAAGCCTTGCTCGACCGTGCGCGTCTCGCCGGGGTCGATCGGCACCTCTCGGCGCCCCAACCGCTTGGGATCGTGTCCCACGATGAGTTCGACGGTCGTCCGCATGGCCGCCGAGCCGCGGTTCGCGATCGCGGTCGTCACCTCGAGGTACTCGCCCGCGTGCACCGGCGCGTTCGTCTCGACGATTTCGACCTCGAGGTTCGCCGTCCCGTTCCCGCCCCCGGTCGTGTCCCGCGTTCCGGTCGCGGCCCGGGCCTCGCCGCGGTCGGTTCCCCGCGCCCAGCCCGTCGCACCGAGCGCGACGGTCCCGGTCGTGATCCCTCGCAGCACCCGCCGTCGAGTCGGTCCCCGCATACCGGGTCGGTAGCGCGAAGCGGACCGAAAGTACGGCCTACCGTTTCACTTCGCAACCCGCCGTTTCGGGTGCGGCGGCGGGCCGCCGCTCGCGGCGTTGGGTCGGACTACTCGAGCAGAACCGGACAACGCGCTCCCTCGCCGCTTGTAGGCGGGGATTACGAGGGTTGTTAGGGTTCGAATCGTCGACGGGGCCGTCAGGGGGCGTCGTCCTCCTCCGGATTCATCGACGCGCCCAACCCGCTGCCGTAGGCGTCCCGGTTCCGCACCTCGCGGATCCGTTGCTCGAGTCGCTCCTCGAGCGCCCGCCGTCGCTCCTCGTCCACGTCGGGATCGTCGCCGAGCGCCCGCAGGTCCTCGCGGGCCGTCCGGAGGACGGAAACGGCTTCTTCGGTCTCGAGATCGGTTGCGCGATCCAACTGCCGCTCGACGTCCGCGAGGGTGAGATCGGTCACGGAAGCGACGACCACGGGCAGGGTGTTGAAGGGGTGGCCGGGAGACGCCACCCGACCTCTCGGCCCGACGATTCCGCCGTCCGTTCCGTCGACGTTCGACGATCCGAACGCAGGTTCCATTACCCGTCCTGTCGTTGCGCCGGTATGTCCAGCCGCACGCGCTCCCGGCCCGCCGTCATCGCCCACCGCGGCTACGCCGGCGTCGCCCCCGAGAACACCGTCGGCGCGGCCGTTCGGGCCGCCGACCGCGACGAAACGACGATGATCGAGATCGACGTCCAGCCGGCCGCCTGCGGGACGCCGGTCGTCGTCCACGACGAGCGCCTCGAGGGCACTCGCCTCCGCGACGGCCGGCCGCTCACCGACGCCGAGGGGTTCGTCTGGGAGATGCCACTCGAGGGGGTACGAGACGCGCGAGTCCTCGGCACCGACGAGACGGTGCCGACGCTGGCCGCCCTGCTCGAGGCCGTCCCCGAAGCGGTCGGCGTCAACGTCGAACTGAAGAACCCCGGGGCGACCGACCTGCGGTTCGGCGAGACACTCGCGCCCGACGAGCGCGACGCGCGGCGCGCGGTCTGGGCGCCGTTCGTCGAGCGCGTCGTCGCCGAGTGTCGCGCCTTCGACGGCGACCTCCTGTTCTCGTCGTTCTGCGAGGGCGCGCTCGCCGCGCTCCGCGAGGCCGCGCCCGAGTACGCCGCCGCGCCGCTAATCTGGGACGACCTCGAGGCCGGCCTGACGATCGCCGACCGGTACGACTGCGAGGCGATCCACCCGCCGCGCAACGCCGTCGCCGGCGTGCCGCTGGCGACGACGGTGTACGCCGGCCTCCCGGCCGCCGAGCCGGCGATCGACGTACTCGAGCGGGCCCACGCCGACGGCCGCGCGGTCAACGTCTGGACGGTCGAGACGTGGGGCCAGTTCGAGCAACTCGCCGCGGCCGGCGTCGACGGGATCATCGCGGACTATCCCGGCTTCGGGACGTGATTCGTTCTCGGCGGTAGACTGGTATCGTTCTCGGGCGACCGATCGTCTACGCGCGCCGGGTTAGCCAGTTCGGGACGACCGCGCTCCCCTCGCCGATCCCGAGACGCACCACCAGCACCTGCCCGAGGCAGGCGACGGCGACGCGGAGCGACGACTCGGTCACCCGCTCCGCTCCGAGCGGGTCGATAACGGCCGCGACCGGCGCCAGCGCCGCGACGGCGACAACGGCCAGCGCTGCGACCGCCACGGCGACCCCGGACCGGCCGGGGCCGATCCGGTCGAACCGGAGCCGCTCGAGGCCGCCGTAGAACGCGAGTCGGGCGCCGACCAGCGCGCAGCCGAGCGGGTACAGGTTCGCGGTTCCGGCGGGCAGGTCGGCGAACAGCGAGAGCGCGTAGGCGCCGGGGAGGAAGGTTGCGGGCAGGGCGACGACCGAGAGCCAGGCGAAGTCGATCCCGCCGGTCGCGTTCGCGCCCAGGCGACGGTAGCCCCCGCGCTCGAGCCAGAGCGTGCCGCCGACGGCGACGCCGAAGACGCCGGCCCAGACGGCGACCTCCGGCACGACGGCGACGGAGCGCGCGCCGATCGAGCCGCCGAACTCGCCGTCGATCGCCATCACCGCGTTCGTCGCGGCCCAGGCCAGCCCGACGAAGGTACCCACCGCCGCGCCGAGTTCGACGAGCACCGCTCGTCCCGTCGCGCGGAGCCGTCGGATCGTCCTGGTCATGCGCGTCGCCCCATCAGTTATCGCTTTGATATTGTCGCATGAAATAAATAACTCCGCCCCGCGACCGGCACCTCGAGCGACGAGCCGCTCGATCGCGAGGACCGGCCGGAGCGACCTCGAGCACCGCGAAGCTCTTGAGTCTCCCCGACCAACCCCGGCTATGGCAGGGCCGCTGACCGAGGATGCGATGACGATTCTGCTCGTCGAGCCGAACCCGGGGGACGCCAGGCTGTTCGACGAGTCGTTCGCCGACGCGAACATCGCGTGCGACGTCCACACCGTCTCCGACGGCGAGAGCGCGCTCGATTTCGTCCACCGGCGGAACGACCACGCCGACCGGCCGCGACCGGACCTCGTCCTGCTCGATTTCCACTTGCCGGGCGTCAGCGGTGAAGACGTCCTGACCGCGCTCAAATCCGATCCCGCGTTTCGCCGGACGCCGGTCATCGTCATGACCAGCTCGGACGCCGAGGAGGACATCGCCCGGTCCTACGACCTCCACGCGAACGCCTACGTCCAGAAGCCGGTCGAACCCGACGAGTTCGTCGCGCTCGTCCGCTCGTTCGAGGACTTCTGGCTGACGTTCGTGCGGTTCTCCTCGGACGAGATGGGGGAGACAAGGGAGACGGGGGAAGCGGGCGAGGCGAGCGGAGCGGGCGAAGCCGGGGAACCGGACGAGCTCTGTGAGGCCGGCGAGGCCACCGAGGCCGGCGATGAATAGCGACCGGCCTTACTCGGCAAGCAGGTCCGGCAACTCGTTGACCGACTCGAGCACCGCCGCCGCGTCTTCGGCCTCGTACTTCCGTCGGCCCTCCTCGCCGGTGAGCCCGCCGGTGAGCACGCCGACGCCGTAGTACTCCCGATCCGGATCGGCCTCGGCGGCGTTGGTCGCCGTCCGCACGTCGTCTAACGTGTCGCCGGCGAAGACGACGGCGTCAGCGTCGAACCGCTCGGCCAGCGTCGTCAGCGCCCGCGGGTGAGGCTTCCCTTCTTCCCAGTCGTCCATCGTGAACCGGTGCTCGAGGTCCACGGCGTCCTCGAGTCCGACCCGTTCGAGGGCGATCTCGGCCTCGGCTTCGGGGCGACCGGTCAGGACGCCGACGTCGTACTCGGCGAGCAACGCGTCGCGGGCGTCGGCCTCGAGCAGCACCGGCTCGTCGTGGATGAATCCCTCGGTCTCGACGTCGGGCTCGCCGCCCTCGAGCCCCCGATACAGCTCCGCGCCGAGGTAGAGCTGCTGGAAGACGTCGCGCAGTCGCTCGCGATCCCAGCGCTCTTTGACGCGCTGGGTGGCTCGGGCGCCGATCCGGTCGCGGACGACGGCCTCGGCGGCCTCGAGGCCGCCCCCCGCGTCGGCGATCCGATCGGTGTACTCCGCGATCGACTCGTCGTACCCCTCCCCCGTCGCGAGCACGTAGAGGGCGGCGGCGTAGGTGAGTTCCCAGTCGTTGTTGAACCCGCCCGCGTCCTTGAACTCCTGAATGTCTTCCTTGCGGATCGTACGGTCGTAGACGTGGTCGACGGACTCGACGATCGCGCGCCGGTAGGAGTCGGCGACGTCGACGAGCACTCCGTCGATGTCGAGGACGACGGCGTCTGCGTTCATACGCCCTCGAACGGGCCGGTCGGAATAAAGACGGTCGGTTTCGCCGCCCGCTCGAGGCGCGGTCTCACTCGCTGGCGGCTCCGGCTCCGGGTCCGGCGGTGCGAGCCACGTACAGCGTCCCCGTCTCGATCGTCCTCCGCTCGACCGGCACCGCCGGTTGGTCCCCGCCCAGCGTCGTGAAGTAGAAGTCGGCGTCGGCCTCGCGGGCGACCTCGAGCGCCGGCCGGTGGAGTTCGGGCGGCAGGTTCCGCGCGTAGATCGCGTCCGCGTCGGCGTAGATCGACGGGTCCGGATCGACGATGTCGTCCTGCACGAAGCGGACGCCCTCGGGAACCTCGCGCCGGTAGATGTCCGTTGCCGTCACGGAAACACCCGCTTTCGCGAGCGCGGCCGCCAAGTCGGTCCGGCGGCCGATCCCGATCTCGACTACCTGGTCGTGCTCGCTGAGGTAATCGATCATTGCGTCCGGCCGGCGGCGAGAGTGGGGCACGGCGGGACGTTTATGGCCTCTGCGCCCATAGCGGTTGCCATGCTCGTCGACATCGTGCCGGTCGGCAACGTCCCCGCGGAGGTCAAGCGGGCCGCCTCCTCGGCGTTGCGATCGGTATACGACTGCGAGGTCTCGATCAACGACTCGCAGTCGGTTCCGAACGGCGCGTACGACTCCGGCCGGAACCAGTACTCTGCCGAATCCTTCATCCAACTGGCCGAACGAGTCGGCCGCGGAGACAAAAACATCGCCATCACGCCCCACGACCTCTTCTACCGCCGGCGAAACTACGTCTTCGGACTGGCCTACCTCGACGGCAGCGGCAGCGTCGTCTCGACCTACCGCCTGCAGACCTCGAGCGACGGCGGCTTCTCGAACCAGAGCGCCGAGGAAATCTTCGAGGACCGCGTCCGCAAGGAGATCGTCCACGAGATCGGCCACACCTACGGCCTCGAGCACTGCGACAACAATCGCTGCGTGATGAACTTCTCGCCGACGGTTCGCGAGGTCGACATCAAGGAGGAGAACCTCTGCGGCAGTTGTCAGCGACTGATTAGCTGACTTCGGCTCGCGGCTCGCGTTTCGAGGTCGGGAGCGATCACTGCTCGTTCGATTCTCCGAGTTACCGAGTCTCCGATTCGAACCGGTCCGAGCGACTGCGACGAGAACTGAAAACCGACGACCGTCCGGCGACCGCTGAGGGGCCGACTCAGGGCGCGTAGTAGTACTCGCCCTCGCTCTTCTGTTCCTTGTCGAGTTGCGAGTCGGGCTTGTTGATCCGCGGCCGGGACGTGCGCTCGTCGCGGCGGAACGTGACCTCGAGGTTCGCGAGGAACTCGTTCATGCCGTCGCGCATCGACTGGGGCTGGCCCGCGTGGCCGTGGACGGCCGGTTCGCCGTCGAAGACCATCAGGCGATCCGCGAGCAGGTCGATCATGTAGATGTCGTGGTCGATGACCATCACGGTCGCGTCCTGCTGTTCGGCGTAGCGCCGGATGGCGCTGGTGGCCTGGACGCGCTGTTCGACGTCCAGGTGCGCCGAGGGCTCGTCCAGCAGGTACAGGTCCGCGGAGTCGGAGAGACACGCGGCGATGGCGACGCGCTGGCGCTCCCCACCGGAGAGGTCCGAGAGGTTCTGCTCCATGATCCGCTCGAGCTGGAGCGGCTGAGCGATCTCGGTGTTCCAGTACGAGGAGCCGAACTGGTCCGTGATCGAGGAGAGGAACGCGTCGACCCGCATGTGCTGGTCGATGGTCACGTACTGCGGTTTGTACGAGATGTCCAGATCGAGGTCCGCGTCGCCCTCGTCGGGCTCTAAGTTGCCCGTCAGGAGCTTCGCGAAGGTGGACTTCCCGATCCCGTTCGGGCCGACGATGCCAAGCACCTCGTTCTCGTGAATCTCGCCGCCCTCGACCTCGAGAGTGAACTCACCGTCCCCGTAGCTCTTGGTGAGGTCGGGGTAGTCGACGAGCACGTCCCCGTGGGTCGCGGTCCGAGGCGCGTGCTCCTCGAACTGGATGGGGTCCGGCCGGATCCGCATGTTCTCGTTCTCGAGGTAGCCCGAGAGGTACTCGTTGATACCATTCCGAACGGATTTGGGCGGGGTGACGACACCGTACGCGCCGGGCTCACCGTAGGCGACGTGAAGCGTGTCCGCCAGCAGGTCGAGGATTGCGAGGTCGTGCTCGACGACGAGCATCGACTTGTTCTCTTCCTCGGCGAGTTCGCGGATCAAGCGCGCGGCGGTGACCCGCTGGCCGATGTCCAGATACGGCGTAATCTCGTCGAGGAAGTAGAAGTCCGTGTCCCGCGCCAGCGTCGCAGCAAGCGCCACCCGCTGGAGCTCCCCGCCCGAGAGGTCGTCGATCGACTGCTCCATGACGGGCTCGATCGAGAGCCGCTCGACCAGCTGGTCGAGCGCGCCCCGTTCGTTCGTCCGCTCGAGCAGTTCGCGGGTGTTGCCGTCGAACGTCTCGGGAATCTGGTCGACGTACTGGGGCTTGCGGGCGACGGTCACGTCGCCGTCGCGGACATCCGCGATGTAGTCCTGCAGTTCCGTGCCGCGGTACGCCTCGAGGACGTCGTCCCAGTCGATTTCCTCCTCGTGGCGACCGAGGTTCGGCTCGAGTTCGCCGGCGAGGATGCGGACGGCGGTGGTCTTCCCGATCCCGTTCGGCCCGAGGATCCCGGTGACTTTCCCCTCTTGCGGGGCGGGGAGGCCGTACAGCGAGAAGGCGTTCTCGCCGTAGCGGTGGGCCGGATCGTCCTGCAGTTCCTGAGGCAGGTTGATGATCTCGATGGCGTCGAAGGGGCACTTCTCGACGCAGATGCCGCAGCTCTCGCCGAGGCAGATCTCCTCGGAGATCCGGACCTGTTCGGGCTGTCCTTCGTCGGCCTCCTCGCCGCGGAGCGTGATGCACTCCTTACCGGTGCGGTTGGGCGGGCAGTAGTTCTTGCACTCGTAGCTGCACCGGTCGGGCTGGCACCGATCGAGGTCGACGACGGCGATGCTATCGTCTGCCATGGGTTACGCCGTGGCCTCCGAGGTCAGCAGGATTCCCCAGGTGATGAACCAGAACGCGAACGTCATGAAGGCGACGTACAGGTTGTGCTTCATGCCGAACTCGTCCGAGTCGTAGATACTCGTGATGTTGAGGAGGACGAGCTGGACGAGAATCGCCACGACGACGAACGCCTGCGGCAGCGTCTGGCCGGCCGCTTCCCTCGCCGGGAGATCGCCGGTGACGGCCGCGGAGGCCAGCGCCGCGGCGACTCCGAGCAGCGCGGCCAGCGCGGTGACGCCGACCGAGCGGATGTGCTCGCGTCGGTCGCTGATCGATTCGGTCGACATGGACGCAACTCCGGGGGCGGTGCTAAAAAGCCGTTCGCATTGGGGACCGGACGGCGCGACCCCGCATCTCGAGCGCTGTCGACACGCGCCAGTCTGCGCCGGTCCCCGCCGGTCTGCGTCGGTCCGTTCGCGGCGGCCGGTCGCGGCTCGCCGCGCTCGGTCGAGCGACCGCAATCTATTACATGGTCGTTCATTATGTATTTGGTATGGAGACGCCACTCCTCGTGACCGACTTCCTCGAGCAGGCCCGGCGCCACTACGGCGATCAGGAGGCGATCGTCGGCACCGACGGCGAGCGGTTCACCTACGACGAGTTCGGCGACCGCGTCGATCGGTTCGCTCGAGCGCTGCAGGACAGGGGGATCGGGAAGGGCGACCGCGTGGCGGTGCTCGACCCGAACACCCACTACCACCTCGAGGCGGCCTACGGCGCGATGTCGATCGGGGCGATCCACGCGCCGCTAAATTACCGGCTGACGCCCGACGACTACGCGTACATGCTCGCCGACGCCGAGATGGACGCCGTCTACGCCGACTACGAGTACGCCGAGAAGATCGAAGCGATCCGGGACGAGGTGCCCACCGAGACGTTCGTAACGAACGACGCCGACGCCGTCGAGGGCGACTGGGAGGACTTCGATACGCTGCTGTCCGAGGCCGAACCCGACTACGAGCGGCCCGAGATGGCCGAGGACGAGATCATCACGATCAACTACACCTCAGGCACGACCGGCGATCCGAAGGGCGTCTGTCGCACCCACCGGACGGAGACGATCCACGCCTACCTGCTGTCGATCTACCACGAGCTCACCGACGACGACGTCTACCTGTGGACGCTGCCGATGTTCCACGTCAACGGCTGGGGACACATCTACGCCGTGACGGGGCTGGGCGCGAAACACGTCTGCACCCGCGGCGTCAACGCCGACGAGGTCGTCGAGCGGATCCGCGAGGAGGACGTCTCGTTCCTCTGTGCGGCGCCGACGGTGCTCAACCAGCTCATCGACTACTACGAGCAGGAAGGCGAACCCGAGATGACCGGCGACAACGACGTGCGCGTGACCACCGCCGGCAGCGCCCCGCCCGAGGCCACCATCCGCGCCGTCGAGGAGGAGTTCGGCTGGCGGCTCAAACACCTCTACGGCGCGACCGAGACCGGCCCGCTGATCACCATCTCGCCCGAACGCCTCCTCGAGGAGGACACCCGCTTCTCGCTGAAGAAGCGCCAGGGGATGGGCGTGCTCGGCACCGACGTCCGCGTCGTCGACGAGGACGGCGAGGACGTGCCCCGCGACGACGAGACGCTCGGCGAGGTCGTCGTCCGCGGCAATCAGGTGATGGACCGCTACTGGAACAAGCCCGAGGCCACCGAGGAGGCCTTCTCGGAGCGCCGCGAGGGCTACTACCACACGGGCGATCTCGCGACGGTCGACGAGCACGGGCTGATCGCCATCCGAGACCGGAAGAAGGACATCATCATCTCCGGCGGCGAGAACATCTCGAGCATCGAACTCGAGGACACGCTGTTCGACCACGACGCGGTCGCGGACGCGGCGGTGATCCCGGCACCAAGCGAGGAGTGGGGCGAGACGCCGAAGGCGTTCGTCGTGCCGTCGAACGGCGATCCGGACGATCCGCCGGTGTCGGCCGACGAGCTGACCCAGTTCACCCGCGACCGGCTGGCGAGCTACAAGGTCGTCCGCCGGATCGAGTACGTCGAGGAGTTGCCGAAGACGGCGACCGGGAAGATCCAGAAGTACGAGCTGCGCCAGCAGGAGTGGGCCGACGAGGATCGGGCGATCGGCGAAGGATAGGGTCGCCCGGCGGCCGCCGACGGCGAACATCCTGACTGGCCAGTCAAATACGGTATTCCGGCGCTTCGAGGGCCACAAATACATATTACTTCTACAAAGAGAAGGAAATTATCTGCGACGGCCGGTCGTAAGGCTCAACTTTTATACTGCTGGGAGTTTTCGATTCGTAATATGGCAGAGACCGACGGGGAGGAGATCGAAGACTTGCCACCGAGCGCCAAACTCGTTTTCAAGGTTCTCGAGTACGACGGCCCGCTGACCCAGAAACAGATCGTCGAGGAGTCGATGCTTTCGGCCCGGACGGTCCGCTACGCGCTCGAGCGCCTCGAGGAGATCGGCATCGTCGACGAGGACATCTACTTCGCCGACGCCCGACAGAGCCTCTACCGCCTCGAGGAACCGATGGCGGCCGACGGGAACGGCGTCGACGAGTCCCCGAAAAAGGACGCCTGCTGCGCGGAGTAACTGCGTTCACGCGTCACCGCGCCACCGATCGAACGACAAGGATTATTTCCGTCCGGTGACCGTTCCCCCGCATGGACAAGGAGCGGGTTCCCCGGTGGGGCTGGTTGGTGATCGGCCTTTTCGCGGCGTCGATCGTCGCGCAGTTGTGCAACGTCTTTCTCGACCAAGCGGGCCTCGCCGACGAGTACCAGGTCGTCACGGTCATCGCGACCATGGCGCCCATACTGATCTACGTCGGCGTCTGGTACGACGACCACCGCCAACACTACTGGGAGCACTCGAGCGCGCGGATCGTCGGCGATATCGTCTTCGTCCTGCTGGGGGCGATCATCGGTGCGACGACCGTGATCGCGGTACTCTCCGGGTTCGGCATTTCGCGATTCTTGCAGGACATCCTCGCGATGGGCGGCGGCTTCCTCGTCGCCTGGTTGCTGTTCTGGTGGCGAAACCCCGACCTGTACCGGCTCGAGGCCGAGTAAGTCGCCGCTCGAGGCCGTCCGTCAGGAGTCCGTCGACCCGTCGCCGAACGCGGGCAGCGACTCGGTTCGGTCACCGACGCCCGGCGTCGGCGGCGTCGTTCGCTTGTGGGCCGTCTCGGCGCAGAGTTGCGCGATCGAGCGCGCCGTCTCGCGGTCGATTCCCAGCCCCGACGCCGCGTCGGCGATCGACCGTCCCTCGTCGACGAGCCGGGTCAGGAACGGATCGAGGTCGTCGTACGGTGCGCCGAGTTCGTCGGCGTCGGTCTGGCCGGCCCAGAATCCGGCCGTGGGTTCCTTGGCGACGATCCGGCGCGGAATCCCGATCCGACCTGCGAGGGCTCGCACTTCGGTTTTGTAGAGGTCCCCCAGCGGGTAGGCGTCTGCGGCGCCGTCGCCGTGCTTCGTGAAGTAGCCCAGCAACAGCTCCGAGCGGTTCGCGGTGCCCAGCACGAGCTTCGAGCGGCGGTTGGCCGCGTAGTACGCACAGACCATCCGCAGTCGAGCGATCGCGTTGCTGAGTGCGCGGTTCCGTTCGGCGGGGCGGTCACCGTCTGCGTCGGGCTCGAGCACCGGCGTCGCCGTCTCCTCGAAGGCCTCGAGCAGCGGCCGCAACTGGATTTCACGGAAGTCGATGCCAAGACCTTCCGCGATGGTTCGGGCTTCGCTGACGCCGGTCCGCTCGCTCTTGTGACAGGGCAGCCCGAGCCCGAGGACGCGCTCGCTGCCCAGCGCTTCGACGGCCAGCGCCGCCGTGACCGTAGAGTCGATCCCGCCGCTCATCGCCACCACGACGCCCTCGGCACCCGCGTCGTCGACGGTCGTCCGAATCTCGCCGACGATCCGGTCGTGGGCCGCCTCGAGACCCGCCGGACCGGTGATAAACGGCTCGTTCTCGCTTTCTGCATCCGAATAGACGAACGTCTTCGTTTCAGTACTCATTGGGTCGGATCACTTCGTTCTGCCTACTTTCCCCAAACATTCGTCCCGTACTTATGGCTAATCCTTAAACAGCTAGTAGGGAAATATGGAGTGGACGATCGAACGGTCGTCGTATCTTCTAAACGATGCGAGTTCGTAAACCTACGAATCCGCCCACGTTTTAGCGTCCGAAGTATCTCCGGTCTCGTCCTCGAGAGGGCTCTCCCTGCCGAGCGGCCACCGTTCCCGCTCTCAGTGCCGAGTCGCCATACTGGCTGTCAGGACTCGAAAATCGCGTCGATCCGCTCGAGCACGTAGTCGGCCTCCTCGTCGGTGAGACACATCGGGTTGACGGTGAACCGGTCCGCGGGCAGCGCGTCCGCGCCGACGAACACTCGGGGCTCCTCGCGGCGGAGCGCACCGACGAGTTCGGTCGCGGAACACCCTGCGGTCGCCTCGTCGACGTGCACCTCGACTTCGGGGGCGACGGACGCCTCCGAGTCGTCGATCGACGGCGAAAGCCCGTCCACCGTTTCGAGTGATGCGGCGATGCGATCGACGCGCTCGCGCCACTCGCGCCGCACGGCGTCGTGATCCTCCTCTTGGAACGCCTCGAGCGCCGCGAGCAGGCCGACGAGTTCCTCCTTGCCGACCTTCAGCGGGCGGCCGATCCCCTGTTTCGGGACGCCGTCGATCGCGTCCGCGTCGAGGAGTTCCCGCGGGGGCTCCCAGACGTCGGCGGCGGCGTGGGTGTCGAGGTGCTGGAAGGCGACGGATTCGATCAGGTCCGCTCGGCCGGCGAGGATGCCGGTCGTCTGCGGGCCGCGGATCCCCTTGCCGCCGCTGAACGCGACCAGATCAGCGCCCTGCTCGGTGAACCACGAGAGGTTCTCGACGGGCGGCAGTTCCGCGGCGGCGTCGACGATCACCGGGAGGTCGTGCTCGTGGGCGATCTCGCAGACCTCGGCCAGCGGCGGCGTCCCGTAGGCCTTGTAGACGTGGGCGATCGCGACCGTGTCCTCGCCGATGGCGTCGGCGTACTCCCACGGCTCGACGTCACGAGCGCCGGTGCCGAGACGGCGGTCGTTCGTCCCGACGTCGACGATGGTTGCCCCCGCCGTCCGAAGGGCGTGGTCGTACCCCGTCCGGTGGGTTCGCGGCATGATGATCTCGTCCGCGACCCCCTCGGTGTCGGGAAGCCTGGCCATAACGCCGGGATCGGTGCCGGCGATACACGCCGCCGTGGCCAGCACGAGCGCGCCGGCCGCGCCGTTGGTCGCGTAGCCCGCCTCCGCGCCGGTCGCCTCGGCGATGCGCTCGCTGGCGGCCGCCTGCAGGTCCGAGAGCCTGACGAACGAATCCGCCGCGTCGGCCATCGCCTCGAGGGCTTCCTCGCGGATGCGACTGCCGCCGATGCGGGTCTTCGTGCCCGCCGCGTTGATCACGGTCGGCACGCCGAGCTCGTCGTAGACCGAATTCTCGTGCATACGGTCCCGTCCGTCGGTGCGGGGAAAAGGGTACGCGATGTCGTCCGGTTCGCGGCGCCGAGTGTGGCGCTCGAGACAGCGTCCGATAGACCGACCGAACGGCGGCGAAAACGAGGGGGTGGAAACCGCTACCCGTTTACGACGGAACGACCGTAATCGGGTCCTTCCGGTCGATCGCTTGCTCTAACTCGTCCGCGATCGCGCTCCCTCGAGACACCTGAATCTCCCCGCCGCGGCTCACCGTGGCGGTAAAGAGGTAGTCGCCGCCGGCCTGGACTTCGACGGTCTCGCCGTGGTTGCCATCGACGGGGATGACGATGTGGCGGGAGGTGACTTCGGGCGTGACCATCTGACCCGCAGTCTGACCGCCACCGCCGTCGCTGCTCGCGTTGGCACCGCCGGCGCCCGCGCCGTAGGTGGGATTCTCGTCGTGGGTGCGGACGTCGATGTCGATCCCCAGGCGGTTCTCGATGTCGGTGATCCGCCCGCCGCCCTTGCCGATGACGCTCGAGATGTCGTCCTCCTCGACGTAGACGACCGCGCGGTCCTGGCTTTTCAACTGGACGTCGACGTAGCCCCGCGCGACCGAGCGGATCTCCCGTTCGATCTCCTGCTTGGCGATGCGGTCGACGCCGGACTCGCTGCCGGGGCCGCCCTCCTCGTCCTTGAGGGGGACGGTGACGACCTGGCGGTTGAACGTGTAGATCTCGTACTCGGGCTCGCCGGTCTCGAAGTTGGTGACCTGAATGACCGGGCGAGCGAGGTCCTCCTCGGTGAGGCCCGCGGGGACCTTGACCTCCGTCTTGACGTCGTAGACGGTGTCGACCTCCCCGGCCTCGATGTAGACCACGGTGTCGACGACCTGGGGGATCATCCCGAGTTCGACGCGACCGACGAGCCGCTGCAGGGCGTCGATCGGCCGGGTCGCGTGGACGACGCCGATCATGCCGACGCCGGCCAGGCGCATGTCCGCGAAGACCTCGAAGTCGTCGGTCTTGCGGACCTCGTCGTAGATGGTGTAATCGGGACGGACCATCAGCAGGGCGTCGGCCGTGTTGGCCATCTCGCCGCCCAGTTCCGTGTACTGGGTGATCTCCGGGCCGACCTGCAGGTCCCGCGGTTTCTCCATCGTCTTGACCGCGTAGTCGTGATCGGAGATGAAGCGGGCGACCGCCTGGGCGAAGGTCGACTTCCCGGCACCCGGCGCACCCGAGATCAGGACGCCGCGCTGGCGCTCGAGCAGCCGTTCCTTGAGCTCCGCGGCGTTCTCGTAGTCCTCGATGTCGGTCTGGGCGATCGGTCGGACGGCGGTGATCTCGATGCCGTCGGAAAAGGGCGGGCGACCGACCGCGATCCGGTAGTCCCGGAACTGGACGATCTTCATCCCGGGCTGGGAGAGCTCGAGGAAGCCCTCGGAGGACTCCTTCGCGGCGTCGACGACCTCCCGGGCGTACTCGTCCATCGTCTCCTCGTCCAAGGGCTCGTCGGCGATGGGTTCGTACCGCATCTCGCCGAGTTCGCCCCGCTTGGCCTTCGGGACGGCGCCCGCCCGGAGGTGGACGCTCATCGTCTGGTCGTCGAAGTAGTTCTCGACGGTGAGCGTCCCGACGTCAACCTCCCGAACCTCGGGGGAGACGTGCTCGACGTCGAGACCCTTCGCCTTCGCGACCTCCGCCTGGACGATGTCGCTGGTGAGGAAGGTCGCGCCCAGGTCCTCCGCGAGGTCGCGGATCAGGGCGTCGATCTCGCCCTCGGAGGCGTGGCCCCGCTCGATGGCGTTGGGCCGCTCGCCGACGTACTCGAGTTCGATGACGCCCTCGTCGGCTAAGTCGGCGAGCCGCTGGAGCTCCTCGAGACCGTCCCAGCCGGTCTCGATGCCGTCGTTGGCCTGCGCCTCGAGTTCCGCGACGACGGCTTCGGGTACCGAAATCGTCGCTCCCTCGAACTGCCCGTCTTCAATCGTCGCCGAGACGCGGCCGTCGATGACCACGCTCGTGTCCGGCACGACGTTCATGTCGTACGGTTCGCCCTTCGCAGGTAAAAGGGTGCGGGACGCGTCTTCACGGGCCGTCACGGGTCCTCACGGGTCGTCGGCGTCGGCAGCGTCGTCGTTGGCGCCGTCGTCGGAGCCAGCATCGAGGTCGCCGTCGGCTCTCCCCCCGTTCGCCTCGAGCGACAGTCGCGTCGCTGCCTCGCGGTGCGTCTCGTAGACGTCGGCGACCCACTCACGGAACGCCTCCTCGTCGCTCTCGATGCACGCGACGAACGCGCCCTCGTCGTAGAGGCCGACGAACGCGCGCTCGTCGGTCAGCGTCACGCCGAACTCGAGGGGCCGGTCGAGGACGTAGAGGGTGAACTCTGCGCCGTCCATCGGCCCGTCCGGCGGCGGCGCCGCCTCGAGCACCGATCGCGGCGTCACCAGTTCCGTCTCGACGCCCGCCTCGAGGAGGTCGCGGTGGACCTCGACGAGCAGTTCGCTGAACACGGGCAGAATCCCGCGAATCTCGTCGGTCGTCGCCCCGCTTATCGCGCGCCGGTAGTGGCTGATCGGCTCGTGGGGATTGTTCGATTCGGCGACCGAGACGGTCGCGTCGGTCAGCAAGAGCGGATCGAACCCGTCGTCGATGGCCGCCAGCCCGTCGATGACGTCCGCGTGGGACTCGAGGACGGCGAGCCGGTCGAGGTACGTCGTCGTCGCCTCGCAGACGCGCTCGCCCAGCGGCGTGAGTTCGTAGCGCCCCTCGACTTTCCGGATCCACCCGAGTTCGCAACACCGGTTCAGGTGGCGCTGGACGGTCACTCGGGAGATCGAGAGCGCGTCGGTGAGCGTCTGCGTGTCCGCGGGGGCCGACCGCAGTTCTCGGAGCACCTCGAGCCGGTGCGGCGACGAGAACAGTTGTTTCCCCCAATCGTAACCCATTGGCTATCGTCTGGTTCACGCGGGGCATTATTACTTCTGTTGGTGTCGTCGAACTAACTAATGGTGGCAGCTCGCGCGCCGGTCGATACGCACCGCGTCACCGCGGCCGTCGACGTGCGTACCGAGTTCGGGCCATGTTCGATTCCCGACCGATATTCACGGGTTGAACGACCGTTCATTCGATAAGGTAAGGGTAGTGTTCGGACAACCTCCAAGTGCGCCGCGATAGGCGCCACTCGTCAACGCCACAAGCGGCGGTCAGTGACCCCGCGCCAGTGGTTGTCGTGTGCCTCTGACAGTGCCGGGCGTTCGAGACTGCCCGGCTCGAACGCCCCCCTCGAGCCCCGACACGAGAGCGACGAGATCCGCGAGATCGCCCGTTCGAAACGATCCGCCGACGCTCGAGGGCTCCGTTTTCGACGCGCCGATGCACTCGAAGCGGTGCCACCGGTTCGCGTCCGCCGACCCCGTCCCGTCTCGCCGACCCTCGCCCTCGCGCTCGATCCACGTCGCGGTCCCGTCGATCCGCCGCACCGACGCACTCACGGGTTCGGGGCGAGTAGCCCCGCGAGACCATGACAACGACGGTCGCCGAACTGACCCGCGAGCTGGTCGCCGTGCCGAGCCACGAGGACGAAACCGCCGTCGGCGACGAGATCGAGGCGTGGCTCCGCCGCGAGACCGCGGCCGACGTCACCCGAGACGAGGCCGGCAACGTGATCGCCCGCAAGGGGACGGGCGACCGGTCGCTCGCGCTGGTCGGCCACCACGACGTCGTCGAGCCCGACGACTCGCAGCTCGCCGACGACGGCGGGTACGTCGTCGAGGAACGGGACGGCCGCCTCTACGGCCGCGGCACGGCCGACATGAAGGGAGCCGTCGCGGCAGCCATGCTCGCCTTCCGCGATGCCGACCCCGCCGGCGAACTCGTCTTCGCGAGCTTCGTCGGCGAGGAGGTCGGCGGCGTCGGCGCGCGCCACGCCATCGAGGAAGGGTTCGCGCCCGACTTCGCCGTCGTCGGGGAAGGCTCGACCGGCTACTCGAGCCCGGGCGTCACGGATGTCGCCCTCGCCCACAAGGGGCGCCGGGCCAGCACGATCACCGCCCGCGGCACGGCGGCCCACGCGAGCGAGGCCGACGCGGGCGAGAACGCCGTCTACCGCGCGACCGACGCCGTCGACGTCGTCCGCGACCTCGAGCCGCCGGCCGTCGACGTCGCGGGCGAGCGGCTCGCGGGCAGCGTCGTCGTCACCGAGATCGAGGGCGGCACCGCGTGGAACGTCGTTCCCGACCGCTGCGAGGTGACGGTCGACGAGCGGACGGTTCCCGGCGAACGGGCCGCCCTCGAGCGCGTCGAAGACGTCGACGGCGTCGAGTGGACCGTCGATCAAGACCTGCCGCCGATGCGCTGCGACGACCGCGAGTTCGCCGAAACCGTACTCGAGGCGGCCGACGCGGCCCAATCGGGCTCGCCGGAGCTCGTCACGAAACCCCACGCGACCGACGCGGGGTGGCTCTCCGACGCCGGCACGGAGTGCGTGGTCTGCGGCGCGGCCGAACCCGGCGAGGCCCACACCGCGGACGAGAGCGTCTCGATCGAGGTGCTCGAGCGGTGCGAGGAGACCTACCGGCGGGTGGCGGAGGCCTGGCCGTAGTTCGTCATCGCGGCGTCACTCGGTCGTCCGTCCGTCTCCGTCCACGCCCTCCTGGCCGTCGACCGCGGACGGTTCGGCGTCCGACTCCGTGCTTGAGTTGGGGTCAGGGCCGGGACCCTCGTCCGCCGAACTCGGCTGCCGCTCGGTGATCGCGTCGCTGCCGCATGCCGGACACTCCTCCTGCGCCGCGTGGAAGCGTTCGCCGCAGTCCGTACAGGCGTAGGCCGCGTCCTGGTCGGCCGCCCGTTTCGCCTCGTGCGTAAACTCCCCGACCTTCCGGCCCAGATTCTCGAAGAATCCCATCGATCGTGTCGGACGTCTCGGTCGCGTCGGATAACTCTTGATCCGCCCGCGACCGCGAGTCGCGCCGCCGGACGCGGCGAGTCGCCGTCGATGGCGGTGGCGATGCCGATGCCGATCGGGACTGCGCGGCCGGCTTTGCCCGTCCCGCTAGATGCCAGGGACGCCGACCGCGTTGAACCCCGTGATACCGAACCCCGCGAGGACGTGCAGGACGACCAGGACGGTCACCCACCCGACGAGGCCGATCATCCCCGCGGCGGTCCAGCCGCCGGGGTACCGACCGTAGATCACTGCGACGTACGCGAGCAGCGCCAGGATCGGCCCCAGCAGCGGCACCCAGCCGATGAAGAAGCCGACGAGCGCCCAGACGATCGCCCCGATCAGCGCGGTGACGATCGCGCGGCCGTAACCCGCCGCGCCGACGACGACCCGGGCGCCGACGTAGATCCCGAGCGCGCCGATACAGAGGCTGGCGAGGAAGACGACGACCGATGCCAGGACCATGCGTACGCGTAGGTATCGGTCGGTGTGGCCGAACAGGTCACGGCTTGCACATTCTACAGTGATTTTACGGCCGCCGCGGTCGCGCGGAAACGCGGGCGGCTGAAAGCCGCCGAACTACCGGAACCACGAGGTTGATACCGGTTCCTCGTGTACCACCGCCCATGGCAACCGATCAGGCCCGGAGCGAGAGCGAGGGGACTGACGCATACGACGAGTTCGAGTCGCGAGTCCAGCGCATCTCCAACGTCGGCAACGCCGCCGGCATCCTGCGCTGGGACCAGGAAGTCGTCATGCCCGACGAGGGGACGCCGGCCCGCGCACAGCAGCTCTCGACGCTGTCCTCGATCAGCCACGAACTGCTGACCGCCGACGAGACCGGCCGGTTGCTCGAGGAACTCGAGTCGACGGAGCTCTCGGAGGAACGGGCGGCGGTCGTCCGCGAGATCCGCCGCCAGTACGACCGCGAGACGAGCGTCCCCCAGGAGTTGGTCGAGGAGATCTCCGAGACGACGGCCAACGCCCACCCCAAGTGGAAGCAGGCCAAGGAGGAAGACGACTTCGAGACGTTCGCGCCGGTCCTCGAGAAGCTGGTCGACCTCAAGCGCGAGTACGCGGAACACGTCGATCCCGACGCCGACCCCTACGAGGTCCTGTTCGCCGAGTACGAGCCCTACATCGACCTCGAGACCGCGGAACGGGTGCTCGAGAACCTGCGCGACGAACTCGTCCCGCTGATCGAGGACGTCGAAGACAGCGACGTCGAACTCGCGACCGACGCCTTCGCCGGCGAGTTCGACGACGACGATCAGGAGGCGCTGGCGCGGGACGTGCTCGACTCGCTGGGCTACGACTGGGACCGCGGCCGCCTCGACACCGCGCCACACCCGTTCTCCTCGGGCACGCAGTTCGACGCTCGTGTGACCACCCGCTTCGAGGAGGACGACCTGCTGGGGTCGATCACCTCGACGATCCACGAGTTCGGCCACGCGAACTACACGCTCGGGCTCCCCGACGAGGGCTACGGCACGCCGCTGGGCGAGGCCCGCGACCTCTCGGTCCACGAGTCCCAGTCCCGGCTCTGGGAGAACCACGTCGGCCGCTCGCGGCCCTTCTGGGAGCACTTCCTGCCGATCGCCCGCGAACGATTCCCCGAACTCGAGGACGTCACGCCCGAGGAAGCCTACGAGGCCGCCAATCAGGTCTACGACGACAACCTCATCCGCGTCGAGGCGGACGAACTCACCTATCACCTCCACATCGTCATTCGGTTCGAGATCGAGCGCGATCTCATTTCGGGCGATCTCGAGGTCGAGGACGTCCCCGAGGTCTGGAACGACAAGTACAAGGAGTACCTGGGCGTTCGCCCTGAGACCGACGCCGAGGGCTGCCTGCAGGACATCCACTGGTCGCACGGCTCCTTTGGCTACTTCCCGACCTACTCGCTGGGGTCGGTGCTTGCTGCCCAACTCTACGCGGCCGCCGAGGACGAACTCGGCGACCTCGACGACGACATCCGCGAGGCCGACTTCGACGCGCTCAACGGCTGGCTCCGCGAGAACGTCCACCAGTACGGCAAACAGTACAAGACGCAGGAGCTGATCCGGCAGGCGACCGGCGAGGAGCTCACGGCCGACCACTTCCTCGAGTACGTCGAGGACAAGTACGGCGAACTGTACGACCTCGAGGGCTACTGATCGGACCGCGAGTCCGACGACGATACCGGATGTGGGTGCGGAACCGGAACCGATTTTCGAGCGCGTCCTCGGTGGTGGCTTCCTGATTCGGGCAGTTCACGAGGCGTCGTCGGCCTCCAACTCCGACTTCGGAAGCGGTTCGACGCGAAAGACGTAGTCCGGGTACGCGCCGTCGAGGTTCGTCGGATGCTCCTCGGCGGCGTGGTCGCGACAGAGCGCCGCCTCGGCCTCGACCGCGCCCTTCCCGGTCTCTTCCTGGTATCGCTCGAGCGCGACGAACGCCGCCGGTTCGTCGCAGCCGCGTCGGTGGCACGAACGGGTCGATCCGTCGTCGGCGTTAGCGTCGGCGTCGGTATCGGGGTCGGGATTGGCCATACGCTCGGTAGACCGTACGGACGTAATAGCCCGGGGGTGGCAACGGATGGCTGCGGCCGCGAGCGGGACGGCGGAAGCCGGGGAAACACCGAACGTCCTCGAGGGTGAGGGATCTTCTATGGGACACGCACACACCGACCGACTCGAGGGCGACGTAACGATCGTCACCGGCGCGAGTTCCGGCATCGGCGAGGCGACCTGCCGCGCGTTCGCGGCCGCCGGCGCCGACGTCGTTCTCGCGTCCAGAAGCGAGGAACCGCTGCGCGAGATCGCGGACGACCTCGAGGCCGACCACGGCGTCGAGACGCTGGTCGTCCCGACGAACGTCCGCGAGGAGGACGAGGTCGACGCGCTGATCGACGAGACGGTCGACGCGTTCGGCGGGATCGACGTGCTGGTGAACAACGCGGGGCTCTCGCGGGGCAGCGACGTCGCCGAGATGACGACCGCGGAGTACGAGACGATGCAGGAGACCAACGTCGACGGCGTCTTCTACGCGACGCGGGCGGCGATCCCCCACGTCCGCGAGCGAAACGGTCACCTGATCTTCGTCGGGAGCTTCGCGGGCCAGTACCCGCGCTCGTTCAACCCGGTCTACGCAGCCTCGAAGTGGTGGGTTCGCGGGTTCGCCAAGAGCGTCGCGGCGCAGGTCGGCGACGAGGGCGTCGGGGTCACGGTCGTCAACCCCGCCGAGGTTCGCTCGGAGTTCGAGACGACCGACGGCTCGACGTTCGCGGAGGTGTTCGACGAGGACGAGGCCAGCGACCCTGCGGAAGTGGCGGAGGCCATCCGCTTCGCCGCGAGCCAGGATCACTCGAGCATCAGCGAGATCGACATCAACCGACGGGACAAGTTCGCGGATAGCTTCTGAGCGGCACGCGGCCGTCGACCGCCGAGACCGTCGGCGCCGACCTGGCGGCCGTGACGGTGGCGCTCGAGCGTATAACTGCCGGCTGGCGACTGCCGGCGAGACACTCACGCCCGACGAGTCCCTCGGCTCGAGCATGCGCGTTTCAGTACCGGGACTGCCGGGCGTCTACTACGACACCGACGCGGGAACGACGGCGCTGACGACTGTCTTCTCCGTCGCGGGCCGCAAAGCACCGAAGCCGAAGGGGTACGCCCTCCAGGCGCTGCCGTACCTCTGGTCGTTCGAGGTCGACCTGCAGGAGGTGCCGAACGACCACCCCCTCCAGTACCTGCACCCGGAGGGCGCCCGCAGTCTGAGCGGGCTCTCCCCCGAGGGCGTCCCCAGAACCCAACAGGGACTCCGGACCGCCGGGACCGAACTCGAGACCGTCCTCCGGTTCGTCTGGGAGGTCAACCGCGAGGTGGAATCGGCGGCCAATCGGATGCTCGGCGCCTCGCCGGACGACGAGGGAGTAATCATCGAGATTCAGGACGGCGCCGTCAACGTCGGCGGGGAGGAACTCGAGACGGACGAGTTCGACATTGACGACCAGTCCGAGGAGGACGCGTTCGATCCCGAATCGAGGACGTCGACGGACGAGTTCGGCGCCGGAGAGACCACGGTGGAGTTCGACGAATCGGACGACTCGACCGACGCTGCCGATGCCGACGAGTCGGACTCGAACGGCTACGATACCGGCGACGAACTGTAGCCCGCGGCGTCGGCGACAGTCGTGGTACCGCGACCCTCGCAACCCTTATCCGTGCATCGCCACTACGTTTGTTTGTAATGGCAAACGGTAAGGTTGATTTCTTCAACCACACAGGCGGTTACGGTTTCATCTCGACTGAGGACGCGGACGATGACGTGTTCTTCCACATGGAAGACGTCGGCGGCGCTGACCTCGAGGAAGGACAGGAACTCGAATTCGACATCGAACAGGCCCCCAAGGGCCCCCGCGCGACGAACGTCGTCCGCAACTAATCCGGCTTCGATTTCGGCTGCCGGAATCCGGCACTGCTGAACGAGGCTTTTTCCGTACACTATCCGCTCGAGTCGGCGGCACGCGCTACCGATGCGGAGGTCGAACCGACGCCCCGGAGCGACCGTTCCGCTCGAGCCGAGCCAGTCGTTTTTCACCGCGCGCCGCGTAGTCGATCCCATGCGAATCGTCACGACGCTCCCCTCGGCGACCGAGATCGTCGCCGCGCTCGGTTGCGAGCCCGTCGGGGTCTCCCACGAGTGCGACTACCCGCCCGACGCCGCGTCGGCGCCCGCCGTCACCCGCTCGCGAGTCGACGCCGACGGCTCGAGCGGCGAGATCGACGACCAGGTGCTCGAGGCCGTCGACGAGAGCGACGGCGTCTACGACGTCGATGTCGAGACGCTCGAGGAACTCGAGCCAGACCTGATCGTCACCCAGGGAATCTGTGACGTCTGCGCGGTCGACGAAGTGGTCGTCGCCGACGCCGTCGAACAGATTTCGGCCGATCCCGAGATCCTCACCACCGACCCCCACAGCGTCGCCGACGTCCTCGAGGACGTCGAGCGGATCGGCCGTGCGATCGGCCGCGAGGAGCGCGCCCGCGACGTTCGCGCCGACCTCGAGGCGAGGATCGACCGCGTTCGGGAGCGGACCGCCGACCTCGCACCCGAGGATCGGCCTCGAGTGGCGATCTTCGACTGGACCGACCCCGTCATGATCGCGGGCCACTGGACGGCCGAACTGGTCGAGTGGGCCGGCGGCGAGTACGGGCTGGCAGACGCCGGGGAGCGATCGCGACCTCGCGAATGGACCGAGATTCGGGAGTACGATCCCGAACTGATCGTCGTCGCCCCCTGTGGGTTCGACCTCGAGCAGACCGCCGCCAACCGGACCGACCTCACCGAGCGCGACGGCTGGGCGGACCTGACGGCCGTCGAGGAGGGCCGCGTCTGGGCGATGGACGGCCACCACTACCTCAACCGTCCGGGTCCGCCGCTCGTGGACACGCTCGAGACGCTCGCGCCGATCGTCCAACCCGACCTGTTCGATCGGTCGGTCGCGCCGTCCGACGGCGAGCGGATGGCCGTCCCGTTCGACGAACTCGAGGCGTACGCCGACGCCGATTCCGACGCCGACGCTCGGGTGGAGCCGTGACCGCCGATCCCGACGCCGCGCCGGACGGCACCGACGACACCGTGACCGCCGATTCCAGTCCCGAACTGGTCATCCCCGAAGCCGTTCGCGACGCCGTCCTCGAGCGCGCTCGCGACGGCCAACCTGACGAAATCTGCGGCGTCTTCGGCGGCGACTTCGACTCGCAGCGGAGCCACGTCCGTTCGCAGTACCCCGCCGAGAACGCCGCCGAGACGCCTCGGACGCGGTACCGGATCGATCCCGAGGAACAACTCGCGATCTTCGAGCGCCTCGAGGACCGCGGCGAGGAGATCGTCGGCTTCTACCACTCCCACCCCCGCGGGCCGCCGCGACCCAGCGCGACCGACGCCGCACAGGCGACCTGGCCCGACCGGTCGTACCTGATCGTCTCGCTCGAGCCGTTCGCCGTCGGCTCGTGGCGCTGGCGCTCGGGGGAGCAGGCGAGCGACGAAACTGACGGGTCGAACGTCGGCGACGCCGAACCGGGCTCGAGCATCGGCGCCGACGGACGGTTCGAACGGGAGCGAGTGCGGATCGTCGACGAGTGAGCGACGAGGTATCGGGACGGAACCGCTGACCGGCCGCGGCGATGAACGCCTCAGCGACGGCTCGCGCTCCCCGCTGACGGACGCGTCGAACGCGCCGTCACTCGGAGTCGAGGTCGGGCTCGACCGACGGCGGCATCTGGACGGCGACGATCTCGTGTCCCGTCTCCCGGTGGTGGACGTTCCCGAGCCGCGTCGCCTCCTCCCGTCCGTCGGTCGACCGCTCGAACGAGCAGGACTCGCACTGCACGAGGAACTGCGCCGTCGCGTTCTCGTCCCGCTCGAGTGCCGGTTCGTCGCCGGACATAGGACACCGTTCGCCGTTTCACCGCATGAACGTAGCTCCAAAATGACGAGGTACTGACGGCGCGATCGGCTCGCCGTCACCGAGTCGGCCGACGACCGTCGACCTCGATCGAGCGGCGGTTACGCGTCGTCGTTCAGTTCCCCGTCAGCACCGCCGTTCACACCGTCTCCGTCCTCGTTCTCGGTTCCGTCCTCGCTCTCGAGGTCGGCCGCGCGCTGTCGGGCCTTCGCCGCCCGCTCGCGGAACTCGTCGATCTCGTCCTGGAGCTTCTTCCCGACGAGGTACGTGAAGTCGTCCGGCATCAGCCCGCGCTGGATATCGATCGTGACCATCGCGTCGCAGCCCTCGACGATCTCGGGCGCCCAACTGCCTTCCGCGAGCTTGCTCTCGTCGGTGACGACCGCCTCGCCGTCCTCGACGTCGATGAAGGCGGTGACGGTGTTCCAGATGTTCGGATTGCTCGTCGTCGCCTCGTCGAACAGCCCCTCGAGGCGCGTCTCCCTGAGCGGCTCGTCCCGCAGCTCCGCGACGAGGTCCTCGAGCGCCGCGGCGATCGTTTCGTACTCCGCGGCCTCCTCGCGGAGTTCCTCGGGATCGGGCTCCGCGTTCGAGCCGCGACGCGGTCCGGTCCCGCTCATTGCGCATCCCCCGTCCGCTCGAGTGCGGCGGCGTCGATGTGGATCATGTTCGGTGGTACCCGCTTGGACACCGTAAACGTACGCTTCCGCGTCGCGCGTCGACGGCCGGGGCGTCCCTCGGGCCGGGTCGCACTCACCCGTCGCTCGCCGACGCGCGCTCGAGCACGTTCGGCACCCAGCCCCGATTCGGATCGTCCGTCCGCTCCATCCAGCCGATGAGCCGGTCGCGCATCTCTCGGCGCACGTCCGCGTACGCTGGGTGGTCGATCAGGTTCTGCAGTTCCGCCGGATCGCCCTCGAGATCGTACAGCTCGTCGATATCGGGCCCGTTGTAGACGTACTTGTACCGCTCGGTCCGGACCATCCGCTGGGTGTAGAGCCCGAACTCGTCGCCGTGGTACTCGGCGAACGTCGAGTCGGGCCAGTCGACGGACGCCTCGTTGGGATCGCCGCCGTTCTCGAGCAGCGGGACGAGGCTCCGCGCGTCGAACTCCTCGGGAACCTCGACGCCGCCCGTCTCGAGGAAAGTTGCGGCCAGATCGTGCAGGTGGACGGGCGCCTCGCAGACCGACCCCGGCTCCGCGACGCCGGGCCACCGAACCTGCAGCGGAATCCGGTAGGTGTCGTCGTACATCAGCGGCCCCTTGTTGAACTGGCGGTGGTTGCCGACGAAGTCCCCGTGGTCCGCGGTGTGGACGACGACCGTTTCGTCGGCGAGACCGTGCTCCTCGAGGGCCGTGAGGATTCGCTCGAGCTGGTCGTCGATCAGCGAGACGAACCCCCAGTACTTCGCGGTCGCCTCGGCCCAGTGGTCCCACTCGAGGCCGTCCGCGCCCCGGTAGTAGAGGTAGTTCTCGTGGACCTGCGGTTTCCCGTCGAAGGTCTCGGCGTAGCTTTCGGGCGGGTCGATCTCGTCGGGATCGTACATCGAGGCGTACGGTTCGGGGACGACGTAGGGGTGGTGGGGGCCGTAGAAGTCCGCGCGGTGGAAGAAGGGACCGTCGCGGTCGTCCTCGTCCTCGCCCTCGCTTTCGGCGTGGCGCTCGATCGCGTCGATCGTCCGCTCCGCGAGGAAGTACGCGCGAGTCTCCTCGACGTCGACCGGCGTTTTCGCGGCGACGAACGTCCCCTCGGTGCTATCACGGGGGTCCGAGCCGGTGTAGAGTTCCTCCTCGAGATCGACCTCGCCCAGCGGGACGCCCCGTTCCTCGCGGTACTCGCGGAACGCGCCGTCGATGTCGTCGTGGTGTTTGTCGCTGCCGCCGAGATACGAGAAGCCGAAGTCCTCGGGGGTCTGATCGCGGCCGACGTGCCACTTGCCGGTGTAGCTGAGTTCGTACCCGTTCTCCGCGAGCAGCTCGGAGAAGGTCGTCATCTCGGACGGCAGGTTCGGCCGAATCGCGTCGGCCTCGTGGCTGTTGTTGAGCATCCCGTGGCCGTGCGGGAACCGGCCGGTCATGAGCGACGCCCGCGCGCTCGTGCAGATGCTGATCGGCGTCGTCGCCCGCTCGAAGCGCATCCCCTCGCTCGAGAGCCGATCCATCGTCGGCGTCTCGACCGGCGGACCGTCGGGGGCGCTGCAGTCGTACCGCTCCTGATCGGTGAGGACGAACAGCACGTTCGGACGAGTTCCGGTGTCGCCGTCGGCCATCGGGCGGGGTACACCGCCGCCGAAGTTAACCGTAGGCCCTGCGACGCCCTCGCGTCGGCGGTCGGCCGATCACGCGGTGATCGTCGGCCCGGTCTTCGCATGCGAGTAACGTCGACGCCGCGTCGATGTCGGATTTCGGAACTATTAATCGGCTATATATCCATCCGATCGGTGATAGTCGTCCCGAAACGACGGTCGCGTATCATGACCCGCGCCTACTGCGAAACCTGCGACTGGTCGCACGAGATCGACGATCGCGAGGATCGGGCGGTGCTCGACCGCGCGATGATCGAGCACCACGCCGAGACCGGTCACTCGGTCGCGGCCGAGGACGCGACCGCTCGTCCCGCGGACGAACCAGAGCGGACCCAGCGAGAGAACGGCACCGACGAGCGTCGCGAGCGCGCGACGGAACGAAAACGAAATCGCTGAAATCGGCTCCGCATCGCCGCCGGTCGCGACGGCCGATTCGCCGCGGCCGGCCGTTGGTTATCAGGCGGCTGCCGGTTGGTTATCGGCCGCGGCCGCCCGATCAGCTTCGATACGCCCCTCCTCGGCCGATCAGCCGAGGAGGTAGCGCAGCCACGGCCGCCGTTTCACGAACTCGGTCTCCTCGAGGTAGGCGTCGACGCCGAGGAGCCGACCCGCGGCGAAGACGCCGACGAGCACGAACATGAGGAGCCCGAGCAGGTCCCCGTTGACGTAGCCGTGCGCCCAGTCGGCGTTGCCCAGGTAGAACAACGTCATCAGGACGCCGCCGAAGAAGGCGGCCAGGCGCACGAGCGCCCCGAGGACGAGCCCCAGCCCGATGAGGAACTCGCCGACGGGGATCATCACGTTGGTGAACTCGAGCAGCCACGGCGTGCCGACGACGAACTCGAACAGCGGCGCGATCGGCGTTTCGGCGTTCGCGAGGTAGCCTGCCGCGTCGAACGGCTCACCTGCGACGAACGCGAACTTCGTCCACCCGGCGTGGAGGAACCAGTAGCCGACCACGAGTCGGATCAACACCAGCGCGTATCCGGCCGCGCCGTCGGCGTACTCGAACTCCTGCCGCCTGCCGAACCACTTGACGGTGGCTTCGTTAGCTGCCATTGGGGTTCACCTCACAGTAGCACGTTGGCGCTAATCGGGGTTAAGAGCGCTCGTAGTTCCCGTTTCGCAGGAACGGGCGGAATTTTACCCGAGCAATAGAGGGAGTTTAAGTACCGGGTAGCATCTCGGTTCGAGAACGCCGCATTCGAGACGACGATCGGGCGGCTGACCGGTCTTCGATCCCGCGCCCGCGGCTCGGGCCCTCGCCGGTCGCGGTCGTTGGAGCCGGCTTATGCGAAATCGTCGTACGTCGGCCGCTCGAGATCGCCGGGGAACTCGTCGACCGGCACCTGCGTCTGGTCGCCCGATTCCATGTCCTTGATCGTCACCTCGTCGTTCTCCAGATCCTGCTCGCCGGCGATGACGACCGTCTCGGCGTTGATCGAGTCGGCGTAGTTCAGCTGCGAGCCGAACGAGCGGCCGGCGACGTCGGTCTCGACGACGTGGCCGCGCTCGCGGAGGTCCCGAGTGATCCGCGCCGCTTCCGAGCGAGTGTCGCCGATCTGGAGGACGTAGTAGTCCGTCGTCACTTCCTCCTCGGGCCAGACGCCGGCCCGCTGCATCAACAGCGGCAGCGTCGCGGTACCCACCGCGACCCCGACCGCGGGCGTCGGCTGGCCGCCGAAGCTTTCGATCAGGTCGTCGTAACGGCCGCCGCCGAAGATCGACCGCGAGACCTCGCCCGTGGAGTCGAAGCACTCGAAGACGACGCCCGTGTAGTAGTCCAGGCCGCGAGCCGTCTCGAGCGAGATCGAACAGTAGTCGCGGGCGCCGAAGTCCTCGGCCGCCTCGAGGACGTTCTGGAGGTTGTCGACGGCCGCGGTGACGCGCTCGGTGTCGGCGAAGGCCTTGACCTCCTCGAGGTCGCCGCCGGCGATGAGATCGGCGAACTCCTCGGCCTGCTCGTAGTCGAGGCCGGCCTCGACGAGCAGGTCGTGGTACTCGACGGTCGAGAGTTTGTCCGACTTGTCGACCGCGCGGATGGCGTCGTCGACGTCCACGTCGGCCTCGTAGGTCTCGAGGACGCCCCCGAGGATGTCGCGGTGAGAGACGCGGAACTCGAAGTGGTCGCCGGTGAGCCCGAGGTTCGTCAGGGCGTCAGCGGCCCACGAGAGGATCTCGGCGTCGGCTTCGGGCTCCGCGGAGCCGAAGATGTCGACGTTGGTCTGGTAGAACTCGCGCTGGCGGCCCTGTTGCACCTGTTCGTAGCGCCAGAACGGCCGCGTCGAGAACCACTTGATCGGCTTCGACAGTTCCTGTTGCTTGGCGACGACCATCCGGGCGACCGTCGGCGTGAGTTCGGGGGTCAGCGTCACGTGGCGACCGCCCTGGTCCTCGAACGAGTACAACTCGTCGACGATGTCGTCGCCGCTCTTGTCTGTCCACATCTCGGCGCGCTCTAAGGCGGGCGTCCCGATCTCCCGGAAGCCGTACCGCCGGGCGGTGTCCTCCAGCGTGTCGATGGTCTGCCGGCGGGCAGCCATCTCGCCGGGGTAGAAATCGCGAAAGCCCTTGATCCCGTCGTACATGAGAGGGGATTCGCCGACGCCGAACTTCTATCCTTTCATCGGCGGACGGCGGTCGAGCCACCGTCGCCAACAGGTCACCGGCGGACGCCGGTCACGTACGTCTGCTCGTGCTCCGGGAAGACGTCGCCGACCGCCGCCGGCCCTTCCCGGTCGGCGATGAGCGTCCGCAGTTCGGCCTCGTAGTCGGCCCGGCTGATCTCCTCGCTCGGGCCGACCGTCACCTCGAGGTGGGCGTCGACGAGCCGGTCGACCGCGCCCCGGCCGAACCCCGACAGCGGCGAGACGTAGTCGACGCCGTGGCGGTCCTCGAGGCTCTGGGCCTGCGCGCGAGAGACCGTCGGCACGCGGTCGTCGCGGCGGGTGCCGTCGGCGACGGCGTCGAATCCGGGCTCCGCGGCGGCGAGTCGTTCGAGCGCGTGTTCGTGGACGCGCTGGATGCCGTTTCGCGGGAACCCGTCCTCGAGCATGACGTCGACGGCCTCGCGGGCGACGTCGGGGTCGAGTTCGAGCCGCCGGAACTCGAAGCCGAGCGAATCGGCGGTCTCGCGGGCGTGTCGCCAGTCGTCGCTGATGCCGAAGTGGCCCGTTACGAGGGTGACGTCGTAAAACTCCTCGAGGAGAAGCGCCGCGAGCGTCGAGTCCTTGCCCGCGCTGTAGAGCAGTCCGAGCTCCATCAGCGTCGCTGGATGTCGAAGCTCTTGGAGTCGGGTTTCAGCTCCTTCAGTAGCTGTTTCATCTTGTCGTCGTCGATCTTGCCCTGGATGCGGCCGCTGCGGGCGAGCGTGATGACCTGGCGCTCGACCTGCTCGCCGAACTGCGGCTTGCTCATCTTGACGGTGTTGAGCCGCTTGCGGGCGTCGTCGGTCAGGTGCTGGCGGAGCACCGCCTTCTTCTGGGCTTCGGCCTGCTGCTGGGCGGCCTCCTGGGCCTCCCCGCCCTGCTGGGCCTCAGCCCGCTCCTGCAGCTCCTCCATCTTCTGCTCTCGCAGCTCCTCGAGCCGCTCGTCGTCTGGGCGTTCGCTCATGGCCGTACGTTACGTTGCAGGCGGGAAAATGATTACGGACGCCGGCCGCCAGAGCCGCGGCTGAGCGGGTAGCTCGCGCGAAAAGTCGGCGATCGGCTTACGCGTAGCGCTCGAGTTCCGGTCGGTCGAGGTCCTCGAGAACGTCGCCGGCGGTGTCGTCGAGCAGGCTCTGTCCCTCGGGCGTGATGCGGCGACCCTCGCCTTCAGCGGTCTCGACGAGCCCTTCGTCCTCGAGCTGCTGGAGGATCGTTCGGATCAGGTTCCGCGAGCCGTCGGCGCGCTTGTCCGGCGCGACGCGGTAGCGGTTCGAGCCGGGCTTGCCGCCGCCGTACTCGGTTGCGAGCCGTTCGACGCCGACCGGACCGCGGTCGGCGACCTTGCGCAGGAGGCTGGCCGCGCGGGTCGCCCAGAAGTCCTCCTGTTCGGGAGGCAGTTCGCGGTCGACACCGGTCTTGGCGAACTGCGCCCAGTCGGGTTCGTCGAGCCGTTCCTCGAGGTCCTCGGCGAGCGCCTCGATGAGGGCGTCCGCCGGAACGTCGTACATCGTAGCCATTGGCGTGTGCTTTCCTTCCGCGGCATTTAAGACCATCGTATCGCGGCGCTCGGCGCCCCAATCGCGTACAGTGTCACCGCGTCCCGGACCGTTTTTCGTCCTCGAGTATGAACGAGGGGTATGGACGAACGCGCCGCACTGGCGCTGCTGGAGGGCGAACTCGCGGCCGCGGGAGACGACGCGGCGGCGATCGACGGGCTGGTCGTGACGACGGACATGCTCCACGAGCGGACGGACTTCCCCGACGGCACCACTCGGTATACGGCCGGCTGGCGGGCCGTCGGCGCCTCGCTGTCGGACGTCGCGGCGATGGGCGCCGACGCGACGGCCGCCGTCGCCGCCTACGCCGTCCCGGAGTTCGACCGATCGGACCTGCTCGCGTTCGTGCGCGGCGCGCGGGACGTCTGCGAGCGGGTCGACGCGGAGTACGTCGGCGGCGACCTCGACGAGCACGCGGAGTTTACCGTCGCGACGACCGCCGTCGGCCGGACGGACGACCCGGTCGAACGAAGCGGCGCCGAGCCCGGTGATCTCGTCTGCGTGACCGGCTCGTTCGGCCGCAGCGCCGCCGGCCTCGAGCTGTTCCGCCGCGCCGACCGTGAGGCCGACCCAGCCCTGCGCGACCGCGCGAACGAGCTGTTTCGATTCGAGCCCCGCGTCCGGGCCGGCCGCGCGTTGGCCCCGCACGCGACCGCGATGATGGACTCGAGCGACGGGCTCGCCCGCTCGCTCCACCAGCTCGCGGCGGCCAGCGACTGCGGCTTCGCGATCGAGTCGGACGCGGTTCCGATCGCCGACGCGGTTCGGGAGGTCGCCGAGGACGAGGCGGCCGCGCTCGAGTACGCGACGACATTCGGCGAGGACTTCGAACTCGTCGCGACGGTTCCCGAGGACGCGCTCGCGGCGGTCCGTTCGGAGACGGACGTCGCGATTTCGACGATCGGGTCGGTCGTCGACGCCGAGGACGGAGTGACCCTCGACGGCGACCCGCTCGCGGATCGGGGCTACACGCACGGCGAGTAGCGCCGCCGTTACTCGACGATGGCGATCGGCACCGCCATGAAACATAGCAGTCCGAGCCCGAACGTCACGAGTCCGAGCGCGAACCGCCCGAGTCCCAGCGACTCGTCGCGGATCGGCCGCGCAGGGCCGACCGACGCGAGCCACGCAGTAATGATGCCCCAGAACGCCCAGATCGCGACCGAGTTCCCGCTGTAGTCGAGCACGTAGTAGAGGTAGGCCGCGAGGCCGAAGAGGACGCCGGGCACGAGCGCCGCGATCGATTCCTGGAACTCGCCGGCCATCGCCCGGAGGAGGTGGCCGCCGTCGAGTTGGCCGACTGGGATCAGGTTGAGGAACGTGACGAACATCCCCACCCAGCCCCCGATGACGACGGGGTTCACCGCCGTCGCCGGGTCATCCCGGTACAGCGGCTGGTCGAACGCCGCGGCGAGCCACTCGAGCAGCGCCGGATAGCCCAGTCGGATCTGGATGGCGTTGGGGTCCTGTACGACCGTCTCGGGGGCGGTCACTGGCGGTAAGTGCAGCCCGATCACGGTGACGATCACCGTCGCGACCAGCCCGGCGAGCGGGCCCGCGACGCCGATGTCGAACAGCGCCTTCCGGTCCGGGATTCGGCCTTTTATCCTGATGACGGCGCCCATCGTCCCGATGAGCGTCGGAATCGGAATGAAGTAGGGCAGCGACACGTCGACGTTGTGGCGGCGCCCGATCACGTAGTGGCCCATCTCGTGGAACCCCAACACGCCGAGGATCGAGACGGTGAACGGCCAGGCCCGCCAGATGCCGGTCGGGTTCGCGATCGGATCGATGTGGTACCACATCGACCCGGCGAACAGCGTCGAGATAACCGTCAGGCCGAGGAGGACGAGATTCGTCCAGGGAACCCCGTCGATGCCGACGTTCGTCGGCTCGGCGACGAGCGCGTACTCGCCGTGTCGCGTCGTCAGCTCGAGGTCGTAGCCCGAATCCCGAAACACCGGCCACAGCTCTCGGACGAGCTGTTCGGGCGGTTTCAGCGGATCGCCGTAGTAGATCAACTGCTCGCCCTCGATCCGCGTCTCGTAGACCGCGAACACCGACTCGATTCGATCGCGCGGTGGTCTGTCCTCGAGCGATCCGGTCGCCTCGGTCGACCCCAACCCGGACGCGTCGCCGTCGTCCATCACTCGCGATTCGTTATCGGTTCGTATAAATCGACTGCCTCGGGGCGTTTGCTCGGATTCGACCGGCGGGGGCCACCTCGCACTGGCGGATCGAATCGACCGCAAAAAACGAGTCGCGGGAACCGATCGAGCGGGGCTCGATCAGAGCGGGCGTGCCGGATGGCGTCGGAGACGCGCCGGCACGCGGAGTGTATGGCGTGTGTGGTGTGGATGCTGTGGCGCAGAATCCACGTGCGTGAGGTCGGTCAGGGGACGGGACGTGTCGGGGACGGGAGACGTCTGTATGCGTTTCGTATCGTCGATGGCATTAGGCCGTCTCGACGCGCCAGGTCGTCGCGCTCGTGTACGACCACTTCTCGACCTCGAGGTCGCTGGCTGATTCCGAGAGCTTGACCATCAGCGCGCCGATCTCCTTCGGGGACATGCCGACTTCGTCTGCGATGAACTTGCCTTTGAAGTACAGCTCACCGTCTTCTGCGCGTTCGCGCAGATAGCGTTTCAGGCGGCGTTCTTTGCTTTCCGTGGAGGGTTGGGCTGTCGTGCTCATCGACATCAACGCCTTGTGGGGGGAACATGTTATAAAGGGCGGATGATTAGCGAGTTTTCGATTGCCTTCAGCGATCTGGGGTGTAAGCAACGTTTTATTCCCATTTACGATACGTTTTACCGCCGGCTTAGATCGCTCGAGAAATTTTATAACCGATTCTAATTCATTATCGCTGCGAGCTCGTTATCGATCTATTAAGAGTCGCCTTCCGGCGTCATTCGTTATTTTCTGAATTAATTTTCGGGAATATATAGTCTTACGAGCGGTCGTGAACCCAGAATTCGTCCTCGACCGTAACCTCCTTCTTGAACAGCGGCACCTCGTCTTTCAGCCGGTTGATGCCGTCCTCGACGGTCCGGAACGCCTCCTCGCGGTGGCCCGCGAGTACGACGACGTAGACGATGTCCTCGCCGTCCTCCACGACGCCCGTGCGGTGGTAAAGTTCGACCTCGAGGACGCCGTCGCGTTCCTCGAGTTCCGACTCGATGGCGGCCATCCGCTCGTCGGCGACGCCTTCGTACTTCTCGAACTCGAGGTACTGAGTGCGTGCGTCGTCCGCGTCGTCTTTCGCCCGGACGCGGCCGGTGAACGTCGCGATCGCCCCCGAGCGGTCGGCCTTCGGGGAGCGCTTCACGTCGGCGACGATCGACTCGAGGGTGCGGTGGGGTTCGGCGGCCTCGAGGGCGTCGACGAGGCCGTCGTCGACGTCCGCGGGCAAGTCGACGGTTGCAACAACGTCGGCGTCGGGGTCGTCCGTCTCGTCGCCGACGACCAGCGCCGGGTACCGGAGGTCCGAGATCCCGACGACGACGGCGTACTCGCAGTCGGTCGCCAGGCTGTCGAGCGCGTCCTGCACTGACAGTCCCGTTCCGGTCGCGGTCCAGTCGCCGTCGGCGCCGAGGTCGTACGTGACGTCCCCGCCGATCGCCGTCTCCCGCGCGGCGTGCGTGCCGTCGGCGATCGTCGCGTCGTATCTGACGACGCCGACCCGCCCCCGCGCGGAGAGGCGATCGACGACCCGATCGACGACCCGCTCGAGGGTATCACCGCTCGCCCCGCGGTCGAGAATGCCGAGTACGTGCATACCCGAAATATGGACGGGTCGGGGTTTGTAGCTGTCGCTGACCGGCCGATTTTTGGGCCCGTCGGCCGAACCGAGCGCGCGACGCGAAACGGACCCCGACCGTTTTGCGGGCGGTTCGCGAACGCTCGATATGGTCGACGGCGAACGCGAACAGGAATCCGAACCCGACCGCACCCGCCGAATCGGATTCGCCGGCGACGTGATGCTCGGGCGGCTCGTCGACGATCGGCAGCGCAACCGCTCGGTCGACGCGGTGTGGGGAACCGTCCGCGAGCGGCTGCACGGCCTCGACGCGCTCGTGATCAACCTCGAGTGCGTCCTCTCGACGCGCGGCCGACCGTGGACCCGCACGCGCAGACCGTTTCACTTCCGCGCCGATCCGAACTGGGCGGTGCCCGCCCTCGAGGCGGCCGGCGTCGACGTCTGTGCGCTCGCGAACAACCACGTGCTCGACTACGAGGAAGTCGCGCTGCGGGACACGCTCGAGCGCTTGGACGAGGCCGGGATCGCCCGCACGGGGGCCGGGGAGACGATCGACGAGGCGCTCGAGCCGGCGGTGCGGCGCGTCGGCGGGGGTCCCGATACTGATACCGGGGGCGAGGCCGAGGACGAGAACGAGGACGCGCTCTCCCTTGCAGTCGTCTCGCTGACCGACAACACGCCCGAGTACGCCGCCGACGAGGACTCGCCAGGAACCGCGCGGATCGACATCGACGAATCGCGCGACGCGAGCGTTCGATCGCCGTCCGTCGACGTCCTCGCCGACGAGGAGAGCCGCGAGTGCGTCCGAACGGCGCTCGAGCGTGCACGCGAGACGGATCCCGACGTGCTCGTCGCGTCGCTGCACCTGGGGCCGAACATGGTCGCGGAGCCCCCGGCGGCGTTTCGCGAGTTCGGGCGCTGGCTGGTCGAGCGCGGCGTCGACGTCGTCCACGGGCACAGCGCGCACGTCTTCCAGGGGATTGAGGTGCACGACGGCCGGCCGATCCTGTACGATACGGGCGACTTCGTCGACGACTACGCGGTCGACGACGAGCTCCGGAACGATCGGAGCTTCCTGTTCGTGCTGTCGGTGACGCCGGACGGAGAACCGACGGAGCTGCGCCTCTACCCCACGGAGATCGACGGCTGCGCCGTCCACGAGGCGGGCCCCGAGGCGGCCGCGTGGTCCCGAGAGCGGATGCGCGAACTGTCCGAACCGTACGGCACGGCGTTCGACCGCGACGGCGAGGCGCTCGTGTGCCCGCTCGAGTCGTAGACGGTTCGGACCGGCGCAGCTACCGAATTCGGAACCCCGGCCGTGAGCGCGTGCCGTGGTGCGCGCCAACGCTCGAGTGCGCAGTTGGCAACCCTTAAGATAGCAACCCCGCTACACCGGGGTAGTATGAAAGTGGTCGTCTCTATCGGCGGTAGCGTGCTGGTACCCGAGCCGGGCGCGGATCGGGTGGCCGAGCACGCGGCCGTCATCGAGGACCTCGTCGCGGACGGCTGTCGCGTCGGCGCCGTCGTCGGGGGCGGCGGCGTCGCGCGCGAGTACATCGGCGCCGCTCGCGATCTGGGGGCGAACGAGATCGAACTCGATCAACTGGGGATCGACGTCACGCGGCTCAACGCGCGCCTGCTCATCGCCGCGCTTGGCTCGGAGGCGGTGGCGGCGCCGGCGAAGGACTACGAGGAGGCCAGCGAGGCGCTGCGCCGCGACGACGTCTGCATCATGGGCGGGGTCGCGCCGGCCCAGACGACCGACGCCGTCGGCGCCGCGCTCGCGGAGTACATCGACGCCGACCTGCTCGTCTACGCCACCAGCGTCCCCGGCGTCTACAGCGCCGATCCGAACGAGGACGACGACGCGACCAAGTACGACTCCCTCTCCGCGACCGACCTCGTGGACGTCATCGCCGGCCTCGAGATGAACGCCGGCGCGTCGGCCCCGGTCGACCTGCTGGCGGCGAAGATCATCGAGCGCTCGGGGATGCGGACGATCGTCCTCGACGGCACCGATCCGGACCGCATCGCTCGCGCCGTCCGCCACGGCGAACACGACGGGACCGACGTCGTGCCGGAGGGGGCCGGCGAGGAACCGACGTACTGGGCGAGCGACGAAGACGAAGGCGAACGATGAGCGCGGACGATCCTGGCCCTGACCCCGACGACGGCGCCGACGCCGACCTCGACTCCGCGGTACCCGACGAGTACAGCCCCTACACGCTCCAGCGCGAGGACGGCGACGACGCGCGCCACGCCTTCTGGGCGGATACGGTCGCGGATCGCGTAGAAGCGCGAGCGCCCGACGAGCCGATCGTCATCAAGGGCGGCATCTCGCCGTCGGGCGTGCCCCACCTCGGGAACGTCAACGAGATCATGCGCGGGTTCTACGTCGCCGAGGTCCTCCGCGAGCGCGGCCACGAGGTCCGGCAGGTGTTCACCGCCGACGACCGCGACCCGCTGCGGAAGCTACCCCGCACCCTCTGTGACCTCGAGGGCGACCTCGTCGATCTCGGCGAGGTCGACGCTGGCGCGCTCGGGCGCAACCTTGGGGCGCCCTACACCGACATTCCGGACCCGTTCGGCTGCTGCGACTCCTACGGCGACCACTTCGCGACGATCATCCAGGACAGCGCCGACGCGCTGGACGTGCCGATCGATCTCGTCTCGAACACCGACCTGTACGAGAGCGGCGACCTCGAGGACGTCACGGAGTTCGTCCTCGAACACCAGGATCGCGCACGCGAGGTCCTCTCGAAGTATCAGGACAAGGTCGACGACGAGTACGTCCCCTTCAACCCGATCTGCGAGGAGTGCGGCAAGATCACGGAGACGGTGACGAGCGTCGACTTGGAGAGCGAGCCGGCGACGGTCGACTACCGCTGTACGGACATGGACGCCGGCGACCGCACCATCGAGGGCTGCGGCCACGAGGGCACCGCCACCCTGCGCGAGGGCAAGCTCCCCTGGCGCTTCGAGTGGCCCGCCCAGTGGAAGGAACTCGGCGTCGACTTCGAGCCCTTCGGCAAGGACCACGCCGAAGGATCGTGGCCCAGCGGCCAGGACGTCGCGCGCAACGTCCTCGAGATCGAACCCCCGGTTCCGATGGTCTACGAGTGGTTCACCCTCGAGGGTGAGCCGTTCTCCTCCTCCGAGGGCAACGTGATCCTCGTCTCCGACGTGCTCGAGTTGCTCGAGCCCGAGGTGCTGCGTTACTTCTTCGCGAAGGACCCCTCGAAGGCGCGGGACTTCAGCATCGAGCGGCTCGACCAGCTGGTCGACGAGTTCGACCGCCTCGAGGCGATCTACTTCGACGAGATCGAGGCCGACGAGGACGAGCGGGCGTTCGCCGAGCGGGTCTACCCGCTGCTGGTCGAGGAGCCCCGCGAGGAGCGCATCCGCCTGCCCTACACCTTCGCCGCCGTCCTCGGGATGTTCGACGACCCCGACCTGCGCGAGGAGGTCGCCCGCAAGGAGGGCCACATCCCCGAGGACGCGCCCGACTGGGCCGTCGAGGGCGCGCTCGCGCGCGTCGAGAAGGCTCGCAACTGGGCGCGACGGACCGGCAACGAGTTCGACTACGAACTCAAGCGCAGCGAGATTCCCGACCACGAGTTCGACGCGACGACCGAGGACGCGCTCGACGACCTCGCCGACTTCGTCGACTCCGGCGACGGCGTCGACCCCGAGGACCTGCAGGGCGAGATCTACGAGACGGCAAAGCGCCACGACGTCGACATCGGCGACTTCTTCGGCGCGGGTTACCGGCTGTTCTTCGACGAGGAGCAGGGCCCGAAGCTCGGCCCCTTCCTCGCGAAGCTCGATCGGGAGTTCGTCGTCGCGCGGCTCCGGCGCGAGCGGTAAGCGGCGGCGTTTCAGCCGTCGGTTTCCGGTCGTTAGCGGGTGTTCGAGTACAGACAAAAGCCATTTGAGACCGCCTCCCTCAGTTACGGTAGAGATAGATGGATTACGGCTCCCCCTCGTTCGTCGCAGTTTCGGTCCCCGAGCTCTACGGCTCCGAACTCCTGACGTGGATCGTCGCCGGACTCCTGCTCTACTGGGCCGTCGTAATCGCACTCGAGCGGGCGGACCTGCTGCCGGAGTTTATCGGCACGCAGGGGCCGATGCTGACCTTCCACACCAAGCGCGGCCGGGTGCTGCTCGACCGGCTCGCGCGCCCCAAGCGGTTCTGGCGAGCGTGGGCGAACCTCGGCATCGGAATCGCCCTCGTCGTGATGGTGGCGATGTTCGTCTTCCTGCTGATCGCGGCGATCGGTGCGCTCTCCTCGCCGCAGCCGAGTTCGGCCATCCAGCAGCCCCGGAACGTCCTCGTCATCCCCGGCGTCAACGACTTCCTGCCGCTGTCGGCGGCGCCCGGCATCGTCGTCGGGTTGCTCGTCGGCCTGGTCGTCCACGAGGGCGGCCACGGTCTGCTCTGTCGCGTCGAGGACATCGACATCGACTCGATGGGGATCGTGATGCTCGCGATCATCCCGATGGGGGCGTTCGTCGAACCCGATCAGGAGAGCAGCAAATCCGCCTCGAGGGGCGGCCGAACGCGGATGTTCGCGGCCGGCGTGACGAACAACTTCGCGATCACGATCGTCGCCTTCGCGCTCCTGTTCGGCCCCATCGTGGCCTCGATCGGCGTCGCGCCCGGCGCCGCCGTCGGCGGCGTCGCCCCCGGCTCGCCGGCCGCCGCGGCCGACATCCAGCCGGACGACCGGATCACCGCGATCAACGGCGAGCCGATCGAGGGGAACGACGAGTTCCGCGAGCGGGTCGAAACCGCGTCCGGAAACCCGCTCACGGTCGAACTCAACGGCGAGCGCACCGTCGAGGTCGAGCGCTCGCTGCTGGTCACCGCCACGGCCGATAGCAGCGTCACCGGCCTCGAGACCGGCGATTCGATCGTCGCCGTCAACGGTCAAGAGGTGGCGACCGAGACCGAGTTCCTCGAGGCCGTCGGCGACGACGAGATCGCGACGCTGACGGTCGCTACCGGGGACGGCCGCGAGGAGCGCGAGGTGCCGATCGGCGCGCTCGTGACGGTCGCCGAGGACGGGCCGCTCGCCGAGGCCGGCGCGCCGGCCGGCGCTAACCTCGTCGTGACCAGCTTCGACGGCCAGCGGGCGGCCACGCAGTCGGAACTCAACGAACTGGTCGGGCAGACCGATCCCGGCGATCGGGTGACCGTGGCCGGCTACCTCGACGGCGAGCGCGTCGAGTACGAAGTGACGCTCGGCGAGCGGAGTGAAACGACCGGCGGCGGTACCGTCGGCTACCTCGTCTACCCCGGATCGGGAATCTCCGGGGTCTCGACGCAAGCGCTCGGCATCCAGCTCTATCCGGCCGAGGCGTACCTCGCGGCCCTCGGCGGCGGAACTGGCGAGTCCTTCGGTGCGCTCGGCGGCTCGTTCCTCGGGAAGATCGGCTTCGCCCTCATGCTGCCGATCGCCAGCGTCATCGACGTGCTGCCGTACAACTTCGCGGGCTTCGCCGGCGGGATCCAGAACTTCTATCAGGCGCAGGGCCCCCTCGCCGTGCTCGGCGACTGGCCGGTCTTCGCACTCGCAAACGCCCTGTTCTGGACCGGCTGGATCAACGTCCAGCTCGGCTTCTTCAACTGCATCCCGGCGTTCCCGCTCGACGGCGGCCACATCCTTCGGACGAGCACGGAGGCGGTCTTCTCGCGGCTGCCGATCGACGCGACTCGCGGGATGGTCCGCGTGGTGACGACGTCGGTCGGCCTCACGATGCTCGTCAGCTTTCTGGCGATGATCTTCGGCCCGCAGTTGCTCGCGGGTTGAAGCCAGTTCGACGCCGAGTTCAGCCGCGGTACCGATCCATTCCTCGAGCCCGCTTCTATTCACTCTCGAGACGACGTCGACAAAACGTCGGTAGAAGCGCTTCGGGGCTGCTCGAGCCCGGCTACTCCTCGCGGTCGATCCCGTGGCGCTCGTAGAACTCCTCGGGCGTCTCGTCGATCCGCTCGAAGTCCGTCTCGAAGTAGTGTTCGTGGTGGCGTACCACCTGTTCAACGACCCACCGGCTGAACTCCTCGTCGAACCGCCACTCCCCCTCCTGCTCGGGGATCTCGAACCGATCGTCGGTCGAGAAGGCCGCGTAGACGTGGAAAAAGCCCAGGATGACGTCGGCGAAGTCCTTCGCCTTCTCGGCGCCGCCCTCGCGGCGCTCTGCGAGTTCGTCCCGACCGTCGTCGGTGAGTTCGAAGTACTTCCGGTCGGGCTCGTCCGCACGCTCGATGCGCTCGGCCCAGCCCTTCTCCTCGAACTTGTAGAGGATCGGGTACACCGATCCGTAGGAGGGCTCCCAGTGCCCACCGCTGATCTCGCGGATCTCCTTTAAGATCTCGTAGCCGTAGCGGGGCTTCTCCTCGAGTAGCTCGAGCACGAGATAGGCGATGAGTCCTTTCGGGGGCCCACTTTTCCGCATGTACGCGGCCATTTAAACGGGCGTACGTAAAGGGTTTCGGTCGGTGCGATTCGTCCGGTACGCGGTCGCCGCAGCGGCCGACGAGCCGGTCTCGATTCCTGCGAGTCCGTCCGAAACCCGGCCCTTCTTAGCGCTCCCGTCCCAATCCGCCGACATGGAACGACGAGAACCCCCGCAGACCGAGGAGGGCTGGTACGTCCTGCACGACTTCCGGTCGATCGACTGGGACGCGTGGCGCGACGCCCCCGAGCATCGCCGCGAACTGGCGATCGACGAGGGGATCGACTTCCTCGCGTCGGCCGAGCGCGTCGACGACGCCGAGGAGGGAGACTCAGCGACGTTTTCGGTGCTCGGGCACAAGGCCGACCTGCTGCTCCTGCACCTGCGGCCGACGCTCGCCGACATCGACGCCCTCGAGCGCTCGTTCGAACACACGGCGCTGGCCGAGTTCACCGAGCGCGCCGACTCCTACCTCTCGGTGACCGAGGTCTCGGGCTACATGTCCCAGGAGTACTTCGAGGAAGGCGAGGAGGTCGAGGATCAGGGCATGAAGCGGTACATCGAAACTCGCATCAAGCCCTCGATCCCCGACACCGAGTTCCTGAGCTTCTACCCGATGGACAAGCGCCGCGGCGAGCAGGACAACTGGTACGATCTGCCCTTCGACGAGCGCGCGGAGCACCTCGCGAGCCACGGCGAGATCGGCAAGCAGTACGCCGGTCGCGTCACGCAGATCATCTCCGGCAGCATCGGCCTCGACGACTTCGAGTGGGGCGTGACGCTGTTCGGCGACGATCCGACGGACGTCAAGGACCTGCTCTACGAGATGCGGTTCGATCCGTCGACCTCCCGCTACGCCGAGTTCGGCCAGTTCATCTCGGCACGGCAGTTCCCGCCGGAGAACCTCGGCGCGTTCCTCGCCGGCGAGCCGGTTCCCCAGGAGGGTGCCGGCGGTCACGACCACGGCGGTCATTCCCACGCCCACGGTGAGTCCGGCGGCCACGGCCACGGACACGGCGACTCGAGCGGCCATCCGCACGGCGATTCCGATGGTCACGGTCACGATCACGGCAGCGGCGACGGCCACCACGGTGACGGCGACGACGTCCGCGACGAACTCGAGGAGGCCGGCGTCTACGCCGGCCAACCCCACGGCGAGGACGTCCACGCGGTCGTCCTCTACTCGGAAGCCGACACCGACGACCTCTTCGAGGAGGTCGAGGGGCTCCGCAAGAACTTCGACCACTACGACACCCACGTCAAGACCGCGGTCTACGAGCCCCACGACGAGGGCGACGAAGCGGCGGTCGTCAGCCTCTGGGAGACCGAGCGCGCCGCGGACACGGCCGCCGGCTTCCTCGCCGATCTACCCGACGTCGTCCGTCAGGCCGGCGACGACGACGCGGACTCCTGGGGCACGATGGGCATGTTCTACACCGTCAAGCCCGAGCACCGCGCCGACTTCGTCGGCACCTTCGACGACGTCGGCGCCGTCCTCGAGGACATGGAGGGCCACCGCAAGACCGACCTCCTCGTGAACCGCGAGGACGAGAACGACATGTTCATCGCCAGCCGGTGGGACTCCCGCGAGGACGCGATGGCGTTCTTCCGCAGCGACGAGTTCTCCGAGACCGTCGAGTGGGGCCGCGACGTCCTCGCGGACCGGCCGCGCCACGTCTTCCTGGCCTGACCCGTCCGGTTCTCTTTTTCAACCCGCTCCGTCGAACCCGCGATCGGTCGGTCTCCAACCTCAAATCCGACCCGATCCCGTCGTCCGATCGTAGAAGAAGTAGCCCGCGACGCCCGCGAGTCCGAGCGCGAGCGTGACGTACGGCCAGTAACCGGCGTCTCGATCCGTCAGAAACGCGTGTCCGGCCACGAGGATCGCGAACCCGACGTGCGCGGCCAGCGTCGCGACCAGGAACGCGGCGATATCCATCACCGACGACGTCTCGCGGCGCGACAATAGCGGTTTCGAAGCCGACTCGAGACGTCAGTGCGGGCGTCGATTCGGATCCGACGCGGGCTCGATCAGCGCAGAGCCGTCGCTCCCGGCGCGAAGAATACAGGCAGAGCGGTCGCGTCCGATCCGAGCCGTTACGTCTCCACGTCGTGATCCGGTTCGTCCTCGACGGCCCGCTTCATCGAGTCACGACGGGCCTTCGCGTCGCGGCCGGTCGCCTCGAGTAGGAAGTCGTTCTTGAGATCGACGGCCTCGCCGGCGGCCTCGAGCTCGTCGGGGCCGAGTTCCGTCGGGTCGCGCTCGTGGAACTCGACGCCGAGCTTGTCCTTCTTGCCGGAGTATTCGACGGCGCCGACGACGATCTTCTCGAAGACGGGGTTGTCGGGCTCCTCGATGACGAACAGATCGCTGCCCTTGTACTCCTCGGTGTCCGTGATGGGTCCGAAGTACTCCTCGACCGTCGACTCCATGTCGGGGATCCGTTCCTCGAGGTACTCACCGCGACGCATCTTGTACTCCTTCATGGATTGGTAGATACACGGCGGACTGTTTACCTCTTTTCATAGCCGTCGTGGGCGACGTTCCCCCGAACGAGAGCGAAACCGCCGGATACTTATCGGCGGGGTCGTTCGCCGAGGTACCCCTTCCGGCAGTCGGGACAGATGTCGCCGGCGCGCAGGGAGGCGCGGTCGTCGGCCGCGACGAAGTCACAGCGCGGGCAGTAGAACTCGGTCGGAACGCCGTCCTCGTCTGGCCCCGTGTCCTCGGCGGGCGTCGGCGCCGCGCCGGCGCGTTCGATGCCGGTGTCGGGTTCGGCGTCGGTTTCGGTCGCCGTTTCGGCGTCGGCGTCGACGTCGGTAGCGGGTCCGACGTTCGCACCCGCGACGTCGCTCACGGTCGATCCGGCGACCGACGAGGTCGAGTCGTGCTCGAGGACGACCGCGTCGTCCTCCGTGGGGTCGTCGCTGATCCCGTCATCGGGCCACGCGGTCGGTTCGTCGTCGGCGCCGACCGGCGGGCCGACGTCGTCGGTGTCGGGCCACTCGCCGCGGCCGCGGTCGCGATCGGCCGCCTCCTCGAGGGTGTCCTCGATGATCTCGCCGTCGTCGGTGACGGGATCGCCGTTCTCGTCGGTTGGGTGGTCGGGGTCGACGTCGGCCGCTGGGGGCGCGTCGGACTCGGCGTCCGCGTTCGCGTCCGCGCTGGGTGCGTCCGCCGTCGACGCCGCCGGTGCGGCGTCGCCGTCACCGGCAGCGGCGTCGATGAACTCGACGTCCTCGCCGGCCGCCGGCTCGGCGGCGTCCTCGGAGGCGGGATCGGCGTCCGATGGGGACGCTGACGCTGTGCGTTCTGATTGAGACGGTACGTCGGAACCGGCTGCCGGTTCGGAATCGTCGGGCAGTGAGTCGCCGCTCGCACCAGCCGAGAGGCTCGTGACCTCGGTGTTCTCGCTGATGACGTGCCGCTCGCCGCAGCGAGTACACTCCTCGTACTCCTGGACGGTAACGACGACCTCGCTGCCCCGTTCTTCGCGCTCGCGTTCGACTTCGGCGTCGCCGTAGTCGTGTCCGAGCAGCGAACATCGCAGGACCATTGTCCCACCGTTCCGACCCAGGCCATAAAAAACATACCGCCCGGAATATCCGGTCTCCTGTCACTTCTCCGCCAAAACGAGCCTCGGCGACGCGTCTCTCTGCCGTCGGGTGCTTTCGTCCGCGTCCGGTCGGCCGCCGAACGGCCGTGCACGGAATCGGTCCGATCGTCTGTGAGAACGACAAACGTCAAATCCCAGGTCGTCGAACATCCAGACGGATGAGAGCAAAGCGGGAGTTCCGGGACCGGGAGGGGACGGAGGTCGCGGTCCTCGACGAACTCGTCGACCGCGCCGACGACGGCATGACCGTGTTCGAACTCCGCGCCGCCGTCGAAACCGACATCGACGACCTCGAGGAGGCCCTCTCGACGCTGAAGGACGACGACCTGATCGTCGTCGAGAAAAACGCCGGCGAGACGGTGATCAAACCCGACGAGCGGGTGGTTCCCGACGCGCCGACGGACGAGAACGACGACCAGTCGATCGGCGACTGGCTCCGCGATCGGTTCCCGTTTTGAGTATCGAATCGAAACGCCTGTGGGGTACAGGCCCCAGCTAGTAGCTATGACCGTCATCGAATCCGTCCACGCCGATCACGGGGCCGTATTCGGCGAGCGGGACGGCCGAACGATCGTCGAGCACTTCGGCCGCCCGGAGCGCACCCACCGGGCCGTCCGCAACGGCGTCGGCCTGCTCGAGATGGCCTACGGCGTCGTGGTCGTCGAGGGCGAGGACCGCCTCGAGTACGTCGACAACGTCGTCTCGAACCGGGTTCCCGCCGAGGACGGGCAGGGCTGTTACGCGCTCGTGCTCGACCCGCAGGGCGGTATCAAGGTCGAGCTGTACGTCTACAACGCCGGCAAGCGACTCCTGCTCTTTACGCCGCCGACGAAGGCCGAGCCGCTGGTCGAGGACTGGTCCGAGAAGGTCTTCATCCAGGACGTCGACATCCGGCTCGCGACCGACGACTACGCCGTCTTCGGGATTCACGGCCCGCACGCGACCGAGAAGATCGCCAGCGTGCTCAACGGCGCGCCCTCGCCAGACGAGCGCTACTCGTTCGTCCGCGGGACGATGGGCGACGCTGGCGTCACCGTCATTCGAACCGACGCGCTCACCGGCGAGGAGAGCTACGAGGTCATCTGCGCGGCCGAGGAGGCCGAGGCCGTCTACGACATCCTCCTCACGCAGGGGCTGAACGCCGCCCCCTTCGGCTACCGGACCTGGGACTCGCTCACCCTCGAGGCCGGTTCGCCCCTGTTCGCGACCGAACTCGAGGGGACGGTGCCGAACGTGCTCGGTCTCCGGAACGCCCTCGACTTCGAGAAGGGCTGTTACGTCGGCCAGGAGGTCGTCTCCCGGGTCGAGAATCAGGGCCAGCCGAGCCGGCGGCTGATCGGGCTGACGCTCGAGGACGCGGCTATGAGCGACGACGGGGACGGCGGCGATGCTGACGACCCGCAGGTTCCGGACTCCGGCGCCGCGGTCTTCGACGGCGACGCCTCCGTCGGCGAGGTCACCCGCGCCGGCGAGAGCCCGCTGCTCGAGGACGTCATCGCGCTCGCGCTCGTCGACTACGGGCTCGAGAGCGACGCGCTGACGGTTCGGGTCGGCGGGGAGGAGGTGCCCGCGACCCGGACCGAACTCCCGTTCTACGAGGGATCGGATCGGTCGGATCGGCTGCCGGAGTACCGGTAGCGAACCCGTCTCCTCGACGGCGGCCGGACGAGCGGACCGGCCGGAACTGGCCGGCCCCACGGTCAAGGACGGCGACCGCGGACGCCCGGTATGGGCTCGAGTACGAGCGGCGATCCGCCGATCGATACGGGAACCGACTTCGAGGAACTAGCCGCGCGGCTGCGCACGCAGTCGGCCGAGGCGCCCGGCTCCGACACCGAGCGCGTGACGATCCGCTCGCTCGAGGCGGTAAGCGCCGACTCGCTGGCGACGCTGCGCGAAGCCGAGGAGAGCGAGGGCACCGCGCCGGGCGAACTCGTAATCGTCCTCTCGCGGGCCAACGCTGAACTCCTCCTCGAGCGCGATTTCGATCTCGAGGACGTCGACGAACTCGCGGACGCGCTGGGGTGTGCGGTCCAGATCGAGGACGAGATGCCGGACGACACGGTGCTGGTGCTGGACCCGGACGCGGTCGACGGCGAGGAGATCCGCGACCCCGACGCGATCGCGTGCGGCATCGTCGGCACCGATCACTGACGGCGGTCGTTTTCGGTCTCCTCAGTTCGCCTTCTACTCGCGGTCCGATCTCGACGGGGACGGGAACGAGCGCCGAGCCGTCGCCGATTTCTCCCCGTCCACTGCCGACCGCACTACTATCCGCGACTCCGTGGATCCCCCGGTATGCGCTATCTCGAGATCACGGTTCCGGAGGGGAAGCGCCGGGCCGTGCTCGACGTCCTCGAGGACGAAGGGATCGACTACGTCGTCAGCGACGAGACCAGCGGCAGAGGGTACGCCGCGGTCGTCCGCTTCCCGCTGCCGACGCGGGCCGTCGAGCCGGTGCTCGATCGGCTCCGGCGGGCCGGCATCGGTGACGAGGCCAGCGTCGTGGTGATCAATGCCGAGACGGTCATCTCCGGGGAGTTCACGACGCTCCGCGATCAGTACAGCCGCGGCGGCAAGAAGGGGGCGCGCACCTCGCGGCAGGTGCTGCGGACGAAGGCCGACGAACTCACGCCGCCCTTCCTAATCTACGCCGTCATGCTGCTCATCAGCGCCGTCGTCGCCACAGCCGGTCTACTTTCGGACTCGCCCGCGGTCGTGATCGGGGCGATGGTCATCGCGCCGTTGCTCGGTCCGGCGCTGGCCGCCAACGTCGGTATCGTCACCGGCGACGACCGACTCAAGCGCACGGGCTTCGTCTACCAGGTCATCGGCGTCACGGCGGTCGTCGTCGCGTCGATCGGCCTCGCCATGCTCGCTCGCGCGGCCGGCCTCGAGCCGGCGGGGGTCGACATCGTCGCCGCGACCGAACTCGAGGAGCGGGTCGCTCCGAACCTGTTCTCGCTCGCGGTCGCGCTCGGCGCCGGTATCGCCGGCATCCTGAGCCTGACGCGGGGCTTCTCGGAGGCGATCGTCGGCGTCATGATCGCCGCGGCGCTGATCCCGCCCTCCGCTGCGGTCGGCATCACCGTCGCCTGGGGGATGTACGGCGCGGCGATCGGCGCCGCCGCGCTCGTGATCGTCAACCTGCTCTCGATCAACCTCGCCGCGCTGGGCACGCTGTGGGTCGCCGGCTACCGCCCGCAGGGACTGTTCGAGGTCTCGCCCACCCGCCGGCCGACCTACGTCTACGCGACGATCTTCGGCGTCGCGCTGCTGGCGCTGGCCGCGCCGCTGGCGGGGGTGACGCTGGTCGACTTCCAGACGACCGAACTCGAGTCGGCGGCCGAGGAGGAGGCACAGGCGGTGCTCGCAAATTCGCAGTACAAGGCGTACGAACTCGAGGACGTCGCGGTCGAACTCGACGGCGAGTACCCGATCCAGTCGGTCGATCGGGTCGTCGTCACGGTCTCGAGTAACGAGCCCGGGCCGGAGCCGGGGCTGGCCGATCGGCTCTACGAGGAGATCCGGCCCCACGGCGACGAGTCGCTGGTCGTCGAGGTGCAGTACGTCGTGGCCCAGAAACGCGGCGACGGGACGGCGGCCGAGGACGAAAGTCAGCAGGTGAGCGGCCGAAACGCCGGCGGATCGTAACTCACTCGCTCGGTCGCTCACTCGCGTGCGTCCCAGCCCGCGCCGATCGCGACGCCGAGGGCAACGCCGATCGACAGCCACAGCGCCAGGTCGTCGGTCGCCGTGCCGATGGCGACGCCGATCGCGGTGCCGACCGCGATACCGGCGCCGAGGGTGGCCCCGCCAGTGTCGTCGTCCCCGTTCTCGTCGTCCGCCGGTGCCATTGGGTCGCTCATACGGTCCGATCGTCCGCCGGCGGGATAATCGTCACTCTCGAGCGGGCGACTTTCTCGCCCGCTGCGACGTGCTGTCATCCGAACTGCAACCGTGCCGCGCCGGTTACGCGGCCGGTTCGACGTTCTGGTTCATCCGGAACAGGTTCTCCGGATCGTACGTCGCCTTCAGTTCGGCCAGTCGCTCGTAGTTCTCGCCGTAGGCGACGGACTCCTCGCCCGTCCGCTCGCTGACGAAGTTCACGTAGACGTCGCCGGTCGCGTGCGGTGCCATGGCGTCGAAGAACTCCCTGGCCCACGCGATACAGCGGTCGTCGTCGGCCGGGTCCTCCCAGCGCGTGTGGACGTTCATCCCGTACTCGGCGTCGCGGTGGGGGTAGGCGGTCGCGTCGGCCGGAACGCGCGCCATCGCGCCGCCGACTTGCCCGAAGAAGATCTCCGAGAGCGGCGACGGAAGCGTCTCCGCGTACTCGACGGCCGTGTCGATGGCGTCGTCGGAGAGGTCCTCGAAGAGGTGGGACTTCCAGTAGTTGCGGGCGCCCTCGGTGAGCAGCGGGTCGAACGACTGCTGGAACTCGGCGTAGGATTGCGGCCCGACGCCGTCGGCGATCGGATCGCCGAACTCCCGGAGCGGAGCCAGCACGTCCTCGCCCTCCTCCGTATCGCCGGCGTAGAACGCGACGACGATGACGACGCCGACGCCGTGGACGTCCTCCGGGAGGAACGGGAGCGGCGGCGCCTTTCGGAGGACCATCCAGACCGTCGACTCGTCGGGCGCGTCCTCGTTGAAATCGCGGACGTGTCGGAGGACGTCCGGCGCGTCCTCTCCCCGGTAGACGATCGGCCCCGCGAGCACCTCCGGTCCCACCTCGTGAAGGTCGAACTCGAACGAGGTCACCACCCCGAAGTTACCGCCGCCGCCGCGGACTCCCCAGAACAGCTCCGGGTTCTCGTCCTCGCTCGCGCGGCGCAGTTCGCCGTTAGCGGTGACGATATCGACCGCGCGGAGGTTGTCGACGGTCATCCCGTACTTGCGAGTGAGCCAGCCGAAGCCGCCGCCCAGCGTCAGCCCGGCGACGCCGGTCGTCGAGTTGATCCCCAGCGGCGTCGCCAGGCCGAACGCCTGCGTCTCGTGGTCCATATCGGCGAGCGTCGCGCCCGGTTCGACGCGGGCCGTCCGGCGCTCCGGATCGACCTGCACCGACCGCATCGCGGAGCAATCGAGCATCAGTCCGTCGTCGCAGACTGCGTTCCCGGCGATGTGGTGTCCGCCGCCGCGGATCGCCAGCAACAGATCGTGTTCGCGGGCGAAGTCCACCGTCGCGATCACGTCCGAGACGCCCCTCGCGCGGACGATCGCCGTCGGGCGTCGATCGATCATCCCGTTCCAGATGGACCGCGCCTCGTCGTAGTTCGGACTCTCCGGTCGAAGCAAGTCGCCGTGCAGGCCCTCGCCGAATCCGTCCAGTACGCCGTCGTCCACGGGTGTGGTAGTTACTGCCATTGTCCCTCGCTAGGTATAGGTCGCCGGCGGCGATATAGATTACATAATTAATAATTAATATATGATCGCGGCCGGAACGCTCTCGAACGCAGCGTCGATCGATCCGTCCGGGAGCGCCGGCGCCGAGTTTCAGCCCGCCGCTCGGCCGTCATATCCGGGTGGGAGATCGTCGTGTTGGCGAGCAAACTAGTTTATCGTCGCCGGTCGCGTATCGTGTTGTATGGGAACAGTACACAAAACACCCGGTGAGGAAGCGTTCGAAAACGTTCCGGGAAGCGCGATTCGGTCGTTCGAGGCCGAGTTCGCCGGCGACGTGATCCGTCCGTCGGATCCGGCGTACGACGAGGCGCGTCGAGTCTGGAACGGCATGATCGACGAGTATCCCGCGATCGTCGCCCGCTGTACCGGCGCCGCCGACGTCGTCGCGGCGGTGACTTTCGCCCGCGAACAGGGACTCGCGCTGACGGTTCGAGGCGGCGGCCACAACGTCGCGGGGACGGCCGTCCGCGACGGCGCCCTCGTCGTCGACCTCGAGCCGATGAACGGCGTTCGCGTCGACCCCGACGAGCGGACGGTCCGGGTCGAGGGCGGGGCGACGCTGGGCGACGTCGACCGCGAGACCCAGCTGTTCGGGCTCGCGACGCCGCTGGGCGACGTCGACCGCGAGACCCAGCTGTTCGGGCTCGCGACGCCGCTGGGCGCCGTCTCGCAGACCGGCGTCGCCGGGCTGACGCTCAACGGCGGCTACGGCCACCTGAGCCGCGAGTACGGGCTGTCGCTCGACAACCTCCGCTCGGTCGACGTGGTGACCGCGGACGGTCGGGTTCGAACCGCCAGCGAGGACGAGAGCCCGGAGCTGTTCTGGGGGATCCGCGGTAGCGGCGGCGCGCTCGGGATCGTCACCAGCTTCGAGTTCGACTGCTACGAGGTCGGCCCCGAGGTGGCGGTGCTCTTCGCGTGGTTCCACGCTGCTGACACGGACGAGGTCTTCGAGCGCTACCTCGAGTGGACCGCCGACGCCCCGCGCGATGCCGGCGTCCTCGCGTTCACCGCCCACGTGCCCCCTCTCGAGGAGTTCCCCGAGGAGCGGTGGGGAGAACCGGCCGTCGCCATGCTCGGCTCGTACCGTGGCGACCCAGCGGACGCCGAGGGGGTCTTCGAGCCGCTGCTGACGGCCGCGACGCCGATCGCCGACTTCAGCGGCCCGATGCCGTTCGTCGACCTGCAGTCGATGCTCGACGAGGACTACCCCGACGGGCTGCGCTACTACTGGAAGTCGATCTACCTCGAGGCGGTCACCGAGGACGTCCGCGACCTGATGGTCCGGGCCAACGAGGCCGCCCCGTCGCCGCTCTCGACGATCGACCTCTGGCACCTCGACGGAGCGGTCGCCGAGGTGCCACAGGACGCGACCGCGTTCTGGCACCGCGACAAGCCGTACATGCTCACCGTCGAGGCCAACTGGGAGGAGCCGGCCGACGACGACGCGAACGTCGCCTGGGCGCGGGACGCGATCGCCGACGTCCGAGCGCTGTCGGTCGCGGCCGGCCGGTACGGGAACTTCCCGGGCCTGAACGAGGAGGACGACCCCGCGCGGGCGACGTTCGGCGACAACTACGAGCGGTTGGTCGACGTCAAAACCGAGTACGACCCCGAGAACCTGTTCCGGACGCGGGCGTCCGTTCCGCCGCGGACCGCCTGAGCCTGAGCTACCCCAACCGCCGACCTCGAGGACGGTCGATATCGGACTTAGCGCCACACCCGCGCGAGCATCGCGCGGAGGTGGTCCGCCGAGAGCAGCGAGGTCGGCCGGTCCATGTGGACGCCGATTTCGCCCGACAGCGCGCCCAGTCCGAGCCGCTGGACCGGCTCGGGCAGCGAGTAGGCCCGCCGGATCCAGTGGGCCAGTTCCTGCTCGCGCTCGAGATCGTCGCGCCAGGCGCGCTCGTAAGCCGCCAGCGTCGTCGGGCGCTCTGGATCGATCTCCCGCGCGGCGTGGTCGGCGCAGGTCATGCCGTAGAGGATGCCGCCGCCGGTGAACGGCTTGGTCTGGGCGGCCGCGTCCCCGAGCAGAAAGCCGCGTCTCGAGGTGACGCGATCCGGCGGGCCGATCGGGATCGCGCCGGAACAGCGGTGGGAGACGTCGACCTCGTAGCCGTCGATCAGTTCCTCGAAGTGCTTGGTCACGTGCACGCCCGGCGGCGCCGCCAGCCCGTACTCGACGCCGGCGTCGCCGCGCGGGATGCGCCACGCGAAGAACGTCGGCGGGGTGAGGTGGACGTCGACGAAGTCCTGGTCGTCCGCCTCGTCCGAGAAGGCGAGCACCCCGTGGAGCAGTTCGTCGGGTTCGGGGAGTCCGAGTTCGTCCCGGACCCTCGAGCGCGGGCCGTCGCAGCCGGCGACCATCCGCGCCTCGTGGGTGACGACGCCGTCGGGGCCGTTCGCGACGACCTCGACGCGGTCGTGGCGCTCGCGGACGTCGGTGACGGTGTGTTCCTCGCGGACGTCTGCGCCGGCCTCGCGGGCGAGGTCCGCGAGGTGGCGATCCAGGCCGACGCGGTCGATGACGTTCGAGGCGACCTCGCGCTTGTAGAAGGGGTAGGCGTCGCTGCGCGGGCCGCCGACGTGAAAGCGCGCGCCGTAGATCTCGTTCTGAAAGAGGTCATCGCGGGCGCCGCGGCCGGTGAAGTCCCAAATGTCCGTGCTGACGTGGCCCGAACAGGCCAGCGGGGTGCCGATCGTCCCCTGCTCTAACGCCAGCACGTCGTAGCCCTTCTCGGCGGCCCGCCGCGCGAAGCGCGCACCGGCGGGACCGACGCCGACGACGACGAAATCGAACATGTCGGTCACGTTCACGTCGGCCGGTAAATATCCTGTCGAAGGGAAAGCGGCGTCGCCGCGACCGCGCCGGCACCCGATTAGGCCTCGCGGTCCTCGAGCAACCGCCACAACCGCTCCGCGTCGCCCTCGAAGCGCTCGAGCAGCGCCCGCATCCGCTCGCGGTGGTCGTCGGTCACCCGCACGTGGACCATCCCCTCACCGGGCTGGCCGTAGACGACGCTCGCGCCCTCCGGCGCGGCGACGATCGCCGGCAGGACGACCAGATCCTCCTCGCCCTCGACGAGGATCGTCGTCGGCTCGTCGCGAGCCAGCGCCTCGAGCAGCGCCTCGATCACTTCCGCGGAAATTTCGGCCGGCGGGTTCACCGCCTCGAGGTGGGTCTCGGCGGCGATCGTCTCGCGGACCTCCTCGTCGACCGCCTCGCGCTCGGTCCGCTCGTCGACGAGCGCGACGTCGGGCGCGCGGCCGGCCTCGAGCAGGTGGTAGGTGACGACGTCGCCGACGGCGATGAGCGCGCCGTCGACGTCGGAAAGCAGCCGCTCGGCGTCGGTCTCGACGGGGCCGATCGGTTCCTTGAGCTCCGCGCGGAGATCGTCGGGGAGAGTGAGCAGGCGCTCGTAGTCGGCGTCCTCGTTCTCGTCGGCGTCGGTGTCAGTGTCTGTGTCAGTATCGTCAGTCACGAGTGTGCGTGTAGAAAGAGGCGTTTCGTGGCTCGGTGGCTCGTCCTCGAGTTCCTCGGAACCGTGATCAGCGGACCTTCAGCGCGTACGCGCCCGGTTCCGTGATCTGCATCTCGCTGGCGATCTCGCTGTCTTCGGGGTGGGCGATGACGACGTACCCCGCCCAGTCCTCGGTCAGCGAGGAGGAGTTACAGGCGTCGCAGGTGTCGTTGTCCGGATCGTTCACGCGGTGACACTCCCGGCAGACGAGGCGATCGGATGCCATGATTACTCACCCTCGGTCGCGGTGGTCGCTTCGCGCTTTTCGTGCTCCTCCTCGAGCCAGCCGTGCTTGCCCAGGCCCGGCTGCTTCGCGGTGAGGCCGATCTTCGAGTCGCGCGGATTGCGCTCGTCGATGCTCTTGGTGACGATGCGGGTACGGATGGCGTCGTCGACGCCGAGCGCGCGGTCGGACTCGTTCGAGGACAGCCGCTGGTTCTCGCCGTCGAACGCGAGGTACTCGTCGCTGATCTGGGAGACGTGGAGCAGCCCGTCGACGGGGCCGATCCCGACGAAGGCGCCGAACTCGACGACCTCGACGACCGTCCCGTCGACGACCTCCTGCATCTGGGGATCGAAGGTGACGGCGTCGAAGTCGGCCTCGTAGTAGACGCCCGGCTCGTTGGGCAGCACCGTCCCCTCGCCGATGTCGTGGACTTCGGTGACGGAGACGATGCTCCCCACCTCCTCGTCCATCCGTCCTTCGAGCTTGTCCTGCAGCAGTCGCTTCACGAGGTCCGGCGAGACGTCGCCGAGCTCCTCCGGCGGTACTTCCACCGTGTCCTTCAGTCTGACCCGTTTGTACATCTATGGTTGAGTGATCGCTAACTTGTTTCTCCCGCGTAATGCAATTACCGGTACGCTCGCCTCGAGCACCCGGTCGCGCAGCGGGCGGTCGTTCGTGACGACGTAGTCGACGTTGCCCTCGCGGGCGAGTTCGACCAGGGCGTCGTCCGCGTACGATGCCTCCGTGTCGACGACGAGACAGCGTTCGGTCGCCAGATCGTGGCCGACGTTGGCGGCCGTCCCCTCCGTGCCGCCCTTCTCGGCGAGGCGGCGGAGTTCTTCCACCACGGCCTGGGGCGCGGTCGGCTCGAACTCCTCGAGCAACCGATCGAGTTCGTCGAACAGGCGCACGTCGAGTTCGACCGGCATCATGAGCGCGCTCGTGTCGAGTGCGACCCGCGCTCCGTTCCGATTCTCGTTCGGCGTCCCCGTACTCATCCTGGTCCGTCGTCGATGGCCGTAGTGTTACTCCTTACTCTTTGAGCGTCCCGAGTCCGATCAGCCGCCAGCGAGCGCCGATGCGGCGGTTGATCGCGATCTTCGCGCCCGGCTCGGCCGCGACGGGACGCTTGAGGTTGACCTCGCACTCGCCGCTGCGGGCGCTGGTGACCGCGCCGACGGTCGTCGCCGTTCCGACGGTCATCATCAGGGGTTCGCCCGTGCTGATCTCGTCGACGGTCTCGCCGCTCTCGGCGCCGACGACGCGGTCGAGCAGGTCGACGTCCATCGTAAAGCGCTGCCACGTCGGCGGGAGCGAGCCCGACGGGCCGGCCAGCCGACCCGCGAGCGCGTCGCCTTTCGTCAGCGACGGATCGAGGCCGGTGCCGACGCCGAGCAGGCCGCCCGGCGTGGCCGTGTCGACGGTCTCGCCGCCGGCCTGCAGCGAGCGGATCGTCGTCTCGATCGGGACGTACTCGGTCTGGCCGCCCCGCTCGACCTCGCGGCCGGGGCGGATCTCGATCTCGTCGCCGACCTCGAGTTCGCCCTGCACGAGGCTGCCTCCGAGGACGCCGCCGGCGAGGTCCTCCGCGGCCGTGCCGGGCTTGTTGATGTCGAAGCTCCGGGCGACGTGCATCCGCGGGTCGGCGTCCGGATCGCGCTCCGGCGTCGGAATCTCCTCCTCGATGGCCTGGATCAGCAGGTCGAGGTTGACCTCCTGGCCGGCCGAAACCGGGACGACGGGGGCGTCCTCGGCGACGGTGCCCTCGACGAACTCCTGGATCTCCTCGTAGTTCTGCCGGGCCTGATCGCTGCTGACGAGGTCGACCTTGTTCTGGGCGATGACGATGTTGTCGATCCCGATGATGTCCAGCGCCATCAGGTGCTCTTCCGTCTGGGGCTGTGGCACGGGCTCGTTGGCGCTGACGACCAACACGGCGCCGTCCATCAGCGACGCGCCGGAGAGCATCGTCGCCATCAGGGTCTCGTGCCCCGGGGCGTCGACGAACGAAACGGTCCGCAGCGGCTCGCTTGCCGAGCCGTCCGGACACTCCTCCTCGACGGTGTAACACTCGGGTTCGTCCAGGCCGGGACAGTGGCGGAACGTCGCGTCCGCGTAGCCGAGCCTGATGGAGATGCCACGCTTCATCTCCTCGCTGTGCTGGTCGGTCCACGAGCCGCTGAGGGCCTGGACCAGCGTGGTCTTGCCGTGGTCGACGTGACCGACGAGCCCGATGTTCACCTCCGGTTGTTGATTTCCTGCCATAAGACGATGAGTAATCTTAGGTATGGCTTCCGCCGTGCGCCTGATAAACCTACTGTTCTGATAGCGGTCTCCCGCCCGGAACCTACACGACGCCGTGGGGTTCAGCCGATCGAAGTGGTCACGCAGCCGAGGGCTCTCGGTCCGAGCGCGTCCGGTGGCCGCCGGCCGGACAGCCCGTCGATCCGACTCCTTTTGCCCCCTCGCTCCCTCTCCTCGAGCGTGTCGACCGCCAGCGAGTTCGCGTTCGAACTCGAGTTGTGTGCCCGCCTCGAGAGCCGGCGGGAGGGGATCGTGGCCCGACAACTCGGCGCGAGCGTCGCCGATCCCGGCGGCCGGATCCTCGACGTCGTCTGCGTCGAGCCCGGCCCGGCGTTCGAGGACCGACTCGCGATCACGAGCGAGACGATCCCCGACGCGGCCATCGAGTCCGACGTCGGCCCCGGGCGAGCGCGGTACTGGAAGGACGCCGTCCCGGACGACTGCCACCCCGAGCGAGCGCGCCGAGCGCTCGAGCGGGCCTGCGAGATCGGTTTCTTCGAACGCGAGCGCCAGAAGGGACGGGAGTACGTCCGGCAGGTCGCCCGTTACCCCGACTGGTACGGCCCCCTCGTCGGTATCGAGAACAAACCCGACCTGGGACGTCCGGGCGACCTCGAGGCCCAGTTGCGAACGGACGTCAGCCTCGCCGTCGTCGACGAGGCGATCCTCGCGACCGAGAGCTACGTCACGCGGGCCCACCTGAACCGGATTCCCGAGGCGGTGGGCGTCTGGCGGGTCCACCGGAACGGAGACTCCGATCGAGCGCCCGAGATCGAGGTACTCCGCGAGCCGACGCCCCTTCCGGTCGACCAACCGGGGATCGAACCCCTCGAGGCGCTGCCCGGCCGGACCGATATCGCCGTCGTCCCGCCCGCGGAGAAAGCGCGAGCGCGGCGTCGGATCGCCGAGCGGGCCTACGGCAAGGGGTGGCGGACCTACGAACTGCCGGCCTGTCGCGCCTGCGAGCCGACCGATCCGGACGAGCTTGGGGCGACCCTGCCCTACTGCGAGTGGGCCGACCGCGTCGTCAATCCGGGCGCGGAGTGTGGCCCGTCGTGTCCGGGGTACGACCCGGCCGCGGCGCCGGACGTCGACCTCGAGGCCGAACGCGACCGACGAACGCCCTGGCGGGCCGATCCCGCGGGCAAGCGGCGCCGCCAATCGGGACTCGATCGGTTCGGCTGAGCGACGTCGAACCGCGTCCGAGGTAACGTCGGCGTCACCTGGTCGGACCGACGTCCGCGAAGGCCTATCACGATCGGCCGTCGATACCCCGTATGCCCACGACAGCGGACGGCGAAGACGACGGACTGCCGGCGGAGACGCACCTCGGCCGAACTGCGCTTCGGGTCGCCGATCTCGAGGCGACGACCGCGTTCTACCGCGACGTCGTCGGACTCCGGGAGCTTCGTTGCTCCGAGGCGGAGTCCGCGGACGACTACGAGTCGCAAGTGATCCTCGGCGCCGGCGGAACGCCGCTGCTCGTCCTCGAGGCCGACTCGGCCGCGCCGGAACGACGACGGTCGGAGACCGGCCTCTACCACACCGCGTTCAGGGTGCCGACCCGCGCGGCGCTGGGTGATGCGCTCCGGCGAGTCCGGGAGCAGTGGCGACTCGACGGGGCGTCCGACCACCGCGTGAGCGAGGCGCTCTACCTCTCGGATCCCGAAGGGAACGGCGTCGAAATCTACTGCGACTACCCACGCGAGGAGTGGCCCCGGACCGACGACGGCCGGGTTCGGATGGCCACCGATCCGCTGGATCTCGAGGCCGTCGCCGACGCCGCCACGGGGGACGACCGCGCTCCCGCCGGCACTGACGTCGGCCACGTCCATCTCGAGGTGTCCTCGCTCGAGACGTTCCGGGAGGTCTACGTGGACGCGCTCGGGTTCGAGGTGCAGGCCGAAGTGCCCGGCGCGACGTTCGTCTCCGCTGGCGGCTACCACCACCACGTCGGGGCGAACACCTGGAACGGTCGCACGGAACCGGTCGCGGACGGAAGCCGCGGCCTCTCGTGGTTCGAGGTCGTCGTTCCGGACGCGGACGCGCTCGAGGCGATTCGAGAGCGACTCGCGGGGCGCGACGTTTCGGTCGCCGAGACGGCGGGTGGGCTGGCGATCTCCGCGCCGAACGGAATCGAGGTTCGACTCCGCGCCGCGTCGGCGTAGCTTCGCGCCGACGCGTTCCGGTATCGTGAAAACCAGCGTCCGTTGTCGGTTGCGGACGGACGGTTCTCGTTTTCCGTACTCTCCCGCTCGCTTTCGCTCCCGCTCTCACCGATCGGTCGCGGCGGAGAGCGCAGAGCGCGGCCTACGCGTAGTGCTCCTCGAGGTAGTCGACGATCTCGTCGCTCTCGTACATCGTGACGCCGCGGTCGGTGTCGACGAGGTACGGAATCTGGTCCTCGCCGCCGGCCGTGAGCTCGTCGTAGGTGGCCTCGTTGGTCACGTCACCGCCCTCGCCGCCGGGAAGGCGCGGATTGTGAGCGACGTACGAGACGCCGAGCTCCGAGAGTTTCTCGCGAACCTTCGCGCAGTGCGGACAGCCCTCTGACTGGTAGAGTTCCAGCATCGGTACACTAGACGGGAACGGGCAACTACACTAAAAGCCCTCGCCGCCGGTAACCCGGCGTCCTCGTCTCCGAGCCGCCGCCGTCCGCACGGTCGGCGTCACGTGCGGTCGCGGATCGCGACGCCGGTCGCGCCAGCCCTTCGAGCCGCCACGTGATCGTCGCGAACGGACGCGGCTCACTCGAGCACGTACCGCTCGCCGTCGACCGCCAGCGGCTCCTCGAAGGCCTCGTCGGCCGGGTAGTAGTGGGCCAGATGTACTAGCCGCGTCTGCTCCGCCGCGAGGTCCTCCGCCAGCGCGAGCGCGCCCTCTCGAGTCATGTGTTTCGTGCCGAACGTTCGCGGAGTGCCGTCGGGCCCCTCGTGGCGGCCGCCGACGGGGTGGTGCTCGCAGAACCGCGCAGGGACGATGGCGTCGGCCAGCAGGAGGTCGGGCTCGGCGAGCACCTCGCGCGATTCCGCCGGAATCCCGTAGCTCGTATCGCCCGAGAGCGAGAGCTTCGCGCCCGTCTTGGGGTCCTCGATCGCGAGCCCGTAACACAGCAGCGGCGGGTGTTCGACTGGCACCAGCGTTACGTCGAACCCGCAGACCCGGACCGGCTCGAGCGGCGTCGTCGGGTGGACCTCGAGCGGATCGAGGTAGTGGTAGTCGTCGCGGACCGTCTCGGCGACGCTCTTGCCCGTTTGCGGGTCGGTCTCGTCGGCCGCGTAGACCTCGAGGGAATCGAGGACGCGAAAGACGTTGCCCAGCCCGTCGAGGTGGTCGAAGTGGATGTGCGTGACGACGGCCGCGTCGGGGAGGGGGACCTCGTCCCGGAGGAACTGGTAGCGAAAGTCGGGGCTGAAATCGATCAGCAGCGACTCGTCGGTGCGCTCGTTTTCGACATGGACCGAGAACCGCGTTCGCTCGAGATCTCGTTCCCGCGCCGTCTCGCAGGTTTCGCAGTCGCAGCCGACGGTCGGCGTACCGGTCGTGTCGCCGGTACCCAGCAGCGTGACGCGCATCGTCACCGCGGGCCTCCGGCGCGTTCGCGCGTGCGGTCACACATAGGATCGCCCTTCCGCGAACGCTCGTTGAAGCAGCGGGTGATCCGCTTGGTCTTCGACTCGCTCGGCGGGGAGGACGTACGGCGAGAAGACGATGCCGTACTCGGCGCCGACGGTCTCGGCCAGTTGCTCGAGGTTGCGTTCGCGCTCCTCGTCGCCTTCCTCGAGGACGATCAAGACCTCGGCCTCGGCGTGGACGTCGCGATCGCTTCGGACGGCGTCGCCGAAGACGACGAGGTCGCGGATCGCGTCCCCGTGTTCGGCCCGCACCCGCTCGGCGAACGCGTCCGCAGCGTCGACGCTATCGCCGTCGGTCCCGGGCACTGCCGCTCCGTGTGACGCGCGCTCTCTCATGGGCGTGTGATTGGATCCCGTTGCATAAAGGGTGTCATCGACGCTCGAGTCGACCCGCTCTCGAGCCACTCTCGACCGCTCTCGAACACTCGAGTTCGGTCGCCGTCCGCAGAAGAATCCGTGTTCGACCGCGCGTGTCGCCGCTCGGTGGCCGAGTCGCGTTAGTGATCGTGATCGTGGTCGTGGTCGTGATCGTGATCGTGACCACCGTCGCTCGCGGCCCCCTCGATATCGCCGCCGGCGACCAGGGCGTCGTGGTCGCCCTCGATCATGTCCATGTTCTTCAGGTTGTCCCGCTCCTCGAACTCCTCGACGGCGTTGAGCAGGTCCTCCTGCGTGAGGGTGGTCCGGTCCTCCGTCAGCGCCTCGAGGACCGCCTCCCGGAGCACCATCCGGAGGTCGCTGCCGGTCAGTCCCTCGGTGGCCTCGGCGATGAGTTGCGGATCGAACTCCTCGATTTTCATCTGGCGGGTGATGACCTGGAGGATGTCGGCCCGCATGTTGTAGTCGGGCTTGGGGAAGTTGATGATCTCGTCGAAGCGGCGCCAGGCGGCGTCGTCGAGCTGGTCGGGGTGGTTGGTCGCGCCGATCAGCAGGACGTCGTCCTCGATCAGCGAGATGTTGTCGATGCTCTTGAGCAGGGTGTTCACGGCACGCTTTAAGGCGGCGTGCTCGTCGCTGCGCCGCGTCTTGGCGACGAAGTCGAACTCGTCGATAAAGAGGATGCAGGGCGACAGTCGCTTGGCGACCTCGAAGGTCTTGTCGACGTTTTTCGCCGTTTCACCCAGGTACTGGGAGGTAATCATCGAGAGCTTGACCTCGACGAAGGGAAGATCCATGTCCCGGGCCAGCGCCTGCGCGGTCGACGTTTTCCCCGTGCCGGGCGGCCCGACGAACAGCAGTTTCCCGATCTCGCGCAGGCCGATCTCCGAGAGGTAGTCGCGGTGTTCGATCGCCTTCGCGATCTTGTCGATCTCGGCCTCCTGATCCTCGGTGAGAACCAGGTCGTCGAGCGTGATGTCGACCTCCTCGGGCGCGCGCACCTCGACGAGGTCGAGCATGTCCTCGTCCTCCTCGTCGTCGAAGTACTCCTCGAGCAGGCCGTCGATCCAGACCCGGTCCGCGCGGATCGGCCGGTTTCGCTCGCGGGCTTCCTCGTGGGTGACGTCGAACTCGTCACCGTACTCGTCGTGCTCCTCGAAGTGCTTGGCGAGGGTCGGGTTCTCGAGCAGCCGCTGGTCGGTGGCGCGCTCGGCGAACCACCGCTCGGCCATCCCCTGCTGGGTGAGGGTGATGGTGCCGGAGAACTCGTCGCGCTCGGTGAACATCAGGTCCGAGACGGCCGCCCAGGGCTGATCGACCCCCGTCGCCTCGCGGGCCGTGCTGTTCGTGGCCGAGAGCGGACGACTGATGCCGGCGTGGCGCCGGGGTCCACCCTCGTCGTCACCGTCCCCGTCGGCGCCGGCGTTCGAGCCCCCGGTCCAGAAAACTCGGCGGAACGACGGCGGGAGATCGTTCTCGTCCAGCGTCCTGTCGTCCGAATACACGCTCGTCGTGAGCAGGAACTCCACGACATCGAGCGCCGCGTCACTCATTCGGTCACCGTACACGCCACACGGTCTTAACAGCGTCGTCACGCGAGCCGTGTGCCAGTCGGTCCCAGCGGTCCGCGGAGCCACGACCGCGGCGCCCCCCCCCCCCCCGCCCGGCATAACGGTTTTCGTCCGGGCGGTCACACTCACGTGTATGAACGTCTTACTGGGTCTCGGGGGCAGCGACGAATCGGTGAAAGCGCTCCGGCAGACCATCGATCGGACGCAGGAGGCCGGCGACGAACTCACCGTCGCCGTCCTCGACAAACCCGAGTCGAAGCGATCGCAGGACGAGATGGCGACGGAAGCCGAGGACCGGCTCGAGGAGGCCGGCATCGACGCCGAGATCGTCCGCCTCGAGGGCGATCCGGGCAGCGCGCTGGTCGACTACGCCGAGCAGGGCGAGTTCGACCAGCTGGTGATCGGGGGCGGCACGCTCTCCCCGATGGGGAAGATCCAGCTCGGCCCGATCACCGAGTTCGTCCTGTTGAACGCCCCGACGACCGTCAAGCTCGTGCGATAACGATGGCAGGGACGCGATCGTATCCGGACGAGCGGGCCGGACCGTTCCCGTCGCCGCCGGCGACGTTCGAGGACGGCGACGGCCGATCGATCGAGGTCCGAGCCGCCACGGACTTCGAGGCCGTCGTCGACGACGTCGTCGCGATGTACGACAAGTTCGACCCGTCCGACCGTGCGCAGGGGATTCCCCCGACCGGCGAGGAGCGCATCCGCAACTGGCTCGAGTCGATCGCCGACGAGAGCGTCAACGTCGTCGCGCGCCACGACGGCGACGTGATCGGCCACGCAGTGCTCGTTCCCGACACGGACGATCCGGGCGCGATCGAGGATCGCGGCGACGTCGAGTGGGAACTGGCGATCTTCGTTCTCCAGGCCTACCAGCGGGCCGGCATCGGGACGCAGTTGCTCGAGCACCTGCTGGGCCACGCCAGCGATGTCGGCATCGAGAATGTGTGGCTGACCGTCGAGCGCTGGAACCAGCCGGCGATCGCCCTCTACGAGCGGGTCGGCTTCGAGGCGACGGGCACGGAGAGCTTCGAGCAGGAGATGGCGATTCTGCTGGAGTGAGTCGTCGCGCTTCGCGTTAGACCGACAGCACCGGCTGACTCGCGTACGACAGCACGTACTCGGCCGCCTTCTCGAGCACTTCCACTTCCGCGGTCGCCGCATCCGTGACGGGCTCTCGCGGCAGAACGATGAAGTCGGCGTCGATCTCGTCGGCCGTGTCGAGGACGACGTTGCCCGGGTGGCGGGTCTTGCGGGTCTGGGAGAACCCGTCGTCGATCGACGTCGACAGGGGGACGTCGGCCTCGTCGGCGATGGTGCCGACGTCCTCGAGGAAGTTCTGCGTGTCCTCGGCGACGGCGTCCTCGTCGACGGTGCCGGCGTCCATGCCGTGGACGACGCCCTGTCCGAGCACGAACAGCGCGTGAACGGACGCGTCGTACCGATCCGCGACGGCGACGGCGTACTCGACGGCGGTGGCGGACTCGTCGCTTCCGTCGACGGGCGCGAGAACGGTGTCGACGGAAAACGGCTTGCTGTCGTCCATACGCGCCAGTGTGTGCGCCGATGCCAAAAAGGTCCCCCCGCCGACCTCGGCGCCGGCTAGGCGTTCGAGTGCAGGTGTTCGAGCGCGGGGCTCCGGGGACGGCGCGATCGGCCCGCGACGCGTCGCGACCGAACGGCAGCGAGCAGGGGAGTTTAAGCCACCGGAGGCAGAACCCACGCGCATGTTCGATACGGTCGTGGTCGCCACCGACGGCTCCGAGAGCGTCAAGCGGGCCGTCGACGTCGCGCTCGATCTCGCCGAGCGGTTCGACGCCGAGGTCCACGCGCTGTCGGTCGTCGACGTCAGCGAGGTCGACGCCTCGCCCGAACAGCTCCGCGAGGAACTCCGGACCGCCCTCGAGACCCACGCGGACGCCGCGCTTGGTACCGTCGAGGACCGCGCCGACCGGGAGGTGAAAACGGCGATCCGGGAAGGCCGCCCCGCGGCCGAGATCTGCGAGTACGCCCGCGAGATCGATGCCGACCTGGTCGCGACCGGCACCCGCGGGCGCCACGGCGAGAACCGGCTGCTACTGGGCAGCGTCGCCGAGCGCGTCGTCCGGACCTCGCCGGTCCCCGTGCTGACGGTGCGCCAGCTCGAGCCGGCGGGCGACGAGGGGACCGAGACCGACGCGGTCGCCGAGACGGCCGCGGACGCGTAGTCGACCGTTCTCGAGCCGCCGCGACGATAGCAGAGGGGAACGCACTTCCCCGCCCGCCTCCCAGGGGGGAACATGTACGACGAACTCATCGACAGCGGCGATCTGCCGCTCGCCCGCAAGTCCGTTCTCCCGGGAACCGGCTTCTTCCTGCCCGACGCGGTCGAGGAGGACTTAGAGGAGGAGCAGACGGCCGCCGCCCTCGAGGGCGCCGAGGTCGCGGTCGTCGCCGACCCCGACGCCGACGGGCTGGCCTGCGTGGCCCTGATTCGGGAGGCCTACGACGACGTGCGGAACGTCCCCGAACCGGACGACGAGGATGGAGACGACGACGCACCCACGGAAGCCGCGGACGCGGCCGACGCCGTCGACGACGCCGCGGAGACGGCCGTCGGCCTCGCGGGCGACGAGGTCGAGAGCCCGCTCGAGGAACCCGAGCCGACGCCTCACGAGGTCGCGCTGATCCCCGCGAGCCCGCACGACGTCGAGGACGCGCTGGCCCGCGTCGCCGAGTACGGCGATGACGGGATCGACATCTTCGTCTGCGACCTCGCACCCGATAAGTACGAATACGTCGAGGAAGAACTCGACGCGGCCCTGGAGACCGCGTCCTCGGTCGCGTGGTACGACCACCACCAGTGGGACGACGACGTTGCACAGGCGGTTCGGGACGCCGGCGTCGACCTCGTGATCGGCGATTCCGACGAGGAGTGTTCGGCCGACGTCGTCTACCGCTCGCTCGAGTACGACTTCTCGCCGATGTACGAAGAGCTGGCCGCAGTCACCCGCGACCACGACCTCTGGCTGCGCGAGGATCCCCGCAGCGACGACTTGGCGGACTACGCCTACTGGACCGACCCCGCGGAGTACGTCGAGGTCGTCCGCGAGTACGGCGTCGACCTCCCCGACTGGGTGCAGGAGTACATCGAGAAGCGGCGCGTCGAGAAGGAGGCGCTGATCGACCGGGCGATCGCCCGCGCCGAGTACCGCGAGATCGGCGGCTACACCGTCGGCGTCACCTACGGCCGCTGCTCGCAAAACGAGGTCGCCGAAGCCATGCGCGAGGAGGGCGCCGACGCCTCGGTGATCGTCAAGCCCGCCGGCTCCGCCTCCATCCGGGGGACCGATGAGTTCGACCGCTGCCACGAGGTCGCAGGGAAGGTCAACGGCGGCGGTCACCCCAAAGCAGCGGGCTGCAAGCCCGACATCTACGACGACATGCTGGACTTCGCGAACCACTGGACTTCCCGTGGAGCGGTAACGAAGCAGGTCATCCTCGACGCGTTCCGCGAGGTCGTCGCGGACGAAGACGCAGACGAGACTGCAGCGGACGCAGACGGCGACGAACCAGCAGCGTAAGTCATCCTCGAGAGCGTTGAAACGCGAATTTCGGATTTACTGGGCCTCATTGGGGCAGTTCTCACTCGAGAACTAACGCGATCGCCGACTATTAACAGCCAGTTGTCATAGCACGTCCCTTAAGCCACTGGGCCGGTTGTATCGGGTAATGGATAGGCTCACCCGGCAGCGCACGCACGACTCCGAAACGACGCAGGATCGCGAGGCACAGCAGGAGCAGGCGGGGGACGAACGGGTGTGCTCAGAGTGTAACTCGGACAATCTCGTCAGGAGCGGGGACCAGCGAGAGCTCGTCTGCGAGGACTGCGGGCTGGTCGTCGAGGAGTCCAACATCGACCGCGGGCCGGAGTGGCGCGCGTTCAACCACTCCGAGCGACAGAGCAAGTCCCGGGTCGGCGCGCCGACCACCCAGGCGATGCACGACAAGGGGCTGACCACCCAGATCGACTGGAAGAACACGGACGCCTACGGGCGCTCGCTGTCGGCGGACAAGCGCAACCAGATGCGCCGACTCCGCAAGTGGCAGGAGCGCATCCGCACGAAAGACGCCGGGGAGCGGAACCTCCAGTCCGCGCTGAGCGAGATCGACCGCATGTCGAGCGCGCTTGGCATCCCGCGATCGGTCCGCGAGGTCGCAAGTGTCGTCTACCGGCGGGCGCTCGCCGAGGACCTGATCCGCGGGCGCTCGATCGAGGGCGTCGCCACCGGCTGTCTCTACGCCGCCTGCCGCCAGGAGGGGATCCCGCGGAGCTTAGAGGAGGTCGCCGAAGTGTCCCGCGTCGAGCGCAAGGAGATCGGCCGCACGTACCGGTACGTCGCCCAGGAACTAAGTCTGGAACTGAAGCCGGTCGATCCCCAGGAGTACGTGCCGCGGTTCTGCTCGGAGCTCGATCTGAGCGAGGAAGTCACGGCGAAAACCCGGGAAATCATCCAGGTGACCGCCGAGCAGGGCCTCCTCTCCGGGAAGTCGCCGACGGGGTACGCCGCCGCCGCGATCTACGCCGCGTCGCTGCTGTGCAACGAGAAGAAGACCCAGCGCGAGGTCGCGGAGGTCGCCCAGGTGACGGAGGTCACCATCCGGAACCGGTATCAGGAGCAGATCGAAGCGATGGGCATTCACTGACCGCCGCTTCCGCCGTTGCGGCCGTTCGGCGGTCGCCGTTTCTATCCGTATAGCCGCTCGATCATCCGTCGCCGGCGACTCGCTCACTCCCTCGAGAGGACGTACCGCATCACCAGTTGCAGCACGTGGACGAAGACGCCGGCGACGGCGACGTAGACGCCGATCGTCTGGAGACCGACCGAGGCGTTGCGGTTGTCCCGAACCTGCCAGATTTCGTAGCCCAGCCGCAGCAAGAACCCGAGGAAGACGAGCACGAAGCCGACGAGCAGCAACTCCGAGAGGACGAACGAGCCGACGGCGATGACGGCGATCCCGCCGAGGAACGCGAAGTTGGCGAACTTCCCCCAGTGCTCGAACGTCGTCGACCGCGCGTAGACGTAGCCGGCGATCAGCGCCGTCAGGAGGGCGGTGACGATCGCCGTCACGCCGAGGATCGTCACGTAGCTCTCGGGCGGGGCGAACCGCAGGACGCCCGCACCGAAGATCCCGAACGCGAGTTGCAGCACGACGACGCCGACGAAGGCGATCCCCATGTCGCCGCCCGTGACGCCGCGCTCGGCGAGTAACTGGCCGCCCATGATCGCTGCGCCGTAGACGATCACGCCGAGGATCGGCGCGGTCCCGAACAGGAAGTCGTTGATCGCCGCCAGCGGCGTCCCTACGAAGGCGTACATCACCGCCACGTTGATCGCCATCAGCAGGCTCGCGCCGCCGATCACGCGGCCGTCGCGACTCGAGAGGCCGAAGCCGCGCTCGGTTCGCCCGGCCGTGTCGACGGAGCTCATGGTGGTTCGTGTTAGTAGCTACGGCGTCGACGCGGAAAAGAATCGACCTTGCCGTCGGCGGCGGTCTCGCCAGCCGGCGGCGGTCGCTCGAGTTCGAGAATGCGGCCGAAAACTGGTCGCGGCGGCCTTACAGCTCCTCGAGTTCGGCCGGATCGCGTTCGGGTTCGGGGTTCCACTTGTCGGAGTAGGCGGTGCCGCACTCGCACTGGACGTACGCGTGGATGACGTCGCCCTCGGCGTAGATACCGCCGACGTCCTCGTTTCGCTCCTCCGCGAAGGCGAAGACGAACTCCGGTTCGTGGTCGCCCTCGCTGTCGCCGGGCGTCTCCGGGCAGGTGCCGCCGGTGAGGTCGGCGTCGACGATGCCCTCGTGCTCCATCGCCGTCTTGGCGAACTGCATCGCCCCCATGCCGGTCGCCGCCTGGAACGCGCTGCGGCCGCGCTCGCCGTCGACGACGATCAGCGTGCCGCCGTCGACGCGCTCGCCGAACTCCTCGAGGCGGTCGTCGTCGACGAACGAATCGGCCAGGTAGAGCGCGACGTCGTCCGGCCGTTCGCCGGCCAGAAACTCCGTCCGTGGGTCACTCATGCCCCGAAATCGGCACCGGACGCGGATAAAAGTCGCGCACCGGCGATACGGCGTCCGAACCCGTTCGATCTGCAACAACACTTATCTTCCCGACAGTCACTGTTATCGCTGTGTCTAGATCGGCCGGCAAGTCCCGCCTCGATCGAGGCCGCGACCCCGGGAGGACGGCGACGGGTGGCCGGTGAAGTCAAGAACCCCGCCGAGAAATTCCGAGACGAACCGACGACATCGAACGCGCGGGCGACCGGATTCGGGCCGATACCGGGAGCGGTCGCGAGCGGACCGTCGGCGCGACGGGGACGGACGCGACCCCGGATCGACCGGAAGTGAACGACATGTCAACGACGAAATCGAACCGACCGACTGCGGACGAGGAGGACAGAACGAGCACCCACGTGCTCGAGTTTAGCCTGGGCGAGAACCGCTACTGCGTCGACATCGGCTACGTCGCGGAGATCGTCGACACCGACCAGCTGACGGCGGTGCCGAACACGCCGGACCACGTCGAGGGCGTCATGGATCTGCGCGGCGAGACGACGAAGATCGTCAATCTCCGGCGGATCTTCGGCGAGACCGACGACGATTCCGTGATCGGCAACCGGATCATCGTCTTCAAACGCAAGCGCGGCTCCGACGAGCGCGTCGGCTGGCTCGCCGACGAGGTCTATCAGGTGCAGGAGGTCTGGACGGACGCGGTCGACACGTCGGTCGACGGGGAAGGGATCGCCGGCGTCATCCGACGGAACGACGAGTTCGTGTTCTGGATCGATCCGACCAGCGTCCGAATCTGATTCGGCTTGGGCGGACCGGGGTCTGGAGCGATTTTGGGTATTTTCGCCGCCGCCGTAGCTTCTCGAGCGGACTCGATGCGCTTCCGACGGCGAGCGGTCGTTCGGTTCGATACCGTCGCAGAAGCGCGCACGTAGTACGAGAACGGAAAACAGACCGCGAGCGCCCGTCTCAGACGTCTTCGGTCTGTAACTCGTCGACCCGATCCATGAGCGTCTCGATCGTCTGATTCTGGTGGTCGGTCGCCGCGACGATCCGCTCGGCGGCCGCCTCGCTCTCGTCCGAGCGGTCGCGGACCGTCTCCATCGTCGACGTGAGCTCCTCGATGCTGGCCGTCTGGTCGTCGATCACCCGCGCGACCTCCGAGATGCCGTTGGCCGCCTCGTCGACCGAGTCGGCGATGTCCTCGAGCGAGGTGAGCACGGCCTCGATCTGCTCGTCGGCGTGTTCGATCCGCTCGTGGGAGCGCTCGACGGCCTCGGTCGTGTCTTCCGACTGGGCCTGCAACTCGTCGAGGCTCTTGGTGATCTCCTCGGTGTGCTCCTGGGTCTCGTCGGCGAGTTTCTTGACCTGGTCGGCGACGACGGCGAACCCGTTGCCGCTCTCGCCGGCCCGCGCCGCTTCGATGTTCGCGTTCAGCGCCAACAGGTTCGTCTGATCGGCGACGTCGGAGATGACCTCGACGACGTCGCCGATCTCGTTCATCTTCTCGGCCAGAGCGTCGACGCTCTCGGCGAGTTCGTCCCCGATCGCGACGACGTCCTCGGTCGCCTGACGCGCGTCCTCGCCCGCGTCCAGCCCCTGTTCGACGGCTTCTCGGGCCGTCCGCGCCGCGGAGTCGACCTCGTCGGCCTGGGCCGCGACCTCCTCCATGCCCGCCGCGAACGACTGCATCTCGTCGACCGAGTCCTCGAGCAGGCCGTGCTGCTCGGTGACGTTGCCGGCGATCTCGTCGGCCGCCTCGTTGGCCTCGTCGACGGCCGAGCGCATTTCCGTGGCCTGCTCGGTGACCCGCCCGGTGAGCGTCTCTAAGTTGTCGGCCATCTCGTTGACGGCGTCGACGACGTCGACCAGGTCGTCGTCGAGCGCGTCGAAGTCGTCGCTGCGTTCGGCGCGGGCGGTGAGGTCCCCGCTGCTGATCTCGTTGGCCGTCGTGCGGATCTCCTGGACCAGATCGACCGTCGCGTCCCGCTCGTTGACGATGTCGGTGCGGTCGATGACGACCTCGATGACGCCGATCAGCTCGTCGCCGTCGTCGTCGTACAGCGGCGTCGCCGAGAAGTCGATGTGCTTCTCCTCGCCGTGGCGGTCGACCATCGTGCTGGTGTCGCCGAACCGGTTGCGCTCGGGATCGCGGCGTTCGACGCCGAACTCGCGGTGGGCGCGCTCGGGCGCCTGCAATACCTTGTCGGCGAGCGTGTCGGCGCGCCGGCCGTCCGGATAGAAGTGCTCCGAGGCGTGCTCGTGGCCGACTGCTTCGCTCCGATCGACGCCGGTCAGTTCGGCCAGGGCCGCGTTCCACTCGACGATGGTGCCGTCGGCGTCCAGCACGAACGTCGGGACGCCGGTGCCGTCGAACAGTTGCTGGTAGCCGGCGCGCAGAAGCGTCGCGTTCTCGCCGCCGGCCGCGTCGGCGCTGTCGGCATCGGCGTCGATCGCGCCGGCCGCGTCGACGTCTTCCTCCCTCTCGACCGCCGCCGATCGGTCGGCCGCGGTCGTCGTCGCCGGTCGATTGCCGCCGTCGGTCCGTCGTCGGTCGGTCGAACGAGCGTCGCGATCGTCGCTCCCCCTCTCGGCGGCGTCGATTCGCTCCCGCGGTTCGGATCGGTCGTCACTACCCTTTCGGTCCATTGTTCACTACTCTCACGGTCGAACCTTCACTATTTAAAATAAATGGCAGACGTACTGTCACTTCTCCGTTCACGTTCCCGGCGGATCGACTCGCTCGGCGGCTTTCGACTCGAGCGGCTCCGCTACCGGCGCCTCGGCGACTCAAAGTGAAAATATCGAATGCGGTATGAAATCGACAGCCGGTCAGTTCCGGACGAACTCGCTCGGCGTGTACTCCGCCTCCGTGGTCTCGATGAGGGCGTCGATGTCGAGCCACGCGACCAGCGTCGTTTCGTCGTCGACGTTCTTCTTGATGATTCCCTCGACGAACTCGTGTTGGGCGTCCGCGGCGGCCATCACCGCGCCCGTCTCGTCGATCTGAGATTCGCGGTAGGTGACCGCCTGCGAGACGTCCGTCACGCGGATGCCGAGTTTCTGCGCGTCCCCCTCGCGCTCGAGGACGACGATGTAGTGGTCCTCGGAGGGCTCGTTGCGGTCGACATCGAGCATGACGGTCGGATCGAGGACGCCAGTGATCTCGCCGCGGAGGTCGGTGACGCCGTCGATCGCCTCCGGTCCGCGGGGGAACCGAGTGATGTCTTTCATCTCGACGATCGCGCTGACCCGTCCGATCTCGATCGCGTACCGGTTGTCGTTGAGGTAGAACTCGAGCATCTGGACGGTGTCCGCCTCGTTGTGCGTCGACGCGATCAGCGAGTCGCCCCGGTCGAACACCTCCTCGCGGCCGGCCGCTTCGCCGTACGTGTCGGCCTCCATGACGGCCGTCGAGTCGACGGTCGCCTCGCCGACGCGCTCGTCGACGGTCATCGTGTCGGACATCCCTGCGATCGCTCCCTGCAGCGACGCTTCGCTCACGCCGTCGGTCGTCTCGGCGCCGGTCCCTGTTCCGGCGCCGGTCCCTGTCGTCGTCGCTGCGTTCTGATTCGCGATCGGGGCGTCGCCGGCGTCGGTCGCCGGTTCCGGTTCGGTCCGCTCCGCGGCTGCTTCGGCGAGCGAGTCCGCGGTCCCCGAGATTTCGGTTTCGTCGTAGGAGAGCGTCTCCCCGTCGGCATCGTCGGTTGCCGACTCCGCCGTCGGCTGCTCCGTGTCGCTCCCATTCCGTCCCTGTTCCCGTTCCTCTCCGTCCGCTCCGTTCCGCTCGTCCCCTTCCGTCCCTGCGGACGACTCGTCGACTTCGGAATCGGACGACGATTCGGTCGCCGACGCCGCGTCGGTCTCGGTCCCTGTCTCGGCCTCGACCTCGCTCTCGGCGTCGTCCGTAGCCGCGTTCTCGTCCGATTCGTCCGACTCACCCTTCGACCGATTACGAATGTCCCGAATCCGCCGCGCTCTGTCGTCGGTCATGCCGACACCTCCCGGCGGGCGACCCGCTCGTCGAGCGTCTCGGCCATCGACTCGAACACCGACTCCATGTCGACCTCCTCCTCGACCTCGAAGATCGAGGTGCCGGCCTCGAACGCCCGCTGGAGCGCCACGCGCTTGCGCACCTCGAACAGCGGCACGTCCGGCAGCGCCTCGTCGAACCACTCGAGCATCTCGTCGGCCTGGTTCGTGTACTCGACGCGGTTCGCGACCAGCGCGCGCGGCTCGATCTCGACGTCGTAGTCCATCTCGAGGGAGCCGACGTAGTCGAACAGCAACTCGAGCGAGCGCTTGCTCGTCGATTCGGCCAGCGCCGGAATCACGAGGTTCTCGGTCGCACAGAGGGCGTTGTCGGTGATCAGTCCGAGCTGCGGCGGGCAGTCGACGACGACGACGTCGTAGTCGCCCTCGCGCTCGAGGGCGGTCAGCAACGCGTCGAGTCGGCCGTCGCCGTCCGGCTGCTCGGCCAGCGTCGACTGGGCCGCGTTCATGTCGACGTTGCTCGCGAGCACGTCCATCTCGGCGTGCTCGTAGACGATCTCCTCGAGCGGGACGCCGGACGGGTCCACGAGCGCGTCGAGCAGCGTCGGCGGCTCGGCGTCGTAGGCGTCGAGCAGTCCCAGCCCCTCGGTCGCGTTGCCCTGCGGATCGAGATCGACGAAGAGCACGTCTCGTCCGCGTTCGTTCAACGCACCGGCGAGGTTGATCGCAACGGTCGTCTTTCCGACGCCTCCTTTCTGATTTGTCACACACAGCCGAGCGGATCCCGCCATTCGCTTGGGTCGTTTCAACGCTGCCTACATAACTTACACGGCCAACTCGACCGACCTGTCAGCGTTCGGAGACTGTTCGGAAACGGACTCCAGACGATTCGCTCGGATTCCGAGGCCCGAATCTCTCCGGAAAATAACCTCGATCGGCCGAATTCTTTATGCGGCGAACATCACAACCCAGTTCCATGGCAGTGAACGTATCGACCGTCGACAATACCACACGCGCGTGCGTGGACGCTCGAGCGGACGGTTCCGACGGCGTCCGTGCCGGCGGTTTGGAGACCGTCGGGCTCGCGGACGAGGACGAGATCGGGTTCGATTCCGGGTCCGATCGCCGCTCCACGCTCGAGCACGATCGGGCCGTCGACGGCGTCGATCCAGCTGCCAGGATGGGCAACCGCTCCCGACGACCAGCTATGATAACCGCTTTTTCCCCCAGCGTCTCACGGCAGGATCGACCGCTACTCGCGGTCGGCGCCGCGACGGCTACCGGCGCCGGCACCGACACCAGCAGTACTACCCACACCACCAGCGACACCGCAGCCCACGACGGGACTGGCGGCAGTACTACGGCCCCCGGGGCTGACGGTGGCGCGTCGACGCTGGCCGTGGCCGTGACCGGGACCGATACCGAGACCGAAACCGCGACCGGGGACGGGGCAGGGACGACCGCGACCCGCCGACCGAGCCACAGTTTCGCCCACTGATGGTCCGAGCCGTCATCGCCGACGACTCCGCGGTCATGCGCGAAACCCTCGGGAAGATCCTCGAGGACGGCGGCGTCGAGGTCGTCGGCCGCGCCAAGAACGGCACCGAGGCGGTCGCGATGATCGATCGTCTCGAGCCCGACGTGGCGACGATCGACATTCAGATGCCCGGGCTGACGGGCCACGAGGTGATCGAGCGGGTGATGGCCGAGAACCCGACGCCGATGCTGGTCATCAGCTCGCAGACGACGAAAAACGCCGACGCGACGTTCGATGCGCTCGAGGCCGGTGCGGTCGACTTCATCGCGAAGCCGTCGGGCGACAACTCGGTCGACATCTGGTCGAAGCAGGACGAGATCATCGAACAGGTCGAAGCGGTTGCGAGCGCGGACGTGTCGAAATCGACGGCGTCGAACCGCGACCCGAGTACCGGCTCCGGCGGCGGCGCCAGCGCTGGCACCGCCGGGTCGACGATCGACGTCGCCGCGGAGTTTCCGAACGACCCGACGCTGGTCATCGGCGCATCGACCGGCGGCCCGCGCGTCGTCGAGCGGGTCCTCTCCGAACTTCCCGAGCGAGCAGGGTTACGAATTCTGGTAGTCCAACATATGGCAGATCACTACACGGAGCGTTTTGCGAAACGCCTCAATGACCGAACAGCGTACGACATTCGAGAAGCGACCGGGAGCGACACGATCGGGCCCGGCGAGGCCGTACTGGCGAAAGGCGGCAAGCACATGGCCGTCACCGGCTGGCGCAACGGCCGGCTCACCGTCGAACACGACGACGGCCCCGAGCGCCACAACGTCAAGCCGGCCATCGACGTCACCATGGAGACCGCGGCCGAGACGGTACGTGGCAACCTCGCGGGCGTCATCATGACCGGCATGGGCGCCGACGGCGCCGAGGGACTGGCCGCGATCAAGGCGGCCGGCGGCAAGGCGATCGTCCAGGACGAGGCGACCTCCCGCGTCTACGGGATGCCGAAGGTCGCCGCCGACCGGGTCGACGTCGACATGGTCCTCCCCAAGGAGCGGCTCGCTGAAGGCGTCGTCAACGCCTTCCGGGGGTGGTCCGCGTGAGCGACGCGACCAGCACCTTCGTCCAAGAGAGCCAGGAGGACATCCGGAAGTTGAACAACGCCCTGCTGGATCTCGAGGACGACCCGGAGAGCGCCGACGCCATCGAGACGGTGTTCCGGGTCGCGCACAACCTCAAGGGCAACTTCGGCGTGATGGGCTACACCAAGGCGAGCAACATGGCCCACGCGATCGAGGACCTGCTCGACTGCATCCGGGACGGCGAACTCGCGGTCACCCCCGAACGGATGGACCTCATCTTCGAGGGCGTCGACCACCTCGAGGCGATGGTCAACGAGATCTCCGACGACGGGGAGACCCACACGAACCCGGAGGCGACGATCGAGGAGATTCGCGCGTCGCTCGAAGACGGCGAGCAAGCGGACGCGAGCGGAGACGAGGTGGAAAGCGCGAGCGACGACGGTACCGACTCGAGTTCGGACCTGGCTGCGGTCCACGACGTTCCGCTGGAGGACCTGGCCGACGCCGTCGACCTCGCGGACGACGAGGACCTCTACCGGGCGTCCGTCAGCATCGACAACGACGACGCGCCCCACGTCGACGCGATGTTCGTCCTCGACGCGACCGAAGACGAGTACGACGTCGTCCGGATCGTCCCCGACGACGACGTGCTCGAGTCCGAGGAGTTCGGCGGCGTGTTCGACGCGTACCTGCGCACGGGCGATGCGGTCGGGAGCGACGACATCGCCGGCTTCTACGACGAGAACCGGTACGTCGACGGCGTCGCCGTCGGGCAGCTTACCGATGATCTCGACGCCGATGCCGATGCGGACAACGCGGCGAGCGAGGACGCCGACGACAGTGACGAGGGCAGTTCCGGTTCCGGCTCCGGCGTCTCCCACGGCACCCAGGAAGTCGAGTCCATCCGCGTCGACGTCGAGCAGATCGACCAGCTCTACAATCAGGTCGAGGAGATGGTCACCAGCCGGATCAAGCTCCGGAAGATCATCGAGGAACACGACCTCGTCGAGGCCGAGGACGAACTCGAGGAACACGGCAAGATCACCTCGAGCCTGCAGGATACGGTGCTGCAGATCCGCCTCGTTCCCCTGAAGAAGATCGTCGGCAACTTCCCGCGCGTGGTCCGGGACATCTCCCGCGATCAGGGCAAGGAGATCGACTTCGAGATGGAGGGCGTCGACATCGAGATGGATCGCTCGATCCTCAACGAACTGAGCGATCCGCTGATGCACCTCATCCGGAACGCGGTCGACCACGGGATCGAATCGCCCGAGGAGCGCGAGAAGAAGGGCAAACCCCGCGAGGGATCGATCAAACTCGTCGGGGAGCGCGAGCGCGACCGCGTCTCGATCACCGTCGAGGACGACGGCGCCGGGCTCGACGTCGAACGAATCCGCGAGAAGGCGGTCGAGCAGGGCATCAAGACCGAGGAGGAGGTGAAGGTGCTGGACGACTCCGAGGTGTACGACCTCATCTTCCACCCGGGCTTCTCGACCACCGAGGAGGTCACCGAGGTCAGCGGCCGCGGCGTCGGGATGGACGTGGTCAATCAGGTCGTCCGCGGCGTCGACGGCTCGATCAACGTCGAGAGCGAACCCGACGAGGGCACGGCCATCACGCTCACGCTGCCGGTCAGCGTCGCCATCGTCCGGGTGCTGTTCGTCACCGTCGGCGACGAGCAGTACGGCGTGCCGATCAAGAACATCGACGAGATCTCCGAGTTCGAGGACGTGACCGTCGAGTCCGTCGAGGGTCGGCCGACGATCACCCACGACGAGCGCGTCTACCCGCTGCTGTCGCTTCGCGATCACCTCGACGTGCCCGAGGCCGAACCGTCGGACGACGATATGGTCATCCGGATCAAGGACACCGTCAGGCAGGTCTACCTCCGGTGTTCCGACGTCGTCGGCCAGGAGGAGGTCGTCATCAAACCGTTCGAGGGACTCCTGAGCGGCGCGCCCGGAATCAGCGGCGCCTCCGTCCTCGGCGAGGGCGAGGTCGTGATGGTCCTCGACGTCGAAACGTTGTAATCTCCGTCATCGTTCGATTCCATCCTTCTCGAGTCGAACTCGGATCGTCCTCGGTCGACAGCCGTCGGTTTGCGTCCGGCCGCAGCGCCGATCGGCGGCTAACGGCCGATACAAATATGGTCCTTCGTACGCGCGTACGCGAACTCCTTGAATTCAGCTCGACCGACCAGCCACACGCCCTCTCCTAAACCACGAAACTCCCTATTTTCTCTGCACTCGTACCAGTAACGAAGTTGTTCATTCGGGCAGTATTGTTAAGTCATCTTGGTGTATTGGACCGTTCATGGACGTGCTGATTACAGACGATTCTGGGTTCATGCGGGATCTCCTCCGCGAAATCCTCGAGGAGGATCACAACATCGTCGGGGAAGCCGAGAACGGCGTCGAAGCCGTCGAACTCTACCAGGAAGAATCGCCGGACATCGTCTTTATGGACATCGTCATGCCGATCAAGGACGGAATCGAGGCGACCGACGAGATCACGGACATGGATTCGGACGCGAAGGTCGTCATGTGCACCAGCGTCGAGCAGGCCGAGCAGATGAAAGACTCGATCAAGGCCGGCGCCGAGGGCTACATCACGAAACCCTTCCAGAAGGAGAGCGTGCTCGAGGAACTCAACAGCATCGTGGCCGGGTAAGTCGCCATGGAAATCGACATTCGAGAACTCGAGACCTTTCAGGAGCTCGCCCACGACGGTGCGCAGTCGGCCGCCGAATCCCTCTCGCAGCTGACGGGAATCAGCACGAACGTCCAGGTGACAAACGTGTCGCTGATGTCCGCGTCGGACCTGCAGTACGAGTTCATCGGCACGGAGTTCGCCGGCGTCAACATCGATCTGAGCGGCGAAATCGCGGGTGAGGTCGTCCTCGCGTTCGACGAACGGGGCCGACGCGCGATCACCGACGAACTCGTCCCGGCCGACGACCCCGAGAAGAAAAAGAGCAGCATCAAGGAGGTCGGCAACATCATGTCCAGCGGGTTCGTCGACGGCTGGGCGAACTACCTGAACGCCAAGATCAAGAACTCGCCGCCGGACTACATCGAGGGCACCGGCGTCGACGTCTTGCCCCAGTCGGCGACGGAAGAGGACACTCACCTGCTCGTGTTCCGCAGTCGCGTCGAAGCCTCGCAGGGCTCGGTCAACGAACCCGTCGACTTCCGCATCCTTCTCGTACCGGACTCGACCTCCCTCGAGCGCGCGCTCACGCCCCGCGCCGAGGACGGCATCTCCTTCGAGAAACTCGAGGTCTTTACGGACATGACCAAGGAGGGGGCCGAGAAGGCCGCAGCGAACATCACCTCGATGACCGGCATCGACACGAACGTTAACGTCAGTCGGCTGACGCTCGTGCCGATCGAGGACATCCCCCACGAGGTCGGCAACAAGCGCTACGTCGGCAACGTCATGGAATTCGAGGGGAAACTCGGCGGCTTCCTTATCATCCTGTTCGACCAGCCCTCCGGACGGGCGGTCGTCGACTCGCTGGTGCCCATGGAGACCGACGAACAGTGGGGCAGCATGGAGCAGGAGGCGCTCAAGGAACTGGGCAACATCATGACCAGCGGCTTCATCGACGGCTGGGCGAACGTCTTAGACGCCGAGATCAAACACCAGCCCCCGGAGTTCGTCGCCGACACCGGCTCGTCGATCATGAGCCCGATCACCTCGAAGATCGCCGAGACCGACGATCACGCGTTCATGCTCGACTCGAGCATCCAGACCGACAGCGACCAGGTGTTCACCTGCCAGATGCTCGCCTTGCCGCGGCGGGACGAACTCGAGCAGGCGCTCGCGGATCTGCTCGTCGAGAACTCCGAGAACACGCGCATCGATCCGGACGAACTGTTCGACCGGTAGCCGGCCCTCGTTTTTCTACCGCTGATTCGCGCGGTACTCGCGTATCGCTCGGTGCGAGAATATAGAAACCGCGACGTTACCGATCCAGCTGATCGAGCGTCCCGCCCGCGTTGACGTCCTCGATGCGCTCGCTGACGATGATCCGCCCCTTCGCCGTCAGCGACAGCTCGTTGCCGTTCTCGACGATCAGCCCCTTGTTCTGAACCGAGTTCAAGACGTTCGTCACGTAGGTCGGATCCCCGTCCAACATGTTGGTGAAGTCGATGTCGCCGCCGGTCGCGTGGACGCCGACCAGCACCCGCTTTTCGGGGTTCGAGAGTTCGAGGTCCGCGACCTCCTCGCGCAGTTCGTCGAACTCGAGGCGGAGGAACCGGGCGAGCAGGTTCACGTACTGGCTCCTCGAGGGGGCGATCAGCGAGGTCTGGGTCAGCCCCGAGTCGCGGTCGATGTGTTTGACGACCAGCGTCACGCGGTCGTCGCTCTCGCCGATCCGATTGGTCCGGTCGATCTCCATGACGGTCTCGACGTCGAAGCTGAAGGTGCCGGCCTTCGAGCGGACCTCGATCCGGCGGTCGTCGATGCCGATCTTCCCCGGGACGACCGAGGTGTCCTTGACGCGGCCGCCGACGCGGGCCGGATGGCGGACGGCGGCTTTGCGGCCGTCAAGCAGGCAGCGAAACAGCAGCGAGACGAACTCCTCGACGGACTCGCCGCGGCTCTCGATGACCGCGCTGCGGGTTCCCTCGTCGGTCTTGTATCCGATCGTCACCGTATCGTCGAAGAACTGCCTGACGTGGTTCGGGACGGAGCCGACGTTGACGTCGACGACCCGCGAGAGCGGAATCGTCTTCTTCTCGTCCTCGGTCACGAGCACGACTCGCTTTTCGGTCGTGATGATCCGGCCGTTAAACGGCGTCCCGTCTCCCCCTCCGCCGCGATTGAAAAAGAACCGCCCCGTGAAATCGGCGACGACGTCCTCGGTCATACCCTTCCCTCTCTCGTGAATTATCTTAGCATTTAGGTATTACCGACGGCCCGTCTCCGCGCGTCCGTCGGAGCTCGTTCAGGTCGCTAGTCCGGCCGCGTGATGTGGAACGGCAGCCCCTCGACGCCGTCGCGCTGGAACGACTCGATCGCCGAGTTGACCTCGTGGTACTCGAGGATATTCTCTTGGATCATCCGCTCGATGATGTCGGCGCGGAACCGCAGGTCGTCGTAGATGTCCCGGGTCTCGGCGTACCCCAGCAGCGTCGCGATCTGGTCCTCGAGCACGTAGGAGTTGTTCATCCCCTGGAAGACGATCTCGTCCTCGACGGGGTCCCAGTAGAACACCTGGCGGGTGACGACACCGTCCATCTGCTCGGAGTAGCCCTCGATCTCCTGGACCGAGGTGACCCGGCGCAGGACGTCGTCGCCCTGCTTGACGCGGTTCTGGAACAGCGCCACGTCGGCGTTGTCCATGAACGTCTCGGGGACGTTGATCGGGTCCCCGGTAAAGCGCTGGATCATCGAGACGATGTCGCTCGCGTGGAAGGTCAGCATGACCGGGTGGCCGGTCTGGGCCGCCTGGAACGCCATCCGACCCTCCTCGCCACGAACCTCACCCACGACGATGTACTCGGGGCGGGAACGCAGGGCGGCCTCGACCAGTTTGAACATGTCGACGTCGACGCTGTCCTCGCTCTGGCTCTCTCGAGTCAACAGCTGCTGCCAGGTGTCGTGGGGCGGCAGCACCTCGGCGGTGTCCTCCGCGGTGTAGATCTTCGAGTCGCGGGGGATGAACGACATGATGGAGTTCAGCGTCGTCGTCTTCCCCGACGCCGTCTCCCCGACGACGAACACCGTCTGCTCGTTCTCGAGACAGAGCCAGAGGTACGCGGCCAGTTCGGGCGAAAGGGTCCCCCAGTTGGTAATCTGAGTGACCGAAAGGGGCACCTCGTCGCCCTGACGGATCGTCAGCGAAGGCCCCTTCACGCTCACGTCGTCGCTGTAGATGACGTTCAGACGCGACCCGTCGGGCAGGGTCGAGTCGACGATCGGCTCCGCGTCGGTCATCGGGTTGCCGATCCGCTCGCCCATGTTCGAGAGCCAGCGGTCGAACTCCTCCTGGGACCCGAAATCGACCGACGTCTCGACCATCCCGAACACGCCGTGATCGACGTAACACTCGTTGGGGCCGATCACGTGAATGTCCTCGTTCTCCGGGTCCCGCATGATCGGCTCGAGCGGGCCCAGGCCGACGATGTCCCTATTCAGGCGGTAGCGGATGTTCTCGTAGGTCTCCTGAGGGACCTCCTCGATGCCGGGGTGGAACCGGACTTTCAGCTCCTCGAGGAGGTTGTCCGTCTCCTCGCCCTTGATGTGGGTCGTCTCCCGGAGCAGTTCCTCGATCCGGTCGTCGTACTCGGCGTCCTTCTCGGGGGCCTTCTTGGTCGCACTGCGGCGAAGCAGGGAGTCCTTGACGTTCTCGAAGACCTCCTGTTCCTCCTCGGAGAGCGTTGGCTCGACGGCGAAGTACTGCATCTTCGTCCCGACGTCGCCGTAGACGTGACTGAAAATCGGACCGCCGACCGGATAGATGACGTTCGGGTGCGCGACCTCGTGTTCGGCCGTCGGCTCGTCGATCAACATCGGGAACTCGCCGGTGATCTGCCGGAACTTCTTGAGGTGCTCGCGGAGGTGCGGGCGGCGCGCGGCGATCTCCTGAAGCTCGTCGGACGGCTTCGGCGTCCCCATTTCCGTCATGCGGCGACCACCGTCTTAGGCGACGCTCCGGTTCTCGATGACGATTCCCGTTCCCGACCGGACCGAGTAGCCGACCCGGTCGCCGACCTGTTCGCCCATGCCCGCAAACCGCTTGATGAACAGCTGCCGCCGGATGTCGTTGCCCACCTCGATCATCTCGAGTTCGATGAACACGTCGGCGATCGATCGGAACGGCCCGATCGCCTCCTCGCCGACCGTCGAGGGGTCGACCGTCAGCACGACGACCTTCCCCTGCGAGATGATGTCGCGGAGAAAGGAGATGATCTCGAGGGCGGCCTGGCGCTCCTCGTTTTGCCGGACCAGCGCCTCGAACTTCGGATCGTTACGGAGGATCGCGTCGAAGGTGTCGATGATGATGATGTCGGCCGACCACAGCGTCTCCTCCTCCATCAGATCTGTCAGCAGATCCTGGCGGTTGTCCTCGTCGGTGTTCGAGGAGAGGACGCCCCCGCTGTCTAAGTCGCCGTGGAGGAACAGCATGTTCTCGAACAGGAGGTGTTCCTCGACGTTGTAGTTCAGCGAGTCCATCTGGTCGATAAAGCCCTGTACCTCGAGTTCCGTCGAGAGGAACGTGACCGACTTGCCCGTCTCGCACAGCCCGTAGGCGAACCGCTGGGAGATCGCGCTCTTGCCGGCCCCGTAGTCGCCTTCCATGAGAACGATGCTGCCAGTCGGAATACCGCCCCCGAGCTCCTTGTTGAGCCGGTCGCGGTCGTCCAATCCGATAGAGAAGATATTGTTGATCTTGCTCATAGTGTATCAGTTCCGCTCGGTCTCGTCGTCGTGGACGAGGAGCAACTGGAGGGGTTCGATCGTCAGGTTCCCCTCCTCGTCCGGGATGAAAAGCGGTTTGAGGGAGTCGTCGCCGTCTCGGTCCGCCGTCTCCCCATCCGCCGCGCGAGCGTAGCCGCCCGCGTTGTAGCGGTCGGCGCCGGCCTCCGAGAGGACGACGTCCGAGTCGACCCAGATCATCTGGCCGTTGTCGGCGTTGAACTCGTCGTCGACGGCGCGGTTCTCGCGGAGGACGGTCGCATTGGTGTCGTCCGTCCAGACGGCGTCGGTCCCGGCCCCTGTCCCGGTCTCGGTGACGGCCTCCGGCGCCGTCTCTCGGCCGCGACCGGCGTCGGCGCTCGAGGGCGCGCCGGCGTCGCCCTCGGACGTCGACTCCGACCCTGACTCGTCGATGAGGATCTTCTGGGCGCCGTTCGTCTCCGTCTCACCCTCGCCGTCCTCGAGGGTCGCATCGCCGGACTCGTCGTCGGCCGCTCGCTGCGGGTCGTTCGTGTGCACGTCCGCGGTTGCGTCCGTGCTCGCATCCGCCTCGGTCTCGATTCGGTCGGACCCTGAGCCGTCGACGTCGTCGACGGCGGTGTAGACGAGTTCCTCGCCCGAACCGCCGTCGGTGTCGGTGTCAGTGACTGAGTCAGAGGCGGTACCGGGGTCGGCGATGTCGGCCGCATCAGCATCGGCTTCGACGTCGGCGTCTTCGTCGCCGTCCTCGTCGTCGACCGCGTCGACCTCGAGGTCGTCGGTAGCGTCTTCGGGACCGTCGATGTCGATCGAGAGTTCGCCGTCCTCGTCGGCGGCGTCTCCGTCGGCGTCCGCAACGTCTCCTTCGAGGCCGTCAAGCCCCTCCTGGGCCAACCACTCGTCGAACGGCGTCCGCTCCTTCTCCGGCGTTTTGATCTGGCTGATCCGCCAGAGGCTCCGCTTGTGGTTGACGCCCAGCGCCGACCGCGGCTCCGGCTCCTCGACGTCCGGCCCGCCGCCGAACCCGTTCAGCGTCGTCTGGAGGTGCTCCTCGACCGGCGAACTCACCCACCGGATCGACTCGTAGAACTTGATGGTTCGGGCGGCGCCGTTGAGCCCCGCTTCGCTCACGAGGTAGTCCAGCCAGTCCATCACCACGAACTGCGTGTCGTACTCCGAGGGGATCGACTCGAGGTACGGTCGGCCGCCGTCGTCCCAGGCGATGTCGCCGGCGGGTTCGGGGCCGGTCGAGTCGCCCTCGAGGTCGTCGATCGTCGCGGCCGTTTCGGCATCGCCGGTATCCCCGGCATCGGTGCCGGTAGCTGCGGCGTCCTCGGCGAACAGATCGTCCTCGCCTTCCTCGTCGGCTCCGTCGTCGAGTTCGAGCGCGTCGCCACCTTCGTCCGCCTCCGCGAACGGGTCCTCGGACTCGTCGGCACCGTCGTCGCTCGCGGCGCCCTCGTCCCAGTCGGCGTCGCCGGACTCGTACTCGGATTTCAGTTCGTCGAAGGAGAGGTCCCCCTCGGCCGCGTCGGAACTCGAGTTCGAACTCGAGTCCTCCTCCGCCGCGTCGAACTCGAGATCGTCTCCGCCGTCGTCCATCTCGTCGAACTCGTCGTCCATCCCGACGTCGTCGAACTCGACGTCGTCTCCGCCGTCGTCCATCTCGTCCATGCCGTCGTCGAGGAAGTCCTCGGCTTCGGCGTTCGCGATGTCCTCGTCGATCTCCTCGTCTTCCTCCTCCTCGACGTCACTGTCGAACAGGCTTTCGCCGCCGAAGTTGCCCGACCCCTGGGCGCCCCCGCCGCCGCCCCCGCCGCTGCCGTGCTCGAAGGAGTCGCTCAGCGAGTCGCCCTCGACGAACGGGTTCACGCCCTGGGTGACCATCTCGTAGACCTCGAGGAGTTTGCGGATGTCCTCCTCGATCTCCTCGAGCGAGTCGCTGATCTTCTCGTTCTCGCTCTGGACGGTGTTGACCGTCGAGGAGAGCGAGCCGACGTCGTTTTCGATCTCCTCGACGCGGGACTCGAGTTCGCTGGAGGGGCCGTCATCGCCCCCACTGCCGTCCATCCCGTCGAGCGACATCTCGCCGTTCATGTCGTCCATGCCGCCCATTCCGCCGTCGTCGCCCAGCAGGTCGTCGTCGCCGCCCATGTCGTCCATGTCGTCCATACCGCCCATTCCGCCGTTACTGCCGTCGGCGAGGATGTCGTCACCGCCGTCCGAACTCGAGTCGTTCGCGCCGGGCATCAGCCCTTCGTCGCTCGTGCTTCCGGACAGGTCGCCGCCCATCAGGTCGTTTCCACCGCCGTCGTTTCCGTCGGTACTCTGCTCGTCACCGTCGCCGAGTAGATTCCCGATTATGGACAATAACATGGTGTACTCACCACCGGCCCCGCCGCTCGTTTGCTCGCAGCCCGTCGAGGCTGGCGAACGCTCCAGACCAGAAATTACCGTCTCGATGCGGGCTGCGACGAGTAGTCATCGATGAAAGCTATATGAACCAACCTATTAAGTAATTATGGCTATCTGTACTTTCGTTCACGGAAGACGCTGTCGGAATCCAACAAAGGTTTCTTTCTGTTCGGCGCGAAAGCCGCCTAGAGTTGGCAGCCAATGACAACAGGTAACGAGGGTGGCGATCCAAAAGAGAAGGCCGACGTTCCGCCCGTGCTCCCGAACGAACGACAGTCGTCGGCGGACGCGAGCGGTGCCCTCTCGCCCGACGATCTCGACTTCACCGAGAGCCCGTACGTGGACGAGATCGACGACGGGCGATACGTGGTCTCCGCCGATCGGCGGCCGCCGAACGTTCCCGACGAGCGGGAGGCGTCGTCGCAGTCGCTTCCGCAGTCCAAGACCCAATCCCAGTCGCAGTCCCAGGCCCCCGCGTCCCCGTCGAACGGCGGCGAGCAACCGGCTCCCGCGGCGGACGCGGGCCCGGACGAATCCGCCGCTCGGGCGGCCGACCGCCGCGGTTCCGCACCCGCGGACGGCGTCCGGAGCCCCGAGGCCGCCCGGTCGCTGCTCGCGGACGAACTCGAGCGCGTCGACACCCGCTTTGCGATCGACATCGTCTCGCGGTTCGGCGACGACACGGTCAGACACCGGATGACCTCCGACGACGTCGTCGGTACGTTCAACAGCCTCGTCTTCTGGTACGCGCGCCACGTCTCCCGGAACACGCCGACGAACCGCGCGGCGTCGCTGCTGCTCTCGAAGTCCGACTTCACGCCGGCACTCACCGAAGCGCAGGTTCGAACCGCGATGGCCAAACACGGACTCGACGAGTCGAACAGCCTCGGGGAGTTGCTCGAGGCGCTCGAGTGAGGCGTCGCGGCCGCTTCGTTTTTTCGCGTTTTCGCGGTATCAGCCGGATCCGTTCAGGAAGACCACGGCTCCCATAAACAGCGCAAGCAGGAGCGTAAACCCGAACAGCAACAGGCCGCTCTGGATCGATTCGATGCCGCGGGCACGGCTGACGTGTGCGTGCGGGTCGGGGAGCATTGCATCGTTCGTTCCGCCGGCGGCCTGATCGTTCTTGCGGCCGCCCCGCGTCACAGGTCGACGGTGATGATCACGTCGATCAGCCGTTCCGTAATCGTGCCGGTGACCGCCCCCATCCAGAGCAGCGCCGTGAAGTGGATGTAGGAGTTGCCGAAGTGGCCGCCGTCGGCCACCCGGAGCAGCAGCGACGAGATGAACGCGTTGAAGATCAGTACGAGGATGATGAGATACCGCAGGACGTAGATGTTGTACTGGTCGGTGTGGATCAGCGATCCGGCCATGACCTGTCCCTGCGTGTCGATATCGAAACTCGAGAGCATCGCCGCCAGCTCCAGCCCGATGAAGAAGGCGAACGACGCCGCCGCCGTGATCCCGTAGATGACGCCGACGAGCGTCGTCGTCTGCTGTTTCCGCTCCTCGCGCAGGTTGACGATCGCGCTCATGTTCTGGCTGATGAGTTCGCCGAGTCGCTTGGGGCCGCCGCCCATCTCCCGACCGATCAGGTACATCTCGCTGAACTTCTGGACCAGGAAGGAGTGGGCGTCGCCGGTGAAGTACCGCCAGGACTTCTCGGTGCTCAGGCGCATGTTCAACCGGCGGTACAGGTCGTCGACGTTCTCCGTCAGCGGCCCGAAATCCTGCTCGCGAAGCGTCGCCAGCACCTCCGACGTCGTGCTCTGCTTCGCGCTCTCGCTGGTCCCCAGCGCCCGGATGAAGTTCGGAAACTCCCGGTCGCGGTTGAACGTCTTTCGCTCCGCGTGCCAGAAGACGACGCCCGGAATCAGCAGCGGCGTCGTCGAGATCGGCATATACAGCAACATCGGGAGCGACTTCACGAACCCCGCACCGGGGAGCACGCCGAAGACCATCAACGCCAGCACGCCGATCAGCAGGACGCTCCCCCCGACGCCGACGACCGTCGAGCCGAGCAGCAGTTTCTTGGTCAGCGTCCGGTACCCCTCCTCGAGGTACCAGATCGGATCGTCCGGGACGATCGCCTTGATAACGAAGAAAAAGCCGATCTGGACGAACGTGAACATGACGATGACGATGCTCACCGTGATCGTCGGGTTATTGCCGGTCAGTAGCGGGAGAACGATCGCGAACACCAGCGCGAACGTCGTCGAGATGATCAGGGAGAGGTACAGGTCCTTCAGGACGTCGAGGTTGCTGAGCGACTGTCTATAGACGGTCGAGTACTTCTCGACGAGGACGTCCTGCTCCTGCTGGAGGAACTCGGCCAACTCCTGACCGGCGCTCAGGGTGTAGGCCATCCGCTCTAAGAGGTCCGCGACGGATTCGCTCGGAACCGCCTTCGCCCGCCGGCGACACGCGTCGTCGAGGCTCAGGTGCCAGACGTCGACCAGATCGACGATGCGTTGCATCTCGTCCGCCAGTTCCCCGTACTCCTCCTCCTTGGCGAGCTGGCGGAGGACCTCCATCCGGTCGATGTTGGTCGTCGACAGCACCGTCATGTGAATCACGAAGAGGTGGAACCGGTTTTCCATCTCGACGCGGCGTCTGTCGACGGCGAGTCGCGGATACCCGATCGCGGCCAGGACGATCAGCAGTCCGAGCACCGGGAGCAGCAGCCTGGCTAACAGGAACAGATCGACGACGACCGCCGCGACGATCGTTCCGAGGAAGATCAGTACCGCGGGCAGCAGGATCGCGGGGAGGTAGACCTTCGTCGGAAGCTCCATCTCGTCGTACGCCTGAATGATGGACTTCGTGAGGTCTGCTGCCCCCGCAGTACGGTCGGTAATCCCCATAGAGGTTTAGATCTCCGTTCTCGTCGGTCTTCGCTGCCGGCTCTTCGCCGCGGACGCGGACCGCCGGGTACGCGCTACGTACTTATGCACTCCATACAAAACTTCTGGCCTCCCGACCAGTCGTCACTCCGACGACCGATCGGCCGCGCCGGCGTCGTTCGGCGAGTCGACGGACAGCGCCGTCGATTTCTCGGGGGTCGCGATGTTCGCGATGTACTGCAGGCTCCGCTTGTGCTCGTCGGTGGTCAGCACCGACCGCGGTTCGATCTCGTCGTCCGCAACGGGTCCGTCGCTGAACCCGTTCAACAGCGACTGGAGGTACGTTTCGACGGGGTCGGAGATCCAGTCGATCGACTCGTAGTAGGCGATCGTCCGGGCCGCGCCGTCCATCCCGGCGGTCTCGATGAGGTACTGCAGCCACTCGATCGTCACGAGTTCCGCGTCGGTTCGCGAGGGATGGCGCACCAGATACGGCGGGTCGCCCATCTCACCGTTCTCGCCGGGGGCGACCGTCTCCGATGCTGACTGGGTTGCGTCCGGGTCGTCCGCGGGCTGATCGATCGTGTCCTCGGTCGCTACCGGCTCGGGTTCGGGATCAGCTGGCTCCTCGAGCCCGGCGACATCGGCCTCGTCCGCTTCGGTCTCGTCGTCGTCATCGTCATCATCGAACCCGAGGTCATCGTCGTCCCCCTCGTCGAACTCCTCCGCAAACGGATCGTCCTCGAGCGGGTCATCGTCGCCGTCGTCGTCTCCGTCGCCGTCCTCCTCGAGCGGGTCGTCGATCACTTCGCCGTCGTCGAACTCGTCGGCCGCGAAGTCGTCCTCGTCGTCGTCCTCGATGTCATCGTCGAGGAAATCCTCCGCTTCGGCGTCCGTGATATCGTCGTCGATGTCGTCGGCGGGATCGTCGCCCCCGAAGACGCCGCCGTCTCCGGTCGCAGTCTCGAACGCGTCGCCGATCTCCTGATCACCCACGAAGGGGTTAATTCCCTGCGTGACGATCTCGTACATATCGACGAGCCGATCGACGTTCCGCTCGACCGTCTGGATCGAGTCGCTGATCTTCTCGTTTTCGCCGCGGACGGTCTCGACCTTCCCCTCGAGGGAGTCGATCTCCTTCTCGATCTCGTCGAGGCGGTAGGACAGCTCCTCGTCGTCGGAGCCGCCTTCGTTATCGTCGGCGAATCCCATTTCGCCGCCCATCAGATCGTCGTCGGCACCGCCCAGCAGGTCATCGTCGGCGCTGTCGTCCTCTAGTTCGTCGTCGTCATCGAGTATACTCATTGTCTCCTCCAGTCTGTGTTTGAGTCGCCGTCGCGGCTGCCAGGGTACTCGTGTGCATTTAGTTCACTACACGTAGATGTCGATGCTGTCCTCGTTCCCGTTGACGATGACGGTGATCTCCGTATCGTTGTGGACGGTTTGGTCCCCGAACGATGCGGTCACCTCGACGACCCCGCCGGGCGCCCAGCGGTTACTGTCGGCGTCGACGCGCTCGACGCTCGTCACGGGATCGTAGGAGCCGTCGACGAGGACGTCGACGTAACTCGGGTGGGCTGGGACGTCCCGGTCGCCGATGTTCTTCACCAGGACCGTCGCAGTCTCGTTCGTCTGGTTGACGATCGCGTCTGACTGCGACTCGTCGCTGATGATCGCGATGTCGGTCTCGATCTCCTCGGCGACCGCCGAGCCGCGCGTCTCGATCGAGTCGCTCACCTGATTGACCTCCATGACTACCGTCCCTGCGACCGCCGAGGCGATCACGAGGCTCCCGATGAACATGATCAGGTGGGTCGCCGTGACGCTCGACATCTCTCAGGCCCCTCCGTTGATCTCGGCCGTCGCAGCGACTCCGTGCTCGGTCGTTATCTTGACGCGATCCCCGTCGCCGGTGATTTCGGCGTCGCTCTCGAGTTTCGCGTTGTCGATCTCGACCTGCAATACTGTCCCCGGAGACCAGATATTACTGCTCGAGCGAGTGCTGTCGTTGGCGATGATCGTCGTCTCCGCGTCGGAAGCGTTGGTCGGATAATACTCGCCGTTGACGACGATATTGGTCCGTTCGACGGACAACGACGTCGCACCGTCGTTGGTAACGTTGAGGAGTGCACCCGTCACCGATCCCGACTCGTTGATCGCCTCGAACGACTCGACGGTGATCTCCGTGTTCGTCTGATCGCGAAAGTGTTCGCTCTTCGTCGAAAACGCATCACCGGTCGTACTGGTGATACCGAAGACGGTGGGGACGATGGCGCTGAAGGCGACGAGAACGCCGATGAGTATGACGATGATAGCGCCGCTCGTACTGAACCCCATTGTATTCTCTTGATGTAACAGATTCTTAAAAGCGCTCTGGCCATTTACCGTAGAGTTGCTGATCAGAGGTTCGAACCGGTCGAGTTAGTGGTTGCCACTACCGTTGCTCGACGGAACCCTTTGAGAACAATCGGCTACCGAGTCAATCGTATCCGAAAAATATAGTTAATCGATGCCGCCGAATTAGAGCTGGACCGCTCCGCCACGGTCGGTGAACAGATCAGGTGCTCGGAGTTCGACCTCCGTGGTTGCACCAGATGGCGAAACGATGCTCAACGACGACTCATCGCCTTCGCCGAACGTCGCATCGCCATCACCAAACGGTGACGTGTCTGGGTTCATGACTAATGTAAAGTCATCATTCTCTTCGGTGAGGACAGCCTGGTCAGAGGACATAAAGGTACCGTCCTCATCAAGAACTGCAAACTCACCGCTCTGCAACTTACTTACGTTGGCCCTATCCGAGCGATTCATCGTAAGTGTTTCCTGTCCATTTGGACCGACGGCTTGAATGATCGTTTCGTTCAGGTCAATCTCGCCAGCACCGGCCGCACCGGTTACGGTGATATTGATCGACGAGAGGTTGGATGGATCTTCTGTGTCATTGACAATACCGACCTCACTGGTCACATCAATTCGTTCGGAAACGAGATCTGTACTTTCTTGACCCGTCGCTTCGGCCTGCGTCTGCAGCATGCCGGCAGTGTTAATCAGCACGCCTGCGGCGATCGCAGCGACCAGCACCATCGCGATGAACACGATGAGCGTCCCGATACCGACCTGACCTCGATCTGTTGGTTCGTTACTGAACATCGTTAGAGCCTCACCGAGCTATCGTCGTTCGTAATCGTCGTCGGGACGCGGATTTCCTCCTGCGTCGTTGCGCCAGAGTCCGTCGTGAAGGTGACCGATACACGGTCTCCTTCCTCTAATTCAGGATAGTCTATCTCTTCCCTAGTACTGTCAGCATCCACTAAGGAAACATTCAGCTTAAGTCGGTCACTGCTGTCTGTCAGAACAGGATTAACTGCAGGCTCCGACACACCCTGAATGTTTGATATATTGATGCCATTCTTGTCGTGTTTCGTTGCGAGGCTCTCTTCACCACCTGCTCCAATAAATTGGACTGTAGTCTTATTAAGATCAATCGGGTTCGATCCGGGCGCCATTGCCATCACGAACTCGATGTCAGTGACATTATTATCAGTAACAGTCCCTGACGTACTAACGATCTCGAGTCGATCGCTCACTTGACTTGTCGATTCTTCACCGGTGGCTTCTGCCTGCGTCTGCAGCATGCCGGCCGTGTTGATAAGGACGCCTGCGGCGATCGCAGCGACCAGCACCATCGCGATGAACACGATGAGGGTACCGATCCCCACTTGACCGCGGTCTCCGTCTGTGTGTTCGAACATGTATTGGTCTTGCACCCGGCGGATGCCGGGGCAGTGAGGACACGTTCTGACTACCTGTTATTAAGTCTACTTGCCGAAATTGACATTACTTAACTCTACTCGCCGATCAGAACACAATTTAAACTTAGTGGCCGATATCGATATCGTGTATTTAGGTTTGTTGGCCGAACGACCGTCGTTCGGTTTCTCCTCTCACCGTCGGCCGGGATACTTATCTGCCCCCTCCGACGATACTCTCCGCATGAATATCGTCGACGGCACCAAAGTCGAATGCAGCCGCTGTGACGAACTCATCTCGCTTGACGACGCGAACGTCCTCGGCAAGACCCACAACAAATCGTACGCGAAACCGCTCTGCGACGACTGCCTCCAGACCGTCGGCGTGCCTCAGGGGTACGAGCTCGAGCGCGACGTCAGCTATCTCAAAGAAGAATAACGTACGCGCGGTCGACCGATCGATCTATCTCGGAAACGGACGCGCTCAGCGTAGCGGTCGGCCGATGCCTTCCTTTTCACAGTTTCTGCCTACACGGCTCGAGCACACCGAAATCGCTGTGCTCGAGCTGGCCGCTCGAGAGTAGGAGAACCGAGACACCACCACTGCCGGAAACGAAACCCACTACTTGCTGTTCATCGCTTCGCTCGCGATGTTCCGGCCGCGCGGTTTCAACGCGACCTCCCGTCGTACCCGGACTTCCTCGAGCACGTCGAGTTCGATCAGTCGCTCGTAGATCTCCTCGACCTCGTCCGTGTCGATGTCCAGAAACTCCGGCACTTCGAACGGCGAGACGCCGGAGTAGATCGCCATCAGCACCTCCTCCTCCTTTCCGGAGAGGTCGATCTGCGAGGCGTTCTTCTCGGCGCCCTTGTCCAGCACCGACTTGAGGACCGCGCAGTTCTGCGAGCCGCCCGAGAGGTACGTCTGGACGCTCGAGCCGTCCTCGGTGTGTTCGGCTTCGATGACCGGCCGCTCCTTCGAGAGGATCGTCCGCTCCTCGCTTTCGACCGTGCCGACGTCGTCGACCTCGATCTGGACGAACGAGCCGTTCTCGACGGCGAAGTTCGCGACGCCGGTGTCGACCTTGACGCGGGCCTTGCTCCAGTCGGTGTCCTGGACGACGCCGCCCTTGACCGCCGGATGCTTGATGAGGACGATCTCGCCGTCCAGAATCGCTTTCTGGATCTGGAGTTCGAACTCGTTGACCTCGGCCATCGAGATCAGGTGGACATCCGCGCCGGTGTTGATGCTGATGTAGTCCGAGACCTTCGCGACCGTCTGGTTGACGTCGTAGCGGCCCTTGATCGACTTGATCTCCGAGAGCGGTACCGTCGTCTTCCCGTCGTTGCTCGCGATCACCAGCCGCTTGTTCGAGAGGACGATCCGACCGTTCGACCAGTTGGTGTCGGACATTTTGCGCCCGTCGCGCATCACCTGGGTGAACTTGCCGGTGACGTCCGCGAGTTTCTGTTCGGATCGGCTCATGCGAAGTCACCACTCATCGCGCCCGCACCGCCCAGTTTCGACAGTGCGGAGAACCCCCGTTTCCGGAGTCGGTCGCTTTCGGTGCGGTCGACGAACGACGACAGTCGGTTTCGGGACTGCTCGCCGCCGATTTTCCCCAGGACGAACAGCGCCTTCACGCGCATCTCCTCGTCCTTGGTGTCGTCCTCGACCAGTTCGAGCAACCGCTGCTCGAGTTCGCCGCCCTCGAGCAGCGACAGGCTCGTGGCGGCGAACTTGGAGGTCATCTCGTCCTCGTCGGCCAGCGTCTCGATCAGCGCGTCCTGTGCCGCCTGCCGGTACTCCTCGTTGGCGATCCGACCGAGCAGCCACGCGGCGTTGCGCCGCTGTGCGGTCTCCGAACTCCGATCGAGGATCTCGATCAGCGGCTCGATCGCCTCGCTGGCGTTGGCCTGCTCGAGTTCGCCGACGATCTTCTCGCGGACCTTGTGGCTGGCCGACGCGGGCGCCTCCGAGAGCAACTGCACGAGCGAGAACATGGCCGTCCGTCGAACGGCGTCCGATTCGTCGCGCAGCGCGCCCGCGATGATCTCGACCGCCTCGACGCTGCCGAGCCGACCTAACGCGTCGACGGCGATCCGGCGGACCGTCTCGTCCTCGTCGTCGGCGACGTCGATCAGCTCCCGCAGGGCGTTGTCCGTCCCGATGTCCGCGAGTGCGTACGCGATTTCGACCCGGACGCCGTACTGGTCCTCGTGGAGCTTTTTCGAGAGCGCCGGAACGGGTTCCGGGGATTCGATTCGCCCGAGCGCGCGTGCGACCCGCTTTCGAACCCGCGGATCCTGATCGTCCAACTGGTTGACCAGCGCCCTGACCACGTTGTCCTCGCCGATCCGTCCGAGACCGGTCGCCGCGGCCATCCGCAACTCGGGCCGGTCGGCCTGCAGGCCGCGAGCCAGCACTTTCGCCTTCTTCCACTCCGCGATCTCGTCGAGGTCCTGGCCGGATATCTCCCCGATGAACTGCTCGAGGGCGTCCTGGCCGTACTGGTCCAGCGCGTCGATGGCCGCCGCCCGGACCTCGTCGGCGTCGTCGGTTTGGGAGACGTCGACGAGCGCGTCGATGACCTCGTCTCGCGGGTACCGATTCCCGCCCGCTTCGGACTCCAGACTACCGAGTATCTCTGCGGACCGACGCCGAATGTTCGGATTCGAGCTCTCGGTCAAATGCGTAATGAGCTGCTCGAATTCGGCGTTGCGCTCGAGTTCGAATAACGTCATCGTGCTGAATCACCCGTTCGAAGCGGGCCGCCGCCCGGCCGCGGTCGGATTCGGCCCGGCCGTGCGATTCGCCGACTCGGCACCCGTCCGTTCGGCCGTCGATACGTAGCGGTTCGTTCGTCCCCGACTCGTCTCGAGGGATTGTCCTGCCATATCACTCCTCGTTAGGTCTGCCGTCGCTCTCGTTGTCGCTCCCGCCGTCGCCGTCGTCTCCGCCGGACGATTCGGCCTCGGATGTCGATCCGTCGCTCGCGTTCCGATCGGCCGTTCCGGACTCATCGTTTGGTTCGGTCGCGTTCGTCCCCGACGAGAACTCCTTCCCTTCGTCCTCGTAGACTTTCGTGTCCGCGATCTTGTTCCACACCGCGATCGCGCTCGCCTCGTCGGCCGCGTGTTTCTCGGCCCACTGCGAGTTCACGGCCCAGCCGCCGACCTGTCCGTCGAAGCGGCTCTCGGGAACGATCTCGGTGTACAGGTAGTTGACATTCCCGCCCCGAGCGACGAACCCGTCCTTGAAGATCCGATAGATCATCCCGATCTCCTGGTCGGACTCCCCGGGCGTTTCGGCGTCCGATTCGTAGAACAGAATTAGATCGTTCGATCCGGTGTCCTCGTACAGTTCGTCGACGGTGATACCGTTCTCCTCGAGCAGGAAATAGAACTCGCCGGCCGTCGCCGACGGGTCGGCCGACTCATCGCCAGCGTCGGCGATCGTCCCTCGTTCGTCGTCCCAGTTCGCCGGCGCCTCCGGTTCGACGGAGACGCGAGCACCCGCGAGACGTTTCGCCGAACTCACACAACCCGCGGTGGTACCGAGTGCGAGCGCTCCGATACCGGCGAGGGCCTGTCGTCGATTCAGCACCGACCGAGCGCCCGTCTTCGGTGTCGTCGATCCGCGGTCGCGACGACACCGGCGCTCGGTTTCCGACTTACTACGCGCACGCTCGGAACCCGTTGGCATCTTTACGATACCGTCACACCAATAGGTGAAAAGCGCGTCGGCCGTCCCGGCTAACGGTCCGCGAAAGGGGACGCGACATTCCGCTGGCGGAGAAAGTTCTGCCAGAGAGTATATTATGCTCCTCTCCGAACCCTTCCCACAGACTGGTGCCGCCCTAATGTACATGACCTCGATTATCCGCGCGCTGATCGGCTCCTCACTTTCGTTTCTGGCCGAACTGGGTGTTCCCGCTCCGCGCCTCCGTGGTCGGCACCTTCGCGATCGACTCCCGTCTTCGTCCGCGTCCGGACCGCACGTCCCGTCGCTCGTCCTCGTCGCCCTCGTGCTCGGCGGCGGCGTTCTTCTTTGCGGCGTCGCCGGCGGCGGTGCCGGAACCGACGGCGTCTCCGATCCGGCTGCCCTCTCGAGTACCGCCGCCGTCGACGCCGACGGTTCGGTGCAACTCTCCGCGCCCCCGTCATCGTCCCAGCCGTCCTCGAGATTCGATACGCGCGGGGAGCGGGCGCCCGCTTCCGTCGCCTTCAGTCAGCCGAACGCTGACACGCCCGACGAGGACGACGTCGTCGTCCGCCTCGAGGACGATCACGTCGTCACGGCCGCGGTCGCGGATCGAATGCCGTCGGATCCGTACGTCGAGACCGCGGGCGAGGGGAAGCGACTCGTCGTCGGCAAGGACAGCGACTACGACTATCCGGTCGTCCAGACGACAGACGGAACCGTCGCGACCGTCGGCGACGACGGGCCGCCGATCGCGCGAATCAACAACGGGACGGACCTCGTCGTCCTCAGCGACAGCGGCTCGATCGAGGACACGATCGTCGTCGACCGGTCCGACGGCTACGTCAAAACGAAAGCGGGTGGGACGAACGTCGTGGTCAACGGGACGCCGATCAAGTACCCCGACTACAGGAAAACGGAGATCCACCCGACGATCCAGAACGTTACCGACGCCGACGAGGGCGAAACCATCGAAATCGCGGCCGCCTTCGAGAACCGAGCGTGGGGCAGCGGCGAACGGGACGTGACCCTCCGATTGCTCGACGCGGAGGCGCCGCACGAAACGGTCACCCGGACGATCGACATCGGCGGCGGCGAGCGGATCAGCGAGGTCCTCGAGTACGAAACCAAGCGCGGCGATCACGCGATCGACGAGGTCGAACTCGCCATCGACGGTAACTCGGACGCCGCGGACGTCGAGGTCGGGGCCGCGGGCGCCGCGGTCGTCGATCTCGAGACGGCCGGAACGGTCGAGGGGGACGCCCTGGAGGTAACCGCCCACCTCGATCGGTTCGGAACCGTTCCGGAGGGCACGCAGGAGTATCCGATCACCCTGTCGATCAACGGCACCGACGTCCGCACGAACGTCGTCACGCTCGCCCCCGATGCGACGGCGACGGAGACGTTCACCTACGAGACCGACGGCGACGACGTTCCGCAGGTCGACGTTCGCGTCTCGAGTCCGACCGATTCGGCGTCGACGACCGTCCCGGTCGTCTCCCGGTTGGAGCGCGATCACAACATTCGGACGGAGGTCACGGACACGACGGTCGGCGCCCTCTCCGAACCGCTCGAGGTGTCGGCGATCTTCTGGTACAGCGGCAAGATCCCCGGCGGCGAGACGCAGTTCACCGCGAATCTCACGGCCGACGGAACGGTGGTCGACCGGCGGAACATCACGCTCGCCGGCTCCTCGGCGACGAACGCGACGTTCACGCACGAACTCAGCGAGTCTGCGCCGCCGATCGCGAACGCGACCATCGAAACGCCGGCGGGGGCCGAACCGGTCGGACTCGACCAGGAGACCGTCATCACCTTCGACGAGGTAACCGATCCCGCCGCGCGAAACGGACAGCTGACGGCAACAGTCACCGTCGAAAACCGGGGCGAGACGCCCGGGCAGGAGACGCTGACGGTCGACACGAACCCCTACGCCGTCGAGTCGGACGGCACGTACACCGCTTCGGCGCCGTTGGAACCGTCGGAGTCATTCACGGAAACGATCACGTTCGACGTGACCGAGGACGCGCCGCCGAACCTCGATCTCGTGGCGTCGACGACTCACGCGCGCGAGGTGCGGACGGTCGAGATTCGCGACAACGAATCGCGGTTCGAGATTCGGAACGTGTCGGTCGACGCGGGAACTGATGGCGCGAAGTCCGCCGTTACCGCGACGATTCGAAATACGGGCGGCGCAGCCGGAACGCAGGGCGTGACGCTCACCTTCGACGACGAACCGATTGCGACCGAGGCGGTCTCCCTCGAACCCGACGAGGAACGGACGGTGTCGAAAACGGTCGAGCCGGCGGAAACGGGGACCTACTCCTACGGCGTGACGACGGACGACGATTCCGTCAGGGACACGACGACGGTCGAGCCGACTGAGAGTTCGCAGTCCGGACTCGTCGGATCGGCCCTGAACGTCGTCTCCCCGGGCGGTTCTCCGGTGGCGCTGCTCGCAGTGTCGCTGCTCGGCGTCGCGCTGGTCGGCGCGGCCGTCGTCGGGTACCGATCGGATTCGGACGACCTCCAGAAACTGCAGGACCGGATGACCGGGATGACGGCCCTCCAGCCGGCCGCACGAAAGCTCCAACGGGCCGCGCAAAACGCGCGCAACCTCGTCTCCAACGGCGGCAGCGGGTCCGTCGTCGTCCAGAATGACCTGCCGCGTGCGGCGCTCGTCCGGGTCCGCGTCCGCTCGGACGAGGAGATCCTCTTCCTCGAGGACTTCGAACTCGGCGAGGAGGAGCGGCGGACGCTCGAATGTCTGCCCGACGCCGATCGGTTCGAGGTCGGGGCCGGCGTCGACGATATCGCGGCCCACGAGGAGACGTTCCAGCGCGGCACCGACGAGGTCGGCATCGTCCTCCAGCCGGACGGGATCGCGATCACGGAGCTGTGAGCGCGGCGTCCGGCTCGAGCCGACCTGCGTCTGATTCCGGCGTTGTACCTGTTTTCGTCCGGGTTTCAGACGGCTGTCGTCTCCGTGACCGACGGGATCCGTAGCAACGCCGTTAGTGGGTCAAAAGGAGCAGTTTCTCGTCCGTCCGCGCGAGACAGAACGGCCGCTCCGGCGCCGTCTCGAACGTCGCCGTCTCCCGCTCGGTGACGAACAGCCGGTCGAAGGCGCGATCGCACGCGGGACACTGCAGCTCCCGTCGGTTCTCGAGCGTCCGCGTCTCACCGGTGTCGTTCAGGAGCTTCAACTTCGCCCGGTAATCGTGGATGCTGAACCCGCCCTCGAGATCGATGCGGTCCATACGAGTCGCATTCGCCGGCGGGGTTTCATAGCCATCGGCCGCGCGGGTCGAACGACGGGCGCGTGCGATCGCTCCCGGCGCCCGCCGTGACGGTATCGTCTCCGTTCCGGCCGCAACCTTATTGTACGTTCGTCGGGGCGCGACGAAAACGAACGGATGATTCGAAACCGGAGCGCGTAGAAGACAAACTGGCTTCATCGGTGCGCTCGAGCCGGTAATCGGACGGATCGCAACGCGCCACCGTTATTATATCATTTCGCAGATGTTGAAATATCGTGTTTCGTGACGGTCACTTCCACGTGGGTTTAATATCTGCCAGTTCCAGCGGTTAAGTCGTCGTGAGGGACACCGCAACTCGAGTGCGCGTCGGCAGTGTGTGGCCGATGGTGCGTGAGGTGGTCCCAGCCACGAACACCCCCATTCGGTGATCGGAACAATGCGTGAGGACTCAACAAACACGCGGTCCGTGTTCGACGAACTCTCGAACGCGGCCGTGAACAGGCAGTCGGAATCGGAATCAGAATCGTACGACCGAACGCGCGAGGCGGCCGCGGGAGCGGACGCTGGCGACGCGGTCGAACGCGAACTCGACGGCTTGCTCGAGCAGGTACGGGGCGCGTTGTCGACCGACGACGTCCGGTTCGACGAGGCGCTCATCAAGGAGAATCTCGACGAGATCCTCCTGATGCTCATCGCGCTTCGCGAGGAGACCCACGGGAAGGAGCTGCTCTCGGATCTGACGCACCTCTTCGACGCGACGCTCAGCCCGGGAACCGTCTATCCGGCGCTCCACGATCTCAAGGAGGAGGAGGTGCTGGCGATGCACACGAAGGTTCGGACGAAGGAGTACTCGATCGACGACGAGGCGTACGTCCGCGAGGCCGTCGAACAGACGATGCGCCAGCATCTGGCGTTCGGGCTCCTGCTGTACGCCTTCCTCGCCCGCCACTAGCGCCGGCGACCGCCGTCCCCTCCGTCGGTCGCCGCGCTCGCTGTCGCTCTCCGTCTTTCTCCTCTCTTCGAAAACCGAACTTATAGCGTACCGCCTCGCGACGCCGACGTCCTCGCCGAACGATCCGGCGGCTCAGTTACCCGGCTACCAGTCTACCCGTCCTCGAGGTTCTTCGCGATCTCGCTCAGGCTATCGCTCGGCGGTTCGTGGGCGTCGTAGTAGGCCGTCTCGCCGGGTTCGCGGAAGCCGTACAGAAAGTCGGGTTCGACGACGTCGACCAGCACCGAGCCGCCGGCCGGAATCCCGTGGTCGTCGATCCACGCCGGGAGCCGGTCGGTGCCGCTGCCGGGATCGCGTGCGCCGTCGGGCGTCTCGTAGACGCCGGGGATCGACACCCCGTCTCCGGTCAGCGGTCGGTCGATCTTCGCGAACAGTTCGTCGCCGTCGAGGACGACCCGAACGACCTCGCCGACCGGAAACGCGTCGCTGTCGTCGTCGGGAATCGCAACGTACGCGCCGGTCGCAGTTTCGGTACGCGTCGCTCGCACCGTCTGCACCGACGGGTGATCGCTCGAGACTGTATCTGCCATAGAAGTACGTGATCAGTAGCGGCGGTCGGAACGTTATTCGCCGTCCTCGCCCTCGCCCAGCAGCTCGTCGACGTCCGTGCTGCCGCGGTCGACGATCGAGGCGTTGATCTGGGCGACGGCGTCGGAGACCTCGCGGCCGCGGACGGTGACCCGGCGGCGCTCGCCGTCGCGGGACGGCTTGTAGCCGGTCTGGCGTCCCTCCATCAGGACCTCCGTCAGGTTCGCGCCCGATACGTCGGGGTTGAGCGGTCGACCCGCGTCGTCGGAGCCGCCCGTGATCTCGAGCGTGTAGCCGTCGAGGCCGACGGCGCTGCCATCGACTTCCTCGCCGATCTCCTTGCCGATGAATCGGTTCGCGTCCTGATCCTCCGCCTCGAGCTGGTAGGACGACCCGGTGTCGGGGTCGCCGACGACGACAGTGAAACTTGCCATGCCCGACGGAAGACGGTCGCCGCTCAAAAGAACATCGTTTCACACCGACCTTTTACCCTGCAGTCTGACGCGCTCGCGACAGCGATTGCTGTCGCGAGCGCGATGTCCTTCGGTAAAAGGTCGATCAAAAGCACTCCTCCCTCCGTTCGCTCGCTTGCGGCGCGTGGCGCCGCACGCTCGCTCACATCAGTCGTCGGCCCGCTCGCTCCCTGTAGTCGCTCGCGGTCGGGAGCGGTGTGAGAGCCTGCCCTCCCCCGGGTCACGCGCTCGCCGAGGGCGGCGAACGCGCTCCCGGCCGTTCGATTTCGCACATCGCCGAATCTGTTCGGCTCGAGCGGACCGCCTCGGCTCGAAGACTCAAGTGGGTCGCTCGCGTAACTCCGCGCGTGTTCATCGATCCCGACCGCCTCGAGACGCGCCTGCGCGAGGAGTTCGACGGCACGGCGGGCGAATCCCGCGTCGTCGTCCGGCAGGCGGTCGATCTCGCCGACTCCGGGAAGTACGAGGGGGACATCGGCACGCCGCTGACGACCGACGCCGTCCTCGAGGAACTCGCCGACGCGCCCGACGGGACCCCGTCCGAGCGGTGGAACTGGTGGATCGGATCGCTCGAGGTCGCCTACGGCGGGTACGAGCGGTTCGGAATCCGACAGTATCGGAAGTGACAGTCGCCGCGAACGAAACGACTTTTACGCTCACCTGACCAAGTAGTCAGGTAGTGACCGATCCCGACGTCCGCGAGGCGATCATGGAAGCAACCTACGAGGCCCTGTGCGAGCACGGCTACACCGATCTGACCGCGCAGGATATCGCCGACAGGACGGACAAGAGCAAGTCGCTGCTGTTCTACCACTACGACTCCAAGGACGACCTCGTCGCCGACCTCCTCGCGTACCTCCGCGAGCAGTTCGACGAGGGAATCGAGGCGACCCGGTCGGTGGCGCCGACCGTGCGACTGGCGATGTTCATCGACTGGTATCTCTACGGCTCGAGCGGCGAGGACGAGCGCCGATCGTTCCACACGGCCTTGCTCGAGTTGCGGACGCAGGCGCCGCACAACGAGCGGTACCGCGAGCAACTCCAGCGAAGCGACGAGCAACTCCGGACGACGCTCGAGGAGATCCTGCAGGACGGGATCGACGCCGGGGAGTTCGTCGACCACGACACCGAGGAGACGGCCGCGCTGCTGCTGGCCGCGCTCGACGGGGCACGCACCCGACAGCTGGCGTTCGACCGCGACGAGTACCTGGGGCAGGTCCGGTCGGGGGTCGTCGCGCAGCTCATCGACGACCTCCTCGCCGCCGACGCGTCGTTTCCGGCCGAAACCGAGGGGGAACTGTTCGGATCGGTTCCCGAGGATGCACCGACGGCCGACGAACCGCCCGACGACGGGGACGACGGAGCCGATGGAGCCGACGGAGACGATGCCTCCGAGACGCCGAACGAGAACAATGCGTAACCAGTCCGCGCGTCGGCCACCCGTCCTACCGTAAGGGATTCGTAGCCACCGTCAGTTCGAAATTACAATGAGCGAACATCTCTCCCCGCGCGATCCGACGTCGTTCGATCGATCGTTTTCGGGCCTCTCCTCGACGGTCCGGGCGATCGTTTCCGAGGTCGTGTCGCCTCGCGACCGATCGTTCCCCGCAGCGCTCTGTACGATCGCGGGCGAGGTCGCCGCGACGACCGCCGTCGGAACCGATCCCCCGACCGCGACCGGGGGCGACGGCGACGGTGACGGCAATACCGATCCCAATACCGCGCTCACGTTCGACGAGCGCGAGGGGCCCGCCGACGAGATCCTCACCTCGGTCGCGGACGCCGTCACCCTCCTCGAGGGCTACGTACGGCTCCGGTCCGATCTCTGCGACTCGGATCGCTACGACGACCGGGAGCGGCGGGACGCGGCGGTGCTTGCGAGTGATCACCTCCACGCGGCCGCGTACGCGACGATCACCGACGTCCCGGTTCCCGACCGCCGATCCCTCGAGCTGTACCGACAACTGGCCGCGGGTTCGTCTGCGCTGGCGGCGGGATTCGCGGAGCGGACGCCGGCCGAAGCCGAAACGGAGACCGGGAGAGAGGTGGCGCCCGAGAACCGCGCTGCGTCCGGATCCGCCCCTCGAGAGCGGCCGTCGGAGTTGGACGACGAACTCGCCCGTCCCTGCACGGTGCTGGCGGAGACGGCGGCGACGCTCGGGACGACGGCCGTCGGCGCCGCCGACGAGACGCGAGCGGCGATGAACGCCTACGCGCGGTCGCTGTCGGCGGCGCTGTGGCGAACGGTGGAGTCGAGATCGGCGTCGCGGTCCGGGACCGGATCCGAACCTGGGTCCGGATCGGCGTCGAAGATGACCGCCGACGCGATCGATACCGACGGCGATCCGCGCGAAACGGCCGCGCGCGTGCTGTCCGGCCGAGCGCGCGCGTCGCCCAGTTCGGACGGTGCGACCCGCTCCTCGCCGGCGGCCGCTCGCCACGTCGAGCGCGCTCGCGAGGCGCTTTCGCCGCTCGTGAGTCGGTCCGAAGCTGAAGCCGGGACCGACGAGACCGAGGACGAGACCGAAACGCCAACCCCGTCCCCGCTCGCCCGTCTCGAGCGGGCAACGCGTATTCCGTTCGAGAACGAAAGGTGAGAACCGATGACCGACCGTTTGCGACCCACCTGGCCCGCGTACCCGCTCTCGGCGTTCGTCGCCGGGCTCGGTCACTGCTACCTCGGCTACTGGAAGCGCGGCGCGATCTGGTTTGGGCTGTACGTGCTCGCGCTCGCGTTCCTCAGCGCGCGGACGCTCTCCGGTGCGCTCGAGCCCGGCCATCCGTTCGTCGTGACGGCGTTGCAGTTCGAGACGGTCGACTACGTCGACGTTGCGGTTCCGCTGGCGGTGCTCTCGGTCTGCCTGCTCGACGTCTATCTCCTCGGACTGGCGCGCCGGACCGGATCGCGGCCGTCGACGAGGTCCCGTTCGAACGATTCCTGAGCGACTCCCGATCGCGGTCGCGCGTTCCCCGGCGCCCGGTCGGATCGCCCGATCCGCGCCGCCGATCGGTCGAATCCGCGCGAATTTGACAGACACGTAACACGACGCGTCACTTTTGTAGTCGCGAGTCGAAGAACTCGTATGGGCCGCCTCGGAACCCTCCTGTTGAAAGGGACCGGTGTTCTCGTCCTCGCGTTCGTCGCACTGAGCGTGATCGCGACGATCGTGGGGATCCTCCTTTCCGTCGTCGCGACGGTCGTCTCGCTAGTCGTCTCCGTCGCCGTGCTCGGACTGCTCGTGCTCGGCGCCCTCGGACTGTTTTCGATGCTTCGCGACCGGTCGGCGTCGTCCGACTCGAGCGCCGGTACACCGTCGACCTCCCGCACGCGCGATCCGAAATCTCGGCTTCAGGAGCGCTACGTCGCGGGCGAACTGAGCGACGCCGAGTTCGAACGAGAACTCGATCGGCTGTTCGAGGCCGACGACGGAAGCCCCGCTGGCAGTCGAACGCGGTCCGAATCCGATCGCTCGCGGACGAGGGACTACGACCGGACGAACTCGCGGCGATAGCGGCCGAAATCGTACGGCTCGTTCCGCACGGCGCTGTCGCCACGGAACCGACGAACGCAAACGGCTCGAGGCAGTAATCGATTCTCATGGACGTCGAGTTTCTCGGCGGGGCCGGCGAGATCGGACGGAGCGCGGTCCTGATCGACGGAACGCTCTTGCTCGACTATGGCATGGACTCCGGCAATCCGCCGTCGTTTCCCGTCGGCAACGCCGATCCCGAGGCCGTCGTCGTCAGCCACGGCCACCTCGACCACGTCGGCTCGATCCCCGCGCTGCTGTCGGGCGATGCGCGCCCGTCGATCCACTGGACACCGCCGACGTACGACCTCGCGATGGTGCTGGCCCGAGACACGCTCGACCTTCACGGCGGAACCTACGACTGTCCGTTCACGGAGGCGGAGCTCGCCCGCGTGACCCAAGTTTCGGAAACCCACGGCTACCGCGAGCCCTTCGAGGCCGCGGGCTACGAGATCACGTTCTTCGACGCCGGCCACGTCCCCGGCAGCGCCCACGTCTTGGTCGACGACGGCGAGACCCGGCTGCTCTACACCGGCGACTTCCACACCGAAGGGCAACGCCTCCTCTCGGGGACGACCGCCCGGCCCGACGCCGACGTCGTGATCGCCGAGAGCACGTACGCGGACACGACGCGGCCGCCCCGCGAGGAGATCGAACGCGCGTTCGCCGAGAGCCTCCGGACGACGATCTGGGAGGGCGGCACCGTCGTCGTCCCCGCGTTCGCGATCGGCCGCACGCAGGAGGTGCTCTGTCTCTGCGAGGAATACGACCTCGAGTGTTACGTCGACGGGATGGGCAAGCGCGTCACGGAGCTCTTTTTGTGCGAGGAAAACCGCGGGTTCCTGCGCGATCCCGACCTCCTGCGCCGCGCCAAGGGCAACGCTCGGTTCGTCGACGGCCGCGACGGGCAACGCCGTCGCATCGCCGAGCAAAACACGGTCATCGTCACCACCAGCGGGATGCTCCACGGCGGGCCGGCGATGACCTACGTCCCCGCCGTCCGCTCGCACCCGACGAACAAGATCGCCATGACCGGCTACCAGGTCGAGGGTACCCCCGGCCGCGAACTGCTCGAGACCGGCAGCGCCGAGATCGACGGTCGCGTGATGCGCGTCAGCGCCCAGACGGAGCAGTACGACTTCTCGGCCCACGCCGACCGGCAGGGACTGCTCGACTTCCTCGAGTCCTACCGCGGGAGCGAGGTGCTCGTCAATCACGGCGACCGCTGCGAGGCGTTCGCCGAGGAACTGCGGGCGGACGGGTTCGACGCCCGCGCGCCCGAACTCGGCCAGCCCCTTGCAGTCTAAGATCCGGCAACCGCAACGCGGACGGTTTTCCGTCGTCCCGTCGACCCGGCGCGCATGTCCGATACGAACGCCGACGCCGGACCCGACACCGCCGACCTCGAGAACCTCGATCTGACCGACGCCGAGGAAGATGCCCTGCACGACCTGCAACTCGGCATCGAACACGTCCACCGCGCCTACGGCACCCTCCTCGAGTTCCACCACCAGCTCGGTCACGCCATGGATCGGATGGCCGACGCCGAAAACGCCCTGCGCGAGGCCGGCCACGACGAGTGGGCCGACCGGCTCCGAGACGAGCACCTCCCCGCGGGCGCGATCAGCGACCAGTGGACCTTCGAACTCGTCGAGGAGTTCTCGACCGAGTTCCTTGAGGACGTCGACGAGTTCGAGGGGGCGGTCAGGGAGGAGTTGGCCGACGGGATCGACCACGTGACGGAACGGCGGCAGAAACGCGCGCTGCGGGACCGGGCTCGCGGCTCGGACTCGGACGGCAAGCCGGACTAGTCGCGCGGCTCGGCCCGGCCTTACGGCGAGCGGCGAGCAGAAAGCGGCAAGCGGCGAGTGAGAAGTATTTTCGCCGGGTTCCTCGTACGATCGGGCATGAGCGAACGGTACGACGCCATCGTCCTCGGGGTCGGCGCGACGGGCAGCGCGACCGTCGCCCACCTCGCCGAGCGGGGCGTCGACGTCCTCGGCCTCGAGCGCTACGACGTCCCGCACGGCTACGGGTCCTCCCGCGGGCTCACGCGCAGCTTCCGGCTCGCCTCCGCCGAGGATCCGACGTACGTCCCGCTCCTGCGGCGGGCCGAGGAGCTGTGGACGGAGCTGGAAGCCGACCACGACCGGCGACTGTTCTATCGAACCGGCTCGATCGACGCCGGGCCGGCGGGCGATCCGCTCGTCGAGGGCGCCGCGCGCACCTGCGAGGAACACGACCTCGAGTACGAACGGCTCTCGAGCGCGGCGCTCTCGGAACGGTATCCCGGCTACCGGCTGCCCGACGACTACGAGGCGATCTACCAGCCCGACGGCGGCTACCTCGTTCCCGAGGAGTGTATCGTCGCCCACGTCGACCGGGCCCACCGCGCCGGGGCGACGATCCGCGCCCGCGAACGCGTCGTCGACTGGCGGCCGCTCGAGGACGGCGTCCGCGTCGAGACCGACCGCGATATCTACGAGGGCGACCGACTGGTCGTCACCGCGGGCGCGTGGACCGCGCGGTTCGTCGAGCCGCTCGCGGACGTGCTCGTCCCCGAGCGGCAGGTGCTCGCGTGGTTTCGGCCCGAGGAGCCGGCCCGCTTCGAGCCTGACCGCTTTCCGGTCTGGAACCTGCAGGGTCCCGAGGGACGGTTCTACGGCTGTCCCGTCCACGCCGTCCCCGGCTTCAAGGTCGGCCAGTACCACCACCGCGAGGAGGCCGTCGACCCCGACGCCGTCGAGCGCGAACCGACCCAGACGGACGAACGGTTGCTCCGGGAGTTCGCCGAACGGTACTTCCCCGACGGCGCCGGCCCGACGATGCGCCTGCAGACGTGTCTCTTTACGAATACGCCCGACGAGCAGTTCGTCCTCGATACCCACCCCGACCATCCCCGGGTCGTCGTGGGCGCCGGCTTCTCCGGTCGCGAGTTCGAGTTCGCCCCCGTCGTCGGTGAGATTCTGGCCGACCTCGCCGTCGACGGCGAAACCGACCGCGAGATCGGGCCGTTCTCGATCGATCGGTTCTAAACGGAATCACGACTCTGCTTTAGCCGCCGTCCGACCTGCTCTGCTCCCGCTTTGCGTTTTCCTCGTCGCTCGAGTCTCGGTCGGATCGGTCAGTCGCCCGGTCCGTCGCCGGTGCCGCCGGTGCGGCTGCCGATTCGCGGTCCGCTCCGCCTCCGACCGCGGAATCGGAAGCCGAGCCGGGCGCGGGTTCGGCGTCCCCGTCGGCGAGCGGACGGCCGTCTCGCTCGAGGCCGAGCGCCGAGGAGAGTCGCGCAGCGATGGCGTCCCACAGTCCGGATTCGTCGGTCGCGGTCGAAGCCGTGCTCGAGGCTTCGCTCTCTCCCCCCGCTTGCGCCCGATCGAAGACGAACTCCGCGTCGGATTCGACGTCGCCGTCGGCCGCGCCTGCGTCCGTCTCCCCCTCGAGCGCCGGCGGCTCGAACGCGTACACGATCCCGTCGTGGCGGACGACGTACTGTCCCGTCCGCCGGTCGAAGACGATCGGTTCGTCGACGTCGATCCCGAACTCCGCGAGATCCGCGAGCGTCTCCACGTGCGCGCGCTCGCCCTCGAGCGCCGAGTCGGGGAGCGCGGCCGTCGCGACGACTTCCTCGAACTGGGCCCGGTCGTCGCGGTAGTCGAGCCACTCGCGTTCGGCGGCCGTCGGCTCGGGAACCCGGACCGCTGCGATTCCGGCGATGATCGTCCCGACGAGCCCGAGTCCGAGGAGTCCCAGGCCGGCGAGGGGCGGGTCGGAACCGCCTCCGGATACGGTGATCGTCTCGTACGTGTCGTACCGTTCGTTATACGCCCCCGCCGCCTCGAGTCGGTACGTGGCGCCGTCGTACGCGATCGGGATCCGGTACCGATCGCTCGCGGTCCGGCGGTCGCCGTCGATGGTCCCTTGGATCTCCCGGCGCACCTCGATCGCGATTTCGGTTTCGCCCGGGCTCGCGCCGAGATCGGACTCGATCTCGTCGATCCGGGCGGCGACGTCGGAGACGTTGAGGGAGAACGACGCAGCGACGGATTCGCCGGGCGCGACGCGGTTCGCGCTCGCCGACGCGAGGCGCCGCCGTTCGCTCCAATAGACGGTCCCACCGTCGGGGTCGACCGCGCGATAGCGGACGTCCGCGGTGAGATGGACGCTGACGTTCTCGCCCGAATCGGCGTCGTACCCCCCGACGAACTCCCCGTCGACCGTCGGCGTGACGCTCGTGTAGTAAAGCGATTCGTTCTCGAGTACCGTCCCGGCGTCGTAGATCGCGGTCGACTCGTGGACGGTCGCGCCGTGGGAGAACGAGCCCGTCGCGATCCAGCGGTGCTCGAGTCGTTGTTCGGTTTCCGTTCCGGAGTCGGCGTAGGCGCCGTAGGTCATCCACCCGCCGACGGCGGCCACGAGCACGAAGCCGACCAGCAGGAGCGTTCCGTACTCCGTGAACAGCGCGCGGAGCCGGAGCCGCCGTTCCGTCGGTTCCGGTCCGTTCGGTTTCCGATCCCCCATCGCTTCCGATCCGTCGTTCGCGTCAGTAGGCCCGGTCATGTCAGTACCACCTCCGAACGATCGATCGCAGTCGCCCGCGCCCGCCCCGCCGACGGGCGCGGTTCCGCCTCGAGCGCGGATCGCCCGGCCCGAGCAGGAGCCGCCCCAGTCCGTAGAACCCGCCGCCGAGCAGCGAGACGATCGCGGCGTACGGGACCCACAGGTGGACGGCGTACAGCGCGTCGATGACCGACGGCGGGAGGACGGTCAGGTACCGGTACTCGGTGACGTACGCCGGATAGTAGCCGGTCTCCGCGGGCGCCGTGATCGACACCGTAACCGTCGTCTCGTCGCGTGGGCCGACGACCCAGGGCCCACCGTCGACGGCGACGCTGTCGCTGCCGGGTTCGACGTACGAGACGACGGGGACGAACCCCCGATTCCCGATCGGGTAGGTGATCTCGTCGGTCGTTCCCCGCTCGATCACCAGCGGCCGCTCGGAGTCGAACTCGGCGCTGATGACGTCGTAGGACTGGGTGCCGGCCGGGACGACCATCGCCGCGACGGCCGCGGCGACGACGAGCAGCGCTAACGCGCCCGCGATCAGCCGCGGATCGAGTTCGTCGCCTTCGCCCTCGTCGTCCGCGCGCTCGAGCGACGATCTGACCGGCGCCTCGCGGCGCTCTCGAATCGTTTCGATCACGTAGAGGACGAGCGAGGCGCCCAGCAGCAGGTACGCCAGTCCGCTCGTACCGACGAACGCGCGGATCCCGAACGTGACCGCGAGCCAGCGCTGGGTCCGCTCGAGGGCGCCGCTGGCCGACATAACGGCGGTCCCGAGGTTCGGAATCGTGACGACCTCGCCGTTTACCTGCAGGGCGGTCGCGACGATCTGGCCCTCCTGTACCGGCGGCTCGTCGCCGTCCTGATCGGTGAAGGGGTTCGCGTCGCTCCGCGTAATGTACCCCCGGTCGGTTTCCTCGACGATCCGGTGGGTCGTCAGGCCGCCGCCGTGAAGCTCCTGGGCGTCGAAAACGACGACGTCGCCACGCTGCGGTTCCCCGGTCAGTTCCGCCGGGATCGCGACGAATCCGTCGCCCGTCTCGATCGTCGGCTCCATGCTCCCGGTCTCGACGAACCCCAGGAGGATCGGCTGCCCGAGCAGCTGGCCGGCGACCAGCGCGACGACGGTGACGAGCACCAGCGCTTGCGCCCCCCGGACGACCCCCCGCCGAATCATCGTGTGCACCTGAGCCAATACTGTCGTTTTATTTGTACGTTAGGGTAGCTGAGCAGTTTCGCCACTATTCGCGGCGCCCGTCCCGTCACCGTCGTCGCGTCGGTCTCGTCTCGCATGGATCGACGTTAGCCTCGAGTCAGTTTGCGGAGCCACACCATGAGCACCACCACGCCGACGAACGCCGCGGGGACGGGACCGCCGCTGCCGTCGACGGATCCGGAATCGGCGTCGGCGCCGCCGGTTTCGGTCGCGGCACCGTCGTCGGAGCCACCGTCGGAATCGACGGGGACCGTGCGAGCGGAAGTGGAAGCCCCGTCGTCCGTACCGGGGGCGCCGACGATGCCGCTCGCGAGGGAGTCGGCCGTTACGGTCGCGGTGTATCGGGTTGCAGTGGTCGATCCGTCGTCCCCGTTCACGTCGCCGCCTGCGATCCCCGTCTCGTCGTCCGGCTTGAGCCGGCGGTGCTTCCACCCGTCGCCGGCGGATCGATAGAACGCGACCGCGGGTTCGGATTCGGCCGTAGTCGCCGACTCGCGGCCCTCGATCCGGCTCCGATCGATAGCGAACCGGTACTCGACCGACTCGATCGCCCCACCTGGCGGCGCGTCCTCGACGTCGACGGCACCGATGGTCGAAACGCCGGCCGGCAGCGGCTGCGGTTGCCCGTCTCCCGTCTCGCGGCCGCCGTCGGCTCGAACCTCGAATGTCGCATCTTCGACGTCGTCGAACCGGATCGTCACCCCCTCGAGGACGACCCCCTCGCCGACCCGGAGCGATCCGAGGTCGATCGGAACCGTCCGTCCGCGAACGTCGCTGACGGTAATCGTTCGGGTCTTCGCGTCGGGTTCGACGACTTCCACCGACGGTGACGGATCCACCGTCGACGAGTCCGTCCCGCCGTGAGAATCCGCCGAGTCCCGACCGTCCTCGCTCTCGAGGGTCGCCGTCCGAAACCGGAGCGACTCGACGACGCCCCCCTCGCTCTCGAGGTCGCGGGCGTCGACGACGAACCCGACGCGGATCGATTCCGCCGGCTCGAGGACGGCGGCCTCGTTCGCCCCCTCGATCGACTCGCCCTCGCCGGTTCGGAAGGCGACGTGGTCCGCGTCGTGCTCGAGCCAGACGCGCGCCCGCTCGTCGCCGGTGTTCGTGAGCGTGAACACGTCGCCGATACCGGTCACCGCCGACTCGGGGACGCCGTCGCCCTCGAGGGCGTCGTTGTCGACCGTGAGATCGATCACGAGCTCGCCGTCGGCGTCGAGGTACGCGTAGGCGCCGTTCGGCCCGTCAGCCGGTTCGGCGACGACGCCGGTTTCGTTCCCGAGATCGTCGTGGTCGGGCCGCTCGTCGAGAGTTGTTCGTTCGTTGGCCGATAGAAGTCCTGCGTCGGTGGCGACGACGCCCGTCCCGACGAGGCCGATCGCGAGTAATCCGAGAACGAGCCACCGGCTCGTCGCGCCGCTCATCGACCTCCTCCCCCGTTCGATCGCGGTACCCGCGTGCGCATGGTCGATCGGTCCCGTCGTCCGTTTTCGGTCGCCGGCTCGGTCGGCCGGCGATCACCCGTCGCGTTCGGTCACCCAGACGCGAACCTCCGAGACGAGCCGGCGGTCCTCGTCGACGCCGTCGATGTCGCAGTCGACGTGCAGGTAGGTGACCTCCCGTTCCTCGACGACGTACGTCGGCGGCTCCCGCTCCTCCTGGTAGCTGATGGCCCGGCCCTCGAGGTCGCCCTCCGCGCGCGCGTCGGTAAACGAAAGCCGGTCGCCCACGGCCGGAATCGCCAGCGTGTCGGCCTCGTAGACCGCCTCGAGGAGTTCGTTCGTGCCCGCCTCGTAGACGTACAGCGAAAGATGGTCGTACGTCGCTTCGATCGTCGGATCGCGGTCGCGACCGCCATCCTCGTCGTCGGTTTCGGAATCGTCGGTCTGTCGTGTTCCCATATTGAAATCGTCCTCCCGCGAAATCGTTACTCTGCGAACGACCGTGCGCCGTCTGCGACGCGGTCGCGTTGGTTTCGTTCGCCCCGACGGCGACCGCGTGCGGTCGCGTCGGCGGCTGGTTCCGGTATCGAAACAGGTGGCAGTGCCGTTGCTCCCCGCGCTGACTGCGAACCGCGAACGCCGTTCGGCTGGCGGCGGTCAGAACTGCGTGCGATCGGCGTCGGCTCGGGCTCGCCACGTCCCACCCCCGTCGGACACGGCGATCCGCCTGCGACCGACGCCGATGCCGCCCTGGTGATCGGGGTGCACGGTACGGGGTAGCTGCGATGCCGATGGTGCAGTCGGATTCGGGTTCGGGTGCGTGTCCGGGTGCATCGGAGCGTCCCGCGGAACGGGGGTGCAGCCGTTCCGCAGGTCCCGCCTCGAGACATCCCCCTGGTCGCTCGAGGCTGTGGTCGGGTCGGGTGTTTCGACATCGTCGCTACCCGAATAGGCGGTGCGGGGCTACGGTCATTGTAATACGGTTATTGACCGTATTCTCAAGGCCAGTCAACGAGTGATATCAAGCTCATCAGGTCGGTCCGTCTATTATTGACCAGCAGAAACGACGAGTGATCGGGAGCAGTTCCGATCTCGAGGAGGACCAATACCCTCGATTAGACGACGGTGAGCGTACGTCCCCTCCTATCGAGCGCGAGAATAGTATGCCGACGGCGTCGAATAAACTGACCAGCTATCGAAAAATCGAATCGAATGTTTTCGACCGATGGCCCGGTCTATTTAGTTGGTCGGATCGTCGACTTCCGCGTAGACCGTCGCAGTGCCGTCGTACGAGTTAGTACTGGAGCCAGCGGTGTCGACGTCGCCCGTTTTGACGTAGACGCCGATGGATTCCGTCGTTCCAGATCCGATCTCGAGGGCACCCACGTCACCGTCCAGCCGCGTATCGCGGGCGGCGTTCGCGTACACGTAGATGTCCTCGAGCTCGTCGTTACCGTCGACGAACACGTCCTGGAGACCGTCGACGTAGAAGTACACCGTGTCGGTGCCCTGGTTGGTGACCTGGAAGACGCCGTCGAAGTAGTACTCCGAATTGCCGCCGACGCCGGAGCCACCGCCGTAGTCATCGTTACCGATCCCGTTGATGTCGATGATTTTCAACTGGCCGGAGTTCTGGAGTTCCGAGTGGGGACTGCCCGACTTGAGCGCCAGATAGGCGTCGGCGTCGTCGGCCATCTCGGCGGTGACGGTCCGTTCGGCTTGGACGCTGTCGAACGCGCCCGTGCCGATCGCAGCGGCGCTACCGGCGGCGAGGGAACCGACGCCGATGACGAATTTCCGACGGTTCATCGTCAGTTAGAGTTGGCCTCGATGACGAGGGTATCGCTGGCGTTCTCGTCGACGTTGTCGTTGAGGTCGTCGACCGTCACGCTGAGGTTGACCGACTCACCGGGCGTGAGTGTGTTCTGGTGACTCAGCTGGAAGTCGACGGCGCTCTGGACGCCGCTCTCGTTGATCGAAACGGTGACGTTCTCGGTGCCCTGGTTCGTGATCGTGACGACGTCACTGACGTTGGTCACCGCGTTCTCGTTGAAGCCTTGGCCGCCTGCATTGGTCTGCGCCGCACCGCCGAGGTCGATCGTGAGCTGGCTATTGGCGGAGTCGTCCTTCACGTACTCGCCGTCGCCCGTGATACCGAGATACGCGTCGGCGTCGCCGGCCGTGGAGACCTGCACGGTTCGGTCGGCCTGGACGCTATCGAACGCGCCCGTGCCGACGGCCGCAGCCGTTGCCATTGACAGTGCTACCAGTGCGATGACGAATTTTCTCCGTTGCATGGCTGGATTTCCGTTGTTGTCTGCGTTCGACTGATTACCGCAAGCGACCGCACGTCGCGTCGCACGCCGTCTCGTCGCCGATCCCCGCTTCGGGGATCGCATCTCATCGGTGCTCAGCAAGGGCTATTGTAATACGCTCGTGGAGTTGAATTCAGGAATCGGTGGCAGTAAGTCAACCCTCGCTCGACTGAACCGGGACGGGAGTGGGCAGTCGGTTGACTCGAGTCCCGTGCTCTCAGCCGATCGTAGACTGCCGTCCCGACGGCGTTGACTCGCGTCAACCGCCTCGTGCGGCCTGCGTGGCCCCTGTATACTCGCGATTGACCGCGGTCAACCGCGGTTGATGGACGTATATGAACAGGTATAGCGTCGGTTGAGCGCTGCGCCGAGATGATATTCGACGTATTGAGATAATCAATAGGATTCCAACCGAGCGGCAATTCCAATAATATCCGTATTGGTTCGACTCAATCACTTATTGGAAGGCCAATACTTTTACCTAAGGATATGATACCGCCTACCCGTAATGGGGGCGACTCACGCGAAACCGTCCGGGGGAACTGACTCGTCGAATGCGAACGCGAAGGTGAAAACGAACGCGGAACTGGGTACGGACTCGGGTGACGGGCCGGACGACCGATCGGAGCCGGTCGAAGCCGATCACGTACTCACCGAGGACGAACTCTTCGAGATCCTCTCGAACCGACGGCGGCGCCACATCCTGCACGAGCTCATGCGGGAACAGGACACGCTCGACATCGGGACGCTCTCCCAGCAGATCGCCGCCTGGGAGGACGGCCTCGAGCTCCACGAGGTGACCAGCAGCGACCGCAAGCGCGTCTACACCGCCTTGCACCAGTCGCACCTGCCGAAGATGGACGAAGCGGGCGTCGTCGACTTCAACCAGGATCGGGGGACCGTGTCGCCGACGCCGGCGCTCGAGGACGTCGAGATCTACATGGACATCGTGCGTGGGCGCGAGATTCCCTGGAGCGATTACTATCTGGGACTGACCGGGTTGTCCGGCCTGTTGCTCGCGGCCGTCTCGACGGGCTTGGGTCCGTTCAGCGCAGTCTCGCAGTCGGCGTGGGGTGTCTTCGTCGTCGTGGCCTTCGGCGTCTCGGCGGTCGCACACCGGTACTACGCTCGTCGGAATCGGCTGGGGATCGCCGATGAACCGCCGTCGTCGGATCTCGAGTTCGAATATCGGGATCCGACCGACGACGGGACCGATCGATAAGTCGGGGAGATCGCTGAGTCGGGGTGTCCAATCGCGAACGCATGTGGGCGACTGATAAGCCGAGACGACGGGTGATCGACGCGCCGATGGCAACGCGATATCGACGCCGAGAGCGGCGACGACAGCCATGAGGCGGACGCGCCGCGCCGCGCTGGCGATGATCGCCGGCTCGAGCGGCCTCCTCGCCGTCGACACGTTGGGCTTCTCGAGCGGTCGCGCCGAGCGTCCCGTCGACGTCGAGGTCGTCAGCGACGCGAACGCGTACCTCGGACTGGTCGATCGCGACTCGAACGACGACGGCGTCGAGACGGGCGGCGTCCTGTTCGAGGCGACCGCGAACGGCGACCGCTATCCGCCCGCCTCGTTCGAGGTCGTCAACCAGCTGACCGAGCCGATCGCGCTCTCGCTTGCCTTCGGGGACGATCGGCTACGATTCGTCGAGCTGGACGCCGACGGCCGGATCGGCGCCGATCACGGGCAGCGGCTCGACGCCGATCTCGAGCCCGGCGACGGGATCACGGTCGCGATCGATCTGGCACTTCGGTCCGAACGCGCGACGGTGATCGATCTCGACTCGATCACGACGACGCTCGAGATCGACGCCGACGGCGCGGCGACCAGCATCGAGGCCGAGCGGACGCTGACGCTCGTCGCCGACGTGTGGGTCGCGATCGATTGCTGCGCCGCCCGCGGGTATCCCGACGGACTGGTCGTCGTCAGGAACCGCCGGCTCGAGGGCGGGCCGTCGCTGGTCGTGGAGTGGATCGACTGCGCGGACGGGACGTCGACCGTTCTCCACGATATCACGTCGCTTTCGCCGCCGAAACTCCAGGTATCGCTTTGCAGCGATCGCTCGCCGCAAGCGAGCGGCTCCACCGCCGGTCTGCAGGCAGCCGGAAGCGAGAAACGCCCGCAATCGAAGACCGGGACCGAACCGACCGTCATCGCCGCGGATGACATCACCGTCGATGTCGATCGCGGGAGGACGGGGCCCCGGTCGACGTCTCGGATGCACTCGGTGGCGGATAGCGCCGCCGCCGGTGGCGGTACCGGTGCCGGTGACGGCAACCGATCAGGAACTGAATCCGATCTCGACGGCTCGTCCGACTTCGCCGTCGAGATCGATCCCGATCCGTCCGCCGCCACGGAGTCCGACTCGAGACGAGTCGAAACGGTCGACCTCTCGCTCGATTCGGTTGCCGGAGGGGACGAGGAGGGAAGTGAGTAGGACCGGCGGTCCGACGTTTCGACGTCACCGCCGCTACCGCCGTCCTACGCCTACGACAGGGGCTCGATGACGTCGTTCGCAAAGGTCTCGAGCGCCCGCTCGCTGTCCTCGTTCTCGAGGCCGACGATGACGTGGTCGACGCCGAGATCCTCGAGGCGCCGGAAGTAGTCGCGGAACCACTCAACGCCGGCCCGGTACCCGAGGTGTAACTGCTGCGGCTGCGCGTCGGGATCGTCGGCTAACTCGACGCGGACGGCCATCGCGTAGGGCTTGTCGCCGGCCCTGTCCCGCCAGTCTTCGAGATAGTCCTCGAGCGTCCGCTCGGGCAGGTGGTAGAACAGCCAGCCGTCGCCGCGCTCGGCGATCCACTCGCGCGTCTGGCGGGCGTTCCCCGTGGGTAACATGGGGATCGTCTCGGTCGTCGGCTTCGGGACGACCTCGAGTTGCCCGTCGAGCGACCCCCACTCGCCCTCGACGTCGGGAAACTCCTCGCGCCAGAGGGTTCGGACGGCCTCGAAGCGCTCGCGGAACACCGCGCCGCGTTCCTCGCGGTCGACGTCGAACGCGGCGAACTCGGGGTCGCGGTCGCCCGAGGCGACGCCGAGGACGAGTCGGCCCTCCGAGAGTCGGTCGACCGTCGCAGCCGACTTCGCGACGTGAATCGGATGGCGAAGCGTCAGGACGATGCTCGCGGTGCCAAGCGCCGCCGCCTCGGTGTGAGCGGCGACGTGGGAGAGCCACGGCCACGTGTCGAACGTCTGGCCCGCGTCGCCGAACTTCGGCCAGTAGGTGGGGACGTCGCGCGCCCAGAGGCCGTCGAAGCCCAACTCCTCGGCGCGTTTCGCGAGGTGGACCTCCGCGTCGACGTCCGGCGTCGATCGGTTCGCGCCCGTGATCGGAAAGCCGGCACCGAAGGTCAGTCCGTCGCCGTCGAACAGTCGTCGGTAGCCGGCGTTCGCGTGCGCGTCTTCCATTCCCATTCACTCGAGCTATCGACGCCGCGCCTATGACCGTGACGGTGGCGGCGACGTCGTCGTCCATCGCCGTCCGCCGCCGTCGCGACCGCGAGCTCGAGTTCCTCGCTACTCGAGACGGCGACGCAACGACGAGTACGCCGCTACTTCGAGGATCCTTCTGAGAGGGGACGCGCTGATCGGCGGTAACGCACAAAAAAGACGGCTGAGTCGTCAGGAGTCGGCGACCGGCGTCGCCGACGCGGAAGCGGACGACTTACGGCTTAGTCGTCGGCCGGCGCGGCGCCGCTGCCGCTGTCCTCGGCCTGTTCCTTCGTCCAGGCGAGCTTGCCGCCGGCCGCGAGGATGTCGCGCTCGCGCTCGGAGGCGTCGAGAACCGCCGTGTACTCGTCCTCGCCGTTGACGCGGACGGTGAACTCCTCCTGACCGGAGGTGACGGCGTCGTAGACGTCGTCGACGATCTCGATCTCGTCGCCCTGGTCGATGTTCTCGTAGGTGTCCTCGTCGATCGTCAGCGGCACGATGCCGAAGTTAAAGAGGTTCGCGCGGTGGATGCGCGCGAAGCTCTGTGCGAGGACGGCCTCGATGCCGAGGTACATCGGACACATCGCGGCGTGCTCGCGCGAGGAGCCCTGCCCGTAGTTCTCGCCGGCCACGAGGAAGCCGCCGTCGGCCTCCTTGGCGCGCTCGGCGAAGGTGTCGTCGACGCGGGAGAGGGTGAACTCGGAGAGCTTCTCGATGTTCGACCGATACATCAGGATGTCCTGCGTCGCCGGGATGATGTGGTCGGTCGTGATGTTGTCCTCCATCTTCAGGAGGGCCTCACCCTCGATGTCGGCGTCGAGCTCGTCCCGCAGCGGGACGTCGCCGATGTTCGGGCCCTTGACGAGCTCGTCGTCGGGGGCCTCCTCGGGCGTGATGAGGTCCGTCTTCGAGCCGTCGTACTCGTCGGGCAGCTCGATGCCGGGCGCCTCGAGGTCGCCGAGTTCGTCGGCGAGGTCTCGGGGGTCGACGATCTCGCCCTTGATCGCCGCGGCGGCGGCGACCTCCGGCGAGCAGAGGAAGACGTTGTCGTCCTCGATGCCGGAGCGACCCTCGAAGTTGCGGTTGAAGGTCCGCAGCGAGACCGAGTCGGAGGCGGGCACGTGACCGATGCCGATACAGGCACCGCAGGTGGCCTCGGAGAAGTTGACGCCGGCGGCCATCATCTCCGCGACCCAGCCCTCGCGGGCGAGCATCTCGGAGGCCTGCTTGCTACCGGGCGCGACGATCATCTCCGTGGTGGAGTTGACCTCGCGGCCCTCGAGCATCTTCGCGGCCGGGAGGATGTCCTCGTAGCCGCCGTTGGTACAGGATCCGACGATGACCTGGTCGACATCCTGGCCCGCGACCTCGCGGACGGGGACGACGTTGTCGGGCATCGACGGCTGGGCGATCAGCGGCTCCAGATCCGAGAGGTCGACGACGATCTCGTCGTCGTACTCGGCGTCCTCGTCGGGCTGGAGCTCCTCGTAGTCGTCGGCGCGGCCGACGCGCTCGAGGTAGTCTTTGGTCTGCTCGTCGGTCGGGAAGATCGACGAGGTCGCGCCGAGCTCGGTGCCCATGTTGGTGATGGTCATGCGCTCGGGCGCGGTGAGCGACTCGACGCCGGGGCCGGTGTATTCGAGGATCTTGCCGACGCCGCCCTTGACGCTGAGACGGCGGAGGAGCTCGAGGATGACGTCCTTCGCCGTGGCCCACTCGGGGAGCTCGCCCTCGAGGCGGACGTTGACGATCTCGGGCATCTCGATGTAGTAGGGCGCGCCGCCCATGGCGACGGTGACGTCGATCCCGCCGGCGCCGATCGCCAGCTGGCCGAGGCCGCCGGGGGTCGGCGTGTGGCTGTCCGAACCCAGCAGCGTCTTGCCGGGCGCCGCGAAGTTCTCGCGGTGGACGTTGTGGCAGATGCCGTTACCGGGGCGAGAGAAGTACGCGCCGTAGGTGCCGGCCGCAGAGCGCAGGAAGCGGTGGTCGTCGGTGTTCTTGAAGTCGAACTGGTAAGTCTGGTGGTCGCAGTACTGAGCGGCGATTTCGGTCTGGACTTCGTCCAGTCCCATCGCTTCGAACTGGAGCCAGACCATCGTGCCGGTCGTGTCCTGAGTGAGCACCTGGTCGATCTCGATCCCGATCTCCTCGCCGGTCTCGAGTTCGCCGTCGACGAGGTGGTCGTCGAGAACCTTTTCGGTGAGAGTCTGTCCCATAGCACCCGAAACTCGGCTGCCCGTCCTGATAAATCCAGCGTGTTTCCATGAGGAACGACCGTGTTAATCCCGTGCGTCGCGGCAATTTTCGAGTAAGTATTGCCGCATAGCTGCACGTCCGTCAACCGAATTCTATTGTCCCGTCATTTGACCCGTTTTCGGCGGTGGGCGCGTCATTCCGCCGGCTACCGCTCCGGTCCGGGAGTTGGTGATGCGTTCCGGTACCAACCGATACGTGTCTGGTCATCACGCTGCGTGTCGTCCGCTCACGGGGGCGACGCGAACGGACACGCTTTTCTAGACTCTCGCCGCTACTACGGGCATGTTCCGTTCCGGTGCGTTCGTCGCCGAGCACGTCTCGCCGACGACCGACGAGCAAGTCCAACCAAACGGCGTCGATCTCACGCTCGATATCGTCTTCGAGCAGTTGGAGCCGGGCCGCATCGGTCGCGACGGCAAGCAGATCGGCGACCGCGTCGCCCGCCCGCTCGAGGAACTCGAGCAGAAAGACCCCGACACGTACTACCTCCCGCAGGGGGTCTACGTGGCTCGCTACGGCGAGCGGATCGAGATTCCCGAGGGCCACGTCGGCTTCGTCTACCCGCGCTCGTCGCTGATGCGTAACTCCTGCATGCTCAACACGGCCGTCTGGGACGCCGGCTACGAGGGCCGCGGCGAGGGGCTGTTGCAGGTTCACCACGACATCGAAATCGCGCGCGGTGCGCGCATCGCCCAACTCGTGTTCGCCGAAGCCGACCACGAGGACGTCTACGACGGCAGCTATCAGGGCGAGAACCTCGAGTAACGCAGCCGCCGACGGCCCCGGTTTCGCTATTAGAAATACCCGTCGCGCACCGCAACTCGACATCGCGACTGCCGCTCGAGTCGGCACGCGGCCGGCGAACGCGTGCGTACCGTTTTGATTCTCACCGCCGACCGTACGACTCTGATGGCGACCACGCACGTCTTCGTCGCGCTCGCCGTCTACGACGGCTGGTGACCGCCGTTCTTCTCGTCGGAATCGCCCTCTCGATCGCGTACGCGCTCGTTCGTCGCCGGCTGGTCGACTGGACCGCCGACCGGAACTGGCTCGAATAAGCTCCGGTCTCGAGCGGACCGAGAGCGCAACGCACGCACCTCGACCGTCGCCGGCACCGCCGTCGGCGCAAGTCGGAACGCTGATACCATCGCTGTTCGAGCCACCGATATGATCGATACGTTTCTCGCACGGACGGCACACCTGGTGTTCGCCGCGCTCTGGGCCGGCAGCGTCTTCTACGTCGCGTTCGTCGTGCTGCCACTCGCCCGCGACGGCGAGTTCAACACGACGCGACCGCTCGAGGCGATCTCGGGGAAACTCACGACCATCTCGCGCGTGAGTTCGCTCGCTTTACTGCTCTCCGGCGGCCACCTCGCGGGCCGAGGGTACACGTTTGAGAGTCTCCTCGGGACGACGAACGGCCGGCTCGTGCTCGTCATGGTCGCCCTCTGGCTGGTCCTGACCGCGCTCGTCGAGATCGGCGGCAAGCGCCTCGAGTCGGGGCTCAACGGGAAGAAACTGCGCGAGCCGGCCGCCAACGCCCTGGGACTCTACCGCGCCGCGGCCGTCGTCGGAATCGCGCTCCTCGTGGTCGCGGGCGCGATCACGTCGGGCGTCGCGGCAGCCGTCTAATCGCCGCCCCGACGACCCGCCGTCGCCTTCGTCCACCTGTCGTCACAAGTTCCCGATCGGAAGTTCCTCACGGTCTGTTCGATCAATGTCGGACATTCTTACGAAAGATACTTAGTCGGGTACTGTAACGTACTCGCATGATGTTCAGGGGCAAAGATATCGCACTGTCGCTGCTCGCGGTCGGGACGGCCGCGGTCGCCGGCTACGTGCTCCAGTCCGAGCGATCACAGACGGGCACCGCGCGGTCGAAGGCCGACCTCGGCGTGCGGCTCGTCGGACCGAGCGAGGTTCCCGACGGCGCAACCATCGTCGACGCGTCCTCCCGCCAACTCGACGAGATTCCGGGCGCCCGGCAGGCACTCCAGCGGGCCGTTCGCAACGACGCCGCCGACGAGTGGGAGCACGTGACCCTCGAGCGCGACGGCGCCTGGTCCGTCGTCGACAGGATCCGGGGCTCGCTGCCGTACTACGACGGGAACGGCGACGCGTACAACGGGGTCTACGTTCACTACAAGGATCAGATCGTCGTCCTCGACGCGATCGGCTGGGCGCGACTGGAGGAACCGCTTCAGTAGCGCAGTAGCCCGATACTTGGGAGCCGCCCGCGTTCGGCGACCGTCTCGGTGGATTCGTTCGCCTTCCGTTCGTAGCTTTTCGCTTTCTCCGGTCGCTCTCCGTTCGGTCCGTAGCTTCTCCCCGTTCGGTTCTCGACCGCCGGTTCGCGGCTCGTGAGTCGCGACTCGCGACTCGCGAACGCGGAATCACAACCACTACCACTCACCCCCGCGGAGTCGTTCCCATGCAACTGGGCGTAATCGGACTCGGACGCATGGGACAGATCGTCGTCGACCGCACCCTCGAGGCGGGCCACGACGTCGTCGCCTTCGACCTCGACGCGGAGGCCGTCGCGACGGCGGCCGACGCGGGCGCGGAGCCGGCGGACTCCATCGAGGACCTCACGGACCGACTGGGCGAGGACAAGCGCATCTGGCTGATGGTCCCCGCCGGCGAGGCCGTCGACGCGACTCTCGAGGAACTCGAGCCCCACCTCGATGCCGAGGACGTGGTCGTCGACGGCGGCAACTCCTACTTCGAGGATTCCGTCCGGCGCGCCGAGTCCTGCCCCGCGGCCTACCTCGACTGCGGAACCTCGGGCGGCCCCGCGGGCGCGGAACTGGGCTTCTCGCTGATGGTCGGCGGCCCCGAGTGGGCCTACGAGGAGCTCGAGCCGGTCTTCGACGCCGTCGCGACGGGACCGGACGGCCACGAGCGCATGGGGCCTGCGGGCTCGGGTCACTACGTCAAGATGATCCACAACGGCGTCGAGTACGCGCTGATGCAGGCCTACGGCGAAGGGTTCGAACTGCTGCACGAGGGGCGGTACGACCTGGACCTCGAGTCCGTGGCGTCGGTCTGGAACAACGGCGCGGTCATCCGCTCGTGGCTGCTGGAGCTCTGCGAGGAGGCGTTCCGCGAGGAGGGCAACGACCTCGGCACCGTCGCCGACCGCGTCGAGGGCGGCTCGACCGGCACCTGGACCGTCCAGGAAGCCTTAGCGCAGGAGGTGCCGCTGCCGCTGATCTACACCGCCCTCGCCGAGCGGTTTGGCTCGCGGGCCGACGATGGTCGGTTCTCGCGGCGCCTGGCCAGCCGGCTCCGATACGGCTTCGGCCGCCACGAGGTCCCGCGGCGGGAGTAAGGTTCGGGTTCCTGATTGATTCGTTCTCGGTGCCGTTCGCTGGTCGATCCGTTCTGCGACCGCTGCTCGAGCGCTCGACCGTCGGGAGAGACACACCACTGTTGCAAGTGAAGCTGGAAAAGGCGGGGGAGGGGGTGGAGTGGTAAGCAGTGTCGTCGGGAAACTGGCGATCGTTCGAAATCGATTAAATCGGCTTCGGAGGGCTTAGACCGGTAGATTCGATAGATAGAGCCGATCGGGATAATTGTCAGCGCTTTAGATGAAACTGTGGACTGTTCTCTCTAGCACCTCCTAGAATACTAGCTTCACGTGAAACAGTGGTGTGTCTGAGTTCACTTGCATCAGATGAAAAAGTGGTTTTAAATAGTACTTCTCTCTTGGTAGGGGTATGCCTCGGTTCGAGCGGAAGCAGAACATCTTTCGAAACAAGGACGCCCTGGGGGAGTCGTATCAGCCCGAGCGGATCGAAGAACGGGACGAGGAGATCGAGGCCTACATGGACGCGCTCCAGCCCATCATCGACGGCTGGGAACCGAACAACATCTTTCTCTACGGGAACACCGGCGTCGGCAAGACCGCCGTCACCGAGTACCTCCTCGACGTCCTGCAGGAAGACGTCACCGAGTACGACGACGTCGATCTCTCCGTGCTCAGCGTCAACTGCAAGACCCTGAACTCTTCCTACCAGGTCGCGATCGAACTCGTCAACACCCTCCGCCCCGACGGCGCCGAAATCAGTACCACCGGCTATCCCCAACAGACCGTCTTCAAAAAACTCTACAGCGAACTCGAGGCGCTCGGCGGCACGGTCGTCATCGTTCTCGACGAAATCGATTCGATCGGCGACCGCGACGAACTGCTCTATGAACTCCCCCGCGCCCGCTCGAACGGCTACCTCGAGTCGACGAAGGTCGGTCTCATCGGCATCAGCAACGACTTCAAGTTCCGCGAACAGCTCGATCCGCGGGTGCAGGACACGCTCTGCGAGCGCGAACTCCAGTTTCCACCGTACGAGGCCGACGAACTGACCAACATCCTCGAGTCTCGAGCCGAGGTCGCCATCGCCGAGGACGCCTGCGAGACCGGCGTCCTCAATCTTTGTGCCGCCCTCGCGGCCCGCGACAGCGGCAGTGCGCGGCAGGCCTTGGATCTGCTGCGCCTCGCCGGCGAAGTCGCGGAGAACAACGACGACGAGACGATCCGCGAGGACCACGTCGATCAGGCCCGCTCCAAACTCGAGCAGGAGCGCGTCGAGGAGGGGATGCGGGAACTGACGACCCACGGCCGCCTCGCTCTGCTGGCGGTCGTCTCGAAGGCGGCCAAGGAGTCGACGCCCTGCCGGACGCGGGAACTATACCAGGAGTACGAGACGCTCTGCGAGTCCTCGGGTACCGACTCGCTCGCTCAGCGCTCAGTGCACAACCACCTCTCGGACCTCCGGATGCTCGGCATCCTCTCCGCGAAGGAAAACCGCAGCGGCTCCCGGGGCAACTACTACAGCTACGAACTCGACGTCCCCTTCTCGAGCGCCGTCGACGCGATGTCGGACGTGCTCTACCTCGACGACGAGATCGAGACGATCCGCGACATCGCCCGGATGAACGGCGTCGCCTGAGCCGTCCCCCGTTGGCACACCACCCTTTCGAGTGAACGGGGCGTACTGCCCCGCTGTCTTCGGTCTTCACTTGCAACAGTGGTGTCCCCGAAGCGGGCTCGATGAACCGAATTTCATCGTCTCGAGGACGGCGACTCGCAAACGGACCGCGTTACCGCTCGCGGATTCGACTCGAACTTCACGTGCATCGGTGGTGTGGGACGTTCACATGAACTGGTGGTGTGTCGCCTTCACGTGCACCCGTGGTGTGTCTCACAGTTCACTTGAAACGGTGGTGGGTCTCGCGAGCGGCGATATCGGACGGTTGGATAGTGATTTGACCGGTTCTCACTTTGAACTAGTCCCGTCCTACTGGCTACCACGTATTTTATACGAACGTCAGACTAACAGCGCGAGTATCAGTAACGGATGGGAGGAGGGAAACTCACGATCGCGGTTCGATTCTTCGGCGGTGCGGGGAACTACACCGACGTCCTCGAGCGCTTCTGCAAGTACGTCCTCGCGGAATCCCCGTCCGAGGCGGCGGCGGTCGACTGGCTCAAGTCAAACACCCGAGCCACGAGCGACGACGGAATCCGGCGCCGGCTTTCCTTTCTCGACCGCATCGGGTTGCTCGAGATCGAGTCCGAGCCCGAGCCGAACCGCGTTCGACTCACCCGGCGCGGCATGGCGTGGCTCTCGGAGACGGAGTCGGCGGTGCTCTACGAACTCCTCGCGGAGCACGTTCGCGGATTCGATACGATACTCGAGGCGCTGCTCGAGGGACCGAAGACGGACGCCGAGTTGGGCGCCGCGATCGAATCCGAGCATTCCGGGGTCGACTGGAACGATTCCTCCGGGCCCGCACAACATCGGGGCTGGCTACAGAGCCTCGGTTACGTCGAGCGATCCGACGGCGTGAACTCGCTCACCGAGTCTGGGCAGAAACTGGCCCGCTGTCGCACGGCCGACGCTCCGAATCTCGAGCGCGGCGAATTCTACACGCAGTCCGAACTCGAGGCGGAACTGGATACCAGCTTCGGTGCGTACATCAAGGGGATCAATCCCCGAACGGACAAAGACGGCGACCTCGAGTTCATCGTCGTCAAAGCGCGCGAGGACGGCCCGTACGGCGACGACCTCGCGGACGAGCGGTTCACCTACATCGGCGAGGGACTGCCGGAAAAGGGCGATCAGCGCCGCACGGCTGCGAACAACGCGCTCATCGAGCAGGCCGATCGATCGACCGTCCCCGTCTACTTCTTCTATCATCCGGCGGACCGCGACGAACTCAGATACGAGGGCCTGGTCGACGTCGTCGACACCAAGTACGTCTCTCGAGACGGCCGCATGGTCTACGAGTTCACGATGGAACGGCTCGACCTCGAGCACCCGTCGTCGTTCGAGACGCTCGCGGAATCGGTCACCGAAGAAGTGGATGACGATAGCGATGAACCGGCGCTGACCGACGACGACGAGGACTATACGACCGTTCAACGGCGCGTCCGCTCGAGCGCCTTCCGAACGGAAGTCAAATCCGCGTACGAGCACCGCTGTGCGATCTGCGGCGCGTCGCGCGAAGCCCCGGACGGTACGCGCGATATCGAGGCAGCGCACATCTACCCGAAGCGCGAGAATGGCCGCGACACCGTCCGAAACGGACTCGCCCTCTGCCGGCTCCACCACTGGGCGTTCGACGCCGGCTGGCTGGCGATTGCGGACGACTATCGCGTCCTGGTCGCTGACCGGCCGGACCTCGAGGGCTACGAGGAGTTCGCCGCCCTCGAGGACGAGCCGCTACAACTCCCCGCCGACGAGGATAAACGTCCGCACGCAGCGTTCCTCGCCGCGCACCGAGAACGACACGGATTCGAGTAGCCGCCGGTCTCTCGTCGGATGCTGGACCGAACCGGACCGGACTACACCGGCTCCCGAAGCGCCCACACGTCTTCGAGCGGCTCGAGCCGACTCGGCTCCTTCCCGCGCTCGGTCAGAATGCCGGCGTGATACAGCATCGCCTTCAACTGGAACACCGTCGGCGAGTGGTAGACTGCACCGTCCTCGAGCGGCGCCCGCCGCAACCGCCCGTCCTCGGTTAGCACGCGGCGCCGGACGTCATCGTCGCCGCGGACGAACAACTCGACCGTGAAGGTCGGGTGCAACTCGTGGAGGTACTCGACGACGTCCACGAGCGACGGCTCTCGGAGTCCGTCCTCGTGCATGTGCTGGAGTTCCGTCACCAGCAGCTCCGTGGCAGGATACTCGAACACGACGCGCCGAGCGAGCTGTCCCCACTGCGGCGCGAGGTCGACGAACCGCTTCCGCGAGCGGTACCAGTCCTCGAACTCCGCGAGGGCCGCCTCGACGGAGCCACAGCGGGCCGTCGCGAACCGGACGACCTCCTGCCCGAGTGAGGTCAATTCGACGCGCGGCCCGTCCTCGATCAGCCCGAGGAACGCCGCGCCCCGCCGAGCGTCCTCCACCGCGCCGACGACCTTGTACTCCGACAGCAGCGACGCCGTATCGCCGTCGGCGTAGTGCGCCAGCGGATAGCCGAGGTAGTTCTTCGGGTGGTTCAGCCCGAACGAGGCGTCGGCCACGCCCTGCGCGCCGGCCTGGAAGCGCAGCGCCGTCGCCTCGGTCGACGTCCGGTTGCCGACCACCCGCGCGGCCTCGAGCACCTCGACCTCGCCGCCCGCGTCGACGCCCAGCACGCCGACGTTCAGTTCCCGCGCGAGCGCGCGGTCCGTCTCCGCGACGGTGTCGACCGGGGCGGCGACGTAGGCCGCGTTGGCCTCGTGGAGCCGATCGTACGCCTGCACGATCCCGAGTTCCGTGTCGACGCCGCCGCTCGCGTACCCCTTCGCCTCGATGGCGATCAGCGGCGGCTCGTCGCCGACCCGCTCGACCGCCACGAAATCGGACTCGAGGTCGCGTACGCCCACCAGGTCCGGAAACCCGCCGCCGATCTCGACGTGGTTGAACGGGGCGAGCCGGTCGCGGATCGCCGGCTCGATTGGTCGGCCGGGGAGCCACTCGTCTTTCGCGAACTGCGTGTCGGCGACGACGTAGGAGGGCGTCCCGTCGTCGGCGTCGTCCGGAAAGAGGCGCCGCTTGGTGTGGGCCAGCACCTCCGGTTCCGACAGCGACCGGGCCGCGCTGCTCATACCCTCGCATTTGCGACTCGCGTCAATAATGTTCCGGCGGAGCGACTATCGCTCGCGGCGAGACGACGCACGGTAGGATGAGAGATGCTGAGACGACACACGACGGGATGGGACACGTCGAGCCGACGGCCGCTCGAGCGCTTCCGCTACCCCTCTCCCTCGAGCGGTCCCACCGTCAGTTCGCTACAGATGCCGGCGAAGACGGCGACAGTCCCCAGGACGGCGAGCCCGACGCCGCCGAGCCAGGGGCCCGACCGCCCCTCGAACAGCGCCGCGAGCCAGAGGCCGGCGACGAGCGCGAGTCCGCCGGCGACGATCAGTTCGACGAACCGCTCCATATCTCCGCGTTCTCGCGAACGGCCTAATACTCTGCTCCCCGATCGCCGCGAGCGCGAGGCGAAGTCAAGCGTTTGTGTCCGCGGCCCGTACGTCTCGCCATGGCCGAACACGACGCCGAGGCAACGCTCGTCTACGACGACGACTGCGGCTTCTGTACGTGGTGGGCCGAGTACTTCGACGACCGAACGAACGACGTCCGCATCGTCGGCTTCAGCGACCTCACGCCCGAACTGCGCGAGCAGCTCCCCGAACACTACGAGGCGTGTTCGCACCTGATAACCGACGAGGGGGTCTACTCATGCGGGGCCTCGATCGAGGAGACGCTCGCGCGCGTCGAAGGCGGCGGCGTCCGCGACGTGGTGAATTTCCTCCGGAACTTCGAGGACTACGGCCGCCTCCGCGAGACCGGCTACCGCTGGGTCGCGGACAACCGGGATCTGTGGGGTCGCATCGTCTCGAAGACGCCGCCGGCAAGGCGGGGGTCGGAGTCGGAGTCCGAATCCGAGTCGGAATCGAACGACGAGCGATAAGCCGCCGGCTCGAGCGCTCCGATCGACGCTGATCGAGACGCTCGAGCAATCTGATCGAGACCCCCGAGACGCTCGGGACGCCCGAAACGCTCGAGCGCAGAAATCGGCCGCTCGAGCGCGCGAAACCGGAAAAGCGTTGCTGCGGCTACTCGATCTCGACCGTCCACTCGCCGTCGGATTTAACCGAGAGGTAGCCGACGCCTTCGAACTCGAACTCCGAGGGGTTCTCGATGTTGCCCTCGTGTAACATGAAGACGGGGTCGTCCGACACCGGGTAGATGTCGGCGACGATCCACTCGCCGTCGTACTCGCCGGACGGCTGGTGCGAGCCGTCGAACTCGAACGGCCCGTGGACTTCGTTGCCGGAGCCGTCGACGGAGATCGGGGGCTCCTCCCCGCTCTCGGCGCGCGGCTGGCTGACGGTCACCTCCCAGTCGCCGTCGGCGACGACGCTGAGGACGTACGTCCCTTCGACGACGGGGTGGGCCGTCTGCCCCTCGTACTCGCCCGAGTCGACGAACTCCGATTTGACGAACAGGACGCTCTCCGGTTCTTCCGCCGACTCGTCTTCATCTCCGCCGCCGCTCTCGTCGCCGTCGTCCGTTTCGTTGCCCGCGGCACCGTCGTCCGTCTCGTTTCCGGCACCGCTGACGTCCGTCTCGTTGCCGTCGGTATCCTCGTCGCCCGCGGCGGATCGATTGCCGCCGGTATCGTCTTCGCCATCACCACCCGTATCGACGCGGTCTTGCGGAATGAGCCGGACTTCGAACTCCTCGTCGCCCTCGAACGTCGCGTCGACGACGGTGAGGCCGCCCTCGATAGAGACGTCCTCGATGGCGTCGTCGCCGCTGCCCGAGAACTCCTGGTCCTCGGGTTCGTCCACGGAGTCGCCTTCCCCGTCCTCGGACGTCTCCGCGTCGGTTTCGTTGGTCTCCGTCTCGGTCTCGTTGTCCGTTTCGTTCTCGTCTCCCTCAGCCGCTTCGTTGGCGCAGCCGGCCAGCGGGAGCGTGAGTCCACTCAATGCTGTCAGTTGTACGACGCGTCGTCGTTTCATCCGACGCCCCTCTACCCCGGAACGGTACGTAAGAAATTGGCGCGTTGCCGATCGATAGGGTCGACCGTACGCCACGTGGCTGCGGTCTGACAACTGATATTCGGTCGCTACGAGCCGTAGCGATCCGCTTCAGGAACGGCGTGTAGCGGCTGAACGACGGCCGACGGCCGAGACGAGCCTGTAGCAATCGACTGGAAACGGCAACTCGCGCCTATATTCAGCGGATTTACATTCCTCCTCCGCTCGCGACCCCGACTCGAGTCGAGCCGTGCTATCTCGACTGTCGACCGCCGGTCATCGCGAGCGCGTGCCCGCTCGATCACCGAGCTAACCGCCCTCGAACCCGTAACTCCGCGGTCGAGACGGGGGAGACGTAGGTGCCGACGCGTTCCCGGTGCCACCACCGCCCGGTTTCGGCCCGCTCCTCGGGCGTCGTGTACCGGTAGCGGTATCGGATCGCGCGCACGTACGCCGGCGTCTCGCCGGCCTCCGCGAACGGATCCTCGGCGAGCAGCCCCCGCACGGCGTCGTCGCCCTCGAGCAGCTTCTCGAGCAGGCGCAGGAACCACGGGCTCCGCCGCGGCGTCGGCGCCATCGCGGCGAACCAGAGCTGCCAGTCCAGCCGCAGGTGGTAGGGCGCGATCTGGGGCGGCCGTCGCTCGGGGTCGGTCGGCTTCCCCTTGAACCGGTACTCGCGCCACTCGGTGTCCTCGGTGACCTCCTCGTCGGTCGTCCCCTCGATCACGATCTCGTAGCGGTCGCGGGTGATCGAGCCGAACGCGCCGTAGGTGTTGACCAGGTGGAGCGGATCGAACGCGGTGTTCATCGTCTGATTCGGCGAGAGCATGTTCCGCGCCGGGCGCACGCTCAGCGCGAGGACGAAGACGGCCAGCAGGATCGCCAGCACCTGCAGATACGTCGGCGTCGCGACCGTCTCGGGCGCGGCGATCGGCAGCGGGAGCGCGGCCTCGAGGACGCCGTCGCTGAAGGTCGCGACGGCGAGGACGATCGTGAGCGCGTTCAGCCACGCGAAGTTGCCGGTGAGCATCAGCCATCCCATGAAGCCGATCGTCGCCGCGCCGGCGGCCGACGACCAGGGCTGGGGGGCGAAGTAGAGGAACGGCACCAGCAGTTCGACGACGTGGTTCCCGAACGTCTCCACGCGGTGGAACCGCTCCGGCAGGTGATGGGCGAACCAGCTGACCGGGTTCGGGATCGGCTGGGTCTCGTAGTGGTAGTCCATACAACTGAGGTCGCGCCAGCACTCGTCCCCGCGGAGCTTGATCAGTCCCGCGCCGAACATGTTGCGAAAGAGCACCCACTGGAGGAGGACGAGCACGACGACCGGCGGCGCCGCGGGTCCGGCGCCCAGGAAGATCGCCAGAAAGCCCGTCTCGAGCAGCATCGACTCCCAGCCGTAGCCGTAGAAGAGCTGCCCGGCGTTGACGAACGAGAGGTACAGCGCCCACATCGCGGCCCACAGCGCCATCGAGGTCGGCGTTGCGGCGGCGTCGGGGACGACGGGCCAGTAGGGTGCCGCGACGAGCGCCAGCGCCGAGAGCGCGACGCCGGCCCAGGCCGCGAGGCCGATGACGCGGTCGCTCGGATAGAAATAAAAGAGGCTCGGTCGGTCCCGGAACGAGACGCCCTCGACGTACCGCTCGAGGGGAAGCAGGCCGTCCTCGCCGGCCAGCGGCCGGAACTGGAAGGCGGCGACGAGAAAGGCGAGCAGATACAGCAGCGCGAGCCCGCGCTGGAACAGGAAGCGGACGAGCCGGAACTCCTCGCCGTGGAGCATACGCGAATGTGGATTCCGGACGGGAAAAGGCGTGACGGGACCGCTCGAGCGCCGACCGAGGCTCGACGCTCGGACGGCGACCGCCGGTCGCGCGGCCGGGCGTGTGCCGACCGCCGCGCTACCGCTCGCCCTCGTACTCGGTGAACCACGAGCGGACGACGCCGCCCAGCGCGCCCGTCGTGCTCCCGAGGTTCAGTATCTGATAGCCCGCCTCGGCCTTCTCGTTGACGTCGTCCATCCCGAAGCCGAGGCCGCCGAGGGGGACGTCGGCCTCGAGCGCCCGCTCGCGGATCTCGTCGACGTGTTCCTCGACGTCCTCGTGGGTCGGCTCGCCGGGTGGCCCGTCGAGACCGCGAGGTCGAGCGGCCCGGCGAAGACGAAGCCGAGTTCGGGGACCGACAGGATGTCGTCCAGGTTCTCGACCGCCGTCGGGTTCTCGATCGTCACGCCGACGACGATTTCTTCGTCCTCGGTCGCCGCGTAGTCGTCGGTCGTCCCCCACCGGCTCGCGCGGGGGTTGGCGAAGCCGCGCTTCCCGGGTTCGCCGTCGTAGGTGAACCGCGCGGCTTTGACGGCCCGCCGGACGTCCTCGGCCGTCTCGATCCGCGAGACGAACACGTTCCGGGCGCCCGCGTCCAGCGTCTTCCGGACCATCCCCGGATCGGGCTCGGGCAGCCGCACGAGCAGTTCCGTCCCCGAAACGTCCGCCGCCCGCAGCAGGTCCTCGAGGCGCTCGCCGTCGAACGGGCTCGGCCCGGCGTGCTCGAGGTCGATCCAGACGAAGTCGAGGCCGAGTTCGCCGTAGAACTCGACCAGCGTCGGCGAGTAGGTGTTCTCGAGGACGCCCAGCGCGACCTCGTCGTCTGCGAGGGTCTGTCGAAGCACGTTCGTTCGCGGTGACATCGCCATGTCGGATGGCCCACACGGTTGTCAATAAACCTTCCAGCGTCGGCAGTGGCGGCGGGCGCACGATGTTGCTTTGACCGCGATCCCTCTTGAGGGGCCGGACCATCTACCCGCGGTCAGGAGCGGCGCTCGAGCACCGTCCCCGCCTCTCCGACGGCGACCGCGCGATCAGGGCCGATCGAAACGGCCAGTAGCGCCGCGTCCGCGTCGGTCTCGAGCCGTTCCCACGACGCCGATTCGGCGGTGCGCTCGTGGATCGCCCCGTCGGCGGCGCAAGCGACCGTCCGATCGCCGCGGCGCGCGAGCCCCGGCAGCGCCGCGTCGGCGACTCGCTCGGGCGTCCACGTTCCCGACGCGCCGTAGCGGTGGACGACGCCGTCGTCCGCGCTCACCAGACAGTCGTCCGGGCCGGCCGTCGCGACGGCCTCGAGCGTTCCGTCGGCGCCCGCGGGGCCGACTCGTTCGAACGACTGGCCGCCGTCGTCGGTCTCGAAGACGCCGTCGTTGGTGTCACAGCAGTAGCCGACCGCCTCGTCGGCGAGCGCGACGCCGGCCAGGCTGGAGCCGCTGCCGGGTTTGATCGGCTCGTCCCACTCGACGGGGCCTTCATCTTCGCCAGGGCTTCCATCGGCATACTGGCCCCTAAGCACCTCGCCGGAGCCGGTAACGAGCAGGACGGTCTCGCCGCCGGCCGGTCCGCCGACGGCGACGCCCAGCAGGTTGTCGGTGCGATCGGCGGGCGCCGTGTGATCGGTGTGTCGGCCGGTCTCAGCGTCGATTCGGCCGACCGCGCCGCTATCGCCCGCGACCCACACCGCCGCGCCGTCGGCCGTCGCGTCCGCGCCCCGGAGGTCGTTCCCCCGCGCGGCAGGGCCGTCCTCGAGGACGGTCGTCCATCCCTGCCCGCGGTCCGCGACGACGAGGCCGCCCCCGCCGACAGCGTACGCGTCGCCGGCCTCGGTTGCGACCGCGTCGAACAGCGTCCCGGTCGCGGGGACGTCGACGGGTCGCCACTCGCCGCGTGCGTCGCGGTCGGCGTCTTCGTCGCGTTCGGGGCGTCCACCGTCCTCGTTTCGCTCGTCCGCTCGAGCGGGCGGTTCGTCGGACGACGGCGCGTCCGCCGACGCCGGCGCCTCGGCCGCCGTCCTGGAGCCAACGGACGCAGTCGTTTCAACCCCCGGTTCGGCGTCGCCGGTGCTCGAGCCCTCGGTTCGTCGGCTCCGGGTTTCGCTCGCCCCGGCGGCGTCGGCTTCGAGCGGCCGCTCCTCGCGGTCCCGGTCGCGGGTCCGCTCGCCGTGGGATCGTTCGCCGCCCGCTCGGTCGGGCGCCCGGTCCCCTCGAGTCCCGCCGACGCCGCCGGACAGGTAGAGCGCCACGGGCGGAACGACGTACGAGCCGAGCGCGAGGACGACGAACCAGCGGTTGACGAACGTCAGCGTCCCGAAGGCCGTGAGCCCGGCCGTCGCGACGGCGTGGACCCACGTCTTCGTGTAGCGGCGAAAGAAGGGGACGAACCCGTCGTCGGCGACCGCAGAATTGCCCTCGTGCGTGGACATGGCGAGTGGGAGCGCCGGAGACGCTGCTCTGTGCACGCATTCTCCGGATTCGCGGCCAAAAACGTGCTGCAGGCGAGCGCGACCCGGTCGGGCTGCTCGAGGGCTCCGTCGCTTCGCGCTCGCTCTCTGTGCCGGCGCTATCGCGAGTCTCGCGTCGTCCCGACGCTGACGGTCAAGATGCCGTTGTTGTAGATGGCCTCGCCGTCGGTCGCGAACGCACGGTCGTTCCCGGGCGGGACCTCCGTTCGATCGTAGACGCGCCCGTCGTGCTCGATGCGGATCCGGAGGCGACTCGAGCCGACGGCGACGGTCACGTCGTCGATCGGCGCCGGGAACGCGTCGACGGCGATCGTCAACTCGCCGGTCGAGCGGTCGTACGTCCGCCGGGTCGGGAACGGCGTCGCGGTCGTGGGAGTGGGAGACACGCGACCGGATTGCGAGGGGCGCCGGAAACGTCCCCGCGTGTACGATTGTGCGCTTGATACCGACCGGCCTCGCGTCGACGTTCGCGGCCGCTCGAGCGCTCAGAGGTAGCCCAGATCGGCCAGCCGGTCCTTCGTCCCCTCGCGGATCTCGACCTCCTCGGTCTGCGCGTCGTCCGCGTCCGATTCCGACTGCGACCCCGCGAGCGGCTCGAACTGACGCTCGAAACGCTCGCGAAGCCGCTCGACGACGTCGGGGTGAGCGTCCGAGACGTCGGTCCGCTCGCGCGGATCGGTCTCGAGGTAGTGCAGGCGCTCGAACCCGTCGTCCCCGCGGACGTACTTGTACTCGCGGGTCCGCACGGCGCGGAGCTGTCGGTCGAACTCGCGGACCCGATCCGGAATTTCCCCGAAGCGGGCCTCCAGGCGCTCGATCGAGGGCTGGGGAGCGGCGTACTCCGCGAAGACGGCCTCGCGGCGGTCGGCGTCCGAGGCGGGGTGGAGCGACTGACCGGAACTCTGCTCGCGCAGGGTCGGATCGTCGATCCCGGCCGTCTCGAGCAGCGTGTCCGGCAGGTCGATCAGCTGGACCAGCTCGCGCCGCCGGCCGCCGCCGGTGAACGGGCCGCCGTGGAGGACCAGCGGGACGTTGATCAGCGTGTCGTAGAGGTTGTACTGGTGGCCGAAGAAATCGTGCTCGCCGACGTGTTCGCCGTGGTCTCCGCAGACGACGAACAGGGTGTCCTCCCACTCGCCGGCCGCCTCGAGGGCCGAGCGGAGCGCGGCGATCTGGTCGTCGACGTAGGCGAGTTCGGCCCGGTAGAGCCCGCGCAGCATGGCGAACTCCCGATCAGAGATGTCGTAATCCTCGCAGTCGTAGGCCCGGGGATCCTGCCTGATCGCCGTCGCCGCCTCGTAGCTCGCGCCGTCGGGGAGGAACTCGGCGGCGTACTCGCGGGGCGGGTCGTACTCGACGTGGGGTTCGATGAAGTTACAGAACAGGAAGAAGGGATCGTCGTCCCGCTCCGTAAGCCAGTTGCGGATCCAGGTCGTCGAGCGATCGGAGCCGTCGTCGCCGGCGGGCTGGAAGACCTCGCTGTAGAGGATGTTGGCGGCGTTGACGAGCGGGTTGCCGTCGAACAGCCGTTCCCGCGTCGCGATGAGTTTCTCGCGGAGGTCCTCGCCGCGGACGACCGCGCCCATGTCGGCGTCGGACTGGATGTACTGCCAGCCCTTGCGGAGCTCGTCGAAGCCCCGATCGAAGCCGAACTCCTCGGTGATCCAGGTGTTGTTCGAGACGCCGACCGTCTGCACGCCGTTCTCGGCGAACGCTTCGGGGAGGGTCCGGAGGTCGTCGTCGAGAAAGAGGTGGTCGCCGTGGGTGCCGTGCTCCGACGGGTATGTTCCGGTGAACATCGAGGCGTGGGAGGGCAGCGTCCACGGGGCAGCCGCGAAGGCGTTGTCGAAGGCGGTTCCCTCCGCGGCGAGTTGGGACAGGGTCGGAGTCGTTTGCTCGCCGACACTTTTCGCCCGGGCCGTATCGAGAACTACGAAAACGACGTTCCGAACGGTCGAATGTGACGTCGATTCACTTCCGTTAGAGTCGTCCATACCTGATATTCGCTTCGTCGCTCGCGGGGAAGGCCACCCGCCCCGAATATGCCGGGGAAAGGAGGTTACTGTGGCCGCGCTACGTCCTCTCCCGACATGGCACGGTCCCAACGCCCCACCATCGTCCTCGTCCACTGCCACGACCTCGGGAAGTTCCTAGGCTGTTACGGCGCGGCCGTCGACACGCCGCGGATCGACGCGTTCGCCGCCGACGGCGTCCGCTTCGATCGCCACTTCGTCACCGCGCCGCAGTGCTCGCCGAGCCGCTCGAGCCTGCAGACCGGCCGCTACCCCCACCAGAACGGGATGCTGGGGCTCGCCCACGGCGAGTGGGAACTCGACTCCGCGGAGCGGCTGCTCCCGGAACTGCTCGGCGAGGCGGGCTACGAGACGCACCTTTTCGGGCTCCAGCACGTCACCGAGCACCTCGAGCGGCTGGGCTACGATCGAATCCACGCGAACCGGCCGCTGACGCCCGACACGCCGCCGTCGACTCACGAGTCCGCCCGCGCCCGCGACGTCGCCGCCGAGTTCGCCGATTTCCTCGAGGCCGGCGGCTACGACGCGCCGTTTTTCGCGTCCGTCGGTTTCTTCGAGCTCCACCGGGTCGCGGGGGACGGGTTCGGCTTCGAGTCGGACCGCTACGGGGCGCCCGACCCGGCGACCGTCGAACTGCCGCCGTTCCTGCCCGACCGACCGGGGATCCGGTCCGACGTCGCCGGGATGCACGGCATGCTCGCGGCGATCGACGACGGCGTCGGGACGGTGCTGGACGCGCTCGAGGACGCGGGGCTGGCCGACGAGACGCTGGTCGTCTTCACGACCGAACACGGGCTCGCCATGCCCCGCGCGAAGGGGTCGTGCTTCGATCGGGGGATCGAAGCCGCGCTCCTGCTGCGGGGCCCCGGCGTCGCGGACGACGGGCTGGTCGTCGACGACCTCGTGAGCAACGTCGACGTCTTCGCGACGCTGCTCGAGTTCGCCGACGCACCGCGGCCCGAGCGGACCGTCGCCGGGCGAAGCGTCGTTCCGCTGCTCGCAGACGGGGCGAACGAGGCGGACGAGGCGGACGCCGCCACCGACCGCGGATACGAGCCCCGCGATCACGTCTTCGCCGAGATGACCTGGCACGACCGGTACAATCCGATCCGCGCGGTCCGCACCGACCGCTGGAAGTACGTGCGCAACGTCTGGCGCCTCCCCGCCGTCTCCCTCACGAGGGACGTCTACTGCAGCGACGCCGGCCGCGAGGTGCGCGAGGAGTGCTACGGCGAGCGGCGCCCCTACGCGCAACTGTACGACCTCGAGGTCGATCCGCTCGAGGAGCGAAACCTGCTCGCGGACGGCGAGCCGGCCGATGCCGACGCTCTGGCCGCGCACGACCGACTCCGAGCGATCCTCCGCGAGTGGATGGAGCGAACCGACGACCCGCTGCTCGAGGGGCCGGTCCTGCCGAGCGACTGGGAGGACGTACACCCGTGGACGGGGGACGGGTGAGTCGCCGGTCCACGCGGGCCGAGACGCTGCTCCGGACACGGATTCGCGGACGGGACGAGAGGCTGTACCGGAGACGACTCCGCGGATCCGTTCGCGGTCGCGGCGACGGCCCCGCGGGACCGACCGTCGCTCCGGCTTCACGAACTCCACCGTCCTGTCCTGTTCGACCGTGATTCGATACCCGGCGTAGCTAAACTCGACGACCATCTGGGCCTCCGGCGCGGGCGGATGGAAAAAGAGGTCGGCGAGCATTCCGTCGATGCAGTCGTACAGCGTCGGTAACCTGATCGGTTCCGTCCCCTCGATATCCGCGACGGCCTCGACGATCTGTATCGCCGGCGCGGATCCGTCCGTCTCCAGCGTTCGGCGAACGATCTCCGTTTCAGCTTCGGAACTGTCTACCACGGTAGCACGGCCTGACGGGAACTGTCGACAAAACGATTTGATCTTTGACTCCTCGACTGTGTCCTCGTCCGGACGTATCACTGCGTCCACCGGACGCTTCGCTGACCGTCTCGCGGCCGCCGATCGACTCGGACCGCGAATGCGTTCGGACGGTGGTCTCGGCGCGGCGGGCGGTATCCGCGGTCACGGACCGTCGGTTTCGACGGTCGCCTCGCTCCCCGACTCGGCGCTCGACAGGTACCGCTCGAGGGACTCGGCGACCAGTTCTCGAAACCGCTCGTAGTCGGCCTCGAGCGCCACGGCCCCGTTCGACCGCTCACCCGTGACGCCGTGGGAGTCGACCGCCAGCGCGCCTCTGGCGAGGTCGCCGTCGGCGCCGACCTCCAGCGGGTACCTCTCGGTCTCGAGCACGCCGTCGTCGATCAGTCCCGCGACCGCGAGCGCGTCGTGCAGCGCCGCCGACTCGATATCGTACCGCTCGCGGCGTGCCCGGTCGTAGTAGGTGAGCCACGCGCGGATCGACCGCGCGAGGGGATCGTCGCGGTTACGGTCGCCGTTTTCGTCCCCGCCTCCCGAGAGCGACTCGAGCCGATCCGGCGGAACGGTGGCCCGCGTCGTCACGTCGAGGCCGACCAGCGTCGGCTCGCAGTCCCGAACGACCCGCCGGGCCGCGTGCGGATCCGAGTGGAAGTTCGCCTCCGCCAGCGGCGTGGCGTTGCCCTGCGCGAACGCGGCCCCGCCCATGACGATCAGTTCGTCGAGCAGGTTAGGGAGGTCCGGTTCGAGGGCGTGGGCCAGCGCCACGTTCGTCGGCGGCCCGATCGCCGCCAGCGCCAGGTCGCCGTCGCGGGCCCGCGCTCGCTCGACGATGAACTGCGCGGCGTGGAGGTCGGCGGGTTGCGTCGCCGGCGTGGGGTCCGGCAGTTCGCCCCGAATGCCGCCCTCGCCGTGGATCTCCTCGGCCGTCTCGAGCGGGACGTTCAGCGGCCGGTCCGCGCCCGCCGCCACGGGGGCGCCGGTCCGGTCGACCAGCTCGAGGATCGCCCGGGCGTTCCGCGTCGTGTCCGAAACGGGCGCGTTCCCGTGGACGGTCGTGAGCCCGACGACCTCGAGGGCGCTCCGCTCGAGGGCCAGCAGGATCGCGACGGCGTCGTCGCAGCCGGGGTCCGCGTCGATCAGCACCGGGCGCGTCGTCATGGGTGAGCGTCGGGTGTCGCCGTCAATAAACGGCCGGTCGGGAGGTGACGGCCCGGGACCCCGCCAACCATTAACCTCGCCCGCGGTGTCGTCGCGACCGCCATGGCAGACGACCTCGAGAACCCCGCCGAAGAACTGCCCGCGACCGCCGGCGAACTCGCCGCGGAGTACCCCGACGTCTGGGACGCCTACGCCGACCTCGGCGCGGCCGCCGCCGAGGCCGGTCCGATCGACGACGAGACGAAGCGCCTCGTCAAACTCGGGATGGCCGTCGCCGTCCAGTCCGAGGGTGCCGTCCACTCCCACGTCCGGCGCGGTCTCGAGGAGGATATCCCGCCCGAGACGCTGAAACAGGTCGCCCTCCTCTCGATCCCGACCGCCGGATTTCCGCAGGCGATGGCCGCGCTGAGCTGGATCTCGGATATTACGGACGACGATCGGGAGACGGCCCAGGAGTAGCCTCCTCTCCTCGTCCCACCAGACGGTCCAGGGCGAGTTCGACGCCCCTAACACGCCGCCCCGCGTCGCTCGAGTAACCACCGATGGCCTCGATGCGCGCGTTCCGACTCGCCTACGACGGCACAGACTACTACGGGTACCAGCGCCAGCCCGACGTCCCGACCGTCGAGGGCGCCGTCTTCGACGCCCTGCGCTCGCTCGAGGTCCTCGAGCCCGACGCCGCCAAACCCGCCGGCTACGCCGCGGCAGGCCGAACCGATCGGGGCGTCTCGGCACTCGCGCAGACGATCGCCTTCAAGGCGCCCGACTGGCTCGCGCCGCGGGCGCTGAACGGCGAACTCCCCGCGGACGTCCGCGCGTGGGCCAGCGCCGACGCGCCCGCTGACTTCCACGCGACCCACCACGCGACTCGCCGCGAGTACGCTTACCACCTCTACGCACCGCCCTCGAGCATCGACGACGAGCGCTTCGCTGCAGCCTGCGACGCCCTCTCCGGTCAGCACGACTTTCACAACCTCACGCCGGCCGACCACAATACGGAGCGGGCGCCGACCCTCGAGGCGACCCGCGACGGCGACTACCTCGTCGTCACCGTCACGGCGGGTGGCTTCGCCCGCGAACTGGTCCGGCGACTCGTCTCGCTCGCTCGCCGGGTCGGCACCGGCGAGGCGTCGCTCGAGGCCGTCGACCGGGCGCTGGCGCCGGCGCCGCTACCCGGCCACGAGGGGATCCCGCCCGCGCCGGCGGAGCCGCTCGTGCTGACCGGCGTCGAGTATTCGGATCCCGACCTCGAGTTCGACGTCGACGAGCGGGCCGCCGAGAGCGCCCGCGAGGTGTTCGAGACGCGACGCGTCGAGCGACGAACGGGGGCGCGGGTCGCCGGCGAGATCGCGGCCGGCGTTCGCGGTCGCGACCGGTCCGACGAGTAGTCGAGACGCGAGCGCTTTTCACGGCGGGGTTCGCACGACGGCGCATGGAACTCTCGCCGGAGGAGTACGGCGCCTACTGGCGCGCGTCGATCCGCATCGCGGCGGGGCTGCTCGCGATCGCGCTGGCCCGGGCCGTCACCGAACCGCTGTTTGCGTACTCGAACCTCGGCGCCGTCGGGCTCGGCGCCGTCCTGTTCGCGCTCCTCGTGCTCGCGGGGACCTTCGTCGCCACGCTCGGCTTCGCTCGAGTCGTGCGAACCGCCGTCGACGCGGAGATGCGCGGCTGAGCCGTTGTGCGACGGCCGGCTCGAGCCCCACTATCGCTCGAGCGCTCGAGCGGCGTTGCTCCCGGTCGGTTTGCAGGCCCACGCCCGGAAACGACAACCGCTCGACACGCTAGCGTGACCGTCCCGTCGCTTTGGGGAAACACGGACCGATCGTCGATTCCGACGTCTCGGGCCGGTACGCCACACGCTCTCATATTCGCGTGTAGGTCGGCGTTTCGATCCGTTACGGGACTCCTACGCTGAGACAGACAAAATAAACGAGCCGACAATCACGGTAACTGACTGCCCCGTTTTTCGTCTCGACACCCCCGGTTCCGACTGCTGCATGACGCTCTCACGACGCTCAACCATCAAGACGATCGGCGTAGTCGGCGCGGGGTCGGCCCTGTCGAACTCCGTCCTCGCGGTCAACGAACACGAGGACGACGAACGAGACGAGAACGCACAACCGGGTGAGGACGAGGATCCCGGCGCGATCCGCGTCGCGCACTTCTCGCCCGACGCGCCGCCGGTCGACGTCTACGTTAACGACCAGCAAATCCTCACAGACGTCGCGTACGGCGACGTCTCGCCGTACCTCGAGATCGTCCCGGGGACCTACACCCTGACGATCACGGCGGCCGGCGACGCGGAGGCCGTCGTCTACGAGCAACGGGTCGTCGTCGGCTCGGGCTACTACACGGCCGCCGCGATCGGCGAGCTCCAGGCCGAAGACGCCGCGAACGGACTCGGCGACGGCGCCGGCGCGGACGGAACGGCGGGGAACGACACCGCGCAGAACGGAACCGTACAGAACGACACCGCGACCGAGGGCGACGCCAACGGCACTGCCCTCGAGAACGGGACCGACGACCGGGCGACGGCCGGAAACGCGACCGACGGTAGCACCGGCTTCGCGGACGCGTCCGCGGACGCGGGCACGTTCGACGTCCTCCTGCTCGTCGACCGGCCGCCCGAGGAGGTCGCCGAGGCGGTCCAGGGCGCCGACGCGGGCCAGGTCCGACTGGTCCACGCCGCCCCGGACGCGCCGGCCGTCGACGTCGCCGTCGACAGCGGGCAGGTGATCTTCGAGGACGTCGCGTACACCGAGCCGTCGGGGTACGTCGGCGTCTACGCCGGCGAGACGACGCTCGAGATCTACCCCGCCGATGCGGTCGAGGGTCGCGTCGTCGGCCAGGAAACCGACGAGACCGCCGCCGCCGATGCGTCCGCCCACGACGACGGCGCCGACGCTCAGACCGGCGACGAGGACGCTCACAACGCGTCCGACGGTCAGTCCGACGAGGCCGCCGACCGCTCGACCGCCTCGGACGGCGGCCAGTCCGAGGCCCCCGAGCCCGTCGCCACCGTCGACCTCGAGGTCGAGCAGGGTCGGGCCTACACGGTCTACGCGATCGGCTACCTCGAGTCGGCCGCTGCCGCCGCCGACGAATCCGGCGGCCTCGAGACCAACGAAAGCGACGGCGACAACGAGACCGATTCCGATCTCGAGGGCGACGAGACGGACGCTCAGGCGGACCGCGCGTTCGAGACCGTCGTCCTCCTCGACGGAACGATGGACGCGAACGGCGACGACGCCGACCCGTCCGACGACGAGCCGATGGGTACGGCCGAGGACGACGAGTACGACGAGTCAGCTGCGGATTCGGACGTCACGAACGAGTCGGAGACCACCAACGAGTCGGCGACCGACGACGGCTCAGCGATGGACAACGAGTCGGCAGTCGATAACGAATCGGCCGTCGACAACGAGTCGACAGGCGACAACGAGTCGACAGGCGACTACTAACGAACGCACGTCCGTGGCCGTCGCTGACGCTGCACCGATGCGCTGACCGCCTTTCTTTCGATACCGAGACCGACAACGCTGTCACATCACGCCAGGCGTTGATTCGCCCGCGCCACTACTCCGCGTAAACGACGCCGTACAGCCCGCTCCGGTGAACTGTAGGGGACGTTTTCCGCTGGTTTGCTGACCCTACGCGGGCCGTCGGTCACTCGTATTACCGCTGCGGAACCGTCACCGCTACCGTGACCGCCACCGGTCCCATCATCGCCATCGGCACCGGCACCGTCTCCGCCACCGGCACCGCCACTGCCACCGCAACCCCCGGCCACCGCTATCGACGCGACCCGCGTCACTGCGGGGCCCGTATCGGGATCAGCCACGCGAATCGCGCGGCGGCTCGAGACGCTCGATGCTCACGATCGGCGGGCGAGTCCGCCGGTCTGGCGGTCGGCGAGGACGGTCCTCCTCGCGCTCGAGCGGCGGTTCTCAGACGGAAATGACTCGGCTGTGGGATCGATATCGTCGCCGTTGCCGTCGCCGACGCTATCGCTGAACCCGCGACGAGGCGGAAGCGAGACGACACCGAAGGAAGAGCGCCGAAAAGCCAGGAGTTAGACGTCGACGTACTGGTCGACCCACTCCTGGCGCTGTTCCAGTACGCGCCGTCCCTTCGGGGTCAGCGCGTAGTAGTTCGTCCGCCGGTCGAGTTGCCCCTTCTCGACCAGCTCCTTCTCGACGAGCGTGTCGAGGTTCGGATACAGTCGGCCGTGGGTCACCGGCTGGTCGATGTAGCGGTTGATGTCGTCGAGAATCTCCTGTCCCGACGGACGGTCCTTTCCTGCGATCACGTACAGCAAGTCACGCTGGAATCCGGTTAGCTGATCCATGGATCACCCTCTGAGTCCTAACGTTCACCGATCTGTGGCTTTGTTATAGATGCGGTACGCCAGCGACGCCGCCGAGAACGCGGTACGTAGGGCGACTATGGACCGCTAACCCGGACGGATTCCGGTCCATACTGGGACGGGTCGTTTTTCATCCCGCCGTCCCTACGGTCCGGTATGTCATCGGATCCGCTCGCCTGGGAGACCGTCGATCGGGACGTCGTCTACTCCTGTCCGGGGTTCGACGTCGTTAACGAGTCCGTTCGCCTGCCGGACGGCACCGAAACCGAGTTCGATTACGTCTCCGAATCCGAAAGCGTCTGCGTCCTCCCGTTCACCTCCGACGGCGACGTCGTCTCCATCGAGGAGTGGCGCCAGGCCGTCGACCGCGTCAACCGCGGCCTCCCCGTCGGCGGCGTCGAACCCGAAGACGACGACCTCGAGGCGGCCGCCCGCCGCGAACTCCGCGAGGAAACCGGTCACGAAGCCGACGAACTGGAGCCGCTGGTGACCGTCGAGCCGGCCAACGGCATCGCCGACTCGGTGCTGCACTTCTTCGTCGCCCGCGGCTGCCGGCCGACCAGCGACCAACGGCTCGACCACAACGAGAGCATCAGAGCGACCACGCTGGCGTTCGACGACCTGCTCGAGGCCGTCCGCAGCGGCGACGTCCGCGACGGGCGGACAGTGCTCGCGCTGTCGTACTACCAGTTGCTCGAGGCGACGGCGTAATCGTCGCGGGGACGGTTCCGGTCCGGCGTAGTCTTCTGTCCTTTTCTGGACGGCTGCGATCACGCTGGACGGCGACGGTCCACTCGACCGGGCCAGGCTCCGTCACCATCCGCTGTACATCTCTGAACGGACACCGTACCGTCTCACGGCCCGCAAAAAAGCGATCGTCTACTGCGCGGTTCCCGCCCGGTAGCGGCCGTCACCGACTCGTCGGTGCGACCGCCTCGAGCGATCGGCACCTCTCCGGCGCCTCGCCGTTCCGTTCGTACCGCGAGTCTCGTCTCAATCGCGGTATTTAGTTGTCGTCCTACGTCGTTTCGTTACCCGTCTCGTTACCTGTCTCGTTCCCGGCCGTGGCGTTTCCGTCGGTCGCATTGCCCATCATCACGTTCTCGAGGTTACCGGGATCCTCGATGGTGATGTTTTGTGCGCTCATGGTGCCGATCTCCATCTGCGCCGCGGACGCCTGCGAGATAGTTTCACCGGTGGCCGTCGCGTTCATCGCGGTCTCGTTCATCGCGGTCTCGTTTGCCGCCGTCTCGTTCGCCGCCGTCTCGTTCATCGCGGTCTCATTCGCAGCCGTCTCGTTCATCGCCTCGGCTTCCTGCAGGTTCTCGACCATCATCTGGTTGATCATGACTTCGTCGACGTCGAACTGCTCGATCGTCAGCGACTCGATCTCCTGCGCGGACTGGTTTCCGGCGGTCGCGTTCGTCGCGTTCGTCTCGTTGCCGGTCTGGTTCCCGGCGCCGTCTCCGCCGCCGCCGAAGATACCGCCGATGAAGTCGCCGATCTGACTGAGGACGCCACCGCTCTCCTCGACCTGCAGCTCCTCGATGGTCATCTCCTGGACGTCCATCGTCTCGATGGTGAGACTCTGGACCGACAGCTGCTCCGTCCCTTCCTCGATCAGGTCTTGACCGGCGGTTTCGTTCATGCCGGTCTCGTTGGCCGTTTCGTTAGCTGTTTCGTTCGCGCCGGCGGCGGTCTCGTTGCCGGCTGCCATCTGCCCGCCGAGCTGGAGCTCCTCGAACGAGACGTTCTCGAGCACGAGCTGTTCCATCTGGATACCGGACATCGTCACGCTCTGATTGGCGGCCGGTCCGGTGGCGTTCGTTGCGTTCGTCGCGTTCGTCGCGTTTGTCGCGTTCGTCTCGTTACCGCCGTCGGTCGCGTTGAGTTCCTGCTGGAGTTGCTCAGCGTCGGCGTTGAGTTGCTCGACGTTCAGCTCCTCGATCGTCGCGTTCTCGACCGTTACATTCTGTAGTTCGAGCGTCTCGACCTGTACGTTCTCGAGCGTTGCGCTCACGTCTCCCGCCTCGGCGTCGTCGGTCGCTGTTGTCCCCGTTGCCGCACCTGCGAGGGCAGCCCCGCCCGAAAACGAGAGGGTAACCATCAGCGCCGCGAATACCACACCGATTTTGTGCGATCGTGCAACCATGCACTCGCTTCTACCGGCGTTTCCCGGCTAAAACGAGGCGACTGTTACAGCATTATCTCGCGGAAACACCGAGTTAGAATCAGCCCGCAGAGCCCTAATCGTCCGTTCTTCGGGCCCGTTTCGACGGGTGTCTCGAGCGGTGCATTCGATCCCTGCGGTCGGCCGGCGTTAGCGTTCTGCCTGCAACCGCTACCGCCTTATAGAACATGTACAGGAACAAAACGTTACTGACCGCGACAGTGCCCGTCTCGGGACGTCGACGCCGCGCGTACGGCGGAGCGGTGGCAGTAGTGATCCCGGTTCTGCCGCGACGAAAAAAGGAACGATCGGCGAATCAAGACCAGCCGGTCGCGTGCGATGCGCCGTGCGCCGATCGATTACGGTTCGGTCTCAGTTTCGTTGTCGCCGATGACGACCGTGTCGTTCATCTCGCTCTCGTTGTCGCCGATGACATCCGTGTCGTTCATCTCGCTCTCGTTGTCATCGATGATCTCTGTGTCGTTCATCTCAGTTTCGTTGTCCTCGATGACGACCGTGTCGTTCATCTCGGTCTCGTTGTCGCTGATGCTCGCGAGCTCTGACGCGTCACCGAACGTCAGCGAGTCGACGGTCGCGTTGCCGACCTCGATCATGGACGCGGAGACCTGCGCGATGGTCATCCCGTCCGTCTCGTTCAGGGCGGTTTCGTTGTCGTCGAGGCCGATGTCCGTCTCGACGTCATCGGTTCCTTCCTCGACCTGCTGGACCGTCATCGAGTCGACGGAGAGCTCCTCGACGTCGAACTGCTCGACGGTCAGCGACTCGAGTTGCTGTTCGCTGTCCGTCTCGTTCATGACGGTTTCGTTGTCCTCGAGGCCGACGTCCGTCTCGTTGTCATCGAGGCCGATGTCCGTCTCATTGTCGTCCTCGAGGCCGATGGCGGTTTCGTTGTCGTCGGTTACGTTGGTCTCGTTGTACTCGTCAGTGATGTTGGTCTCGTTGTACTGCATCTCTCCGGCGCCGTCCTCGACGGTGATCTCGTCGATCGAGAGCTGCTCGACGTCCATCGTCTCGATGGTGAGATCCTGGACGGTGAGCGTGTCGACGCTCTCGTTGATCAGGCTCGGCTGACTGCTCTCGTTGCTCTCGTTGATGCCAACGTCAGACTCGATGCCGTCGGTCGCGTTGGTCTCGTTAGCGTCGTATTCGAGTTCCTCGACCGAGACGTTCTCGAGCTCGAGCAGTTCGAACTGGATGTTCGAGAGCGTCACTTCGTCGGACACGTTTTCGGTGGCGTTGAGGCCGGTTTCGTTCTCGCCACTCACGTCGAGTTCGTCCTGGAGCGGCTGCGTGTCAGCGTCGAACTGCTCGACGTTCAGCTCCTCAATCGTCGCGTTCTCGACCGTTGCGTTCTCTAGTTCGAGCGTCTCGACCTGTACGTCCTGGAGCGTTGCGCTCATGTCTCCCGCCTCGGCGTCGTCTGTTGTTGTCGCACCCGCGAGGGCAGGACCCCCCGAGATGGCGACCAGCAGTGCCACAAGAACCACGCCGAGTTGCTGTGATCGTGAAACCATGCGCTCGGGACTACCGCCGACCGACAGCTAAAACGGGGCGACTGTTACGGACTTCTCTCGGAGAAACACCCGGTTTGAATTCTGGAACGGTCGCTAATCCCGTTTTCACCGTATTGAGATCGATGACCGTAATCGACGTCGAAACGAGTTCCGTCCGACTAGCCCATCCGAATTGCGCCTGCGAGTGCCGCACGAGCGCCGAAACCGCCGGAGAACGGAAGGTTTACTCCGATTCGATCGGCCGACTCCTCGAGATGCCGAGGGCGTCCGGCCGGCCGAAACCTGCACTGACTTACGTGGGCCCCGCCAACGGACGGCCGATGCGCGAGTGCTTCGAGATCCGGGACACCGACGCCGGCGGGCGAATCGGTGAGTTGACCGTCCCCCGAGCCGACGTCACCGTCGAGACGCCCGCCCTGTTGCCGGTGATCAACCCCAACCTGGACACGATCAGTCCGCGCCGCATGGCCGAGGAGTTCGGCGCCGAGATCCTCATCACGAACTCCTACATCATCCACGGTACGGACGACGTCCGCGAACGAGCCCTCGAGGACGGCCTCCACGAGGTGCTCGATTTCCCCGGTGCGATCATGACCGACTCCGGCTCCTTCCAGCTCTCGGAGTACGGCGAGATCGACGTCACCACCGAGGAGATCCTCGACTTTCAGCACCGGATCGGCTCGGACATCGGGACGCCGGTCGACATCCCGACACCGCCGGACGTCGACCGCGAGCGGGCCGAAGACGAACTCGCGACCACGCAGGAACGGCTCGAGGTCGCCGAGACCGTCGACACCGGCGACATGCTCGTCACCGCGCCCGTGCAGGGGTCGACGTATCCGGACCTCCGCGAGGAAGCCGGGCGCCACGCCGACGCGACGGATCTCGACGTCTTCCCGGTCGGCGCGGTCGTCCCGCTGATGAACGACTACCGGTACGACGACATGGTCGACGTCGTCGCCGCCGCCAAGCGCGGGCTGGGCGCCGACGCGCCGGTCCACCTGTTCGGCGCCGGCCACCCCATGATGTTCGCGCTCGGCGTCGCGCTGGGCTGTGACCTGTTCGACTCCGCGGCCTACGCGCTGTACGCCCGCGACGACCGTTACCTCACCGTCCGCGGCACGCGCCAACTCGAGGACCTGGACTACTTGCCCTGCTCCTGTCCCGTCTGCACCGAGCACTCGCCCGACGACCTCCGCGCGCTGCCCGACCGCGCCCGCGAGGAGGAACTGGCCGCGCACAACCTCCACGTCACCTTCGAGGAAATCCGGCGGGTCAAGCAGGCCATCCGCGCCGGCAACCTCCTCGAACTGGTCGAGCAACGCGCCCGCGCTCACCCGACGATGCTGGACGGCTACCGGACGCTGCTCGACCACGCCGCGCAACTCGAGCGGTCCGATCCCGTCTCGAAGGGCACCTTCTTCCACGTCTCCCACGAGAGCGCGCGCCGCCCCGAGGTGCTCCGCCACCACGAGCGCCTCGAGCGGCTCTCAGTGCCGGACTCGCTGCTCCTGACGGAGGGCGACGCGCCGCGGAGCGACCGGTACGACGACTCGTGGCGGGTCGAACCGCCGTTCGGGCCGTTCCCGCGGGCGCTCTCGAAGAGCTATCCGCTCACCGCCGAGGTGCCGGCGCGGACCGATCGCGCGGCGCAGGCGGCCGCGGCCGACGGCGTCGCCAAACTCGCCGCGGCGAACCCCGACACCGACCTCGCGCTCGCCCACCGGGGCTGGCCGGCCGACGTCCTCGAGCGCGTGCCCGACTCGGTCGAGCTGATCGATCTCGCTGAGTCGTAGCGGTCCGATCGCTCGCGGGTGAAAACGAAATAGAAAATCTTCGGCCGCGTCCGTTCGGACTGCAGACCGTAGGATCGCGGGACTGCGTGACCGCGAAGACGGGCAAGTGGGGTTCGAGGGTCGTTCTATCGTCTCAGACGCCGGATCGGAAGCCGTCGGCGGACTCGACGGCCAGCGCCGCCGGTTCGATCTCGGTCGCCGGCGTGCCGTCGATCGCAATCTCGAGGCCGTCGTCGCAGTCGATGACGACGTCGTGGCCGTCGTAGGTGAATGAGATCCGACCGCCGCGTCGACTCGAGCGCGTCGGCTCGAAGAGCGCGTCCAGCGCGTCGGGGTCGATCCATTCGTACAGCGGCGGCAACTCGGTCGGCTCGACGCCGCGTCGCTCCGCAATCGCCGTGATGACGCCGATGCTCACGGACTCCTCGAACCCGCCGTCCGTCGACCCGATAGATGAGTGATTCACGTTCTATTCAACCGCTCGGGTACATAAAAGGATAGCGGCTGTTCTCACTTCCACCCGGTAATATCGTCTCAAGTTTCGGTTTTCGAAATCAAAACCCGATTTCGATGGTGAAGATAACGGCGAATGGTCGGGTTACTCCTCGACGACGTCGGCCCCGAAGTGATCGAACGGCTGTCGGTACTCGGCTTTGAGCAGTTCTTCCTCGCCGACGTCGATTCCGGCCCGCTGCAGCCGGCTGACGATCGCCGTGATCTCGTCGGTGTCCGCGGCGACGAGGTCGATCCGCAGGTTGCGGTCGCCGGTCATGAGCTCGCGGACACCGACGACGCCGTCGATCTCGAGGGCCGTCTTGGCCGCCTCGCCGCGTTCGTGGATCGGCACCGTGCACTGGACGACCATGTGCATCGACTTGCCCGTCCGCTCGTAGTCGATCAGCGGCACGTAGCCTGCGATCACGCCTTCCTCCTCGAGGCGCTGGATGCGGTTGCGGACGGTGTTGGCGGTCACGCCGACCTCGCCCGCGATGTCCGCCGCCGTCGTGTGTCGCGCGTCGTCCTGTAACCGGTGCAGGATGCCCCTGTCGATATCGTCCAGTTCGAACCCCATAGACCGAGTTTTTCGCGCAGGGGGAAGCGCTTTGGGTTCGTCGACCGCGGGCGCGCCGTTCGAGCGCCGCCGACGGGATCCAGAACGTCCAAGGTGGTGGGGATCCCTGCCACGCACGAGACCGATGCTCTGGACCGCGTCCGCCGTCGTCGTGCTGATCGTCGCCCTCATCCTCGCGACGTGGCTGCTGACGCGCGTCCTCGGCGGCCGCTCGGCTGATCAGCGCGAATCCTGGCAGCGCCACCGCGAAGCCCAGAACCGCGAGCCGCCGGTCGACATCGGCGACGTGCGGACGGCCGCCGTCCACGAGTTCACGCACCACCACTCCGGCGGGCGCCGGGCCGTCTGCAAGATCGAGGGGTTCGTCGTCTTCGTCAAGGACGTCCCCGACGCCCTCGAGGTGGGCGACCCGATCGAACTCAAGATCCTCTCGTTCAACCGCGGTCGAACCTCCGCGACGGCGGCCTTTCAGGGACGGGCGTAGTCGCTCTCCGGTCGCCGGACGCGACCGACAGCCTCTTTCGCGTTCCCCCACCCAGTTCGGGTATGACCGAGTATTTCGAAGTGCACGAGCGCGACGGGGCCGCGCGCGTGGGCGAGTTGCGACTCGCGGAGTCCCACACGACCCCCGCGCTCGTCGACGACCTGCTCGAGGACGCGGGCTCCCTGTGGTCGAGCGATCGCGAGGTGCCCGAGGGCGACGACTCGACGCTCACCGTCCTCCCGCACCGGGCGTTTCCGGGCGGCACCGCCGACGAAGTGCAGGAATCATTCGCCGTCGAATACCCGGACGTCGACTACCCCAGCGTCGCTGTCGTCTCGAGCGACCACGTCGAGGACCACGGGACGGACGCCTACGCCGTCTCGGACGTCCAGTCCGCGATGGGCCACGGCGCGGCGCTGGTCGAGACGGTCGTGAACGTCCGCGAGTCGATCCCTGCCGATACCGCTCTCCTCTTTTCGGGCGTCGCGACGCCGCGCAACGTCGCCGTCCTCGCGTACGCCGGCGTCGACTTGTTCGACGCGACGGCGGCCGTCGTGAAGGGCACCGAGGGTCGGTACCTGACGACCGACGAGGCCTACTTCCTCGAGGACCTCGACGAACTGCCCTGTAACTGCCCCGCGTGCCAGCAGCCCCGCGAGGAGTTCACCCGCGAGGACTGCGCCGAGCACAACCGCAACGCCCTCGCCGCCGAACTGGCGATCGTCCGCCGGCGGATCCGAGACGGCCGTCTGCGGGACTACGTCGAGGGGCAGGCCCGCCACGACCAGTGGCTCACCGCCGCCGTGCGCGAACTCGACGACCAGTGGGGCTACCTCGAGGAGCGCACGCCGATTCTCCGCGATGCGCAGATCAGCGCCGCGACCGAGGACACCCTTCGCCGCGTCGAGATCCAGCGCTTCGCCGACCGCGTGACCACCCGGTACCGCAACCGGTTCGACAACCCGCTCGTGCTGGTTCCGTGCTCGGCCACCAAACCCTACAGCGAGTCCCAGAGCCACCGGCAGTTCCACGACGTCATCCAGTGGCGCGCCCACCTCGTCTCGATGACCTCGCCGATCGGCGTCGTTCCCCAGGAACTCGAGACGACCTACCCGGCCCAGCACTACGACACCGTCGTCACGGGACGGTGGTCCGAGGACGAGAAGCAGTTCGTCAGCGAAGTCCTGCGCCGATACCTCGAGCGCAACGACTATCCGAAGATCGTCGCCCACGTCCCCGACGAGGGCTACCGCGACATCGTCGAGCGTGTCGAGGACGAACTCGACCTCGATATCACCTACACCGTCGCGGAGCACCCGACCGACGACGAGTCGCTGGCGAACCTCTCCGACGCGCTCTCGGGCGAGCTCAAGTACTCCAAGCGCGAGCGCGAGCACAACACCGTCAGGGCCATCGCGGACTACCTGCTCGGCGACGGCGCCGGCGACGATCTCTTCGAGGACATCCAGACGACGAGTCGGTATCCGAAGATTCAGGTCCGAGACAACGACGACGAGCAACTCGCGACGATGGTTCCCCAGTACGGCACCCTCTCCTTTACGCTCGAAGGAGCCCGCCGCTGGCTCGAGAGCGACGCGCCGGTCAAGCGCGTCGAGATCGACGGCTTCGTTCCCCACGGCAGCGTGCTCGCGCCGGGCGTCGTCGACGCCGACGAGGACATCCGCGTCGGCGACGAGGTGATCGTCGAGGGCCCGAAGGCCTTCGCCGTCGGGCGCGCCGAGATGTTCGGCTGCGAGATGGCCGAGAGCACCCGCGGGGTTGCGGCCGAAGTCCGCCACGTCGAGGAGAAGTAGTCGGTGGATTCACTATCGGTACTTCCCGAACGTCGCTTCGTGAACTGTGCTGAGTCATGGACGAACGGAGTGAATGCCGGTGTGGTAACTGAGTGAACAGGAAGTAGAATCCACGCATGAGGAGAAGTGAAGTAAGAAGGCTGAGATACGCTGTTCTAGGCGAATGCTGTTGCTCACCCGGAGCTTGCCCAAGGCCGCGGGCTGACCTCAGCCCGCGGCCGGCGCGTATGCTTCTGGCACACCTGTTCCGTTCATCTCGATCTCCCAACTCCGCTCTAGCTCTTCCTCTAATGCATGTCTGATCCAGTCAGAGAACGTCTTGAACGTGAATTCCTCGGGCAGGTCGCGCCCGCCCCGCTGGGGGCGGGCGACGACCGCCCATCGAAGCACAAGCCAGAGGTTCTCCAACAGGAATCCAACCAGGACGAACGCGAAGCGGATGATTGGGTCTTGTGTCGTCGTTACCACTCGTGCTTGGCGAAATACACGGTAGCTCGTTTCGATCGCTGACCGTTTCCGATAGAGCCGTTCGACTTGTTTCGGCGTGCGATCGGCCAGATCGCACGCCACATAGCCTCGCACGACCTCGCCACTTTTCCCGCGATCTCCGGCGTGATATGACACAGCGACCGCGAGCGGGAATTCCAGTTCCCGCTCGCGGCCTTTGTACATCCGATAGGTTGTCATGTACGAGCAGTGCGTATCCAGCTTCTTCCTCATGCGCTTGCCCTTCTTTTGGACGGGAACGACAGTCGCAGCAACCTCCCGTGAGCGGCGCAGAATACGTTCGTTGTAGAAGCCGCGATCAGCCAACAGAAGCTCTATCTCGAAGGGATAGGCCTCGACGCGGTCGAGGACGCGCTCGACCGCGTCGGCCTCTTTCTCATCACTACGGACGTACGTCATCGCCAACGTCACTGGCTTTCCGTTCGAGACGAGATACGCCGTGCAGTACCGGTGGCACGTCGTTGTTCCGTCTTTCGCGTGCATGCGACAGAGTTCACCTTCTTCATCGGCGTACGTTCCGTGGTAGGGGTTATCGACGAAGTCAATGGAGACGATCCTCGACCGATCAGGGTCGAGGATCGTCATCGCTAACTCTCTGAGAAGGCGGTTAGCAACCCGCTCAAGCCACTCCCGGTTGAGCGTATGTAGCCAGTCCATGACAGTATCGTCACAGACAGCGTTGTCGTTGTCCTTGCACGTCTCCCAGATGGACGTCTGATTGACTGCTGCAAGAATGACAACAGCCCAGATATCGCCGGGATCGAGGGGCGAGCCCTCGATCCCTGGCAAGGGGAGCTGGCAGATGACGTCTTCCGCTAAATCTTTCACGTCCGAATCCGAAAGAACACCGTCTGGCTGAGGGATACTGAACACATTCACTCAACCAGACATCTTCCTCATGAGACCAACGCTTTAGCTCCAGCTCTCACACCAGTCGGGAAGTACCGATAATCGACTTTGGCCGGGTGACGAAACGACGGAAACGTGGGGGGTGTGATCCCCTCGATCGTGGCTGCGTTCCCTCCACCGACCTCCAGTTACGACGGAAACGTGGGGTGGGTATCTTCTCTCCGAGTGTTACCTGTTTGGACTGACCGGACCCATTCACACTGAGGGGTGTGGGGTGGGTTGAATCCATTCACACTCTGGGGCGTGTCCTCTGCTACTAATTGCGCTGAACAAACACTCAGCTACAGTTCACTATCGTCTACTCGTCGGGACTGACGGGGCCTTTATACTGGGAACGCACTTTTTCGCCTTCTCGCCACTGCCAGTAGTAGTAGCGGTTGTCGTTAATCTCCTTGATCGTGATCGTGGCCTTCGCCGGGACGTCGTCCGGCAAATCGTCGGGGCGTTCTTCGATTTCGCTTTCATCGGCTCTGGTGAATCGCAATACTGCGCTTGATTTCACGGTATCACGGCTCGCTTGATGTTGTGAACGACACACTTCAGCACGAGTTCACGAAATTCTCGGTACCAGGCTCGAGCACGCACGGCGTCGCCGTGCGTGCGCTTGATCGCGGAGAAGACGGTCTCACACATCGACCTTTGGCGGTAGCGAGGCCCATCGACCCGCGCGTTATGCGCGTGGTCGATGGGCCGGAAGATGCGGTGCTTAATCAGTGGTCTCACGCCCTCTTCTCTGAGTTTTTCGCGTAATTGCTTCCAGTCGTAGCCTTTGTCGGCGGCGAGGCTGGTCAGGTCGCCCGCGTTGCGGCGGGCGACCTGCCAGCCGAGCTGGGTGTCGTGCGGTTTTCCGGTGGTGCAGTGAACGTCGAGGATCGCTTGGGTTTCCGTATCGACGAGCGCCGTCGCTTTCAGTGTTTGAACACGGTAATTCGTCCGGCGACAGTAGTGCTTGCTCGCGGTTTCACGGTCGAAGAACGTGGCGTCGATGGCGGCGTGACCAGATGGGTCGTGCAGCTGCGCCGACAGGCGCAGCAGCACTCGCCAGATCTTCATCTGTAATCTATCAAACGCCTTGACTAACGTGGAGTGATGTGGGAGATCGGCCTCGTTGAGGCCGATCTCCCCGAGGATTTGTGGCATCTCGCTCAGCAAATCAAGAGCGTCTCGATAGGACTTGTCGAGGTAAACCCGCAGACAGTGCAGCGACACGACCGCGTAGTCGGCGAAGCCGCCACCCCCTTCGGGGGCGGCGACTTCGCCTCGCCCACCGACAGCATTTTTAGCTAACCGAACCGCCTTGCTCGTGAAGCGGGAGATTTTCGACATAGGCATCGACGATTTCCCGCTTCATTTCCCTAGTTCTAACGGTCGAAGTCGACGCCATCTAGCGATTCACCAGAGCCCTTTCATCTGAGTCCTCTTCGAGACGTGCCTCGCGAGCTTTGTGCTCAGCTAGCTCTTCAGCGTAGCGGGCAACGTACTGGAGCTGTTCAGAAGAGGACTCGTTGAGCGTATTGACGAGGTCTGTCGGGAGTTCCGCCGGCGGCGTCGGTGGTTCGTAGGACATCAGCGGTCCCCTCGTGTTAACCAACAAAGTGCGTATCGGCATAGATTTGTTGGTTAATCAGATATCGACTCGTCACGGGTTGAAGAGTATGAATAGCAAACTATTCAAAAATAGCAACCCGGGAACGCTGTCGATGTCAAACCAACGGTAATCAATTAAACCTCACCGTGGAGGAGGTCGATAATTCAATTGCTGCTGTGAAACTCACCAGCATTCTCTTTCTGACTCACGGTAGGAAACGTCGAGATCGAGATCGTCGTACATGCGATCGAGCATAGCGAGTGCTGACTGAAACGTCGCATAATGCTTCCGCATGAACTCTATCGTCTCGCGCCGAGAGATGACTGGATATCCTTCGACGTGGTCGGGGTTGAGCACCGAACGCTCGTTGAGGACGACTTGGAGAGGACCTTCAAATGATTCCTCCGGTTGTCGCTCAAATCCTGTTGGGATTCCAAACCGTTCGAAAAAACGCTGCCAGGCGTCGATGTCATTCTCAAGGACGGCAAGAAAGAGCGGGTAGTCTCCGGGCTCGCGACCAACCTGATAGCCCCCTTGGGTCCACACGTAGACGGCGTCCACCTGTGTAAAGGCGAAGGCCAGTCACCGAACTGTGGGAGTACGTACGCCTCTTCGATGGACGGTGGATTCACGGCGGCACTCGTGGCCAGCAGGTCTCGTGCCGCCTTACGGACGCGATCGTCGGTCACGAACAGTCCATCATCATATCGAAGATACCCTGCATCCTCTAGTTGATTGACTGCTTGTCGAACCGTTTCGTAGGGGGTGTGGAGATGTTGGGCTACCGTTCGGATCGAATCCCCAGGATTGACCGCGAGCAACACTCTAACAGCCGTCTCATCAAACGGTTCGTACATCTAATAATTACCAATATCCTGGTAACAGTCAAATAGATTACTACACTTTCGGCTATGCCGTTCTGAACGGCCTATGCAATCCGTCTGACTGACTCAAGTCCCGAGACACCAGCCAGTCTGTCTCTGACTTCCTCCTCGCCAATCGCCGTAGCCCACCGGACCGTAATTTCGACGGTAATGAGTGTTGCCGACAGCTGTGGCTCGATACTATCCAATTCGTCAATCGTGACGTCATCGATAGTTTCGGGCCGCGAGATACGCTTCTCAGTGTCAGTGACGAGGTCCCCATCCGCGCCGCAGGGGATTCGAATCGTCACGACGGCAATTGTCGTCGAGTCTAGGTCGGTGGTATTGGATACTGCCATATTATCATCTCCGTTGAGGCGCGTCTCACGGGCCAGATGTTCGACAACTGTACTCCGAGTGCACGAGGGACGATTCGAACGTCCGTCTCGGTCGTGGCACGACCGCGTGTTTCCGAACTCCACCACTCGCGCATCCTCAAAGAAAAGATCCGAACAGGGCTAGGTCGGCTCGAACGCCTCGATCTCATCGATGATCTGCTTCGGATTCTCGGCGTGTTCGATGAACGAGAGGACGTTCTCCGACCACCCCGAGATGTTGTAGACGTTCTCGTAGCCTTCTGGCGTCACCAGGTCGCCGTAGGCCGCGAGATCGACGAGATACAGCGCGGTGTCCGCAGACACCTCGTCCCGATACGCATCGAACGCGTCCTTGACCGTCTGGGAATCGCGGGCTGTAAACGGCGTGTTGTCCCAGATCTGCATATCGGTGAAGACGACGATGCGTTCGACGGGCTCACCTCGCTCGCGGAGGTAATCGATTACCTTCCAGCCGTTCGTCGAGTTCCCGACGTCTTCGTCGATCGCCAACACCGCCGCTTGGCGCTGCAGGACTGGCGTGTCGACGTGCATCGGAACGGTCTGGAAGTCGTCGCCGAACCCGCCGACGTCGACACCCTGGTCGGCCAGGATCGCACCGAACAACGTACCGATCTCCTTCAATCGGAGCGTGCTGTTCGCGGACAGCGGCTGATCCATCGATCCCGACAGGTCGACCGCGACAAAGGTATCGCCGAATCCGCCCGGCACCGTCTCGACCGCGACATCAATTGCGTCTTCGAGCCACTGCTCGACCGCTGGTGCCTGGACATCCGCGTCTTGCAGCGCGGTGTAGGCCTGGTAGTACCGGAACGGGTACAGCGGCGCGTGTCGGACTGCCTCCAGGTCGAGGTGATCCACGACGGTGTCCTCCGGAACGCCGGCTTCGAGCATATTCCGGAGGTTCCGGATCGACGCGAAGATGGGCAGCGTGTACTCGTCGTCCTCGATGAGCAGTTCCCAGGCGGCTTGGGTGTTGCCGCGCTCGGAGATAACCGTCTCCCACGTGTTGGGCGACGGCAACGGGTCGACGTCGGGATAGTCGTCGAGGCCGCCGCGCATGAACCGTTCGAAGAGCGCTTCCTGCTCGGCGTCGACGGGCGTGGGGTGGACGCGGTTGAAGACGTCGTGCAGCGTCACCTCGCGCCGCGACAGGTCGTACTTGCCCAGCGTGTAGGCGTCGGCCATCTCCACCAGCGCGTCCTCGATCCCGCGTCGAAGCGGCCACGGCGCAGTCACGCCGAAGAGCTGATCGTGGACCGCGAGCGCGGTGGCCGTCTCGTCCATCCGCTGGATGATCGCCGGCGCCCATTCGCGGATGAGCGACTCGGGGGAGTCGTCCTTGAACCGGTCGTCGTTGGCTGCCAGCACGAGCAGTACTTGTGGGATGTCCCGCAAGTAGAGCTCCTGGCGCGCATAGGCCGCGAGCTTCAGGACGAACTCCGGGTCCTCGTTTGCGGCGGCATCGAACTGGCGAACGACAGCAGCGAGCTGTTCGTCATCGGTCTCGTAGAACGAGCCCTCCAGCAGTTGGTTGATCGTGCGCTTGTACAGTGCGAGTCGGGGGTCGGCAGGCTCGAACGCGTCCCCACCTTCGTAGTTGGTGGTCCGCGTTGCCTCCGCGACCGTTTGCTTTGGGGTGTTGAATTCCATCCTATCACCCGGAGCCGCAATAGGCGACTCCGATCGCAGCTGCCCACACGCTCTGTGAGCAGCGAGCCTCGGGAGCAAAACGTCCCGAACCAGCCTCGCATCGCTCGGCTGGACGTTCCCGGCACGATTCGAACGTGCGACACCCGGCTTCGAAGGCCGGTGCTCTGTCCTGACTGAGCTACGGGAACACGAGTGGCCGGACAATTCCTGGAGCGAACGACGGGATTCGAACCCGTAGCGTGCCATCGACGTAGCGCTCCAGATCGACGGCCACTGGCGACACGGCGACCGGAAAACTGTCGGAGCGGAACCGGTGTCGAGCGTCCTCTCGTACGCTCTTTGTCCGGGATGTTCTCGATGGACTGCGCCACCGACAGGATTTGAACCTGCGAGTTCCTAGCGAAGCAACGCTCCGACTCGACGGTCGCCACGTGCGGTCGGGCAACCGGTGGTGCGACGGGCTATGACTCCCGTTGGTGTGCTTTGCGGGCGAAGAAACGCACCACCTCGACGACCACACGCTTGGGGAAAGCTGACCGTGACAGCGTCACGGATCCGTGGCTGCCCGCTATGTCAGACACGGGAAAGCGCTGTCATGGCCAGCCCCCCGAGTGCTCCCGAGGGGAATCGAACCCCTGGCCTCCAGTTTGAAAAACTGGCGTCTCTCGCCAACGGAGACTCCGGGAGCGCTGGAGAGTAAATCAAGCACCGAGGTGTGGGCACGCACGGGTCACTGCAGCCGTTCGAAGCCCTCGAGTTGTCCGTGCGTGAACGTTACTTGATACGTGACGAGTGTCTCGAGACCCTCGAAGGAGTGTTTGAGCTTGAAGCGGCCGTGGTAGTCGTCTCGTTCGATCCAGCCGTCGTGGACTCGGTTCCGACTGCCGGCCATGTAGCGAAAATCGTCCTCGTCGACGTCGTCACGGCTCGCGTATGGCCGGTCTTCCGGCGGGACCGCTTCGGTGTGCCACTCCTCTTCGAGGAGCCGACCGTCCGCCGTAATCCGAAATGTGGTCATGGTCGGTCGATCGATGCCTTTCGTCTGCCAGTCGACGTCCTCGGCAGGAGTAATCCCTTCGGGGTACTCTGGCAGGTGGACGTCGTCGTAGAGTTCGACTGTATCGAATAGTCCCATTGTTGTCCTCCATTGCGGGACCAGGAGTCGAACCTGGACTTCGGGGATATGAGCCCCGTGGACTGCCATTATCCTATCCCGCAGCACACAATTCGGAACTCACTCATGGGCATCTCTCAGTTCTCCACAGCTGTCCGTCCCTCAGTCTAGTCGGCTGGAAGTGAGAGGTCTCGGACTGTTGGAGAATGCTCCAGCCCGGATTCGAACCGGGGGCTCGGCCGTGAGAGGGCCGGAGTTTGGCCGCTACTCCACTGGAGCGGGTTGGCCTCGTCTGGAACGGGTCATCGGCCAGTGGATGGATGGCAGTCACCTCGTTCCGTGGAAGTATGCGCCGTCCTCGGTGACGCAGATTTTCACGCTTCCAATCGTGTCGATGGACGTTGTTTCACCGAGTGGGACGTGACGGAACGCTTCCTCCTCGCAGGCAGGGCAGACATTCGTTGTCATGACGCCGCGACCCGGATTCGAACCGGGAGACCGATAGCAGACGGCCACGGCATAGCAGGCCGCTGGGTTCCCCAATACCCAGTCGCGGCACAGTGAGCCGACGAGGATTCGAACCTCGGTCCTGTGCGCCCAAGGCACAGATCGTCGTCCGCTGGACCATCGGCTCACGGGACTGCCGAGCGTTCGGCAGTTGATTATCTATCTGTACGACTTTCCAACTGCGCAACCGCGACCGAGTAGTCGTGGTTGCGCGTCTCATCGCGCGGGCGTACTTCGGGTGTTCCCGGGAATACCACACCGGCTCATGTAGGTTGCAGACCCTGCTGGGCCCAGCATCGTCGGAACGATCCAGCTGATCGCACCAACGGGCTGCCTACCTCGATGGGTATCCCCACGTGGCCACGCCACGCATCCACGCCGACGCCGGGATTTGAACCCGGATCACGGCCGTGACACGACCGTATGCTCGCCGGATTACACCACGTCGGCATGTCGCCCCGGCCGGAATCGAACCGGCGACCTCCGGATTCAAAGTCCGGCGTCCCTCGCCAGCGGAGACTCCGGGGCTCGACGTAGCCGCAGCTCTCGCTGCGGAGCTGTTGGCTAACGACTTCCGTACGCTCAGCGCGGACGGAGTCCGCTCGCTCCTGTATCGGAACGAACGGAAACCAAGCAGCCGCGAGCCTGGCACCCCGCACTCGCATCAGGCTGTGTCCTGAGCGAGTACTGGGCACAGGCAGGCGGCAATCCCGTGTTCCCCGACCCGTGACGGGTAGTCCGTATGGGGGCCGAGTTATGCGGGTGAGAGTGTCCGGCCGTCGCCGGATTGCGTCGAACTCTCGTATTCGAAGTCGACGTGGATCCGGCGGTTTGCGCCCGGGCACTTCGCACGCTGATCTTGTAGACACTCGCCGAACACGGGAGCCGCGGCTAAGCGAGAACGAGCACGCCGCGGGGTGAGGCGAGTGATGATCATCGTGTTGAACTCTCTCGGTTTGAGGGGTGTATCGGACGTCAGCCTGGAATATCGTGGCAATTGTATTAAAATTAGTTAGGGTGTGTTACCCACAGACACGGCAGTCACACTCCAAGATACGGTTGCACACGACGTTTAATGTCCTAGCATTGGCTGTCGTCGATAGCCGGACGCTGGCCGGTGTTCTCGGTTGGACCCACAGAAACTATTTACACCAACCTGCTCTCTGTGGCGATAGATGAGTGGCCGATCGCCGGTCCGGTGCTAGCCGGGAGCCCAGTCACACGGCGTGACTGACGGTTCTCGGTTAGATACCAATGACCGAGAATACCGACTCAAACGAATCTCAGAAGCCAGGGAGTGCAAACAGCGGGTATTCCAACCCCACCGAACAGCGATCATCCACTGGATGCCAGGGTAGTGGTGCTTCCCCGCCGTGCGATGCTTGTGACACCACCCAGTACGACAAACTCCACGAAGTCTCTCTCGGTGAACGGGCATATGATGTGTGTGGTGATTGCCTCCAGCTCCTCGTTGACGATGTCGAGGAGTACCACTGGTGGGACCGCCTGACTGAAGTGCACTACAATCGCGCTGCGGAGTTTCTCCGCTCCCTCGATGCAGTCTGGTGTGTCAAAGATCAGGCGTACGCTGGCGGGGAACTGTGGGTCCACACGCCCTATTGCGATGCTGCAGTCGTCAGAGATGTGTGTGACCACTTTGGGTTCCAGATTCGCTGGTTTAGCGTTGTATACCCCGTTGACGATGGCTTCGAGTGCGTCTCCGAGCACGGGCCCTGTATCGAGATCAACCTCACGTTTACAGCCCACCGTTCGGATCCACTCCCGCTTGAATACGACATTCAGAACGACGTGGCATACCACGAGATCGAGTGGCTTGACGAGTATCGGCGCCTGTTCACGTCGCCTCCCGAGTAGTTCGGACTCGCAGATCGAATTGCCTCTCCAAAATACGGTTGCACAACTGTCTCACTATTTGACGACTCGATCTGTGCGCCAAGAGTCTGTATTCCACTCTACCCGATATGATTATGAATACATCGGAGAGATGGGAATCTATGAGAGTGGACGGTGCTACGGGTTATCTACTGTTTGCGGGATCGGTCCTGCACGGTTGGCGAGTTGGCCGATGCAATGATAAACGCAAATCGTGCGAGACTTTATCCGTCGGCAGAGCCAAGATTTGCCTGACCAATGAGTCTGGACGACGCGGTTGAGGAAGCTCTCGCAACATACGGGATGTCGCGGAGCGAAGAGGCCGAAGAAACCGGCCGCACGGTCGCGACGCTCCAAGACTAGCGCACGCCGCTTACTCGAGAGTCCGAATTTTCTCTGCGAACTCCGCCTTGGATAGCCCAGGGGTTTCCATTAGCTCGGGGTTGTCGGTGCGCTCAACCGCCTCTTCGACGAATTCGATCCAGAGCTCCTCGTGCGCTGTTGCGTAGACTGTTTTCGCTTCTGCGGGATACATATCCAGCTCGTATGCCGTCAGGTCGATCTGGACCTCGTGTTTCCGTTCAAGCGTTGTCGCTCCGAAGTCAGAGAGATGTTTGAGTAGCACATTCTTCCGACGAACCGTCAAGAGACGCTTTGACTCGTTAATATACTCGTTTACCCACTCCCGCCAGTCGTATGTCTCTGAGTCGATTTCCACGGATGTCTCTGGCATCGAGAAATCGGGAGCAATCCGACGAAGGTAGAACTGAACCAGGGCAACAGCAGTCCGATGGTTCGCATTCGGAAGCGCGTGTTTGAGAATGAGATTTGAGGCGAGACGGCCTGCAACATCAGTCGCGCTGCCCTCCCACGACACCCGGTTGAGCGCATCTGGGAGTGCATCGATGTCGATGCTCTTGTACGCTTCAACGGGAACTCCTTCTTCTTCCTCATTCTGGGCTATGAGCGCTTGATAGATCTCAAGGAGCCGGGCAACGATGGTACCGTTATCAGCACCCATCTCAGAGAGTGCTTCGCCAAGATCGAATTCGAGATCGCCGACGTCCCCACCACCGACGCGGGAGGTATAGATACTGAAAAACTCGCTGTCAAAATCGTACTTGCGAACCTTCACCGCCACGTCGTCGTCGTACTCGACAATCCTGGCAACGATCTCTGATGGAGCCTCGTGGACAAAATCAAGAGAGAACTGATTGTCGCCCGGATGGTGATAATAGACGTGACCCATCTACCTGATTCGCTGTACTTGGGGGAGCATCTTAATTCACGCTACCTTTCGGACCGACCTGGCATCGGGATTCCATCGAATCGAGTCTCTCCCAGTCGACGTTGATTCGGAGATGATACTCACTGTCGTAGCTTCCCTGTTCGGATCGCATTGGGTCGAGGAGCGGACACTCGCTCGTGAATGACTTGAGGAACGTCTCACGCGCCGGGAGGTCGAAGCCGAGCTGGTCGGCGAGTGACGATTCGTTTGGTCGCAGCGCCGTTGTCGGGTCGCTGGAGGCACTCAACGACCGTCGCCCACGAATAGTCTCGATCCTCCGCGACGACTATCGCCTGTACGAATTCTTGGATGCCACCACAGAGTTCGGGATGGTCGGTACAGTCAACGGTCGTCTTTTACACATCTGCGACGCTCACGGCGGTGTCCTCGATGAGCCTCGACTCGTAGCCGAAGAATTTGATCTTGAGCGGAGCGGCTACGTCCGTGAAGTCGGTCAGTCAGGCTAACCTCCGGGAATAACGGCAGACTATCGCTCCCTATTCTCTGACAACCACTCCTAATCTGGACGGGGCGCGTTCTCGTACTTGACCATCTTCTCGGGCTTATCGGCGATGGTGTCGTAGATCTGCTGAAGTGTCTCCTCCGCGGCAAGCAGATTGTGCGTCTCCAAGAACTCCCGACCCTCCTCGGTGAGGCCGTAGAACTTCCAGGGATACCCCTGCCGGCGCTGGTCGTCGTCCAGGGCGACCTCCGTGACGATGCCGGCGTCGATCAGCTTCTGGATGTACTTGTAGACGGTGGCATCACTCACGCTGGGGTTGAGCTCCTCGAGTTCATACATTGATGGGTGCTGTTGGGGGTGAGCGAGAATATCGCTGATAAGCGAAAATCGTGTCTGCTGTGTAATGAAGTGGATGACTTCCCGTGGTGTCGTGTCGTCGCCGACACCCGAACCAACCTCCATGACGATGTATTCGACCGGGCGTAGTAAAGTAGTTTACCCGAGAGTAAACTACCGAGCCGACTCACTATGATGAGTGTGCCGCCAAGCGAGTAGGACAGGATAATTCACTGGCCCTCACGCTCTTCCCACTCCGGACGTGGTGTCGGGGATGGGAGTTCGTCAACCTCAGTTCGAAGTTCGTCCTCTGTCGTCCACGGGAAGCACCGTTCGTGGAGTTCGAATTTGCGGAACTTGTTGAGATGAACCCAACTGTACGTTGCCGGCTCTTCGTCCTCATTTGTCCGGTCGTCGATCACATCCCACACCTCTTGTTCGTCGATGTCGAGACCGCTTTCTTGGGCGCGATCAACGAGCGACTCGATTTTTGCTTGGACGTCATCCGCCGACAAATCGTCTGCGAACACTATCTCGAGAGCAGCCTGAATGACGTGCTGTGTCGAGTCAAGGTTCTCGTCAGTCACCCACGCGTAATCACGCGGGAACACGTACGACTTGTCGAAATACGGTGGGTCATCGATCTCGCCCAATTCAGGCGCCTCCCCACCACTCTCCTTCTCGAAGACACCGACGATGTAGTCGCTGTACGTCGCGAGCAGCGAAAGCATGATATCGAACGTATTGAGCCGGTCAGTCGGAAGCTCGAGGAGATCGCCCATGATGAACGGATACGCACCGAGCTGCTTTGTCAGTTCGTTCTGGACGGCGCGAAGCCGACGGATATAGGGGTCGCGATAGCTTCCCAGGATGAAATACGATGTCCGCTGACTCCAAAGATACGGCAATTCACGCTGGGTGAACCGCCATATTTCCCGTTTCTCTGCAGGCTCAAGTTCGATGCCCCCCACGGCCTCGTGAACAACGGCCATAATCTCCCCAGCGTCCGGCGGCGGGCTTGGGTCGGTCATTAGCTGCCGATTCAAACCACAACACCTTATCCTTTCTGAATCACTTTGATTTTTTCTGATTTAACCAACTTGGATGACCCTAACTGTTATAGCGCCCCTCCTCGTATCGTCACGTATGAGCGAAACCGACACTGGCGCGGCCGATGCGGGGCCGTTCGCGGAACAACAGCGGCTGTTCAAGCTGTTGTCCCAGGATACGCGCCATCTCATCATTCAGGAGCTGCTGGGCCATCCCGCCCATCTGATGTCGCTCGCCGAACTCGAGTATATGACCGGGAAGAGCCAGGCGGCCATCAAAGACCAGTTGGAGACGTTGATCGACGCCGGGCTCCTCGCACGCCACACGTACGAACCAAGCGAGGGGAAACGTGATCTCCCTTCACAGTTCTACGGGTTCACCGAGCGGGGGGTCGAGGTCCTTCACGACTACAAGTATCTCCGTGGGCTTCCGGTCGCACGTGCCCTCTACGAAAACACGCGGAAGACCGAGAAAATCGAGCGCCACGAATCGGCCCCTCGCCCGGAGCTTCCGGATGTCGTCGCGGAAGCCCTCGAGTTCGACGAGCCCGATCTCGACGCCGTCGATGGTGGCACAAACCCATAGTTCGTCGTTGAACAGCACCGTTCTCGACGCTGCAGAGAAAATATGCCGACTTCGTACCTTGTTGACATCCTCCAACCCCTGAAGGGGTTGGATTCCTCTGGTGGGGATGTTGGTTATGCCGTTCCCACGGAGGCAAGTTTCCCCTTGCGGGTACTCCGGTTTGTGCGCTCCTCGTTGGGACTTACCCTCGCGGGAGAGCGTGGTGACTCCGACCAGATATGGTCGTCCCACTTGAGGCGCACGGGCCGTGCCATCGACCCGACGTCCAGATTTACGCCAGCCTGTCGTTCGAGAAACGTCCGCGAAGCGTCGAGGTCTGCGTGCCCCTCGTAGCCACACGAACACCGGAACACGTCGCCGTCCCGCTCCGTATCCTCTTGCTCACCACACGCGGGGCACTCCGCCGTCGTGTACGCTTCCGACCGGACTTCGACTGTGATGCCGTACTCCTCAGCAGTTGTCGCAAGCCGGTCGATGAACGACCGGTACGCCCAGAACTGGTGCGTTTTCTCGTTCACCTCTGCCGACCAGTGTTTCGAGAGAACGTCGGTGAGGTCGCCCACGTACACCGTGGCAACACCTTCGTCATACAGTCGTTCCATCAACTCGCGGACGAGTGCGTCCTGTGCGTGGTCGCGCCGGCGTGTCCGCGTACGGTACAGCCGTCGGATCCGCCGACTGCTGTACCGGCCCTCGCGGAGTTTCGACTGCAAGCGGGCAATTTCCTCAGTGGTGTCGCGGAAGCGGGCGAACAGGTCGCGGCCCTCGTAGCAGTACTGCTGGCCGGTCGAGGTGGTGCAGGCGACGAGGTTGTTCGCGCCAACGTCCAAGGCAGCCGATTCCTCGGCTAGTGGTGAATCCCGTCGAGAATCAGGTACGGTAACGGGTTGAATGGCCCTGAACGTGTCTTCCACCTCGTCATAGTACAGTTCCAACCGACCCTGCTCGCCGTCCCATTTTGGGTCGCCAGTGACTTCGAGGCGCAGACGGTCGTGGTAGCCAAGCCCGTACTCCTCTTTCAGGTCTTGGCCGACGGGGACTTCGAGCCGGCTCCGCTCGCCGGTTTCGAGAGTGTACTGGTCGTTGCGGATGTACGTTCGCAACTCCCGCCCCTCGTCCTCGTTACCCCAGTAGCCGGGCGGAGCGGTGTCCTCGCCGTCCTCTCGGGCGGCGAAGAACGACCGCCATGCCTCGCTGTTCTTGCGGATGACTTGTTGGGCGGTGGCGGAGCCGAGGACGCCGACGTACTGCTTGCGGTAGTCGGCGGTGTCCCACACCGATTCGCCGTCGAAGAAGTTCTGGCGGCGTTCGTAGTTCAGTTCGTTCCACAGGCTGGCGGAGGCGTCCAACAGCTCGCGGAGCAGCTGCTCATCCTGCTCGGAGAGCGGTCGCACCGCGAACGTATTGGTTCGCCTCACGACAACAGACATTTGTTCTTGAATGTCTAAATGCCTTTTGGACACAAACGATGCGACCGAACATCGACATTTCGCACACACTGAATGGGCGGGTGAAAGACTACGCCGAACAGCAAGACGTGAGCCTCGAAGAAGCCTATCAGGAGATTATCGAAGCCGGTCTAGAGGCGGTGGAACATCCAGACGAGTCGTAGCGCGTGGACTGATGGGCTATGTTGTCGCTTACACCCACCCCTGAAGGACTGTCTCTTACTCATAAGTCTGGGAGTCTCTAGAGAAGCCTCTCGTTCGCTCTCGACAGCGATCTGTGACTGGACGAGACACACGCGGGAGACGAAATGAGATCGACTCCCGATCACGGGGGTGTTCAAATCGCCCCGAGTTCACAACAGGAATCCGTTCTAAACCTGGTGAAGCCGCCGAATAAGGGCCATCTATCGTTTCTTGTTACTGGACAGTCTCTGCTAGCAACTCGATTTGTGGGTAAGAGACAGCCCTGAAGGAGTGGGCTTCCGCTTGCTACGTGTCAGGACTCCGTGGGCTCCAGCATGGCTGGCTCGACGTTGATCCGGAGGCGATACGTACTGTCGGTCGACCCGGTGTCGGGCCGCGTCGGGTCCAGCAGCGAGTAGCCACTCGTGAACGACGCGACGAGTTCCTCACGCGCCGGGAGATTAATGCCGAGCTTGTCGGCGAGGTAGACGATCCGCTTGGTCGCAGCGCCGTTGTCGAGGCGCTCGAGGTACTCGCCGACAGTGAACCAGTCGACACCACGGTCGTCGGCAGTACGCATCGCGGTTGCGAGTTCCCGAACGCCACCGCAGAACTCGGGATGGTCCGCACAGTCGACCAGCGTCTTCTCCAGGTCGCTGACCTGAACGGTCGTACCCTCGATCGATGTCGGCTCACAGCCGAAGAATTTCCGCTCGGTGACTGTCGTGACGCGGTACGAAACACCGTGGATCTCCCGGCTTTGCGCTCGGGTCGGCGTAACGACGTACACCGTCCGTGGGACCTGTTCGGTCAGCCCGTGGTGGCTGAGGGCGCTGTAGTAGCCGATGTACATCGGCTCGGCGACGTGGGCGGCGATGAGGTACTCGTGGGTGGTGTACAGGCCCTCTTCACCGGCTGCGAGTGGGATGATGAGGTATCGGCCGGGAAACAGTCGGTCGAGCCAGCCCTTCTCGGTGAGCCGGGCTGCTATCTCGCGGGCGGTGTGTGGGGGAACCTCCAGCGTCGTCTCGATATCGTCAACGGAGATGATCTGGTGCCCCGCGCCAGCGAGTCGTGCAAGGAGTCGACTTTCTCGAGTCGAGAGCCCCTGGCGTATATTTTGCGTTTGTTCTATGGCATTCATACCTGCGTTTCTTACATAGAATATAGTCTCAGACCTGCTTTAGCCTTGCCTCATCCTTCTTAGCTTCCTTAACCAACACCAAATCATCCAATAGATATGTGTTGGTTAAGAACTGTGGGGACTGTGGATGAACAAATCGGATGTGGCAGATTCTGTCGGCAGTATCTTCCAACCCCGTCTTCTGGCTGGTCCCGCTTTTGATGTGACATTGGATCGAGTTCGAATTAGTCATTCGATACAAAATCCCGATCGTATTCAAAAACAAGGTGGAGGGGCTTGTTGACGTGCCCACAGCGTTGACTTGCCGGCACTACGAGACACAGGTGTCAACCGCCTCGGGGTCAAGCCCCGAGGCTTGTCAGTGGACTCCCGCTCTACCCGCGCAAGGCGGAAGGCGTGTAATCACCGTTCGCGTTCAGCGTCCCTGACTTGAGGGCCAGTTGACTGGTGGCCCGTCCAGCACCAGACTTGAGCCAGTGCTGGACAAGCCGCCACCCGATATTCCGAGCGGCATTGTAATCCGCGTGGAGTTCCTTCCCACACTTCAGACACTCAAACTCGTCACCATCACGGTTGTCCTCATGCGTGAACCCACACTCGCCGTGACTGCACCGCTGCGACGTGTACGCAGGGGCAACATCGTCCACGTCGATACCGTACTCTTCGGCCTTGTATTCGACGTGGCGTTGGAGTTCGCGGAACGCCCACTGCTGGAACTTCGAGGCGTTCGAGATGCGCTCGCGGATATGCGTCAGGTTCTCGAACGCAATCGCCGTACAGTCGTTCTCCACGGCCTCCTGAACGATGGCCTTCGAGACGCGGTGGAGGTAGTCCGCGCTCCACCGAGCGAACCGGCTGCCAATACTCTTGATGGTGAGGTGGGCAGAGCGAGTGCCGGTCTGTTGGAGGTTGCCGCGCCGACGCTCATACTCGTCACGCTTGTGGTTGAGGTAGTCTGCATTGCCAAGGAAGGCTCCCGTGCTGGTGACGGCGAGGTAGCCGTCCACGTTCAAATCGACGCCGAGAACCACTCCGTTCTCGGTCTGCTCGTCGCTAGAATCAGCGGGTTCGACTTCTTTCTCGACTGCGACGTGGAGGTAGTACGTGCCGTCCCGTTTGTGGAGCGTTGCCTCGGTTTTCTCCCAGTCGTCCGTCCAATACTCCGCAAACGGAGTGCCGTCCTCCTCGTTGGGAGTGACGAACTCGGCGGTCACGCGGTCGTCCACGGTGGCAAGGGTAACGTGGTCGTCGTGATAGGTGATGGTGCGACCGTTGTACACGACAACTGATCCTCGGAACTCGGGCTTGCTTGCCTTCTTACCGTCGTCGAGGATGCGGTCTTTGCAGTTGCCGAGTGCGTCTGCGGCGAGGTTGCGGGCGGATTGGACGAGACTGGATTGTAGACTGGTCTGCTCCCGAACCTCTGTGTAGGTTTGGTCGTGGAGCGTGTTCTTGGTGTCCTCGATCTGCGTGGGGTCGTCGCTCCATCCAGCGTCAGCGACGTGTTGGGCCGCTTGACGGAATTGCTCGAACGTCTCATCGAGAACGCTGTGAGCGTCCTCGGGAACGTCGAGCTTTATCTGGATGTTGCGGACGACCTCCATACTTCATTAGTGTGCTTAGAGATACTTGAAAGTATTTATTCAGACGTGTGGGAGTCGGCCTTGCCATCGTGCGTGGTTTGTGTCATCAGCTGTCGGCTTCCTCCCCGACCTCAAGGGTCGGGGTATCCGCCTCGTTCTCTATGAACCCACGCGATATCATCCGTCGAGACCATGATTCACGTGACGGTGAGGACCCGCTGCGCGTACTGGTGGATACCGCGTCACTGAACGAGCAGCTCGCCGATGGTAACGATGCCGCCCAGCGGGTACTCGACTATGCAGCGAACCGCGAGTTCGAATTCATTCGGTCGCCAGACACGCCACGGCATGAGGAGCTTGAGTGTATCCCACCGTATACAATTGAGACGGCAGAGAACGGGGCTCGAGTTGTCCGGAGCGATGATGATGGGCAGCAAACAACCACGTCATTCTCGTATCTGTTCGGATATCAGGAACGGGCGATTCGGCGGACTACAGCACGAGTCTTCTCCGATGACATCGACGCGTATGCGACCGAAGTAGAGGACGTCACCGAACGAGAGCTGGCGACAGTCCGGCAGGTGTTCGTCCACGCCGCGCTCAACCATCGTGATGAGGGACACCTGTTCATCACGAACCGAACGGTCCTCCTCACCAACCGACGGTGGTTCGAAGCGCACTTCCCCGGTGGGCAGTTGAATATCATGAGCCTCGGCGAGGCAGTCGAGTATCTCGGGCTCTATATCCGGTATCGGGAGCAGTTCTACGCTAGTCCGAACCTCACCGTCGGAATGTTCGGCTGGTACTGGCATCTCTTCCGGGCGTTGGTTCCGCGGTATCACGTGGAGGCCGACGCGGCTGACGACTATCTACGGGGATTTAGCATCCGATTTCAGAACTTGCTTATCGCCGTCGATGAGATCGGGTATCAGTATTTCCAGGAGCCAGATAACCGGACGCAGCTCAACGTCCAGTACCATTTCGACAATGCGATCTCCCTGATCACCGGCGTTTTCGATACACTAGCCCTCAAGACCGCGGAGAAGTATGCTATCGACGACATTCGCAAAGAGTTCATTTCGCTCTCGAACAACCGGGGACGGGACTTTCTGAATGAAGTACGGGAGGCAAACACCGATCTTCGTGATCACATCGCGGACCACATGGCGTACATCAATCTGGTCTATGTTCTCCGACCGCTCGTAGTCCATCGCGGAGGATATCAGGACCGCTCTTGTGTAGCACATTGTTGATTTCAGAGAGTTGCTTTGACGGCGTGTTTGAGCGCTTCTCGTCCGGGTTTGCGGTAGAGTTCTCGTCTGAGCTGGAACGCTCGGAGATACTGTGTGAGGCGATCTTTTGAGATGCCTCGATGTGGCGAGAGCCACCGTCGCGCCAGCGACGCGTGGCTCTCGCAGGTGTTCACGTGGACCGTGTCGTCGGCGTACTCACCGTCTCCGTGAACGACGTATTCGCGGTCGAATTGCTCATCTTCATCAAGCGGATCGTACGCACGAAATCCGTCGGTATAGACCGTGAGAGGCTCCTGCTGGCGGTCAGTCAGCAGGAGCCGGATCGTCGATTCGTCTGCGGATTTCGCCGGCACAACGTACCGCTGCTCGGTGCCACGATCCACGAGGACGAACACGGGTGGTTTGTCTTGATCATACGTTCCGCGTCCGCGTCGAGAGAGACCGCGAGAGCGCGACCAGCGGTCGCGCTCGCGGCCTTTCAAGCCGGCAGAGACGTAGAACTCGTCAATTTCAACCGGGCCACGGAGATCGAGTGACGGCGCGTCGAGCGCTTCGGCGAAGCGCTCGACACGCCTGTGAATCGTTTTGTAGGTGACACCGATTTCGCACTGTAACTGCCTGAGACTCGTGTTAAACCGCAAAAACGCGTAGATCGAAAACAGCCACTTGCGGAGTGCGATCTTCGAGTGAGCGAAGATTGTGCCAGTCTTATCGTTGAACGTGCGGCCGCAATCCTTACAGAGATACCGCTGAAAGTGCCCGTAGCTGCCGTTTCTGACTGTTCGGTCAGAACGGCAGCGAGGACAAGAAACGCCGTCACGCCAGCGAACCTGTTGGAGCAGGTCCGCTGCGACCGATTCCGACCCAAACACATCCAGCGGAATCATTCGTGTCGGACACCGCTGACGCGGTGTCCTTGTCCTCTTCGACTCCACAGCGATAGCTCAGCAGTATCAACAATCTCCTACAGAAGAGCGTTCCTCGGCTTTCCACCACCGGTACAGTACAGGTAGTAGTTCGTCTTGTTCTTTGCTAGCATAGGTAAAAGTGATTGGGGTCGCTACTAGCGGAGCTAGCGATTCCTCAGCCCTGTCCGAGAATCGTGTCGGCGGTCGCGGCACCGATCATACTAAAGATCGCACATATGCTGACGGCCCTGAGCGTCTCAAGAGGCGTTTCCTCGAACGTCGAGGGAGCGGCGAAGGCGAATGCGAGGAGTCCGACCGACAGGTACGCCACAAGCATGAGCGAGACGAATCGGCGAGGGATCACTCCGCCGATGCCAGCGTCACTATCCGACCCGATGTTGTGCTGGCTATCAGTCTCGTAGAGGAGCGCGTAGCCGACCACGAACACGATGGCGGTCGTCAGCATAATATGCTGAATTTGCATCCCATCCGCGAGGCGCCACGTCTCTTCGGTTAGCACGAGTGGGCTAGCGACGAAGAGACCGCCGACGATCTGCTGAACGAAGTCGCTGATTCTGAACGGGTGTGATCTCGGCATAGTGCTCCCTTCGTGGAGTGTAGAGATAAGGAACGACTCGTCTCCGTGGGTGGAGTCCGGTTTGGAGGAGGCAATCAGTCGATCAGCGTTATGTCGAAGGGAGATCCCAATCGATTGAATCACGGATGACGCGGGTGATCAACGGTAGCGAGGACACAGGAAGGGGGCTCGGGGATAATCAGCCGTTCGTCCGTCGCTCCTGCTCTTCCAACTCTTCTTCGTGGTCTTCGATGGCCTCTTGGTGGGCTGCCTCGTCACCCGCGACGCGCTCTGAGAGCTCCATCAATCGATCTTCCTTTCCATACAGGAGGACCGTGTCTCCGGGCTCGATCTCCGTTTCCAGACCGGGCGCTCCGATGTACGTCCCCTCCCGCGAGATACCGAGCAGGAGGACGCCTTCATCGTTGAGGTCACAGGAATCAGGAGTTTCATTGGCGAGCCAGTCGTCTTCCTCTACGTCAATTTCCGCAACCCGGTACTCTCGCTGGAGACCGAGCATTTCTGTATAATCTCGAAGTTCGAGGTCCGTCGTCCGTTCGAGTGACCATTCGATGAGCGGAGTCAGCAATCGATTCAACCACTCGCTTCGCGCGGCGAGGACCAGTAGAACGACCCCGGTAAGGATGTAGACGAGGTTGAGAAGGTTTTCACCCTGAGCATCGGTGAACGAGAGGACGAGTGACGCAATGACACTGACTAACCCCACGCTCCCGAGTCGGATGAGCGCCTTGATGATTTTCCGCCGTTCCGGTGTCGCCACTGTCTGTTCCGCCTCTTCTGTCGTATATCCCGCACCGGAGAACGCCGACGTCGATTGAAACGAGGCGACATCCGGAGAGAGCCCCGTCATCCGAAGTGCGATTGACCCGATCCGGACGATTAGCAGTGACAGGGCAAAGATGACCAGCAACGAGACAACCGATTCCGTGGCGACCATAACCTGTAGACGTTGGCCGCGATACTAGGTAAAACCCCCCCAGAAGGCGTCGTAGGTCGATTACATCGGAGCTCCTCCCATTTACGTTTGGTCGTGCTCACCGCCTATTCGTGGAATACAGAGAATAGCGCTGTCCGTCGCTGCTCCGACAACATTCCGTATGACGAACACAGTGGCTCTCAGAGCCATCAGTATGAGCGCCAATTTCTGCATGATCGGCGCTGCAACCCCGATACAATTCTTGGTCAACGGTGAGCAATTTCCGTGACTTAGATGGGAGGAATAGTGCACCGGTGAACGGCTGGACAAAACATCTTGTATTACTGGTTTGGCGAGTTCGATCAGCATACCCCAAAGCGGGGGCTTTTAAACGGTTAAAAATGGGTTGTCTCAGCAACTTCGCCCTTTTTGCGCTTGTGGGTCGTTACCATAGTTAGGTGTAGGTCAAATGAGCCACGCTACAGAGAGCCACACTCCAGAAAGTATACTCACCGTCACGGGAGAGAACTGGTGGCTGGTTGCGCTCCGAGGCGCCCTAGCGATCGTATTTGGCATACTGGCGTTCATCTGGCCGGGTCTCACACTATTCGTACTAGTGGTCCTGTTCGGTGCGTACGCCATCGTGGATGGTGTGTTCGCCTTTGTAAGTGCATACCGGGCCTCCCAAAATCGCGATACTGCGTGGCCGTTTCTTCTTGAAGGAAGCCTCGGCGTTATCGCGGGGATCGTTGCCTTTCTGTGGCCGAATATTTCGGCAGTGGCACTACTGTACGTCATCGCCGCTTGGGCCCTCATAACTGGAGCCGTTGAGCTGTACGCGGCGGTCAAACTCCGCCGGGAACTCGAAAGCGAGTGGTGGCTTGCACTAAGCGGCGTCGCGTCCGTAATCTTTGGGCTTCTCCTCATCTTCTTTCCCGGACCCGGCGCCCTCGCGGTAGTCTGGCTGATTGCCGCCTACGCGATCGTCTTCGGCGTGTTATTGCTCGCGCTCGCAATTCGCCTGCGTCGCTGGCAGAGCAGTGATCGAACAGCCAGCGAATCTACGACACCTACCTAGTAGTGGGATTGTTCCCTCTCATGTCCCTCATCACAGGATGTACGATCTGGACGGCGTTTCCTCTCAGGGAAGCTATACGAACCTATTTATCGTCACAGCCACCAAGGTAGACTATGAGCGTCTTGGCCGAGTTCACACTTTCGTCGGAGGAGTTTCACTTCGGGGAAGTTCTCTCTCGAAACTCCCCAAGGCACGTCAAACTCAAACAGGTAGTCCCGATACAGAAGGGTGCCGCTCCATATTTTTGGGCTGAAGACGACGATGTCGATCTGGACACCCTCGCGGAGAACACAGATGGGTACACGGGCGGCGATATCGAGGGTATCGTTCGAGAAGCGAGCATGCTTGCGCTGGACGAGGCCGTGACGGCAATCGAACGCGACGGGGTCGAATCGCCCGAAGAACTCGACGAGGCTGCTGACGGGATCATAATCGAAGCGGAGCACTTCGAGCAAGCTGTTCGGAAAGTCAAACCCTCGGTCACGGAAGAAATGCACGAGTTCTACGAGGAACTCGTCGACGATCTGGGTGGCGAATCGTCTGACGAACAGGCTGCTCCAGCGGACTTTCAGTAGCCATGCGCAGCAAATACAGGATCGCGACGGTGATGGGCATTCCGATCGAGATTCACGTCTCACTGCTCGTGATTCTCCCGTTCCTCGCGTGGCAACTCGCCAGTCCCCAGTACATCGAAACGTGGACGGGGATCATTAACTCCATCTCGCCACTGTCGATGACGGCGGACAGGTTGCTGTCGGGTTCGACACCCTGGCTGATCGGAATTGCTGGGGCGGTGAGCCTGTTCGTGGGCGTCGCAATTCACGAGCTCGGCCATTCGTGGGTCGCGCTCCGATATGATCTCACGATCCGCTCGATCACGCTGTGGCTGTTCGGAGGGGTCGCTCATATCGAGGATCTCCCCACGGAATGGCGCAAGGAGTTCTGGATCGCTATCGCCGGCCCAATCACAAGCCTGCTGCTCGGCGCTCTCGGATACGTGCTACTTCAGGTGACGCCACCGTCGGCCCCCGTGGCCGGCTTTGTCTTCGGCTGGTTCGGACTGACGAACGTGGGGCTGGCGCTGTTCAATCTACTGCCGGCGTTCCCAATGGACGGCGGGCGCATCCTGCGGGCCCTGCTTGCTCGCTCGCGGCCGTTCGTGGAGGCAACCCAGCGTGCAGTGCAAGTCGCGACGGTCGTGGCGATCCTCCTCGCCCTCGTCGGTATCTTTACCCTGGATATTCTGCTGCTGCTGATTGCCGGATTCGTCTTCCTCGCTGCTCGCTCCGAGGCGACGATCGTCATGACGCAGGAATTACTGAGTGGTGTCCGAGTCCGCGATCTGATTCGCCCAGAACTGCCAACTGTGCGTGCCGGAACATCGGTCCAGGCACTGATTGATCGGATGTTGCGCGACCGCCGAACCGAATACGTGGTCGTCGATCAGTCCGGGACGGTGCTAGGCGTCGTCACGCTCGCGAACATCCAGACGCTCCCGGAGATGATCGGTCAGGAGACGAAGGTTGATGACGTGATGACCGAGGACCCACCGACGATCTCCAGCGACGATGATGCGTTCAAGCTGTTTCGGAAGCTAGGTGAATCCGACGCACATTGCGTGCTGGTCGAACACGGAGGGAGGGTTCTCGGACTCGTCTCTGGAGACGACTTCCTGCAGATTCTCGCGCTGATGCAGGGCTCGGCGAGGTTGGATAACGCCCTTCCGCGGGCTCCCACCGGAGAACCGTCACATGAGTTCCGACGAAGTCGGGCTGATTGAGGCGATATCGTTCGCCGTTGGAGGTATGGTGGGCGGCGGTATTTTGCTGTTCTCGACGTCGGTGCGACTATCGCTGGCGGGTTCGTCTAGGCTACGTTCGTCGTCGTAAGAATCACGGAATGGCGCGGCTACGCCATTTTCTTGGAAGGCAGCAGATTCAAGATGTAGTCGATGACCTCTCGCGGACGTACATCGACGTGGAGGTTGAAGCCGAGTTTACGCGTGGGTCGTAAAATGGGACCCGGTCGCTGGATACGAAGCGGTTCCGCGTCGTCGATGTCCTTGTCGCGGACACCGATGACTGCCATTTGTAATCACAATTCTGACGCGAGAGGAGTTTCTATCGACGGATCTAGCAACGCTCTACCGGTGTCGATTGGAGAGGGAATTGCTATTCCGTGAGCTGTAGACGCAGTACGAACTGGACGAGTTCGATACGAGCAATCAGGATGTTGTGGAAATCCTGCTGTACGCACCGTTGCTGTCGCTGATGGTGAGTTGTGATCTGTTGGATCTAGCCACCGAACAGACGGACGATGAGATCGTGTTTCTGCCAGAACGGTGGGCGGCGACCTTCCGGTCAAATGCCCAGTTCCCCTCCACGAATTCGGCGAGTACCTCGATTACTCGCCATCGTCGCTATTGGAACGACGGCTCAAAGGGGTACAGAGGATCTACACGCAACAATCGAGCCTGCAAGAGACACTTGCTACCGTCACGCAATCGGGTTGTGTGTCTTATCTAAAGACGAATGACACGACAACTATTCCGCGACGGACTAATTGACCGAATAGTGGCTGAGACAGCGTAGACGACCTCTTCGACAACGGAGTTCACCCGATCGACTACCGAGCTGAATTCTGGGGAGTGCCTACGCTAAATGCCCCACCTCGTCAGGTTCCTCGACGTCGTCGAACTCGCCGCGCTCGACAGGTTCCCAGTCCTCACCGGGCTCTGGACTCCACCAGTCGACCTCATAGGCCTTCGGTGCGCCGAAGATCTTCACGCGCGCCGATCCATCGGACAGATCGCGACGCAGTTTCTCGTCGACGTGGAGGTTCCAGGTGGTGGTAGAATCGAAGCAGGCGAGCACGGCCTCCTCGTAGCCGCGCCCCTCTCGGGATTCCTGGAGTTCGACCTGGGTGTTACAGTTCCTGCAGAACACCCCCTCGAAGGGGTTGTGAGTGAACACCTCGTGCCCACAGACTGGACACCAGAGGAACTCGAACACCGACGGACTATACCGTTCGATCGTTTCGAGACTCGACAGTGACTCACCGTTCATTACCGTGCACGATTTTTGAGGGTGCCTCGTACCCGCAGTTCGGGCAGTCGAACCAGCGCTGTACCTTCGCGCCGTCGGCCGTCTTCTCTCCGACGCGGACGTCGTCGTTCGGGCACTCCGGACATTCGAGGTCGGGTGCTGGTCGCTCCCGGAGTTCGTCCCGGAATGCGGTCGCGTCCTTCGTCTCGTATCCCCGCGCCCAGATCGGGTACGCAGTTACAACTCGACAGCCGATGAACCGATCTCTCCCGGTGGCTTCTATCACCGGTTGACGCCGACGTTGGCAGAGTACCTCCGCGACCTCGTCGAGGCCGTGCTCGACGAGGTCGCTGTTCCCGACGCTGTTGACGCTGATATCGATCGGTTCAGAGACGTGATGATCGCTGATGGAACGGTGTTGCGGTTGCACGAGTTCCTTTCTGATGAGTTCCAGGCCCGTCACGAGGAGCAGGCTGGAGCGAAGCTCCACCTGCTCCACAACGCCACCGATGAGACGATTGAACGGATCGACGTAACGGATGAGAAAACGCACGACAGCACACTGTTCAAGACGGGTTCGTGGCTGCAAGGACGGCTGGTTCTGCTTGACCTCGCGTACTTCAAGTACCGCCGGTTCGCATTGATTGATGAGAACGACGGCTACTTCGTGAGTCGGCTGAAGAAGTGCGCGAATCCGGTGATAACGGAGGAGTTACGGGAATGGCGCGGCCGCGCCATTCCCTTGGAGGGCAAGCAGATCCACGATGTAGTCGATGATCTCTCGCGGAAGTACATCGACGTAGAGGTTGAAGCGGCGTTCAAGCGAGGCCAGTACGAAGGAACGCGCTCGCTGGATACGAAGCGATTCCGCGTCGTCGGCGTCCGCAACGAGGACGCCGACGACTACCATCTCTACATCACGAATCTGCCTCGAGACGAGTTCTTCCCGGAGGATCTAGCAACGTTGTATCGGTGTCGCTGGGAGGTAGAAACGCTGTTCCGTGAGCTGAAGACGCAGTACGAGTTGGATGAGTTCGACACAAGCGACCCGGATGTCGTGAGAATTCTGCTGTATGCGGCGTTGCTGTCACTGCTGGTGAGTCGTGAGCTGTTGGATCTGGTCACCGAGCAGGCTGACGACGAGATCCGGTACTTCCCGACTGGTGTGAGAGCTGGAGCTAAAGCGTTGGTCTCATGAGGAAGATGTCTGGTTGAGTGAATGTGTTCAGTATCCCTCAGCCAGACGGTGTTCTTTCGGATTCGGACGTGAAAGATTTAGCGGAAGACGTCATCTGCCAGCTCCCCTTGCCAGGGATCGAGGGCTCGCCCCTCGATCCCGGCGATATCTGGGCTGTTGTCATTCTTGCAGCAGTCAATCAGACGTCCATCTGGGAGACGTGCAAGGACAACGACAACGCTGTCTGTGACGATACTGTCATGGACTGGCTACATACGCTCAACCGGGAGTGGCTTGAGCGGGTTGCTAACCGCCTTCTCAGAGAGTTAGCGATGACGATCCTCGACCCTGATCGGTCGAGGATCGTCTCCATTGACTTCGTCGATAACCCCTACCACGGAACGTACGCCGATGAAGAAGGTGAACTCTGTCGCATGCACGCGAAAGACGGAACAACGACGTGCCACCGGTACTGCACGGCGTATCTCGTCTCGAACGGAAAGCCAGTGACGTTGGCGATGACGTACGTCCGTAGTGATGAGAAAGAGGCCGACGCGGTCGAGCGCGTCCTCGACCGCGTCGAGGCCTATCCCTTCGAGATAGAGCTTCTGTTGGCTGATCGCGGCTTCTACAACGAACGTATTCTGCGCCGCTCACGGGAGGTTGCTGCGACTGTCGTTCCCGTCCAAAAGAAGGGCAAGCGCATGAGGAAGAAGCTGGATACGCACTGCTCGTACATGACAACCTATCGGATGTACAAAGGCCGCGAGCGGGAACTGGAATTCCCGCTCGCGGTCGCTGTGTCATATCACGCCGGAGATCGCGGGAAAAGTGGCGAGGTCGTGCGAGGCTATGTGGCGTGCGATCTGGCCGATCGCACGCCGAAACAAGTCGAACGGCTCTATCGGAAACGGTCAGCGATCGAAACGAGCTACCGTGTATTTCGCCAAGCACGAGTGGTAACGACGACACAAGACCCAATCATCCGCTTCGCGTTCGTCCTGGTTGGATTCCTGTTGGAGAACCTCTGGCTTGTGCTTCGATGGGCGGTCGTCGCCCGCCCCCAGCGGGGCGGGCGCGACCTGCCCGAGGAATTCACGTTCAAGACGTTCTCTGACTGGATCAGACATGCATTAGAGGAAGAGCTAGAGCGGACTTGGGAGATCGAAATGAACGGAACAGGTGTGCCAGAAGCATACGCGCCGGCCGCGGGCTGACGCCAGCCCGCGGCCTTGGGCAAGCTCCTGGTGAGCAACAGCATTCGCCTAGAACAGCGTATCTCAGCCTTCTTACTTCACTTCTCCTCATGCGTGGATTCTACTTCCTGTTCACTCAGTTACCACACCGGCATTCACTCTGTTCGTCCATGACTCAGCACAGTTCACGAAGCGACGTTCGGGAAGTACCGAGATCGTGTTTCCGCCGGAACGCTGGGCGGCGACCTTCCGGTCGCACGCCCAGCTCATCCTCCACGAACTCGGTGAGTATCTCGGTTACTCGCCACCGCCGCTGCTGGAGCGATTGATCGAGGATGCTCAGAAGATTCACCAGCAACGACCGATACTGCAAGAGACGATCGCTACCGCTACACAACCGAGGTGTGAGTCTTAGCTAAAGACGAATGGCCGGAAACGCTCTCTTTCATCAGGAATCACCTCGTGACGTGGAGCTGTCTCCGGGTTGTGTCTCGATTCAAATGTTGTGAATCGAGTCTATTTATTATTACGACGCTCCGAGCATGTCGTCGGCTAAACACAGTTCTCTGTACAGGGCTATCGCCTTCGCGGCGACATTTCATAACCGCAATCGTCCCGCGATGTGGGTCCAGGCCGTAGGTTTAACAGAACTGCCATGGAATATTCGAAACAGAAGAGGGGCGTACCAAGCAGCTAAGCCACCTCGGCTATGGCACTAACAGCCTCTAAGAGATGAAGAGGGAGCTACTGCCGGTCCCCCCTTGAACAGGGGCGTGTTCCCATCGCCGAAGGTGGCCCCCTCCAAGACGAAACCATGCAACTACGCGTTAAACAACTCAAACGGAAGGAAGCAGGCAGCGGCCTCGCATCGATCGATAGACAGGCGATGAAGGAACTCGGCGTCTCGAGTGGTGAGTTCGTCACTATCGAAGGACGGGACGGTCGCGTCGTCGCCCGCGTGTGGCCTGGCCAGTCGGAAGACACCGGTCAAGGTATCATCCGGATCGACGGCCAACTCCGTCAGGCTGCTGGTGCCCGCATCGACGACCGTGTCGAGGTCGAACCGGCTGAGGTCGAACCGGCCGAGCGTGTCACGGTCGCCCTTCCGGGCAACCTCCGTATCAGGGGGGATCTCGGATCGTACCTGCGAGACAAGCTCACCGACCAGCCAGTGACAAGCGGACAACAGATTCCGCTCTCGGTGGGACTCGGACTCTTCTCCGGACGATCCGGACAGCGCGTCCCGCTCCAGATCGTCGACACAGAGCCAGGCGGGACAGTCGTAATCCGTAATTCGACGGACATCCAGGTCGTCGATCAGTCGACCGACGAAGTCGCGGTCTCGCCGGGCGAAGGCGGCGACAGTGCTCCCGACCGCACCGCGGCGCCGACCGTAACCTACGAGGACGTCGGCGGGCTTGACGAAGAGCTGGATCAGATCCGCGAGATGATCGAACTACCGATGCGCCACCCGGAGCTGTTCGGCGCACTCGGCATTGATCCGCCGAAGGGCGTCCTGCTGCACGGTCCACCCGGAACGGGTAAGACACTCATCGCTAAGGCTGTCGCCAACGAGATCGATGCTCACTTCCAGACGATCTCCGGCCCGGAGATCATGTCGAAGTATTACGGCGAGAGCGAAGAGCAGCTCCGTGACGTCTTCGAGGAGGCCGAAGAGAACGAGCCAGCGATCGTCTTCATCGACGAGCTGGATTCGATCGCACCCAAGCGGGAAGACGTCTCGGGAGACGTCGAGCGGCGGGTCGTCGCACAGCTGCTGTCGCTGATGGATGGTCTCGAAGAGCGCGGCGAAATCACCGTCATCGGCACGACCAATCGCGTCGACGCCGTCGATCCCGCGCTGCGCCGTCCCGGTCGCTTTGACCGAGAGATCGAGATCGGGGTCCCAGACACCGACGGCCGCGAGGAGGTCCTCCAGATCCACACCCGCGGAATGCCGCTGGGCGATGAAGTGGATCTCGAACGATACGCCGAGAACACCCATGGGTTCGTCGGCGCAGACCTGGAGAACCTGGCCCGGGAAGCGGCCATGACCGCGCTCCGGCGGCTTCGACCGGAACTCGATCTCGACACCGAGGAGATCGACGCGTCGGTGCTCGAATCCATCGATGTCACCGACCGTGACTTCCGGGAGGCGCTGAAGGGGATCGAGCCCTCGGCGCTCCGCGAGGTGTTCGTCGAGACGCCCGACGTCACCTGGAACGATGTCGGCGGCCTAGACGAGACGAAAGAGCGCCTCCGCGAAACCATCGAGTGGCCGCTCGCGTACGCCGATGCCTACGAACGTGTTGCGCTCGATCCGGCGAAGGGCGTGCTGCTGCACGGTCCGCCCGGCACCGGCAAAACGCTGCTGGCGAAGGCCGTCGCCAACGAGGCCGACTCGAACTTCATCTCCATCAAGGGCCCGGAGCTGTTCAACAAGTACGTCGGCGAGTCGGAGAAGGGGGTCCGGGAGGTGTTCTCGAAGGCCCGCGAGAACGCCCCGACCGTGATCTTCTTCGATGAACTCGATTCGATCGCGACCGAGCGCGGGCGCGGTGCCGGCGACTCGAACGTGGGCGAGCGCGTCGTCTCGCAGCTGCTAACCGAACTCGACGGCCTCGAAGAGCTCGAGGACGTGGTCGTCATCGCCGCCACGAACCGGCCGGACCTGATCGACGACGCGCTCCTGCGCCCCGGTCGGCTTGACCGACACATCTCCGTCGACGAGCCGGACGATGACGCTCGCCGGGATATCTTCGAGGTCCACACTCGCGACCGGCCGCTCGCCGACGACGTCGATCTCGACGAGTTGGCCGAGCGTACTGAGGGCTACGTCGGCGCCGACATCGAGGCGATTTGCCGAGAAGCAGCCCAGATCGCCGTTCGCGAACACGTCACTGCGACGGCGGCGGGCGAGGAGTCGCCGGTCGACGAGATAGTGCTCACGAACGAGCACTTCGAACAGGCACTTGAGGAAGTCGAACCACAGGGAGAGAGTTCGTTCGACACGGGTGCGGGCGACGAACTCCTCGCGGAACCCGACGGCGGGGACTGATCGCATCGTTTCAAAACCGTCGTCGGATTCGATGGCACGGGAGGAATTCCCACTTCGAGGAAACGAGGAATTCGGCTGGTAGCTCTAATCCCGGAACTCGAAAGCATCATTGTCTCCTGTGGGAAGACTACAGCCCAAGAATGCAGTCTAAGACTGATCTCGAACGAATACTCGAGGAGATCGATGGAACGGGCTACGGTGCGTTTGAGCTACCCACCGCTAAAGCGGTGGGATTCAGCGTGGACTCCCGTTCTGGCCGACTCATCGTCGGCAGGAGAATAGCCTCCGTTCACGTTCAACGTCCCGCTGTTCAAGCGCACGCCCAAGGGTGCGCCTCCGTCGCCCCCAGTTTGGTTGCGACGGAGATACCGTAACCCGATGTTCTTCGCGGCGTTGTAATCCGCGTGATTTTTGTACCCGCACTTCAGACACTCGAAGTCTTCGTCCTCGCGGTTGTCTGGGTGCGTGAACCCACACTCAGAGCAACGCCGACTCGTGTTCTCAGGGTCAACCTTCTCGACCGTGATGCCGTATTCTTCGGCCTTGTACTCAACGTACTCGTACAGTCGGTCAAACGCCCACTTGTGTCCCCACGACGCACCAGTACGCTCACGAATGTCGGTCAAGTCCTCGAACGCTATCACCGAACACTCGTTCTCACGAGCCTCCGCGACCAATTCGTTGCTGATGCGGTGCAGCATCAGCTTGAATCGGCCTTCCTCTTTCCGTCCGACTGACTGGATGTTCTGGTGCGCCCAGCGCGTCCCGCACTGTTGGAGCGACCCACGCCGTTTCTCATATTCTCTGCGCCAGTGGTCGAACTCGTCGCCCGTCCAGAACGTGCCCGTGCTAGTGACAGCGAGGTTGTTCACGCCGAGGTCAACCCCGAGAACCGTTCCGTTCTCAGTGGTTGCCTTCTCCGACGTGTCGGACTCCACGTCCCGCTTGCAGTGGACGTGAAGCACCCAGTCACCGTCGTGATAGTGCAGTTCCGCACCCGTTGTTTCATACTTGTCTGAAAAGAGGTACTCCGAGTGCGGCGTGTCGCTATCCTCGTCGGGCAGTACGTAATCGGCTTCGATGCGACCGTCTGTGGTAGCGAGGCTCACGTAGTCGTCGTGGAACGTCGCGGTGCGGTGGTCGTAGACGACGTGCGGGCTGGTGAACGTGGGTTTGGACGCTTTCTTGCCTTGCTTCCAGCGTTCAACGACGCTCTTGCAGGCTTCAGCGGCCTTGTTCCGAGCGGCTTGCACCAGTCCACCGTTGAAGCCGTCCGTGGCTTCTCGCACATCGTCGTAGGTCTCGTCATCCAGCGTGGTCTTGCTGGTGGTGACGTACTCGCCTTGGAAAGCGTGGTCTACGACGTACTGAGCGCACCAGAGGAACGTGTCTACGGTGTCTTCGAGGAGTGCGGCGTCGTCACTGTCTACATCGAGCGCAACGGGGACAGTACGCCGCACCCCCATATCTTATATGTAGCACGGGTATTTCTTAAACATTGGGGAGTCGGCCTGCTACTGGAGCGTGGTTTGATTCCCAGTTGTCGGCTTCATCCCACGGCTAAAGCCGTGGGTTTTCGCCTCGTGTTTTCTATAACGAGCTAGAAGGTGCATACGAGTTCGACGATTTCGTCCTCGAAGTCGACCACGTTCAGGGTGATCCATTCGCGTCTCCGAGCAAACTCCGGGTCCGGATCAACCATTCCGAAGCGAAATTCCCGGACGCGTTGTACTCCTCTCAGGAGCGACAAATTGGGCTGGAAGACTACCTGCTCCGGGCGTTCAACGACTCCTGCCAACAGATCGTCGAAGGGCACCGTGGAAGCGGGAAGAGTGGCCTCATCACCGCACTCACGCCGGGACAGGCGATTATCCCCCGAACAGCCGTCGAGGTCCGCGAGGACGAACTTCTCGTTCGGTTCGTCGCCGGCCTTCCGGCCAGTGGTCGGACACCCCTCAGCGCGATTCAGGGAAAGGAGATGTTGCTCGAGGAGGTGCCGGCCATTGTTGACGACGCGCTGCGGTATCGGAACCACGACCCGGACGAGATACAACGACACGTCCTCACGAAGGAGAACGCCGCCTGGATCCGCGAGGAACTCGCGTCGCGCGGGCTCGTTGCCTTCGTGGCCGATGGTGCCCGCCTCCCCCGCCAGAGCGGCGCTAGCGACGAGCCGATGGCCGACGGTGTCGTCCCGTTCGAGTCGCCCGACGAACACCGCGTCACGTTCGAGCCACCGACGATGGAGTCGATCGCCGGCATGGGTATTCCGGAGGGAGTGACGCTGATCGTCGGTGGCGGGTATCACGGCAAGTCGACGCTGTTGTCGTCGCTCGTTCACGGTGTCTACGATCATATCCCTGGAGACGGCCGGGAGTTCGTCATTACACGATCGGACGCGGTGAGCATTCGTGCGGAGGACGGCCGCCCTGTGACCGAAACGGACATCTCCCCGTTCATCGGCGACGTTCCCACCGACCTCGACACCGAACGGTTCAGCACCCCCGATGCGTCCGGATCGACATCGCAGGCCGCGAACATCGTTGAGGCTGTCGAGGCCGGCGCTCGCCTCCTGCTGATCGACGAGGACACGTCTGCGACCAACCTCATGATCCGCGACGACCGAATGCGAGAGCTCGTCACCGAGGACGAGGAGCCAATCACACCACTAGTCGACCGGGTTAGCGGGCTGCACGAAATCCACGATGTCTCGACGGTGCTCATCATGGGAGGCAGCAGTGCCTACTTCGATGTCGCCGACACGGTCATCAAAATGCACGAGTTCCGGCCAACGGACGTGACGGAACACGCTCACGCAATCGGCACGGAAACCGGGTCCGGATACGATGTCCGCGAACCGTCGGATAGCTCTGATCAGGCCCCGTCCTCACTCATCGAACACGAGCGGTGTCCACGTCCGGATTCGATTGATCCGCGGCGGAACGGCAAGGTCCGGATCAGGTCACGCGACGACACGATCGAGTTCGGGGAGACCGACATCGAACTCGGTCGTGTCGCAGGTATCACGGAGTCCTCACAAGTCCGGAGTATCGGTGATGCACTCTTCTATCTCGCCACCGAGTACTTTGATGGGACAACAACCATCGGCGAGGCTCTTGACCAGTTCGACGCCCTCGTCGAGAGCGGTGATCTTCTTTCTATCGCCCCATACGACTCAGGGGAGTACGGTGTGCCTCGTCGATTCGAGGTCGCGATGGCACTCAATCGATTGCGTTCCCTCGAATGTACTCGAACCGTCTGACCCGGTGGTGGTAATTCCCGTGTACGTCGGGACGACGAGCAGGTTAGAAGAACCCCACGCTACGAATTTTTGTCCTCGACGGGTGTAACTTCGATGATCAACGATGAACAGGGACTTCATGAGGGGGCTCCTCGTCGAGGAATCGTTCGCATACGGGTTTACGATCGCCTTCTGGGGGACGGGTCTGCTTCTCATTAACAAGTTTGGCCTGTTGCACACGTTCGGGATTTTGGAGTATGCAGTCGGGACCGTTACTGGCTTCGGTCTCCTCGCTGTCACCACCTTTGGTGGTGCTGTCGATACTGTCGAGAATCCGTCGGCTCCCGAGTATCATATTCTCGCCGGTATCCACTATCTCGCCGCACTCGTCCCGATTGGTGCTGCCCATCTCATCGTTGCCGCTTCTCTCAGCAAGGGACTCACGCTTTTCTTGACCGGATCAGTCGTTTCGGTCGGGTACAACATCTCTGCCGCATTTGAGGAACTCATCTCGGAGTACCTGTGGAAACTTGAACAGCGATATGAAACGAGACCAGGTAATCGTAATTAGCATCTTCCGTGGCGGGGATGATCGTAAGCACTGTGTTGCTGGATGAACAACACGATACTGAAGATGCAAACCTGTGATCAGTGTGGGGCAAAAGTATCTGACCAGTACTGGCGGGTATTCGCTGTCGAAGGGACTCTACATGGGTGCCTGAACTGTGAGCGGAAAGCAGGGCAGCACGGACCTACAGACGCACAATACCGTTCCGCGTCTGTAAGGGGCTGAGCTGATGCCACACCATATTGAATGAGCCGTATGTGAGTGACGGGTCATAGATAGACCTAGAGAAAACGAAGGATGCAATCACTCCCCCCGCGTGCCCAAGATGCACTCGAAGTTCTGAGCGACAAGTTCGACCACGGAAACGGGTTTCCGGAACCAGCGGCAATTCAGACGCTCATAGAGTCTGGTTTCGACGAGGAGCAGGCCAAGCGACTGGTAGAATTCCTACACGACGCTGGATACCTCTATCAAGTCAAGGGCATATTCTACATAACGTCACTTGAGTAGGCAGAATTAGGCGCTCAGACTACCCTAATGTCGGAAGATTACACTTGGTATTTTTTCACAAACCACCAATTGCAAAGCAAGATTTAATACGAACCGCAAGCATACTGCCGAATGGAAACGAGGTGAACAGCCATGCCGCTGCCCACTGGTCCCACGAGTTCTTGGATGCAGGGTCTCGACTTCCCGTCCCGCATCTTCGGCGACTTCGGTGGCAACGACTACGAACTGTACGAGGAGGACGACGAGTTCGTCCTCACCATCGAGATGCCCGGCTTCGATCGCGATGAGATCGATCTCGCGTGGGACAACGGCGTCCTGAACGTTGCCGCTGAACATGTCGCCGAGGATCACGGGCGGAAGAAAACGTATCACCGTCGGTTCCGCTTCCCGAAAAACATCGACGAGGACGCCATCGACGCTACCTACACAAACGGCGTCCTCGAAGTCACCCTCCCGCTCGAGGAGGGCGCTACCGCTCGCGGCAAGACCATCCCCATCGAGAGTTAAACGGGGACTCGTAGCGGACGGTGTGAGTGGGTCAGCGCTGACCTGATTGCCGTCGCTTGTCGGATTTTGGGAACTAACGATCTTTTTCGTCGAGACTCCGTCGACCAGAGTGCCCAGCTTATCTGACAAAGAATTCATCGTCAAACCCATCTGTTCGCCGCTGCTCGACAACGGGTGCGTGCGTGCGTGTCTGGCCACCTGACCGGACTATGTGTCCGGATAGGCTTCGGTGTCCGTTTCGATCCGCTGGACGGCAGTGGGAGACCAGTGCCGAACGATATGGACGTCGTACTCGGCACCCTCGGCGACGCCACCGGCGACGCTGGTCACGGGTTGAGCAACCTCGCCAACGTTGTCCGTCCCGAGGAACACGACGGACGGAAGGACATCGTCGGCAACAGTTTTGATTTCGTCTGCGACTGCCGAGGAAACTCCTATGTCGGCTCGTTCGTAGCGGAACGCCGCACTCGACTGATAGTCCGTGACGCGCCGATGGAGCGTCTCCGCTACGTCGTGGATGCTGTACTCCTCGTCTTCGTCGATCCACCCTTTCCGTCGAGCGTACGCCGCGTCCTCCTCCGGAATGACACTGACGACGGTCACGTCCTCGTCCAAGGCCTCGGCATATTCACCGGCTCGAACGAGTGCCGCTCGCGCCAAATTAGAGTCGTCGAACGGAACGAGGAACGTCATTCGCCGGTTACCTCGATCGTGCGCCCGCGACCTGCGTGACTTCCGACCACGGGCAGCCGGACCTCAAGAATCCCGTTTCGGTAGGTCGCATCGATCTCGTCTTCGTCGACATCCTTGGGGAAACTGAAGGTCTGGGCGTACTGCCGTTCCTCTCTTCCCTCCTCATCGGTGTGTTCGGCCGTAATTCGGAGTCGGTCATCGTGCCACCGGACGTCAATTTCGTCGCGCTCGAATCCCGGAAGTTCGACCGTGAGGACGAACTCGTCGTCCTCCTCGTACAGCTCGAAATCCTCATTCATCGCGTTCAACAGCCGTGCGAGGCTATCTCGGTCACGACTCGAGCGACGGAATGGACTTGGGAATGCCATCACCCTCATTCAGGGCCACTCGGCACATATACTCGAATGCCCAGTACCAGTTTTCGGGAAGAATCCGCCCTGTGATCGTGTGGGACCCCTTCTCAAAATCTTTAACAATGGATAAGGGCTTACCTGAGGTGAGGATGGGTTCACAATCGGGCTCTCGAGACGAGAGTCTCGGCTATCGAACCGGCAGACAAGAGTCTGATCGATCCCCCGATCAGATACTCTCAGCTTTGGGAGACGGAGAATGTCGGGAACTCCTCCGCCATCTTACCGATGGTCCGTCAACAGCAGAGGAGTTATCTCGGATCTGTGATATTCCTTCATCGACTCTGTACCGGAAGATGGAGAAGCTGATCGATGGAGGATTGGTGACAGAGGGAACCGAGATCTCGACCGGAGGGCGGAATGCGACGCTGTACGAACAGCGTGTGGATGGAGTGTCCGTCCAGATCGAGGACTCGGAGCAGATCGAGTTAGAAACGAGCATCCGGGCGAATGCCAACCAGATTTCCGGAGAAACGGAATGAGGAGGGGCAGAATGTCTCACGTTGCACTCCTGATCGAAATCACAATTACGATTACAGGAGACAGTTACCCTTCGTTGTCGCAGCCCATACGAGGTGGATATGAGTCAGTCGAGTAGTCGGTCGCCGTCGAAGGATCTTGGGCTCCTCGACGCGACGATGGTCGGTATCGGAGCGATGATCGGTGCTGGAATTTTTGTGCTGACGGGGTTAGCAGCGAATATCGCCGGACCTGCTGCGATTCTCGTGTTCGCGTTGAATGGGGTTGTGACGGCGTTTACTGCGCTCTCGTACGCGGAACTGGCGAGTGCAATCCCAGAGAGCGGCGGCGGATACGCGTTCGTTGCTAGGGCGTTTCCTGCTCCAGTCGCGTTTCTCATGGGGTGGATGCTCTGGTTCGCCTATATGATCGCCGGAGGCCTGTACGCACTCGGATTCGCACCGAATTTCATCGAATTCGTCCACCTGTACTGGTCAGGATTGCCAGAACTCACGGTGGTTTACGCTCTCCTCGCTGTTGGCGGACTCGTTGCTCTCAACGTCTTCTCTACGGAAGCTAGCGGTGGTGCCGAGACGTTAGTTACTGCCCTCAAAGTTCTCGTTCTCCTGTTTTTCGTCGGAGCTGGGCTGTCTGTCGTCGACCTAGGGAATTTTTCACCGCTGTTCCCTGCCGAGAAGGGACCAGTGGCCGTTCTCCCGGCCATGGGACTGACATTCATCGCCTTCGAGGGCTACGATCTCATCACGACTGTCTCAGAGGAAGTTGAAAACCCCAGACGGAACATCCCCCGAGCGATTTTCATTAGTCTAGCGGTCACGGTGCTGATTTACCTACTTGTCGTATTTGTGGCGGTCGGAACGCTCGGGGCTGAGCAATTGGGTCAGGCCGGCGAAACAGCAATTGCTCAGGCCGCGGAATCGTTCATGCCTGCTCTCTCAGTTATCGGATCGGGTGCTGCCATCATCGCGTTTGGTGCGGTCTTCTCGACGATCAGCGCACTCAACGCCGTTGTACTCGCGTCGAGCCGGGTGGCCTTCGCGATGGGACGTGACGACCTCCTTCTGCCATCGTTCGGTCGACTCCATCACCGATTTGGCACGCCACACGTCGCGGTGATCGCGAGTGCAGTGGTCATGGTGACCTCTATCGTCTTCGTCCCCATCCAGCGGGTCGGAAATCTCTCGAGCCTGTTCTTTCTGCTTTCGTTCGTGTTGGTGAATGGGAGCGTTATTCATCTCAGACGGACTCAACCGGAACTGACCCGACCGTTCAGCGTCCCGTACTATCCCATTCCTCCTGTCCTCGGTATCGGTTTCAATCTCTTACTCGGCGCGTTTATCGATCTCAGAACATGGCTTTTAGGCCTCGGCTGGATCGTGCTCGGTGGCCTGGTCTATCTTACTCTCCTCCGGGACGGAGGTACCGGAGTAGAACCGGATACTGTAACACACGTCAAATCGAACGAGAGTCCAGCGACAGCAAATCCACAAACACAGGAGGTTACTGACAAATGACGACCGACAAGACCGTCATGATCGCGGGTGGTGGACGTGTAGGTGCCGAAACAGCCGAGATGCTCTCGAATCGCGGCCACGAGATACTCATCATCGAACGCGATCCGGAACGATGCAAATGGCTCAGCAACGAGTACACGGCGAGCGTCTTCGAGGGCAACGCAGCCCGGCCAGACGTACTCGAACGATCAGGACTCGCAGATTGTGATGTCTTCGCAGCACTCACCGGAGATGAAGGAACGAACCTCGCTGCATGTATGATGGCTCAACGACTCACACAGGAACTACACACAGTTGCCCGGACAGAAAGCGAAGCCGACGAACAGTACGAACCGTTTGTCGACGCAGTCGTTTCCCCGGAAATATCTGGCGCTCGAAGTGCGGCCAATGCGATAATCAGCAGCAACGTCAGGACGCTCGTCGATACGCTCGGAGCGATCGATATTCACGAGATTCGCGTCAACGAAGACGCCCCTGTTGCGGGCAGACAGCTCGAAGACGTTCGCTTCCCCGATGGGAGTCTCGTTATTTCGACGGCAGAAGGAGACGCTGTCGCTGGACCGTCGACCGTCTTCGAACCCGGAGAGCGATACGTCGTTGCCACACAGGCAGAAGTTGTAGACGAGGTATTGAACCTCCTCCGAGGATAAGAGCAGTCGCCTCGTCCCGTACAGGTCACATCCTCCCCAGGCCGCCCGGAATCGATCCTTCCAAGGATCCGAGAGGAATAGCGAGCCAAACTTTTACTACTGTACTGGATAGCTCAAAACAGGAGCATGACTGAAAACGATAGTACATCCGAGGCTCTGCAGCGCGTGAGAGATTCGTTCGAGAAAGCTGCCGATGAGGCAGAAGAGATGAGCGAGAAAGCAAAACAGGAGGTGCGCGATGCTATAGACGACCTCGAAGAGCGAATCGACCAACTTCGGCAAAGCGACTGAAGTCAGTAGCTGGTTTCAGTTCCTTCACGTCTGGATCCGTCAGTTCGGATCCGTGGACACCTTTGATCACCGTATCAAGGGCTAGATGGGAAGAGCGCTACCGCGATGAATGGATGAAATAGCGACGTTATTCGCCGGAGTGGAGGTCATACCCGGCGTACGCAGCGAGAACGATCGCGAGGACACCAGGGACGACGTTACTCCACATGGCCGTCCCGGCAGTGATCGTCCCAGTCAGGACGAACGGCGAGACGGCAATCCAGAGGCCGGCAAGCGCGGCGAGCCAGCTCGCCCATTTGGCGAGTAAACCGGGTCAGTCGTGACTGCTGAGGATTGGTTCGATCGCCATCATCTCACCTTCGAACTTAGGTCGGTGATCGAGATATTGAATCATTTTCCACTGATCTTAGGTTACTCAGGAAGATCTCAGAATCCTTGGTGATAATAGTTCAATAGAGGAGAGGACGAGTTGATCTAAACAGGTGGACAATTAGTAATCAATCTCACTCCAGATCCCACCGCCGACCCCTCCGACACCGACGAAAATAAGCAGAGAACCTACTAACCACGGCCACGACCCTGTCGTCGAAAGGACCGTGATCCAGAGCCCGGCAACGAGTGCGATCCCACCGCCCACGATAAGTCGAACGAATCGTTCCACGCCTCTCGCTCGCTGTATGTTCCGTTTGATTAATCGGAGGAACTGGCCCATGTCTGTACGATTCCTCCGGAAGCAGGTCAGCATACCGTTCCTGGAGTGGAACAAGTTGATATCAATCCCAGGGAGTGGCTCGGAGGACGTGGAACCGATTAGTAGGGGCCGCCCGTAGTCGTGTATATGAGTGAGTCCGTGTTCGTCTACGATGATGACTGTGGATTCTGTACCTGGTGGGCTGAATACTTCGAGAAGCACGCTGACGTTCAGATCGTCGGTTTCTCCGAGTTAGGTTCACAGCTCCGCGATCGACTACCCGACGACTACGAGAAGTGTTCGCATTTGGTGACCGACGCGACAGTATACTCCTGTGGTGCATCAATTGAAGAAGCACTCCTTCGTACCGACCTCGGATCGATCGCTCGTCCTGCGATCCAATTCCTTCGGCGGTTCGACACCTACCGGACCGTTCGCGAGTGGGGATATCGCCGCGGTGCAAACAACCGCGCTTTCTGGGGGAAGTTGCTCTCGAAGATATCCCCGGCGAGGAAGACGAATGGGAGGAGAACCAACACCGAGTGACAAAACGCGGTGATTTGTCTCGCCTGGATCTGTCATCGGACGCGGAACCGTCGACCGCGTCCGCCAGCCTGGAGATTCTCAAGCGAGGCTGGCCTGACGTACGTTCCGATCTGCTCTCGATCCCACCACCGTCCAGTTTCGCTTCGCTCCGCGGGGCTCGTGAATCGATAGCGATAGCGGAGGACTCTGATCTGTTTCGGGGGATCGTCAGGGAACGGATTCGTCTGGAGAAGCGAGAGGGTGTCCGAATCGTTCTCCAAGAGTGCCGCAAGGAATGAGAAGAACCATCGCTGGCGGGGCCCCGGACGAGGTTGCATCGCGGCGAACCACAGCTGCCAGTCCAACCGGAGATGATACGGTGCCCACTGCGGTGGCCGCTTATCTGGTCGAACAGGCTGTCCCTTGAACTCGTATTCCTGCCAGTCGTCCTCAGAGGGGTTTTCGGCATCGGTTCCCTCGACGACCAACTGGTAACGGTTCTTGGTGATCGAACCGAATGCACCGTAGGTGTTGACGAGATGGAGTGGATCGAACGGACGGAAGCTGATGTCGACCGAACCGACTTCCGACCAAGAACTAACTGAGTTCACGTCGGCACGTCGTGATTCGGTCCTCGTTTCTCTTACGGGATATGCCCGTAACTATCAGACCGACAAATGAAGCTCAAGAATCGATGGCGCATCGTTAGAGCTCGCTCTCGTAGACATTCATCGGTTTTTCCCAGCTGACCAACTGATTCATCGCAAACGCGTGATCGGTGATGCCGTCGTCTATGACAATGACTTCACCGTCAAAATCGAACGTAGCGGTGCCCTGCCGGACTTCGACCTTATCATCGGAATCAGCCCACTTGGCATGGACCTCGCCATGATCAAGGACATCCTCCATCAGACTCACGACCGTCGGGTGATCCTCTGCGACTTGTTCGTCGAACTCTCCTACCACTTGGAGTTCATCAAGGGCGCGTTCGACGACCATACATAGATATCTTGATCCTCACAGATAGAAAACGTTGTGATGGGAGCGGCTATTGTCTGCTCAGTGCCATCACAAGTGCTGATCGGAGGGGAGACACCTACTGGGAAGAATCACAGCCACGATGGAGGATAATATCAAGGACGTACTGATGGCGATTAGAGAATGGAGCGATCCTCTGCAGTTGCCCAAGACTCATCCACCACAGCCAAGAGATTCTCGTAGGGAACGAACGCGATGAATTCACCGTCTTCGTACAGTTCGACCCCGTGGTCGGTGTGCTCGTAGTCGTCACAATCAATGTCGCCGCTCTGAATGAGAGCTTGATACATGGGCTAACAATAACCGACTCACCCTTGTTAGTCTTTGGAGCGCTGATACCGGATTCCGGGACGAATGGAAGGACTCTTTTCCCGAACAGGCATACACACTGATGATGGCACTGTCAGTGTTGTTCGTCCTCGGGATAGCAGCCGCCGTCTTCGTCGGCGTGAATATCGGAGGGTCATCAACAGGCGTAGCTTTCGGCCCAGCGACAGGAAGTGGCGTGTTGTCGATGCGACTAGCGTCCGGACTGATGGCTATCTTCGTCTTACTCGGTGGGTTTACTGTCGGGACGAATGTCGTCCACACCCTCGGCGAGGAGTTCGTTCCGACTGAATACTTCACCCCAATCGCGTCGATCGGGGTGCTCCTGTTCATCGGTCTCGGGATTCTGCTTGGAAACATCCTCAAAGTGTCCGTCAGTACTAGTGAGACAGCCGTCGTTGCAGTCATCGGGATGGGAGCAGCACTCGGCGTTCTCAACTGGGAGACCGTCGGAGTCGTCATCATGTGGTGGATCGTCTCGCCGATCCTCGCGTTCTGGATCTGTGCGTTTATCGGCCGTTATTTCTACGACGAAATCGTGGCACGGCTGGACTTCGAAACCGGAGACACGAGCCGGCTCGCCCAGTTCGTTATCGTCGGAATCGGCTGTTACATGGCGTTTTCAGCAGGTGCCTCGAACACCGCGAACGCGGTTGCACCGCTCGTCGGCTCTGGACAACTCGGAATGACGTCCGGTGTGGCGCTCGGGGGAGTCGCGATCGGACTCGGGGCGTTCGCCCTCGGCTCGCGGACGATGGAGACCGTCGGTGAAGATATCACGGACCTCTCGCTCGAAGCCGCGCTGGTTGTGGAGATGATCGCGGCGACGATTATCACCGGACTGAGCTGGGCCGGGATTCCCGCGAGTTTAGCGGTCACCTTGACGTCGTGTGTAATCGGACTCGGCTGGGGACGCGCGAGTCGCCGGGTCCCCCTGTCAGCTATCGTCAATCCTGAGGGATTGCCCCCCGAAGAACGGTCGCAGTGGGCGTCCGACCAGCTCAACCTGTACGACCCCTCGACCGTGAAGCGCATCGTTGCGACCTGGATCGCGACGCCGACTGTCGCCGGCGTGATCGCATTCATCGCCTTCACACTCGCCGAACAATTCGAACTCGTCGTGTAAGTCCTTCCCACAGGCCAGTCTTTTTGAGGACTCGACGTCAACATCATATCGATGGCACTGAGCAGTCGCTTTCAGGGACGACAGACGCAGTTCCACGTCGAACTACTCTACGGTATTTTGTTCATCGCCGGATTCGGATATTTAGTATTCCGCGTTGACCCGCGGGTAGCCGCGTTCGAGGGCGGGCTCGTCGTCGGCTATCTCCTCCGGATGTGGGAGAAGATGTCCATCTACGAGCGAATCCTCGAAGAGTCCATCGCGGAGGAAGCGGAAGCACAGGTCGCGAGCGAGGTCGAAGAACAGGTCACAGAGGAGGTCGAGGCGGAAGTCGAAGAACAGGTCACAGAGAAGGTCGAGGCGGAAGTCGAAGAACAGGTTGCCGACGAGGTCGCCACGGAGGCCGCAGAGCAGGTTGGCGAGGAAGTCGATCAGGTCCTCGAAGAACAGGTCGCAGAGGAAGTCAGCACTACGGTGGACACACGCATCGAAGAAGCAGTCGACACCGAACTGGAAGAACAGTTGCCGGAGAATATCGACGACATCGACGAACTTGCCGAGGTCCTCCAAGAGAAAGATGGGGCTCATAATATTGACGACCTGATCGTGAAAGAAGACGTCGAGGAATTGGTCACGGAAAAAGTCGATGCTGCGCTCGATGAGGAAGAGGAGCAACAGGATGCTCCCTGAGGTTGGAACCTGATGATCGCTGATCGCTACCCGGACGTCAAAAAGACATCCTTTTGAGGATAGAATCTGAAATCTCAACCATGCGCCGGTTCACCCTGACGAGAGTCCTGGGTATCCCCATCAAGCTCGATCTGACCCTTCTCGTGGCATTAGCGATAATCACCTTCGAAATCGGGACACAACTGGAGCGATTGACGTCAGTTCTCAATCGTATTCTGGGTCTCGGGATCGACGGAACAGCCCTTTCCGCGGGGTTGCAACCGTGGATCCTGGGTTTGATTGCCGGTGTGGGACTGTTCGTGGGTGTCGCACTACACGAACTCGGGCACTCGCTCGTCGCCCGCTGGTATGGGTACGAGATCGACTCGATTACGCTCTGGATATTCGGCGGTGTCGCCAACTTCGTTCAGATTCCCGAACGATGGACCCACGAGGCAGCCATCGCCGTCGCAGGGCCGATGGTGAGCGTCTTTCTGGGTGCGCTCTCCTACGGAACACTGGTTGCCGTTCCCACTTCTGTCGATGCGGCCCAATTCGTACTCGGATACCTCGCGATACTGAACGTCACTCTCGCCGTATTCAACCTCTTACCGGGCTTCCCGATGGATGGTGGCCGGGTCCTCCGGGCGCTGTTGGCTCGAACGCGTCCGTTCGCGAAAGCGACACGTATCGCTGCCCGGGTCGGACAGGGGGTCGCCGTCCTGCTCGGACTCCTCGGGATTGTCACGCTGAATATCATCACGCTGGGGATCGCGTTCTTCCTGTTCATCGGTGCCGCAGCCGAGGCGCGTCAGGTCGAACTGCAGGCGGCGCTCGAAGACGTACCGGTGCGGGATATTATGACGCCGGCGCGGAATCTTGAAACAGTCCCCCCGGACACGACTGTCGACGCGCTCGTAAACCGGATGCTCCGAGAGCGCCACGGCGGCTATCCGGTCGTCGACAACGGCCGACTGGTCGGTATTGTCACCCTTGACGACGTGCGTGACCTCTCTCCAGAGGAGCGGAAAACCCGAACAGTTGCGGATGTTATGACGACTGATCTCACGACCGTCCCGGAAACCGCCGACGCCAGTACGGTCTTCGAGGCGATGCAATCTAATGAGATCGGACGCGTCGTTGTTACTGACGATCGGGGCCAACTCGTCGGGCTCGTCTCTCGGTCCGACCTCATGCGGGCCTTCGAACTCTTACAGTGGAGACAACGAACAGAGAAACTGACGGGTAGGGAAATCCCGATTTCCTGATCGTTACCATTCGGTCCCTCCAGGATGATACAGAGGAAGCTGGACTAATTCTCTACAAGTGCGTTATGGATAGCAGTTACTGCTTCCTCAAACCTGTTAATCGAAAGTTGATCAGTTGTAACGAATACGGCGCGATCATCGGCCACGACTCTGAGCAAGAATCCATCGTCAAATCCGTGTATCGTGTACTGGTACTTACCTAATTCTGAGCCAGTGTATGTTTCTTGTCGATCAAAGCCAGCTCGCTCATTTTCGACGAATGTCTTGATATCTGCCTCCGCACGAAGATCGTCTCGAAGGTATATCTGCTTGAACTCGTTAGGGGTGAAGTAGACGATACTTCGGAGGTGTTCTCCTATTGCCGTTCGACACGCTCTGACTAACATCTCACGTACTGAATCATCTAACACGGAACTCATCGTCTGCCAGTAATCAGTGATTCCTGTTAAGCGACGTGCTTATTTGTGGCTCCGAACGATGTCGATATCCCTGCCGTCGTCGAACGAGACGTAGGTAGCAATTGCTAGAATTGACGGCCTAACTTGGCGGGGAATATCTCAATCTAATCGAGAGGAACCAGTCCCGTAGCGTCGGACAGATCATCCGACCCACTCCCCCTGAACGTCACCGGCGATTCCTTCACGCCATTGAGCAAACGAGACTGCACAGTCCTCAGCGTCTTCTATGTGATCAATAAACCCAGGTCCGCCATCTCTTAGTTTATCACCACAGAATGGACACTGATTTGGATCCTCCCACTCGGCCGGATCCAGTATATCGGTGCCGATAGAATCGTACTCTTCTAATGTCTTCTCGACTCGTTGTTTTGAACAGCCCAACCGAGTCGCTATTTCATCCGAAGTCAATTCCGGATTGGTTTGTTTCATAGCCAAAACGGCATCTCGGATTGATGTTGAGTCGTCTCCTGCCATGCTTACTAACCCCAGACGGATCGTACACGTGAATGGAATAGAAATTTTTGCTACTGGCATTCAATTATCATCATTAATAAATCCATCTCAGTTAGTCGTGACCTCTCATGATCCGTAGAATTGTTTCAAAACCTTCAGCCCTTGTTTGGTTTTTATGAATTCCGAAATCGGTCGATCCGTCCCACAGTTATCACATACAAACTCATTACCTGGGGTCGGAAGTTCTTCAGGGGGTTTCTCCCACTGTTCGCCACACTCTACACATTCAAGGGGGACCCAAGACCTCTGCATATGTGTCCTCCTTCGATTTGCCCGATACTAATCCTTTTCACAATAATTCGATAGTCCAAAATACGTAGATATGAGTGCGGAATCCACAGAGGAAATTAAAGCGTGAGGTCTCCTATCAACGGATGAAACAGTCGGGAATAGCAGACTCGGAACTCATTGGTAGCAACGTGACCAATTGATTTCGAAGACGCCTTCGATTCTCTATCCTCAGCGTCAGATACAGAATGCTTTTCAAGAACCTTGCCGGAGTTAGAGAAGCATGGTGGATTACGAAGTCGAGTATGGTCCCGTCACCGAACGGTACGACGCACGAACCGGTGAAGTATTTGCGGTTGACGTAGAGACGTATATTCAGGAAGCGAACTCGAATCCGGTCGCTGCCGATCCGTCGCGGGGCGAGTGTATCGTTCGATTCGATATCGAAGACGATGTCGCCGTGTTTCGCGAGTGCGAAACGCAAGAAAATAGCCCGACGACTCGACGTACAATTAACGCGATCACCGCCGCAGCGGCAGAACTTCGCGAACTCGAGCCAGATTATCGGGTTCCCGACCCCCTCGAAGCAATCCAAGACGATTCCATTACGTCCTACGATACGCTCCCCTGACAACTCAACTGACAAAGATCAGAGGAGTGTGTCACTCCATCAGGTAGCGTAACCTTGGGTGCTTCTGGACGACCTCAGTCTGCTCCAGATAGCCATCTAAGCCGAGGAGACGACCGGCGCCGAACGCGCCCAACCCGAACAGGAGCAGCGCATAGACAATATGATCATCTATAACGATACCGTGCGCCAGCGGGAGACTGGCCGCCCAGTAAAACAGCATCATCACTGCGCCCCAGAACGCACTCCAGCGAACGAACGCTCCCAAGATAAGGGCCAACCCGACTAGAGTGAGTCCCCACGCATTCAGAGGATCAATCAACCACAGCCACTCTTCAGCAAGCGTCGTCCAAAAGCCAACGAAGGGGTTACCGTCCGGGATGGCGTTCAATAAGAATCCTCTGGCCGACCACTCCGGATCAAGAATCTTCGTAATTCCGGCGTAGAAGAACGTCCATCCCATAATCACGCGTAAGGCGACTATCGCATAACCGACCCAGGTTTCCGAATACTCGAACGTCGTTTCACGACCGAACAGTTCGGCTTCCATCTGTCGAGTGGACGCAGATTCTCACCGCCGGACGTGAGTACGCCGAGTACCCACGAAAAGGATGTTCCCACACCCAGTTTTTGGGACAAAGTCGGGACGAATGGCGAAACATCTGACATCGCCTCCAAAGTCTGATGACGAGCGAAGTGTCCTACCGACAGCAACACAGCGTATTTTGTGCTTCAACCAGTAGTTATAGATATATGGTTGACATTACCGTTCGCGACGAGACGATAGACCTGACCGAACCGGTAATGATCGAAGGACTGCCCGGAGTTGGCCTGGTTGGGAAGATCGCCACCGACCACATAATCAATCAACTCGATATGAGGTACTTCGGTGACATTACCGGCGGAGAACTCCCACCCGTTGCCCTCTTTGAAGGTCCAGATCCGGACGTGAAACCGCCAATTCGATTGTTCGCCGACGAAGAACACGATGTGCTAGCGTTGCGCAGCGATGTCCCGGTTTCAGCTGTAAATACGCCCACATTTGCTGCCGAACTAACTGTGTGGCTTGATGAACTGAACACGACTCCTGTCTATCTGAGTGGGTTCCCGAGCGTGCAAGAACCCGAGGCTGTACCGACGGTATACGGAGTAACGACCGGTGAGGCCGATCAGATGCTGGCCGACGCCGATATTACTCCTCCGGTCGGGAGCGGCATGATTAGCGGACCGGCCGGGGCGCTACTGAGTCACGCCCGCGACCGAGGTCTGGATTCCCTAGGGCTCATCGTCGAAACCGATCCCCGATATCCGGACCCACAGGGTGCACGCGTTCTCATCGACGAGGGGATTAATCCGCTAACCGGGCTCAACGTTGATACATCGCCCCTCGTGGAACAGGCCGAGGAGATAATCAGCCAACGAGAAGAACTCGCCCAGCGGATGCAAAAGGCCGATCGTCACGAAAGTTCTCAGACCTCCTCTGTCGATATGTATTGAACGAGAACAATCTGGAAAGCAGCGAGTGGGTCGTTGTACGGTGCTTCCGTGACGGGGTTCAACGAAGAAACCGTTGTTCTCGATTACTTCGAGGACAGTGTTAGTGAGGAGCCCGATCGCCAGATCGAACGTGACCGTGACGATATCCCCGTGTCAGAGCGCTCCGAGGAGATCAATGCGTTGCTCTCCTGAATCGATTCAGTCGTCGGTTACGGCAGATGAACTGACCACCAACGGCGAGAGCATCTCCGAACGGTCTTTGTGAGTGTCACCCGATTATCCCGTATGGTCGAGGTACGGGCACTCGCGACCGATGCAGTGATCGTACTCGAAGGGGAGGTAATACTTCTCGAACGAGCCCATCCACCGTTCGAGGGGGACTGGGTGCTGCCGGGCGGGCTCGTCGAACTGGACGAAACCGCACGGGAGGCTTGCGTCCGTGAGGTGACCGAGGAGCTCGGGCTCGATGTCGCCGTCGAAGAGTTCGTCGGCCTCTATGACGACCCGAATCGGGACGAGCGGGGGAATGTCAGCGCGGCGTATCGATGTACACCTGTCGGCGACGACACGCCGACACCACGCGAGGAAGCTCGACAAGTGGGGACGTTCGATCCGACTAACCTGCCGGAGATGGGCTTTGACCACAAGCGGATCGTCACTGACGCGCTCCTCAACTGACAGGTGCAGTGACGAGTCGAAACGGAACCTCGCTGTTCGTGCTTACACCCGTGCGGCGGCTGGTTCGGCGTCCAAGTCGGCGTCAACGAGCCGGAGCGCCGCGTCCATAAATGCCGGAAGGTCGTCAGGGACGCGCGATGTGACGAGGTTGCCGTCGACCACGACCGGTTCGTCGACGTACTCTGCCCCGGCATTCTCGATGTCGACTTCGAGCGTCCAGTAGCCGGTCGCCCGACGGCCGTCGAGGATGTCGGCGCTGATGAGCAACTGTGCGCCGTGACAGATAGAGATGATCGCTTCGTCGTGCTCGTCGAACGCGGCGACGATGGCGGCGGCCTCCGGTGCCTCCGTACGGAGGGCTTCCGGCGAGCCGCCGCCCGGGATCACGAGCACATCGTACCCGTCAGCGAACTCCGACGGCTCCCGGTCGGTGATCGCGAGATCGGCATCGAACTCATAGCCGTGCTTGCCTTCGATGCCGTGAGCATCCGGCGTCGCGATATCGACGTCCCATCCGCTCTCTTGGAGCCGGTAATAGGGATAGCTCAGCTCGCTGTCCTCGAACCCGTCGGTAGCGAGTATGATCCCTCTCATAATCCATACGATGGTATGTCTGCAATTTCAAAAAATATTCCGACGGAGCTCCGTGAGCAACAACTCGAATGCGCTACAGCTGTTTTGGTTTGAAAGTATTAGAGACAGATAACGGAGACATATTAAGCAAAATCACATTAAATCTGGATCCACCATTGTCACGTATAATGAAGAAGTCAAACTTTGTTCTCCCATGGAATCAGGTTGACCATACAATTTGCCAAGGGGTGGTGATACAATGGTAGTTGAGACCGTAGTCGAAGGGCTGCGGCTCGCTGGCGAGATGTTCTGGGAAACGTGGTGGGCGCTCGTGCTCGGGTTTACGATCGCGGGTGCCGTGGAGACGTTCGTCAGTGAAGAGAAGATGTCCGCGGTTCTCGGTGGCAACGGCTGGAAGGAACTCGGCCTCGGAACGGTGTTCGGGGCTGCGTCATCGTCGTGTTCGTTCGGAGCGGTTGCAACGACGAAGTCGCTGTTCAAAAAGGGTGCGTCACCGGTGGCTAGCCTCGCCGCATTCCAGTTCGCCTCGACGAATCTCGTCATCGAACTTGGCCTCGTCATGTGGATTCTGCTCGGATGGCAGTTCGTGTTGGCCGACTACGTAGCTGGTCTCATCCTCATCGGACTCCTCGCGGCGGTTTTCAAGTATATCGTTCCCGAACAGTGGTTCGACGCGTCGCGCGAGTATCTCCGCTCGTCGGAAGGCGTGCGCGATCCGTCCTGTGGCATGGAAGTTGACCCGACGAGCGATGACGTCCTTAGGCTGGAAACCGACGGCGGGACCGAGTATTTCTGTTCAGAATCGTGCAAGCAGGCCTACCTTGAGGAGCAGCGTCAACAGGACGCGACGTGGCGCGACCGGCTGTTGACCCGCGACGGCTGGCGACTCGCCTCGAAGAACGCCCTTGGCGAGTGGGGGATGCTCTGGAAAGACATCGTCGCCGGCTTCCTCATCGCCGGGCTGATCGGTGCGTTCGTCCCCCGTGAGTGGTGGACGACGCTCTTCGGTATCGGGGCTGAGGGCACGTTCGTGTGGATACTCACCAGCGCAGTAATCGGCGTCATAATCGGCGTTGTCACGTTCGTCTGCTCGGTCGGAAACGTTCCGTTTGCGGTTATCCTCTGGAATAATGGCATCGCCTTCGGCGGCGTCATGAGCTTTATTTTCGCAGATCTGATCGTCCCGACTATCGACGACGCGTACCGTCGATACTACGGCCTCCGGATGGCTGCGGTGCTGTTCGTCTCGATCTTCATCACCGCCGTTATCTCGGGCGTCGTGATCCACTACCTGTGGGGTGGCCTCGGCCTCATTCCGCCCCAGGGTGAAGCTGGTGGGACTGCCCCCGCCGGCTATACGACGTATCTCAACGCTCTCTTCACGTTACTGTTCCTCGGACAGATCTACGTTGGCTACTGGACAACACGAGACGAGGAGGAATCGGGCGACCACGAGATGCATGCAGGCTAACCGATACCCCTTAACGAGGTTCACATGACAGATTGGAAGTCCCGACCTGGCGAGGACGGTCGTAATAAAGAGGGGCTACCGATATGGCTCGATCGATATACCAACACTGCACTATACGGACTCATCGCTGGGACGGCACTGGGTCTATTTGCACTGTTCACGAATCCCGTTCCCGACCCATCATTCCCGTGGGCGACGCTCCCTCCGTCGCTGCAACTTCCCCTCACGCAACCGAGGATCGAACACTGGCCGATCACCTACACGGTTGGAATCTGGCTCTGGGTCTTCTGCTTTCCGGCCCTGTTCCTGGCGGGATACAAGCGATACGGTGACTCAAATCGGGGACCTGCGGTGTGGCTCGTAGGGTTGCCGACTGTCGCGATGCTGGCTTGGACCACGTTCTGTCGATTTTTCTGGCCGAAGCTTCAGCCACCAACCTGGAACGCCCCCGCCTACACGTTTGTTTGCTGGCTGTATTGTTCGACCTACGAGGTCATCTGGAGCAACGCAGCCTACGCAATTGCGCTTCTCGGCGTCGTAGCCACGCTCCTCACTCTCCAGCGAAAACAGCAAAGCAAGTACGCACTTATCGGATTCGGCGTCTTAGCACTCCCGCTGGGACTCCCCGCCCTCTACCAGGGATATCGTCGAGCAGGACGGGAGAGCTAATTGTCGTCGCCAATTCCTGAAACTGAGTCGATTTCGTCGAGGGCCTCGGTCGCCACGTCGCCGAGTTCCCCGGCCTCGATGTGGGAATACCGTTCCCGGACCATCTCCTCGGAGTTGTCAAGATAACGGGCTGCGACAGTGTACCCGAACGCCCGGACAAGTACCTCACCCATTCCTCGGCGACCGCCGTGGGGTGCGAGATAGTCGTGCTTCGGATGGTCGATTTCGATCTCCGCGGCTTCCGTGAGTCGCTGGAGGATCGAGCGGGCGCCGTCCGTCGTGATCGACGGCGGGCGGATGTCCTCGTCCAGCGCCAGCAGGAGGTCGCGAGCGTACTCCCCACGTCGCTCGTCAATTGCTTCCGATTGCTCTCCCCGGTCGGCCAACTCCTCCTGTACGAGCTCTGCGAGCGTCCGCTGATCGAGCGTCGGGAATACGGGCCACCGTTCTGTCGGCGGATCCATCAGTTTCCGGTAGCTCCGCAACGGGGAGATTACAGGATCGGGGAGAGAAGCAGCGTCCCACTGCTGTTTCTTCCGATAGACGTCCATGCTTCCATCCTCGAGGTCGATGTCCTCCCATCGCACGCCACGACGGCGCGGATCGTCGGGATCACGAAGGAGTTCTCCCACGCGGACAGCTGTGTACGCGAGGACGACCACGAGCGCCCGGTCGCGGGCCGCCTTCAGCGCCGCGTACCGGGCTCGTTGCTTGTCGAGTGGGTCCACGTCATCGGGAAGGGTGGTGTATGCCTCGATGGCCTCACGCGCCTGTGCGTCGACGTGTCGGGTGATCGCGTGGCGCTGCTCGGGTGTCCAGGCCTGCTGGTCGCCGGGTTTGCGGCCGTCGTCCTCGGGGAGCGGCGCAGTCGCGCTCGCTCGCTGAGCGTAATGGGCCTCCAGGTAGCCCTCGTTGACGCACCAGCCACACCACGCCGAGATGTAGGCGTAGTAGGTCTGGACCGTGTTCTGCTTGAGTCCCCGGTCACCAGAGAGGTGCCGAGCGTACTCGCGGAAGACTCGCTCGTCGAGGTCCTCGAAGGTCGGATCGCGGTCGGCCCCCTCGGGAGTGATCCCGGTCCAATCGTCGTCGCCGCGCTCGCCGGCGGCCCACTCCGCAAATCGTTCGAGCTCACGGGCGGCGTTCCGACGGTAGTTCCCGCCCTCGCCGCCGCGACCTTTGCCCTTGTCCTGGAGATAGCGGTCGAAGGAACTCCGCAACGGCCGTGCTGCGGGCTCTTGGCCGGTGGTGTCGTCGATCATGCGGAGTCAGAACCCTCCGAATTGTCCAAGTAGGAGATCGTGGCCGTCGTAACCTGGTCGGTGAACTCGTCGGTAACCGAGCCCTGCCGGCCGACGACGTGGAGGTCGTCTTTCAGTGTGGCCAGCGTCCAGGGGAGGACGTAGCTCTGCTGGCCCGGTTCCCCGCGAACCCACGCTTCGCTCGGCACGGCGAAGCTGCCGGCGTGGTGGGATTGCGTTGTGAACGCAACGGCGATCGACTCCTCGTCGGGATAGGGCATCCGCTCGCCGGAAACAACCAGCCACGGCCGGGGATTCCCACCATCCGTTTTGAACGGATCGGGAGCCCAGACGACGGTTCCGCGATCAGCCATCCGAGATCACGACCCCTCGTCGTCTTGCTCGGTCTCCGACTCGATGGGGTCAACCGCGGTCTCCATCCAGGCCTCGACGTCGTCGTCAGAGAACCCGCCGTCGATGTCGTCGGCCGTGACAGCGCCGTGAAGCCCCGCCGACGCGACCGCGTGCTCTGCGTCGGCAATCGTCCAGAAGCGGTCGCGGTGCTCGACGAGGCCGTGTTCCTCAAGCCGCTTCAGCGTGGGGCCGACGCTCCCCTCGGGCACGTCGACGGCGTCGACGATCTCACGCTGGCGAAACGCCTGGTCGGCGTGCTCGAGGAGGAAGCGATACACCGCGCCCTGGGTGGTGTCCGGCGCGAGATCGGGAAGCGAGGGCCCGTCCTCGTCGATAGAGCGGAACTCGTCTTTCGAGATGGGCATCTTGAGTATTGGTTTGTATTAGAAGCTATTAGGTCTTATCGACAGCGCTCGCGACACGGACTGGAGGATGGCGGTGTTCGCACGTTTTCCCCGGGTTCGAGGCCTTCTTCGTGCGGTTCCAAAGTTCGTGCTTCACCGACAGCGGCGGGGTACTTCAAAGTGGTCGTGATTATTGGCATAATCAGGACCACTTGTTGTTTTCGAGCCATCGGGAGAATTCGGGGGTCTAGAGTCTCTTAGCGTCGGAACTCCGCATTACAGTAGAATGTATATCGTATATCGCTATACAAATTCTCGGGCCTTGGGAGTTGAGACTACAGTGGGTTTAGCGGGCCTGTGATGCGTAGTTTCGACCGATTTGACGAACGGAATCTGCCTCAGATCGCTCTCGAAACGCGTGTTCTTGTTGAACTGGAAACTAACCCGGGGCATTTCCGAGGCTTCGGATAGTGTAGCCACTCAGACGCCGCGCTACCACGGGGAGAGTCCCCTCACTATCCGATTCCCGTTTCTTTCTTCAACAGCGTCAGTGTGTTGTCGGCTGTGACGATGGGCGAATGCTCGTACTCACCGGTCAACTCAACCTGTACGAGCAGATCCACCGCTCGCCAGATCGAGTACAGGAGACACGCGAACGCGAAGTAGAAGAACCGTAGGCCGAAATGCTTCGACGTGGTTGCGGCCATAAATCGCTTGATCGACTTGTACCCACTCTCGATCTCCCACCGATACCCATACTCGGTGAGGTGGCCACTCCTCCGATTCGTCATAAACACCGAATACTGTCGGTAATCGTTATGCTCGGAGTTCTCCTTTCGACGGTAGATCAGCGTCGTGTGGTGCCACTTGTTATCGCCGAGATGCAACTTCCGGCTGGTCTCATACCGATCCTTATCACGTTGCAGAAGGCGCTTGGCCTGGGCTTTCTCGCTGGTCTGCATTCGTTTCGGCACGACGTACGAGAGCCCGCGCTGGCTGAGCATCTCCAAGACGTGCTGGCTGTCGAACTCTCGATCCATCAGCACGTTATCGACGTGAACGAGGTCCTCCGCAGAGTCAAGCAGGTCTTCGACGATTTCCTTGCGTGTAACGCCTTTCCGCACGGGACGAGCATCGAGGACGAGTGGGACAGCGTTGCCGACTAGCTGGACTGTCGCCCACTGGTAGGCGTATTCGTCGGTCTTCTCCTTCGTCCCGATAATCTCGTCTTCGTGGCCCGTTCGGTCACCTGTGAAGGGATCGGCTTCAGTGATATCGATCGCTACGATCCCGGCACGATAGAACGCCTCCGTCGCTGCGACCTCTTCTAAGAGGCGACCCACCGCTTGCCGATACATCTCTCGAATCTGTTCGATCGAGAGATCACGAAGATGGTCACGGTGCGCGTGTCCCATCGGAGTCCGGTCACGAGTCGACTCGTGGATGAAACTGCGAGCTCCCTCGTTCGCGGCGAGATTCTCTCGCAATCCCAGATACGTTTGCAAGTCCCAAAACGCATTCTCGTGGATCTCACAGCCCTCACCACGATTAAGCGAGAACGCGGGGAAGATGATGTGGCTGACGTGGTCGGTGATCTTGCTCGCCTGGTCGAGAACGTCTCCATCGTCTGGCGCCGGCTGACCGGATTCAGTATCGTGGTGCCGGAGCGTTCGATCCGGTTCACGCGGGACCGTGATGCCCGCGTTCTGAGCGGTGATGAGGATCGTTCGAGCAACCGTTTCGATAGTCTCTCGGAGATTTTCCGTGAAGCGTGTGTGCCAACTTCGCCACAGCGTCGACTGATCGGGAATCGACTCGATACTCAGTTGCTCACGGATGTCAGAACGACGTTTGAGGTACTCAACGAGTGCTGTCTCGTGGTCCCACCCGTGGAGTTCTTTCAGCACGAACAGGCGAAAGAGCGTGGCCATCTCATAGCGTGTCGAGTTCGCGTAGCGATCGTGAGGGTTGAATCGAAAGTAGGCCAGCGGAACCGTACAGACGAACAGCTCAACGGAGGTATGGGCGTCATGATCGAACCACGCTTCCGAAACAGTACGAACGTCCGACTCCAGTCCGGCTAGCGAACCTCGGTCATACAACGGTGTCGAGTCGTACTTCGGCCACGCGACGTGCGATTTTCGGGCGATCCCACGAAAGACACTCCGGCGAGACTCACAGGTTGGTGCCACTACGAGACGCTGGACATTTCACAGCCAAGAACTCGTTCTCTTCGGCAGACAGTCAAGAGAGCAGCCTACAGGTGGCCGTATCCTATGCGCTCGAGTTCTGCTTCCAGTTCGACGTGCATCGCTTCGACAGTCTCCTCGTCGAAATGCTGCCCTGTCATCGCCCCCGATATCTCCGCGATTTCAGCGTGCCATCCACGTACTGCGTCCGCAAGGGCCGCGAGGAGTTCTTCCTCCGTCTTGTCTACCCCGTCGACTTCCTCGACGACCTGCCACCCCGGCTGAAAGTTTTCGAGGACGTATCCCCTCTCTTCGAACTGAATCGCGAACCGCTCGCAGACCGCCCCGAATCCGGTTTCGAGACTGAGCAGTGGTATGACGTGGACGATACCATTTCGCTTCTCCAACTCACGCAGATCCGTAACAGGGACAGCAGTTTCAGGGAGCACTGAATAGAGTGGGTCAGGGAGAGGCGAATCGCTTTCAGCGGCTCCTGGTGCGTCGTACTGGTCGTCGATGGACTCGCCTTTCTCTTTCATACCCTCGGGTGGTTTGTCGCTCGGATCATCGCTGAGAATCTCTTTCAAGATTGCGTAGAACCGCCATTCGTCGCCGTAGTCATAGAGGTAGCAGATACGGTCATACTGTTCGAGGCCGAGCTGGCGAGTCATCTCGCTGATCGTCACCTCGTCAGCGTTCTCAATCCGTTCCGTACGCAATACCGGATCACCACCAAGCGACTCCTCGTACTCCTGCGGACACTGGTATTTGACGGCGCTGTCCCAGTAGTCTTCATCCTCCCCGACGAACCAGAGGTGGCCCTGATCGAGTCCGACCGCAGGGTTGATCGCCGACTGAAACTCGGCGATCGTTCTGTCCGCACCAACGACGATATCCCGCCACAGCGACGTGGGGTCGGGGGCGAACTTGACGCGAAAGCGGTAGGCAGTCATCCTTGCATCTCCGTACCTGTGCGGAAGCTGGTGAGGTCGTCGATACGCTGCTCGAGGTCCTCGATCTCCTCTCGGAGCTGGTTCGCCTCGTCGTCCTCGCTGGCAGCAAGGCGGTCTTTCAACCCCTGCAATCGGGACTCTTTGACATCTTCATCGACCTCTGCTTTGCGAACGTATTCGCTTTCTTCGACCTCATACACATCGGATTCGGAGAGCGTGGTGACTTCAAGCGCTTCATCGACTTTCGAGCGGTCGACACTCAGCACACGCTCGCGGTCGATGCCAGCGTTCTCGAGGCGTTCCAGTACCTCCTCATCGTCTTTGAGCGAGCGGTTACGGCGACTCGTCCGTTGGACGGAGCCATACTGCCCCGAAACCGGACGGTCGTGATGGAGCCGAGCGAGGAGGACATCCGCGACCTCCTTGCGGAATTCGTTAGCATCTCGCTGGACATCCGAAAGCAGAGTGTAGAGATTCACCAACGCGTCCGTCTCCAGTTCAGAGAGATCAGTCACATCGTGACGTTCGAGTGCGTCAATGAGGAGGAGCGCATCCGAGTAGACATCAAGTCCGTCGGGCTCAGTTCGTTCATCGTCCGTTGGTTCCTGCTCTGCACCCATCACCTGCGTTGCCGTCGCAACCGCTGATTGTGTGATGATGCCAGCGTCCTCATCAACCTCGAATCGTGGATGGACACTCCACACCGCCGGGTATGGGTCGGCATCCGGCGGGAGACGATCAAGGTCAAACCCGTCGGGGGCGTCCTCAATTCGTCGATAGAGCGTTTCGAACTGGTCGCGCTGGAGTGGCCGCGTCTCGTTGCTGTCTTCGAACTGAATGATGACGCGAGCGTCCTGCACGTCAGTAATACGAAATCGCTGATGGGAGAGTGACGTGATGAGCGTCGCACTCTCGGGGAGGTCGTCGAGTTCCTCGAGAAGCGTGTGCCAGCTGGCAGTGAAAGACATATACAGTGGTTGCGAGCCATTCCGACTAAATCTTGTTCACGACGCGGCCACTGGCGGGTCGTCTCTTCAATAGCCAGTCTGATACGTGGTACTTCGGAACTACCGATATGGCTGAGACGTACACACTCCGTGTCCAGGTCGAGTCACACGAATACGACGGCGAGTTCTATCTCGTCGGCGACGGATACGGAACCCCAGCAGACGTGTTGGACAACGTCGCTGCCGACCATCTCTTGCGAATCGCAAATGCGCCACGTATCGAAGAGTACCTGCTCGACGTGCTGAAGCACGGAGAGAATACAGGTGAAGCCGAGTATGAGGCGACAGATAGCGATGTCGAATGCTGGATTCACGCCGACGTCTCCTACCAGAGGTACGCCTTTGGTGTCGGAGACAGCGTGTTCGAGTTCTCCGGCGTACCGACCAAAAGCGAAATCGCCTCGACTGTCGCGCAACTCCATTCGTAGGCTACAGACTATCCATCAGGGATCGAAGTGGTAGATGTAGGGGTGGTCAGCCTTCCCAGCGGGCATAATCTCTTCGAGTAGCTTGCGAACCTCGGATTCGGAGGGGGCACTAGTGATGATCCGATCATCGTAGATCGCTACATAGGCTTCGTTGAGTCCCAACTCGCGCAGTTCGCGACCCAAGCTGCGGGCTCGGGCCTTCCCCATTTCTTGGTGGTAAATTCGCTCCAGTTTGTCGGTTTTCTCCCGCAACTGCTCGATCTCTGGCGCGTATTGCTCCCGGTTACGCTTGTTTTTCATGTAGAAGCGTAACTCCTCGGCGTCCGTCTTTTCGGCTTCCTCGGGTACTGGAAGTGAGTCGATGATGCCGAAACGATGTTTGGCCTCCTCGTATTCGTCGTCGATGTCTGCGCTGAGCGAGCCCCCGAAGATGATGTTCTTGACCCCGATCCACCCGTCGTAGACGATCTGGTCCTCGAACGGCAATAGGACGACACTCGAAACTGGGACTGGAAGTGCGGACTCGTCCCACACCTCGGCGAACGGAAGTCGAGCCGGGCGGACTGCGTATGCTTTCGGCGGTTCTGTCCAATCGAGGAAGATCGCATCGTCCTCTCGATAGCGGACGACGACGAACTCTCCGGCGACGGAGTCAGTCCACGCTGCGATCTGTTCGAGATCAGCCTCCGACAAACCGGGAGGATTCTCTTGAACGAAGTCCTCTATCAGGTCCGCCGTCGACTCGTTGTACAGCGTGTTTCGGAGCGGGAGAAGCTCGTCAGTGTAGTGCTGTTCAAGATCAGCGACCGTTTCGATTTCTTCGATGACCTCGAATCGGTCGTTGACATACACCAACAGATGGGCGTACAGGTCTAGAAACCGTTGCTCACTCTCTTCGGATAGTCGTCTGTCGGCTTCACTCATTGGTAATAGACGTGTTCACGGGCACACTAATCAGGCGTTTCGAACACAAGCAAGCCCGTCATCGATACTCGGAAATCGTCCGATACGGGACGTAGTAACCGATCTCATCGATCCACGTCGACAGCCACCCGTCAGCAGTCGCTTCATCGATCTTCCCAGCATCGATTGCAGCCAACAGAACGCCAACCGACCCGACAACGGTCACGCCCTGGTCTTTCGCAAACGATCGGGCATCTCCGTCGTCTGTCAGCAGTCGACCGTCGTGTGCGTCGGCGAGGGCGAACGCCTGTGCTTCCCCGGGGTCGAGATGCTCACCAACAACGGCTTCTCTGTTTGCGACAGTATCCGAGATCGGCGCGACCGGGATCTCGTCATCAAGCATATCGAGTGCTTCCTGGAGATATGGGTAGTTATCGACGCCGTGTTCGAGCTCCTCACGCACGACTGGTACCGTACAGATTCCAGAGAGGCCAGTAACTACCCACAGCTGATCGATGTACGCAAAATTCGAGAGGACAGTCGTGTTCAAGACGCTCGGGTTCGCTGGGAGATCGTTACCTGTCATTTAGCACGTGACTCCTCATCAGGCGAGTCCTCATCATCGAATTCGAGTTCACGTGCTGCCTCTACCTCGTAGGCTGCGTCGTCTTCGTCAACGAGTCCGAGGCGGAGTTCAACACCATGCTCACGGAGGATGTCACGCATCGTCCAGCGGTCGACATCAGCGAGTCTGGCGGCATCACCGAGTGTGATCCGCTCGCGTTCGTAGAGGGCGACCGCAGCTGCAATACGTTCGTTCTCGTGGTCCTCGAAGTATTCACGCACGAACTCGCGCAACGCGTCGCTCTTTCCCCCGAACACACCAGCCTCGACAGCTCCCTCAATGAGGAGGTCGAGGTCATCTGGGTAGGAGCCGGTGATTCGAGCCATCGTTCTATCCCAGACTACGTCTTCATACTATTTATGAACTTCGCCAGAATGCCATATGCATTGAGACGACCAGTCTCAACTACTGCCGAGCCTCGCTCTGCGCAAGGTCATTCGTCGCCGAGTTCCGAGAGCCGAGCCTGGATTTCCTCAGCATCCGCATCAGAGAGCGCCTCAACACCGAACTGGACGAGTAGCGGGTAGAAGTGACGGTTCTTCTTGAACTCGTCCTGCCCCGCCTTGCGGAGCTTCAGCTGGGACTCGAGGTAGGTATCCTCCATCTCGCCGAGGACATCGTCGGGAATGTAGATCGTCCGCCCATTCCATTCGTCCTTGATGTTCGTCTTCGTTTTGCTCGTTTCGTTCGTTTCACTCGTTGAAGTCGATTCGGTCGTTTCGGTCGATGAACTGGTTTCCACCGTTTCACTCACCTCACTCGTTTCGCTGGATTCGACCTCCTCGTCCTCCTCATCGTAGTTGCCCTCGATGCCGGAAGCATCGCCCCAGCCGTCGGTCATGCTTCCACCTCCTCAGGTGCGGTCTTCTCAAACGTCTCGTCGAACAGGTCGGCAATCTCGTTGAACAGGTCGCGTGCATCCTCGACGCGCTGGTTCTCCTTGCCGAAGCCGAAGACAGACACACCCTCGCCAATCGACTGAGAGAGGTCGGTCCGCTTCGGGATCTCGAACACTGGGAGGGAGTACGCCGACTTGATCTCCTCAATGGTATCGCGGTGCTCAGCGTTCTGCTCGACACGGTTACAGACGATGGCGAGCCGGTTGATGTCTCCGTACGCCTGTTCGAGAGAGCTCAGCTGCTTTGCGAAAATCTGGAGGCTGTTGGCGTTGAGCTTCTCGGGAATGACGGGGATGACGACGTTGCCGGTCGCGACGAGGGCGTTGTCGGTGAGGACGTTCAGGGATGGCGGCGTGTCGACGATGATGTAGTCGTAGTTCTTCTCGAGTTCGTCAAGAGTCATCTCCAAACGCTCGCGACTCTTCGGCGCCTCAAGCAACGTCTGGATGTTCTTGTTGTTCGCGAGCTTCTCGCTGGCGGGAAGAATGTCGAATTCCTCGTGCTCGACGATGATGTCGTTCACCGACTCCATCTGATCGAAGTCGAGGACGTCGAACAGCGTTGTGCGGTCGGTGTCGTAATACAGATCGTTGTAGCCAAGCGAGCAGGTGAGCCCTCCGTGATAGTCGATATCGACCAGGAGGACGTCGTGGCCTCTGGCGGAGAGTGCGCCGCCAGTATGAATGACGTCGGTTGTTTTCCCCGCGCCTCCTTTCTGATTTGCCACCGTGATTCGTGCGGTATTGGTGTCGGTCATTATCTTCGTTTCTCTCGTTATGTTCGTTTCGTTCGTTTTGGTCGTTTAGTTCGGTGCGTTCGGTGATGGTGTTTCACTCGGTGAGAGGATTACTACGATGTTAAAACCAACTGTTCGTTTCGCTCGTTGAAGCAAACACACTCATTGCTATCAACTCATTCGTTCTATTCGTTACGTTCGTTTCTTTCGTTCTGTTTATCGAGTACAAGCCGTCAAGCCGATTCTTAACCAGTTCGTTCTTCTGGATGCGTTCAATCCATTCATTTTTCTCGTTCTGTTCGTTTTGCTCGTTGAATTCATTATGAGCGATGAACTCAAGCACGGGTACCGGAGTGACTTCGGGCCTCAGCTGTCTCAGAAGAAACGATCACCGCTCTCCAAGATCTGTCTGCTCAGATTGACCACCTGAGTTGAACCGGTCGGACCACTTTGATTGGAAGTCAAGATAGGGGCCTTCAGCGGTGCTTGCAGTCAGTCAAAAAATTGGAGGGTCGGTGTCAATCGACCGTCGCTAACACACGCACGTCCTTAGCTGAGTGTCGTTCCCGCTCAGTACGAGCACCGTGCTCGCGGAGGAACTCATCAATACGGTCGGCAAGAGACTCCGCGTCCTCTCTATCAACGTGGACGATCAGCGTCGGATGTTCCTCGTCGCTGTTCTCGATCACGAGCGAGACATCCTTGAATTCGTCCGGCTGTCTATACGCCTCAAACTCATCGGCGACCTGGTTGGCCAGGTCGTCGAGTACCTCAATCGGTTCCTTTGTCATAGATTGTATTTCGGCTTTGGAAGGTTGTGTCATCGCGAGCGCGTGAAGAAAACGTGACGTGACTTTCAGAACCACCTCCATCAGACAAACGCGAACGGAGCCTTCTCACACCGATGGTTTACCGAGAAGAAGACCGATCCGCAGAAGGGACAACAGGTTAGAGTGCTCGCGGATCGCTATCGACGATGCTCGCAAACGCGACGTTCTCCTGAACTTGTTCGATTTCGACTGTTGGCTCGTCGCCGGGCTGAGCGCCGGGAACGATCACGACATACCCCCGTTCGACTTTCGCAATACCGTCGCCTTGATCACCAACGGTTTCGATTGTTACGTCGCGTACCTCCCCCTCATCAACTGGAGGACCAGATGAGTCATAGCTCGTGGTCCTCTGAGAGGCGGGATGTCGTGGGCTTTGTGGAGATGTTGATTCAGCTTCGGAGGATGAATCAAGAAGAGCGATGCGGTACGTTTCATCAACAGTCAGCGCCCCGTGCTTGATCTCATTCGGAGGAATCCTGATGACGAATGTGCCATCTTCCTCCTTAATTTTCGCAGTAAACAGCGAACACAGGGAGTCTGAAATTTCTACCATAGCTGGATCGCTCTTCTGTAGGAGATTGTTGATACTGCTGAGCTATCGCTGTGGAGTCGAAGAGGACAAGGACACCGCGTCAGCGGTGTCCGACACGAATGATTCCGCTGGATGTGTTTGGGTCGGAATCGGTCGCAGCGGACCTGCTCCAACAGGTTCGCTGGCGTGACGGCGTTTCTTGTCCTCGCTGCCGTTCTGACCGAACAGTCAGAAACGGCAGCTACGGGCACTTTCAGCGGTATCTCTGTAAGGATTGCGGCCGCACGTTCAACGATAAGACTGGCACAATCTTCGCTCACTCGAAGATCGCACTCCGCAAGTGGCTGTTTTCGATCTACGCGTTTTTGCGGTTTAACACGAGTCTCAGGCAGTTACAGTGCGAAATCGGTGTCACCTACAAAACGATTCACAGGCGTGTCGAGCGCTTCGCCGAAGCGCTCGACGCGCCGTCACTCGATCTCCGTGGCCCGGTTGAAATTGACGAGTTCTACGTCTCTGCCGGCTTGAAAGGCCGCGAGCGCGACCGCTGGTCGCGCTCTCGCGGTCTCTCTCGACGCGGACGCGGAACGTATGATCAAGACAAACCACCCGTGTTCGTCCTCGTGGATCGTGGCACCGAGCAGCGGTACGTTGTGCCGGCGAAATCCGCAGACGAATCGACGATCCGGCTCCTGCTGACTGACCGCCAGCAGGAGCCTCTCACGGTCTATACCGACGGATTTCGTGCGTACGATCCGCTTGATGAAGATGAGCAATTCGACCGCGAATACGTCGTTCACGGAGACGGTGAGTACGCCGACGACACGGTCCACGTGAACACCTGCGAGAGCCACGCGTCGCTGGCGCGACGGTGGCTCTCGCCACATCGAGGCATCTCAAAAGATCGCCTCACACAGTATCTCCGAGCGTTCCAGCTCAGACGAGAACTCTACCGCAAACCCGGACGAGAAGCGCTCAAACACGCCGTCAAAGCAACTCTCTGAAATCAACAATGTGCTACACAAGAGCGTAGCTGGATTTGATACTGGATACAATTAATCGGTCTCTTTTGAGAAGGAGCGAACTGGATCAGCTGTCCTCAGCTGGTTCTTCCCAAGGAATGTCTCGCTTGTGGACTACAGCGAGCTTCGAGTCGTCATCATCGTCCATTGCACTAAGACCACGCTGGACGAGAGTATGAACCTGACCAACGGACTCCGGGAAGGAAAATTGGTCGTCCTCTGCATCAGCACGGAGTTCCAAATAATGGAGGTACAACCTGAACGTGGCATCTGCTCCGATAGGCCACCAAATCGTCCCTATTTGCTCATCTACCTGATTGTCCCAATGCTCTATGAGTTCACGGATATCGTCTACGAGCTCCACCCCGGAGGTGCGAAGGCGAAGAGAATAGTCTCGGTCATGCTCCATATCCTCAATTATATCCCGGAGGAAGGGCTCTGCTTCTAAAGCAGTGGGAGAGTTCTGGTCAGCTTCCAGAAGTTGTTCCAACGCTTGAAGTTCCTCAGGCCGGGCAGCTACAGCGTAAGCGACGGTATATTTCTCCTCTGGGAAAATTTCGTGTTGACCTGGCTGCTGTGCCTGCGGAACAGAATCACCGGTGGATGAGCTAAAGAGGGTCTCAAATAGGCCCATACGTTGCGTCCGGAGGGGTTCCATAAGTACTTCGTGCGATGATTAGCTCGACTTTCTCACCTCAATCAGTAGGAGCTCACCGGAGAACCGCGGGGTATTATATCCTGTCAACAGGGAACAGAAGACAATGGGTCGGTTCATCAATTCGTTTGAGATCGACGTGCCGTCAGTAACCGCGGACCTCTATGATATCGATCCCCAGCCCAACGATAACTACTCCCTCCTCAATGCCCATGCCACGATCCTCGAGAGGAATGTAGGTGGAAGAGCACGTTGGTACAACCAGGGCGGTCGACATTATATCGCAGTAATCGGCGCCGAGCGGGATTACGGAACGATTCAATCAGCGGATGGAGCGGAGCTGGAATTCGCACATGAATCTGATCTCGATTTCTCTGAGTGGAGTGATTTCAAGGTTCTACAGGAAGCGCTTATCGATGAACTGAAGGACGATCTCGAGACGGACGATTACTGGTACGACTCGACGAAGAACACGTTCTATCACGAGGATAGAGAGGCGCGTATCGAAGGATACGACGTCCATCCCGGCGTCGAAGTTCGAATTAGTCATCACGACCGACCTCTCATCACATTAGATCCGACGTTAGGTGCATTCGGATCACGGACGCTAGCTGACTATCTAAATGATCCTGCCTGGGGGATAGATCGAGTAAACGACGAACTCGTCGGTCGTACATTCATTTACCAAACATCGGATCGGGCTTCTTGTACTGTCACGGGAGTCTTTGAGAACACGACAGTCTCCGAGATTCCACCCGGTCGGTTCGACAACGAGACACTAGACGAAATCGAGAGCCGGCATGGGAAAGAATATGCCGACAGAATCGATCCATCTGAACCGACCGTCAAAATCCAGTACGGCAATAGTGATTGGTATCCAGCTGCCCCGTCGTTACTCCTGTTCGCACCGTCTGAAGATCGCCCGGACGAAATCAGCCAACGAGCAACGTTCGGGCCTCAAGAGCGATGGCAGAAAGTCGAAGATTTCCGTGAGTTGATCGGCGACATCAGTATCGGCTCTATCCAGACCGACATTAGCCCATCCCCGGTACGCGACGGGATCAGCGCATACGGGTATCCGGTACTGACGTTTGGCGATGACCCTTCAACGGAGATGGCAATTGGGCGGCCGAACATCAGCTTTAACGGCAGCGAGCTCACCCAAGAATACTGGAACCCAGCAAAGCAGGGGTATCTCGAGGAAGTCGCCCCTCGACGCACGTTTGACCAGGATTTCAGTGTGGCTGTCCTCTTCCCAGAGGGGACGGAAGACGAAGCGCTCAGTGCCTATCAGCAGGTGCGAGAATATGTTGAGGAACACCTTGGACTCATCCTCTCGGATCGGCCTGGAAGAGTCAACTACGAGGACCCGCGAGAGGTCGAAGAATGGCAACGCTCGCTTGAGGATGTCGACGCCGGCTTTGGGTATCTCCCCGAATACGACGAAGATGTCTACCACAAATTGATCGAGATACTGGACGGGAAGCCGCTCCAATCGTTAACCGCAACGAATCTGCGAAGCGCCCAGCGGTCGGGACACGAGGCCGATGTCATTTCGAACACGGCAGTCGGGTTAGGGGTAAAGCTGGGCGTGATTCCATTCAGCATCGAGAATCAGCTCGATACAGACGCCTACCTCGGGCTTAGCGTAACAGGTCGTGACCGAACCGTTGCTAGCGGAGTAGTAGTCTCAGGTACTGACAACCAGATTCTCTATCAAACAGAGGAGACGAATCCGACCGGGCGAAGTACGGTGACGAATCAGGGGATGGCGAAGCAGATTCTGATCCGGGCCGTTCAGGGTACGGTCAACGATCCTCGCTCTGGGTTCGATCAACTGAGTTCCCTCACGATTCACCGAAACGGGTACCTCGGCGACGATGAGATCTCCGGCCTCAAAGAGGGGGTAGAGTATCTGAAATCGAATGACTTCGTAACTGAGTCATTCGAATGGGTGGGCGTCGACGTCCAACATTCTCCCACCTATCGTATCTACGACGATGACGGAATGCCGGATATGGGTTCGTATGCTCAGCTGGATGACGAGACCGTTCTGATCGTCACGACCGATGCACCCCGACTAGGCGAAGGGACCCCGCAGCCGATTCTCTGTGAGATTTCCGTTGAAGAGGGAGATTTCGACATTTACTCTGTCGGGCGAGATGCGTTCTATCTCTCGGAACTGAATTGGGGCGCGCCTTCAAAGGGGATCAAAGACCCTCTCACGGTGTACCTCACGCGGAGAATGAATAGTCGTCTCAGTCACGACCGTGTCTCGCGCCTCACCTACCCGCCGTTCTAAGGTGGATAGGTATCCAACCAATATTGGTTCGCGGCTAACCGGTGAGACCGTTCCGGCTGGTCATCGGGAGTCACACCCGCTGTGATATCGTCGACGAGTGTCTCGAGATCATGATCGACCGATGCCGGGACCTCTTGGGTGATGAACGTCCTGAGCTCACCGTAGTCGTAGGTGTCGTAGATTCGCGGTCGACTGTGTTCTAGTGCATCGAGATGGCGCTCGAACGCGATACGGTCGTCACGAATCCCATCCAGAAGGCCAGGGAAGAACTCCTCAGAGAGGTCCATCACGAGATCAAATCGAAGTGCAGGTGGTGGATGGAGATCTCTGTCGGCATCGCTCTCGATATAGTACGGATTCGGGTGGTAAAGATGCCTGGCTAGCGAGGAGAGATAGGCCGGTCCGAAGGTTAATACTCCACAAGCGTCACAAAACAGTTCCTCGAACCAAGTCCGCCAAGAGCGTGCAAAGTGGGCCTCATCATCGATCTCTTGACGAGTTCGCCGCTGAACGTCTCTCAGAAGATTATAGAAATCCGCCTTCAGATCTTCCTGACGGTCCAAGGCTGCGTGAGCCAGCTCGTGGGCAATTATGGGCGCATAGAACTCTGGATCGCTCTGAGTTCTGGGGAGGATAAGAACGTAAATTTGGCTCAAATCACCGGTGGCAGGGAGATTCTCATCGAGAGGATCAATCGCAAATCCATCCCAGATTACCGGGAGGACAGTTATATCCATTCCAAATGCGTCCGCGAGTTCCGACGAGAGGGATGACGCGTGGTTGAGACGACCAGATGTTGCCGATTGGCGTTGATACTGATGCAGATCTAAGTATACAAGTTCGACCTCCAAAACCTGGAGTTCCAGGGCAACTGTATCGATGGCCTCTAGGTACTCTTCATACAGTTCGTGGGTCGCTTCCGCATCCGGTTCCTGATCGTATGCACGCTCGTAGAGAAAACGCGTTTCCTCGATATTATCGAATCCATCTTCGACGGAGCTGTGTATCGAATCCGTCGCAGGTATCCGAGTATCGAGAGTATCCAAGACCTCGCGGGCGGCCTCGAATTTGCCCCGAAGATACGCGACCTGGGACTCAGCGAGTTCCGTCGGCAAGAGTACCCCGCATACGATTGATACTATCTCGAGAAGTGCGGTTCGCAGTCTCCGAGATCTCTTTCAACTGTTCACGGACCTCGTCAAGACCCTGTTGATAGGTAAGAGTCTCTTCAGCGGCTTCCATGACCTCAATCAGGTCCTCGAAATCGCCGACCAACCGGGAGCTTGCAGTAATCGCATTCTCCTGAATCTGCTCAGCGATGGCTAATTCGTACGGATCAGCGTCGGGATCTTCATCGAGCGCGTCGCGAATTTGCTCAAGTAAGTGGCGGCCCGATTCGAGTTTTGCTCGCAAGTCGTCCTCACTCTGCTCGAGGTCGATGCCGTCACGCTTGGCTTTGAGGATAGAGATGGCTACGAGCGCCTCATCTGCACGCTCGCCGAACCGCCGGTTTGCCTCGTACCGGCGCTTCGCTCGCCATCGAGTCATACGCTATTACGTGTGTACGCCTTGTCGAGTGATATAAGTTTTCGCTTTAAATTCCGAGGGTTGAGAATAGGAATTGGGTGTAGAGGAGTTCCAGAGCAGGAATAGCGTTAGTGAGCCTGGACTGGCTCAGAAATTGCTTGATCCTCCTCGGACTGCGGCGCCGTCGGACTGCGTTAATCCCTCAAGCTGTGTGTTCAGGTCATCACCAAGAATATCCAACGAAAGCATGTCGTGGGTCGTGGTCCGATGCTCATCAGCGTCGGCAAAGTACAGCGTGGTGTGAACGGTTCGGGAATCGTCGTTCTGGTGGAGGGCAGCTGCATACACTTCGAGTTGGGGCCAATACTTCTCTGCGAGGTCGTTGACTGATCGTTGAGAGGTGTCGTTCGTCTTGTAATCGATAACGTGGTAGCTGTCTGGAGTGACTAGGAGCAGGTCGATATCGCCGACGATTCGGCCGGCCTCCAATCGCGTCACAACCGAGAGTTCCTCGTGAATAGTCGTCGGCGACTCGTCGTCGACGACGCCGTCACGGAACTGTAGGCAGCGCTCAGTATACTCTTCGATCCGATCCAAATCCCGATCAGTCACCGTATCATCCAAAGCAGAACCCAGCCGAGCCGCGATGGAGCGCCACCGATCTCGATCAGGTCGTAGCTCACAGAGTTTGTGGACGATCGTTCCCAGATGGTTGGCCTGAAGGCCATCCGTTTCGAGGCTTGCGGCATCCTCCTCAAGTTCGTCGGTGTAGATGGCTGCATCATCCGGAGAGAGTGCTTTCGCAAAATTCGTGGCCGTGATTGACGTCGGGGGAGTGGACAGTTCTGGGGCAGGAATATCGATCTGGGGGTAGTCGCGCTCAGTCGACCCTGACGCGTCCCAATCGTGGACAGGAGCGGTTGGAACCCGAACCGTGTATTCGCTCCCACGGATAGTGGCCGTATGTTCTGTCCCGACGGAAAGCTGACTCAAGATGTGCCCTGCGTCACCGTCTTCGTCTTCCAAGAGAATTGGTTGGAGCCAATCACGCCAGTATCGTGCATCCGCGGCGTCATTCGGGTCACCTAACCCCAAGCCATCCCCCTCATCGGCGTCGATAGAGTGAACACCGCTGAAGAGCAGGTGATCACGGGTCCGCGTCGCTGCGACGTAGAGGAGACGCTTCAGTTCGGCTCGTTCCTGCATCCTGACCTCCTCTTGAAGCCGGGTCCGAGCGAGCGTGTTCTGGTGCTCATAGGGATCATCGGCTGACGGAGCTTTCAGACCGAGCACCGGTTCTGACTCGCCATCCCCGACGTCAAGCTCGTCGAGGTAGACTTTCCCGTAGTCGTCGACGTCCCCCTGGAAGTTGAACTCGGTGCCCACTTCTGGAATTGCGACGATAGGGAACTCAAGGCCCTTCGCCGAGTGGATTGTTCGAATCTGGACGCCGTCGGCATCTTCAGGAATAGTTGCTTCGTCAGCGTGGGATTCGATTTCCTTCCGACGATCGATTCGCGTGAGAAGTTCTGAGACCGTCTTGACACCACCCTCTTCCCAAGCGCGAACCTGTTCGCGGAACTTGTTGATATTCACTGCCGCCTGTCGCGGACGTTCATCTGCCCCGACACTGGCGATATATCCGGTATCGTCGATAATCCGGGAGAGCAACTTCCCCCACGGAACGGTCGTGTCAGCCGTTACATCGTCGGTAACAGCAGCTATCTGCCGCCACTCGTCTAGAAGGCGGGCAGCGTTGCCGAGATCATCCTCTGCTGTCTGGAGAGCAGTCCAGAGTGGCTGATCCTCGGAATGGAGTCGGGCGAGATCCTCATCGGGGAAGCCAAACAGTGGCGACCGGAGGACACCGTAGAGAGCGATGTCATCCTCCGGGTTCTCGAAGAACGTGAACAGATTGACCAAGGCTGTGATCTCGGGGGCGTCCCAGAACCCAGTACCCGACACGACAGTATACGGAATCCCGTATTCATCCAGCGCCCGTTCGTGCTCCTTGAGGCGGGTGCGAGCGCGCAACAGGATGGTGATGTCCTCGGGTTTCGCAGGTCTAAGACATTCCTCGTCGTCATCGTAGACTTCCGGAGGGTCATCCAGTAACGAGGTGAGACGGCTGGCAAGCGCGTGAGCCTCGCGTTCACCGTGCCCAGCGAATCGAGGCGTTTGGTTCAGGTAGTCGGTATCGTGGAGTTCCGGGACGTCCTCGTCAGGCACGAGCAGGTACTCGACCGAACCGGTAACATCGCGTCCCTGCCGGCGTTCATCCGTAAGTGCCTGAGGCTTGGCTTCGTAGTCACGGTACTCGTCGTCCATCGGCTCGAATACCTCGTCGAAGAGCGCGTTCAGGAACTCTCGCGTCTCCTGAATCGTGCGGAAATTGCCTCTGAGCTGCTTGGTGGTCTCGACATCGTCCGGGTTAGCCGCAGCGAGGTCCTCACGAGCCGAACCGAAGGTGGTCACGTCGGCGCCGCGGAATCGATAGATGCTCTGCTTCTCGTCGCCGACCAGGAAGACGTTCTGAGCATCAAAATCATCGGTGTCACCGGCAGTCAATAATTTGATAAACTCCCACTGGAGCTGGTCAGTATCCTGCATCTCGTCGACCATAACGTACTCGAACTGTGACTGAACTTGCTCGCAGAGACTGTCGTCCGCGTTCAAGAAGTCGATGCAGGTCTGGATGAGGTCGTGATAGTCGAGAGCATTCTGTTCCGATTTCGTCTGTGTATATTCGTCCAGAACGGTGGAGTAGAGCCGAGCAAGGCTCAGGACGTAGTGACTACTGTTCCACTCGGTATCGAGACCGCCGATGAAGTCCCTCTCCTCGGGGTTGAGGCCATCAAGTAGAGCGGAGACAGCAGCATCAAGCTGCTCTTGCTCTTCCTCGTGAGCGCTCCAATTGCTCTTGGATCCTCTGTAGCGGAACCGTTGTCGTCCAGTGTATCGTTCCCCACTGTTAGAAGTCAGGTGATCGCAGAGAGAGTCGAGTGCCCGTTGCCAATGGTATCCCACTGCATCGTCGGTATGAACTCCCGTGTCTCGCACGACACGAGTCACATCCTGCATAAACTGCATTCCCTTGTCGTCAGGATCAATCTCGAACTCTTCATCGTGAAGTCCGCAGATCGTATGGAGAGCCTCCTGTACGGATTCTTCTTTGAGTAGTTCTTCCGCTGTACCCCTATCTATGGGATAGAAGGTCGACCAGATGTGATTGAGGTATTCATCTACTGTCGAACCCTCCCATCGAGTCGCCCATTCGGTACTCCTCGGCCGGTTCTCAAGCAGACCGACGAGGACCTGTTCGAGCGAATCCCGATTCCAGAGACGAGCGAGACGACGAATGTCCTCATTCGCCTCCCAACGAGCGTCGATAGTCTCCCGGACCACCTCCTGCATCAACACCTTGGCATCAGCCTCGTCCAGCGTGTCAAACTCGGGTTGGACCGGGGCTTCGACGACGTACTCACGGAGCAGCCGAGAACAGAACCCGTGGATGGTGTGAATATATCCGTTTTCTAATTCGTCCTTGACGCTGCGCCATCGACTGTAGTCGTACTCGTCAGATTCCGGGGCCTCACTGAGACGCTCAGCTACTTCTTCCCGGATACGCTCCTGCATCTCATTCGCAGCATCGTTCGTAAACGTGATCGTCGCGATGTTCTCGGGCCCGATGCCGGGATCGGACTCCAGCATCTCGAGGTAACGGAGAGTCAAGGTCGTCGTCTTTCCAGTCCCTGCCCCAGCGGTAATCGCGATATTCTGATCGAGTTCCAGAGCTTCCTCCTGTTCAGTTGTCGGGGAAAGCTCCTCCCCATCTTCGTCGTCCGTCGACGCCGGCGTATCGTCGATCCCCGTCATTCGTCTGCACCCCCGAGCGTATCCAGGAACGACCCATCTCGCGCCCTCTGTGGGATATAACCGGACGAACCGGAGCGGTCCATCTCTTGGATTATCTCTTGGCGTTGGTGGTGTCGAACATCGCAGATGTCTCGATAATCACAGTAGCGACAGCCGGCTTCTTTCGGCGAAAGCGTGGTCGTTTGGAAGGCACCATTCTCGATACCGTCAGCTATCTCGCCAACCCGTGACGGGACAGTTTCTGTGAGGAACCGCTCATAGTCCTCGTCAGTTCCATCATACCGTTCAAGATAGTAGCTAAGACTCCACTTCCGGGTGACCTCCGTCGGCGGCTCCGTTACATAGAATTCTCCGTCCACACTGCCAAGTGTATCTCCGTATTGGGTTGCTAGTTCAGCTCGGGTCGCAAGTGTATAGAGAGGGAGCTGAAATTCGATACCGTCGATTGTCTGAATGGTGTCCGGGTCGCTCGTCTTGTAGTCGTGAACCAATCCATCGATGGTACCATCGTCCTGTTCGCGAAGACTCACGCGGTCGATGAATCCACCGACGGATATCTCTCTTCCATCCGGTGTCGTCACTGTGATTTCGCCCTCTTCTGAATCGGAGAAGTCCATCGGCACCTCAAACCATGCCGGAACATCATCGTTGTCGTCGTGCTCCGCATCAAGGAACCGGACGAAGAGCCCCCGATCGATTCCCTGATGAGGTTGCCCGTCACCGAAGTACTCGTTCACGTCGGGCGTCGCGAGCCCAGCAAGGAGCTGCTCCAGCCACCGTTTATAGAACACGTCGTCGAAGTCGATATCGGAGTCCGCAAGGCTATCTCGTGTTTGCTCTAACAGCTGTTCTTCGAGGAATTCCCGGTCATATTCACTGAGGTCAACTGGATCGCCGTGGTCATCCTGGAGCCCGCGATAGAACTCCTCGAAGATATCGTGGACGAGGCTCCCGAGATCAACTTTCTGAGGCTCGAGATGGAACTCGTCCGGTGCTTCGATGTCCAGTATCCGTTTCATGTAGTAGGCGTACCCACACTGAGCGTAATCTTTCAGCTGCGTCGGGCTGTACGGCCCACGTTCACCGTGGAGTTCCGAGACCAACTCGGGGTCAAGCTGTGCATCGTGGGCGGATAGTCCGGCGTCAGCTCGACTTTCAGCGCACCTCGCACCCGCCACGACGCGCTCGGCCTGCTGTCGCGAGAATACTCCGGAGTCAGCAGCGTGCTTAACGGCTTCCTCCCGTGCCTCCCTATCTCGGTGATGACGAAGGGCCCGCTGGACGTCTTCGGGAACGGCATTCCCAAGATCATCAGGCGTTGGCTCAAGGCCAGTTACTCGAGCGAGTTCATCGAGAATCGACGACTCAAGCAGGTCATCGTCATCAAATGATGTCTCGGGGGTCGTAATGTAGACGCTCTCGGCACCTGAGAGCAAGGTAGCAAACTGGTAGCGGGCCTCAGCTCGGTCATCGGTGAACGAGAGGTCGGGGATGTCGTCGAACAGTCGCTCGAAAAAGAGCGGACGATCCTGTTCGACGGGAAAGTCCTGCTCGGTCAATCCGACGAAGTACAGGTGCGAATAGGACTGCATGTAGGCGTCGCGCGGACCGACGATCTCGACGACGTCCTGTGTAGATTGACTCGGTGGGGGGACCCGCACCTTCTCAAGTGCATCGGCCACTTCTTCGATTGGCTCGTCCATCCCAAAGCGCTCAGCCACGAATTCGACCGCATCAAGCACCCTCTCGACCCGATTGTAGGACGCGACCTCCATTCGGGCATCGAATGACGCCGCATCTTCTTCGATAGAGTCGACGTTGTCAGAGAGGTCGACAGTTTCGAACACAGTTCGCACGGCTTCAACGACGTCGTCGGCCTCCGCGACCTCAGCATCGTCGGCGACCTGGAAAAGGTTCTCTAACACCTCAGCAGAGGCATCGTCGAGTTCCTCGAGAAGTCGGTCAGTATCGACCGTCGGAAGGCGGCGGGCGAGGTCAGCAACAGCGGACCGATCAACGTCGTCGGTGGCTCCTCCAAGAGTCACGAGTGGATTCGTCGCGAGACGAGCTACCGTATCTGTGCGTGGGTCGTCGACACAGAGTTCAGCCAGATCGAGCATTGCCCGCCCAGCATACGTCTGATACAGCAGTTTGTTCGCAAACCCGACTGACTGGATACCAGCGGCCTCGAATACGTCGGCGACTTGCTCCTGATACGAAATTAGACCCGGAATCACAACCAGGATGTCGTTCGGGTCGGCGCCGTCAGCGAGCTGTCCCCGTACTCTCCGGGCAACTTGTCTAACCTCTCGATCTGGTGTGGGGGCACTGTACCATTGAAGCTGGTCGGGAGGAGCCGTATCCTCATCAACTCCTGGAGTTGGCGTATAAAGCTTCCCAGCAGCGTCGATGAGTGAACTCGGAGAATCGGGAGAGACAGTGGTTGGTGGGCCAGCAATTGCTTGGTACGTCTCCATTGCGTCAGCTGTGATCTGGTTTGCTCCACCGGATGGCGTTTCTGTGTCGGCCAGGGGGAGCGAGATACAGACGGGAAACGCGGTGGCTAGTCGCTGAAGAAAACTCTTCTGGTGGTGAGAGAGGTCGTAGAATCCAGAGATCACGACGACGTCGACGTGAGGGAAGATCTCCGTAAGGGAAGCTCCACTATCGAGGACCGTCCGGTACGCCTCACTAAGGGTGTACACGTCATCCCCGACACCTTCTCGGCGGAGCTCGTAGAACTCCTCATACACGCTCGCGACCAGATCAGCAGTTCCAGGAGATAACTGGGAGTCGGCGACGAGGGTTCGAACTGATTCAGGTGAGTGGTAGCCCTCTCCCTCCAGTTCTGTAATGAGGTCGGTGAAGTGGTCTCGGTAGAGATGCGCATCGTCCAAGAGACCACGGTCAGCAACAGTTCGAAGCGCTCGGTCGATTAACCGGCGCCGGGTCAACGCATCCAGAAGAGAACTCGGGTCGGCGATTCGCTCGTAGCATTCACCGATGACAGTATTGAAATCGGTTACTCGAAGCCGGAGCGGTTCGTGATTCTCGGCCCATGCGTCGGCGACCTCATCCGTGCGATGGTCGTTGTTCTCGATGTAGAGGATGCTGGCGGGCTCGTCGCCAGCCTGTTCAGCAACCCGTTCAAACACCTCAGATTGAAGTTCGTCGAAGGAGGGACTGGTGAGAAAATCACAGCCATTAGCCATGCAACAAGCAAACTAATCCCCGTGACATAATTCTGTCCCAGCCGGAGATAGACCTTCAGTCTGACTCGAGGTCCAACTCCTCAATACACGCCTCTATCGTTTCATACGCATCTAAAACGGTGGTGACGGTCCTGCCTTCCATCAGTCCTTGACCAGTATTCTCGATTAGGAGGTTCGAGTGGGCAACTGCATTCCGAACATCGGTGACGTCTGAGAGGTCTCGTTCTGCAGCATCACCACTCGAGAACCCACACGCCTCCCAACACGGGTCAATTGCTGCGACGATCTTCTTGAGGGTGGAAAATTGAGCATAATGGATCTCTTCCAAGGCGATATTCGCTGACTCGGCCTTCTGATAGCGTCGCTCAATGTCCTGTATTTCGTCGTGGTAGAGGTCAACCGCGTCATTCGTCTTCCAATTAGGAGCCTCGTCTTGGATCAAGTCACGAAGACCCTCTTCGAGGAGTGAAAGTCGATCGTAGAGGTGAATGTATGCCGGTGACGTGTTCAAATCTGCTCGAGTAAGGATACCCGTGACCTGATTGCGGCCGCCGAGGAAGTAGAAGCCTGAGTCGTAGAGAGCAGAAAGAACGCTCCCGAAATCCGCATCAGTAGAAATGATTTCCTCGAGTGTGATATCTTGTCGGTGTTCAGAGACTGGAGCACCGTCGGGAGCCGTGGACAGTTCGTCGATCTCAACGAATCCGACGGGCTGTTCCCCGTCAACGACTGGGGAGACGTCGTAGCCGTTCTCTGAAAGCCACTCATAGGTCTCTGCTACCGACCAATCAGCAGGAACGGTATCGACTGCTTGTGTAGCAAGATCACCTGCCGTACACTGATAGAGATCTCTGACCATCGTAACAGATTGGTGTGAATCGAGCCCGGATTATAGTACCCCCGCAAGAAATAAGTACCAAGCATTATTTTGTGTAGATAGATGAGTGTTGGGCATTTCTACGACGCTGGCGGATACATTGACCACGGGGATATCTCCGCCCTCTTTCCCGTTAAGGCGCTATCCGCGGAAGTACATCAGTATAGAAATGCTGAACTCAAACTGCAGGAAGTAAAGAGCGAGAAGGTTATTGCTGTATCACCGACGAGCCTCGCAAGCAGCTATTTCCTCACCCAACATCCATTGACAGCAATCGAGGTCGAATCCCTCCCCGAGTCAGTTCGCGATTCGATCACTGAGGATGAAGATATCGACCTGTCCGAGTTCGAGATACTCCAAATCGGGCGGCAGCGGAGAGAATCCCAGAACAGAAGCATCTCTGAATTTAAATAAGGAAGTTTGCTCATCGAGGGATCAGGCAGTAATTGATTGCTACCGGAATCGAGGAACACAGTTCGAACTTTTAAGGTAGTGTGAAAACCACGTCTTGTCATACGATGAGTACACAAAAGGAGGAGGTGACTTCGCTCTTCGAGGCCTGCCAGCCTCGCTCCGACGTTATCGACGGGACGTTGGAGGAGGAGCAATTCGCTGCTAACCTCGCGACCGTCGCCCACGAGCCCGATGAAGCCGCCCCTGTGTATCGTGACGCTGCGGAATTTTTCGATACCACGTATCCGACAGAGGGGTTGACCACACTGTTGAGCAACCTATCCGGTCGGTTCCTGGCTGCCGCAGACCGGGAGACGCACGGCTACAAAAGCAGTATTCTCTGTCTCGATACGACCTTCGGCGGCGGGAAAACTCGGTACTTCCCGACTGGTGTGAGAGCTGGAGCTAAAGCGTTGGTCTCATGAGGAAGATGTCTGGTTGAGTGAATGTGTTCAGTATCCCTCAGCCAGACGGTGTTCTTTCGGATTCGGACGTGAAAGATTTAGCGGAAGACGTCATCTGCCAGCTCCCCTTGCCAGGGATCGAGGGCTCGCCCCTCGATCCCGGCGATATCTGGGCTGTTGTCATTCTTGCAGCAGTCAATCAGACGTCCATCTGGGAGACGTGCAAGGACAACGACAACGCTGTCTGTGACGATACTGTCATGGACTGGCTACATACGCTCAACCGGGAGTGGCTTGAGCGGGTTGCTAACCGCCTTCTCAGAGAGTTAGCGATGACGATCCTCGACCCTGATCGGTCGAGGATCGTCTCCATTGACTTCGTCGATAACCCCTACCACGGAACGTACGCCGATGAAGAAGGTGAACTCTGTCGCATGCACGCGAAAGACGGAACAACGACGTGCCACCGGTACTGCACGGCGTATCTCGTCTCGAACGGAAAGCCAGTGACGTTGGCGATGACGTACGTCCGTAGTGATGAGAAAGAGGCCGACGCGGTCGAGCGCGTCCTCGACCGCGTCGAGGCCTATCCCTTCGAGATAGAGCTTCTGTTGGCTGATCGCGGCTTCTACAACGAACGTATTCTGCGCCGCTCACGGGAGGTTGCTGCGACTGTCGTTCCCGTCCAAAAGAAGGGCAAGCGCATGAGGAAGAAGCTGGATACGCACTGCTCGTACATGACAACCTATCGGATGTACAAAGGCCGCGAGCGGGAACTGGAATTCCCGCTCGCGGTCGCTGTGTCATATCACGCCGGAGATCGCGGGAAAAGTGGCGAGGTCGTGCGAGGCTATGTGGCGTGCGATCTGGCCGATCGCACGCCGAAACAAGTCGAACGGCTCTATCGGAAACGGTCAGCGATCGAAACGAGCTACCGTGTATTTCGCCAAGCACGAGTGGTAACGACGACACAAGACCCAATCATCCGCTTCGCGTTCGTCCTGGTTGGATTCCTGTTGGAGAACCTCTGGCTTGTGCTTCGATGGGCGGTCGTCGCCCGCCCCCAGCGGGGCGGGCGCGACCTGCCCGAGGAATTCACGTTCAAGACGTTCTCTGACTGGATCAGACATGCATTAGAGGAAGAGCTAGAGCGGAGTTGGGAGATCGAGATGAACGGAACAGGTGTGCCAGAAGCATACGCGCCGGCCGCGGGCTGAGGTCAGCCCGCGGCCTTGGGCAAGCTCCGGGTGAGCAACAGCATTCGCCTAGAACAGCGTATCTCAGCCTTCTTACTTCACTTCTCCTCATGCGTGGATTCTACTTCCTGTTCACTCAGTTACCACACCGGCATTCACTCCGTTCGTCCATGACTCAGCACAGTTCACGAAGCGACGTTCGGGAAGTACCGAAACTCACGATCTCATAGCCTCGTATCATCTCGCAAACAACCCGACCGAGATTGGAAATCTCTCAAAGTTCGTCGATAAGGACGAGCTGGCGACCGAGTATCTGGACGCTGTTTCCGATGGACTCGAAGCAAATTCAGCTGTCTTCGTCGGCGGACACGTCGACGCCCGCAGCGCCCGAAGTAGTCGGACTGACCCGAACGCCCCGGACACGAACACGATGTGGGGCGAGATTGCCTACCAGCTGTTCGGGCTGGACGGCTATCGGGAGATCGAGGACTACGACCGGGACCGGCAGGCCCCTGGTCAGAACACGCTGAAGGATCTCCTGGAACAGAGTGACCAGCCCTCCGTGGTCCTTATTGACGAGATCGCGGAGTACCTCGAGGACGCGTCGACGCTCGAGGTCGGCGGGGCTACCCTGGCCAGTCAGACTGTCTCCTTCATGAAGTCGCTACTGGAGACAGCCGCCCAAGCTGACTCACTCACCGTCATTTACAGTATCGCGGACTCGGCGTTCAAGGAGGAGGCCGAAGAGGTCCGTGGCCTGGTCGATGAACTGGACGCTGTCGTCCAGCGCCAGCAGAAGGTGATCACTCCTACCGGCGAGACGGAAGTCGGGGCTGTTCTCCAGCATCGACTGTTCGACGAAATCGATACAGATGTTGCGGCTACGGTGGCCGAGCAGTACTTCCACTTCTACGACGAAGCCCCCCGTCAGTTCCCGCAGGAGGTTAGCGAGGACAGTTACCGCTCGAAACTCGAACGAGAATACCCATTCCACCCCACTGTTCTCGAAACGCTAACCGAGAAGATCGACACGATCCCGGACTTCCAGCGGACTCGTGGAGCACTGAAACTGCTCGGGCGAGCGATTCACTACCTGTGGAATCACCAGCCCGAAGAGTATGACCGTCACTTCCTCCGTCTCTACGATCTCACGCCGGCGGACGATGCTCCGGACGGGAGTATTCGGGCGACGCTCAACGAATCCCTGTTCGAATTCGTCGATCTGAGTGCGGCGGTGACTGCGGACATCTATACTCGTGACGGGACCGCACACGCCCAACTCGAGGATCAGAAGTGGACTGAGAAGGGCATCCCCGCGCTCGGGTCCCACATCACGACGACGGTGCTCTGGAATAGTCTCGCGTTCGGTGAGCAGGCGTCAGGAATCGCTCGACGAGGACTCAACGAAGCAGTCGCCCATCCTGGCGTCTCCTTCGACCACTACGATAACGCGCTGAAGAACCTCGGCGGCGACGACATGAACGTCGCCTGCTATTACCTCTACGACGAGGATCAGATCCGGTTCAAAGCCGAGCCGAACCTGATTCGAATCATCGACCAGCGGATCCAGAACACCTCCGAAGAGCAGGCTCGAAGCCGGTTCGAAGCCAGACTGGAACGGGAGGTCGGGAGCGGGGGATTCAACGTCGAGATGTTCCCCGAGGAGCCAGCGGACGTGGCAGATGACGGCTCCACACCTACGCTCTCGATTATGCACATGCTCACCGCGCCCGTACAAACGGAGCGTGGTCAGGAAACTGAGGTTCCCGACAAAATCCAGGAGCTATACGAGAAAACCGCCGTGAAACACGGGGGGACCATCCAGAGCCGGTCGTACAAGAACTACGTCTTGTTCCTCGCCCCCGATGCGGAACTCCTCGAGAATGCGGTCGACCAGGCAACGCGACTCGAAGCCATCGAGGACCTCCGAGACGACTCTCAGCAGACTGCGGACCTCTCCGACGAACAGCTCCAGGAACTCCGGGACAGGGAGGACGAAGCACGTGGCCTCCTCGGGGAGAGCGTTCGGAACGTCTATCGCCACCTGTTCTATGTCGAGGACGACGGGCTAACGCACGTGACCATCACGTCCGTGGACGCCGGTGGCGGGACGAAGCTCGTCGACGCAGTCCGAACCACGCTCGAGGACATGAACCGGATCATCCGAGACGACGACCAACCCAAAGGAAAGGTCTGGTTCGAGCAGAAGCTGTGGCAGAGCCAGAAGCGCCGGATGACGACAGCGGACCTTGAAGCACAGTTCGCCCGGAAGCCGGGGCTGCCCTTCCTCTTAAGTACGAAACCGCTGCGAAAGACCATCGCACGAATGGTCTCGGACCACGAGTACGCCTACTGGGATAGCGAGACGGGGACGGCCTACTGGAACGCCCAGTCCCAGCCAGATAATTGGCAACACGACGCGCCGCTCCCGGAGTCGCCGGACGTCACGACCTCGATTACGGATTCGCAGGTCAAGATCGGCGACGAGTACGAACTCTTCGGGAGTATCGAGGACCTCCTCGATCAGCACGCCGACGAGATTCGTCCGCCGGAGCTGACGGAATGTGCGAACTGCGGTAAGGACCTCCCACCTCAGAGCACTCACAAGCTCTGTGAGGAATGTCGGAACAAACCCGCCGAGTGTGACGACTGCGGAGAAGAGGTCGACGGCAAGACGAAAGCCGACGAGCCCGTCCTCTGCGAGGACTGCAGAACGGGTCCCGGTGGGACGTGGGACAAATCCACCGGGTCGATGAGCGCGAAGCGGGCCTTTAGCGAAATCCGGGGGCACGCCGTCTCCCAGGCCGGTAGTGATGCGACGCCGGGGATCGATTCACTCATCGTCCAGATCGAAGGCGATCAGCCGTTCAAGCACGGGTCCTTCGTCGCACAACGGTCGCCCGTGAAGTCCCGGAATGAGTCCATCACTGTGGATCTCGACTACAAGAGCCGTGCGGAGTTGGGCAACGGTGAGGCAACCTTCAACGCTAACTTCACCGGGCCGCTTGATGCCTTCACCACGCTGAATCAGAGTCCCGAAGGCTTTAGCGACCGGGCAGGTGGTAATCAGAAGGTCAAGCTGAGCTTTAAGTTCCAGATGGACGAACCGGAGGCCATCGACGACGACGAAGACGACGTGCTCGCCCAGCTCGGTGACGAACTCGACGGGACGAACATCACCGTCAGAGCGCAGGCCGGCGGACCGACGAACATCGAAGGTGACGACTCATGAGCATCCAACGAGACGAGGAACGGGCAGAGACCTTCGCCCTTGGAAGCAGCGTCTACGGTGGACGTCCCACGTTCGCCCTCGTCCGCGACGAGACAGGGAACGAAGCAACGATTACGCTCTACGAGCTGCTTCCGACTGAGCAAGCTGACGCACGCCAGCGTCGGCTGGAACGGCGCCGGCAGCTCTCATCGAAAACCCTCCCACTCGAGCAAATAATCGATAGAGACACCGATGGATCTGAAGAGTGGACCTGGGACAACTGGGTTGGAGTAAAGGTAAGCAGGTTGTCCGGGTCACGCCTAAGAAGTATTCTCCAGCTTATCGATGAGAGTCTTCGAGAAGCGGAGATCAAGCCTGAGCAGATTACGGGTACTGGATCAGCAACTATCCTACTCCCCGAAGAAATTGGCGTCAGACTCTCTTTAGGGTTTATTGGGATTAAGCCATTGCGGAGGGTTGATCGGATGAGAGATCTTGCTCGTGGTGTTGCTCGAATGAGTTTAGAGGAGTGCTATTACTGGAACGCAAAGTGCAGATCTCCGAATAGCTCTGGTGGCGCAAAGGCACTACGAACACTACTGACCGAATAAATCATGTCTGATAATAACCATCAATTTAAGATTCAGGACACAGTACCGGTGCGGACAATTGGCATTGAAACAGAAAGGGAAAATCTGGATTTCCAGCACCGGCCCCCTCATAGGTATGCCCATGTGTGGTTTGCTCCACGACCAACGCCAGTTTCTAGATTAGCTGTTTTAGCATCTGTGCTTCCTGACTCTATAGATGATGACACTCTGTTGAACTGGATGGGATTCAAGCCATCTAATCGTAATCCGGAAGATTCCATTGCGGAGCACGTACGTAAAAAGAGACAAACCAAAGATCAGCGGAGTGGGTCGGAGCACGAACACTATGGCTACCGAAAAATTTGGCGGTACACCCCTTCTGACGCTGAAAAAGATGAAATTCACAACTCATTAGAAAGTACTTGGGATGGGGAGCTTCCAACGGTTCTCGACGCGACTGCAGGCGGCGGATCTATACCTTTAGAAAGTATTCGATACGGGCTTCCAACTATTGCTAACGAACTAAATCCAGTCCCCTCAGTGGTTCTTAAGGCGTTATTGGAATACACTAGGACGGATGTCGATCTAACAGACGACATCATCAAATGGGGGGATGAGATAGATAGCAGAGCGCGAGAAGAATTACAAGAGTTCTTCCCAGAAAGAGATGACGAGAAGATTCAGACGTACCTCTTTGCCCACCGTGTTACCTGTCCAGACTGTGGGCTGAAAGTCCCGTTGGCCTCAAACTGGTGGTTGGATCGAAATCGAGGGAGTGGAAAAGCCGTCAGGCCACGGGTTAACGATGAGAACGATTACGTTGATTTCGATATCGTTGATATTCCAGAAGACGTAGAGAGAGACGAGTTCAACCCCACGGATGGCACAGTATCCTATAGTAAGATGACGTGTCCTCGGTGCCATGTTACTCTGGGAAGTGATTCTCTGAAAGAGAAACTACAGGAAGGCGATTTCGACTATCAGCTTTATGCCATATATTATGACACATACACGTCGGGTGGGTGCGAGTTCAGAAAGCCTGACGAGAAGGATTTTGAGGCGTTTGAGAAAGCAACTGAATTTGCAGATTCAGATGTGGAGATCTCTACCTCGCTGACTGAATCCATCCCCTCTGGAGAAAAGACGACGGAGCTGCGGAGAAATGGGATGAGTGAATGGAGAGACCTTTTCACACCTCGTCAGCTCCTCACGCACCACACGTATTGGCAAAAGTTCGAAGAAGTCAAAGAAGAAATTCAAGATGAATACCCGGAACAGCAGGCAGAATCTATTTTGGTCTATCTTTGTTTGGTTGCTGACAAGGCCCTCGATTACAACAGTCGGATGGCCCAATGGGACGCAAGCCAACCGAAGATTGGCCACATGTTCGCGGGTTCAGACTTTGCATTCTCTTGGTCTTTTGTCGAACATAATCTCACAGTAGAAGATCACGGATATGACTGGATGTTATCGAATATTGCAGAAGATGTCTATGGAGGCGTTCGAGAACTATTAGAAAATTCAGACGCCCCATCAGAGGTACTTCAGGGAGACGCGGCAGACCTATCGATCGACGATGGTGATGTTGATGCAGTGGTTCTTGATCCACCCTATTATGGGATGATAATGTATGCGGAGTTGGGAGATTATTTCTACGTCTGGATGAAGAAATATCTAAAAGACATAATTCCAGAGTTCTTCAATTCAACTCTAACAGAGAAGGAAGATGAGGCAGTAGCCAACAAATCTCGCTTTGAAGGAGTTGAATCAGACGAGCTGTCAAAGAAGGAACTGGCCCGTCGGGAATACGAGCAAAAAATGACGGATATATTTGAGGAAATGTATCGCGTCCTGAATCCCGGTGGCATCTTCACGATGATGTTCACGCACAAGGAAACAGAGGCGTGGGATACACTAACAAAAGCACTCATCGAATCTGGTTTCGTAGTTACTGCTTCACATCCAGTTAACACGGAGAATCAACACCGAGTTCAGCAGGCAGGAAGAAACAGCGCAGATAGTACCATTCTCTTATCAAGTGAGAAGCGGGATCTCCAACGCTCTGAGCCAACTCTGTGGGAGGAAGTTAGGAAGGATACACAGGTTCGGGCTCAGGAGAAGGTCAAGCAATTAGAGTCTCAAGAAGCCGAATTTACTAAGGTGGATATGATGTTGGCCTCATTCGGTCCGACACTTGAGATATTTACCAAAAACTATCCTGTGGTGGATGATACAGGTGAGGAAGTCTCCCCCCAGACTGCTCTTGATGAAGCTAGAGGGGCTGTTCGGGATTATCTCATTGAGCAATATCTTAATGAAGGAATCCGTGATGTCGACGCCAAAACAGAGTGGTACGTCCTAGCTTGGTTCGTCTTTGAAGCTCAACGCTTCCCATATGATGAAGGCAGAAGGTTAGCTGTTGGAGTTGGAGAGAACGTTGATAGCTTGAAAAAGGAGAACCGTATGTGGCGGACAAAAAGTGGAGACATAGTCCTTCGGCCGCACGGTGATCGCGTCCAGGACGTGAACAAGGCACCAGAAAATCGCTCGGGTCGAAAACCGGTAGACCCTGATAGCCTTTCGTTCTCGACCGCCTTAGACAAAGTACACGCCGCGATGCACATCTATGAAGCGAAAGGAGCAACAGAAGCGTGGAACTGGATGAATGATCGGAATTGTGGGTCAGACCCCTCATTCAAGGCAACTCTCGAAGGACTCCTGCGGGTGCTTCCCCACGACCACGACGACTGGAAACTAGCAAGAGACCTCGAAGCTGGCGAAACAGGTGAAATGCTGGATCTTGATTTAGACTCGTCAATATTTAACAACGACGAGGATGATGGAGATCGGCAAGGGAATCTAAACGACTTCTAATCTTCTTGGAACGCTGAAAGAGGGGATTCCTCTTTCCGGCGTGCGACCTCATCCGGCCATCGTTCCTGAATCACGTTCAAAATTCGTCTCTCCCGTTCGTCAATCGTTGCTTCGTTCCACTCCTTGTTCTCGAATATCTCGTTGAGCATCCGGAACTTGGACTCATCGAATGCAGCTTTCTTCTTCTCGAAGGGGTCGTTCTGATTCCCGGCGTTATCCTCGATAGTCATCAGCGCCAAATTGCCCAGCCGGTCGCTGTTCTCGTTGATGGTCTCGTGGAGGTGCTCGGGGAACTCGTCTGAAACGGTCTGTGGCCAGACGTGCTCGATCGTGAAACGGTCGTCCTCGTTGTCGACGACCTTCTGCACCTCGAAGGGGATGTTCTCCCGTTCGCGTTCTAGCGAGAGTTCATACGCATAGAGCAGGTATCGAAGCTCGTTCTTCCGGTTGGAGTCGCTGTAGTAGGAATAGACGTCGGCGTCGTAGAGCGTGTCCATCAGGGTTTCATCGTCGCAGTAGTTGTGGACGTGGTCAGCGAGCTTGTCAATGACGTCGTCGACGGAACTGGGACTGATGTCCTCTGCCTGCTTGCCCGGTTCGTTGTAGTAGAGCTGTCGGGCCAGGGGATAGGCTCTTGTTCGCCCCGTATCAGCGGCTTTCTGCTCGATCAGATACGTTCGAACGATGAACGTCTCGATCTTCTTGAGGAGACGGACGAAGTCTGATTCCGAAATGAGGTCGCGGGTGTACTGGTCGTAGGCGGTGATGAGAAGGGGGTAGAAATTCCCGAGACGGCCTACGGCGTAGAGATTCTCCAATCGTGTCTCGATACGGGTACTGTCGATTCCGTCCAGCGTAACCAGTTCCCGAAGCCGCTGGAAGGATCGCTTCAGATCGTTCGTATAGTCGATGATCTCCTCGGCGAGGTCGCCGTTGTCCGTGGCAAACGCCTTCTTGACGTGCTCGAGGTGATTCTGGTAGTACCGTTTATCGTAGCTCGTCGTCCAGTTCGCATCCCAGAGGATGAAGTGATACCGCTGGATTTGGTCTTCGTCGAGGCCGCTCCCGACATCGGTGTCGGTGATCTGCTCGATGTTCGAGTAGATCTCGCCGAAGTTCTCTTGGACGATGTTGATGAGGCCCTCAGTCCGCTGTTCCTCGTCGTCCTCCCCGTCACGAGGTCCGTCATCAGTGACCAGCGCCAGCCGGTGCATCAGATAGCTCTTTGTGATTTCGAGGTCAGTGAGGCCCTTCCCCCGGTCGTTGACGGTCTGGAAGATCCGCGCGGCTTCGGCCCGCGATTCGACGACGTACGCGAGCAGATCGAGGTTCTGAATCGTCGAATAGAGGTCGGTGTAGAACTCCACCGGGTCCTCGTAATCGGTGTTTTCCGGCGGGGCGTCCTCCAGTTTCTCACGGAAGAACGACTTCGTATTCGCCAGCCGGCGTTTCGAGGGTGTGTCGAGCGTGTACTCTGCTTCGGGGTTCGAGCTCTGTGTCGATTTTTCCGTGTCGATGACGTCCTCGAGGATGTATTTCTTGAAGAATTTCGCATCGTCGTCCTCCTGGAGCCGAAGTCGCTGCTGGTCAGAAGCAACGAGGTAGTTATCCAGGATGTCGACCGCGTACTCCTCTCTTCCGTGAGCGTGGAGCTGTTCCTGTAGCTCGAAGAGTAAAATCAGGAGTGTTGTGAGCCGTTGCTGTCCGTCGATGATTCCGACTTCATCGTAGAGCCCGTCATCTGATTCGTCCGAATCCTCGATCAGGAACGTTCCGATGTAGTGCGTCTTGTCGAGAGATTCGAGGAGGTCCTCCCAGAGCTCGCGGCGTTGTTTCTCATCCCACGAGTAGTTGCGCTGGTATTTCGGGACGTAGAACAGATCACGGCCGGGAACGAGGTTTTTGAAGGGTTTCTTCCCCGTTTGCATAGGAATCACCAGAGAACGGAGCCTCAAAAAATGCTGTGTAGAGTAGTCAGATTCTCACGAACGAGGTAAGGCATCGGGTAGTTCCGGTGGTTGGTCAATATCGGTACT